>NZ_JAVSPX010000006.1:0-10359 GCF_037162615.1 Mesorhizobium sp. ISC15 | reverse complement strand
CTCACGATGCAGTGGCGATGGCAGTTCAGAATGGACACGCGCAGGCCGGTGGTCTGAGCAAGCCCATTTTCGAATCGCTCGTTCTGAGCGGCTTGATCGATCTAAACAAAGTGAAGGTCTTAGCGGAGTCAAAACCGTTTCCTCAGTACCCATGGACTATGCGCTCTAACTTAAAACCAGAGCTTAAAGAAAAAATTCGTGCTGCCTTCCTCGATTTGAAAGATCCGAACGTGTTGAAACCATTCAAGGCTGAAGGATTCGGGCCTGCAACAGATAAGGATTACGATGTCGTGCGTGATTTAGGTAGTTTGCTAAAGCTAGATTTTTCCAAGTTCTAATTTTTTGAGGTCTCTATAATGAATACGAACTTCGAAGCCATATTGTCAGAGCAGCGCCAAAGCTGGAATCGAGTAGTTAGGTATGTGATATTGATTTTAGCTATTGTCGTCGGATGTTGGTATTACGTTGGTCTATTTGATGGTGAGCGTTTAGGCGAAGGCGTGCCAAGTCTTGTTAGTCTCATTGGTGAGATGTTCCCTCCCAACTTTAGTGAGTGGAGAGCATGGGTCAAGCCAGTGCTCGATACCTTAGCCATGAGTATTGCTGGAACCGCCATCGCTGTGCTTTTGTCCGTGCCCTTGGGTATTTTGGCTGCACGCAATACCAGTCCACATCCAGCGGTCTATCAGGCTGCGCGTGCTCTGTTAAATGTGTTGAGATCTGTTCCTGAGCTTATTATGGGTATAGTTTTCGTGGCAGCTGTCGGCTTTGGTGCACTGCCGGGTGTGTTGGCATTAGGCCTGCACTCAATCGGCATGATCGCTAAGTTTTTTGCGGAAGCGATTGAGCATACAGATCAAGCACCAGTTGAAGCTGCGCAGGCCGCAGGTTGCAGCCCGCTACAAGTGATATTTCATGGCATTTTTCCGCAAGTATTACCGCAAATGGCCGACACCGCGATTTATCGGTGGGAATACAATTTTCGCGCCTCAACGGTGATGGGAATGGTCGGTGCCGGCGGTATAGGTTTCGAGTTGATAGGATCGCTGCGTCTTATGCAATACCAAGAAGTATCCGCGATATTGCTGGTCATTCTTGGGATGGTGACGCTAGTTGATACATTCAGTTCATTCTTGCGTCGCAAGTTCAAGTAGCTAACCCATATAAAAAATCTGGTATACACATGAAACAAAAAATAGTTCTTACCCACTGGGTTCATCCTGAAATTATCGATTATTTACAATCTGTTGCGGATGTCGTTCCCAACATGACCCGCGATACTATGTCGCGCGCAGAATTGCTGGAGAGAGCAAAGGATGCTGACGCACTGATGGTATTCATGCCTGACAGTATCGATGATGATTTTCTTGCGTCCTGCCCTAAATTGAAGATTGTAGGTGCAGCACTCAAAGGCTATGACAACTTTGATGTCGATGCTTGTACCCGCCGTGGTATTTGGTTCAGCATCGTGCCGGACCTTCTGACCATCCCAACGGCGGAGCTGACAATTGGATTGCTTCTTGGCCTGACTCGCCATCTGGCCGAGGGGGATCGCCGTATCCGAACTCACGGATTTAACGGGTGGAGACCGGAACTATACGGAACGGGTTTAACAGGACGCACACTCGGAATCATCGGTATGGGTGCGGTCGGGCGAGCGATTGCGAAGCGCTTATCGAGTTTTGATATGCGGGTGCTTTATTGCGATGACATCGCCTTGAATCAAGAGCAGGAAAAGGCCTGGAATGCACGACAGGTGAGTCTCGATGAATTATTAAGTAGCAGTGACTTTGTTGTACCTATGCTGCCAATGACGCCGCAAACTTTGCACTTATTGAATGCAGAAACAATTGGCACAATGCGCACAGGAAGCTACTTGATCAATGCGTGTCGTGGTTCAGTTGTCGATGAATTAGCTGTTGCCGAAGCACTTGAATCTGGAAAATTGGCGGGTTATGCGGCAGATGTTTTCGAATTGGAAGAGTGGATCCGTGTTGATAGGCCAACAGCTATTCCGCAGGAGTTACTGACCAATACAGCGCAAACATTTTTCACC
Organism: Mesorhizobium sp. ISC15; assembly: GCF_037162615.1. Taxonomy (NCBI): domain Bacteria; kingdom Pseudomonadati; phylum Pseudomonadota; class Alphaproteobacteria; order Hyphomicrobiales; family Phyllobacteriaceae; genus Mesorhizobium; species Mesorhizobium sp. ISC15. The sequence continues at coordinate 8,303 of NZ_JAVSPX010000006.1, read as the reverse complement.
CCACATTTGGGGTCTGCGGTCGACGACGTGCGTTTCGAAATCGAGAAACTAGCAGCCAATAATATCTTACAGGCACTGACCGGCCAAAGGCCATCCGATGCTATCAATAATCCAATTTTGGAAGGCGTTAATTGATCAATCTTGAACGCGTAGTTACTTTTCTGGCTGTCGTGAATCGGGGTGGCTTTCGTGAAGCAGCCAAGCACACAGGGCTCTCACAGTCAGCTGTGACTCAGCATGTTAGGCGCCTAGAAGAGTCGCTGAGTGTCAATCTGATTGTGCGAAACAACGCAGGTTGTACGCTCACAGAGGAAGGCAAAGTGTTTTTGCCTTATGCGGAAAACCTAGTGCGCACCGGATCCAGAGCGTGCGCATTATTCGACACAAATCGTCTTGTAATAGGCGCGAGCTCGAATATCGGCATCTATGTATTGCCACCGCACTTGAGGCGGTTCAAGAAAACAGCAACTTGCAATTTTGATGTAGTCATTGGCGATAATCTTACCATTGTGAAAAAACTGGAAAACTTTGAAGTCGATGTGGCCATTATGGAATGGTGGGATCAACGAGAGGGATTTGATGCATGCGTTTGGCGAAGTGAAGCACTAGCTGTGATTGTGCCGGTGGAGCATCCGTGGGCCAAATTGGCGAGTATTCCATTAGATTGGCTGAAGGGAGAGAAATTGCTGGGGGGAGAAACAAGTAGCGGCACAGGGCGTCTGTTACAGCATTTTTTCGGAAGCGTGGCAGATTCTATTGGTGTATCTATGCAGCTTGGAAGCACAGAGGCGGTTAAACGGGCAGTACAGGCAGGCTTGGGTATTTCATTGGTGATCTCTTCGTCTGTGGTCGATGAGTGCGAGAGTGGTCGACTAAGAAGCGTTAAAATTGAAGGGATCACCCCCTACAAAAATCTTTACGTTATTTGTCGTGGCAATATGCTTGAAAATACACCATCGGCACATTTCAAAAAATTTCTACTTCAGTAGATGGATGGTATGTTGTTTATGCCAACAGTTAGAAAGTGTGAAGTTTGCCGTGACATATCATGATTTTAAGTTGATGGTAGCATTTTATTCATTTGCGTTATTTCTCTAGAAGGTAGGCGTCTAAATACTAAGTTTTCTACCTTTAAAAGGCCATATCGAACATCCACTTTAATCTGCGGTATCAAGAGAAGATTATTTTTTGCGAACATCCGCTTTGGGCACAACTGAGCCGGTTCTGGTGCTTTGAAATTAATTTAGATCAATTGCATCGCATATCCACCAGCTAACGTGTCCGTTAGTCTCACTAGCCCCTTTTCGGGTACATCTAGTGTGTCAGGTGCTTAGGCTCTAGCGCAAAAGGCGTACTCTTAATCTTCTCAAGACTCGCCTGTATCCAACCTGCTTTGGTCGCCTGATCATCACTGTGGTCAATGTCCGCGTCATTCAAACCTGAACCGTCCCGAGTTTATCGGAGACAAGATTGCTTGAGTCAAGCAGCATAGCCTGACGGTTTTAATGAACAATAGTAAATATTCTCCGCATCAATAGGCGACAAATATCCATTTCTAGAATGTAATCGCTCATGGTTGTACCAGTGTACCCAATCAAGGGTAGCTAAAGCAACATCATTGATGCCTTCCCATTCATGTTTGAAGTAATCAATCACCTCCGTTTTGTATAGCCCATTGACGCTTTCAGCTAGGGCATTATCGTAAGAATCACCAGTTGTACCTACCGATGCGGCAAGTCCAGACTGTTTCAGCCGTTCACCGTATTTAATCGATAGGTACTGGCTGCCTTTATCACTATGATGAATTACCCCGCTAGGTCTGCCACGAGCATCTAACGCTTGATTTAGAGCATCAAGTACCAGTTGGGTATCCATGCGATTGGATACTTTCCAACCGACGATGACCCGTTTAAACACATCAATGACAAAGGCGGTGTAAACCCAGCCTGTTTTAGTCTTGATATAGGTAAAGTCAGCGACCCATAGTTTGTTTGGGGCATCGGCAGTAAAATTGCGTTTGACCAAATCAGCGGGTTTGTCTTGGTCATCACGCTGTTTGGTGGTGATTTCGCCTTTGCCCCGCCATACGCCTTGAATGCCTAACTTTCTCATCAGTCGTTCAACCGTGCAGCGACCAAGCTTTGGCAAACCCTCTTGTTTGAGCTTATTCCAGACTTTACGGATACCATAACGACAGCCACTGTCTTGCCAAATTTGTTTAATTTGCTCTATGAGGTGTTTGTCACTTTGTTTACGTCGGCTTTGCTTCTCTGGGTTTTCCTGCTCGTCTTTGATGCGATAATAGGTTGATGGAGCGATTGGCAGAATTCTGCAAATCGACTCGACTCCATAGTTGTCTTTTTCGTCATCGATGAATTTGACCATTACTTCGGTTTGCGGTCGAGCTCCGCCTGGGCGAAAAAAGCAGCGGCTTTGCGAATGATTTCATTAGCCTGCTTTAATTCTTTGATTTCTCGCTCTAACTCGGCAATGCGGGCGGCTTGGCTTTCGGTGGTAACAGTGATGGGATTTTGCTTTGCTAGGTGCTTTTGATGCCATGAACGAAGGGTTTCAGGGGTACAGCCAAACTTCGGAGCAATGGCTTGTATGGCTGCCCAGAGTGAGGGATAATCTTTTTGTGATTCGATGAGTAATTCGACGGCTCGAGTCTTAATTTCAGTTGAGTATTGTTTGGTTTTCATAAGGGTATTGTCTCAGAGTTTTGGGTCTCCGACAATCCCGGGACGGTTCAGGTTATATGTAGGGGTCAGCCCAGAATTCGGAAAAAATAGTACGTTAAGTATTTTATATTGAATTTAAGTTACTGGAATTTAAATAATTTTGTTATTTTCCAGAAAATGGCAATTTATTCAAAAAGCTAAAATTTACAGTTTTATATTTTTGAATATTAAATAAGTATCTAAGGTCGCAATTTAATACCTTGGTCTTGGCGAGGAATACTTCGGTTTTTCAGGCTCAATCGGTTTAGGTTGAGTATCTATCGGTTTTTTCACCCACCCTAGCTCCTCTACACCAATGTGATATTTCTTTGCGTTCTGCTCGGCTTTGTGAGCATAAATCCCTATAAAGTCAGCTTGGGCTTGTTTGGTTCGCTCATTTTTGGAGGCAATGGTCTCTTTTTTGGCATTGGGGGTTGTGGTATTGCTTGGATCAGCAATTTGTTTAGCTTGATAATTGGCAAAATCAAAGCTTTCATCAAACACAAAGCCTTTCAATCGTATCGGTTTTTGCCCATCGGCAGGGGTCACGCTGATAAATTTGGCACTTTGCCGTGTAACCGTTAGTCCAATCTCAGGCATCGACTCTAATTCTTTCACCACATCCAATTCACGCTTTTTGAGTTTGCCACTCATGAGTTTAAAGCGTAGGTATGCTTCGATTTGCGTTTTAAGGCTCTTATGGCTCGTTTTAGGGCTTTGGTTGCTGTCATAAGGGTTTATTAGCCTAGCATGGCTTATATCGTCAGGATCGCTTAATTTAAAGCGATTATTGGTCAGTGTTTGCCACGCTCGAAAATACTTGGCATCTTGACCATAATAGTAAGGTTGCAACCGTTTACCTGTGTAAAGTTCGGTATTGGGTATCAGAAAGTTTAACTCTAGGCGTGGTTTGCCTGTTTTAGGGTTGAGCTTATCGGTATGCTCGACCCAAAGTACGTTATATCTATCATGTGCCATCCCTGCAAACATAGCTTTCTCAAAGTCTTGAATGATGGCTTGTTTATCTGCCTCACTAATCGAATCAGGGGCTTCTTCAAACGATAATACCCCTGCGGTATATCTGCGAGCAAAGTTACTGCTGTTAATCATCGCTTGAGTTACCACAGGGTTGCCACTGACTATCCTTGATATCCCAGCTCTTAATTGACCTTCACTCATATAATCGTTACCTAGCAGATAATTGATGGGGGCATTACCTGAGCCTTTGCCTCGGCTAAAGATTTTCAACAGCATACCAATTCCCCTTTAATCCTGTTCCGCTTGGGTGACAAGTTGGTCAAGCAAAGCATTGGCTTTAACCAATTCCTGCAATACTTGAACGTCTAGCTGTTTTTCTGTATTGGCGTGTCTGGCGATTTGATTCAGATTACTACCAATGCGAGCAAGGTGGCGGATGAGATCAGGGTCAGCCTGGCGAATCGGTACAGCGCCCAAGCCTAAGTCTCGAAGCCACCCTGCTAGACTTTTGGTTTTACGTTGTTGTAGTTCGTTCCATTCGGTCTCGGTTAGGCGGATTTTGACCTCTAGGGTGCGTTTATCCCCTTTGATTCTTGGCATAGGTTTTCCTTGATTGGCAGTCAGGTTGGGTGCTTTTAACAAGCCCATGTTGGTCTAGCCGATGCCTTGTGGGGGATAACCAAATGGGCTTGTTGGGGGTCTTGGGGGTGCAACCCCTAAGCCAGTATCACTATACCACATTTTAGCGATAGCATAAAAAGGGGTATCAGTGTGTACTGGCTTAGTTAATCTAAAATGAGGTGTATGTAGTTAGTTTGAATAGAGTGTGTGTATAGGGTATAGTTGAAGCGTTTGTAGTGAGTTGTTCTAGGTGTTTGTAGATAGGTTTTGCTAGTGTCTGTAGTTGGTTTATTTTGGAGATATAGTTATGGAATCTGGTGATGTAAAGGCAGTTAGGTCGGTGAAGGTTGGTCAGTCGAAAGGGGCTAGTCGTGCTAATGAAGTACGAAAAGCTAAGACCAAGGGGGTGATTTTTTTCTTGCGGTGTTTGGATGCTCGTGCGAATACGTCCGAGTTTATTCGATATTATCATTTTAAGCATTTGCCGTATGACTATCGCCTCCAGTTGGTGAAGGATTTCGATAAGTTACCCCATTTTAATGACCAGTTCTTTGAGATGATGAATAGTTATCGGGCAATGAGAATTATGCAGATTCTAGGGATGAATGTGAATCGGGGTCATTTGACGTATTTTAGTAGTGCTCCGTATGGTAAGGCTAAGGTTGAGCAAAACCATCAAGAATGTGAGTTTATGTTGTCTTTGATTCAAGAGAATAAGAAAGTTTATAAAAAGATGCTAAATCGGTTTATTGAGGCTTTTGTGTATGATTTAAAACTGGGTTGGAATATTGATGATAAGACTGAAAAGTGATGTTTAAAAATGCTGTTTTTCAGCTTTTAATTTTTAAAAATAAAAAATCTCTTTTTTATAGTTTTATAGTTTTATAGTTTTATAGGGGGTCGGAAAGCCGCTAGGGGTAAGGGTTTTTAGCGTTATATAAATACGTTTGGTCGGCAATATAAATACGTTTGGTCGGCAATATAAATACGTTTGGTCGGCAATATAAATACGTTTGGTCGGCAATATAAATACAAAAATATATTTTGTATTTATAAATTAAAAATATTAAGATGTATTTATATTTATAAGGATGTTTTAGCATGGGAAATTTAGTGGTTAAAGACAATGCGTTAATCGAAGCTAGTCACAAATTGAGTGAAGTTGAGCAACGTTTAATTTTATTAGCAATTTTAAAGGCTCGTGAAGTTGGTGATAAAGTTGAAGAATTAAAAGATAAAGAATTGGTCATCCATGCTAGTGATTACATGAATGCGTTTGGTGTTGATAGGGATGCAGGGTATAAGAGCCTTAAAAAAGCGGTAATGGGTTTATATCAAGCTGAATGGGGCTATCACTATATCAATTCTAAAGGAAATGTGGTTGTACGTTATGAACGCTTTACCCAATCTGCGGTTTATATCGAAAATGAAGCGACAGTGAAATTTATGTTTGCCAATGCCATTATTCCCATGCTCGTTGAGTTGGAACGTAACTTTACCAGTTATGAGATTGAGCAAGTGGCAAGTGGCACATCTACGAAGTCGCTATGCCATGCGGTTGTATGAGTGTTTGATTCGCTTTAAAGCTAGTAAAACACTGACCATTACCTTAGATGAGTTGCGCTTTCGCTTTGGTTTGTTGCCTGATGAATATATTTTAATGAGTAATTTTAAAAATAGGGTTTTAGACTTAGCAGTCAGAGAAATTAATGCTAATACCGATATTACCGTCAGTTACGACCAGCACAAACAAGGTCGCACCATTACAGGTTTTACCTTTAAGTTTAAACAAAAAGCTAAAGTCAAGACCGCTAAGGCGGAGCAAGACAAGCGTGATCCCAATACGCTCGATATGTTTGTACCAATGACGGATAGTCAACGTTTTGCTTTTGCCAAAAAAATATCCAAACTGCCTGAAGTCTCGCATTTGGCGAAAGGCCAAGCAAATACCAGTTATGATGCCTTTGCCGAACAAATTGCTAAGGATTTATTGAATAACGACAAACAAAAGGTTTATTTACCGTTTTTAGAAAAAGTTGGATTTAAATTACAATAAAATTAAGATGAATAGAAAACTAATTTCAATGAATTTTTTATCAAAATAAAGTATTAGGACTTACGCATTGACGGATTCAAAAAAGTATTAAAATTAGGACTTACGCAAAAAGCATAAAATTTTGCGAAAGCGGATAAAAATATAGTATAGTCAATCCTAAATTATAGTAAGCACCGTTTGCCCTGAGCTTGTCTAAGGGTAACGGTCGTTATGGTTCGACAGGCCTACCACGAACGACCCTGTTCGATATAATTCAGTTTTCACTATAGCATAAAGAGATGAAGAAAAAAGCTATCACCCGCCTAGACTACTGTCAATATTTACTGGTAAGCCAAACCAATTACACCCTTACCAACTACGCAGAACATCATCCTGAATCAATTAGTCATGACCGCATCAATCGATACCTACGTCATGACAAACTAAAACCCAAGCTCGTATGGGAAAAAGTCAAAGACGACATCGTATTAGACGACGATGGCTATCTTATCTTTGATGACAGCATACTCGATAAAAATCATAGTCACAAAATCGAATTGGTTAATCGCCAATACAGTGGCAACGCCCATCGCATTATTAAAGGCATCTGCATCGTTAACTGTATCTATGTCAATCCAAAGACCGAACAATACTGGCTCATTGATTACCGTATTTATGACAAAACCACCGATGGCAAAAGCAAACTTGACCATCTAAAAGACATGCTACAGCACAGTATTGAACACAAACAAATTAAATTCAAATATGTGCTCATGGATACATGGTATGCCACCAAAGACATTATGCTGTATATTGATAACTTACAAAAAATCTATTATTGTCCTTTAAAATCCAATCGCAAAGTCGATGATTCAAAAGGAGTAAACCCTTACAAAGCAGTCAACGAATTAACTTGGACTGACCAAGAGCAACAAAATGGCAAACCTTGATTAAAATACATGCCTTTCCTAAAGAGGGTAAGCGGATTAAATGGTTGATCTTACCTTTGCATGAGAGTGAGACAGACCGGCATCTCATCGGATTATCTGGTTGATGCTTCACCTACTGCTGGTGCATGTTTCCTTCGCTAATTCCAGCAAGAACCCCACACGCCTCAACTTCCCGGTCATCGTTGCAACTCGCTCTCAGTGAAACGAGTTGTTTCTCAAGCGCTTGCAGAGCGGTTATCTGCGACCGCACATGAGAGATGTGATCATCGAGCAAGGCGTTGACGGCGGTACAAGGCTGATGAGGGTCGTCCTGATAGCTCTGTAGTTCGTGAATCTCAGCCAGTGACAGGCCCAGGATTCTGCAGCGACGGATGAAGGCCAGCCCCTCAACGTGTTTCTCGGTATAGACACGGTAACCGTTGTCCTGCCGATCAGGCGGCGGCAACAAGCCCTGCTGTTCATAGAAGCGGATCGTCTGTGTTTCGACCCCTACCAACTGCGCCAACTGACCAATGCGCATCAGCCTCCTCCCCAACGGATTCTTTACTCTATTGACCTTATAGTAGCTTTATAGTTTAAAATGGTACCACAACATTGTTCAAGTGGAGTCGTATCATGAGCAAATCCTGTGGTGGCGCCTGTGGCGGTGATGCAATGTCCGCAGCGGATACCGATATACAGGCCTCCTCCGAGGCGCCAGGGAGATGGGTCAGTGTTTATGCCGTGCCGAAGATGGACTGTCCATCAGAAGAGCGAATGATTCGCCTAGCCCTGAACGGCTTTGAGGAGGTTCGGGCGCTGTCCTTCGACTTGTCGAACCGCCGGCTGAAGGTCGTGCATGACGGCGAGGTCGAGCCCGTCACCGCGAAGCTGAAGACCTTGGGGCTAGGCGCCTCGCTTCAGGAAACCGTCGCTGCAAATCCGGAGACCATCAAGGCCGCCGAGTTTTCGGCAGCTTCTGCTAAGCAAGAATCCGGGACCCTGCGCTGGTTGCTCGGC
>NZ_JAVSPX010000005.1:0-21014 GCF_037162615.1 Mesorhizobium sp. ISC15 | reverse complement strand
ATCACCTTGCTCAGTGTTCACCTTGATTGATGAGCGCGCAGCTGGCGTCATACCAAACTCGCGCCCCAATGCGACCATTTGCTTTTGCAGTGAGTTGCGCAGCTGGAATAAAACGGACTGCACCTCAAAGCCATTAGGCGTTGTCGCCGTACATTTTTCAATGCTGTCTAGTTTTTCGCACACTTCACCATAACGAGTAGCGGTCTCAACATAGCTGCCAAAGATATCGCCATCGATGATGGATAACAGACCCAAAGCGACTAGCTCTGGTCCTATTTTGTGCCATTTTTTGCGCATTTTGGCGTCTAGCCACTCTGGGCAATTTGGCATGCCTAACTCTGGTTGCGCTTGTTGTTTGAGTGCGTCGCGGTCGTCACGAATACGGCCGCCTTGCAGCACTTTTAGCTGTGTTGGTTGACGTGGACGTGCCATTTTTTCACCTAATTTGTTGATTTTATTGGGGTATACCCCCTATGGGGTTTTGACCATGCGTAAAAAAGACGGGGGCTACGGTCTTTATCGGCGAACCCGTTTACTTTAAAACCGCCCCACCCGCTTTGCCGTTGGGTAAAAGCGCGGTCGTCAATTTACGGTCTATGGTTGCTGTCTTGATGTCATGGCATGACTTGCATAGCGGCTGCCAGTTGTCTTGATCCCAAAAGCGGCTTTGGTCGCCGCGGTGTGGGATGATATGGTCAACGACTGTGGCAGCGACAATCATGTCTTTATCTTGACAATTTCTGCAAAGCGGGTGCTCATCCAAAAACGCCAAGCGCGCTTGATTCCACCGATAGTCATATCCGCGTTTGTGTGCAGATGGTCGTTTGTCTTTGGTGCGCTCACGTTTGATGGGTGCATCAGTGGGGTTTGGTTGATGCGCTGGGCATTTGCCATTAGCGGTTGCTTTGGCATTGCAGCCGGGATGACTGCATAACTTAGCGGGTGCAGTAGGCATATCATCACCAAATAGATAACCGCTACATATTCCAAACCAATGTTACCAGAGAAAATGGATAGCGGTAGCGGTGCTAATAAAAAGATGGCTTACTAGGAGGATGATAGTAAGCCATAAAAAAAGCTACCGGGAGAATGCGGTAGCTTTGATAGAGTTTCTGATTATGAGAAAATCATAGTGTTTTTTAAGTCATTTGGCAATATAACTCAAATCAAACAGTCATCTGTAATTGTATCGCACGGCTTACTGCGTCTGTGTTTGAGCGTATTTTATCTATGATAAAATTAGTATATTTGCACAGCTCGTTACGACTCCAGGACTTTTGTGGGATGCCACAAAACGCTGAACGCTGACAGCCTGACCATGTGTATTTGTCACCGTTTGTTGCTACTGGATAAGTCAGCTCACCCAATGCGGTATCGACAACCCGCTCGATGTACTTTGGCTTTATGTCTTTAGCGGTCAACTCATTGATAAAATGCTGGCGCAGTGCTGATTTATTGTGAGAGCTAAAGCCGTCGGTCATGTAGTGATAGCAAGCTGATTGTATGGGTGTCAAGCAAGCGAAGGCTTCGGCGGCGGCTCGGTCAAATTGTTTACGCATAGTTTATCCTCCTTGGCTGATAATTATGCGATTGGTTAAGAGTATCGCGCAACCCTTACCCAAACCCTTAACCACTTAAAGCCTTGCTATATCTATCATTGGATGATGTGGTTAAGGGTGTTAAGGGTGTTAAGGGTTGTTTCTAACTCCATAGCAAAAAAATATTTTATAGCTTGCAGTCACTAAAAGTTTTATAAAAATATTTTGCCTATAGCAATAGGCGCAAAAACCATTAACACCCTTAACCAAATACGCAAAAACCGCCATGTAGGCGGTGTTGAGTGGTTAAGGGTCTGTGTTTTAACCCTTAACCAAGGTATTAACCAAACCCTTAACAGGGTCATCGTTTGTTAAATGGATGGCTAGCATTAATGGGTTGCGGTGCGTTTAGTGCGTTGTAGTCGTCCAGTGCAATGCGCCATTCGCTAATTTGATTTCCAATATACTCGGTTTGGTTTGATGTGTCCATTGGTACATTAACACAAATAATCATTGATTGCTTGCGTGCCATCATTGTTGGCGTCTTATACCATGTTAATTTTTTGGTTTCACGGGTGCCAATAAATGATAAAAACTTGGTGGACGTGGTGCTGCGCTCATTGTTTTGTTTGCACCATGTCAGATAAAACTTAAATAAATCTTGGGACAAACAAGATGAGTACGGCACCGCCAACTCACCGGCTGCCCACTCGTCATAAAAAGACTCCCAGCTTGGTTGTGATAATTTAATCAACTGCTGTTTGGCTTTTGTCATGATAGCGGGCGTATGCTCGTTTTGTCCTGCCAAACTTACGTTGAGTAAATAAGTATAAAAGGCTGATACCATGTCACTCTCTGGGTCATTGACTGACACCTCTACCCGTTTTAACAGGGTCGCAGGGATTTTTGCTTTGGGATAGCTGACGACGTGGCGGCGGTCGTTAACCTCCAATGACAATGGCATCATGTCATTGGATAAAAAAACCGTGTTGACGTAGTTGTCTTCTTTCCAGCCGCTCACAAACTTTTTGCTGATATAAATCTGGTCGCCTGTGACTAGCTGCTTGACAAAGCCCATGTGCTTGTAGCGGTCTTGCCCGGTAAATATCTCTTCAAACACGGTGTAAAGTTTGCCCGCTACCCAATCATTGTATGATGACTCAAGCTGACCCTGCCCTAATGTGACCGCATATTCACCATAGACACGGCGCATGATACGGTCAAAAAATAGCGACTTACCTGCGCCTTGGATGTGCCCGTGAAAAATCAGTGCGGTATCCAATTTGGTACCAGGCTTTTGCAGCGGGATGGCAAGCCACCGTAACACCCACAAATACAAATCATTATTGTACTCACAGAGATGATGCAATAGCTCCAGTATGGGTTTGCATTTTTCCATCGCATCTTTGCCGCTCATGTCTAGTGGTTTGAGTGGCAATCCCACAAATGTATTAACAAACGGCTCGTCATTGGGTGCTTTGCGGGTGCGTGATGGGTCAAACCAAATATTATCGACATCAACCATCTTTTTGCGCGGGGATTTTATCCAGCTGTCAAACGCTTCTTTGTCGGACAGCTCCACCGCTTTGGCTTCAATGCGGCGGTGTTTTTGGATATCCCAAACCTCTTTGGTGCCATAGATGAGTAAATAGCGATTAAAAAATCCTTTGGCGTCGTCTTTGCTAATCAGCTCATTGCGGTCGCGGATAACTTCGTCTTGGGTAATCGTCTTTGTGCTTGCCTCAAACCACAATTTAGCAATAGCTTTGTTACCGATGTGGTCGTTAAACTGAGTCTTGGTGTACTCGACTTTTTGCTGTAAGTCATAGACTTTGTTGGTTGCACGCCCTGGTGCCATGATTTTTGCGTAACGCTGCAGCATAGCATTAAGGTCTTTTTGTTGCTGATCAGCAATGGCTTTGTCAGCGGGTGCAATGTCATCATTGCTTGCCATGGGTGCGGGTGTTTGATTGACTACCGCCATGATTTGACGGGCAACCTCACCAAGTCCGCAAGCAACGGCTAAATCATTAAAATCTGTTAAACCGCTCACTTATGCCACCGCCTTATTTACGCTATCAAACTTTGGGATAATCACTTCACCGCCCACCGTGTTGGCGGCTTCACTGGCTTTAGAAATACCTGCGTTATAGTCAATCAAATCTTTAGGCTTTTTGCCCTTATCGATGTCATCTTGACGCATTTTGTGAGCCGTCTCACTGTCATCATCCGCACAAAAGATGATACGTGCGTTTGGATAACGCTGACGCACCACTTGACCGACATCCAACAAATTACCCGCGTTAAACGCTACAAACACTGGGATTGACTGGTTGACTGCTAAATAAATGCTGACACCCGTCGCCCATCCTTCGCAAATTAAAATCACAGCAGGGCTTGCAAATTGCGCGTCCATGCCGATGGGACAATAACAACCCTTGACTTGACCGCCAGTCATAAACATCTTGCTACCGTCATTGGCGATAGTTTGGATGTTGCGTATAACTTGCTGATTATCAATCAATGCAATGATTGGGATAAGTAGATTGTTGCCGTCAAAACGTGCCGTAAATGGCATGACTTGCTTACGCGTCAAATAGTCGCTTTGACCCGTCATATTGGCATTATTCCAACGCTCAGATGCTTGATTGGCGGCGGTGTTTTGGGCTTGTAGTTTGGCTTGGATTTCAGCTTGCTCTTTGGCAACTTGCTCAGCTTTCCATTTTTCTCGCTGCTCAGGCGTAATCGTTGATGTCGCACCAACGCCCAAGATGCCGCCAACCATTGCCATCAAGTCATAGCCGCTGGTGTTGGTGTAAAGCTCAACGAGTTTAAACCCGTCACCCGCGCCGCAGTTTGAGCATATCCAAGTGCCATCGCCTTTTTTATTGTCGCATCTAAAGCGGTCAGTGCCGCCACAGACTGGGCAAGGTTGGTGTTGTTTTGGGGCTTTGTCAAATTGGATGCCAACTGCTGGATAAATGGTATCAATCCATTTGCCATTGGCGGCGATTTTAATGGCGTCAAAGTCTAATGGTGGGCGTTTAGTTGTCATACGATACGCTCCATTGCTTCAGCGGTTAAGATAACTTTTTGAATTTGGGCAATCAGTGCATAACCCACTTTTTTCATTGCCCTGCTTTCATCGTTGGTAACTTTTTGGTCGGCAATGGCTGCCAAGGTGGTGTTATTCATATCGGCAAATCGTTTCATAAGCTCAGCGATATCGTCAAACATTTCGCCATCGTCCGCCGTTGGTAACTCAAACCACGCGGCATTGCCGTGAGCGCAACAGATAGCATCCATAACCAATGATTTGTTTTGTGCGTGAGTCAGTACATACTCAATGATGTCTGGTGATAGCGTATGGCTATCATTGTTTGGATTGATTTGCGCAGATACGGTGTTGTAGTTAAGCCCGTAAATGCTACAAATTGCGCCAACCAATCCCCGCTCGCGCTTGGTGGTTTGATAGATAGCTTGCTCTAGCGATAAAACGCATTTATCCGCGCGCTCACTGGCTGTAAATTTTGATTGCGACATATCCCCTCCGTTTTTGTCGTGTGATTATTGCTATTTTGTTGCTATGCTGATTGTGTTGATTGAGCATCACACTCGTTAGCGGGGGCTGGGAAAATGTCAGGACGCAACTCATAGCATGGCACCCCAGTCACTTCGCTGATTTTGGCGACATATTTGGCAGATGCTTTTTTGTCGCGATTGACCCAGTTGGATACGTTTTGCGGTTTTTCGATACCAATTTGCTCAGCTAGTTTTGAGCGGTTGCCAGCAATTTCTATTGCTTTTTCGAGGGCTTGTAAAGGCGTCATAATTAAATCCTTTGTTTAAAAATTTAATCATATTAAATCACTTGATTTATTAAATGTCAATCATTTGTGTTTTTGTAAATAAATCATTTGCTTTATATTGTAATTAAGCATTGATTGAAGGAGGTAAAAATGGCATTAGGTGCAAGAGTTAGACAAGCAAGAGAGGCTCGTGGACTTAACCAAACGGAGCTTGCGGAAGCAATCGGTTGGACGCCTCAAGCGTTATCTACACTTGAGAGACGAGATAGCAAAAAAAGTGAACGCGCTGGAGATTTAGCTGATTTTTTGCGTGTTAATTTAAATTGGTTATTGAATGGTAGCGGTAAAAGTGGACTTGAAAGTGTAGATGAAGATGATAATGAAATGGTTATCACAGGCACTTTGGATGCTTGGGATGAACACACTCCTTTACTAGATGATGAGGTGTTAGTTTCTTTGTTTGATGAGGTGCAATTCGCCTGTGGTGACGAGCTGTATAATATAGAGTATCAAGACACAGGTAAGAAAACTCGTTTTAGCAAAGCAAAGCTTGATAAGGCAGGTGTAAAGGCAAAAAATGTTGTAGTCGCCAAGGCATATGGTAACAGCAACTATCCGCTCATTACTGATGGGGCAACGATTGCTTATGATACTAGCAAGGCAACTGAGCGACTTAAAGAAGATAAGTTTTACGCAATGGAAGTAGGCGGTGGACTTAAAATTAAAACCGTTCGGTTTTTGCATGATAACAATATAGAGATTTGCACCCACAACAGGGACTATCCTTGCATCACATTGACCAAAAAAGAATTTGCCGATACGCACCGCATACTTGGCTGGGTGTTCTGGTGGGAAAATTTAGAAAAATGGTAACTTTTGATTATTTTAAATCATTATTTTAAACAAAAATAAATCAAATGATTGACATTATATAAATCAAGTGATTTAATTATACCCATGCTCAACAACATGGATATATGATTATGCTCACTATCACCACCGCTGATCCAAACAACACCCAAACCAAGCTAAAAAGAGTTATCGAGGTACCGCGCTGCCCTGGTAAATCTCAGATTGCCAAAACCATCGTCAATATCCCTACTGATACCGCGCCTCATCAGCTTGATGCCCTTTATCAAGCAATGCTTGATGACGATATCGACCTTTACAACCCACATCTTAACGTCCGTGACGCGTATATCCGTCATGTCGAACAGCAAAACGCTGACCTCAAGACTCAAATCAACGACCTACAAGACCTATTAAGTCAGGCTGACCGCGTTATTCTTGCGCTCCTTGCGTCATTGATAGTTGTTGCGGTAATTGCCGTCACTTTGGCAGTATAGGTGGCGATATGACTCAACAAACCTACACCCCTGACTGGTCAAAAGCCCCTACCGATGCTAATTGGCACGCGCGCGATAGCGACGGCTGTGGATTTTGGTACAACAAGCGCCCTGCTCAAAGTCGTGATTTTTGGGCAGCAGGTTGTAGCTTGACCATTGCCGATAACGATTGCCCTGTTTTAGACCATGATGCCGCGCTGGATAACTGGCGCGACACGCTCACAGTGCGACCATTTCAAGACCGCGATATCCCACAAAACTTGTCTGATTACTTTACCGGCAAAACGCCATTTATCACTGCGTACGTTGATTTATTGCTTGCGCGGATGGCTAATGAGGATCGGTTTAGTGATGATGATAGTCAATCGAGCAATGACTTAACAGTAAATGACCTTATCACTTTCCAAAGTCGAGATAGTGATTTTACTTGTTTTGCGATTGTTGATAAGACAAAAAACACCCTAGTTTGGGCAAGTCGAGTCGTTGAACTTTCGGGTGGTGAACGTCGACATCGCACCGGAACAATCATAGATTTTGAAGAACAAAACGCACGCACCATCACCGAACTTGAAGCCGTGGAATTTCGCGCGGCAATGGAGGTAGTTTATGGCTAGTCAAAAAACCCCATCACAGCTATTTCGCCAGCTCACCAAAAAGGCAAACTTGAGCAATCAAGTAAGCGCGGATGCGTTTATTCAAGCGCAGCAAATTTGGTGTGATTATGTCAACACAGTGACATCAAAGCGTAACGCTCAAGACGTCAAAGACGTGTTTGCCAAGCTAGTGATTGTCAACAACCAAATCCACTGGGGTTATTGCAAGATTGAGCCGACGCAATGGCACAGCTTTTGTACCCTGTTTTGTCTCATTAAAGACAGCGCAGACAATGGCACTAACTTGGAGCCATTGGACGATGACGCCGCCAATGATGATAGTAATGATGCGGAGGCTGCGTGATGGGACCTTTAATTGTTGCAGTCAATGGCGCGGCTGGTATTGGCGTAACATCAGCTTGTCAGCGTCTTTATCATGCGCTCAAGCACAAATACAAAATAAAAATCGTATCTTTAGCAATGTATCGTGACGTGTATAACTTTGAGCTTGCTTATTTGGCTAAAAAATACGACGACTATGACATCGTCATCATGGATAGACACTCAAATGTCACCAGCGTCATCAATAAACAACTTAAAAATAGCTTGTTTACTGATGACAGCATTTGCCCGGATATCAGCTTTGTGTTGTGTTGTCATTATCAAACGTACCGTAAACGCGTTGGTAATACTAACAACAAAACTTTTGCGATTATCAACGGTTACTCAGATGCACCGGCTGCCGTGTTTGGCACAGACAATCATCACCGGGTGAGCGTCGAAGGTGATTATGGTCACTTGTCGGCATGTGCTGACATGTTGCGCCACATCAACAAAGCAATGGAGCATCGCTATGCAACTCACGCTGTCTCTTAATCGCCGCACGCATCTATTTATCAAAGATGGCAAATTGTTTTTTAAATTGTATAAACCAAGTAAGTTTAGCGACAAGAAAGACATTGAGGTATTGAGCGATGTGACGATTGAAGATGCCAAGCGCATCCATCAATGGCTTGGCGATGTGATAGCGGAGTGCAAGCAACCGCCAACTGCAAGCAACGCCAAGTCAATCGATGAACGTATTGCTCAAATCAAGCAATTACTTGTGAGCGCGCGCCATGACTAAACGCAAAATATCAAAGTCAACTGCTGCCGCCAAGCGCAAATCACGGTTAAAAACGCATAAAGCACAAGCCATCATGGATGTGTACGAAATGGCAGTCATGACGCCTGAACAGCGTGAGTTTGAGGTGGAATTGCGGCGCGTCAGTCAGTACGTTAAGACGCATCATGCTCACCCTGACGTACTCAACAAACGCGTTGGCTGCAAATACCGTGGCTGGGTAAAAATATCGGCTTGTGGCCGCAAGGGTAATGAGTACATGCTCAATCGTATCAAAGCCATGCGGTTTTATGGTGATTGGTGCCCGTCCACAAAGCTTGATGAGATTATCCCAGATGAATTTGTCGATGACGGGGTCAAACGCTGCTATCACATTGACTTTTTTATGTTTGATATCGCGGGTACTGAGTACGAGATCGATACGCAAAAAATTTATAACCCCAAGTCGATGGTTGATTTGCAGCTACAAGTCGCTAGCTTGGTGCGTAGCATTGCTGAGCAAGACGGCTATTTGTTTGATTTTGATAAATCGTATGTCGAGATAAGAGCTTAAATATGAATAATGAAAACCAACTTAACTCTCATAGGTATCCAACTGATCCGTTGGAATCATTAAGAAACACAATCGTTTTTGGCGCCAAAGATTGGTCTGAACACAAAAGAGACGCTTGGATATATGGCATTGTTGTGGGATGGAACGACGAGTCGTTATCAGAACTAAGCATAAAATATCGTTGGTCTGAGGAACATGTGCAACGCCTAAAACAGCTAAATCAAGCTTTCAAACGATTACAGCAAAAAAAATGAAAAAGCGCCTACGTCACCCAAATCACCGCATCACCGACAATGGCCATTATATTTGTGGATTTCAGCGCAAGCCGGATGGTTACTCTGGACGGGTGATTGAAGATGGTGAAGGCAATTGGTTGCCTGTACCAGGCTATGCGATTTGGGACAAACAGGGTCAAGCGATTGACCACAATTTCGGCAATCTGGTAAGAAGGAAAAATAGTAATGACTGACAATAAAAAAAGTAAGTGGACAACAATACATTTAAGTCACGGTATTGATGGTCTGTTGCGTTACAAAGATTTAACGGATGTTTGTGAGTCTGACGAATTTAAAACAGACAAAGACATCCGAAATGAGTTGTTAAGGCGTAAAGCTGCGGGTGAGCTTTATATATCAGTTGGCGAATGTGATAACTTTGATCCCAAAACAGGTTGCCTTGGGCATCCAAGTGAGGTGGTGTGATGGCTATTGGCTCCCCTGTGTACGTTTACAATTTTTCAGTATCTGAAAAGAACCGTTATCGAGATGGCAAGCCTTATTTTAGTGTGAGACAACATACTGTAATTGGTGAAAATGACAAAAGACTTGTCATTGATGATTCAGTATTCTCAACTATTGAGAAGGTCAAGGATAAAAACTCATGGGATACTGTGATTGGTGTGCCTAGAACGCATATTTATATTAATGATAGTATTTTTGGCACTGGTATTAGATACACGCTTTACAGTTATAAAAAGGTAAAAGCAAAGCAAATCAAGGAAACAATTAATCGTGCTATCAAATCAAAGCTTAAATTCTTTAGCACTGATATTGATTTGAGTGTAATAAATGACAAGGTGATAAATGATGACCTTAAATCAGAATGATATTGCTAGCGCCTTGATTGAACTTGGTTTATCCCCTATTGACTGGGTGCATGCGGCTCAGTTTGCCAAGTTAACGGGCATACCTGAGCAACGACTATTCGCGCGCAAAGAAAATTGGCCAGAAGATTTGGTTTGGACTAAACAAGACGGTAATATATACTACTCTATACGAGGGTATAATCAATGGATGACAGAACAAGCCGAAAAACGCTACCGCAAGGCGTGCGGATTAGAAATGGCGCAATCCAAATCTACTTTGAGCGCCGCAAACAAGCCTACAACATCACGCTCCCCCATCCGCCAACTGCGGAAGGCATCGCGGCAGCCGCTAAAATTAGAAGTGAGTTAATCACCAAGGCTGAATGGGGCATACTCACTGACATTGATATTGCCAAGGCGCGCGGCGAAAATGTCATCGATACAACCGTCATCACCGATGACGGTGTTTTATTTCAAGAAGTTGCCCAGCGCTTTTTAAAACACACTGAAGCCAATCTCGATACCAAAAAAGGCTATCTGCGCATACTCGAACATCATTGGATGTCTGACCTGGCACTCATCCCAATCCACCAAATCACCACAGATTTGCTCAAAGACTTAATCATCGATAAAGACTTTAAAACCGCTAAAACGCTTAATAATTGCCTGGTACCGTTGCGCGGGGTATTTCAGACAGCGATTGAGTCGCAGCTTATCACTGTCAACCCCATCGATAGTATCAAAAATAAAAAAATCCAAGTCGATATCCCTGATCCATTCACCCGCGACGAAATGAACGCCCTACTCAAATGGCTGGATAACAATCTCACTGGCGATGACCATTTTTATTATTACTATTATGAGTTGGCGTTTTGGACAGGTTGCCGACCTAGTGAGTTAATCGCGCTAAGATGGAATGATATAGACTGGTTTAATGGCACCATCAAAATCAATAAAAGCCGCGTGCGTGGGACAGAAAAACAGGTGACTAAGACGCACACTGCCCGTATTGTGTACATGAATGAACGCTCAAAAACGTCTCTGAACTGTCTGCGCGAACTGACGCCAACGTTGGCCAAAAAAGAATTTAAAGAGTATGTTTTGGTTTGCCCAGAAACGGGCGAGGCATTTTTTAATGAGAAACCACCTAGGCTTAGGCTAGTTGATGCAATGAAAGGCTGCCACATTAGACACCGCCCAGCGTATAACGCCCGGCATACTTATGCGACAATGCTTTTGATGGATGGGGTTAACCCGGTATTTGTTGCTGACCAGATGGGCCATAGCTTGCAGATGTTGATGAAGCGATACGCCAAATGGATGCACGGAGATAAGAATAAAATTGAGATTGCAAAATTAAATACGAAATAATTTAAAAATATTTTGTGCTCAGGTGTTGACAGTCTTATATATATAAGATATTATACACACATCAAGACGAAATGTGCTGATTTCTCTTGATGACTTTAAACACACTAAATAAGGAAAAATGTTATGAAAATCACTAATATTCAATTCTTTGAGCAATCTTTTGAACGCGCTATTTCTGAAACAGAAACCGAAACCGTACGCGGGTACTCTACGAATGTAACGATTGACGATAAATTTATTATCCAATTAAGCGGTAACGATGAAAGCTGTGATGTATCTATACCAAAACCAAACGAAGCATATTGGAATGACGAAGAAGGTCAAAAATGGGCTTGTGAAAATTTAGATGCTGATGAAGTCATGGAAGAACTTGAAGCGATGGGTGTAGAAAATAACTATGATTGGCTGAATGAAAACGCTAATGAATATTACTAAAATCATCGACTAAAAAAGCAAAACCCCTTGATGTGCTGTCAAGGGGTTTTAACCATCTAAGCGATGGCAGATTTTTTCTAAACCACCTAAGCGGTGGTGAACACACTAAACAAAGTGACAATCTTACGATGTCTAACGTCTAGCGAGTGAATATTAACAAGGATTTATCATAATGTCAAACCGAAAATCAGATAGCGAGTATGTTGCAAAACATGATGACAAAAACCAAGCTAAATCTTTTTTATTAAAATTTTATCTTAGTGATGAGCGAGAAAAAAAGCTGTATGAGCTTTTGCAAAATCAAGAAAACAAGAAACAATTTATTTTAGATTTGATGGAGAATTATAACCTCCGCTAAATTGCAGGGTTTTTATTTGGCATATATGACAGGCTTTTTGACAGGCTTAATGCTAAAGCAGTACAATGCTATCAAAAACAGAATTTATAAGTTATTGATTTTAAATATCTAATATTTGATAGCGTTTTATTATATTATTCTTTTGCGGGTTCAACTCCCGCCATCTCCACCATATGTAAAAAAGAGAATGCAATAACTTGCATTCTCTTTTTTTTGCATTTTTTATATCCAATTAGCGACTCAAGATAGCATTTTTACACAAAATCAACAGGTTAGAAAAACTAGCTGATATAGTTACACAATTTATATGTTTAGCAAAACACATCCGATATTAAAGATTTTGTTTACAATAAAATATTTGAAATAACATAACTTTGTAATTAGAATACACACCGCTTAAGTGATATTAAACAATATTACTTTGTTTTTACTATGTAAATCACGGGAAATGCCCCTTGATACCTTTAAGCAGTCAGATTATTGACCGCTTTAATTGATAAAAGGAACATCCGATGAAATATATCATTGCCAGTTTGATTGTTACTACTTTAGCCACCCAGCAAGCCAATGCTGCTGTTGTTTCATGGTATGGTGGCAAGCATCATGGTCGTACCACGGCGTCTGGCGAGAAATTCAATCAACATGCACTGACTGCCGCCAGCAACGTGCACAAATTAGGTAGCCTACTTAAAGTCACTAACAAAGCCAATGGTAAAAGTGTGGTTGTACGCGTGACTGACACAGGTGGGTTCGGCAAATATGGCCGTACGCTAGATTTGTCAAAAGGTGCTTTTAGCAGAATTGCTAATCCTTCAAATGGTCTTGCTAAAGTCGATATCGTTAGATTATAGCGTTATTTTTATTAATGTATTTTTGCTGTAAAAAAGGGCGCTATTGATTGATAGCGCCCTTAATGTTTTATCAATTAAAAAATTTAATCCTCTAAAAAACGGGTATCATTCGACCATTGCTGCATTTTGATACTTTCATCCAAATATTGCTCGATAGCCGGTAAGTTAAATCCGTCGTTTTCACTGATAAAGCTTATACTCATGCCTTTATTGCCTGCCCTACCGGTGCGACCGATACGATGAACGTAATCATCAGGACTGTCTGGCAAGGTGTAATTGACCACACAAGCCACATCATCCACATGAATACCTCGCCCTGCAACATCAGTCGCCACTAAAATATTGGCATCGCCTTGACGAAATTGTGCCAAATACTTCTCGCGTTTGGCCTGTATGACATCCCCTGACAATATCACTACTTTATACTGACGATTAAGTTTGTCATACAGGCGCTTGACTTGGTCTTTACGATTGGCAAAGACAATCATTTTCTTGGGGGAAATTTTTTCAATAATTTGCTGTAACGCCGCCAGTTTATCCGATTCCATCAAGGTGAAAAATAGCTGCTCGATGGTTTGACTGGTTTTTTGTTCGGGCGCAATTTCTACATGTTCGGGCGCAATTTCTACAAAAATCGGCTGATATAACCAGCGATAAGCTAAATTCATCACATCTTGGTTAAAGGTAGCGGAAAAAAGCAGGGTTTGCCGATGCGTATTGGCGGGCATCATACGAATCAAGCGTTTGATATCAGGTATAAACCCCATATCCAGCATTCTATCTGCTTCATCTAATATCAAAATTTCAAGACGATCGAGATACACATGGTGCTGAAAGCAAAAATCAATCAAACGACCTGGGGTGGCGATGATGATATCGACAAACTTTTGATGCAGCTGCTTTAACTGCGTCTCATAGTCTGTGCCACCGAGCAAACAAACAGTATGCAGTTCGGTAAACTTGGTGAGTTCAAGGCAATCTTGATAAATTTGTTGAGCCAATTCTCGAGTCGGCGCGAGCACCAGCGCACGGGTTTCACCCAAAAAACGATCGCCATCAACCTCAGGGTTTATAGGATTATTCAGCAATTCATTGATGATGGTGAGTAAAAACGTTGCTGTCTTACCTGTACCTGTTTGTGCCTGCCCAATGGCGTCTTGCCCAGCGAGTGTATTGGGCAATATCTGCGCTTGTATAGGGGTGGTGAGTAAAAACGTTGCTGTCTTACCTGTTTGTGCCTGCCCAATGGCGTCTTGCCCAGCGAGTGTATTGGGCAATATCTGCGCTTTGTCATAGGGGTCAGCGTTTGATAACCTAGTTGGTCAATCGCTTGTTTGAGCGCTGGATGAAGAGGTAGTTGTGAGAAAGTTTGAAACACAGAGAGTTAACCTATTTTGACCAATCAATCATTGGCTATGAGAAACAACAAAAACCAAGTTAATGACATCAACTTGGTTTGCAAAAAGGTCAAAAATAACACTTCAACCCCTTTTTGGCTCAACTTATTCGACTTTGGTAACTTCTTCAGCTTGAAGACCTTTTTGACCCTCAACCACGATGAATTCAACTTTTTGACCATCTTGAAGTGAACGGTAGCCGTCACCTTGAATCGCGCGGAAATGAACAAAAATATCTTCACCGCTGTTACGCTGAATAAATCCAAAACCTTTTGAATCATTAAACCATTTTACAATGCCTTGTTCACGAACTGACATATTATAACTTCCTTTAACACTATTAATGGTAGGTTTTTAAAGTAGTTTTTTAAACAAGGCTAGTTAAGCCTAGTTAAGTTTAGCTACCCGCTACCTACGCCTGCTAAATAAACCATTTTACAATGCCTTGTTCATACATATTATAACTTCCTTTAACACTATTAATGGTAGGTTTTTAAAGTAGTTTTTTAAACAAGGCTAGTTAAGCCTAGCTTTACCTGTAATAGTTTGTTAAAACATTTCTCTACAATGTCGCTCACATAGTAAATTGTTCTTATAGCAATCATAGCACGGGTTTTTTACAAAAAAAAGTAATTTCGTAAGAATTGGTTATTTTTTTAAACAGCGATTTTTTAGCCTTATTTAACGGTTTACAATAATAAAACTGCAAGGTTTGCTACTAAAATTGCCAATTATTTTAGCGTCGGTTTGCACACATTGTATGGGCTTATTTTTAGGCTTATTTTTAGACTTATCTTTAGCATTTATCTCATCGGCGCCAATAAGATGATTGATAACCTCCTCACCCCATTCACCTAGCACATCATGTTTTAATTCTTTGATTAATTGCTTATCGGCATGTTGATGGGTTTTGATGGCACATTCTTTAAGTCGCCATAGCAAGTTTCGTAAAACTGCCTGATTGACTGCAGGCTTTTGATTCAACCATTGGTATTCATGGAATGTTTTGATGGCAAAAGCGTGAAGCAACCTGATGACTAATTGCGCTGTCTTCAACATCAATGCCGATATTTGTATAGGGTGAAATCAACACTGCGGCATGTTGGCGGCTATGGCTAAAACTGACATACCAAGTATAACCATCAGCCGTTATAAAATGATAAGGAAAGTTTGCCTCCATTAACTCGCCTGTCAAATTAAGCGCTTGCTGTAGCTTTTTTAGCAATTGACGACAAGACATCGGCCCTGATTTATGGGTTGACCCTGATTTATTGATTGAGCTTATTTTATTTGTTGGTAAGGTAGCCTGTTCACCCAAATTATGATGAATATCAATAGCCACCCAGCTATGGTCTTTGATTGGATAAAGCTGCATAAGTTATAGTAGTGCCTTATGGTATAAGCAAATTTAACGATAGCTTAAAGTATTAAAGTATTTTTTTATACCAAGGTTGATTGGCTTTCTTCTTTTGTGCTTGTGCAATCGCTTTACCAAGTTTTTTCTTCTTTTGTGCTTGTGCAATCGCTTTACGATACAGTACATTATTACTGATGAGAGTGATAGCGCGAGTGTCTTGCGCGATAACTTCCCCTAAGACGTTTTCAACACTTACGGTAATGGTATAAGGGTTAGGATCGAGCATGGTAGTTGCAATAGTATAGCTAGTGTCTTTTATGGTCGCTAAGGTTTGGTTATTGAGTTGATAGACGATTCTATCCCCTGTTTTTAAACTTGGTGTCGACGCAACGTTGATCTCAATTGATTGACTACCCCGTCGCAGCGTTTGCCCTGCTTCAGGCGATACAATGTTTAATACATAATCGCCCTGCTGGCTTGCTGAGATGGATTGTGTCGATAAACGATCAGTTAAGCCATCACCTAAACTATCACGCAAACGATTGTCAGTATACCGTACTCGCTGCGTTATCAACTTGATTGTTCAAGCTAGTGGATGTCGTTGCGGGTTGAGTCGTTGTCGCAGATACTTGTGATTGGGTGGGTAACGATTATCTAATACGCTGATATTCGCTTTGCTGTTATCAACTTGATTGTAATAGTGGATGTCGCGGGTTGAGTCGTTGTCGATATTGGGTAATTTATCTAATACGCTGATATTTTTGCTGTTTTTATTGTATTGATAAGCCGTATTGATATTATCAGTATATACCACTTGTCCCTCTGAGGTAGTCGTCTTATACACATCAGCATGACTTAACTGTGACAACAATGACCCTAAAGCCATGAGTGCAAGGTTATAACTATAGCGCAAACTACTATTATTATCGGTACTATATTTATTAGCCGTACTATATTTTGTCAAAATCATATAAGTCTTCCCCTCAAAACCCCATTATTACCCATATTTTAGCAAGCTTTGATAATCAATCCCTAAATAATTTTGCCTATTAGCCTAAAAATTTCACATAAGAAAAACCCAACTTAATGTGAAGTTGGGTTTTTTGAAAAGCGAACTTATTAGCAGCTGTAGTACATATCAAATTCGATTGGATGAACTGATACGTTGTAACGCTCTACTTCTTCTTTTTTCAAGGCAATGTAAGCGTCAAGCATTTCAAGCATTTCTTTGGTAAATACGCCACCTTTAGTTAAGAATTCATGGTCGTCTTCTAACGCTTTAAGCGCAACTTCCAAGTTCTCCGCCACCGTTGGGATCAATGCTTCTTCTTCCGGTGGAAGGTCGTACAAATTTTTGTCCGCCGCTTCACCTGGATGGATTTTGTTTTGGATACCATCAAGCGCTGCCATCAACAATGCGGCAAAGCAAAGGTAAGGGTTGGCTGCTGGGTCTGGGAAGCGTGCTTCGATACGCTTGCCTTTCGGGCTTGCCACGTATGGAATACGAATGGACGCTGAGCGATTACGCGCTGAATAAGCCAGTTTAATAGGCGCTTCGTAATGCGGTACTAGGCGTTTGTAGCTGTTAGTTGATGGGTTTGTTATGGCATTTAATGCACGAGCATGTTTGATGATACCACCGATTGCGTATAAAGCAGTTTCTGAAAGCCCTGCGTATTCATCACCGGCAAAGGTGTTTTTGCCATCTTTTTGGATTGACAAGTGAACGTGCATACCTGAACCATTATCACCAACCATCGGTTTTGGCATAAAGGTCGCAGTCTTACCATATTCGTGGGCAACGTTGTGTACCGCATATTTGAACTGTTGTACTTCGTCCGCTTTACGCACTAGGGTATTAAATGATACACCGATTTCTAGCTGGCAAGAGGCAACTTCATGGTGATGGACTTCAACACGACCTTCACCCATAATCGCTTCTACCGCAGCACACATATCAGCGCGCATATCTTGTGAGCTATCAACGGGTGGTACTGGGAAATAACCGCCTTTGACGCGTGGACGGTGCGCATAGTTACCGCCTTCCATTTCTTTATCGGTTGACCAAGCGGCTTCATCAGCTGAGATGGTGTGACGGGCGCCTGACATGTCGATTGACCATTTTACATCATCAAATACGAAAAATTCTGGCTCTGGACCAAAGAATGCGGTATCGCCGATACCCGTTGATTTTAGGTATTCTTCAGCACGTCGCGCGATTGAGCGTGGGTCACGGTCATAACCTTGCATGGTTGATGGCTCGATAACGTCACAGGTCACAAAACGGTTGTTTCACGAAAGAAAGGATCGACAAATGCGGTATCGGAATCTGGCATCAAAATCATATCTGACGCTTCAATGCCTTTCCAACCAGCGATTGATGAACCATCGAACATTTTACCTTCTTCAAAAATGTCTTCGTCCATGCTGTCAGCTGGATAGCTTACATGTTGCTCTTTACCTTTAGTATCGGTAAAACGAAAATCTACCCACTTTGCTTCGCTAGATTTGATTAAATCTAAAAATTTATTCGACATTGCTCGTTTCCTTTTACGCAAAAAATGATTAAAAAAACGTTACACCACTTTATACTCTTTTTGGTGCTGTGACAAGAGATAAACAAAGTGGTGCTTGTTGAAGTTAAACTTTCAAGTTATGTGCCAACTTTTGCACAATCATGCCAAAGATTAAATTTTTATATTAAATTCAATGAGTTATTTGAGGGTTAATTTAATGATAAAACTGGCTGATATGACTATCTGCCTAGATAACCTTCAAATCGCTATGGGGCTGTAACACTTGCACCATTTTAATTAAAATATCATCAATATTCACTTTTATTGTGCATAAAATATGTGTTTAACTATTTTAGTGAAAATCATTAATATTGCTCCTTGCGTCTCAGCTTTACTTATTTGTTCTCAGTCACTTGTAGAATGGTTGTGATAAAATAATTAACTAAAATAACGGTGAAGTTTTTTCATTGGCTACCATCGTCCAACAATTACAGCATAGGGTTTCTGGATTGCTACTTTTTATTGATAACTACGACAGTTTTACCTACAACCTGGTGCAGTATTTTGAGCAATTGGGACAACCTGTTGAAGTCTGGCGCAATGATACTTGCAGCAGTGAAGACATTATTCGTTTACATCCCGATTATTTGGTCATTGGTCCTGGACCTTGCACGCCAAGCGATGCGGGCAATACGTTGAATTTTATCAAAGACTGCGCGGGCATTATTCCTATATTAGGCGTTTGCTTGGGTCATCAAGCGATTGGGCAAGCATTTGGCGCCCATATCATTCGTTGCCCAACGATTATGCATGGGCGGGTGTCGCAAGTTTTTCATCACCACCAAGGGATATTTGCCGGGCTTCCCTCACCTTTTAACGCCACTCGCTATCATTCTTTAGCGATTGCGGCAGACAGTTTGCCTAATTGTCTAGAGATTACCGCATGGTGTGATGATATTCACCCAAATAATTTGCTCACATCCCCCACTGTGATGGGCATTAGGCATAAAACATTGCCGATTGAGGGGGTGCAGTTTCATCCAGAATCTATCTTGAGTGAGCATGGGTATACGATTTTGAAAAATTTTTTAGCTAACTATGAAGACTATTAAAACTATCAAAACGCTAACCCTTAGACTGGGGTAATTGAGTTTTGCGGATTAAACTTTGGCTTTAAAGCTTGGCTTTGTTATAGTATACTAGTACAATGATATATCAAGTGTAAGCCATAAAACTCATACGAGCCCTACTGACATGACCCATACTGTAACGCCCTATCTTGGTGACATTACCACGGCTATTGAAAACAATCAACCATTAACCCCAGAGCAAACCCAACTACTGCTTACCACCGCGCTGGATCGCGCCATCAATACCATTGATCTGACCTATGCAGAAATGCGCGGCGTCATGCTAGCCATCATGCAAGGTCAATGCCCCGATGCCATGATGGGCGCGCTGCTCACTGCGCTGCGTATGAAAGGTGAAAGCATCGAAGAAATCACCGCCGCCGCCCAAGTAATGCGGGAGCTTGCGATTAAAGTGGATTTGTCGGATGTGCCCAACGTCGTCGATATTGTGGGTACGGGGGGCGATGGCGCAAATTTGTTTAATGTATCTACCGCCGCTACCATGGTCGCAGCGGTTGCCGGCTGTCATGTCGCCAAGCATGGTAATGGCGGCGTTTCCGGCAAATCGGGCAGTTCCGATTTGCTGCAGCAAGCGGGTATTAATTTGGCGTTAAATACCGAGCAGATTACCCAGTCGATTAAAACCCATGGTATCGGTTTTTTGTTTGCGCCCAATCACCATGTGGCAATGAAACACGCCATGCCCATTCGCCGTACCCTAAAAACACGCACGGTGTTTAATATTTTGGGGCCTTTGACCAACCCTGCAGGCGTCAAAAATGCCGTGATTGGGGTATTTAATCCTTCGCTGTGCGAACCGCTTGCCAATGTGTTCAAAAACCTTGGCGCCGAGCATATACTAGTCGTCGGCTCAGTGGATAACCTTGATGAAATCTCACTGGCGACTTATACCCACGTAGCTGAACTTAAAGGTGGCAAAGTCAGCGTGTATGATATCGAACCTGAAGATGTTGGTATCGAATCGCAAACGCTTAAAGGCTTAATCATTGACAGTCCCGCACAAAGCCTAGCGCTCATCCGCGAAGCACTCGCTAACGTAATCCCAACAAAACCCCCATCGCCAAAAAAGCCGCGGATATGATTGCCTTGAACGCCGGTGCGACCATCTATGTAGCAGGTAAAGCAGATACCATAAAACAAGGCGTAGCCATAGCACAAGATATCATCAGCAGTGGCAAAGCCTTGCAAAAAATGGCAGCACTAGCAAGCTTTACTCAGCAATTCACCTCTCATTAAATTTTTGGAAAAACCATGCCTCATCAAGCAGTCCCCTCGGTATTACAAAAAATTGTCGACACCAAACGTCAAGAACTAGCCAAAGCCAAACAACAACAATCTTGGCACGACCTTGAGCAAATTGCCGCAACGAACCGCCAAGACATCCGTGATTTTGCCGGCAGTTTGCGCAAAGCGGGTATCCGTGTCATTGCGGAAGTCAAAAAAGCCTCGCCATCCAAAGGCATCATCGCCCCTAATTTCGATGCTGTCGCCACCGCAGTCGGCTATGAACAAGCGGGTGCCGCTTGCCTATC
>NZ_JAVSPX010000004.1:0-29307 GCF_037162615.1 Mesorhizobium sp. ISC15 | reverse complement strand
TTGGGCGTGGCTGCAACTTGGCTAAAATCGGGATCTGTGGTATTAAATAACTGGGTTAAGGCGCTGGCGGTGAGGTTTTTGGTCGTTAATGGATCTTTGATTAAATTACCTGTGGGCAGTGAAGCAACGCCTGTTTTGGCAGGTGGCGTTGTAGCGGAATCATTGTCGCTACCACAAGCGGCTAAGGTTGATGCCAGCCACACCGAGATAAAAATTTTGGTTAGGCTAAAAGTAGGGTGGATTAAATCAGACTGACGGTGCATCTCATACTCCTTATGAGGAAATTAATGGTTCATATCCTTGAACAACGCATCATATTACCCAAAAAAAACGGGCATGAAAGCGATACACTCATCATGCCAGTTTTTATACTATTTGAACATCCGTTTCTAAAAAAAATTACTACTGAAACAAAAAAACCTAAAGTAGCTCTAAACAGGTTTGCGTTTAAGCTTGCTCCAAACCGCAGTTACTGGGCCCGATAAGGCGTAAATCACGCTAATCGCCAGCAATCCTGCAGGAATATTATACAGTACGATACCGAGCGCAAACACAATCAAAATCAATACCACAAACGGGACACGCTTTTTATCAAATTCTTTAAAGCTATAGTATTTTAAATTACTCACCATCAAAAAGCCGGCTATCACCACCCAAATGGCTGCCAAGATTTGAAAAGCGGGACTGGTCGCAGGCAATTCAACTTGCCAATCCATATGTACCATCACAAACGTCGTGACTAAAATAGCGGCTAACGGACTTGCTACCCCGACAAAGTATTTTTTATCAACGACACCAATTTGTACATTAAAACGCGCCAGTCTCAGCGCGGCACAGGCAGCATACACAAAGGCGCAAGCGATACCAATACGCCCCAACGGCTCTAACGCATAATGATAAATCAATAACGCAGGCGCCAGTCCAAACGCGATGCAGTCGGCTAGCGAATCTAGCTGCTCGCCAAAGGGACTTTGTGCATTGAACAGCCTTGCCGCCCGACCATCTAACCCATCTAGCAATGCCGAGATAAAAATCGCCACACAGGCACGCATATAATGCCCTTCCCCCAACGCGCTTTGGGTAATCGAATAAAATGCCGCAAGCAGCGATAATAGCGTGAATGAATTGGGAATTAAATAAACGCCTTTTTGCGCAATCGTTTTGTCAGCGACACGCGCATTTTCAATGACTTCAAAGGTGAGCCCATCATAGTCATCGGTTTCTGCCAATTCACGGTTACGCTGATGCTCAAGCTGAATCGGATTGATATCCTTAGTGTGCTGTTGCGGCTGTTGCGGCTGTTGTAATGCGTCGATGGGCGTCTTGATAAGGGTTGGTTGGTTATTATTATCGTTATTCATTGATTATCCTTGCAGGTTGTCTCTTGCAGGTCGTCTGTAATAAATCGTCTGTTGCTAGGTGCATCGAGCTCGGTAACAAATTGCAAAATTTGGCGGGTTTTGTGACTACTTAACCCGCCAAGTGTGACATTATTCGCCAACCAACCATTGTACTTTGGTGCGCTGCTCCACACTCATTTGTGGGCTTTCAGGATGCTGCAAAATTGGCTGTAGATATTGCAAAATCTCTTCGGCTTTAGCATCAAATTGCCATGGTGGGTTAATCACCAACATGCCCGTCCCATTTAAGCCCATCGGCAAATCGGGTGGAAAAATATTCAGCTCAAGCACCAACTGACGGCGGATTTCGGTGCGTTTCATTTTTTTATAAAACAGCTCAACCGCATCGTTGTTTTTGATGGGGTACCAAAGTGCCAACACCCCGGTTGACCATTTTTTATGCGCTTTGACCAACAAATCCACCAATGCGCTAAAATCACGGTGTTCCTGTTCAAAGGGGGGATCGATTAAAATCAACCCGCGTTTTTCTTGCGGTGGTAGCACCGCCAAAATCCCTTCATAGGCATTGCGATGTTGCACGCCAATGGGCAATTGGTGCAGTTGGTAGTTGAGCGCATCAAACTCGCTTGCTTTCCATTCAAACGCTTCGGCGCGATTGTTAATCTCTGGGTGAACGTCTTGTTGTTTTTCGATGTGATGGGCAATAAACCAAGGCGAACCTGGATACACATGCTTATCGTAGAATTTTTTGGCGTAGCCAATATCTTGTAAATAGGTTTGCACCGCCTGTGGCGCTTGGCTATTGTCTTGCGCTAGCAGTTTGGTAATGCCATGGATGGCTTCACCCGTTTTTTTCGCTTCATCACTGGCAAGTGAATATAGACCACGCCCACCATACGCATCCAAAATATAATAAGGTTTTGGCTTGGCGCTCATCATCTCAAGTAATTGCAATAATAAAACGTGTTTTACCACATCAGCAAAGTTGCCCGCGTGGTAGCTGTGTTGATAATTCATAATAAATTTTTCGTAAACAAATTAGCAGGTATGGTAGCATAGCTATCAAAAATTGGCGAAGTTTTTGCTAGAAGTTTTTGCTAAAAATTGCCCAGTTAAATGTTAAACAATGGTGGAGGAAACACAGCGCACATGCCAGAGTTGAATTTTATCCTGCCCAACTGGTTTGAAAAAATAAACGACGCACAGCTTGACGGTCTGGTTAATGACGGTTTTATCGTGCTAGATGACTGTTTTGACGTCAATTTTTTTCGGGCGTTACAAAAAGAGAGTGGCTTGATTGATTACCAAGCCGCCAATTTGACGCAGGGTGAGCGAATCACTAGCATTCGCGGCGATAGCACCCGCTGGATTGATGAGCACTGTCCGATTGGTATGCAGTATCTACAAGCGATTAATGAGCTCGCGCAATTTTTTAATCAAACCTTATATACCGGCATTCGCCGTAGTGAGGCTCATTATGCCCGCTACCCTGCAGGGTTTGGTTATCAGTGGCATTCAGACAACCCGCAAGGGCGTGATGAACGTGTGTTATCGGCGGTTTTTTATCTCAATGACGGTTGGGGCGCGCACGATGGCGGTGAAATTGTCGTCATCGATCAGCATGACACACAACAACAATTACAGCCCCAAGGTAACAGATTGGTGATTTTTAACAGTAACTTAGTACATCAAGTCGCAATCACCCATCGTGAACGCTTCTCCATTGCCACTTGGATGAGAAAAGATGGGCTAATTAGCCAGTAATAAACTTGCCGCAATCCCCCACATCACAACCCCGATGAGGATATCAAGAATTTTCCAAGACAGTGGTTTGGCAAATAGGGGCTGCAGCACACGCGCACCATAACCCAAACTAAAAAAGAAGATAAACGAAGATAAAATTGCGCCCAAGGCAAATGCCAGCTTATCGGTAACCTGCGATGCAATCGTCCCAAGCAAAATCACCGTATCTAAATACACATGGGGGTTAAGCCAAGTAAACGCCAAGCACATGGCAATCACTTGTTTTAAATTACCAACGTCTTCACCCTGCGCCACGAGCGATTGGTTTGATTGATAAGCCGCAATAAAACTTCGGGTACCATACACAATTAAAAACAACGCCCCTGCGTATTTTGCGATGGTGATAATCAGCGGAAATTGCGAAATCAGCTTGCCAAAACCAAACACGCCACCCGTAATCAACACCGCATCAGATAACGCGCAAATCAAACACACGATGAACACAAATTGTTGTTTTAGCCCTTGTTTAAGCACAAACGCATTCTGCGCCCCAATCGCCAAAATTAACGAAAAGCACACGCTCATGCCCATGAAAAAAGTAGAGATATTCATCGGTACCATATGTCCCCAGTAACATTCGCAAACAACACAAAAAAGCCCAGTAAGAAAAAAAGCGCAGTGAGAAAAAAAGCGTATTGTAGCCAAAATGCTGAGCGATTGCGAACAATGCGACCCGCTAAGGCGCTAATTTATGCTAATATGCAGCGCAAATAAGCGAGATTTTTGAGAGATTTTAAGGAAACGACAATGACTGATTTTGCCAGTAACGCCACTGATTTAGACCACCTTCAAGCGCAAACCTTAGCACTAAGTTTACAGCTGATGCGCGAGCCATCAGTGACGCCAACTGACCTTGACTGTCAAAATATACTGGCTGAGCGGCTTAACCACCTTGGGTTTGATTGTGAGTTTTTATACTTTGGTGAAAAAGGCACAACAGGACGCGAAGCAGAAGTCAAAAATTTATGGGCAATCCGTCAAGGTCGTGGGCAGGCGCAGGCGCCCGTATTATGTTTTGCAGGACATACCGATGTCGTGCCCACGGGCGATGTCAGCCAATGGACTTATCCGCCATTTGAACCTACTATCAAAGATGGCATACTGTATGGGCGTGGTGCTGCAGACATGAAAACAGCGATTGCGGCATTTACTGTCGCTGTTGAAAACTTTGTCGCCAAGCACCCCAATCATCACGGCTCAATTGCTTTCTTAATTACCGCTGATGAAGAAGGTCCTTCGGTCAACGGTACAATCAAAGTGGTGGAAACATTGCAATCTCGCAACCAGCCAATAACTTATTGCTTGATTGGCGAACCCTCTAGTACTCACACCTTGGGTGATATCATCAAAAATGGTCGCCGTGGCTCGCTTGGCGCCGTTGTGACGGTGACCGGCAAACAAGGCCATGTTGCCTACCCGCATTTGGCAGTTAACCCCATTCATTATGCTTTGCCAGCACTATCCGAGCTTTGTAGCCAAACTTGGGACAATGGCAATGCGTATTTTCCTGCCACCACCCTGCAAATCTCCAACCTTCATGCAGGCACTGGGGCTAACAATGTGATTCCTGCAACTTTAAGCGCCGAGTTTAATTTTCGTTTTTCCACTGAGACCAACGATGAGAAACTTAAAGCAACTACCCATGCGATTTTTGACAAGCATTTTCAAGACGGTGCAGCCAGTTATCACATCAATTGGAAACTATCGGGCAACCCATTTTTGACGCCACAAGGCAACCTCGTGGGCGCCTGTCAATCCGCGATTAAAGCCGTGACAGGGACAGATACAGAGCTTTCAACCACAGGCGGCACCTCAGATGGTCGTTTTATCGCAACCTTGAATGTTGACAATAGGTCGCCTGAAGTGGTTGAGCTTGGCGTGCGTAATGCAACCATTCACCAGATTGATGAGTGTGTAGAGGTTGAAGATTTGGGTAAACTTGCCGCAATTTATGAGCAAATATTACAAAACTTGCTGTTAGACTGAATACTATTAACCCAAATACTGCATGCTAACAACCCAGTGATACGGCTAATTTTGCTGGGATGGCAATCTTCGTGGGCGTGGCAACTGATTATTTACCCAAGCCAAATGATTATTCACCCAAGTCAAATGACATCAAAGACCGTTACTTTTTGGCTGACGCATTAAGCAAGTGCGGGTCATTTTTCATGGGTAAATTAATTTAGCTGCTGCTCATTAACAATCTAGTATGAAGAAGAACCTAGCATTCAGCTTAGTCTAGTTCGTCTAACCAAGCCATTTGAATCGCTTCTAGTTGTTTTTCGGTCGATTTGGTTGGGTCATCGCCAAATTCTTCTAACTGCGTCACATACCGATGCAAATCAGTAAAACGAATATATTGCACGTCTTCATCAGGGTATTTTTCAGAAAGTTGAATGGCAATTTCTAATGTGTCGTTCCATTTAAGGGACATATTTTTCTCCAGTTACTTGATGGGGGTGAGTTTTTTGATTTCGTTAAGATTGTCTTGCCAGGTTTTGATGACAGGGTGAGTTTGTTCATCTTGCTGTACAATGACACTGGTCGGTTGCACTTGCTGGTCTAGCATCAATACAATTTTGGTCAGTGCCACCACATTTAAGTCATTTTTCACCCAAAACTCGTGGCGAAAATACAGGTATTTTTTATCCCAAGCCAGTAGTTGACTGCGAAGCGTCAATTTATCAAACAAAAAGCTTTCTTTGATGTAGGTTAATTGTTGCGATGCAATCACCCAACCTAGCTTGTCCGTTGGGCGTTGCTGCATCAGCCACTGTTGGATATTAAGCTCAATAAAGCTTAAGTAGCGATAATTAGGCACATGGTGACGAAACCCCATATCATGTGGCAAAATCCGATAGTGGCGTATGATTGCATCGCTATAGCTTGGTTTAGATGACTTTGCTTTATCGGATTTTAGCATCAAGCATAAGATAAGATAACGAAGTAATAAATTCATGAATTTTCCTTGTGATATCCGCCTAATTATAGCAAATAAAAAACCCTGACTAAACTGATTAGTCAGGGTTGATTGAAGTCAAAAAAACTTAGTGACCTGTACCATTGATATGGCGAATCATGTCTTCCACCACTTTTTTGGCATCGCCAAAGATCATCATGGTTTTGTCCATGTAGAACAAGCTATTATCAAGACCTGCGTAGCCGGCACTCATTGAGCGTTTGATGACCATCACTGTTTGCGCTTTGTTTGCTTCAAGAATTGGCATACCAAAGATGGGTGAGTTTGGATCGTCTTTTGCCGCTGGGTTGACCACGTCATTGGCACCGATAATCAGCACAACGTCAGTACCTGCAAAGTCGGAGTTGATTTCATCCATTTCTAAGATGTCTTCATACGGTACATCTGCTTCAGCCAATAGTACGTTCATATGACCTGGCATACGACCTGCCACGGGGTGAATCGCAAAACGCACGTCCACGCCTTCTTCTTTGAGCATTTCATAAAGCTCTTTTACCGCATTTTGCGCACGGCCTTGCGCCATACCATAACCTGGCACAATGACGACACTGCTAGAGTTTTCCATCATAAAGGCGGCATCTTCAGGTGAGCCTGTACGGTAAGTTTTGGGTCCGGTATCTTCTTCTGTCGCAGCGGCTGAGCTGCTTGACATACCGCCAAACAATACGTTGAGCAGTGAACGGTTCATGGCTTTACACATAATGTAGGACAAAATCGCCCCAGATGAACCCACCAGCGAACCTGCGATAATCAGCATTGAGTTGCCTAGGGTAAAACCGATACCGGCTGCCGCCCACCCAGAAAATGAGTTGAGTAGCGATACCACCACAGGCATATCACCGCCACCAATCGGCGCAATCCACATCCAGCCAAAAATAATAGCCAGAATGGTCATGGCATAAAACGCTGGCATGGATTGGGTGGTGAAATACATAATACCAAACGCTAACATCGCGATGAATAATAACGCTTGGACAGGTTTTACCCAAGTGCCTTTAAGCGTCTTTGCCCAGCTTTTTGCCGCCAATTTACCAAAAGCAAACATTGATGCTGAAAAGGTAATTGCACCAATAAAACAGCCCACAAACAACTCAAACCGCGCGATGGTGCTATGCTCGACGCCGGTATGCAACACGCTCGCCAGTGCAATGGCAACTGCCGATAGACCGACTAAAGAGTGCATCAAAGCCACGGTTTCTGGCATTTGCGTCATGGCGACAGTGCGTGCTTTCCAAGTACCAACCACAGCGCCTAGCACCATCGCGCCAACAATTAATACAAATACCGGACTGGGTGCTAAAAAAAAGGGTAGTGATAATAGCAATCGCCATACCTATCATACCGAATCGGTTACCACGGATGGCGGTTTTTGGGCTTGATAAACCCCGTAAGGTTAAAATAAATAGCACCGCACCAATCAAATAAAACCAATCCGCATGTTGGGCGACCCAATTCAAATTCTCATTCATCAAGCATTTCCTTCTTTGTTTGGCTCAGCTTTGGCTTTTTTATCTTTTGATTTAAACATCGCAAGCATACGTTCCGTCACCGCAAAACCACCAAAAATATTGATGCTGGCTAGAAATACCGCAAACGCCCCCCAATAAGCTGGTTGGGGTAAACATATTGCCATCGATGCTGACGGTCTGCAGCATGGCACCGACGATGACAATACTGGATAATGCATTGGTCACCGCCATGAGTGGGGTATGCAGTGCAGGTGTTACCCCCCAAACCACGTAATAACCCACAAAAATAGCCAAAACAAAGATACTAAAGATTGCCACAAATGGGGGTGGCAGATGTCGCAGACGCTAATAGGGTCAATAACATAAAACCTCCTAACCTCGATAGGTAAAATTAAATGAAAATTAGGTTAGCGACTGGCTAACAATACTTGACCTTGGCTAGTAACCAGCAAGGCTTTTTGGATTTCATCTTCTGGATTAAGCGCAAACACTTTATTGTCATCCATCAAGGTTGCAAAAAAGTTATACAAATTGTTGGCATACAATGCCGATGACTGCGCCGCCAAGGTCGATGGAATATTGGGCACACCCATGATAGTGACACCGTTTGGGGTGATGATATTTTGTCCGACCACTGAGCCTTCTACGTTGCCGCCTGTTTCTACGGCCATATCGAGTAAAATTGAGCCAGATTTCATTTTATCGATGGTAGCTTGGTGTATCAAACGCGGGGCATTGCGACCAGGAATTTGAGCCGTGGTAATCACAATATCTGCTTGACTGACCGCTTTATCGACAACCGCGGCTTGGTCTTTGATATATTGCTCAGACGGTGTCCAGGCATAGCCGCCTGTGTCTTTGGCTTTGGCTTTTTCCTCATCGCTCATAGGGACATCAAGCCATTTACCACCGACTGACTCCACTTGATCACGCACGGTGGGACGTAAGTCACTGGCTTCCACAACGGCTCCCAAACGACGAGCGGTGGCAATCGCTTGTAGACCCGCGACGCCCACGCCTAGGATGACAATACGCGCAGGTTTCACCGTACCTGCCGATGTCATAAACATGGGGAAAGGACGACCAAACTGGTTAGCAGCCAAAATCACCGCTTTATAACCTGCCAAGTTGGCTTGGGATGACAGCACATCCATGTTCTGTGCTCGCGACAAAGTTCGCGGCAATAGCTCCATGGCATACACTTTGGCATGGCGATTGGCATAGTCCTGCAAATTGGCATTGCGATACGGATTCATCATGCCGATGACAATCGCTTCTTGTTTTAGCTGGTTGATTTTTTCAATCGGTAAGCTATTGACCGTCAACACCACATCACTTGTTGAGATCGCATCATCAACAATTTGCGCCCTGCTTGTTCCAACGCATCATTGGTAATAAACGAACCTTTACCCGCATCACGTTCGACCACAATACTGTGACCCAACTTGATGAACTTTTTGATGGTATCGGGGGTAATCGCAATCCGATTTTCATATAATGCAGTTTCCTTTGGTACACCAATTTGCATACACTCTCCTCAAGCGGTTCGGTTGAATTCTCAATCCACAACTGACGATTGGCTAAGACAGTTATAAATTAAAAAAATGATAATTAAATTACCATAAATATAATTAATTATGCAAAACAATTCTAGGCGGAATAACAAGTAAATTTGACTAGTGCGTATAAAAAAAAGTTATCAATAAAACTTTTTACAAAATTTTCTTTTAATAAGATAGCTTTTTGGGGGTTAGTTTATTCGTATATTGCGTTTTTTAACATTGCCATGGTCGATTTCAAATTCATCAAAATCTTGGGCAAGCCAAAAATTACCTTGATAACTGGTAGCCACTTCTGCCCGAATATCTGACATATTCAAAGTTTTACTGCTAGGTTTATCAAAAGGTGAAAACGCGCGCTAAAATGGGTCAAAATCAGGTTTTTTAACTGTGATAGCTGCGCAAACTCGGCAACTTGCTTAGCGGTTGAATGCATGGGGTCAAAATAGTTAGGAGCTAATTTTCGTTTATCAGCAATTGCTTGGGTATAAGTGGCCTCGTGTACTAGCACATCGGTATCTGATATGGCATCGGCTAATAGCTCAGGTGAGTCATTGTCGCCTGCGACTATTAGCACGGCTTTATGCAGCGTGGTGGTGATAAAATCCGCGGATTTTAGCAAGGTGTTATCATCTAGATTGACGTCAATACCGTATTTAAGCTTGCCCCATAGCCGTTTATCTACCACGTTAAGCTCGGTGAGTTTTTCGGTTAATAAGGTTTTTTTTGGACAGTTGCTGGGTGAATTTAAAGGCATGGCTAGGGATACGGTGTGATAGCGCAATCACGTCAATTTGTAGCTGATGGTCGTCTGTCAAATCCAGCGTGACAGGTTGGTAACTATCCCCCTGCGCTCTATTTTCAATGGCGATAAAATGAATGTCAAAACTTATCATCAGCGCTGTCGTGGCTTGCACGGCGGCAAGATAATCGGCAATGGCTTGTGGGGCAATGACGGTTAGCGGGTGCTTGCGTCCACTCATCGCCATACTTGCCAATAACCCTGGCAAGCCATAACAGTGGTCGCCATGCACATGGGTGATACAAATCAACGCTAGCTGCATCACGGACAACGGGGTTTTGAGTAGTTGATGCTGTGTGGCTTCCCCACAGTCCACCAATAGCCAAGGGACATTTTTTACTCTGCTATAAGGATTGATGAGTGATACAGCAAGCGCGGTGACGTTGCGGTGTTTGGTGGGTATCCCTGCAGATGTGCCCAAAAAAGTGAGTGTTAACATG
This sequence comes from Mesorhizobium sp. ISC15, assembly GCF_037162615.1. Taxonomy (NCBI): domain Bacteria; kingdom Pseudomonadati; phylum Pseudomonadota; class Alphaproteobacteria; order Hyphomicrobiales; family Phyllobacteriaceae; genus Mesorhizobium; species Mesorhizobium sp. ISC15. Next base: position 18,890 of record NZ_JAVSPX010000004.1, on the reverse strand, counting down.
ATTACCTCTTGATCAAACGAGTGTTACATCGTTATAGTGAATGTTTATCAATTTAACTATAAAATAAAATGCGCTAACAAATTTCACAACAACTTTTGACTGGGCTATGGCAATGACTTCAAAGCTTTCTTTTAACCCCTAGCCTTTAACCATTAGCCTTTAGCTTTTGTCTTTTATCCTTTATCCCTTATATCGTGTCTGGCGAATTGGACAATTCTGCTTTAAGCCTCGGCCTTATACTTGTTGATAGGCGGATTTGGGGCGTGCTTTATTACGGCGCAACGGCTGTCGTCGCGCTTCACCCGTTTACGTTTTAAAGATTTGGTAACAGATAATAGCAATAATAATTTGGCAAGCGGGTTATTATTGCGGATGATTTCACTGAGTTTTGGTATACTCAATGCCGCTTGTATCACTTACGGAACAAAATAAGGAATGCTATGTTCAAGTTTTTTACCCCATTATGCTTCTCATTAAGTTTATTTGGCTGCCAAGCTGTTAGCTCAGATCAGCAAAACCCCCAACCTATGCCTCAGCCCATCAAGAAACCTGAGATGATGTGCACCATGCAATATGATCCTGTCTGCGTCAAAACTATCAATAATGGCATCGTCCGCTATCAAACCTATGGCAACGCTTGTATGGCAAATAATGGCGTCAATGCTATGGACAAGACTATGAGCGTCACCAAAGGTGCTTGTGAGGCAGAGACTAGCAAGTGAATGAGTTAGTAAGCGACTGAGCTAGCAAATAGCTGGGCTATCATAAGTTAGCCCACCATAACGTCTGCACTAGCTTGTTTTGCCATAGCTGACTGACGATAAAACAAGCGAAGAGCTATAATCCCTCTAATTACTTTGTGTTAAAGGTTTTGCATCTGTATGTCATTAGCATTGATTATTGATGATGAAGTAGATTTGTGTCGCTTGATGCAGATGACACTCAAAAAAATGGGCATAGAATCCAAAGTCGCCTATGACTATGCCACCGGCATCAGCCATCTTCAAGCGTATAATTTTGATTTTTGCTTAACCGATCTCAAACTTCCTGATGGCACAGGACTAGATATCGTTAAATTTATCAGTAAAAATTATGCCAAAACCCCTGTGGCAGTGATTACCGCCCACGGTAGCATGGATTTGGCGATTGAAGCGTTAAAATTGGGCGCCTTTGATTTTGTCAACAAGCCACTTGAGCTATCACGGCTACGCCAGTTGGTCGAAAACGCCTTAAAAGTGGCAGAAAATGCCCATAAACTCAATTGTAAAGAAGTCTATGATCCTTTTAGCAATCGCCTAATCGGACAATCTAACGCCATTACCCAGCTCAAAACCACCATCCAAAAATTGGCGCGTAGCCAAGCGCCCGTATTTTTGTGGGGAGAATCGGGCACGGGTAAAGAAGTCGTTGCCAAGCTTATTCATGATTTAAGCCCGCGCTGCTCTGCCAATTTTGTGCCTGTTAACTGCGGTGCCATCCCTTCAGAGTTGATGGAAAGTGAGTTCTTTGGGCACAAAAAAGGCAGCTTTACTGGGGCTACCGCAGACAAAGAAGGGTTATTCCAACAAGCAAATGGCGGCACGCTATTTTTGGATGAAGTAGCGGATTTGCCGATTTCCATGCAAGTCAAATTATTACGCGCCATTCAAGAAAAGAAAATCCGCCCCATTGGGAGCACCCAAGAAATTGCCGTGGATGTGCGTCTTTTATCCGCTACCCATAAAAATTTGGCTAAGCTTGTCGAAACGGGTGAATTTAGACAAGATTTATATTATCGCATCAACGTGATTGAAGTAAAATTACCCAGTCTCAATGAACGGCGTGATGATATTTTACTGTTAGCCAATCATTTTATCTCTTTGATTGCAGACGATTGGGGACTAGCGCAGCCACTGACATTATCGAATGAAGCCGCGGTTCAATTGACAAACCATCACTTTGCAGGCAACGTGCGTGAATTAAGAAATATCTTAGAGCGGGCGATTACCCTAGCTGATGATAATGTGATTGAAGCCCATCATTTGAATTTGCCATTATCAGCCGCCAACGTATCGCCTGACACTCCTAGAATCCATGAAATCCATGAAATCACAGAAACCCCCAATCAATCCGTCTTATCAACACCGAGTAAACCGAGCACGCCAAAAGTTGCGCCCTTAGCTGAAGCTAAATCCGCTTCCAACAGCCCCATCAATACTTCCTATATCAGCAACTTGTTTGCAAGTGGTTATAAAGTCAAACCCAATATTCAACTTACGCCCACGCCCACACCGACCCAATCCAACCATGAAGCGTTAACCCATGAATCGTTAACTTTAGATGCGCCGATAGGGAGTATCAATGCGCCCAATTTAGCCCATCTGACTGCCCAAGAAGATCAACTGCCTGAAGAAGGGCTGGAAGAATATTTGATGAATCAAGAACGCAAAGTCATTATCGCAGCACTCAACCACAGTGGTTGGAATCGCACCCAAGCTGCTAAACTGTTAAATACAACGTTTCGCTCACTGCGCTACCGTATGAAAAAATTGGGCATTGATAGTGACAGTGATATTCATAGTGATAGCGATGAGGATTAAAAACTTCGGATAAAGGACAAATCGATATTTTTTGATAAATCTACTATCCCTACTTGGTCATAACAAGCTAGTGGAAAACGCCGGTGGATGCCTAACCACTGGTTTGCTGATTTAGCAAATAGCACGAATCGATTGCCTTTTTCATCGAGGCTTTGGTCGATATTGTCAATTTGATGCAGGCATTTTACCGCAATGATATCAATGTCTAATGTAACAGCGGGTTTTTGGTACAGAAGTCTGTCTTGTTGCTGTTCAAACTTCTTGGTGAGTTGTAACCACTGCCAATAATCTATGGGCTGCGCAAATGCTAAATAAGCCACTTGGTTAAAATAAACCGGTGTATTGGATGTTTGCTTGTTTAAATCGTCGTTTAAATTGTTATCACTACAAGTATCTTCACTACTATGAATCACGCTGAGGGTCAAAGTGCCAAAGTTTTGCAGCCAGTCTTTGGCTTTTTGTAAATAATAAGGCTGTTTGACATTACTGGCTAACGACAAAACACAGGCTTCGATGACTATGACATCACGCGGTGGTACACTCATACTCAAATGCTCAAATAAACATATTTTTTGCTTAGGCTAATTAATTTTGCTGAAAACGGGTAATTTTAACCCCGACACTATCGGCTTGTTTGATGGCGGTGGGTTTGTGAATCGTCACTGTGACTTTTTCTGGGGCAAATTCTGCCAAAATCATTTCAGCGACCGACCAATTGCGCTAACCGCTCTAATAGCGCGACTTTGTTGGCAATGCTCACTTCAGCCACGCGCTCACTGACACTTTTATAGTTGATGGCATCTTGAATATTATCAGTCTGCGACGCTTGGTATTGACAGCCCACCATTTCAATATCAAAAATCAATGGTTGGGTTATTTGCTGCTCCCACTCATACACGCCAATCACGGCATCGACTTTGAGTCCCTTGACAAATACCATATCCGTTGAATTACCGGTCAGTTTGATTGGCTGATTGTTGGACTTTTCGTTTGCAATCGCATGTAAGGCATCCGCCGCTGAATATAGCGATTCATGCATGGTTTTTTGTGCGGGGGCTTGCGTGGTGCTGTGGGGCGTTTCAAGCTTAGTTTGTTGGGTGGTTTCTGGTGTGGTCATTTTTACTCTCGTTAGGTATTTCGTTGTTTGATTAAATCATAACTAAAAAATACCAACCCTGTCCAAATAAAGGCAAAGGTAATCAATTTATAAATGTTAAAAGGCTCATGATACAAGAATATCGCCAATAAAAAAATCATGGACGGGGTCAAATAATTTAAAAAGCTCAATAAGCTAAAATTAACCATTTTGGTGGCTTTATTAAACATTAAGAGCGGTATCAAGGTCACAGGCCCTGCAATCATCAATAAAAAAATTGATGGCGACAGCCAAAAATCTAATTGACTACTAGCAACATCATGCATAGCGAACCAGCCAATAAAGACCGGCACCAATAATGCCGTTTCGATAAACATCGCAGACAGCGCGTCAAGCGGGGTATGGCGATGCATCAAACCATACACAGAAAAGCTACTCGCCAACAATAACGATACCCACGGCAATTTACCCAGCACGACCAACTGAATCGCCACGCCTATCGCTGCCAAAATCACTGCCATCCATTGCAAAGGACGCAGTTTCTCTTTGATAACCACTAGCGATAGTAAAATACCCATCAACGGACCAATATAATAGCCCAAACTGGCTTCCAAAATCTGATCATGATTGACCGCCCACACATACACCAGCCAATTGATTGAGATAATCGCCCCCGAAACGGCAGTATAGAGTAGCCATTTTGGGTTGGCTTGAATCACTTTCACCCAGTGCCAGTTTTTGGTCACTGTCATGATCAGTAAAATCGTGACAAACGTCCAAATAATTCGATGCCCAATGATTTCAATCGCATCATAATCTTTGAGTAGCTTAAAATACAGGGGGAAAAACCCCCAAATTAAAAAAGCAGCCAGTGCGGTCAATACCCCTTTGGGGGTGGTCACTATGGTTGGTTTTTCATGGTCAGTAATATCAACGGCACGGGTCGGAATGTCACTATTGATGATATCAATGGTTTGGCTTTGGGGGATTTGATTTTCGGGGATTTGATTTTTCATTAACACAACGATAAATTTTATTTTTTGTAAAAAAGTAAAAACTAAGAAAGTCATAGTCTATCTTAGTTTTCATGTCATCCATGTAAAGACTTGCGACAGTGATACAAATTTAGCTCACCTAGGTTTAGTCAGTCACCACTTTAACTTGCAATCCTGCACTATTGACCAATTCAGCAAAGTTAGGGAAGCTGGTATTGACCGTCTCAGTACCATGAATGGTAATCGTATCGCTTGCGCGCAAACTTGCCATAGTAAAACTCATGGCAATACGATGGTCATGGTGACATTCAATCTCACCACCGCCAAACACCTGTGCCACATCACCGCGACCTTCAATTTCAATGCCATCATCGAGTACGGTACATGCAATTCCTAAGGTTTTTAGCCCATCTGCCATGACTTGAATACGGTCAGATTCTTTAACGCGTAGTTCAGCTGCGCCATGTAGCACGGTTTTACCCGTGGCACAACTTGCTGCCACAAACAGCACAGGGAATTCATCAATGGCAAGTGGCACCAAGTGCTCAGGAATCTCAATACCTTGCAATTTTGAAGATTTCACCACGATATCGGCAACTGGCTCACCGCCAACGGTGGTTTCATTGGTCAATGTCAAATCAGCGCCCATCAGCTTTAGGATATCAATCACGCCGGTGCGCGTGGGATTGATGCCCACTTTGTTGATGGTCACATTGCCTTGTTGGGCGATGGCGCCTGCCACCATAAAAAATGCCGCAGATGAAATATCAGCAGGCACTGCGATATCACATGCCGTTAATTCGCCGCCCCCTGTCACACTAATTTGATTGCCATTGTGCACTTTTGACACTGTCACAGGATAACCAAATGCCGTCAGCATGCGCTCGGTGTGATCGCGCGTTACTTCTGGCTCAATCACCGCAGTGGTGCCTTGTGCCCATAGCCCTGCTAGCAGCAAACACGATTTCACCTGCGCTGATGCCATCGGCATTTCATAGCAGATACCTGTTAAAGTTTGATTACCGGTGATGCTAATCGGCGGCGTGCCTTTTTCGCCCGTGGTTTGGATTTTGGCACCCATGTCACGCAGAGGCTTAGCGACCCGTTCCATGGGACGTTTGGATAAACTCGGATCGCCCGTCATCACTGAATCAAATTTTTGTGCTGACAAAATACCTGATAACAAGCGCATACTGGTGCCTGAATTACCCATGTATAATGGATCATGCGAGGGTTTTAACCCATGTAATCCAACCCCATGAATCACTACCCTGCCTTGGTTTGGACCTTCAATCACTACGCCCATATCGCGAAAGGCCTGCAAGGTAGCGAGTGCGTCTTCACCTTCCAAAAACCCTGTCACCGTGGTGGTGCCTTTGGCTAACGAACCAAACATAATTGAACGGTGGGAAATAGACTTGTCACCTGCGACGGTGTGACTGCCTTCAAATTGTTGGGCTGGGGCGATAACGTAAGTTTGCTTCATGGCTTGTTTTTCCAAATAAGGCGTTTTATTTAACATATGTCCAAAATGCTGTCGGGCGGCTTGGGCTTGGGTTAATATACCTAGCATCTGCTCAGAATCATTGGTTTTAATAATTGCTTTCAACTGGCTTAATTGCTCACTAAACTCATCAATGGCATCGAGGAGCGCGGTTTGATTGGCATAAAAAATATCATGCCACATGGTTGGGTCGCTGGCTGCGATACGGGTAAAATCCCGAAAGCCACCCGCCGCGAAACGAAAAATATCCATATTGTCGTTGTGATTGGCTAGTTGAGCAACTAGATTGTAGGCTAGCAAGTGGGGTAAATGACTGGTACGCGCCAGTACCTTATCATGATAATCCGCTGGCATGGTCACCACTTCTGCGCCAGTCTGCGCCCATAGTGCAATCACTTTTTTAACCGCTTGTTTGCTGGTGGTATCTAGGGGCGTTAAGATAATTTTATGGTTATCAAATAGTTTGGCATTACGCGCATCAATCCCTGATTTTTCTGCCCCTGCAATCGGATGAGCTGGCACAAAGCCTTTGGGCATATCCTCACCAAATACCGCACTGGCGTTGCAATGATATTGCCTTTGGTACTGCCCACATCCATGATAATGGTTTTATCGGTAATGATGGGTTTGATTTGCTCAAAAATCTTTTTGACCGCCTGTACCGGCGTGGCTATCACCACCAAGTCTGCCCCTTGTACTGCAAGGGCAGCATCATCAAACCCTGCATCAAGCAGTCCGTAGCTGATACCTTTGTCAATGGTTGATTGTGAACGGCTGACCGCCACAATTGATTTGGCCAATTTTTTATCACGCATGGCTTGCGCCAAACTTGCGCCGATGAGCCCTAGCCCAATAAAACACACTTTTTCAAACATTTAACTTACCGATTTTTTATAATTTGCTAAAAAGACTGCCAATGCAATCAAAATCCCACCCAAAATAGTGCTGATGGTTATTGTTTCGCCCAATAAAACCACACCCAACAATACCGCAATGAGCGGAATAAAATAAATATACAGCGAGGTTTTTACCACGCCCAAATGCTTATTGGCATTGGTCCACAACACAAAACACAAAGCGGAAGCGATGCCACCTAAAAACAGCAAATTTGCCAAATTGATGGGCGTAAACGCGTGAAGATTGATAAAGGCTTCACCTGTCACAAGCATATACAGCGACGCAGTGATTATGCCATACAAAAACACTTTACGCATGCGTACCATCGGGTTGAGCGCATCTTTAATGGCACTGTTAGCAAAGCCAAAGAACGACCACGCCAAGCCACTTAATATTGCCAAAATATTACCCAGCATACCATTGGTTAAACTCATCGGCTGATTCGCCAATACCAACGCCACGCCAACCAACGCCATCACACAGGCAATCAACAGCAACTTGCTAAAGGCATGCGTTTTAATGATAAAACTGGCAATCAGCACCGTAAACAAAGGTGATGCTGTGACTAGCAATGCCGCATTACTGCTATAGGTGTATAGCAATGCGGTATTTTCTAGCAAAAAGTACAAGGTGATACCGCACAGCCCCGACAAAAAATACAACACTTCGTTTTTTACACTGCTAAATGTTTGCAGTCTAGGTGACATGGCAAACAATAGCCCATAGGCAAATAACGACCGATACAGCAAAATCTGGATGGGTGACATATCCGCCAGCAACACCTTGGTGCTTGCTAATGTTGTTCCCCAAACGATGACAACAAATAACGCTAAAAAATGCCAAAATACTTCACGATTTTTTTCTAACATTGGCTTAGCTCAATACCTGCGCCAACGTATCTAGAAAACGGTTAATTTCTTCAGGCAAACCCACACTCACACGTATCCAGGCTGGCAGACCGTACCCAACCATCGGCCTCACTACCACACCTTGCTCAATCAAGGTTTGGTAGATGTCCATGCCATCGCCGACATTAACCATCACAAAATTGGTAGCCGATTTGACATACACGACACCTAAGCTGTCCAAGCCATCATACAAGGCTTGTTTTTGCTCATGGTTAAACGCCAAATATTGGTTAATAAAATGTTGGTCTTTAATCGCTGCTGTGGCGGCGGCATGCGCCAATGTACTGGTATTAAACGACTGGCGCGTATAATTTAAAATCTCGGCAATGCTTGCGCTGCTTACTGCATAACCAATGCGCAAGGCTGCCAGTCCATAAGCTTTGGAAAAACTACGTAGCACAATGACATTGTCATACTCTTGGCTCAAATCTACACAGCTGAGCGTTGGCACAAATTCGATGTAAGCTTCATCAATCACCACCAACACCTCCGATGGCACTTTTTTGATGAATTTAATCAGATCATCTTTGGCGAGCACGGTGCCTGTGGGGTTGTTGGGATTGGTGATAATCACCATTTTACAATTGGCGGTTTGATTGATGGTCTCAAGCATCGCAGGCAAATCATGAGCAAAATTTTTGGCAGCGACTTGTTGGGTTCGCTCATTGATACCCAAAGACGCCAACTCGTAATCCGAAAACGCATATTGAGAATACACAATCACATCATCGCCATCGGCAAAGCTTGCGGTAATGTTATTAAGTAACTCATTGGAGCCATTACCCAACACAATTTGTTTTGTTTCGCAGCCCAAAAAATCTAAGCTAAGGCTTGTTTAAGCCCTTGCCCTGCACCATCGGGATAACGCGATAATTCGCCCAGTTTTGACGTGATTGCCAAGGTCACGTGTGGCGAGCAGCCCGTGGGGTTTTCATTGCTCGCCAATTTAACGATGTCACCCAAGCCATACTCACGGGTCAGCTCTTCATTGGATTTATCCATTTCATAAGCTTTTAACTGCTCAATACTGTGATTGACCGATTGGATCGTCATATCAAAACCTTTAGTTGATGATTGATACTGATAAAATTATATTGCCAGAAACGGTTAAATCACCGCTTTTGGATAAGCGCCTAATACCCGTAAATCTTTGACTTGCGGGCGAATCTCAGCGAGGGCTGCCTGCATATTGGCATCGTCAATATGACCAAGCATATCAATAAAGAACACATAAGCCCATTTGTTTGGACGCTCTGGGCGGGTTTCGATACTGGTCATCGACACGCCATGTTTGTGCAAGTGGCTGCAATATTTGAATCAGCGCGCCCGCCTGATCTTTGGCTGCCACTAAAATCGAGGTTTTATCTTGACCTGACGGCGCTACTGCTTCGCGGCCAATGATTAAAAAACGTGTGGTATTGGACGGGGTATCTTCGATGTTTTCAAATAGTTTGTGCAAATTATATTCGCTTGCTGCCACTTCCCCTGCAATTGCGGCTGAGTGCCACTCATTTTTGATACGGCGCGCCGCTTCACCATTGCTAGAGACTGCCACCCGCTCGACATTGGGATAATGGGTATCTAGCCATTGGCGGCATTGGGCAAGCGCTTGGCTGTGGGCATAAATTTTTGAAATCGCGCCCACTTTGGTATGCTCACCCACCAAAAACTGATGATGCACCGGTAATTCCACCTCGCCAATGATTTTCAGATCGGAGGATAAAAAACCATCAAGCGTATGGTTGACCACGCCTTCTGACGAATTTTCTACAGGGACGACGCCATACATCGCAGAGCCGGCTTCGACTTCACGAAACACATCAGCAATCGTTTGATAGCGGCACTGTCGTGGCGGCTTTACCAAAATGCTTCAACGCTGCCATGTGGGTAAAAGTACCTGCAGGCCCCAAATAAGCAATTTTTTGTGGCGCTTCTAAGTCTAAACACACTGACATAATTTCGCGGAATAAACGTGCCATTTTATCGGCAGGGAGTGGACCGTCATTACGCGCCATCACCTTTTTTAGCACCTGTGCTTCCCGCTCTGGGCGATAAAAAATCGGATTGTCCTCTTGCGTCTTTTTGGCTTTGGCTACTTGCACCGCATAGCCTGCTCGCTCGTTGATTAATCGCTGGATTTTTTCATCCACTTCATCAATTTTTTGGCGAAGTCCCATTAATTCATCATTGCTCATCGTTTGTTCATTCATAAAATTACAACTCAACAGTCAACACTGACCTGCGCGATAGGATTGAGGTTCATAAATCACAGGCAGCCTAGCTTGAAATATACCTTGAAATATACAAAGTTACCAAATGGCTTTATAGCAGAAATTGCCTAATACTAGCACAAATCAAGCCTGTTAATCGAGTTTCGCTCGGCGCTTTTTCATCACAATTATTGATATAGACACAATATTTTTGGCATACCCTAAAAAAAATTGGATTTTTCTGCTTGGCGCTTAACAAATACTTGCAAAATAGAAAAAAAACTAGCGATTGTCACAATGTTTGTGCTAGCTTTTGACATAGGTTAAACAACATTGAATGAAACCATACTATTTTGTCCCTGAACCATTTTGTCGCTGATAGGTTATCAGAGACATGCAGCAATTTGACATTTAGGAAAGTACATGACTAGCAGCTTAAACCAACTAAAAATGATGACAACCATTGTGGCAGATACTGGGGATTTGCAAGCGATTGCCCGCTTAAAACCAGTCGATGCGACCACCAACCCAAGCTTGATTACCAAGGCATTGTCAGCGCCACAAATGCAGCCTATTTTGATTGAGACCTTAAAAAAATACCCCAATGATATGGATGCGGTGATTGATGAGCTCACCATTTATATCGGCACCGAAATTTTAAAACTGATTGATGGTCGTGTTTTCACCGAAGTGGATGCAAGGTTGTCTTACGATACCGATGGCACAATTGTCAAAGCGCAGCAATTTATCAAAGCGTATGAAGCCGCTGGGATTGATAAAAAACGCGTACTCATCAAAATCGCTGGCACCTGGGAAGGCATTCAAGCTGCCAAAGCGTTAGAGCAACAAGGTATCCATTGTAATGTGACGCTGCTATTTGGCTTGCACCAAGCCAAAGCCTGTGCCGATGCCGATGTTACCTTGATTTCGCCATTTGTCGGACGGATTTTGGATTGGCAGAAAAAAGATGAAGGGCTCGATAGCATCGAAATCAGCCGTGATAAAGGCGTGAACTCAGTCAAAACTATCTATCATTACTTCAAACAGCATGGCTACACCACCCAAATCATGGGCGCGAGTTTTCGCAGCATTGAGCAAATATTGGCATTGGCAGGTTGTGACTTATTGACTATTGCGCAGCATTGAGCAAATATTGGCTATTGGCAGGTTGTGACTTATTGACTATTGCGCCTGATTTGCTAGACCAACTTGCCACGATGGACATCAAAGTCGAGCGTCAGCTATTCCCAGACATGAAATTTATTGACCTGAAAAAACAAACCCTCGATGAGAACCAATTTGCCGAGCAACATGCGCTTGATCCTATCAGCCAAGAATTATTATCTGCTGGTATTGAAGGCTTTATCCAAGCTCGAGAAGCGTTAGAGCAAACCTTGAGAGGCTTGGTTAACTAAGCTTTGATGAATGAAGCTTGGTTCATTAAATTTTCATTAGCGGCTAATCATGTCCTTTAATCATGATTAGCCCCATGCCACCCCATTAGCCTTTAGCTTGCAACACGGTATAAAGTGGTATAGCAAGCGGTTGATGCAAATCCACCAAATCAAGCAACACAAGTGCGCCTAACACCTGATGCCCTGCGGCTTCACAAAGCCCCACCGCGGCGCTCAAAGTACCGCCTGTCGCCAATATATCATCCACCAACAACACATTAGCGGTCGCCAATATATCAACACAACAACACATTAGCGGGCACAAGTCCCGCCTGCATCTCTAAAGTATCACTACCATACTCTAGCGCATAGCTTTTATTCGCCACAGGCGGTGGCAGCTTGCCTTCTTTGCGTACCAACACCATACCTTTGCCTGTCCGACCCGCCAACAGGCTAGCAAAAATAAACCCCCGCGCTTCAATGGCGCCAAAACAATCAACCGCATCAAACACTGGCTGTGGTATCGCTGCCAGTAACGCATCGATTACCGCATTGACGTGAGCGCGCAATAATGGCGTGATATCATAAAACGCAATGCCTGGTTTGGGAAAATCAGGTACCACTCTGATGATTTGCCAAAATGGGTGTGGTGAATCAGGGGTGCTAGTCGATTGCATAGGATTGACCGAGTTCAGAAAAAATAAGTGTTAAGTAAAAATTAAGTGTTAAGTAAAAATTAAGTAAAAAATTGCTAAAGCGTGCCTTATTTTAGCAATTTTTTCATGCTGAGCCAATCAAGGTCATGGAACAGCATTATGCCTTTACTTTAGCCATGATTAATAGGCTGTGATTGGGCGAACTGATTTAAAGATTTGCAGTATGAGGTTGAATGTTGCCTGTCATTGGCTTGCTTGTTTCAGTGCATACTTGTAAACTATCGCAAGTTAAATTTTTAGGTGATTGCGTGAGTTTTGCATGGTTAACATACTGCTCGGCATTGTAATTGCAATTTTTATCCTTATCTTCAATAGCAAAAGTTACCACTAATATAGGGAAAGTTATCAATGAAAAAATATCAATGTATCGTGTGTGGTTGGGTGTATGATGAGGCACTGGGCTGCCCAGAAGAAGGCATCCTCCCAGGTACACGCTGGGAAGATATTCCCGAAGACTGGACTTGCCCTGAATGTGGGGTTGGTAAAGTGGACTTTGAAATGATTGAACTATAATAAATATAATAGGGTTTTATCATGCAATCAACTAACAATGCCGATAATGCGAGTGTCGATAGTGCCAGTGACAATAGTGCAAGTTTAGACAGTATCAGTTCAAATGATGCGCCTATTGCGCAACTATCAAATACACAACCACAACCTGTAATTATTATTGGTTCAGGCATGGCGGGCTATACGCTAGCGCGTGAGCTCAGAAAGCTAACGACTAGCTTGCCTATCGTCATGGTGTGTCAAGACAGTGGTGATAGCTACGCCAAGCCAACCTTGTCAAATGCCTATGCGCAAAACAAACTTGCCGACACCATCGCCAATGCGAGCGCGGCAAAAATGGCAGAAACGTTAAACTTGACCCTATTAAATTTTCATCAAGTCACTGATATTAATACCGATGAACAAGTCATTGTGGTTCGCTCGTTAGTCAATGAAGCGTCTCAAACAACGCTTGCTTATCGAGATTTGGTATTGGCGACAGGCGCGCATTCTAGACTGTTACCCAATCTAGCGGTCAATCATCAAACCATTTTTGCCGTCAATCATTTAGATGAATATAAAAGCTTTCAGCAGCGTCTAAACACCCTAAAATCTCAAACAATCAGCGCCCATTAAGGTAGCGATTATTGGTGCAGGGTTGATTGGTTGTGAATTTGCCAATGATTTGATTGGTCAAAATCCAGCTAACCCGACCGCTGACATCACAGTGGCAGTGTTTGATAAAGCGGCACGCCCACTGGCTCAGCAACTCCCTAGCCAAGCAAGTATCATGCTACAAGACGCTTTGACTCAGTCAGGGGTGACATTTTATTTAGGCACTGATATCACCAGTATCACGACAAACCTTAATAAAAATATTACTACAAATATTAATACAAGCGATAATGCAACCGTGACCATCTCATTTGACAGGGATAAGCAATCACAAACTTTTGAAGCGGATATTGTTTTGATAGCGATTGGTTTGGTGGCTAATACTGACCTTGCCGCATCAGCGAACATTGCCATAGCATCGTCACAGCACATCAATCCTACAATAACCCATTTGCCAAGAACCGTGCAGCAAGGCATCAAGGTCGATGCGTACCTAGCCACATCAGCCAAGCATATTTATGCCATTGGCGATTGTGCCAACGTGATGGGCAGCTATATGCCCTATGTCATGCCATTGATGAACCAAGCCAAAGCGTTGGCAAAAACCCTGGCTGAACCCCACATGGCACCGACTAAAGTGGCGTATCCTGCCATGCCAGTGGCTATCAAAACACCTAGTTTACCTTTGGTGGTATTACCTGTATCGGGGCAGTACAGTGATGATCAACTGTATTGGCAAACGACCCAAACCACTGATGGAATGGTCATGACCGCCCACCCAAAAGATGACTCTAATAGCATTTTAGGATTTGTATTAGCCGGTAAAGAAGCAGCAAAACAGCGCTTAACGTTAACCAAGCAAGTGGCGGATTGGCTGTCTTAGTAACTATATTAGTTGCCACGCTCGTGCAACGAGTCATCTAATGCGGCAAGTATCATTCAACATCCCACTAGCAGATTGATATTTTTGGAATAAATTATGGATTTAGCCAAATTTAATTTTGAACCCTCAGTGATTACGGACTTTATGCAAAGTGCCATAATTGATATCGGTGATGAATTACAACTGTGTGTTGAAGTTGGTGGCAATCCTGATCATCCGCCCTTGCTACTGATTATGGGCTTAGGCTCGCAGTTGGTGTTTTGGCCAGATAGTTTTGTCAAAGGCTTGATTGACGCAGGCTTTTTTGTGATTCGTTTTGACAATCGTGATATCGGGCTATCCTCAAAAATCGCCCGACCCTTCCCCCGTTTTCCCATCAACAATGTCAAAATGATGCTGCGTATGCAAGTGGGTTTGACGAACCGTCATTTTCCTGTGGCGTATAACTTATTTGACATGGTCGAAGATACCCGCCGCTTGCTTGATAAATTAGCGCTGAAAAATGTGTATGTGGTGGGGGCATCCATGGGCGGGATGATTGCGCAAATCTTGGCTGCCAAATACCCAAAACGCGTGTCGACACTGGGTCTGATGTTTACCAGTAACAACAAGCCATTTTTACCACCCACCAAGCCAAAGCAGCTGCAAACCCTACTGTCACATCCCAAAAACCACCCAAATTGATGACGTGGTTGCATACGGCGTGTGGTGTATGCAGCGTATCGGCTCACCCAATCATGTGGATGAAGAAGAAGTAGAACGACTCATTCGTT
The DNA here is from genome assembly GCF_037162615.1 of Mesorhizobium sp. ISC15. Taxonomy (NCBI): domain Bacteria; kingdom Pseudomonadati; phylum Pseudomonadota; class Alphaproteobacteria; order Hyphomicrobiales; family Phyllobacteriaceae; genus Mesorhizobium; species Mesorhizobium sp. ISC15. The sequence goes on along the minus strand of NZ_JAVSPX010000004.1, from coordinate 3,831 downwards.
TGCGGTTTGAACGTAGTTATCACCCACGTGGCGCGCTTCAGCAGCTGCAAGCAATATTAGCCACTGGCTCTATTGTTAAATTCGACCAAAAAATCAAACAGCCAACTATTATCATTCATGGGGAAAAAGATGGACTGGTGCCATCGGCGCATGGTCGGGCGATTGCCAAAGCGATTGCGCACAGTGAGTTTCATTTGATTAAAGACATGGGACATGATTTGGCAAAACCCTTTATCCCTACGATCGTCAAACTGCTAGCCGATCATTATGTGAAGCATGCTTAACTCGCTAATTTAATAACCGCCACAATACAAACAGCACGGCAATCACATAAAAAATCGGCGCAAGCCAGCTACTGATTTGCCAGACGGCATGACTGGCAATCATTTGCGCGATAAACAACGACCCCACAAACCCAAGCAGCGCCAGCCAATCCTGCTGACGACTTTTGAGCATATCTGAGCGAATTTGCTGTATTTCACGCAGCTGCTGATCTTGGTGACCTCCCAGATTTGACAGACTTTGCAAACTGTTATCCAGCAACTGTGGCATATCATTGAGACTCAGTAACAGTTCAGGTAATTGCTTGCGTAGCTCGCCAATTTTTTGCATCGGGTCAAATTGCTGCTTCACCCAGCCTGTCAAAATCGGTTTGGCGAGCGACCAGATATCAAGCTCAGGGTATAAATCCCTTCCTAAACCTTCCACATGCACTAGCGTTTTAAGCAGTAGCATTAATTGCGGCGGTATATCCAAATGATAGCGACGAGCAATATCAAGCACCGACATCGAGCACACCTGCAAAATCAATGTCGTTGATTGGCTTACTAATCATCGGTGACACGGTGCGGCGCATATCGCGCATGAGGGCGTATTTATCGGTATTGGGTGGAATCCAGCCTGCCCGCGCGATAATATCCACTAGACCGGTAAAGTTATTGTTCATCACCGATAATAAAAGCCTTGCCACCATCATTTGGTCAGCTTTAGACAGCTCGCCCACGATTGAGCAATCAAGAGCAATGTAACGGGGATTGGGATTTGGGGTATCGGCGGGCAGCGTTTCAACAAACACATTGCCTGGGTGCATATCGGCATGGAAGAAATTATCCCTAAATACTTGGGTGAAAAAAATCGTTAATCCTTTTGCCGCAAGTGCCGCCCTATCATATCCAAGCGCATCAAATACTTGGGTTTGCGAAATCGGCACCCCAACAATGCGCTCCATAATCATGATGTTTTTGCTCGCTTGATACACTTCAGGCACATACATCATCGATGAACCCAAACTAAGTTGTTGCGCATTTGGGTGGTATTGGCAGCTTCAAGGGTTAAATCAAGCTCATTGAGCAAGACTTGCCGATAATCTTCAACAATATCGATAATATGTACGGCACGCGCCGCTTCAATCCGTGCTGACGCCCACCCTGCCAAGTCGCGCAATAATTCAAAATCCTCAATAATCTGTTCACGGATGGTTGGGCGAACGACTTTAACCACCACTTCACGCCCATCATGCAGGCGTGCGGTGTGTACTTGGGCGATGGATGCCGCCGCTAACGGTGTGCCATCAAATCTAGCAAATAGCTGATTGATAGGTTGCCCCAAACCGCCTTTTTTTGTCGATTGTTCAATTTGCTCGATAACCGTATCGACACTAAAGGGCTTTACCCTGTCTTGCAGATGCACCAACTGCTCAATAATCTCAGGGGTAACCAAATCACGACGGGTGGAAAGCAGCTGCCCTAATTTTAAAAACAGCGTGCCCATCTCTTCAAGTGCCAGCCTAACCCCGTCTGGATGCGGTTTTTGAAAATAGCTGGCGGGTGCATACGGATAAGTTTGGCAATGGGCTCAAGCTGCGGCGTCTCTTCAATAGGTAGATGCGTATCAACACGATAATGAGCGGCAATGCGCCACAGTTGTAAAAGACGTTTGCGATGATTTAGTAACACGTTGGCAACTCGTTAGAAAGCTTATCAATGGTGGGAATTCTAGCATGATATAAGCAATTTTTTAATGGTTAAAAAAAAGACGGGGATTTAACCCGTCATTTTGATTGTGCAAAAGCGAATTTTGCAATAAATTTACTTTTGCAATCTACTTTTCCAATAAAGCCGCTTGCTGTTGCTTGATGGCATCGAGTCTGGCTTGTTCACGTTCAATATCCGCCCGCAGTTTTAGTAACTGTTGCTTTAATTCATTGCCTGTATTGTCATCAGTATTTGCATCGTTGGTTTTCCACTCTCTGATATTGGCAATATCGGCAAACATCTCTTTAGCAGGTGCAGTGATTGTGCCTTTTAGGTTGGATAAAAGATTAGATAGTTGACTTGCCATCGGAAGACCAATCAGAGGTTGCAGTTTACCAATAATATCAGGATCAAACCCAGCGACTAATTGTTTGACTTGCATCAGCACTTTATAATCGCCCTCAATCGGCAGATTGCCTTGTGGTTCACCCATCAAATTGAGCAAATGCACAGGATTGTCTACTTTGACAACACAATCAGGTTTGCTTACCACAGCGCTACCTTTAGGCTCAAAAACATCAACCGTCACAGGTTCAAAGCGAATGTGGTCATCATTAAAAATCGTATCAAATTCAATGGCTGGCTCTGCCATCACTAGGCGCAAAACTTTACCCGATAACGGTTGTAAACCTGCTTGGGTGATGGGGTCAGTGGCAATCGCTAGATTAACCACTTTTTCAATACCTGCGAGTAGTAATACAGTAAACATCTGATTCTCTTTTAGTATATAAATTTCAGTGAGCTATTATATTTTTCGCCATCAGTTACTTTTTAAACCCACGATGTACCGCCACGATACCGCCTGAAGTTGTGATAGTCACAATTGACAAAGCCTGCGTCTTCCATCATGCCTTTTAGGGTGCGTTGGTCTGGGTGCATACGGATAGACTCTGCCAAATACTGATAGCTTTCGCTATCATTCGCCACCAATTTACCCATGAGTGGCAATGCGGTAAACGAGTACAAATCATAGACTTTACCAAATGGCTCAAACACCGGTTTTGAAAATTCCAAAATCAACAAGCGACCACCTTTTTTGAGCACCCGATACATCGAGCGCAGTGCCGCGTCTTTGTCGGTGACGTTGCGTAGCCCAAAGCTGATGGTCACCAAATCAAAACTTTCATCTTCAAATGGTGCCAGCGTCTCAGCGTTGGCTAGTACAAAGTCGACATTACTACAGCCTGCATTGAGCAGACGCTCACGACCAACCTCTAGCATCGCTTCATTGATATCGGATAATACCACATGACCTGTGCGACCCACCTCTTTACTAAAGGCTTTTGCCAAGTCACCTGTGCCCCCTGCGATATCTAGCACCCGTTGACCTGCACGCACGCCCGTTAGGCTGATGGCATAGCGTTTCCACAGACGATGAATACCCAGTGACATTAAATCATTCATGATGTCGTATTTTTTGGCAACAGAGGTAAATACTTCTGCTACTTTTTGTTGTTTTTCAGCTTTTTTGACGGTTTTGTAGCCAAAATGAGTTTCTTCATTGCCATCAGTGGCTTCGGTATGCGGATTGTAGATAGCTGATTTATCAAAACCGCTATGGGATTGCGCTGACGACTCATTGGGGATAGCGTCATTTGGGGTAGCGGTTGCAGGGCGAGTGAGCTGCTGACCTTGCGGCACAGATTCTGGCAAATCAGCTGTGCCAGTAAATTGACGGTTGATGGTGGTGTCAGCGGTCAGTGACTGTTGTACTTGGCTATTGAGCTTGTCATTGGCTTGGAGGCTGTCTTTTACCAAGCTGTCTTGGATTGAATTATGGTTATTGTCGTTCATGTAA
>NZ_JAVSPX010000001.1:6257500-6847461 GCF_037162615.1 Mesorhizobium sp. ISC15 | reverse complement strand
GGCCACCTGCGCGAACGCATGGCGGCGATCCAGTCCGCTCTGCGTACCTGCGAGGTAGGGCCGCGCGATATGGTCGCCATGCTGATCGACCGGTCACCTGAAGTGGCCACTACAACTTTGGCTATCCGGGCAATGCAGGCGACCGTCGTGCCTATATCGCCAGATTACCCGAAGGAACGGATCAGCCACGTTGTAAGAGATAGCGGTGCAAAGCTCCTAATTCACGCCCGCGCGGACGAAGAGATCGATTTCGGTGTGCCGTCCGTTAGCTTGTCATCCCTGCAGGAGAGATACGACCCCGATCGAGCGTTGCACTGCGAGGTCGAGCGGCCTGATAACGGTGTAGCAAGCTTGATCTATACCTCATCCTCAACGGGTAGGGCGAAAGGCGTTCTCATACCTGAGTCCGCAATACTAAATCGACTGAATTGGATGTGGCGATGCTTTCCGTTTGATGGCGACGACGTTGTCGTTGTTCAGAAGTCGGCGGCACTTGTTGCCGCTGCATGGGAGTATTTTGGAGGACTACTGAAGGGGGTCCCGACGCTTATCCTGACCGATGACCAATTGCTCGACCCCGACCTCTTGTTGAGCGCCTTGATAAGGCATCGCGTGACTCGGCTATTCGCTTCCCCGCCCATTCTGTCCGGTCTGATCGTCGCTCAAAAACAACATACGGAAACGACCAGCTTGCGCATAGTCACAAGCAGTGCTGAACCGATGCCGCCATCGCTTCCTTCTCGTTGGCGACAGTGCTTTCCAGATGTGCCGCTATGGAATTTTTATGGCGCCACAGAATGCGCGTCTAATGCGGCAGTCTACGCAACATCGGAGGCCGACGATGGCTCCAAAGCTGTGCCGGTCGGGCGCCCAATCGACAATGTGAAGATCTATGTGCTCAATGCACAGTTGGAGCGCGTTCCCGTCGGGGTAGCAGGCGAACTCTGCGTCGCGGGACGCTGCGTAAGCACGGGGTACTGGCGGGACCGAGAGCGAACGAAGCAAAGTTTCGTGCCCAATCCATACGATGACTGCCAATACGGCCTTCTGTATCGCAGTGGCGATATCGCCCGAGTCTCAGCCAAAGGTCTTCTGGAGATTTGCGGTCGATCGGACAACCAAATCAAGCTCCGGGGTTTCCGAATTGAGCTGGAGGAAATCGAAACCGCCCTTGAAGCGCATCCTGGAATTGCCAGGGCCACCGCAGTCGTTCAGGGAGTGGATGATGATCGCCGACTGGTGGCCATAGTGGTCCCAGCTCACGATGGCCTTACCTCAGGAGACATTGTGAATCACTTACGGCAGGAATTGCCATCTTACATGGTTCCATCCGATTTTCGCATGGTGGATCGTATGCCACTGACGGCGAGCGGGAAGATAGATCGTCGTCGCCTCTCATCTGTCCCATCCCGCGAGCTTTGGAGTGCCCAATCCGCTGAGCCGCGCACGGAGCGGGAGCGACTTCTTGCCGAGATCTGGCAAGAACTGTTGAGTGCCAAATCCATCGGGATCGACGACGGTTTCTTTGATGTCGGCGGAAATTCTCTGCTGAGCGTGCGTTGCGTTACACTGGCGCGTAAAGCCGGACTGAGCTTGACCGTTGGCCAACTGTACAGAACGCCGACCATTCGGGAATTGGCCAAGGAAATCGCATCAGCCACGACGATCTCTGCCTTTGAGGCCCCCGATGGACTGTTGCGAGTGACTCCTGCCGTCTCATCTTGGAACAGCCTTGTCGGATTAGGCGAGCACTACAACATTGGCGACCTCTTCTTCCTGCCAGCGGGTCTCTTGAAACTATCAATCCTTGAAGGCGCCCTTGCTCATGTCATTGGTCGGCACGAAGGACTGAGACTTCGAATAGTCCAAACCGAGAGCGGCCTATCTCAGGCAATCGGATCGGTACCCAATCCCCTCGTGGAAGAAATAGATCTGGTCGGCATGACCACGGCAGAACAGCTGACGGTCATCGAAGGCGCCTGCGCAGAGCGTCAAATCGGGTTTCGGTTTGACGGTCAGACATCCCTTGTTAGGCTTTCAGCCTTCCGGACATCAGAGAGCGGCGACTACTATCTGCTTGTTCTGATGCATCACTTTGTAGCTGACGGGACTGGGTACCGACTGTTCCTAAATGCACTGGAAACCGCCTACACTACGCTGGCCACGGGCGGGACCATTGCAGATTCAGAGACGACGCCTCTGTCTCAGTGGTTAGCGCGATTGGGCCATTACGCAGATAGCGAAGCGCCAACCGAACTCGAATATTGGGAGGGGGTTCGACATGATCTGCTCGATATGCATGTGAGCGATGCTGGCTCGGGTGCAGCGGAATTTTTAGATGAAACTGCAAAAAGGCTCCATAATGCCCGCTTGGAGGGATTGGTAAATGAAGAATATTGCAGCCAACTTTGGAAAGATCAGGCGAAATATTGCATAACGATCGGCGAGAAGGCGACGGCCAGACTTCTCAATGTCTCGGCGACGTCTGCGCAATGCGAGGATTTTGATATATTCCTTGCGGCTGTGTCAGGGGCATTTGGTCGCACTTTCGGGAATTACTCGCTTTGGATCGACAGCCTCACATCGACCAGAGGTGAGTTGTTCGACGACATCGATCCGTCTCAGATCATCGGCTATATCGGCGAACTGGTTCCGCTTCCCTTATATCTGACTGAGAAGGAGTCTCCTCCAGATCGCGCTCGTTCAATATATCGGCAGCGCAACGCGCAGCCGCGCCGGGGGATCGGTTTTCGGGCGATGAAGTTCTTGAATCGGGATCCGGCAGTGCGGAAGCGGATCGATCATTTGCCGTTGCCTAGGATCGGACTGAACTATCGAGCACGACTGCAACGCCATTATCCACGGCGTCTGCTAGCCAGAGATCCGCACTCGCTTTGGATCGGCGAAGATATGAATCAGTCCGCCATGAATTATCTCTTCTGGTTTCGTGTCGGGTACGAAGCTGGTGAGCTTCAAATCGAAGTGAGATACGATCCAAGACAAGTTGGCTACGAAACGACCCGCAACCTCTGCACTATGTTGCGCCAGGAACTGCTCCAGACAACCAATGCATTTGAAGGGTCTCGCCGATCCCCAACCGACGGATGAGTCCAATGTGGGTGGGGGCCGATGAAGAGGGGCAACAGAAAAGCATGGCTGCACCGGCACAACAAATCAATTTTACGGACGACAAGATTTCCCGCCTCATCATGCGACTCGCCATTCCCTCGATTATTGGCTTGTCGATCAATGCGCTTCAGCAGTTCGTGAATGCAATCTTTGTCGGCACACTCGGCGCGCAGGCTATCGCCGCTGTCAGCATGACTTTGCCGATCGTTGTCCTGCTCACGGCAGTCGGACAGGGGATCGGCGTTGGCACAGCATCATTCGTGTCCCGCAATCTTGGCGCTGGCAACTCGCTTGAGGCGAGTCGAGGTGCGACCTTGGCACTCGCTCTCGCTGTCCCGATCGGAGGGACGATTACTGTCGCTCTGCTTCTACATTTGCGCGAGTTTCTCGCCATGCTTGGCGCCAGTCCGACAATCATGCCGGCTGCGCTTGAGTACGCATCGACGCTCTTGTTCGGCTACACTGTTATGCTGCTGAACGTGGTCAATGGGTTTATCGTAAGGGCCGAGGGCAATACACGATTCAGCATGTGGACCATGATTACGGCTTTCGCGCTGAATACTGTACTCGATCCTATCTTCATATTTTTGCTGGATCTGGGCGTTCGAGGAGCGGCGCTTGCGACGCTGTTGTCTCAGATCGCCGCCATCGGCGTCTACATCGCATATTTCCTAAAGAAGCGTGGGATTGTCCGTATCCGAACTTCTTACATTACGTTGAGCGTCGACTGCATCAAGCAGATCGCCGCCATAGGAGCGCCGGCCACTATCACCAGTATTTTGTCTGCTGTTGCATTCATGCTCTTGTATCGGGCTGCTGCACCATTCGGCGACGATTCCGTTGCCGCTGTGGGAATAGCCGTGCGATTGTTAACAATCGGGGCACTGCCCATTGTCGGCTTCTGCATAGGCTCCCAGGCGGTTCTCGGTTTCAGTTGCGGAGCACAGGATTTCGCTCGGGTAGAGAAGGCCGCGAAGTTCATGCTTTCCATAACCGTCCCATTTTCAGTCAGCTTTTCTGCCCTGGTCATGGTTTTTGCCCGGCCGATGGTTTCGCTTTTCAGCGATAGCGAGAATGTAACCGAGATCGCCGTGTCTACGTGTGTTGTATTCCATCTTTTTTTCGGCCTCTTTGGTGTTCAGTACGTTGTGATCACCCTGCTTCAGTCACTGGGGAGAGTACGTCTGAGTGCGGTCGTTTCCCTCGCTAGGCAGGGATATCTTTTCATACCCGCCATACTGCTATTTCCAGCAATTTGGGGTTTTAACGGACTGTTGGCCAGCCAGGCACTTGCTGAGTTGGTGGCGGGGCTGATTGCTCTGTTTGTAATGCTCGGGCAGCTCGACGATCTCAAAGGAATGCGCACTCGCTCAGCCGGGGATCGGGTCGAGGCCAAAAGCTGGCGTGAACGTGGCGACCATTTCGGTTCTGCCCAGGACTGTGGCTGACCAGTCAGATCCAATGAGGAACGCATCTGTGCATGTGTGCATGCGTGTTGATTGTGGAGCAGAACGCCATGCTGGCGCTGGAATACGCGCAGCACGCGTTGGTGCTTGAGCAGGGCAGGGTTGTCCTGTCGGGATCCGCGACAACCGTTAGAGACGATCCAGCTGTCATCTCTTCGTATCTCAATATCTCAAATACCTGACGGATGTATTTGACAAGGGCCGTTCTGCTCCGATGTGCGGAGGTGTGCTCTCACGCGTTCTGTCCTGGCGGACGGCCGAGATAGCGTCGCGCGCAGCGAGGTCAGGGCTGGCCGGCAGGCCATCGCGCGGTATGCGCGGCTTGGCCTAGACGGAGCGAGCACGTCGCTATCGTTCGCCGGCTGCGGGATGGATCGGCGAAGCTGATTTTGCTATTCTTTCGCGGCTCGGGTGACCGCGTGGCGAAGAGCAGGGTCGAGCATGTAAATGGCTTGCGCAGCAACGGTGCGATCACACCTGTAGCAACGGCGTCAGGAAACCGCCGTCCTTGTTCGCCCCGACAACCTGGTCGTCATCGGTCGCATCGCGGGGGGCACTGTGGCCGAGAACCATTCATTGATCTGGGCGCTTGAGGGTTCTGCCGGCGCGCTATTGAGTCTGCCAAGGCGAGCAACGACAGGCGATGACGGCAGACATTACGTTACGGCACTTGATATTGCAGTGCAGCAAGCGTAGAGCACCGCGCGCTTATCGGAGTGTCGTCCATGGCCCTTACCAATGCTGGTAACGAGGCAGAACCCGTCGAACAATCGAGCCATTCTGAGGTCGAGCAGCACAGCACCAAGGTGCTGATGCTGGGCGCACTCGGTGTCGTTTACGGCGATATCGGCACCAGCCCGATCTATGCATTTCGCGAGGCGTTGCATGCATCAGCCGGTGGCAACGTCGCCAACCGTGGCGACATCCTCGGCGTGCTGTCGCTGATCATCTGGTCGCTGACGATCATCGTGACGATCAAATACATCATGTTCGTGCTCCGCGCCGACAATCGCGGCGAGGGCGGGGTGCTGTCGCTGATGGCGCTGGCGCGCAACAGTTTCCCGACCCGCTCGGCGGTGATCCTCGGCATCGGCATCGTCGGCGCGGCGCTTTTTTTCGGCGACGCAGTCATTACGCCGGCAATCTCGGTACTGTCGGCGGTCGAAGGTATGAATGTCGTCACGCCGACATTCCAGCCCTATGTGGTGCCGCTGACACTGGCCATCCTGGCGATCGTGTTTGCGGTACAGCGGTTTGGCACCGGCGGCGTAGGATTGGTGTTCGGGCCCGTTACCGCGCTGTGGTTCCTGGCCATCGGCCTTTCCGGCCTCAACCACATCATGGACGACCCGGAAATCCTGCTGGCAATCAGCCCGCATTATTTCGTGTCATTCCTGATCAACTCGCCCGAAGTCGCCTTCGTCACGGTTGGTGCGGTTTTTCTCGCCGTCACCGGCGCTGAGGCGCTCTATGCCGACCTCGGCCATTTCGGGCGCAAGCCGATCGTGCTTGCCTGGCTGGCAGTAGTGTTTCCTTGCCTGTTGCTCAACTATGTCGGGCAAGGCGCCTTCGTGCTGGCGAATGGCGGTGTCGTCGGTCATCCCTTCTTCGAGATGAACGAAGGCTGGATGCTTATCCCGATGGTGGTGCTGGCGACGGCGGCGACCGTGATCGCCAGCCAGGCGGTGATCTCCGGCGCTTTCTCGCTGACCAGGCAAGCGGTACAGCTCAATATGCTGCCGCGTTTCGTGATCCTGCATACGTCGGAAAAACAGTCGGGTCAAATCTACCTGCCGCGCGTCAACCTGCTGCTGGCGCTGGTGGTGATGCTGCTGGTGGTCGGCTTCGGCGAATCGAGCAGACTGGCCTCGGCTTACGGTATTTCGGTGACCGGCAACATGCTGGTGACGAACATACTGCTTTATGTCGTCATGACGCGCATCTGGAAATGGCCGCTCGGCGTCGCGACAGCCTTAATGGCGGTGTTCGTCTTCATCGATACCGGCTTCTTTGCAGCCAACATCGTCAAGGTATTCGAAGGCGGCTGGGCCTCGCTTGCCATTGCCGCAGTGATCGTGATGACCATGTGGACTTGGATAAGAGGCACCAGGTATCTATTCGACAAGACGCGCAGGAACGAGATTCCGCTCGATTTCCTTGCAGGCAATCTGTTGAAGAAGAAACCGCAGCTGGTGTCCGGTACGGCCGTGTTCCTGACCAGCGATCCCGCCAGCACGCCGACCGCGTTGATGCACAGCCTGAAGCACTACAAGGTGCTGCACGAACAGAATGTCGTCCTCTCGGTGGTGACGGCGCAGCAGCCCGTGGTGCCCGACAGGGAGCGGATCAAGATGGAAACGATCAACGAGCTGTTCATGCGGGTGACGCTGACCTTCGGCTACATGGAACAGCCCAACATCCCGCGTGCGCTGGCGATCTGCCGCAAGCAGGGTTGGAAGTTCGACATCATGACGACGTCCTTCTTCCTGTCGCGGCGCTCGCTCAAGGCGTCACCCAATTCCGGCATGCCGGTGTGGCAGGACAAGCTGTTCATCGGGCTGGCGCGCACGGCCGCCGATGCGACCGAGTATTTCCAGATCCCGACCGGACGCGTCGTCGAGATCGGGACGCAGGTGGCCGTTTAGGCATGCCGCGGTTGAGCAGAATCAATTGGCATTTCTCGAGCCGGTGAATGCCTGACCGGGCAGAGGCCACGATGCTTGCGCCCAACTGGGGTCTGGTTCCAGGCCCGAAGCTTCCGGCCCCAAAGCCGTCGAGACCGGTAATTTCTCTGGGGTCGAATACAGGTTGTTAGGCCCGCGAAGTCCATGAGCGCCGCTTTGTTCGGAGGGAAAGCGATGGCGGTGGAATGGACGATCACGATCGAGGGCAGGAACGAGTTCGGTGACGTTTGCCGGAAGGCGGTCCGCATCGACAAGAGCTGGGAACGTCTGTTTGACGGCGACCTCGGCCTGTCGATCGAGGACAGCAAGACCATCATGGCGGCGCTGCAGAGCGCGGTCGTGAACCATGAGGCGGAGACGTATTCCCTCTTTCGTCGGGTCTGCCCGGATTGCCACAGGTTTCGGCCGGTCAAGGACTACACGACGCGACGGATCCGGACTGTCTTTGGCATCGTGGAGGTGCGCAATCCTCGTTGGATGCTGTGTCGGGATTGTTACCCAGGCATGGTCGATGCCTTTGCGCCGCTGCGGGAGATCTGCCCGGATCGAGCGACATCCGAGCTGATGGAACTGACGGCGCGGCTGGGGAGCATGATGCCGTACCGGCAGGCTGCGAGAGTGCTTGCCGAATTCCTGCCCGTTGAGCCGACCGAGACGCATGCCACCGTGCGCAAGCGAACCATCAGGATTGGCGAACGGCTCAACGATCAGGTTGCTGAGGAAGAATTGCACGCAAGGGCGCAAACGGACGAACGACGCCAGCTTGAAATGCAGCTTCCCGGCGATCGACGCAAAGAGTTCGTCATCATCATCGATACTGCGCATGTTCGCAGCGCCGGTTCCAATTCCGCGCGCAACTTCGAGCTCGTTGTGGCCCGATGCGGCCGCGGCGGGCGGGGCGAAGGCGGCGGTCGCTATTTCGTGACCGGCAGCACCGACCAACGGGCAATCCGGGATCGCGCCCTTCATGCCCTTCGGGAAGTAGGCTACCGCGGCTTTGGCGATGTGACGGTGATTTCGGACGGCGCCGAAATCCTGAAGCGGCTACCCCGCGCAATGCCGAAGCCGACGGCCCACATCATCGACTGGTTCCACATCGCCATGAAGGTCCAGCCGATGCAGCAGATCGCCGATCATATGGCTCGATCCCGATCGGGTCTCTCTGAAGCGCTTCCCGCAATCGACCGTGACATCAGAGCGGTGAAGTGGCGCCTGTGGCATGGGCGGGTCGATCGCGCGATCACCGATCCTCCGCAATGGGCACAGGCCTTGGAACCCGTCTCATAAGAAGCAGGCATGCAATATCGGTTGCCGATGCCCAGTTCGAAGGCCGCGTTCCGCTTCGGCGTCTAGCAGCTTTTCGCCCAGAAGCGCCACACTGCGATATTGGCGGAAAGGGGTGGGGAGTTCGTCATGGAACGGATCTCCACACAGAGGGCATGTGATGCGCCACCCCAGCAGCTGGCTCCGCAGGATCGGCATCAGCTCCACCGTAGCCGACTCGCAATTCTGGCAGGACTGCAAAGGTCTGGCCGCGGTCAGTCGGCGTGATGTCCGAGCGACGTTGGTGAAGGTCATCCGAGGCATGACATCCGATTCCGCGGCGAACATGTTCGAGAGACGGCGCGCCTGATCGTCGGTCAGATGAAGGTCCGGGGCGCGCAATGACGAAGCTGCTGGCAGGCAATGGCGGAGCATGATGATTGGCGGCACGCTGTAGAATGCAGCATGACGGCTGATCCAGGATGACAGAAGCTCGCCGGCGACGGGCGGCAAACTTACGGGCAACTGCCGTGGCGTCGCTTCCCGCATCATGCGAAGGCCGCTTCCGAATTGAACTCCGGTGCCCAATTCTCAACTGCCTCGTCGGTGATACGCTCGCCACCGCTCTTGATGGCGTCAATGGCGAGATTGTTGATCATGTGAAAGATGTTGGACGTGATGCCTTCGGTGATCTGGAGCATTCGGCGCAACGATTTCGCGGTGAGCACGGATGGCTTTTCAAGCGGCGTGTTGCGAAGGATCGACGCTACGAGATTTTCGAATTGTTCGTTTGCTGCCCATCGGCTCAAGGTGAACTGCTCGAACCGGCGCGCCAACTGGACGTCGCCGCTGATCGCCTCTCGCGCCTCGTTGACTCCGAAGCAGACGAGCGAAATCTGCAGACGGTTGCTGAGGAAGCCCAGCGTGTTCAGCACAATCCGCTGCTCGCGGTAGGACCCGGCGAGGATATTGTGCACCTAGTCGATGACCAGGACCTGCACGCCAATAGCCTCCATGATCCGCAGTGCAGCTTGCTCCATTTGGGCGATGTCGGCGCGTGGCCGTTGCGGTGCTCCGAGCAGGGTAAGCAGTTCGGCGTAGAACCGCCGTTCTCCGGGCCGGCTGGTCATCTCCATGGCGAGAACCGGTGTTCTCAAAGTGCCGGTCATCGGACTGAAGCTTGGCGGGTGTTCGTCCCTGAATTTCTTCATGATCATGGTTTTGCCCATACCGCTGTCGCCATAAATTGCGACCGAAGGCATGCGCGTGCCGCGCGGATGATCGAGGAGCCGGCTCAAACGATCAAGGGCCTGCTTGGCTCGCGGATAGAGAACCCATCGACGCGATCTGGTCCCGTAAGGCCAGGGCGAGCAAGGCGAGAAATATTCTGCGGTCTTCACTTGCTGCGAGCGCGGTCGCCAACACATCGACTGTTTTCAAATCAGAACACAAGCCCATCGTCAGCACGTGGTAGCTTGCGATCATCGCAGGAAGCCGCATTACCATGGCTTGGTGGACCGATCCGGCGGTCTCCTCGGTTAGTGACTCATGTTCCTCGAAAAGCGCACAAGCAGCGGCTCGTCCGACCACGATTCTGCTTCCCTTGCGCGACATTTCGACTACTTGCGACTGGCGAGCCTGACCGCCATGGCGGACAACGCAAGAGAGGAGCCGAGACATGAGGTAGAGATCCTCAGTTACTTTGGCGCGGTCGATAAACTCCTCGAGAACGTCGTCAGGAACGGCTTCGAGCGCGGCAATCGCTTTCACCGCATCACGCGCGATCAGATAATTGCCATCGTCATTCTCGCGTTGCGCCCATTGCGCCCACTCATCCGCCGTCAGGAGGCGCAACATGTCGAGATGGTCGGCGTGCGGCTTGGTCGCAAGCTGAGCAAGCACTGCCTTGCGCACAGGGCTCGATGTCCGCTCGGCCCGGTCAAGTAGGAACGCAGGCAGCGGTGCCGGAAGGGGATCGGCCAGTGCAGTGAGCGCCTTCGCCGCGACATGGGCGAAGCGATGGTCGAGCGCTCCTTGAATCTGTGCGCGCATACCCCGATGAATCGCAATCTCGATCGCTTCGAGCGCCGTATCATGATCATCGCTATCCATGAGGATCCGCGTGACGTCAGCACCGGCAGCGATGACATCTTCATTCCGAATATGACCATAGCCCGCGGACTCTTGGGCGGCTGCCAGGAAAGCACCTGTCACGTCACCCGCGAGCTCTGCAAGGTCGCGAGCAAAGCCTCTCGGGAAGCTGGTTTGGTCCGTGGGCAGTACCGTGCAGACGAAACTTTCGATCAATTCACGCACGTCAGGATCTGCGCGCTCCGCGCATACCAATCTGCGTCACGTTCGGGTTTGCCCCAGTCCACCAATCCCGGGAAACTTCGATCGGGTCGATACTCCAGCCAGCGCGCAACCTCCGACAGATTGCTGATTGAAGATCCGACCGCTGCTGCCAGGCGCAGAGCGTTTTCGAGATCGCGGCCAGTTGCCTTGAGTTTATTCTCGACCAAGCGGTTGAGCCGGTCCTGGCTCGCGCGCGATGGTCGCGGCGTTGCATCTGCGATGCGTTGTGAGAGACGTATGATCTCGGCGGCGGTTTCAATGCCCCAACTGCCGCCCTGATCGTCATCACGTGCGAGCAGCGCGTCAATCAGCGGGCGTAAGGTCAGGCGCACAGCTTGGGGATGCCCAGCAAGCGCAGTTTCTATCCCGGCTTCGACCTTGCCGTGATAGTAGGCAAGCGATCCGTCGGCACCTTGACGCAAATTGCGCCCAGTCACAAAGCTGTTTACAAGCGTGCTGATCTTACCCTCGAGACTGGAATCGATGTCGACTAGTGCATCGTCGAGGCCGCGCAGCACATCGGCTGACAGACGACCGTATGGTTTGATGAGTGCCCACAGAATCGCTGCAGGCTTGATCGCGTCGCGGGCCTCGAGTTGGTCGACGACGGTGCGCTCGATGGAATCCTGATGTGCCCGTTTGATCGCAGTCGCGAGGGCAGCTTGCGGATGCCTGGCGAGTTCGTCCGAAGCTAGGTCAGGGAGGCTGTCAAAGAAGTTGCGCAGCTCGAGCGGCAGGCTGAGTTCGCGCAGAACCGTGAGTTGGTATTCGTGCACGAAGGCGGAAAGATCGGGAGGAAGTCCTTTCGACAGATTGCGATAGAGCTGCCGCAACTGCGGTCGCCCATAGTTTTCGGCGTTCAGGGCCATACGCCAGCGCTGGATGTTGTTTTCGGCGTGGCTCGCCTCCGCCACGTCGCTGCGGCTGGTCGCGATGAAAATCCGGTCATGCCGTGCGCTCTCAAAGGCCGGAGCGAGCTGATCGTTCCAGGGACGGCTGTCCGGCTCAAACTTGAAGCGCCCCCAAGGATCTTCAATGTCGTAGAGCACCGGGGGCACCGTCGTGTCGGTCCGCAGCTGGTCCGGGCCATGGGTGATGTGGACGCGCTTGAGATCAGGGATGCCGCCCTTGAGGTGAAGCCAGAGCGCCTCGGCGGTCGCGGTCTTTCCGCTGCCTGACTGTCCGATGATCATGATCGCGTGACGCTTGGCCAGCGCCTGAGTCAAGTCACCCCAATTGGTCGGCTGCACATATCCGTCTCGGTCCTGTCCGCTGACTAGGTAGCCCTCGTGCTTGGCGATGACTTGCTCGGCTTGCTCGCGCGCGTCCACAGCCCGTCGTCCAAACCACCCATCCGGTCCCAAGCTGCCTCGCGTAGTACCACAAGGCAGTCTTCCCAACACGCGCGCGGGACGCGCAAACGCTCGAGCAGCAGGGTCTTGATGTCAGTTTTCAGCCGTTCATCATCCTCGCCACCGATGATCGCCAGCCGACCTGCGATATTGGTTCCTGCCGTTGCGATTTTCTGTGGCACTTTGCTAGCTGCGGGCCAGGTCCCGGCGTGTCTCACACCCAGATAGCTCACAGGATCATTGAGTGCTGCGCTGGTAACGAGGAGGTAGCGGGCATTCGGATCCTCTTCGAGCCGCTTGATCGCTGACTTGCGGTGTTCGCCATGCTTGAGCAACGAGATATATCTGGCCTCGGTCCATGCGTTGCCGGTGCGCCGTTTGGCCTGAACGATCAGGCGATAGCCAGCAGAGCGACCGTCTCGGCGACGGTGCCAGGCTCCAATTCCTGGACGTCCGCCTCGACATCTTCCTCACTAACATGTTCAAGGATCATCTCGCTGGCGAGCCGGTTGGCTACCATTAGGTCTAGTGCCAACCAGACCGAAACGTCAACCTGATAGTCGAAGCCCTTGAGCGACCAGCTACCAGCTCCAACGCGCCCTGTACCATTGCCATTGTCCGCCAACACATGCTCCGCTCTATTTATAAGAACTCCGTAGCGTGAATAGCGCGCATTTGAGGGATGCCCACGCCTTCGATGCCAGAAGACAGTCTTATCCAAATAGAGCGAACGTCGCCGTGACGTCTTGCTAGGCGCAATCATTCCTGAGGGGCCAAATGCAGGTAGACTGGTTGGGGTCAAACTCGCCAGAGGACGAAGAATTCCGGCTCATGTGGATTGTGCGGCAATTCCCCGATGTAAGCGTACGGCGCGACGGACATCCGCTAACCAGCTAAGCAGCCTCTTGGCTATAAGGATCAAACGACTGCTTCTGGCGCATTGTGCTGTTTCGGAACCGGGTTGACCGACCTGGGGCAGGATCAAAGTCGCAATAAGATTGCAGTGTGGAATCCGGCCTGAAAAGCCGGACCCTTGTTACTGACATTCAATCTCAGGTGATTCTCGATGTGCACTCGATGCGCCAACTGCAGAGTGCATATCCGGCGCGAGGTAAGAAATATTCGCTTTTCGCTTCACCGTCCGTGCGTCTTGTTCGTGCAGGCGGTTGCAGAGCCTCCGACAGCCTGCACGAAAGCGTCGTCTGTCTGGTCGCACCCGAGCACGGGCGCCGGGAGCGCCAGTTCGAGCGGGCTAATCCTCGGAGTCAATGCTCGCCAGACGCGTGCTGCCGCTGGCGAAGCGAGAGCTTGTCGCGCGTCTCGATCATCCAGCGCTCGAGCTCGGTGACCAGCGGCGCGCTCCGCTCCTGGCGCACGGCGAGGCGTTGGGCCGGCGACGGGCCCTCAAATGTGGCGGGCTCTACCAGGTCTACCCTGCGCGTTTCGCAAAAGGCGGACAGGGGTTCCGCTAAGCCCCCGGACAGTTTCCGGGGTGGATTTGACGTTCGGTTCTCGGCTGCGCCGTTCTGGTATTTTGGCTCTCTCATCATCGAACCGAGAGAGCCCATGCTAAGACGGAAGCAAGCGAGATGAACGAGCGTGAGGGATATCCGGACGATCCTGCGCCTGACCATGAACTGGGCCTCCCGGTGGGCGAGATGGCAGAGCGACTGAGGTTCGGCAAGACCTCGGTTTCCACCTATTTACTGCGGGCGCTGGAGGAGGGGCTGACGTGCTGGCCCTGCATGCGGGCTTTGACGACGATGCGATGTTGAAACAGCGTCTGTTGCATCGAATCGGCCGTCGGCCACGCGTTGTCGTCGTCAGGTTCTCGACAGCTTCCCGGTGGCAAATTCAAGCCGTGGTCGGCACTCCCAACCAAGGTGGTGGGAAGGCAGCGCTAACATAGCCGAACGTCGATCAAGTCACGATCGACGATTGCCTCATGCTGCATGCCCCTGCGGAACTGAAAAACGGAGAAGAATATGTGCGATGCAAAACTGAAAACCGTGCTTTCGCTTTTTTCGCAGGTGGCCAGACAGTTAGATGCTCTCTCGTCCAACGGACCAGTGACGGATGCAAATTGCGTTAAGCTAAATACGAACGAGAACCCGTTTCCGTTGCCGAAGAGCGTAATGCAAAGTGCGATTGCTGCGATCGAACACCAGTATCTTTATCCGGAAGACGACAACCTCAGCTTAAGGGAAGCTGCCTCCAACGCTTACGGACTTTCCAAAGATCAGGTGATTGCCGGCAACGGTTCGTCGGAACTTCTCGGACTCATCTACAGAGCGTTCCTCGCCCCAGGAGATAGAGTGGCGATGCTGTCACCCGGATTCTCGTTCAACCGAAAACTTGCCATGCTGCAGGGTGCTGAGTTTCTCGAAATCGCATCGAGCGAAGCTCATTCCTTGCCGATAGAAAAACTGCTGTTCGGCCCCGCAAAAGACGCGAAGTTCATTCTGTTGGCTAATCCGAATAATCCGACCGGAACATTCGTGCCGGTGGCCGAAATCGAACGCCTTGTGGAGCTAGCAGATCGCTTGATCGTCTTGGACGAGGCCTACGTCGACTTTGCACCCGACCATGCCCTGCGCCTCGTCAATAAACATCCGAATCTTTTGATCTTGAGGACTTTTTCGAAGAGCTATGCTGCCGCTGGCGTGCGAGTCGGCTTCGGTTTCGGTCATCCAGAAATCATTGGCAGGCTGCGCAACATCCAGAACGTCTTCAACATGAACGTGATCGGGCAGGCGGTCGGGAAAAGCATCCTTGCGCATCGCCACGCCTACGAAGAAAACCACAAGCACATCAAGCATGAACGACAGCGAGTGACCCTGGCGCTGTTGCAACTTGGCTTTTCCGTAACACCCTCCCACGCAAACTTTTTGCTGGCCCGTGTGCCGGCGGGACAGGAGGGCCCATGCTGGCAAGCAGCGTTGAAAGAGCAGAAGATACTTATCGCCAGCTTTCCTGACAGATATTTGAAGAACTGCATTCGCGTCAGCATTGGCACCAAAGAGCAGATGGATAAATTCCTTGCTGCCGCCAAACACATCTCCGTGAGCTTTAGGAGGAAATCGCGGTGTGCAGAAGCATGAAGGTCTGAATTCGCTTTGCATGGGCGGTGCATAATGTAATACGTGTCGATGTGTTATGAGTGCTAGTGTTCCCACGAGTAGGTTAGATTATGTCTAATTTGGAGAAGAATTAATGAAGAAAATTTTCCCTTCGAGCTTGACCTTCGGCATCTTCGATCATCTGGACGAAAACTGCGATGATATCGCCCAACAATATGCAGATCGGCTGACCCTAGCAGAGGCGTGCGATGGCTATGGCTTTTATGCGTATCATCTCGCAGAGCACCACTGTACGCCGCATGGCAGAGGTCCATCACCGAATTTGTTCTTAGCAAGCGTCGCCCAGCGAACCCGCCGTCTTCGTGTTGGTCCCATGGTAATGCTGCTTGCGCTCTATCATCCGCTGCGTGCGTTCGAGGAGATCTGCATGCTTGATCAATTGAGCGGCGGCAGGCTCGAACTCGGCATAGGGCGCGGCTCTGCCCCGACTGAATTGGGATACTTCGGGGTTGCTGTAGAAGCAGCACCAGGACAGTATGCGGAGGCCAGCGAGATTCTCATGAGTGCGATGAAAGGCGGGACGCTTTCTTATCAGGGCCGCCACTTTGAGTTGAAGGACGTTCCGTTGACGTTGAGACCTCACCAATATCCCCATCCGCCGACATGGATCGCCACCAATCGACCCGAGCCGGCTAGCTGGGCCGCCGCGAATGGGGCAAACATCGCCTGCGTTGGACCTTGCACTTCTGTTCGCAGCGTTACCGACGCATTCCGCGCCGCTCGAATGCACGATGCTGACGTTGGCCACCAAGCGCCATTTCTTGGATTGCTCCGAATGGTGGTGATAGAGCGTTCTGAAACAGATGCGTATTTGCTCGCAGCACCTGCCTATGGACGATGGCTCAAGAGCTTCAAATTTCTATACGAACTTAATGCCATTCCCACCCCACCAAACTTGCCGCTGGACTTCGATGCAGCAATTGAAAGTGAATTGTGCGTCGTGGGAACGGCAGCTTCTGTCCGACAAGCTCTCCTTGATCAGCTGGAAGAGGCAGGTGCTAATTATCTTCTGTGTCAACTGGCATTTGGGGATTTGCCGCTGGATGCGTCGCTATACACCGCATCGACCATTCGATCCGAAATCATGGCTCGAGTTGGCGCATCGTGAAATCCGTTGCGTGATTGGAGGAGGAGCGGCAGCACTGCTCCTCATTCCGAAACGGTTGCGGGGGATTAACGTATATGCCTTGGCATATGAGCAGACTGCGCCGGCGCCGAGCCAGTCTAATCTAAATCCGCATGACCACTGGCCAATTGCGCAACAGCTTGTCACGATCATATTCCCTCAGGTTGCGCGGCTATCCACGCTTCTCGAAGCGTTCGCCAGACATCACGTCTGCGAGCCGGCATTGAGGATCGTCTCGAGGGCTTCTTCAGGCACACGTCGAAGGAGGCGTAGTTGAGATTGTATAGTTCGGGATAAAGCCCACCCAGCGCCATCTTGGTCGTGAGTGCCGGTCTCAAGGACTTGGCCATTTGTCGCTTGGCACTTAATTGTAAGAATGCGCCGGTTTGGTTCAGGATTGGCATTTAATCGTGAGAATCTTGGGCTTCTGATTCTCAAATTAACTGCATTTGAGAAGAGGCTCTCTACCTGCGCGCTCGGGCTATAATGTTCTCGGCGGCGTCGGTGAATCTCACCCAGTTGTCACCTATCATGTGCCCACGCAGCATTCGGAGCATCTCCGGTCCGGCACGCTCGACGATGGCGATTCCCGCCAGCAGAGCGGGCCGCATGTGAAGCGGCAGGATCGGCTTTGCAGGCGTGGGCAGGTTCTCCTGTTGCGCGCCGACGACACGGTCGAGATCGGGGATGATTGCGCCGAGCACCCGGAAGCGCCAAAGGTCGCTCTCGCGTGGTATAGGTCTTGGAATGCGTCGCATCAGGAGAAGCCGGGCAATTTCGGCTGGCGATGTCCAGGTTCCGATACCACGTTCGACTTCATCGTCGAGCAGCTTTTCGTCACGAAGAGCGGCAGTCCGATATTGCCGGAAAGGCGAGTTCGCGACCGCCGGCATCCCGGAGGGGTCTCCGCACAAAGGGCACGTAATGCGCCACCCCAGAAGCTGGCTTCGCAGGATCGGCTCCGGCTCCGTATGCCCCGGGCTGCAGCTGGTGCAGACTTGCGTTGGCCGCGTGGCGATGAACCGACGCGATGGTTGCGCGACATTTGCGAAGGTCATTCGGCGCACTGCGGCCGGCTCGGTGGCGAACATCTTGGCCAGGCGGATCTCCTGATCACTGCTCAGATGGAGATCGGCCGCGCAACGCGGAGGCCTCCGGCAGGCAAGCTGAAGCATGACCAGCGGTGGAACCGAGTAAAAGGCGGCATGCCGGCCGATCCAGGATGACTCGTCCGCGACAGGTGACAACCTCGCTGTCTTTCTGGTCGCCGCGTCGACCAGTTCTCGCTGCGCCATCGCGGTGCGGACGATGGCGCGGGTGTCGACTTCACGGCGGCCTTTCGCCAGCAGGGTGCGTCGGGCGGTCAACGCCTCGTGCAGGGTTATCGAGGGCAGGGTGACGTCGGCATAACGGGCTTCCACAAAGTTCCCTGATGGCCGTCGAACGAAGATGCGCGCTAGGTCGCGCGGATCGTACTTCACAAGCAGGCGGCGGTCAGAACGTCCGACGTCGGCGCTGAGCGCCGCCGACCAGTAGCGCAGGCCGAACAGATGAATCCCGGTCGGCCGCAAGGTGCGCTCCTGCTCAGGCAGGAAGGTCAGCCAGAAGCGGAGCCGATCCTGTGGCAGTCGAAGCGGGATCTCGCCCTCGTGCTCCCGCCAGACCGCAATCGGCGGGCGGCCCAGGGAGCTGTGGATCGACTGATGGTAGGAGCCGACGATATCGAGGGCGATGTAGCGCTCGAGTCCCTCAAAGTCAGCGCTGCGTACCGCTTGGAGTTGTATTCGCCGAGCTCCTGTTCGTTGCTGAATGTTGTCCCGGGCAGCAGGTGCAGCTTTCCCATCTGCGTGCCGATCAGACGCTCGATGTGACCGCCGAAGCGCGGCTCGCCCGGCGGCCGCCATTCGATTGCCATACCGGCATCCACACAACCTCTCTTGAATGCTCGACTTCGGAAGTCGGATCCGTTGTCGACATGTACCGTGGTCGGCAGGCCAGCTACGGGCCACGGCTCCCTGATCTCGCGTTCTCTCAACCATACCGACTTGTCGAAGACGGAATGCAAGAGGCACAGGCTGGTCGACAACCGCGACGGGGCGTCCATGGTGAGATAGAACCCGGTGACCATCCGACTGCAGATGTCCATCGCCAAGGTCAGCCACGGCCGGCCGATCGGCTGCCGGGTCTCCTCGTCAACAACGAATACATCGGCTTTGGTATGGTCGATCTGGACCACCTCGAGGGGGCGGGAGGCACCGAACGCTCCGGGAACGGCCGTTGTCGCCTTCACGATCTTCTGTTCGCCGCGTCGCCTGGCACGCTTCTGGAGGTCTATGTCCTCAAGGCGAGCGACGATCGTTCTGCGATGCGGCGGCTTCAGTCCCGCCGACATGCAGTTCGTCTGCACGTCCCGGACCAGCTGCGAGACCGTCGGTCGGGTCCGCTTCAGGTAGAACGCGTTTATGGTCCTCCGGACGATTTCCTCACGCTTCTCATCCAGTGTGCGGTAACCCTCCGGCCGCCCGCGTTTGCGGTCCACAAGCGACAGGACGGTTCCGCCGGCGCGGAACAGCTTGACCAGGCGGTAAGCTGTAGCTTGGCTAAGGCCGAGCTCGGCCGCTAGCCCGGCAACATTTCCGGCCGTAGTGCGGCCGGAGTGGCGCCTTAGAAAGCCGCGGATCGCATCCGCACGCCGGCACGCTTCATCCCAAAGCGCCTCATCAATTTCGTCGGGAAATGGGTCGCTCATGGAGGCTCACCAGTGAAAAAAACTCCAAGAGCCCTATTCTCACATTAAGTGGTAAGCGCCAAGAGCGATTATCAAATTAACTGCTAATTATCAAATTAGGTGCCGGCCTAAGCATTTGGAATCGTTTGTATGGCATTCTCATAACTAAGTGCCAAGTGACAGGTATCGAACGTTTGTTACCCAACGCAGTCAACAGCCCAAAATAGGCTGCGTATGTTCCCTGCACCGGGCGCATCGGCAACGTGACCCAAGCTGGGATTAAACACGCTGCGAGGGCATGGACCTGGCGAAGAGCCATTGCTGTTATCTGGTCGACACTCGCGCCACCCAGCTTCAGCCTTTTGTTCACGGGATCAGGCACGAGCACGCAATTGTAGGACTCATTCAATCCCCTAACGTCTCTGTCCTCGTTTCGCGTCTTCACCCCGATGAAGTAACGTTTGCCTGACTTTTCAGCAAGAAGGTCGCGAACGGGTGGTTGTGTATGTCGCCGTTCAAATCACGGATTCCTGAAAAACCATTTAGGGCAAGCGCTTCCGCAGCAAGGATTTCTCCGAGCCTACCAAGCTTGGATGTACGGCGAATGCGAGCAATGATGTCTTCCATTTTGTCCCAAAACCGGCAATACAAAGAAGTGCATGCAACGGTACGGATCGGCAATAGGCCCTTCCCAAATGATTGTCGCCCGACCACACAGGATTACGCGACCTCTTCCCGTCTTCCTTGCGCAATGCTCACTTCAGGCGCCTGGGCCAAGGCTTGCCGCGTCTGAGTACTAGGGTGGGCGACAATGGGTTCAATCCGGCCGACTGTCACGCCGATAGCCGTCAAGCGTTCCCGCTGGAAGCCGGTAATTGCCCTCAGCCGCTTGCTGAACATTTCGCTTCAACCAATGTCGATTGTAACGGTTTGCAGCCAATTGCAGCTCCGGTGACTTGGTGCACTGTGTGCACTCCTCCGCTGTTTTTATCAGCGACGTGATGAGGGTAGAGGAGTGGAGCCGATCACATTTGTAAAGCTGGCCATACGCCATCATTTGCTACACGTCACCCTGCGACACGCCTTGCTTGGCATCCTCCATACGGGCGGCGATCCGCTTCCATTTCGTGTCGATAATCTGCACGACCTCGTCGCCGCGCTTGACCAGGATGTCCAGCCGCGTCTGGAACAGGGCACGTCGATCTTCGGTTTCGAGGCAGTAGAGCCGTCCACCTTGGCTGACGACACGGAGATCTGTATCCACCAGCACACGCTTCAACATTCGAGCGACATATTCCTCGAACAGGGTGTTCATCTCGAACAGCAGAGAGAAGCCGTCGCTGCAACCGGCAGAGGTCGTCTGGAACCGCTCACCAAGCAGGAGGCGAGCGAGATTGAGCAACTCGCGCCAGCGGCCATTGGTCCTATCAGGCACAACCTCGTCCCAGCGTAGGACCGACCTAGGCACATCCGCGATATCGGCATAGGCGAATGCCAACTCGCGCAGTCGGCGCTGGTTGTCGGCGGTCCGTGGGATGCGAACGAGCCGGGCAACAGCAGCCTTCATGATCCGGTTGAGGGCAGTATCGGCGGTCAGGGAGTCATAGCGACAAGCCAGCCGCGATGGTTTGGCGGCGAGGATCGTGAACTGCCGCATCACGTCGAGCTGTCCGCGCAGCAAGGGCAGGTCATTGGCGTGTTCGACATAGCGCCGCGGCATACCCTGCCGGACAGAATCGACCAACTTCTCGGAAAACAACCCGATCAATATTTCGAGCAGCGTCTCTCGCTGCCAGTCTAGCGTCGTGACCTGGCCCGCATCGATCTTCAGGTCTAGTGCGACGGCGAGCATGTGGACGAGACGACGGCGGATGCTGCCGGTCATCTCGGCCCCATCCTCGCCTGGAAAGTCGATCTTGGGCAAGATTTCCATCGCACAGCCTTCGGCAGCAATCACGCCGACGACCCCTCTCGCACGAAGCTGCTTGCGTCCATGCTCAAGGACACCGCCGCCGCCCCGGCCTGCGAGCGGCGACGCCGCCGCAATCGCAGCGATACGATCGGCCGCTAGTGTGGGATTTCATCGGCCGCCTCGCCGTAGCGACCCGGCACAGGTTCGAGCGTCAATGCCATTGGTAGAACGAGCTTGTTAGCGGAACGGCGGCGAATATAGCAGACCGCCCGTTGGTCCACAGGCTGTTGTAACCCCGCTCCCAGCCGAGCGGCCTCAGATTGCCGACGGTCTTGATGATGTTGTAGGCCCATGTTGGATTGAGGCCGATTGCGTGCGCCAGCGATGGATCAACGCCGAGGAAGCGCTGTATGGCTGGGTCCGGCGATTCCAGGAAATCGTCGACATTCTTGCTGGTGATGCCATTCCTCGGCCTGGATGGTTGCGTTGACCGTCCAGTTGACGATCTCCAGCCAGCGATCGTCGCCGCCGGCGTCAGCGGCTCCTTCGACAGCCGCTCCGGTAAGATGATGTAATCGTCGGGCTTCTTTAGCTGAGTCCGCTTGCCGACAAGATCGGACGAGTCCTGCGTGATCGCGTCGACGCGACCGGTCTCCAGCGCGTTGATGAACTGGCCGGTGTCCTCGATCGTCACCGGCGTGAACTTCTTGCCGGTCTTGCGGAAGAGATCGGCGAAGTTCAACTCGCCGGTCGTGCCGCTCTGCACGCCGATCGTCGCGCCATCGAGGTCGGCTGCCTTGGTCACGCCGAGGTCCTTGCGAACAAGCCTGCCCTGGCCATCATAGAAAACGGGCGGGCCGAAATGGAAGCCGAGCTGGAAGGCGCGCGTGATCGTCACCCGTCACGCCGGAAAGCAGAATGTCGAACTCACCGGATTGCAGCACCGGCAGGCGTTGCTGCGGCGAGGAGTTGGTGAACTCCACCTTCTCCGGATCGCCAAAAACGGTGATCGCCAGGGCGCGACCATAGTCGGCGAAGAAGCCTTGCCAGCGACCGTTGCTGTCCGGTGAGAAGAAGCCGGGTATCGTGCCCACGCCAACCTTGATCGTGCCACGAGCCTTGATCCTGTCGAGGGTCGGGCCGGCGTAGGTGGATGTCGAGAACAGTCCCACGGCCACCATGAGCGTTGTTGCCAGTGCCGTCCTCCAACCGGCACCGGACCGGGTTGTCATTGTCATGTCAGGCACTCGTGCGATTTTTGTCATCAGCCGCTGGCGGAACTTCCCCCGCTCTGCCCGACTGCCGCAAAGTTAATTCTATAATTTTTGGAGGCTAAGGAATGGCAATCCATTTTTTGGCCGCTGGGAAAGCAGATTGCTCCCAAAAGGGCGCATCGCGGCGAATGCGGTCCAGCCCGTTTCCTGGTGGTTTCTGGGAGCGATGGATGCCCGTCGCGACCGGCAAGAGACCTGCCGGCAAAAAATTGGCCGGGCTCGAATGCGGCCCGGCCAGAAGAAGGTTCACACCTTCATAGAGACACCGTTCAGTGGCTTGGGAGGAGAACGCTGAACGACTTTACCTTTTTGAGCCCATCTCGCAGTCCCAGCGACACATCAAATTCCAAAGAATGGCTCCAATGAAAAAAATTCGTCTTTTAAACTGGGCACCTCAGCCGGGCCGGCTTTCAGGTCCGCGTGATGGCGCCGGGCGACGTCAGGATGTGAACGCACTCGGCGAGCACATTGGTTCCGACATCGCGGAGCAGCGGGTTGTCCGGATCGCTGGCCAGCCCGCGCACTTGCGCCGCCAATTCCAAGCAAGGGGATCGTCGCATCGAGCCTGGCGCTGAAGAAGATCGGCATCGAAATACCTCGACGCCGGTGGGCGGCGATGCACGGTCGCGTGCAAATAGCCGTTCCAGGCAGTTCGACCAATTCGCCGATGTTGACGAGGAGCGTTCCGAGCTATCGGACCCACATCCACCCACCTTCCATCATAGTCGACCTGCAGCCCCTTGTTGTCATCCTGGAGCAATGGCGTCAGGAAACCGTCATCCTTGTGCGCCCCGACACCCTGGTCGCCATCGGTCGCATCGCGGGGGCACTGTGGCCGAGAACCATTCATTGATCTGGGCGCTTGAGGGTTCTGCCGGTGCGCTATCGCTCGTCGGTAGGCCTTCGGGGCTGGCGAGTCTGCCAAGGCGAGCAACGACAGGCGATGCCCGCAGCCATTACGTGACGGCACTTGATATTGCAGCGCAGCAAGCGTAGGGCACCGCGCGCTTATCGGAGTGTTGTCCATGGCCCTTACCAACAGTGGTAGTGAGGCAGAACCCGTCGAACAATCGAGTCATTCTGAGGTCGAACAGCACAGCACCAAGGTTCTGATGCTGGGCGCGCTTGGCGTGGTCTATGGCGACATCGGCACCAGCCCGATCTACGCATTCCGCGAGGCATTGGTGGCATCGTCGGGGGGCGAAGTCGCCAACCGTGGCGACATCCTCGGCGTGCAGTCGCTGATCATCTGGTCGCTGACGATCATCGTCACCATCAAATATATTCGTGCTCAGGGCCGATAATCGCGGCGAGGGCGGGGTGCTGTCGCTGATGGCACTGGCGCGCAACAGTTTCCCGACCCGCTCGGCGGTGATCCTCGGCATCGGCATCGTCGGCGCCTCCCTCTTTTTCGGTGACGCCGTCATCACGCCGGCGATATCGGTGCTGTCGGCGTCGAAGGCATGAAGGTCGTCACGCCGACCTTCCAGCCCTATGTGGTGCCGTTGACGCTCGCCATCCTGGCGATCCTGTTTTCGGCACAGAGGTTTGGAACCGGCGGCGTCGCCCTGATCTTCGGCCCGATCACGGCGGTCTGGTTCCTGGCCATCGGCCTTTCCGGTCTCAACCACATCATCGCCGACCCGGAGATCCTGCTGGCAGTCAGCCCGCATTACACCGTCGCGTTCATGATCAATTCACCAGACGTCGCCTTCGTAACGATCGGCGCCATCTTCCTCGCCGTCACCGGCGCCGAGGCGCTCTATGCCGATCTCGGCCATTTCGGCCGTAAGCCGATCGTGCTCGCCTGGCTGGCAATCGTGTTCCCTTGCCTGTTGCTCAATAATGCCGGGCAGGGCGCATTCGTGCTGGCGAAAAACGGAGTGGTCGGTCGGTGATCTCCGGCGCTTTCTCGCTAACCAGGCAAGCAGTGCAGCTCAACATGCTGCCGCGCCTGGAAATCCTGCATACGTCGGAAAGACAGTCCGGCCAGATCTACATGCCGCGCGTCAACATGCTGCTGGCGCTGGTGGTGATGCTGCTGGTGGTCGGCTTTGGCGAATCCAGCAAGCTTGCCTCGGCGTACGGCATTTCGGTGACCGGCAACATGCTGGTGACGACGGTGCTGCTCTATGTGATCATGAGCCGCATCTGGAAATGGCAGCTCTGGCTGGCCATCTCCCTGACGGTGGTATTCGCGTTTATCGATGTCGGCTTCTTTGCCTCGAACATCGTCAAAGTATTCGAAGGTGGCTGGGCTTCGCTAGCGGTGGCCTTCACCATCGTGCTGGCGATGTGGACCTGGATCCGCGGCAGCCGCTATTTGTTCGAAAAGACGCGCCGGAACGAGATCCCGCTGGATTTCCTTGCAGGCAATCTGTTGAAGAGGAAACCGCAGCTGATGTCCGGTACGGCCGTGTTCCTGACCAGCGATCCCGCCAGCGCGCCGACCGCGTTGATGCACAGCCTGAAGCACTACAAGGTGCTGCATGAACAGAATGTCATCCTCTCGGTGGTGACGGCGCAGCAGCCCGTCGTGCCCGACAGTGACCGCGTCAATATGGAAACGATCAATGAGCTGTTCATGCGGGTGACGCTGACCTTCGGCTACATGGAACAGCCCAACATTCCGCGTGCGCTGGCGATCTGCCGCAAGCAGGGCTGGAAGTTCGACATCATGACGACCTCTTTCTTCCTGTCGCGGCGCTCGCTCAAGGCGTCGCCCAATTCCGGCATGCCGGTGTGGCAGGACAAGCTGTTCATCGGGTTGGCGCGCACGGCAGCCGATGCGACCGAGTATTTCCAGATCCCGACCGGACGCGTCGTCGAGATCGGAACGCAGGTGGCTATCTAGGGCATGCCGCGGTTGAGCAGAATCAATTGGCATTTCCCGAGCCGGTGAATGCCTGACCGGGCAGAGGCCACGATGCTTGCGCCCAACTGGGGTCTGGTTCCAGGCCCGAAGCTTCCGGCCCCAAAGCCGTCCCTTTATGCTTGCGATCATTCCGGTTCCCCATTTCTCCTGGAAGCGACATGCGCCAAGCATGGTAGCCCTTCTCCATCCTTCAACAACTCGGTCGCTGATTTTCCTCCGACGCGTCAGTCTGACCGAGCCGCAACATTTCTTGGCATTTCTGCGATGCATTCCTCGAGACGCTCCAGGCGGAACTTCGCATTTCGAAGTTCATGTCCGGCTTCGAAACGTCGATGGCGCCCCATAGGTGTGGTCGCCATGAGGTCGCGTTCCAGTTCGGCAATGCGCGCACGCACCTGCCGCGCCTCGTCCTGACGCAACGCCTTGATCCATCCACGCCCCCGCATCGGTCTTCCTGCAAGCACTCCTACAAGGAGCCTGGTATCTCACTGGGACCCTAATTTCCGCGCAAGCCGAACCCCTCTAAATTTAACATCCGCCAATTAGGAAGACAAAGAGGCTCTTCGGGAAGACGGCCGGTGGCGCTGCTCTCGTGCTCAAGCCGAAAACCGTCAATTTTACAGATCCGATCAACTGAGTTGTGATCTTCCCATGATAGCCCTGCTTCCCCGTCTCGCGCATAGGCAGTCTCGCCAAGATATATTCGAGATGCTCTACGCCTTACGCCAGGAGGGTCTATCCTACAGCGAGGTCGCCCGACAGGACCGGTATGAGCGTCGCAGCGTAGCGAAGTGGCTCAAGTTCAAGGCCCGCCAGATAGGCGGCGAGCAGCATTGAACCCCACATCACCATCGTGCTTTGAAACGTTCCTTGCCCAATGCTGGAAGGAAGGAACCGCTGCGGACGGCATCTTTTCATGACGTCCAGCAACTCGGCTACACCGGCAGCTTCTCCAATCTGGAGCGACTGCTGGGAGCTTGGCGGCGGGCCGAAAGAGTGCGCGTTGTTGACGGCATCGATGTCTCTGCGCAAAACACGGGCGAATCGCATGATCGGAATAGGCGTCAGCAGGCCTCTTGGCTTTATGCACAGCGCCGCGGCAACAACTGGCGAAATCGCGTGGCCGGTATCCAGATCTCGAACGGGTCCCAAGCTGATCGCTATCGAAGGAACGTCATCGGCGCCATCGAGCTGCCCTGGAGCAATGGACAGGCCGAAGGTCGATCAACCGCCTCAAGACCCTCAAGCGCGCAATGTAGGGCAGGGCAGGCCCCGAGCTGCTGAGACTGCCACCGCGCCACACAAATTGCGGAAGAACCCAACTAATGGCCAGGGGACGGCTGTTCGGCAGTGGGCTTCGTCCCGAGCGAGGACGAGAGTGTCGGGTCTACAACCAAATGTCGGAGGTCGGACACGCAAGGCAGCTTACCACGCAGGCGATTGAAAGCTTTATTCCTTTGGCACGATTAGTGCAACGGATGATCCGCAAACGTTGCACCGATACAATGTGAGGGGAGCGTCATTCAGATTTTTGTGTTGACCGTCCACTCAGTCTTCACCCAGTGGCTGCCGCGCAGGCGCTTGCGGACGCCGGTCAGCCGATAGCTCATCGATCCAGATCAGCGGAGAACAATAAACAGAATGGGAACGAGATCAGCATGAACTCGAATGTGAATCGTTTGGCTCAAGCAACCGCTATGAGCTTGCTCTGGACGGTCACCGCTACGTCGGCGCACGAAGGTATGTGGATGCCGGGCCAGACTGAGGAAGTGGGCGCGGCCATGCGCGCGGATGGGCTCCAGATCGATCCCGCGCAGCTGAGCCGACTGGACGCTGCCCCGCTTAACGCGATCGTATCACTGGGCGGATGCTCCGCCTCCTTCGTCAGCCCGCAAGGATTGGTCGCGACCAATCATCACTGCGTGCTGGAATCCATCCAGTACAACAGCAAGGAGAGTCAAGACTATCTCACCAACGGCTTTCTGGCGAAGAGCCTGGGTGAGGAATTGCCCGCGGTGCCCGGCAGCCGCATCTATGTGATCGAGGATATGCGGGATGTGACCGCCGACATGCTCAAGGGCGTATCGGACAAGCTGAACGGCTTTGCCCGCTATGAGCGGCTCGACACGAACCGCAAGGCGCTGATCGCCGCATGTGAAGAACAGCCCAATCGCCGCTGCGGCGTAGGGTCCTATTATGGCGGCGCCTCCTACTATCTCCAGCAGAAGCTCGAAATTCAGGACGTGCGCCTCGTCTATGCGCCCGGGCTCGGCATAGGTAACTTCGGCGGCGAAACGGACAATTGGATGTGGCCGCGCCACACAGGCGACTTTGGCTTTTATCGCGCCTATGTCGCCCCTGATGGTTCATCCCGGCCTTATGCGCGCGACAACGTGCCCTACCGGCCGAAGAACTGGCTGCGCATCGCCTCTAAAGGCGTGCAAGAAGGCGATTTCGTGATGGTCGCCGGCTTTCCCGGGGCAACCAATCGGTTCCTCACCGCGGATGAAGTCCGGTTCAACTTCGCGCACTACGAACCGCTGTTGCAGCATTTGCTGTCGGATCAAGCGGCCCAGATAAACCAAGCCACGGCAGGCAATCGAGAAGCGCAGATCCGCTACGCCTCCATCCTGCAAGGCGTGGAAAATTACAAGAAGAAGCTGGCGGGCGATCTCGCCGGGGCCAATGCGATCGGGCTCGACGCGCGCAAGGCTATCGAGGAGAAAGCTTATCGCGACTGGGTCGCCGACGATCCCGCGCGGCAGGCGCGCTATGGCGCTGCGATCGGCGAACTGGGCACCATGGTGGCCGAGAATAGCCGGGCCTCGCTCAAGGGGCTGCGCCAGGCGCTGCTGAACCGCGCGCAAATGCTCTCATCCGCGCGCACTCTGTATCGCTGGGCCAAGGAGCACGAGAAGCTCGATGAAGACCGCGAACAAGGCTTTCAGGATCGTGACCGTAACCAGACCGTGGATCAACTGACGCAGATCGAACGCGGTTACCTGCCCGACATCGATCGCAAGCTATTCGAGGCCGCGCTCGATGTATATCGCAGGCTGGACGCAAAGGACCGCGATACTGCGTTCGAAACCGCTCTGGACCAAATCGGCCTTGACCGACTTTATGCAGAAACCAAACTCGCCGACACGGCCACGCGGCTCGGCTGGCTCGACAAGCCGGCTGCTGCCTTCGAGGCGTCGGACGATCCTTTCATCAAGCTGGCGGTCGCGCTCTATCCCGGCGACATAGCTGCGGAGCGCGCGGCGAAGGACCGCGCTGGCCGAGCGCAGGCGGCGCGCGCGACCTATATGCAGGGCCTGCGCGCCTACCGGCAGGCGATCGGCCGGCCGGTGTATCCCGACGCGAATGGATCGCTGCGCATCACCTGGGGCAAGGTGTCGGGACGAACGCGCGACGGGCAGATCTGGACGCCATTCACCACGGCCGAGGGACTTCTGGCCAAGCACACTGGCAAGGGCGAGTTCGATGCGCCGGCCGCCGCCGTCGCCGCGATCCGGGCCAAGGATTATGGCCCCTTTGTCGCGCCGGAGCTGGGCACTTTGCCGGTCGACTTCATGTCCACGGTCGACATTACCAACGGCAATAGCGGCTCGGCAACGCTGAATGGGCGCGGCGAGTTCGTCGGTCTCGCCTTCGATGGCACGCTCGATGGAGTGATCTCCGATTGGGCATATGCCGCAGACCGCAGTCGAACCATCCATGTCGACAGTCGCTTCATGCTTTGGACCATGGACAAGATTGACGGCGCTGGCTGGTTGCTCCAGGAGATGGGAATGCTGCCGGCGTCGCGCTCATGAGCGGGGTAGTCCACGATCCGGCGGATCGGCCGACTGAACCGGCACGTGCTTCGCAACGCCCGCGAAAACAGCTCCGCCGGCCTTTAGAAAAATTCCCTTTCCACACCGAACCGGATTTCACTCCCCGAGAAAAGGGAGAAGGAAATGGGTGCCTGGCTCATCCTTTGCCCCCAGCGGCGGGCCGACGACCATAATGGCGGGCTCGGCCGAAAGCAGCTCGCCGTTGCCCTGACTTGATCGAGCATCACCGGACCTTTCCGAGCTGCTGGCGCACGAGCATGCCTCGCTGGCGCTGGCGCTGGTGCAACGCTGCAGCGGCGTTGCGGCGCCGGCGCCGCGCTCGGGGTGAGGCCGGACCAGCCGGTGGCGATCTGCGTCGAGCGCAGCCCGGCGATGGTGGTCTGGCTTTTGGCGATTCTCAAGGCGGGCGGCGCCTATCTGCCGCTGGACCCGGCCTATCCCTGCGCGCGGCTGCGGCAGGTTCTCGGCGATGCCGCGCCGCGGCTGCTGCTGGCCGATGTGGCCGGCCGCGCCGCGCTCGGCCCCGAGGCCCTTGTCGATGTGAGCGTGGTCGATCTGGAGACGGCGACACCAGCCTGGGCCGAACTGTCCGCTTCGGATCCCGAGCCGCGCGCGCTTGGCCTCACCGCGCGCCATCTCGCCTATGTCATCTACACCTCCGGAACGCCAAAGGGCGTCATGGTCGAGCACCACAGCCTCGTCAATCTAGGGTTGGCTCAGATCGGGCTTTTTGGCGTCTGTTCAAATAGCCGTGTCGTGCAGTTCGCCTCCTTCGGTTTTGATGCAAGTGCTTGGGAGCTTGTCATGGCGTTTGGCGCAGGCTCCGCATTGCACTTGCCCGCGGACGAGTTCCGCCAGGCGAGTAACAAACTATCGGACTACCTGCGACGCGAAGCCATAACCCATGCGACGTTACCTCCAGCCTTGCTTCAGGCAAGCAGAGATCCCGGATGTTTGGCATCGCAAGTTCTCATTCTTGCTGGCGAACTGCCGAAGGCTGAACTCGTCCGAAGTCTAGCCTCGGCATCTATCGTCAACGCCTATGGCCCGACCGAAGCAGCGGTCTGCGCGACGGTTTGGAGTTGTCCCGATGATTTTGATGGGCCAGTTGTTCCGATCGGGCGTCCGATTGCGAACACGCGGGTGTATCTGCTGGACGGGCATGGTGGGCCCGTGCCGTTCGGGGCGGTGGGCGAGCTTTACATTGGCGGGGCAGGCGTTGCGCGTGGCTACCTGAACCGGCCCGAGCTGACGGCGGAGCGATTCATCGCCAGTCCCTTTGTGGAAGGCGATCGGCTGTATAAGACCGGCGACCTGGCGCGTTATCTGCCGGACGGCAATCTTGAGTTTCTGGGCCGCAACGACGACCAGGTGAAGATCCGCGGCTTCCGCATCGAGCCGGGCGAGATCGCGGCGCGGCTTTGCGAGCACGCCTGGGTGCGTGAGGCGGTGGTGGTGGCGCGCCAGGACCGGGCCGGCGACAAGCACCTTGTCGCCTATGTGGTGTGTGCGCCCGAGGCCGGCTCGGACGACGAGGATGGCGGCGGGCTTGCCGGCGCCTTGCGCGCGCATGTGAGCGGGCGGCTGCCCGACTACATGGTGCCGGCTGCGTTCGTGCAGTTCGCGGCGCTGCCGCTGACGCCGAACGGCAAGCTCGACCGCAAGGCACTGCCGGCGCCGGCCGGCGCCTATGCGCGGACGGCCTATGAGGCGCCGCGCGGCGCGGTCGAGACGGCGCTGGCGCAGATCTGGGCGGAGCTTCTCGGGGTCGAGCGGGTCGGACGCCACGACAACTTCTTCGAGCTGGGCGGCCATTCGCTCCTGGCGGTGCCAGTTGCTCAGTCGAGCATTGTATCTTGGGTTGAACTTTAACGCCGCCGACCTCTTCCAAGCCCCTGTTCTGAAGGAACTTGCATCGAACATTCATTTGGAGCCACAGCCCTGTAGTCCGGGCGTGATTTCCGTACAAGCAAACGGATCGCAGCCACCGCTCTTCTTTGTTCCCACAGGTTCGGGCGATTGTTCCTATGCCCTCGGTTTGGCGAACGAAATGGACATAGACTGTCCCGTCTACGCTTTACCATGGCCGTCTTTCGATGAAGTTCGTCCACTGACCCTTGAAGCGATAGCTGATCAGGTCATCCTCGCGATCAAAGAAATTCAACCGCAGGGTCCATATCGCTTCCTGGATACTCATCAGGCGGAATCCTGGCTTACGCAATCGCCCAGCGCTTGCTGAGTCTCGATGACGCTGTGTGTTCATCGCTCTCATCGACGTTACGCTACCTGCAAACGTGATAAAGTGCGAACTGCACCGAAGGTTCTGGCACCCAGACGAGTTCAGTCTCGGATCGCGACAATCCCCAAATGTCGGAGAGTTCTGGCTCGGTGATCCAAAGATGGGAAGCATATGGGTCTGCCGCCGCTGCCGATTGACGACCGAGTCGAGCAATTCCAAAACCAAGCTGCATTGGACGAAGCTTCTCATTCGAAAAGCTCAAAGGGACCAGATAGGATGGCCACTATCACCATTGATCAACAGAACATCCTCGTTGGCATCCGTCCAATAGAACCGGCTGACGACTCCACCTTGTACGCTTCCGAAGTTACCTCGTTGGGACTGCCGCCAAAGAAGAGATTTTTCCCGCCATCGGATAGTTCGACAAGGGCAGATTCAATCCTGATAACGTCGTCTATCGGGTGATGTCGGCTCTGCCGCAGCACCCATGGCAGTTCCATCGTTCACGTCGCGGCAAAGGCCCATCTTTCTGCCACCGCTTCTTGCCGCGGGTCCGTCTGACCCAAGCCGGTGCGTTCGATGTCTCCGGAAAGATGCGCAACGCCGGCCGAAGCGGAAGGCTCGAAAAGCGCTTGACTTCAACACGCCGAATAGAGAAGCAACCCCGTTTGCGTACAGCTGCAAAGACTAAGGACGGGCCGCCGCTCAGACCACGGTCATAACGTCAAGAAGGCACGAATGGCCAAAGAGGAGAGTGGCGTCGGAGAGCCGCAGAGCACTGGCTGAGCGAAAAATTTGCGGTTGCCTGCTTCTGCAGCGGGCCAATTGTCGAGTTCGGAACCCAAAATCTCGACAATTTGACAATGCGTGTGGTCAGACAATGCACAAAATCAGACATTTGAGTTGGTACGCCGCTTGCGTGTGAACAACCTCATCGTCCGATCGCTTGTGAGAGCGAGACGGATAGGTTGGCAACATTGAGGAAGGCGGGAACTAGCTATGCCGCGAACTGACGTAGAGCGATTCGTCAACGATTTAGGGAAAAAAGGCAGTCCGCTTGAAAAGCTCAACCACGATTTGGAGGCCTTGCATCGATTGTAGCGATTGGAAAGAGCCTCGACTACAATATCACGCTTGATCAGGTTAAAAGTTAAATTCGATCGAACATTCGACAGAAGTCGAGTAGCAAGAAGCTCAGCGCGATTGCGAGCCGCACGCGTGATTCCAGCGTTTCTGGCTTAAACAACCTTGTGCAGACCACTGCGTTGGCTAATTACGCTTCGGCTGTACCCATGAGTTCTGTGGTAATCGGGGAAAAGGCTACAGTCGCCGCGGTTGTTGTAGTTGTTGTAATTGTTGTTGTGGTCGCGACCTAATGCAAATTTTAGCTCTGAGCGCATTGGCTCCGACGAGCCGGTCTGAAGAAACTGCCCAGGATGAGATCATGCTATCAGGCCTACAAGGGGCAGCTTCAGGGGCTCACCTGTACCCTTTGGCCGAACACTGGCGACAAATTCTCAACCGGCGCACGCCGGAGGAACGGCGCACGTTGTCCCACGTCAAGCGCTTCATGGAGCGGCTGGCCGGTGACGGGAAATTCCGCACGGCGCTCGCGGAGAACCTCGACGCCCCTCGAGCGTTAACAGAGCGCTACGGCATTGAAGTTGACCCATTGGAGATGCTGCCGCTCTGGTGCGGTGACTACCTGAAGTTCCGCATCAAGCCGGAGTCTGCTTCGTGGCCGCTGGCTATGTTGTGGAACGAATATATGCGCGAGATATCGCACCATCGCGACCTCCTGCGCGACCAAGGCGAAATGTCGATGATCGACATCGATTTCATGCCTGGCGCGAGCGCCAAATTCGGCACTGTAACCACGAATTGGGCCAATTGGCGCCGTCGATCACGCTTCGGCGGCCCGCACTGGCTTCTGCTACTGGGCCACAGATCCGATCGACAACCGGACTACGACCGTTTTCTGCTAGACTACCATCAAATCACGGGTGCTTTGCCACAGACGACGACGGCCGCACCGCTCAAGGATGAGGCACTCACCAGGCGCGTGCTCGAACTGTTCAAACGCTTCGGTGGCGTGACGAATCGTTTTTCCGTGCTAAGTACGAAGCATCTCAATCAGATTCACGCGGCGTTTTCGCCCGAGGACCTGATCGGGGTCGAACTCATCCTGCAGGGCAAGGCGGCGCCGACCGCTAAGGCTTTCGTCGGGCGCGCACGCGCGCGGAAAGAAAAATTCAAGACAGCCAGTAAAGATGACGCAACCGCATTACCCGAGGGTTATCCCACGACGATCGCTTGTGTTTCCGGCTTTCTCGTAAATATGCGGCAGGGACGTTTGCAACTGGTAACGCCGGTACCGGGTAGCGAACGCTGGCCTCTCGGGTACCGAATCGTGGGTCAACGTTTGTTCAGGACGCCCGACGAGTTCCGGGAGGGGCTTCAGAGCATCATCGACGAGCATATGCTCGAAAGCCCATCTCCCAACCTACCGATCCGCTTCCGCGGAGGCCTGCAATACGAGGCTGGGTACCGGTACTTCCATCTCCGGTCACGCAACATTGAATACCGGGTGCTCGACGATGTCGTTCCGATTTCCGTTGGCGAACTAATCGCGTGCGGCAATTGTACAGCCTCGGAGCTGATTATGCGCGTCACGACGGACGGCGCAAGCGCCCTTGCTGTCGCCGACATGCTCGATCAGTTGTACGCGGTCGGGGTAATCGAAGAGGACCTCGACGAGGTTTCACTTGGCACAACATTGACGGTATGACGGGCCGCAGGGCGCTGGCTTGTCTACCCCATGCACTGGACGACGGTCCCCACTGGGCTACTTCGCGCGATCAGATGCTTCGGGGAGGCATCACGCAAATCGGCGGTCCGCTTTACAGGCACAACATGCGTTGATGGGCCATCGGTAGATAAATGCGCTTGGCCGCTACCTGCGTAGCCTGTGCTCCTGGGAACGACCGAGGCCCGAGCTGTGGGCGGAGCGGTTTCTGGCCGACCGGTTCAGCGACGAGGCACGCGTCACGGTCTACCGGACCGGCGACCTGGCGCGTTATCTGGCGGACGGCAATCTGGAGTTCATGGGCCGGCGGCGCTAAGCTCCAGCCAACATATCGTGCGCGGCCGAGAAGCTGCACCGCCAACCGCCGCGCCCGGCCGCGGGCGAGTTGCGAATGGTCGCGCCATACTTCTCATAGGTCGGCTCGGCATGCGTGGTGGCGTGCGACGTATCGAAGCAGCCACCCTGGTCGATCGCGACGTCGACCAGCACCGCGCCCTTATTCATGCCAGACAGCATTTCGCGCGTCACCAGCTTGGGAGCCGCCGCACCCGAGATCAGCACCGCGCCGACGACGATGTCGGCCGAGAAGCATTCGTCCTCGAGCGCCTCGACGGTCGAGTAGCGGGTGTGGACCCGGCCGTTGAAGATGTCGTCGAGCTGGCGCAGCCGCGGGATCGAGCGGTCGATGATGGTGACGTCGGCGCCAAGGCCGGCCGCCATCCGGGCGGCATGCAGGCCGACGACGCCGCCGCCGAGCACAGTGACCTTGCCGGGCAGCACGCCGGGCACGCCGCCGAGCAGCACGCCGCGACCGCCATTGGCCTTCTGCAGCGCGGTAGCGCCGGCCTGGATCGAGAGGCGGCCGGCGACTTCCGACATCGGCGCCAACAGCGGCAGGCCGCCGCGATCATCGGTGACGGTCTCGTAGGCGATGGCCGTCACGCCGGAGGCCAGCAGGCCCTTGGTCTGCTCTGGATCCGGAGCGAGATGGAGATAGGTGTAGAGTATCTGGCCGTCGCGGAGCTGAACCCATTCGTCGGGTTGCGGCTCCTTGACCTTGACGATCATGTCTGACTTGGCAAACACGTCGGCGGCCGTCTTGGCGATGGTGGCGCCGGCGGCGCGATAGGCGTTGTCGTCGGCGCCGATGCCGGCGCCGCGCCCGTCTCGACCAGCACTTCGTGGCCATGCGTGACATATTCGCGGACCGATCCCGGCGTCAGGCCGACGCGCATTCGCTCCTCCTCGAATTTCTGATTTTGCGGGGTGGACCATAAAACCATAAATAGCGCGGCAAGTGTTTGCGTATCCGGTTGTTGCCGGGCGCCGCAATCGCTATTCCTTGCGCCAAAATCCGTTCTATTCGCATGAAGCATGAACAATGTCGCTCGACAGGATCGATATCGCCATTCTCGAGACATTGCAGAAGGATGGGCGGATATTCTAACGATGCGCGCACCCGGATGCAGTCTGGCTTGAATCGCCATTGCTATGAAAGACGGCTTCGCGAAATATTCCTGCTCGGCGTCGCCGCTCATGCTGGCGAAGTGTAGGACGGCGATTTACGGCTTCGGCGGCGGTGGGATTTCTACTACCAATACGGCGCCTCCGAATGACAGGCGCGGTACGCCTTCAATCCGAACCCGTCTCTCAGTTCGAAATCCTCGCTGCCGCATGAGGTTGCCAACGCTCTGGCAAATTCTCTGACCAGACAAAACTTTACGGCGGAACCGCTGCCGCAATTCGATGTTTCTCATGCCACCGCAGGCTTGCAGTTGAAGGCGGCAGGACGGGTCGACTGTTGGTACTGACTGAAGCCGGTGGTCAGGTCATCACCGCCAGCTGTGGCGCTTGCCATCTGCGGCCAACCGCTGGACGACGGGCTCAAGGTCTTCGATCGCGATTCGCGTAAGGAGTTCGATCTGATGTTCCATGAAAAAATGGTCGCCGGCGCAAAAATGGGCCTTGAACTGCTTCGTGGTATGCTCTTTCCAGCCGATAATGTGGTTGCCTGTAACATATGGGTCGACGCGGCCGCCTATCGCAGTGATTGGAGCGTCGAGCGGAGGATGGGAACCGTAGCGATAGGCGTTGTTCATCGCGTAGTCCGCCTGGATAATCGGAAGCATCATCGCGTGCATTTCGGGATCTTCGAACAGGGCCTTGTTGTTGGCGAAATTTACCTCCTTTAGCATCTCGACGAACTCGCTCTCGTCGAGTTCGTGTTCGGCCTTGCCGGTCCCGTGATTGAACTGCTGGACGTCAATGGCTAACTGGTCGTCATTGTAGATCTGTGGCGAGCGACCACCGGCCACAAAGAAGTATTCCGGCTGCAGCCCGTGATCGCGGCGTACCCGATGGGCAATCTCGAAGGCCTGGACACCGCCATAGCAAAACCCGAAGAACGCGAACGGTTTGTCCTTAAGGAAGGGCAGCATCTCCGGCACGATGCCGTCGACCATGTCCTCCATCCGCAGCCAGAAGCCCTCTTCAAGGCGCGCGCTGCGGCCTGGCATCTGCAGGATGCCGAGCTCGATGTGATCCGGCATCTTGTCGATCCAGTGCTGGAATACGAGCGGGCCGCCGCCGGCATAGGGAAAGCCGATCAGGCGGATCGGCGCGTCGGGCTTCGGACGCGGAATGATCACCGCGCTCTTGTCGTAGCTCTGGGCGCTGTCGGCCAGGACCGGCGCTGTCGGTACCGCCTCGCTGTCCGCAATACCCCAAGAGTGGCGGTCACCTGCGTCTCAGTATCGGCCGCGATCTCCGCGATTGAGGCACCCATCACGAGCTTCTGGAGCGAAACCTTCATGCCGCTCTTGGCGAGTTTGTTGCGGAACTCAATCGTAGCCAAGGAGTCGAATCCCATTTGGTTGAGCGCTTCGTCCATCGGCAGGCTGTCCGGATCGGCGATGCCGAGCACACGGGCGACTTCTCCGCGCAGGAAGCTTTCGATCGCCTGACCGCGCTCGCTCGGCGCTACCGAGCCGAAGAGCCGCGCAAGTGGATCTGTCGCCTCGTCGTCATTGGTCGCCTGCCGATTCTTGTGCACATTCGACAGAGGCGTGAGCCAAGCAGGCGTTTCCCCG
Source organism: Mesorhizobium sp. ISC15 (assembly GCF_037162615.1). NCBI lineage: Bacteria > Pseudomonadati > Pseudomonadota > Alphaproteobacteria > Hyphomicrobiales > Phyllobacteriaceae > Mesorhizobium > Mesorhizobium sp. ISC15. The sequence continues at coordinate 6,810,184 of NZ_JAVSPX010000001.1, read as the reverse complement.
TACTGCTTCTTGGCGAAACGTCGCCACAGGATCGGCGCTGCGGTGAGCGTGCCAGTTGAGGCGAACAGGCCCTCCAGCCGTTCGAGCGCCTCCCGGTTGCGGATCGCGAGCAGGCCGAAATCGGTCAGGCGCTTGCGCAGGCGCTCGTCGAGTCCGGATGCCATGCCGGTTTCCGCCCACGGACCCCATTCGATGCTGACACCTGGCAGACCCTCGGCGTTGCGGCCCTCGACAATGCGGTTCATGGCGGCATTGGCGGCCACGTAAGCCGCTTGGCCCTTCATACCGAGAAGCGCGCTAACCGAGGAGAAGCAGACGAAGAAGTCGGGTGAGAAGCGACGGCTCGCGTTATCGAGAACGAGCGTACCCTGGAGTTTGGCCCGAAGTGCGCGTTCGAGTTCGCTCGCCTCCTCGATCGATCCGAGCGTGGCGTCCTGAACGATTCCGGCGGTGTGAATGATCCCGCCGAGTTGATGGCCCGCCTCCGAGAGATCGCCCAGGATTCGCTCGACTCCGACCTGGTCGGCGATGTCAACCGCATGCGCCGCGATCTCAGCGCCGGAACGGCGCAGGGCTTCGAGCCGTTCCCGTTTGGTGCCGTCCGCGACGGCCCTGTTGAGAAGCACGAGGCGGCGCGCACCGCGATTTATCAGCCATTCGGCCATTAGCGATCCGAGAGCGCCAAGCCCGCCGGTGACGAGATAGGTCTTCTGCGGATCGACCACGCAATCCGTACCGACATTGCGGCTTTCGCTGAGGCGCAGGACATAGCGTTCCTCGCCGCGCACGGCGTAGGCGGTCTCCGACCCAGAGCCACCGAAAAGAATGCCGATCGCGACCGCGATTTCTGCGTCGCTCGGCTCCGCGCCGAGATCGATGTCACCCCCCCACAGATCGGGATGTTCGCTCGCGAGCACCATCGCCATGCCATGTAGTGAGGCGCTGACCAATGAGGCTGGACGAGCGGCGTCCTGAATTGGTGTGTCTGTTTGCGGCACCGCACGGCCGGACTGGCCGACGACCCATATCTTCGCCTTCGTCAGATTGCCATGCTTGGTCGCTGCCTGAACCGTCTGGACGAACTGCATGAGGGTGGCGGCGTGGCTGTGCGCCGCCTCGACGATCTGTCCACTTGACGCGCCTTCCGCGCTCTCAGGAGTGACGATGATCCCCGCGACATACTCGTCGAGCACACCGCCAGATAGACCTGTTTCGACATTCGAAAGAACGACCGCTGTCTGCTTGGGCCCTTCCCGCTTCGCCTCGATCGCCTGAGCCAAACGTCCGGCGAGACCGAGGGCATTGCCCAGGATAATCCAGAGGGCCTTGTCTTTCGGCAGTTGCGGCGCTGACTGCTTTTCCACGTGCCATTCGCGGCGGCAGTGCCATGCCAGCCGGTCGCTCGCTTTCGTGTCAATCCAGTGATGCTGACGCTCGAAGGGATAGAGCGGAAGATCGACGAGCCGGCGTTCATTATCCGGCAGATCGGTGAGCGTATTGATCGCAAGGCCGGCGACGAAAAGGCGGCCCGCGGTCTCGGCGAGAACCTCTTCGTCATTGCGGGTGCGATTGAGGCTCGAGACGAATTGCGAGGGCGAGGCAATGCCATCTAGGGCCGCCTGCGCCATCGGAGTGAGGACCGGATGCGGTCCGATTTCCAGGAAGAGATTCGCCCCAATTTCTTGCGCCGTCATTATGCCCCGATGGAACAGGACGGGCTGGCGAACGTGGTCGGTCCAGTAGCGCGCGTCAGCGACTTCGTCGCCGGCGACCTTACCCGTCTTCGCACTGACCAGTCGGCCATCGGGCTTGGCGAAATCGAGGGTGCTCGCGAACGCCTGAAACTGTTCGAGGATCGGATCCATGAGATGCGAATGAAAGGCGTGCGAGACCTTCAACTGCGTCGTGCGGATGCCTTTTTCCTTGGCGACCTTGATCAGCGTTTCAAGTGCGTCCGTCTCGCCCGCGACCACCGTGCTGGCTGGTCCGTTCTCGGCCGCGATGGCGAGCTCAACTTCGGAGTCCCGGATCATCTGATGGGCTGTGTCCGGATCAGCTGTCAGGACGACCATGCCGCCATTACGTGGAAGCCGACCCATCAGTTCGCCGCGCTTGGTGATCAGCTGCAGCCCGTCCTCGAGTGAGAACACGCCGGCAAGATGGGCCGCCACGTATTCTCCGATGCTGTGGCCCATGACGATCTCTGGGACGAAGCCCCTGGCCTCGAGAACTCGGGCGAGTGCAAATTCGATCGCGAACAGGGCGGGCTGGGTATATTCGGTATCGTGAACGAAATGGGCGAGCGTCCCGTCACCGTATAGGATGTCGCTCAATCCGTGCTTGCGAATCCGTGCGACCACCGCGTCACAGGCGTCGAAGGCTTCGCGGAAGATCGGATCACTCTCGTACAGTCCGCGCCCCATACCTTCGCCCTGGCCGCCCTGTCCGGTGAACAGAGCGGCGGGAACCACATGTTTGGAGAGATCGACACGGGCATAATCGTTTGCGCGAAGACTCTCGGCCAGCCCTCTGGTTGTCCGACCGGTCGCGAAACTCCGATACTCAAAAGCGCGGCGGGCGGTGTTCGCAGTAAAGCAGATGGCGTCGCGCTCGTTGGGCTCTGCCGTATCGAGTCGCAAGGCAAAACTCTTGGCCATGGCGCCCAGGGCCTGTGGCGTGCGTGCCGAAATGTTCAGCGTACGAGGAAGGTCCGGGTGGTGCGGCGCATCATTCGGCTGAGATAAACCGTTCGTCTCGCTCGGTGCTTCCTCCAAAATGACATGGGCATTCGTTCCGCCCACGCCGAACGAACTGATGCCCGCGCGTCGTGGACCCTTGGACGTCCAGGGCACAGCGCTAGTCGGCACGGCGAAGGGAAGGCGATCGAAGTTGATCTCCGGATTGGGCGTCTTGAAATTGACCGCCGGCGGCAAGGTTCGCGACTTCAGTGCCATGACCGTCTTGATTACACCCGCGATGCCGGAAGCGGCGATCGTATGGCCGATATTAGCCTTCACCGAACCAAGGGTAATCGGCGCGACATCCGCCGGCAAACCGGCGAACACTTCGCTGAGGGCTTCGATTTCGATCGGATCACCCAGTTTCGTGCCCGTTCCGTGCGTTTCCAAGTAGGAGATCGTTTCCGGCGCGAGCGAGCTGTTCATGAGTGCTCTTGCGACGACGCTCGATTGGCCCTCGATGCTCGGCGCCGAGAAGCTGATCTTGTCGTTTCCGTCATTGTTGATCGCCGATCCGCGAATAACAGCGTGGATGGTGTCACCTTCGGCAAGCGCGTCATCGAGACGTCGAAGCGCAACCACGCCGACGCCACTCGAAAACACCGTGCCGCTGGCCTCGGCATCGAACGGACGGCAGTGGCCGTCGCGGGACAAGATCATGCCCTCTTGATAGCGATAGCCCGCCCGGTCGGGAATGATTGCAGTGACACCGCCCGCCAGCGCCATGTCGCATTCGCCGTTCTGCAGACCGCTGCAGGCCAGATGGAGACTTACGAGTGAGGTCGAACAAGCTGTCTGGACGCTGATGGCGGGGCCGATGAGGTTGAGGCGATGGGCCGCCCGAGTCGCTAAGTAATCCTTATCGTTTCCCAGCATGGCCTGGAAGCCGGTCATGGTGTCGAGCATGCCTTCCTTGCTGAAATCGTGCGAGCCGGCTACGCTCCTGGCGAAATAAGTGTTCGGGCCGGAGCCGGCATAAATGCCCGTTGTCATCTCGGTCGAACGGACGGCGTAGCCAGCATCTTCGATGGCGTGCCAAATGTTTTCCAGGAATAATCGGTGCTGCGGATCGAGGAGAGCCGCTTCACGAGGCATGATGCTGAAGAAGTCAGCGTCGAAGTAGCTGAGGCCCGTAAGTGGCGCGCCGTGGCGGATATAGTCCTCCGCTTCCCACTGCTCGGGGTCGACGCCCGCGCCGGCGAGTTCAACATCCGACAACTGACGAACGCTCTCGCGTCCGGCAATAATGTTTTCCCAGAACGCCTTGGGCGTATCCGCATCGGGGAACCGGCAGGCCATGCCAATAATCGCGATGGGGGTAGCTCTGTGAATGGGGCCGTTCATTTTCACCTCGTCGCTGCTCCGGCCTTCTGATCTTTGGTTCCCGGAGCGTGTTGTCTGCTGGAGCGGGTCATCGGTGCGCAGGATCAGCGCGGAGAAGCGCGTCCTTTGGACGACATACGCCGGGTTGCGAGTCCAGCCAACGTCGTGTTCGATGCATCGCCCTTCGCCGAGTTTCGCGATAAATAGTCTGCGAGCCCCCTCGGCGAAGGATGCCGGAAGACCAAGATCGCTGATATATTAATCCCGAACTGGCGGCGAAGGCGGCGTTGAAGCTCCGGGACCATGATCGAACGCGCGCCGAAATCGAACACGTTGTCCGAATCCGCGAGCGAGGGATGGTCCAGAAGCTCCCGCCAGTGGGAGGTAATCGCGCCGCACAGGTCACCGCTCTTCGTCGATCCGCTTGTAGTGGCACTGGCAGCCTTCTCGACAGGCGGTGCCGCGGTCTTGACCTTTTCGGCAAACAGCTTTTTCAGCGATTGATTTGCGATCGACCTTGCCACTCGCCGTTTTAGGCATCGCGCTCATGATCTGGACACGGTCCGGCGCCATGTAGCTAGGGAGCATCTTACGGACATGGGCGCGAACTACTGTTTCGAGACAGTCGGTTGGCGCCTGATCTTTGCTCGTTAGGCAGGCGATCAGCCGTCCCATTCCATTTGCATCACGCTCGAAAACCACGGCGACTTCGGCCACGTCTGGGTGATCAGCTATAACGCTCTCAATTTCCCCAAGTTCAACCCTGTAGCCGTCGATCTTGATTTGGTGGTCACGGCGACCACAGAAGAAAAAACAACCACTTTCATCTGACGTCGCAAAGTCGCCGGTCCGATACAATCTCGTTGGCGTGCCGTTAATATCGATAGTCACGAACCGTTCCTCTGTTCGCTCCTTATCCTGGAAATAACCCTGCGCGAGACAAATGCCACCGACATAGAGCTCTCCCACCTCTCGTGACCTCACCGGTCGCGCGTCTTCATCTAAAATAAAGAGTTCGACATTCGGCAGAACCCGACCGATGGGCGGTAACCTAGGCCATTCCGCTGGATTGCTATCAAGCTCGTGACAGGTGACCACGTGTGTCTCAGAGGGACCGTACTGATTGAAGAGCCGACACTCGGGGAGCTTGCTGAAAAACTCGCGCAAAGCGGAAGAGACCACGAGTTGTTCCCCGGCGGTGTGGATTTCCCGTAGACTGTCGGGAAACTGTTTGCGCTCCACGCAATTCGACGCCAATTGTTGGAGGGCGATAAATGGCAGGAACAATCGTTCCACCTGGGCACGCTGTATCTCGTCCGAAAGCAAATCGGGGTCGATCCGCTGTTCATTCGTTAGGATGACGATACGGCCACCTGAGCAGAGCGTGGAGAAGATCTCCTGAAACGATACATCAAATGAAATGGGGGCGAACTGAGCCGTTGCCCCATTGCCTGACAGGCTCGAAAGTTCGATCTGCCAGTTCACGAGGTTTTGAAGCGCTGCTCCTCCCATGTCGACTGCCTTCGGTTTGCCAGTCGAACCCGAGGTAAAGATAACGTAGCCACTGGAATTCGGCGACAGCGCCACATCTCGGTCGGACGATCCAGCACCGGCTGCGCCCACTCCAATTTCCTCGACCATCACCGCCGAGCCCGACGAAACATCCTTGAGGATCGCCGAATAGACGGCCGATGAACTGAGGAGCACGCTCGGGTCCACTTGCGCAAGCATCTCGCGAATGCGACTCTCTGGAAGATTTGGTTCCACGGGAACGTAGGAAACACCCAGGATTTGACAGCCCAGGATCGCCGCGATCCGGTCAACACCGATGGGCAAATGAATTGCGACGCGGTCCAAACCCGCTTCACGTCCAGTTTTTAGGGCGCGAGCTATCTCACAGGCTCGCAGCCACAAATCCATGTAGTTGATCGTTTCTGTTCCGAAAACGACAGCCGGACGACGAGGAAATTCGGATGCATACCAAAGCACGGACGCTGCAATGGTCCGCTCTGAAGGGCCTGAGGCGTTGTCTAAACTCTGCATGACTTCCCTCAGAATGCCGGACATTGCTAAATACATTTTTACTGTATCCGTGGTAAGCTCACAGTCAATCCGGTCAATTAAATTTCACATGTTCTTAATATTTCGACCGAGGTGTGCGGGCATCGCCAGATACAGTGCCGATCCCCTAGATGTTTAGATGGGGTATTCGGCTTTGCCCCACGTCGGTGCGGCTGCGCGGCTGGCCTCGAATAACGACAACGGCGGCCAGGCAGGATCGCTCGAGAGAGCGAGCAACGCCATCTGGTCGATCAGCTTCGTAATCTCATCCAGCGATGACTGTTAGCGCCATCAACTGCAAAACCGACCGCTCCTTTCCAATGCGCTGCCGCCCACCGCGTCCCCCCTCATCCAATGTTCGGATTGATAGAATCCCAGATATTCTCACCGATCCAGTCACCCGCGCACGGGTCTCCTGGCGCTACATATGGGCAAGGGATACAAGCTTGTTGCCATCCTGGGGCACGATTCCGCGTTCCTAGGCAGGGACCCGATTTCCCGCACGATCCGTCAGGTCGGACTTTTCAAGAATCGCAAAAATCTGCTCATGCGCTTCCATGATGTCGCGTTCGAGGGCGTCGGCGGCTGCCAAGCCATTGCCCTTCTCCAACTGGTCAATGATTTCGCGATGATTATGGTGGCCCGGAACAACTCTCGTTTCCTTTCGCCTGAGGCCGAGGACTCGGCCCGCCTGTAGCCAATGCGCCTCGATTGTGTTCATCAAGACCTTGTTTTCAGAGAGATTGTAAACTGCGAAATGAAACAGTTGATTCAGCTTCAGATACTTTTTCACGTCAGCGTTCTTCTCCATATTGAGCAGTTCCATCTTTTCATTGATTTCTCTGAGATAGTTTAGGCTCTTCCCGGCAGATTTCTTCACACCCCAGACTATGGCCTGCCGTTCATTCAGAAGGCGCACTTCCAGAAGATCGCGGAGGCCTTCAGCAGTGATCATTGGAACGCGCGCGGACTGACGCGGCGCCCGTTCGAGTATGTCGATGCCGCTAAGCCGGTTGAGCGACTCGCGGATTGGCATATGGCTGGTGCCGAATGCGACAGCCAGTTCCTTGAGACGCATCGGCTGCCCGGGCGAAAATTCCCCGGACATCAGTGCGTCCTTCAGTTCGGCATAGACATGCTCAATCGTCGAACTTGGGGAAGCCTTCAATGGTGGTATTTCGTACTTCGGGCCTTTTGTCGCCATTTGGCATGATCTCCAAAACCGGTGCCTCGAACGCCCTGTGAACACGTCTCACGCGCTGCATGAAAACGGCGGGGCACCAGCCCGCCCGAGCCCTGATCCGCTGGTCCACGCCTGAAGTGCGGCGCATCGCAAACCACTTGGCAGTGCACCTGCCGCCGAGATTTCCGGCCACGACGACCCAGGGCAGCCGCCATCTCCAGCGCCCTGGTTCCGAAGCTTCGGCAGCCTTAACGATGTATCAGCCGGAGCCGCTACATTGACATATGCTGGGGTGTTACTGCCAACCAGGTCAACACATGGCCAGCAGCGATGCTAAAGCGAATGTCGTAGTGCTGGCCCTCGAGCAATTCTGGACAGATAGTTTTTGTCAGATGCAGTCGTAGTTGCCCGTTTCTAGGCGTCGTTCGTAACTCTGCACAGTCGAATCCGAAAAAGCGCCTTGCCACAGGATAGAGCGCTTTGAAAAGTGTCTCTTTGGCCGAAAAAACTAGGCTCGCCAGCCCGTCTGAAGAGAGGACCACTTGCCGAGCGATCAAGGCGCGCTCATCCTCATTGATGGTCATGTTTAGGATCGCATCCAGAGCATGACCGCTGGCCAGCGCCTCAACGTCGACACCTGCCTGCCAGTTCGCATTGGCGATGGCGAAACAAGCGCAATGCCCACGCGTATGGCTTATCGATCCAGCGGAAGAGGAAGGCCAGAGTGGAGCCCCGCCTAGACCGATTGGAATCTCACTAGCGGCTTGACCCAGCGCCCGCAATGCCGCGTGTGCCATCGCTCGCCCGGCTAAAAACTCAGCACGGCGTATGGCCACCGCTGCGGACAGATTGGCAGGGCAGTGTAACGCCAGCAGGTTGAACAGGTCATCCGTATAGCTCTCGAGATCAAACCTGCCGCGCACCAAGATCGCATTGGGGAGCCCGGGGACATGTAACTCAACATCGGTGAAAAATCCACGTGAACGAGCAGATAGAGCGATAAGTTCGAGATCGGAAAAAGCGGTCATATCCTGTCGCCTCCCCTAACCCAGGTCGCATTTCTATCATGATGTTTTCTGGGGAACGAGTTTGAGTTTGTTAATTTATATTACGAATTCATTAAGCTAGAGTTGTACGTTTAGTTGGCGAAGCCGAGGGCTTGCGCCATTCGCAGGATGCGCCCCGGCCAGGACGTGCGTGTGGTGGGTCTTCCAAGCACCGAGTTGGCTGGGTAGGGTTTGCAAGGGGGGCGAACAACCGGATGAACGAACGGATGATGCTGGATAGGTTGCGCATCCTATTGGGGATTTATACCAACGGTCATGAAGCTCGACCGACGTGAACCCACTCTCGCATTTCGTTGATGTGATTGTTTCGGGGCCATGAGCTTCTGCCAAGCCTCGCAGGCGGCGTCGATGATGGCGTCGTGGGGACGTCCGCGCCGGAACTGGACCCGGATGAGCCAATCGAGGCGGACGAGCCGGATCCGCTGCCCGAAGAGTTCGCGGCGATCGACGCCTTGCATGCGCGCGCGAATGCGGTCCTCGAAGGTGTGGTAGTCGAACGGCTACCTCGATCGGAAGCGGCGCCCGATCGGGATCCGCTGATCTACGACCCGGATTGGGACGAGCGAACCCGGTCGAGGATTGGCGCGCCACCCTTGATCGAGCAATGTCATGAAATGCAAATTTTATGACATTGAGGAATAGTTTGAACCCACCAGTTAGCAGTAGGAGACGTCGGGCCAGACCGTTATTTTTGCGCAGCGTAGCCGACTGAGCGGCAAATACCGACTCTGCTCGTGCGATAACTGCCTTACCGAGCAGCGGGATCCGCTGATCTAGGACCCGGATTGGGACGAGCAAACCCGGTTCGAGGACTGGCGCGCCACGCTTGATCGAGCAATGTTATGAAATGCAAATTTTATGACATTGAGGACAGTTTGAACCAACCAAATTGCAGTAGAGACGCTGGACGTCGGGGCCAGACCGTTATTTTTTGCGCAGCGTAGCCGACTAAGCGGCAAATACCGACTCTGCTCGCGCGATAACTGCCTTACCGAGCTCGCTTGACCTGCGCTGTTGAAGGTCGAATCGAACTGATACGCAGCTCTCCACGGCAGCGGTCTCACCGTTGGACGAATTCACCATGACATGCCGGATGGCAAGCGAACTTTTGCCGATCTTTGTGACGGAGGATCGGATTTTAAGAATGGTCCCCGCACTTACCTCCGCGCGAAAATCGGTCTCGGTCCTGACATCTGCCCATCCAAGGGAGTCTTGGCGGTCATCCACATCCAAGAACCGCAGGACGACCAATGTAGCGTCGTCAAACATGGCCGCGTAAAATCGGCGGTTCATATGACCAAACTCGTCGCACATCCATGGCTGCGCGACGCCAATAAAACTATCGATCTCGTCAGTCAAAATATACCTCACTAAGAGTTGGCGGAAAGTGTCGCATTGTCGGGATAACCCATGCTTGGGCATTCACTTCGATACAACTGCATGGTTATGGGCCGCGAAGACGCTAGTTTCAATTTCAATCGCGCCCACTCACCCTTTTGGAGCTACCCGCTCCAAGTTACCCGAGAAGCAATGCCCAACCGAAGCAGCGGCAGCAGGGATCGTGAAAGGAACCTCGCGAGGCCAAATGAGCGACGGCGCGCATCGGAATGCCTGGGCCCCAACTTAGAGGCGCCCGACGCCGAGGCCGCGGGTCGCTCGCTAATAGCTTCGATCCATATCATTCCACCACCAAGCACCGCCCTCGCAACGCGCGAGTCGCTTTCAAATTCTGCCATCTTCGTTTCGTCCATTTGGAAAACAATGCGCAGCCCAGGAATTGCGGTTCGAGTGTCATGGCGCGCTCGAGCTAGAGCTGTGCGCTTTCTGTATTTTTGTAGACAAAGCTGTCGCGATAGCGTCTCCAGCTTCCTGCAGGTCGGCGACCAGGCTCTGAACAGCTGTAGCGCTGTCGCCCGATCTCACGGCGGCAATTATGTCTGCGTGATGCCGATGCCCTGAAAACGACATTGGAGTCGCCTTCAACAGGCTCAACAACGGCCCATAACGCATCCACAGCAATTCAATAAGATTCACAAGTTCAGGATTTCCGCATCGTTCATACAGCGAAAAATGAAACTTATGATTTAGTTGTAAATACGCCCGCGTTCCTAATGCGCCACGCTCCGCTTCAATATCCATCCGGGCATTTATTTGGGCCAGCTGATCGGCAAGCCCGTTCTCGCCGCGTTCGACCGTCATCGCCACCGCCTTGCCTTCAAGATCTGTTCGAAGGGTAAGTAGATTGCGAAGGCGCCCAACGCTCGCTTCGGGAATGAAGGGAGTTCGCCTCGTTTCGGACTGCAGCGCGCGAGCCATGACAAGTCTATTGAGGGCCTCTCGAACCGGCATATGACTTGTGCCGAATGCGGTGGCCAAGTCGTCGAGCTTCAACTTCTGACCAGGTGCAAACTCGGCCATCATGATTGAACGAGTTAGCTCCGCATAAACATGTTCCAAATCTGAGTTTCTTGGCCGCGGCCGAAGCACGGGAAGTTTGGTCGCTGGCATTTTCACTCCTGATCTGCCTGACACGGACGTGAGCATAGCGAAAATATTTTATTTGATCAACGATCAAAAACGGTTAGGCTCTGTGTGGTGGATATCAAGTGAACACGGGGGTTGACACAAATCTGTTTTGCCGGCAATTCTTTGATCAACGATCAACAAAAGGGGTAACTGGTATGTGGAAAGTTGGTATTGATGTGGGAGGGACTTTCACGGACCTCTTCGCGGTCAACAGTGCGACCGGCGAGGAGCGAACCGGTAAAGTTCTGACGACCCCTGAGGAAAGGTCGCGTGGCGTCTTGAACGCCATTGCAAACGCCAGCATCGCACCGAACGAGATTGAGCTGCTTGTCCACGGCACCACGACTGCGACCAACGCACTGATCGAGCGCACCTTCCCGGATGCTGCGATGATCACCACGGAGGGCTTTCGCGACGTGCTCGAAATCGGCCGAATGCACCGCGAACATCTTTATCGGCCCTATCAAACCAAGCCTGAGCCCCTGATCCGTCGTCGGCATCGCTACACGATCAACGAAAGAACCACTGCGTTCGGGAAGGTTGAGAAGGAGATTGATGCTGCAGAGCTTCAGCCCATTATCGAGGCCATCGCAGCAGCTGGTATCAAATCCGTGGCTATCTGCCTGATCAACTCCTACGCGAACCCGGCAAACGAGCGCAAGGTCGCCGAAATCATCACAGCCGCATTGCCCGGCGTGCGGGCAATTTCCTCGGCGGATGTCAAGCCGGTGTTCCGAGAGCACACGCGCTTCACGTTGGCTTCGGTGAGAGCCACGATCCTGCCGGTGATGGCCGACTATTTTGAGCGTCTTGAGGCCCGGCTCCGTGAAGCGGAGTTTACCGGCAATCTCATGATCCTGAAAAGCAATGGCGGGATGATGTCCGTCAACCAGGCGCGTCTGCGTGTCGAGGAACTGGTGGAGTCGGGGCCCGCAGGCGGCGTCGGATATGCGTCCGAGATCGCGCGTACGGCCAGCTCGGTAAACATCATTCATACCGATATGGGCGGAACAAGCTTCGACGCATCCATCGTCGAGGATGGCGAGGGCCTCATCACCCGCGAATATGAAATTGAGTTTGACATACCGGTCGCAGTGCCGATGCTCGACATCCGTTCAATCGGCGCCGGCGGGGGGTCGATCGGCTGGATCGACAGCGGTGGCTCACTCCGCGTCGGCCCCATGTCCGCAAGTTCGGTTCCCGGGCCTGCCTGCTATGGGCGAGGTGGAACGCGGCCGACGATCACGGATGCAAATCTGGTGCTCGGCAGGATTAGTCCGGACCTTTCGGGTAAATTTAAACTGGATGGCGCAGCGGCCCGCGCAGCCGTGGAGACCGTTTCGTCTCAGTTGAAACTTAGCATCGAGGAATGTGCCGAAGGCATGCTGCGGATCGCGACCGAGGCTATGGCACAAGCCGTCAAGCTTGTCCTTGCATCTCGCGGCCGCGATCCTCGCGATTTCGCGCTTGCGAGTTTTGGCGGAGCAGGACCGCTGCACGCGTGCGCAGTCGCCGAGGCGCTCGGCACGCCAACGGTCATCGTTCCCAGATACTCCGGTGTTGCCTCTGCTTATGGAGCGCTGCGACTGGCAATCAAGCACGACGAAGAAGTTTTCTATTACGCCCCGCTCGTCGCCAAGGAGCTCGATGAAATCGGCCTTCGCTTGAAGAACCTCGGTGCCGCAGCCGTCGAAGCCCTTCTTGGGCAGGGCGCCAGCGCAGACAGCGTGCAGGTTAGCTTCGTGATGCGCATGCGGTATGCGGGTCAGACTTTCGAAGTGGACGTCGTGCAGGACCGGGGTGTTATCGAGCGACGCGACCTCGATCGCCTGGCTGAGGCCTTTCACGGTGCGCACAAGAGAGAGTTCGGTGTCCGGTCGGACGATTTCCCCGTTGAGATTGTCGCACTGGCAGTCACGGCGGAAGCGCCATCACCCGCTGGCATTCTGCAATCTAGCACGAGTTCCGCGATCGGCTCGCCACGTCAGGCTGAACGCAAGGTCTGGTTTGGCGGCTGGACCGACAGCCTGGTTCACGACGCCGCCGGCGCGGTTGAGGTCAGCGGCCCCGCTCTCATTGAAGATCCGCACACCAGCATCGTCATCCCACCGGGTTGGGCGGCACGCTTTGACTCCGCCCGCAACTGCATCTTGGAGAGGTCATAATGGTTACCTCAATCGACCCAATCACGTTCGAAGTGCTTCGCAACACGTTCGAGCATGTCTGCCGCCGCATGACGGTGATTCTGCAGAAGTCATCCTTCTCGCCGATCCTTTCGGAAAATCTCGACTTTTCGAACGCGATCTATGACCCCGCGCTGCGTCTGGTCGGTCAGACTGCAAACTGCCCCGTTCATCTGGCGGCGATGCATTTCAGCGTCCAGGCCGTGGCGCGGAAGTTCGGCATCGAGACGCTTCGGCCGGGTGATGTGGTGGTGCTGAATGACCCCTATGACGGCGGCACCCACATCAACGATGTGACGCTGACCATGCCTGTCTTCCATGAAGACATGCTTATCGGTTTCGCGGTAAGCCGGGGTCACTGGATGGATCTTGGGGGTGGCGGCCCCGGTGGCCAGGGCTTCGGAACGCACGTCGCCGGTGAAGGGCTTCGGCTTCCCCCACTGAAGCTCTATCGCAACTATGAGGTCGATCCGGACCTTCTCGAAATCCTGCTGCGAAACACGCGCACACCGCATTACATCCGCGGCGACCTGCAAGCCCATATGGGCGCTCTGCTGGCTGCCGAGGATGAACTCCAGGCTACGGCGCGCAAATACGGCCGCGCGACCCTGCTCCAGGGAATGGACGACATGATCCGTTACACCGAACGGATCGTTCGCGCAGAAATCGAAAACATACCGGATGGTGTCTACGAAGGCGCCGACTACGCGGATTCCGATGGCATCACCGATGCCAAGGTCTGGGCGCGGGTCAAGCTGACCGTCTCGGGCTCAAACCTGCACGTGGATTTCGCGGGAAGCGATCCCCAGGTGGCCGGTGCGATCAATTCGCCCTTCGCGAACACGACCGCCGCCGTATACACCGCTCTGCAGTTCTTCCTGGCGCCCGACGCGCCGCCGAACGCAGGCATGTTTGCGCCAATCACGTTGAGCCTTCCGGATGACTGCTGGCTTAATGCGCGCTGGCCCGCTCCTGTCGTCGGCTGCACCACCGTAACGTCCGGAAAAGTACAGAGCGCGATCTGGCAGGCCGTGGCAAAGGCCATCCCCGATCTTGCGATCGCTCCTACATGCGCCGATGCAAACTGGTTCGTTGCTGCGGTTCGCGGTGCCGGCGGCCGCATCGATGTCTTCTCGGACATCCCGGCGGGCGGCTGGGGCGGAACGCCATACAATGATGGGCTGAACGTGACGCTGGATCCGTTGGGCAACTGCACCAACATGCCAGCGGAAGCGGCCGAACTGCTCTACCCGGTCGTCGTCGAAGCCTTCGACCTTCGCCAGGATTCCGGCGGCCCGGGCGAAAACCGAGGGGGTCTGGGCGCGCGGTTCAAGTTCCGCTTTCTCAATGGCGGCGAGCTTTCGATCGAGACATCCAGAACCATCGAGGGAAGCCCCGGCGTAAACGGCGGCAGCATGAGTCCCGTTCAGGTGCTGGTGCAGGAATATGGCGATGGGCGCCGCGAGATCATCGGTGGCCCGAGGCCGGATGGCACCTGGCGCTCTCCGCTTCTGTCATCCCACAAATTCGGGCCGAACGAAGCATTCGAATTCCTGTCTACAGGTGGCGGCGGCTGGGGCGTTGCGCGCTCCCGTAATCCTGAGCGTGTCCGCGAAGACGTGATCGACGGCTACATTTCGGCGGAAGCCGCACGCCGGGATTACGGCGTGGCGATCGACCCCAAAACTCTTGAAATTCTTTCAGACGAAACCTCCAAGCTGAGACAACAAGCATGAACAACGAAATCTTTATCACCTGTGCCGTGACCGGCGCCGGAGCAGGCCCCAAGAAGAACCCGCATGTCCCCGTGACGCCTGAACAGATCGCCGCCGACGTTCTGGCCGTCGCCGAAGCCGGTGCCGCGATCGCCCATGTCCATGTTCGCGATCCGGAGACGACGGACGGGAGTCGCGATGTCAAACTTTATGCAGAAGTGCTTGAGCGCGTTCGTGACCGCAACAAGGACATCATCGTCAACATGACGGCGGGCATGGGCGGCGACCTCGTTCTCGACGCCGAGTATCCGACCCAGGCTGTCGCTGGCACAGATCTCGTCAACCAGAAGGCCCGGCTCCTCCACGTCGAGGCGCTGCGACCCGACGTCTGCACGCTCGACTGCGGCTCATACAACGTCGGTGAAGGCAATCTGGTCTACATTTCCACGCCCGAGCAAATTCGCGAAGGTGCGGCAATGATCCGGGGTTACGGTGTAAAGCCCGAGCTCGAGGTATTCGACCTCGGCCACCTTGACTTCGTCATGAAGCTCATCGGCGAAGGCGCGTTCGCCGGCCCTGCAATGATCCAATTTTGCCTAGGCGTGAATTGGGGCGCTCCGGCCACCACGACGGCAATGAAGGGTATGGCGGATGCAGCCCGCGGCGCCGACGTTGTCTGGTCCGCTTTCGGTGTTGGCCGCATGCAGATGCCGATGGTCGCCCAAGCTGTTCTGCTTGGTGGGAACGTGCGTGTCGGTCTCGAAGACAATATCTGGCTCGACCGGGCTGTTCCGGCGACGAATGTCGCGCTTGTGCAGCGCGCGCGCGAAATCGTCGAACGCATGGGTGTGCGGATTATGTCATCCGCCGCGACCCGCGATCGCCTTGGATTGGGAGCAGCAGCATGAGCCCTCTTTCTGGCAAGCGCGCAATCATCACTGCCGGTGCCAGTGGTATTGGCAGGGTCGTCGCGAAGAAAATGATTGAAGCCGGTGCGCGGGTCGCAGTCTGTGACATTGATCCCGCTTCGGTAAGCTCGTTCTCCTCGGAATATCCCGAAGCCACTGCAGTCGTATGCGATGTGGCTGACCCCGCCAGCGTTCCAGCCGCTCTCCAGTCGATGCTCGCGGGATTGGGTGGCGGAGTGGACATCCTCTTCAACAATGCCGGCATCGCCGGTCCGACGCTTGCGATCGAGGACGTCTCGCCCGAGGAGTGGGCGCGAACGGTAGATGTCAATCTCACCGCCCAGTTCTTGTTCATTCGCGGTGTGATGGCCGGGATGAAGACACAGCGGTCGGGGGTTATCCTCAACATGTCCTCAGCGGCCGGACGACTCGGCATGCCGATGAGGACGCCATACGCGGCGGCCAAATGGGGCGTGATCGGCCTTACCCAATCGCTCGCGATGGAGGTCGGCCAGTTCGGCATCCGCGTGAACGCAATCCTTCCCGGGTCTGTCCGTGGGCCGCGCATGGAGCGAGTGATGTCCGCCCGGGCCGAACTTACAGGACGCGGGCTCGCTGAAATCGAGGCCGAGGAAGTCGCGACAATATCACTGGGTCGAATGATCGAACCTGAGGAAATTGCGGATCTGGCGGTTTTCGTCGCGTCCGATGCAGGCAGATCAATCTCGGGGCAGTCATTAGGTGTGTGCGGTAACACCGAGATACTCAGGTAGAAAAATTGGGGAACTTCAACACAGGGAGAAGTGAAATGAACATGCTTACAAGACTGCTGATCGCCGGCGCACTTGCCGGTGCTCTAGGAACTTCGGCGGCCGCCGAAGATACGATCAAAGTTGGAGTGGTCCAGCCACAGGCAGGCGAGTGCGCTCAATGGGGCGTTCCGATTACTCGCGGTGTTCAGATTTGGGCCGAAGAATTCAACGCGAACGGCGGTATCGCCGACGCAACGGGCAAGAAGCATAAGATTGAGGTAACCGGCTACGACAACAATTGCTACACAGCCGGTGATGAGCTGAACGCTTTCCGCCGTGCAATTCTTGATGACAAAGTGAGCTTCATTCTCCAGACCTTTACACCTGCGTCACGCCAGGCCGTCGCCGAGATCACCACCGAAAACAAGGTTCTGACAACAAGCTATGGTGCCGGCTATCTCGGCCCGAAGTACCCGTTCCTCATCGGTTCGGTCACCGGCTCACCGGCGTCATACATGTTTCTTGTCAGCCATCTCCTGGAGAGCCGGCCGGAGATCAAGCGTGTCGCAATCGTAACGGCAGACCACTCTTTCGGCCAGGCGGCGCTTGCTTATTACAAGGCAGGCCTGGCTCCCTACCTGGATCGCGCCGAGATCGTTTACTCGCAGCCCTACGATCCGGCATCAACGTCGGATATGCTCGGCCTGGCCACGCCGGTAATGGCATCCAATCCCGACCTTATCGTCGAGCTGGGCTTCACACCTGGACAGCAGGCCCTGTTCGTCGAGGCGATGGAGCAGTTGGGCTACAAGGGTCTCTACGGCAGCGAAGGCTGGACCATGGGCTTGGTAACGGAACGTGTCCCGGCTGCAGAAGTAGCTGGCCGGATCTTCAGCGCTTATGTCGTCGATGCTTCCGAGCCGAACTTCAGCCCGCGCGTGTCGGCGTTCTATAAGACCTACGTCGAGAAGTTCGGCGAGAAGGAATGGTCGGCGCTCGCATCGGTCGCCTACGCAGCGATGACAACCATCGAGGCGGGGATTCAGAAGTCCTCAGATCCCACCGGCGCAGGCGTGCGCGACGCGCTTTTCGCAAGCGATACCGTGGATCAGCCGCTTTTCGGACCTTCGCGCTGGGGTGGATCGGAAATCTTCGGTGCCAACAACTGGCTGATGACTCCACTCCCGGTCTACGTGACGGACGACAAGGGTGGTGTAAAGGTTACCGCCGTCGTTGATGTTGCTGCCTGGTGGAACGCTCACAAAGACGCAGCGCTGCCAGCACTCTCTGAAGGCGGTCAAGTCTCGGCAAAGTGAGGCTTATCGGCATAGGTGGCCGCGGACGTGCCGCGGCTACTCCGACCTCTCTCAGGTGATTGACCCGATGCAAATCTTACTGAATTGCCTATCGCTCACGTCCTTTTACCTTTGCTTCGCCCTCGGTCTGGCATTGGTTTTCGGCGTGATGCGAATCATAAATTTCGCCCATGGCGAATTCTTCATGATCGGCGCATACGCAACATATCTCTGTATTTCGACTCTCTCACCCCAGGTGGGTGGTCCAGTCGCATGGGCCATCGGTGCAATCGTTGCGGCGGCGGTGACCGGGCTGCTCGGCCTGGTGCTACACAGAACCATGGTCGTGCCACTCGGCGACAAGCCTTTGGCGATTTTCATATCAACGCTTGCGTTGTCGTATGTCATTCAGACGATTGTCGTTCAAATCTTTGGGCCCGTTGGTCTTTCGATCGCCCCGCCGATGCGAGGCGTCGTGAACTTCGGCGGCGCCATTCTTCCGGCATCGAGACTCGTCGTCATTGGGGTAGCCGTCGTACTAGCAGCCGGTCTGTGGGTATTCCTCATGAGGTCCGAGGCAGGCCGGCGCATTCGCGCTGTGGCTCAAAATCCGCGTGGCGCCCTCTTGCAAGGTATACGAACCGAGAAGGTGGGCCGACTCACGCTCATCCTCGGATCGTCGATTGCGGGCATATGCGGTGCGGCCATGGGTCCCATCAGCCAGATCTCTCCCTACATGGGCGCGGGTACGCTATGGAAGGCGTTCATCATCATCATCGTTGGTGGTATTGGCAACATCTGGGGCGCGGTTGCTGCCGCTGCTATTTTCGGTGTCCTCGATACCCTCATGTCTCAGTTCGGTGCCGGACGTTTTCTCGCTCTCACGAGCGCGGCCGTCATGCTGTTCGTCCTGAGTGTTAAGCCATCTGGCCTGTTCGGGGAGAAGGAATAATGAGTGCGTTCCGACGCGATTTAATGACCGTGTGCGCACTGGGCGCCGCGCTTGTCGTCGGCGGCTTCGTCGGCAGTAACTATATGCTTGGTGTCCTCGTGCTTTTCGGCATGACTTCCATCCTGGTTCTGTCGTATCGCACCATCACGACAATGGGAGGTTGGTCGTTCGCTCATATCGCCATCATGGGAATCGGCGGCTACTCCGTTGCAATCCTTTCGAAGCCGCCATTCGGCCTGCCGGTGCTGGTGGCAACGGTCGCAGGAGGATTGTTCGCGGCGCTATTTGCAGCGCTGCTGTCCTACCCCGTGCTTCGGACCCGCCAATATTACTTCTTCCTGTCGACCTTTGCGGCGGGAGAGGCACTGCGCCAATGCTTCATTCAGTTCCGGGAAATCACTGGCGGCACATCGGGCATCGCCTTTATCGAGCGGCCTGAAATCCTGCCTAATCCGTCGTCGACGCTGGAGTTCCTATGCCTGGTGGCCGCTGTGCTGGTCTTGTTGGGCATCTTCTACGCATCACTGGATGCCTCCGACGCCGGCTTGAAGATCAAGGCTGTCGGCGAGGACGAGGCACTATCGTCGTCGATCGGGATCGATGCCTGGGCGTTGCGCGCCTTGGCGTTCATACTTGGCTCATTCGGCGCCGGAATAGCGGGAGGTTTGTTCGCCACTTACAACGGCATCGTCTCGCCATCGGATATAAATGCGATGCTGATGTTCAAGGTCGTCGCGGCCTGTGTGATCGGTGGCACGACCCGTTTTTCCGGTCCAATTCTCGGACTGCTGTTTCTTACGCTCATCGAAGAAATCTTCAGATTTGTCCCTGAATTCGTCCCGATGATCTGGGGCGTATTTGTCATCATCGCAATACTCTTCGGACAATGGGCGCGTGGCCGCCTCATGGTCTGGAGGGCTAAAAATGCTTGAGATCAATAATTTAAGCAAGATCTTCGGCAGCTTGAAAGCGGTAGATGGAGTGTCGCTCAAGCTCGGACGGGGCGAAATCCGCGGCCTTATCGGGCCGAATGGCTCGGGCAAGTCGACGACGATGAATTTAATAAGCGGAAGCTTGCAACCTTCTGCCGGTGACGTCAGCCTGGATGGTGTTCGCGTCGAAGGGTTCCCCTCGCATCGTATTGCCAGGCTGGGCCTGGTTCGAACATTTCAGCTTACGAGGGTCTACACTTCAGGAACCCTGCTTGAAGCCGTGGCGCTCGGCGTCCGAGCTGCACAGGGGTCAGCGTGGAACCCTAAGAGATGGATACCGACCGGAGAGAACGCGAAGATCAATATTGCTGCGTTCGAGGCACTGGAGCGGATGGGGCTTGCATCACGCGCCAATGAGCCTGCTGGAAACCTTCCAGGTGGTTTGAGGCGCGTACTAAGCATCGCAACCGCGCTGGCGACCCGCCCTCGAATACTGCTCCTGGACGAACCGTTGGCAGGGCTGCATGCAACCGAAAAGGCAGAAGTCTCGACACGGGTTGAACAACTGCGAGCAGATGGAATCTCGATTTTGCTCGTCGAGCACGATATGAAATCGGTGATGCGTCTGTGTGACAGGATCACCGTTTTGAATTTTGGCCGCGTCATTGCGGAAGGAACGCCTGAGGAAATCGGACGTCATCCTGAAGTGATCAAGGCGTATCTTGGTCGGAAGAGGAATAGTGATGCTTGAGGCGAAAGATCTCGTACTTGAATATGGTGGCGTCCGCGCGCTCAATGGGATGAGCTTTACGGCCAGCACTGAGCAAGTGACCGCGGTTGTCGGCAGCAACGGCGCGGGAAAGACGACCCTGATGAATGCTATCTGCGGTCTCGTCAAACTCGCCTCCGGCGAAATCCGATTGGACGGTGCAAAGCTCAATGGGCTTGCACCAGATGACATCGTGCGCAAGGGCATCTCTCTTGTGCCAGAGGGACGTGAGCTTTTTCCGAAACTGTCGGTCCTAGAGAACCTTTTGCTCGGCGCAACCGTTCGGCCTGATCCCACAAGGCGGCGCAAGACGCTGGAGCGGATTTTCGAGCTCTTTCCGGTGCTCGCCAACCGTCAAAAACAACAAGCAGGTCGAATGAGCGGCGGTGAACAGCAGATGCTTGCTTTTGGCCGGGCACTGATGGCGCAACCGAAGATGCTTTTGCTTGACGAGCCGTCCATTGGCCTCGCCCCTATGGTCGAAGAGCAGCTCATCTCGGCCATCAGCGACTATTCGCACGAAAGCGGGATCGGTGTGCTGATCGTGGAACAGAACGCCATGCTTGCGCTTGAGTATGCACAACATGCCTACGTCGTTGAGCAGGGGCGCGTTGCACTGTCCGGGCCAGCAGCAGAGATAAGGGACGATCCTGCCGTCATCGCGTCCTACCTAGGCTAGTTGTCCCGAGGTGCAGGACGTGTGTCGAGGCCGCGCTGCGTGCTTATCGCGGCGCAACTAACCTCTGTTCATCCTGGGGGGGTTGGCGATCAAGGCGCTCGCGTGTTGTCGGGACGCGGGCGTTAATCTGTTCGGTTAAACGCCGAGAAGGCACCTAGTGGCACTAAGGCGAAATCTGGTGGTGTTGGGCGCCTGCGACGCATCGGCCTGTTATCTACACCGCGGCCCCATAATATTTGGTTCAAAGGAACTCGTCGATGATCGACTCACCCTTATTTCAGCCCAGCGCAGACGAGATCCGCACGAGCGCAATCACGAGGTTTCGCGAATTCTGCACCTGTACCTACAAGGCTGATCTACCCGACCATGATGCGTTTCATCAATGGTCAATCGATGAACTCGGCACTTTCTGGTCTGCCGTCTGGGATTATTGCGGCGTGATTGGACAGCCCGGGCCACGCGATCTCATCAACGGCGATGTTATGCTCCACGCTCGCTTCTTCCCCGACGCCAGCCTGAACTTCGCCGAAAACCTCCTGATCAAGCACGGTCCCCAAGACGCGCTGATCTTCCGTGGTGAGGACAAGATGAGCTATCGCTGGAGTTGGGATCAGCTCCATTCCACCGTATCCAAGCTACAGCAAGCCTTCCGCGCGATGGGCATAGGCAAGGGCGACCGTATGTCGGCCATGATGCCGAACATGCCGGAGACAATCGCCTGCATGCTGGCCACCGCCTCGATCGGTGCCATCTGGTCGTCCTGCTCGCCCGATTTCGGCGAGCAGGGCGTGCTCGACCGCTTCGGCCAGATCGAGCCGGGGCTATTCATCACCTGCGATGCCTACTGGTACAACGGCAAGCTGCAGGACGTCTCCGACAAGGTCCGGAACGTCGCGCCCAAGCTCGGCTGCCCCGTCATGGTCGTGGGTTACGCCGGCGACGCCGAAGCGCTGGCCGCATCGCTTGCCGATGGCCGCACCATGGATGCCGCGACCATCCCCTTCACCGCGGGGCCCGTGGAATACGAGCCGCTGCCGTTCGCCCACCCGCTCTATATCCTGTTCTCCTCGGGCACGACCGGAGTGCCGAAATGCATCGTTCATTCTGCCGGCGGCACGCTGCTGCAACACCTGAAGGAACACCGCTTCCATTCCGGCGTCGGCGATGGTGATCGCCTCTTCTACTTCACGACCTGCGGCTGGATGATGTGGAATTGGCTGGCCTCGGGTCTGGCGAGCGGCGCCACGCTCTGCCTGTTCGACGGCTCGCCCTTCGCGCCCTCGGGCAATATCCTGTGGGACTATGCAGCCGAGGAACGCTTCGCCGTCTTCGGCACCTCGGCCAAATACATCGATGCGGTGCGCAAGGGCGGCATCGAGCCGCTCAAGACACACGATCTCTCCGATTTGCGCCTGATCACCTCCACCGGCTCGCCGCTTTCGCCGGAAGGTTTTTCATTCGTCTATGAAGGCATCAAGCCGGACGTCCAGCTCGCCTCCATCGCCGGCGGCACCGACATCGTCTCCTGCTTCGTGCTCGGCAATCCGGTCAAGCCGGTCTGGAAGGGCGAGATCCAGGGGCCGGGCCTCGGCCTCGCAGTCGACATCTGGGACGATGAAGGCAAACCGGTCCGTGGCGAGAAGGGCGAACTGGTCTGCACCAAAGCCTTCCCCTCCATGCCGGTGGGTTTCTGGAACGACCCTGATGGCGCCAAATACCGCGCGGCTTATTTCGAGCGCTTCGACAATATCTGGTGCCAGGGCGATTTCGCCGAATGGACCGAACACGGCGGCCTGATCATCCACGGCCGCTCGGATGCGACCCTCAATCCCGGCGGCGTGCGCATCGGTACCGCCGAGATCTACAACCAGGTCGAACAGCTCGATGAAGTCGCCGAGGCCATCTGCATCGGCCAGGACTGGGACGACGACGTCCGGGTTATCCTCTTCGTCCGTTTGGTACCGGGCCTGACGCTCGACGCCGATCTCGAAAAGAAGATCAAGACCAAGATCCGCATCGGTGCGTCACCGCGTCATGTACCGGCCAAAGTGATCCAGGTCGCCGACATTCCGCGCACCAAGTCCGGTAAGATCGTCGAGCTCGCCGTGCGCGAAGTCGTCCACGGCCGGTCGGTGAAGACCAAGGAGGCGCTGGCCAACCCGGAAGCGCTGGAGCTCTATTCCGGGCTGGAGGCACTCTGCAGTGATTAATAAGGGTCTGGAGCAAACATCATGGCCACTCGAATGTATTTCGGCATCACGAAGCAAGGTAACGACGGGGGTTGTAGCAGCTGAGTGGCGCCCGCCTACGAATTCCGTTTCCTTATCAGAAGCAATCTCACTTTGCAGATTGCAAAGCCTATGCCCGCGTCTCCATCGGCCAGACGGTTTGACAACCAGATCTTGGAAATCCAGTCGGCGGGGCTTCCATGTCGAATCCCGTCGCATCGTCTCCGAAACCATCTCCGGCAGCACTGCCATTGCCCAGCGGTTAGGCTTCCGCCGCCTGATCGATCGTTTGGAGCATGGCGATGTCCTGGTCGTCACCAAGCTTGATCGTCTCGGTCGCAACGCGATTGATGTCAGCACCACCGTCGCTCAGCTCGGTAAGCGGTGCGTCGAGGCACCTTTCCCGAAGCCGCCTGTGCGTGTATGGCGGTCAGCCGTTAGTCGGCGCGCCGGGGCGATCACTGTGGGTTATCATAACGGGTGACATAATGGAGTTCGCGAAGGGCGGGGATGACGAGGGCGATATCTTTGTAGGCCTCGTGCTCGATGAAGTGCGCGGTCTCGGGTCCCGGCCTGGGTTTGCCGAGGACGGGCCGCCCCTTTTTGTCGACGCAGTAGATCAGGATCGGCAGCACCAGGCCGTGGTTGGGGTTCTTGAGGTCGAGTAGCCGTTTCCAGCGTTTGATGTTGAGATTCATGGCCGCGTAGAACCCTTAGCACCACGGCCGCGGGTCGATGCCGCCGCTGGGCTTGGTGGTGAAGCGGGGGCATAATCTTGCGGTCTGTCGAACAGCGTCTCGTTGATCCGGTTGTGGATCCTGGTGTCGCTTGGCACTTAACCGTAAGAATGCGGCCGCTCCGATCGGAGACCGGTAATTTCCCTGGGGTCGAATACAGGTTGTTAGGCCCGCGTAGTCCATGAGCGCCGCTTTGTTCGGAGGGAAAGCGATGGCGGTGGAATGGACGATCACGATCGAGGGCAGGAACGAGTTCGGTGACGTTGCCGGAAGGCGGTCCGCATCGACAAGAGCTGGGAACGTCTGTTTGACGGCGACCTCGGCCTGTCGATCGAGGACAGCAAGACCATCATGGCGGCGCTGCAGAGCGCGGTCGTGAACCATGAGGCGGAGACGTATTCCGTCTTTCGTCGGGTCTGCCCGGATTGCCACAGGTTACGGCCGGTCAAGGACTACACGACGCGACGGATCCGGACTGTCTTTGGCATCGTGGAGGTGCGCAATCCTCGTTGGATGCTGTGTCGGGATTGTTACCCAGGCATGGTCGATGCCTTTGCGCCGCTGCGGGAGATCTGCCCGGATCGAGCGACATCCGAGCTGATGGAACTGACGGCGCGGCTGGGGAGCATGATGCCGTACCGGCAGGCTGCGAGAGTGCTTGCCGAATTCCTGCCCGTTGAGCCGACCGAGACGCATGCCACCGTGCGCAAGCGAACCATCAGGATTGGCGAACGGCTCAACGATCAAGTTGCTGAGGAAGAATTGCACGCAAGGGCGCAAACGGACGAACGACGCCAGCTTGAAATGCAGCTTCCCGGCGATCGACGCAAAGAGTTCGTCATCAGCATCGATACTGCGCATGTTCGCAGCGCCGGTTCCAATTCCGCGCGCAACTTCGAGCTCGTTGTGGCCCGATGCGGCCGCGGCGGGCGGGGCGAAGGCGGCGGTCGCTATTTCGTGACCGGCAGCACCGACCAACGGGCAATCCGGGATCGCGCCCTTCATGCCCTTCGGGAAGTAGGCTACCGCGGCTTTGGCGATGTGACGGTGATTTCGGACGGCGCCGAAATCCTGAAGCGGCTACCCCGCGCAATGCCGAAGCCGACGGCCCACATCATCGACTGGTTCCACATCGCCATGAAGGTCCAGCCGATGCAGCAGATCGCCAATCATATGGCTCGATCCCGATCGGGTCTCTCTGAAGCGCTTCCCGCAATTGACCGTGACATCAGAGCGGTGAAGCGGCGCCTGTGGCATGGGCGGGTCGATCGCGCGATCACCGATCTGGAGCACTCTTGGAGAGGGTGAAGGCTTCGCAAGGAGACAGCGAGTTCTCCATCGCCCGACTTCAAAGCCTCGGCTTGCAGCTCCTGACCTATATCCGTTCGAACCGCGGCGCGATCGTCAACTATGGCAAGCGCTACCAAGCCGGCCTTCGCGTCGCAACGACTCTGGCTGAATCGGCGGTGAATTCACTTGTCGGCAAGCGGATGGTCAAGAAACAGCAGATGCGGTGGTCGCTCCACGGTGCTCACATGCTCATGTAGGTCAGGACGGCAGATCTCAACGGCGAGCTTCGCAATCGATTGCGGGCACCGTTCCGACAGCCAGAGCCGAACGTGCCACCACTATTCAAGCCCAAACCGCCTCTCCTGCGCGCCGCCTAACCCCAGAGAAGTTACCGGTCTCACAGTCCGTGACATCACCAAGGATTGGACTCAGGGGGTCCGTCCAACGAGGGCCGGGTTGATGCCGAAGGCGACGCCATCGAGATCATCATCATCCACAGCGCCAAGGGACTGGAATGGCCGGTGGTGATTCCGGTCAACACAGCCACTTTGCTTCGCTTGCGCGAGCCGTTCGTGCATCGCGCGTCCGATAACACGCTGCACTGGGTTATCGGCGACGTCCCCCCGCTCTTGTCCCGGAGCTGCCGCAGGCGGAGCAAAGGTCCTGGGCGCGGATCCTCAATTGGCGCACCATGACCTGCCGCTGATAGACTTATCGCTTTTCGATCAGGCACCGCGCCCTGCCGCGGCCGATCTATCAAACGGGCAGACGCAGATCATCTTCGAGACAGAGCGTGCCGTCATCGCCGCTGCCAATCGTCCCGCTCACATGGCTTCAGCCGAGCAATCAGGATCCCGATCGCGTTCCTACGACCGAAGCGATCGCGATCGACTCCGGCGACGCTCCGGAGACGGAGCTGCCGGTAGGCGGCAGGATCCAATGTCTATCCATCGCGCGCTTTAGCGCGGCGTCCAACTCGGCGGCAGTCCGATACGAGGGCATTTGCGTCTCGTTGATCCAGCCGAAGCCGAGATGTCGGAAGTGATCCGCCGGCACCGTGACCCGGCTTTTGTCCAGTTCCCGTACGAAGTCCGCCGACCAATCATGGATCGTATATGCTTCAATTTTATCCATCATTGGCCGCCAGCGTTGGATGCGCTCTTCGCGCGGCATGTTGGCCGCTTTGGAAATCGCGGTCGCGATCTCGTCGGGGCTGTTCGGATCCACCAGCAGCGCTTCGTTGTGATTGAAGTCTTCGGCCGCACCTGCAGACTTCGATAGCACCAAAACGCCGGGATCATCCGGATCTTGCGCAGCAATATATTCTTTCGCAACCAGATTCATGCCGTCACGCACTGGCGTCACCACGCCAACACGCGCAGTGCGGTAGAGGCCTGCCAGTTGAGCCTGGGTGAAAGCATTATACTCATAGAGGATGGGCCTCCACTCGTCCGTGCCATGCTCGTCATTGACACGTTTGACGAGGCTCTCAACCTTGCGCTTATAACTTTTATAGGCCTCGATTTCGGTGCGCGACGGGTTGGCGATCTGCAGGAGCACTATACAGCGCGGCTGGTCTGTCAAGACCTTATCGAAGGCTTCAATCCGGGCGTCGATACCCTTGCTGTAGTCGAGCCGGTCGACCCCGATTGCAAGCTTCGCGCCGTTGAGTTTCTTCTGCAAAGACGCGATATACGGTTTCGCAAGCGACTCCGAGGCATACTGTGCGAACTGTTTGTGATCGATACCGATCGGAAATTTCTGACAACGCGTCTGTCGGCGGCTCGAAACCACCACACCGTGCTCGACTTCCAATCCGAGATGGGTACGCAGGCAGTCGCGGAAGTTGTTCAGGTCCCAGTTGGTCTGAAAGCCGAGCAGATCGTAGTCGAGCATCGAGTGCATGAGCTGACGATGATTAGGCACTCGCGCCATCACATCAGGTGCTGGCCATGGCGTATGCAGGAAAAAGCCGATCGGCTTGTCGACACCGAGCTTGTGCAGACCAGCGCCGAGTGGAAGAAAGTGATAGTCATGCACCCAGATTGCATCTCGATCCCGGAACTGGAAAGCGGCTCCCGCCAGGAACTTGTTGATCTCCTGATAGCTTTCATAATGATTTGCGGAGGCGGCCATCCGGTCAGGCAGCGAGTGCAACGCCGGCCACAATATCGAATTCGCGAAACCTTCGTAGTACCCAGAATAGTGCTCGCGCGGCATATCGAGCTTCGCCACTTGGCCCTCGCCGTGCTGCCCGATGTCCAAGGGCTCGGTGCCGTCGCCCAAATTGCCCGAGGAGCCCATCCAGACTGCGCCAAAGCGTTCCACCACAGGCTCGAGGGCCGCAGCAAGCCCGCCCGTCTTGGGTTGAAGCGGGTCGAATGCAGCAACCCGATTTGAGATGACGACAAGTTTTGGCTGCTGCGTTGCCTCACTGATATGGTCCTTTTGCTGGGCGGAGCAAGGACAAGGGGAAGGATCTGCACTGGATTCTTGCGTGCAATGCTGTGCTGCCTCGCGCAGATGCTGGTCAAAGGCTGCGTGTTGCATTGCTGAGGCTGCTGCGTGAGCAGCGTTATTGATTCTATCCATTTTCCATCTCCGTCGTAAGTGCCTTGCCGATCCCCTGTGCGGAAGTTCCATGAGCTACTCGATTCGGCTTTGAGGATGGCCGTCGACATTCGCCTGCAAAAGGGGCCATCCGCCTCATATTCGCGCGTTTCCGCGAGATCGGCAGTGCGCGCCAGGTGCTGATCTCGATGACCGACGACGGCGTGCATTTCCCCCGGCCGTCCGACGGCAAAGAAGATGTTGTCCTTCGACTGGGTTCCGATCCGCTACCACAACGAAATCTTTGATTCTGAAGAACCCATTCTACGCCGGAGCCTATGTCTATGGTAAGAGCAAGAAGCGCGCCGAGATCGTCGATGGCCGTGTCCGCAATAGCAATTGTCATTGCAAGCCGGCCAGCCAGGACCTGCTCACAATCGTCTATGGCAAGGCGGGCGGGGCCAAGTCGGAAGAGTTCTGTCGCAAACGAAATGGCAACCCATATCTGGCACGAAGGCCTCTCTTTCGGGGAGCGCGCTTGTTTGACCGGTCAGTGATCTTGCTGTGCGTGCGCTGGTATCTGGCCTACAATCTCAGCCTGCGCGATCTGGAAGAGATGATCGCCGAACGCGGCCTGAACGTCGACCAATCGACTGTGCACCGCTGGGTCGTTCATTTCGCGCCGCTGCTGATGGAACGCTTCAACCGGCGCAAGCGCGCCGTGACCGGCAAATGGCATGCGGACGAGACCTACATCAAGGTGCGCGGGCGATGGATGTACCTCTATCGCGCCATCGACAGCGTCGGCGACACCGTCGAGTTCTGGTTCAGTGAATACCGGGATTTGCCGGCCGCCACGTTGGCACGCCATGGCCGTCCCGATCGCATCGTCATCGACGGCAGTCAGACCAACCGGGAAGCCCTCGTTTCCTGCGATGCCACAAGTCGATTGCAGAATTGCTCCCGGCGCCGGTCGAAGCCGATCCGCATCCGCCAAAGCCAATACCTCACGGATGTATTTGACAAGGGCCGTTCTGCTCCGATGTGCGGAGGTGTGCTCTCACGCGTTCTGTCCTGGCGGACGGCCGAGATAGCGTCGCGCGCAGCGAGGTCAGGGCTGGCCGGCAGGCCATCGCGCGGTATGCGCGGCTTGGCCTAGACGGAGCGAGCACGTCGCTATCGTTCGCCGGCTGCGGGATGGATCGGCGAAGCTGATTTTGCTATTCTTTCGCGGCTCGGGTGACCGCGTGGCGAAGAGCAGGGTCGAGGTTGCAACCCTGTCGCGCAGCCTATGATCGTCGCACCTCATGTGCGGCGCCCGAGCGCCACGGATGCGCATGAAGAAGGCGCGCAGCGGACCAGGCACACCGGAAATGACCCACGCCGCCTCGACCAGCATCGATCGCGCGTGGGCTCGGCCTTGTTTGGTGATGCGGCCATGGTAGGCCGGCTTGTCACCGGACTGCCGGACCCGCGGGTTGAGCCCAAAATAGCTGACAAGCTTTTCCGGTGATGAGAACCGTTCGACATCGCCAATGGCCGCCACGATACTCAGCGCGACCGTGACGTTCACGCCGGTGATCGTCATCAGTCGCTTGACCCGAGGCTCCTGAAGGGCCGTCTGCGCGAGACTCTTGTCTACTTGTGCAAGCTCACCACCAAGGCGATCGAGTTCACCGGCATGGCGAAGGACGACACGGCGCTGATCCTCGGCGAGCGGCTGAGCCTCCAGCCAAGCCCTGCCGCGCTTCGAAAACAGCGTGCCTTTGTAGGGCGGGATCAGGTTGGCATGCAGAACCGAATGGATCCGGTTCTTGAGACGGGTCATTTGGGAGACGAGCTGCGTTCGTTCCGCTACCACGCGACAACGCGTCTCGGTTTCTTCATCCGGCATCCAGACTTCAGGCAGAAAGCCGCTCGCGTGGAGCTTGGCCAGCACTGCCGCGTCGATCTTGTCGGTCTTGACCTTGGCCCAGGCGATGGCCCGAACCAGGATCGGATTGGCTATGACCACCCTGCCCACAAAGGGCGAGAGCAACCGGACGATCGCGCTCGTATTGCCTGTCGCCTCGATGACGATCTCGTCATCCGGCTTGAGTTTCGTGGCGAACTGCAACAGACGACCGTGTTCGAGATCGATCCTCCCGGCATCCCGGATTTTGCGTTTCTCCAAGATCGCCATTTGAGCGAATGATCGGTGGACATCAAGGGCAATGATTCTCATTCCCAGCTCCTTTCCAGGGTCAGCAACCATGGGAGCCGGCGGGCTACACGACAACTACGGATCCGCGCTCGCAGCGCAACCGGGCAAGTCGAAGGGGGCGGCCAGATAACAACTCGAACTCTCGGTTCATCAGGTACTTCGGCCTGCCCGCCATGCGTGCTCCCGACACCCCAATCCCGGTAGGTGGACGGTAGTCGATCCATCCGTGCAAGAAAATACGGATTGGCGCGTCGCGCCGATTCATGCCTGATAATATAACCGCATCGAGCAGGATCATCGGCGCATCAAGCGCCGGGTGCGGCCGATGCTCGGTTTCAAATCGACGCACGCCGCCGCGGTCACCCTGTCCGGCATCGAGATGGTCCACATGATGCGCAAACGACAGGCGAGGTTCGCCTATAATCCACGTCCCTCGATCGCAGAGCAGTTCGAAATCCTTGCAGCATGATCATCTGCGCGAAAGCGTCCCGTTGTGACCAAAAGCACGATCTGCGACAGAACCCGAAAAATAGCACGGCGAATGCATCCTTCATCGGCAGGGGAGGCGGCTACTGCCTGATGGCTGACATCGGGTTTCGCTCGGCTGATGTGTGCTCAGTGGATGTGACGCGCGAGATCTGCGATCCTACCCATCAGCGCTTCCATCGGTCCCCAGTGGCGCGCAGGCAAAGCACCGCGAAAGTGCTTACAGCCACTATGAAGCCAACGAGAACGCACAGGCCAGAGCCTCCTCCAAGAAAACATATTCCTATAATGTGCAGGACATAGGCGGTCAAAGACATCGAGCCGACTGCGATTATTGGCCAGACCAGCTTTCGCAGATGCGGGAGCGCATCCATAGCGAGCAAGCAAGCCGCCAAGATGATCATTGCGCAACCGGTGCTGCCCACGATCGAGAACGTCGTTTGGCTATGGGGTGCGGCTATCCATGGCGACGACCAGGGAGGTGGCCGCCGTCCGACCACCACCCGGCGGATTCCTGCAGATCGCCGGGTACATCAGGCAGCAAACGCAGCGCGAGGAAGGATCCGCAATGGCCCAACACAGCCAGCGCTACCCCCGCCAGGCCAAGGCGCCAATGCATTGCTTGCGTACTAAGGTCAAGGCGCGCATGGCCATGCCTGCGATCACGAAAGGAACCCAGCTCATCGCGGGGTAACTGCCGCTGACCATGAGCTTGAACACCGGGTCGAAGTACGGATCTCGGAGCCAAACATTGCTGCAAGGTGGAAGCGCAATTGGGGTAGAACTAATGCGGTCGCCGCAGCGAGGAAGCCGAGCGGCTCTGCACTGAGCCGACAGAGCGGCAGGACCAACAAGAAGCAGATTCCGTAGTATGGCAGAACGTTCAGGACCGGGGTGCCGAGGCAGACCAGGATTGAGCCAAGCGCGAACAAAACAAGTGCACGAATTGCGACTCTGGCAATGGCCTGTCTACCGGCTATGCCCGACTTCGGCGCCTTGCGGCCGGTAATCACGAGGATCGAAAAACCGGCCAATACGGCAAACAGGCGGACGACCGCCCATGGGTTAGTTCCATCAGAAACCCGACTAGTCCTCCTTCGCCGGGGTCGGGACCGAGATGGGCGGCACACATCCCGAAGACAGCCAGGCCCCGAGCGAGGTCGATGCCGACCAGCCGATCTACCACCGACCCATGGCTCGCGCCGGCCATCGGGGAGTTCTCGGCTGGCGGTGCCTGTGCTATGCTGGGCTCCTTCCTTGGTTATGTCGATCGCGGGGTCCGCGACAGGAGAGCCGGTCGGCTGCTGCCGTCGTCTCACCCTCAAGGGTGCAAATCTCGTTCCAATCTGACGGATCGAGCCGGCGACAGAAGTTTATGCTTGCTGTTCAGCTCTTTAGCCGACGGCAAACAACACATCGGCTTACCAAGCCTGTGGCGCGGACCTGACAAACCCCACACAGCGTGTCGTGGAGCCGACATTTTTGAGGCAATAGCGGTGAACCTGCGGCGAGAGCCTCAGCGACAGCGGGTGATCCGATCAGCACGCCCGCGGCCTGGGCGAGCGGACACCTCGGCCACGGTGTTGGCGGCGCGGTTCAAGCCACGATGCGCATGAATCGAGGGAGCAAGGACATCACGCTGGACGAGATGGTCGAACGGCTGTCGGTCGAGCGGTCGGCAGGTATCAGCCGCAGTGCCCTGAACGCCTGGCTTGGCGAGCGCGGCTGGACGTTCAAAAACGTATGGCCCGCCCGTCGGCAAGAGGTTTATTTCTGATGGCGGCTGGTCTGCATCAACGTATACGGCGTGTCGGCTGATTGCCGTCGCCAAGATGGAGATCCGCACGCTCCGGGCCTCATAAAAGTCACGGCGTCGAAGCGCCATCTTTTGAACCAGGCTTCCAGAACGTCGGTTCGACCGTCAGGCCATCTTTCAAAGTCCTCTCGCAGACATCATCGGTCGGGCGGCGTCCATTCGTGTCGCCGCTGACCTAATTATTTCAGGCGGTTGCCGTGGCCCGGTCGGCCTCGAAGGGTGCCTCGCGACGCAATATCACCCATGCGATGCGGGCGAGTTTGTTGGCCAGCGCCACCACCACTGTGTTGCGATGCCGTCTGACGAGCAGGCTACGCAGCCACGCGCCCAGCAACGTCTGGCTTCGGGCCAGCGACGGCAAGGCCGCCCTTGCCCCATGGATCAGCAGCGTGCGCAGGTATTTGTTGCCGCGCTTGGAGATGCCGAGCAGCCTGGGTTTGCCGCCGGTGGTATGTTGCCGGGGCACGAGCCCCAGCCATGCGCCGAGATCACGGGCTCTTGCGAAGGACGAGTCGTCCCCTACAGCGGCGACGAGAGCGGTGGCATTGAGAACACCGATACCGGGGATCGACGTCAGGCGCCGAGCGGCTGCATCGTTGCGGGCCAGTCCGACGAACTCCCGATCCAAAGCCTCGATACGGCGGTCGAGATCAAGCCATTCCTCCCGCATCTCCGCAAGCAGGCGGCGAATGCGGCCGGCCATGAAGTCCGGATCGGCGAGCAATGCCTCCACAGCCTGCTCGAGCTTGCGGCGTCCCTGTGCGATAGTCGTGCCGCGCTCCAGCAGAATGGCGCGCAACTGGTTGGTCAGCGTCGTGCGCGCGCCCACCAGCCTTGAACGAACCCGATGCAGCGACTGGATGTCCAGCTGCTCCGCCGTCTTCAGCTCGACAAATCGCATAGTCGGCCGTGTCGCGGCTTCGGCGATGGCTTCAGCGTCCCGATCATCGTTCTTCTGCGCCTTCACGTAAGGACGCACGTATTCCGGCGACATCAGTCGGACCTCATGTCCCTGGTCGCTCAGAAGCCCACCCAGATGATGCGCGCCGCAGCAGGCTTCCATTGCAACCGTGCAGGGCGCAAGCTTCGAGGCGAAGCCCACAATCGTTTTCGGTTGCATGCGGCGGCGCAGAACCACCTTCCCGTCCGCATCCAATCCCGCAACGCTGCAGCTGTTCTTGCCAAGGTCAATTCCCAGTATCATGATCGTCATGGCTCGTCCTTCTCCGGTTCCAAACACCGGCATCCTAGCGCGATGCCCTCGAAGGAGGGCGGGCCATTCCATAAAAGTGCGCACATGAACTGGAGCAAGACCCTCTGGACGTCCTGAAGCGCCGTCGCACCTGGTTCGCCGGACAGCTCGATCTCGATCCTGCCCGGCTTGTCTTCATCGAAGAGAGTGTGCTTTACAGCAGCGGAAGGAATTCAGCATGGACTAAGACAGTAGCGTAAAGCTACGTTGGCGATGGGGCCGGCCCTCTGGGATCGCCTTTCAGGAGCACGTCTCAAACCAGTCCGCGCTGCTGCGGTAAAGAGCCGTGGTGGTGAAGTGCACCAGGCCAAGCTGGCGAGTTCCAGCCGGTGCAAGTCCGGCCCGGGTGAGGGGTAGCACCCGCCCATCCGGCCACACTGATCGGCGGTTAATGTGACCTCCACGGCCTTCAGGCGTCTTGAGGGTTATGGATGAGATAAACTTGTCTGAGTTGGCCAAACACCACGTCGGAATTCGGTGTTAGCTTCGCCTCGGCCGTGTAGTGCTCACCGTTAATCTGGAAGCGTGCCGGCTGATCTTGGTTGCGCTGGCCCGGTAGGAACCCGAGTTTTCCCAATTCAAGAATGATTTCACGCGGCATTAGTTGGCCGCCATTGTCCCAGCGGTGGTGGTCCCATAACGGGCCAACGAGATATCCGATGTCATCTGATGAGCGGAGAACCGACGAGGACTCCTTGCCAGACGCCTGCGCCGATCCGCTAGAGGGCTTTCCGACGCAACATTCTCCAACCGCTTTCCTAACTGCTGACTTAACGCGCGACCACAGTGAACCGTCTTTGCTATGCAGGCCGGACCGCGGCGGCATCCGCATCGACCCGCCGATGTCAGGGTGCCGGATTCCTCCATGGTCATCTGCGGGAGTCGCATTAGGCGGAATGAGTTGCAAGTCGCCTAGGTGCTGATCTTGTACGGCAATATACTCCTGCATCGAAGATGCCGTGCTGAATTGGTCGATTGAATTGAGTGTCAAACCACTCTCCTTTGAACAGATGGACTTTCGTAGTCTCCGAAGCTAGTAGCGTCTGGTATCCAGGCTCCGGAGATTCCTGCCGCCATAATGCTCTTCTGCCGCCTTGTGACAGACATCCGAGTAGAATTTATCGGCATCCTCGATAGTGCACCCAGCACCCGCGAAACAGCCACGCGCTATCTCATGGAGCGTATGCCGGATCGAGCTCGTGTCGTCGTAGACTGCGTTGAGGCACGCTATAATGACAATGACCTCTTCCTTTGAGAGACATTGCTGTCCGCTCATTAAGCGCGCATGGTTGATGCAGGCGACGGCGTTGGCGCATGTGAACGAGTCACCGAGGCCTGAGCAATCCTCGAATCCGTTGCCTTTCTCATTCAACTTGAAGTGAGCGATGGGCAGGTTTTTCATGTCTTCGATTTCCCTGCGATTCAGGTCCTCGATGACCGCGGGATGGTAACCTGATAGCCTCTCCTGACGCCGGGTGTCGAGTTTATGCAGCCACGGCCCCACCAAGCTGGTGTTGCGCTTCAGCTTGTTTTTATGCGGATCCTCGAACATCAGAGACGCGTCCAGCTTCTCGGTTTCCGCCAGTGACAGAAAACCATGTTCGGCGAGGGTTTTCATCACGACCTTCTCGGCATTTCCCCAGTGCGCTTTAGAAGCATAGACTTGCCTGAAGTTTAGGATGGCCTGGCCGGCCGCGAACTGGGCCTCTTCGCCAAGTGCACGATCCTGATCGAGCAGCGACTCGAGCGTCTCGGTGCATTGCTTGAAAGTTAGCCCCTTTTTGCTTTGCAAGGTATTCCGGAAATGCTCCGCGCCCTTGTTCACGAAAGGCCGAGTGGCCGATCTCGAGGTGTAGCCGTACGCGCCGGTATCGTCATTGAGCACACCGGTCAGCGCGTACTTGTTCTTTTTGTCGTATAGCGGACTCTGCGTCAGGTCCGGATCTTTCGGCACCTGAGGCGGTCGGTACTTAGACACGCACTCGTCCTTCACAAGATGGCCCTTCATGCAGGCTAGGTTCAGAATGATTGACCGGCGAGCATTGGCAGAATCCGCCAAGCGCGCGACGTGGACGCGGGTCGCCGCCCGGTAGTCGATCATAGCTACGAACTGGTTGTCCCCGAAAATGCGGATTGGAATGAGGGGACGCCCATTCAAACGCTTAGCATCGGGGCTGGCGCCGTGATAGCGCGTGTAATATTCCCTCGCCTTCGCCTGGGCGGTCCTAAGCCGTTGGTTGCTGGTAAAGCCCTTTCTCCCATCATGTAGCGAGGTGGTGGAAAGGGGAAAATCGTTGGCGATCTTATCGTAGGCGCAGCCCGCGCCCGCGAGGCACAGGCCGTACTTCACCGCCCGCGCGAAAAGGTTTGATCCGTCGCCCGTTCCGCCTGGCGCACCCTCACCATCCTTTTCCTCACCACCTTTCTGCTGTGCTGGATTCTTCGCAGGTGAGGGTGCCGCACTCCGGGAATGAAACACAGCAAGTTGATGCGCTTCGTGGAACGCAGTCACGGCGCTCGGAGCCTCTGCCAGCCCGTCAACGAGGCGCCGGTCTAACGCCGAAAAGCCGTTAAGTTGGTTATTCCCGATTCGCATCTCACCGCTCCTCTAGCAAAGCCCATGATGCAGCCTCAACAGTTGCGGGCACGACATCGAACGGATTGTCAGAGGGGTCATTGATCATCACGTCGCCATCCTCGATAATGTTGCCGCCTTCAAGCCCGACAGATTCTTATCTCCTCCGATCGGCCTCCGCGTGTTCAACAGGCCTTGAAGGCGATCCGTAAGCCGTAACTCGTTCTTCCGCCTGTCTTAGGGCAATAGTGCTGCCAGGGCGCGAGCCCGATACTCCGGCTCGTCAAGTCCGTCGGCAAGGGCAGCGATGCGCCTTTGTAGCTCGGGGGCAAGGCCCGCCAAGCCTTGCCGGAGGCCTGCTAGAGCCATTACGAGATACTCGGGGTCGTCGATGCTCTCGGCCAACACGGCGAGACGCTGCTGCAGTTCGGGCGCAAGCCTTGGTACGCCGGCTCCGAGGCCCCGTAGGGCCGAGGCGCGATTGGCGCTGTCAAGTCCCTCGGCGAGGACGACGAGACGCTGCTGCAGCTCGGGCGCAAAAACTGCCACGCCGGCTCCAAGAACCTCGAGGGCCAAAACGCGATGCCCGGGGTTGTCGAGCCTCTCGGCGAGGACGCCGAGAGGCTGCTGCAACTCGGGCGCCTGCCCTGTGACGCCTATTCCGAGCGCGCTGAGGGCGAAGGCGTGATAGTTTGGTTCGTGAATGCCGTCGGCGAGGACCAGGAGACGCTGCTGCAGCTCGGGCGCAAGCCCTGTGACGTCTATTCCGAGGGCCACCAACGCCGAGGCGCGATTCCAGGGCTGGTCGAGCCCCTCTGCGAGAGCCACGAGGCGCTGCTGGGGCTCGGGCGCAAGCCCTGTCAAGCCTGCTCCGAAGCCGCGTAAGGCCCTGGCGCCATCTTCGGGCTCACCGAGTCCCTCGGCGAGGGCGACGAGGCGCTGCTGCAGGGCCCTCCAGAGCTCGGGAGCGATGCAAGGGGTCAAGTCCCTCGGCAAGGACGACGAGACGCAGCTGGAGCGCGGGCGAAGCCCCGCCACGCCGGCTCCAAGGACCTCGAGGACCGAGGCGCGATGCCCCGGGTTGTCGAGCCTCTCGACGAGGACGACGAGACGCTGCTGCAACTCGGGCGTAAGCCCAGTGACGTCTGCTCCGAGGGCGCTGAGGGCCAAGGCGCGATAGTTTGGTTCGTCAATGCCGTCGGCGAGGACCAGGAGACGCTGCTGCAGCTCGGGTGCAAGCCCTGCCACGCCTGTTCCGAAGCCCCGTAGGACGAAGACGCAATCTTCGGCGTCTTCAAGTCCCTCGGCAAGGACGACGAGACGCTGCTGCAGCTCAGGCGCAAGCCTTGCTACGCCGGCTCCGGGGCCCCATAAGGCTGTGGCGCGATTTGCATCTTCAAGTCCCTCGGCGAGGGCGACGAGACGCTGCTGCAGCTCGGGCGGGAGGCCAGCCAAATCGGCTCCGATCTCCTCCAGGGCCGAGTTGCGCATCTCAGGGTCGTCAAGCCCCTCGACTAGGGCGACGAGAGCTACCTTCTGCGCACTTAGGAGGCAATTGAAATTGTGCGCCAGTGATTGGATCACGCCGGAATACATCAGCCCAGCCAAGGGATTTGCTCCGGATTGCTGTTCCGTCAACCTGTTCCAGATGGCCTGAACTCGGACGGCCCTTTGATACCTTTCTTGATATGCCGGAGTTAGCTGGACGACAGCACGCAGTTCAGGACTTGATTGCGTCAAGCTCAGAAGGTCGATCGGGATAAGCCTCTCAGCTGTGTCACCTTGTTCAAACAATAGAGAAAGGATACTGCTGGGTTGCTCCTCCCTCGCGCGTGGGGCTTGAAACTCAGAGCGCGTCTGCTCCACCACAGAGCTGGATGCTCCGCCGGCTTCTTCAAGCCGAACAAGCGGCCCGGCGGGAGGATCGTCCGTGGTATCACGGTCCATGGCGCTAGCAAACGGCATGGGCGCCTTGCCACGCACGTCAATGTTCCTCATGATTCACCCCTTACGGATCAACGACTATTATGCCCATCGGGAATCATGGCCCATCGGGTGCCTGGTTTGTTGCAGGCATATCCTGATGTGCAAATGATGCGCCACTTGAACGACCGACATTGATCTCAGCCCTTCCGTGCCGAGAGGGTGGAACCTGCCAGCTCAGCCAGCGGGGCGCGTGTCGCGAGTCTGGGAGGGATCCAGGTGGTGACTGAGGACTGTTGCCGAGCAACTCTGCTCTTGCCGCCAGGGATATTCCCTGGTCATTGCGTGCAAGGCCGCTGATGAACTTGTGCCGAAAACCATGCGGTGAGCTCGCGGAATCCTGATGGCTCTTCTTTGTCCGAAGCAGACAGCCGAATGTCAACCATCCGCCAATTTGTTGCGAAGGCAACCACGTCCAGCAAAACGGACGCGCATGTTCTCGCTGCGCAAACTGGCCTGGATCTTGCGGCGTGCTTCGCAGCACGAAAAAGGCTTGGTTGCAGGGATCCCCAAGTGAATGCTCCTCCTACGACGTTCCGCTCGGCTTCCCTGCGGTAACTGCAGTATTTGCAAATCCGGTGGTCGCTAAATAGTCAGGCCGCCTCATCATTCGTGCCAGCGGGGCGCCAGTCGGCATACGCGCGACTCCTGCGTATTCCGACGAAGCCGGCCATCGATTCCGATTTGAAGCCGGCCAGTCATTCCGATTTCATTCCGGCCGGTGTTCCGATTTGAAGCCGGCCATTTTTCGGACTGATCCTGGGTCTCGTTTGGGTTGGGTTTCGTTTCAGGTCAAGCTTGCGCTGTTTCAGAGGCTCTTGGCGAGCGCTGTTTTCGCATGCTTTCACCGGTGAGATCGATGCGATAGGCGTTGTTAACGAGGCCGTCCAGGATGGCATCGGCCAGAGTTGGGCTTGCAATGATCTCGTACCAGCGATCCAGAGGCAACTGGCTGGTGACGATTGTTGATCGGCGTTCGTAGCGGTCTTCAATGATCTCAAGCCCATCACGCCGCTGGTCATCATTGAGTTTTTCCGGTCCCCAGTCATCGAGAATGAGAAGGTCGGTTTTGGCGAGTTGCTTGAGGATCCGGCCATAACGTCCGTCTCCTCTCGCGAGGGCAAGCGTTGCAAACAGCCGGGGAACGCGGTGATAGGCGACGGAGAAATCCTCTCGGCAAGCTTTGTGGCCAAGGGCACAGGCCAGCCAGCTCTTGCCGACGCCCGCCGGCCCGATGATGAGAAGGCTGTGATGCTTTCTGATACAGTCGCAGCCGGCGAGCGCCATGAACAGATTGCGATTGAGACCGCGTGCGGCGCGAAAGTCGGCATTCTCGATTTGTGCGTCATGGCGAAGTTTGGCAGCCCTGGCGCGGGCTTCGAAACGCTTCTGGCGGCGCATGGTAGCCTCGCGCTCGAGCAGCATGGCAAGCCATTCGCCATATTCGAGGCCGCGTGCTTCGGATTGTGCGTCGAGCTCCTGGAAGGCGGTGGCCATGCCATGAAGGCCGAGTTCGCGCAGCATGTCGATGGCCGGATGGTGGAATGCCTTGCGGCCTTGTGATTGGCGATAAGCGAGGCGATGCTCTTGCAGTTCAGCCCACCGATCTCGACAGCGCGGGCTGGCACGGCTTCGGCGCGATCGTGTGGGATACCTCGAAACAGGCGAAGGACACCCAGGCATGTCCGAAAGCCTTGTTCAGGATGTGGGCGACTGGCGAGGATTGCGACAACCAAGCCTTCCGTCTCGGCCCGATGGATGCGGCCCAGCGACGGAAACGATCCGGCGTCCACTCGGCATATCGCCGGTGGGAGCTGGGCATATGATCCGGACCCGTCCCATGACGAGGGCCGCCATAGCGGCGCTGATGGACGGCAATGCGCTTGCCGCGGTGGAAGATCTCGATGCGTGCCGTTGCTCTCAGATCGACTTGCTGGCGAATGAGGCTGTGCGGTACGGAATAAAAGAAGGTCTTGAACTCGACGTGGTAATCCGTCGAAACGAGGGCCAAACGCCACTCGGCGAATTCGTAGTCTTTGCTCGGCAAGCTTGCGAGCGCAGCACGCTCGACGCTCTCAAACAATTGCCGGCGACTGACCCCCAGCCGACGCATGACGTGATCATTGATGCGATCGAGTGCCTGGCGAATGGCGGCATTGGCCTCGGCCAGCGAGAAGAAGGTCTGGTTGCGCAGCCGCCCCAGAATGCATGACTGGGCGAAACGCACGCCGTTCCGTCGCGGCCGTGCCGGAAGAACCCCGCCGCCATAATGGGATGCCATCTTGCCGTAGCTGCGATTAATCTCGGATCGTAGAAGCTGGCGCGCTGACACCCGACTTCAGATTGTCGGGGACGATCAGTCGGGGAACGCCATCAAAGAAACGAAACATCCTGATGTGTGAACCAATCCAATCAGGCAGTGTCTGGGTCCAGGTTGCTTCGGCATAGGTGAAGCTGGACGCACCCAGCACTGCCACGAAGATCTCCGCCTCACGGATCTCGCCGGTGTCTCGATCAACGATCGGGATCTTCTTGCCGGAATAGTCGACGAAGACCTTGTCGCCGGCGGCGTGTTCCTGGCGCATCGTCGGCGAAAGCCGCTGTTCGAAGCTGCGAAAGAGCTCGCAGAACCGGCTAAAGTGTTATGCCGAACATATCACCTGTTATGTTGCGGCCAAATTTATGTTGCGTCTCGGGGGGATGAGCCAAGGATCTCGGTGATTTC
This sequence comes from Mesorhizobium sp. ISC15, assembly GCF_037162615.1. NCBI lineage: Bacteria > Pseudomonadati > Pseudomonadota > Alphaproteobacteria > Hyphomicrobiales > Phyllobacteriaceae > Mesorhizobium > Mesorhizobium sp. ISC15. The sequence goes on along the minus strand of NZ_JAVSPX010000001.1, from coordinate 6,769,256 downwards.
CTTGGCCCAAGCCACCACATAAGAAGAACGGCGAGGGAGTTCGCTACAGGGCTTTCAGGAATGCCATTAATGACGGCAGAGATCGCTGCCGTGGGGGCTCTTTCAAGCCGCTGATATCAACCTTGGCCAACGCCTTGGCCTTCATTTCCAGATCAACCTCGGCGTAGATGTGCGTGGTGTCCAACGACACATGGCCGAGCCAAGCGCGGATGGTGTTGATATCGACACCGGCACGCAGGAGGTGGACGGCTGTCGTGTGCCGAATCGTATGAGGGCTGACGCGCTTCGTCGCCAGGGTCGGCACGGTTTTGCTCGCCATGGCGGCATATTGCGTCACGACGCGGTGTATTCCGAACCGTGTCAAAGGTTCCTTCATCCGCCCCAGAAAGACTGCATCGCTCCTATCCCGATCGGTCACGAGGCGAGCCAGCGATATCGCCGTCGTTGGCCACAATGGGCAGATCCGGACCTTGTTTCCCTTGCCATGGAGTCGCACTGACGGGGACGTGCACAGCTGAAGATTGCCGACCGTCAACTTTGCTGCCTCATCGGCGCGCGCACCAGTGTTGTAGAGGAATAGCAGCAGGGCATGGTCGCGCACTCCAAGACTCACACGCCTGTCGGGTTGGCCGAGGAGCGCATCCATCTCAGCTTTTTCGAGATAGCCGATCGCGGCCTTTGCCGTCTTCTTGAATGGTATCGCCCTTATCTCGGAACACCAGGCCAGGTTGACGGGCGAACGCATGCCGATGAAGCGTGCCAGTGAATGAATGGTCGCAAGCCGTTGGTTACGGGTTGCTTCGCTGCATCGGCGATCACGTTGCAGATGGTCCAGGAATTTGCGGACGATTGCCGGCGTCAGATCTTCCACCGTCATACGATCGATAGCACGACCTCCCTGCTTGCTTGCAAACGGCAGCAGCAGTGTAAGCGTGTCGCGGTAGCTGGCTTGGGTGTTGCGGGAAAGATTGCGTTCGGCAACCAGGTGCTCCAACAGGAAACGACGGATCCACGGACCAAGGAGGCTCTCATCCTTCATGGTTGGCCCCCATTGCGTATTGCGCAAAGCGCTGGCTGGCTGCATCGAGGAGATCCGGCGTCATGTGCAGATAGCGCTGTGTTGAACGGATATCGATGTGACCAAGGTAGGTTGCGAGTTGCGGGAGCAATCGCTGCACGTCTTGGCCGGAGCGATACCAGGCAATCACCCGGTGCACGGCTGCCGTGTGACGAATATCGTGCAGTCGTGGCGGCCGAAGCTCGCCGACAGGACAACTGATTCCGGCGGCATGGCGGACATGCTGGAACCAGGAAATGACCCGCACGTAGTGCCACGGCCGGCCATCGCGCGTGGTTAACAACGGTGATTCTTGCCCGCGCGACAAAGGGAGAAGGCGCCGGCGTTCGATATGCGCAGCCAGCTCGCAGTTGAGCTTTGGTCCGATCGGCACAAGACGCGTTTTGAAGAACTTCGTGTCGCGGACAGTGATGATCTGCTCGGTCAGATCCACGTCGTGCAGGACCAAGCGAAGCGCCTCGCCGATGCGCATACCGGTACCGTAAAGCAGCAGGAGAAGGGTACGATAAATTGCCGGCACCTGAGGACTGTGCCCAACCTTCAGGATCGAGGTCGCGTCCACCAGTCGACGTAGCTCTTCGGTCGAGTAGACGTACGGGGTCTGTTGCGGCGGCAGCTTCGGGATTGTTGTCGGCAGCGGCGAGAACGTCGCATGGCCGCGGCTGACGGCGAACCGGTAAAAGCCGCTCAGGACTTTGTAGCGCAGCATCCAGGCGGCGCTGAGCGAGCCGCTGCCTTGGAGAAACGCGGCTACCGTCTCTGGGGTAATCTCGCTGATCTCGGGATTGCCCAACACACGGCAGAACCTGCGCAGCAGCACCTCGGCGGACTCGAAACGCATGCCTAATGACCGCTGCTTGGCCAGATAAACGTCGACGACATCGGTCAGCATCATTGCAGCGCTCCCAGGTCGAATGCACCAACCTCGCGAATAGCTGCCAAGTTCACCTTGGCGTAGATACTGGTTGTCGCCGCGCTACGGTGCCCCAGGTGGTCTCCGATCTCTTTTATCGACAGACCTTCGGCAAGAAGCCGGGAGGCGCAGGCATGGCGCAGCGCATGCCCGCCGCGATGGGCCGCTTCGATTCCAAGCGCGACAAATCTGCGGTTCGCGACATCATAGATGCTCCCCGCCTTCAACGGCCGACGGGGCGCTTGCATGCAGAGGAAGACTTCCGGGCACGACGACGATGGCCGTATCGTGTCGATGTAGTGGGCGAGCGCCTCAGCAACAGACGAGACGAGCGGATAAATCTGCGGCTGGCGGCGCTTCAAACGGAAAAGCCGTAGCGTCCGACCGGCCCAGTCGATCTGATCGAGGCGCAATGCCACTACTTCCCCGCTGCGCATTCCATAGACCGCAAGTAGCAGCAGGATTGCACGATCGCGGATGTCCCGCGGCTTGTCGGTCTCGGCATCGGCTAACATGCGCTGCACGTCTGACCAGTCCGGGGCGTACGGCAGAGACTCCTGTCGGTAGAGCCGGGGACGGCAAATCGATCCGGCCAGGCTGTCTGCGCACATTCCCCGCTTTCCTGCGTAGCGCAGAAATCCGCGCAGAGCCGAAGCGGTGTTGGCGACCGACACCCGGGACCATCGTCCCGTCGCCTGGGTAACGAAATAAGCGTCGATGTCCCCGGCCTGAAGATCCCCGAGTTGCCGGTTCGTCTGGTCGCACCAGCGCAGGAACCTACCGATCACACGGGTCCATTGCTCGAGCGTCGATGGTGTGAAGCCGCGCTCATCGCGCATCCATCTCACATACTCATCGAGTTGGCTCTGATACTCGAACCCGGCACTCGGTTCACGCCACCAACCGAGAAATCGAAGCCAAGGTCGTCCGATATCGATCAGTCTTCGCGCCGCGGTGACGGCTCCGTGGGCTTGTTGCCTCTCAATGGCGATCTGTCGGAGGGCCTCGATGTCGATGCCCTCCGAAGCGGCATCCGGGCCGAGACGCGTAGCAATCCACAACAGCTCGCTGCGCTTGGTTCTGAGAGAAAAGGGAGTGGCGCCGCGTTCCGCGCAGTGGCGAAGGTAACGATTCCGCTCTTCGGCAAACGGCGCGTCATCATTGTGGTGGCCCGACGAGTGGCCGGAAAAAGTCGTCTCATCCATAGCAAACCTCCATTGGAAAAGGCTTGCTAGCCAGCCATTAAGTTATGTTGCGTCAAGGACCCAACGACGGCCAGACGCCTGAGAAAGAAAAGGGCTTCCGCAACATAAATTTGGCCGCAACATAACGGCTATAGCCATATCCGTCGGGATGACTTCCTCGATACTCCTCCCACAAGATGAGGAGCGTGACGCCCGGCTTCTTGAGCTCGACGGCAAGATCGGCCCAGTTCGGCTCTGCGCGCCGCCGCGCGCCCTGTTTGACGCCATTGCGAGCGAAGAGTTTGTTCTCAAGCGCGTCATCGGTTAGTTCGCCTGGCAGGGGCCAGCTCAACCCGATTGCCGCTGCGCGCCGCAGATTATCCTGCACCGTACTGCGTGCTATTCCCAGCACGACCGCAATCTCGCGGGAGCTGGTCCCGCTTCCGGCAAGCCGAAGCATTTGTCTCAACTGTCTCATGGTCAGCCTTCTCTTTGCCGGCATCAAAATGTCCTCGTTCATCGCGAGGTAATTGATGCCAAAGTTGCTGACCCAGGAGGTAATCTTCAGTGCCGAAAACCGGCCGGTCTTTGGTTGGAATGGTGGCCGGCTTCATACCGGAATGGTGGCCGGTGTCTGATCGGAATGGCGGCCGGCTTCACGTCGGAATCCGCACGACTCCTATGCGCTGAGCTTCCAGCTGCTCTTCACGTTCGCTGCAAAGAGGCTGAAGGTCTCGCCATCGGCGCTGACGCTGGAGCAACTCGACGCCGGTCTCATCAGAGCTTTCCTGGAGTATCTCGAGGACAAGCGCAAAAACGCGCCGGTGACGCGCAATGTCCGGCTGGCGGCCATCAAGTCCTTCTTCCGCTTCCTCGAATACAGGCAGCCGGCAGCCCTGGAGCATATCCGCCGCGTCCTGGCGATCCCATTCAAGAAGACGGATCGGCGTCTGGTCCCCAGTCCAAACACGGGAGGAGCTGCAAGCGGTGCTCGATGCCCCCGATCCCGGCACGCGCGATGGCATCCGCGACCGGGCCATGCTGCATCTGGCGGTTTGTGGGGTCTCGCGTGTCCGAGCTGACGGGGTTGAAGCTCGAGGACATCGACCTGTCGTCGATGAGCATTCGTGTCCTGGGCAAGGGACGGCGGGAACGGACAGCTTCCCTTGTGGAAGACCACGGCCGCAGCCCTGCGCGCCTGACTCGCCGTTCGCGGGCGGGTCGCAGCGCCCGAGGTGTTCATCAGCGCCCGGGGAGTGCCGCTGAGCCGATGGGGCTTCGCCTATCTGCTCAAACAGCATGCAGCGACCGTCGCTCGAGCGCATCCTGGCCATGGGACATGCCACTCTGACGACCACTGAAATCTACACGCGTGGTGATCCGACAGAGAAGCTCGACGCCATGGAATCGATCGTTCCACCGCATCTGCGGCGCGTCGCGTTCCAGCCGTCCGACAGCTCATCGCGCTCCTCAAGCGCCCTTCGTAATGGTGAGCCGGGTTGGCGGCGGCACACACAAGAGCGCGATCAAGTCGCTGCCAGCTCCCCATTACTAGATCTGCCCATAGTGCAGGTCATGGGCGACGCTCATTAGCTGCCGTAACCGCCACTGCCCTAAGTGCCAGGGCCTGGCTCGCGCCCAGTGGCTAGCCGGCGGTAGGCTGAGCTGCTGCCGGTCCCATACTTCCACGTGGTCTTCCCCGTCCCGGCCCAGATCGCTGAGATCGCCTTCCAGAACAAGGCGGCGGTCTATGCGATCCTGTCAAGGCCGCATCCGAGGCCTTGAGGGTGGCGGCGGCCTATCCTAGGCATCTGGGCGCCGAGATCGGCGTGGTCGCCGTGCTTCATACTTGGGGTCAAAATCTCCACCATCATCCGCATGTCCACTGCGTCATGCCGCGCGGCGGCCTGTCGCTCGAGCCTGCCACGGCGAAGGCCGGGGACCAGCGATGGATCGCCTGCCGGCCGGGATTTTTCCTCCCCGTACGGGTTCTGTCGCGCTGCGCTTCGGTGCGGTCGATTCGGACGGTCCCGGCATGCCGCCGCTGCCGACCCGGCTGATGGCGGGGCTGGCGACCCTCAAGCACACCTTCAACCTGTCAGACGAGGTGCTGTGCGAGCGCTGGGTGGAAAACCCTTACTTCCAGTATCTGTGCGGCGAAGAGTTCGTCCGCCACGCACTGCCGTTCGACCGCTCGTCGATTGACGCGCTGGCGCAGCCGCATGGGCGAGGAGCGGATCGTCGCGTTTTGCAGGAAAGCCTCAGCATTGCAGTCAAGACCGGGGCGATGAAGCCGACCGACACGCGCCAAGTGATCGTGGACACGACCGTGCAGCCGAAGAACGTGATGTTCCCGACCGACGCCAAGCTCATCCACCGCGCCCGCGAGCGGCTGGTGCGGCTGGCCAAACGGGCGGGGCTGGATTTGCGCCAGACCTATGTGCGGGTCGGCAAGCTGGCGCTGATCAAGCACCAGCGCTATGCGCACGCCAAGCAGTTCAAGCGGGCCAGCAAGGCGCTGCGCAGGCTCAAGACCTATCTCGGCCGGACCATTCGCGACATCTCCCGCCAGATCGCCGGCGATGCGGAACTGGGCGCGCTCTTCAAACGGTCGCTCTACCAAGCCTCCACCGTTCTCGAGCAGCGTCAGCGCCAGCGCGGCCGCAAAATCTACAGCCTGCATGCGCACGAGGTGGAATGCATCGGCGAGGGCGCTCAGGCGCCCTACGAGTTCGGGGGGAGGTGTCGGTGGCCACCACGCTGAAGCGCTCAAAGGGTGGCCAGTTCGCCCTGCTTGCAAAAGCGCTGCCCGGCAATCCCTATGACGGCCACACGCTCGCAGCGATCATCCCTGACATGGAAAAGACCATCGGCAACGAGATCAGCCGCGTTCTCGCCGACGCCGGTTATCGCGGCCACAACGCGCCGCAAAGCCATAAGTTCAGGGTCTCCACCGCTGGTCAAAAGCGCCGCGTGACACCGGCCATCAAGCGCCAGATGCGGCGGCGATCGGCCGTCGAGCCGGTGATCGGCCACATCAAGAACGAACACAGAATGGGCCGCAATTACCTCGCTCACACCCAAGGCGATGCGATCAACGCCATCCTTGCCGCAGCCGGTTACAACTTCTCCCTCCTGCTCAGGTGGCTGAAGGCGTTTTTGTGGCTCTTGATCGCCGCGCTCCTGAACCGGCCGAAGCAGCTTGCCACTCAGCGATCAAGATTGTTCACAGTCGACGGAGACGCGTCGTGCAGGAAATCACTGGTGCGGACGCGCCACCCTCTGGATGTTCAAGCTCCGAGCGCGTCCGATCCATGAGCGAATTGGACCGTGGGCCAGCCTCTCCAGAGGCAGGACCGCTGGACCCACCTGTGTCCTCCGCGCCGCTGACGACTCTGGCTTGCCAACTGTACGCGCTGCCAAGTCGACCGATACCCGTCATAGTGACGCGCGGGTTTCCGCCGAGAGGACGCGGAGCTTTGCCTCCCATAGCGTCTGTTGGCGACGAGTTCGTCCCTGCTGCTGGTCCACTCATCAGAGCACTGCTGCTCCCATTTCACCGTCGCCTTGGGACCGGCCGTTGCGGCTGAGCTGACGGCGTTAGCCGGCGGCCCAGGTCGGGGGCCAGCGACTCGAACTTTTCACGCAGCTCCTGCGTCAGCGCTCTTGCGTCGGCGTCACTGTCAACCACGCGGGCGTTGAGCAATATCAAGAGCTCAGTCCGTTCCTTGCCGTATTCCGTGCTGCGGAACAGTCCCCCTAAAAGCGGAATGTCCTTCAGCACAGGGACCCCGGAATTGGCTTGGTTGGTGCTATCTTGCATCAATCCGCCGATAGCGATCGTGTCGCCGTTTCGCATCGATACGGTACTCCGGAGGCGGCGCAACGAAATCACCGGTGATTGAACATTGGTAAGCGTGTTCCTGTTGCCGGTGCTGACCTCCTGAAACGTGTCGAGTGTTATACTACCACCGGCACCAATTCTGGGCGTAACAGCCAAGATCACCCCTGTATCGCGCATCTCGACATCGCCCATGATGGGTGAGTTTCCGCTTGCGATAGATTGCGATGATCGGCCGAGGATCGGGATCTGATCGCCCACCTGGATCGTGGCGGTTTGATTGTTGACCGCAAGAATGCGCGGCGCGGATACAACCTCGACCTCCCCAAGTGCGCTCAGCCCATGTAACACAATGTTGACGTCCGTGTTGGGGAACACATACGACAGACCATTTGGAACTGCTCCCAAGCTCTTGGTGGAGAGAAGATAGTCCACGCCGTAGCGCAGACCATTGTTCAGCCGCACCTCGGCGACGATAGCTTGGATGAGAACCTGTCGAGGCTTGACATCGAGTTGACGGATCGCGGTCTCCACGATCTTGTAGTCGTGCGGTGCTGCGAGCACTACGAGCGCGTTCTGTCCTGGGTCCTCCTGGATCCGCACCGGCGCCGAGAGGCCAAGACGGTTCGCCGACATTTCCGTTTGGTCCACTGGGTGCGACCTTGAGACGGTCGCATCTGGCGTTTCGGCCGTCAGACCTGGCACATTGACCGGCAGGCTGGCTCGATTGGATACGCCGCTTCCCAGCGAGAGGTTGCCGAACATTCCCGCGGGCTGTGCAGGCGGGACAGCACTGGGCGCCTCAGCGCCGAACGTTTGCGCCAGCACATGCGCCGCTTCCGAAGCCCGCCGGTAGAGCAGTGGACGCACGTGAATGTTTGCCGACGCCTCCGACGCACTATCCAGTCTTGCGATCGCCTGGCGGACTTGCTTGAGAGCTGCAGGATCTTCTGCCACAACAAGGATACCATTCAGTCGCTCTAGCGCCGCAAATTGGACAAGCCCTCTCTCTTGGCCATTTTGCGTAAACAACAAATTGAGTTCTCGCTCAATATCGGCGGGGCTCGCTTGAGACAGCGTATACAGCGCGAATGATTTGTGAAGCATGGCTTCGGTATCAAAGAGGTCGACCAGTTCCCGCACAGAACTCACGGATCCTGGCGGACCACTGACAACAATGCCTCTTCCTCCGGGCGCCAGCGTGAGACGAACACCGTTCTGCAAGTTCGGTCGGATTACCCCGATGACCTCAGCCGGATCAACATACCGCACCGGAATGATTTGAACGCTGCTCTGCATGCCGCCCGGGAGGTCAGCCAAGCGCCCCACCCGCACTCCTTGATCACCCGCAGCCAGTCCATAGCCGTGCGGCGCAAGGGCTTTGTCCAGAAGCCGCGGCACCTCACTCACGGGCACCTGCCGTGCTGTATGAAGGGTCATTTTCCCTCCAACGCCAGGATCGATGACAACGGGCATTCTCATCACATCACCTACGATATCCTGCACCACCTGGCGAATGTCGTCATTCGCAAAGTCAAGGCTCACCCGCCTGCTATCCGACACCACCGGCAGCTTCCGTTCCCCTGTGGCTGCCACTGGCCGCGCTTGCCTCTGCCCCAGCACTTCAAAGCCGTTAGTCTGCGGTCCGCGACGTTCTCCCAAAACCGCGGAGTCAGACGGGACGAAGGACGGTGCGTTCAGCAAAACCCCGCGCTCGGCAATCGCACCACTGCCGGAGCACCCCTCTAGAAGCAACAGTAACCAAGGGAAACAAATCAATGCAGTGTTCCTGCCTGCGATGGCCATCCGTTCACCCATTAAATTCACAAAAACAGAGTTGATCGCTAGGCCGCGAATACTTACCTGGTGTTTCCGATAATATTCTCCTTGGTTTTGCCATCCTTGGACAACAGGTTGGTCGCGAGTTCAACACACTGATTTAACTTGTCCATCAGCGACTGCAGGCGAATCAGCGCCATGTGCGAATCGCTATTTGCGGTATCGATGCTCGCCTTCAGGTTGGAGATAGCGGCATCGAAGTCCGACTGAACACCGGAGGTATCGGATGCTTTCTGCTCGATAGCGATGCCGTTCGCGAGCATCCACTGATGGGTATTTTGGGTCTCGCCGTGCGCGTCCACAAACTCGCCATACGACCGTACTCCCTTGTCGTCAGGCCGGTTGGCGCGTAGCGCGGCCAGAGCGGAGTTCGCGGTCTTTAGCCAATCGGTCCGCTTCTGCATTTCTTCGAATTCATCTTTAACTTGATCCTCAAGAAGATTATACCGCCCTAACTGAATTAGCAGTGCCAACGCGCTCAAGTCGCCCCCGGCCCGGGGGATATTGGACGCATCGCGAGAAAGTTGATTTGGGGGTATCACGTTTGACATTGCCACTGGCCTTTCCTGCGCAGATTAACTTGTTCCTGCTCTCACCCCATGTTGACGATCTTGCTCCTCGTGTCAGCGTCCGCGCGTCTCATCTCGGAAAGCTTGTCCAGAACGTCCTGGATCATCTTTTCATAGGCTGATTTGAATTCACTCTCGTCGTCGGCGCGAGAGCGCATCTTGGTACCCTCCGCTTCCAGCTTTGCCTTTTTCTCCTGCTCACTGGTTGCCCCCATTTTGAGGGCGGCACCTGGGATCTTACCGACCTCGGTCATGCCCGTGGCGAGGCCGCTCCAGATCATGGTCGTCTCGTGGGCGACTTGCTGCGCTCTGTAGATCCTAGTCAGGTCAACGGGGGGCGGCTGGCTAGCTTCCGGGGATCGCTCTGGGACCAGCTTCGCTTCAGGCTGCTGCAGGTCAGCCCGGAAACTCGTTTCCTTCGAACCGCTGAGCTTCGCATCGAGGCGAGTCTGTGCTTTGCTCGCGCCCTTAGTGCTGACGCGCGCACCGGCTATCGCGAAGGCGGAGGTTAGGAACGTGCCGACCAGCTCACGTATCCCAGAAGCGCGAAGCGCTCTGTAGATCCTGTTCTGGTCAACGGGGGGCGGCTGGCTAGCCTTCGGAGATGGCTCTGCGGCCAGCTTCGTATGAGCCCGAAAACCCGTTTCGTTCAAACCGCTGAGCTTCGCATCGAAGCGAGTCTGTGCTTTACTCGCGCCCATAATACTGACGCCCGCACCGGCTATCGCGAAGGCGGAGGTTAGGAGCGTGCCGACCAGCTCACATATTCCAGAAGCGCGAAGCGCCTTGGCAGCAGCTTCCTGTGCCGCAATATCGCAGTCACGCGCGGCCTGCCGGTCCAGTCTTGCAAATTCCCGGAACTTCAGACTGAGGCTGTGCAGCAACGCATCAACTGCATATATATCGACTGAGGCGAGCCGTGCTCCCAGAGCGGTTTCGGCACCATTGTTTTGGACGACGATGTCTTCCAGCGTTGGCGAACCGGCCGATGCCAACTTGAAGAGGTCGGCTGGTGTTGGTATCAGTTCGCCGTACCTCACGCCCATGCCATTAGACGTCGCGAACATAGGCAAAAAGGGCCAATGTTCATCCAAATCGCGGCCCGGCAGACGAGGGCCGCGAATGTCGTTTGCTTGTACGACAGTGTGTAGCATGCATACTCTCCTAGCGTTTTGGTAGGGCCTGGACAGCTATGATCGCTCGTCAGCCGATATGCCGTATGACGGTTGACGCGGACCGACTCTGCTCCTCGATGGCATCGACAACTCTTTGCATCATGGTCTTGATGCCGAGGACCAATTCCTGGATGCGCGCCATTTCGTCCTCTTGAAGTTGGGCCAGCTTGGTGAGGAATTTCCTGATATCCAGCGTCTCCGCCCGGACGTCCGTCGCCTGCTTCTTGATGATTCCGCTCGCGGCCCCTGCGAAGAACTCGGCTAACGAAGCAGTACCTTCGCCCGCCCGAGCCGCTGTCGCAAGGCGCTGACTTGCCATAGCAATCTTCGCCACCTTATCGCCCTGCCTTGTGATCTTCGTGGCAATGCTCGTCACCGCATTCCACCCACCAGACACGGCACCGGCACCCAAGCTTGCCAGCGAAGAAGCAAGGACGATGAAACCCGTAATGACAGTGGCCCAAATCTCGGCCTGACCCTGCGCCATCCCCAGGTCTTCGATCAGGCTCTTCGCAATGGCCTGCGTCATCTTTTCGATGACCCCCGTCTCGGTCAGGGTCCCCACGGTCACTGCCACTGCTGCAGCCGACAAGGCGAAAATCCCGCCGGTGACCACGGCCACTACCACCGACAGCGCGACCGCAATCCATCCAAATATCCTCATGGCGGTCGAACTCTTCTTCGCTTCCCTCAGCTTCTCCGCCGCGTCAGTGATCTTTCGGGCGATTTTCTCGTTCTGCTGCCGCTGCAGTTCACCTCGGTGCCGCACATCCTCCATACCCGCGGCAGTCTGGGCGTCGGCCATCTTCATCTTGAGGGCTAGAAACTTCGCGGCTACTTCCATCGCATCAAAGGCCCGTGGTGGGGGCAGCATTGGCGCCGCATGCGACGCCGGAGCACCGACAAACACCGGCGGCAGCGCAAGTTCAGCGCCCGATTTGCTGAAACCAACCGAAAAATTGTGGGTGGGTGCGTCGATCTGAGTTAGCACGCTGGTTTTAAGTCGCATTCCACCGATTGGTTCCGTTATGCTCATCTTATGCATCGCAGGCTCCTTTACGCGCTGCTTCGGACCTGAGCTGGCGCAGCATCAGCGACGCGCGCTGAGCGAAAGCCTTATGCTCCGGCTTTCCACCGCTAAGCTCCAATACGCTCTCAAGCGCGCTCACAGCAGCCGCCCGCTGATTGAGCTTGATGAGGCATTTCGCAGCGCAAAGCGGGATCTGCGGATCCTCCTTGTTCAGCAGCGCAGCCAATCCATACGCACGCAGGGCATTTGCTGAATCGCCGGACATTTGACTCGCAGCACCGAATCCGAACCAAAATCTCGGGTCCGTGTACCGGTGCATGCATAGAAAACGAAAGAAGATCAGCGCCTCGCCATTTCTACCAGAAGAATAGAAGCGATGGCCGAGCGCGTAGACTGCCTCGAGTTCGTCATCCGTGATCCCAATGACAGCTGCCAAATCCGTACGCCCTGCGATGATCTTTTCGGTAAGCCGCGCCAGTCGTCTAGCCTCATTAGTGTCCACTTCTCCACCGCCCCTCACTAACTCCTCTACCTCCTTCATAACCGCCTTAGACCCACTGCCGTACTGGTTTAACGCGCGGCGCACGTACTGGCTGCTGATTGGACGTGAGGGTCATGCGATCGCTCAGAACCGCCTGCCGCTCACATGTGTAAGCTTGCTGAAAACTCTCGTCTTGAGCCTCAACAAATGCGGAAATGGCATCGCCGGTCATGGCATAGTCGCCCAAGAGCTCAGCTTGCCGGTCGAGTTGTTCCCGACCTTTTCTCAAGAAGCTCTCCACCTGCGCGATCGTTTGCCGCGAACTCATCATCGTCCCATCGAGATCTTTGCCATCCATACGTCCACGCGTGGAATCGCAAGCGTTGTGGCAACTGACATCGGGCCCGCGCGCAAAGTTTTGATCGTTGGAGAGCAGCGACTGGTTGATGCTGCGGCGGCAAATTCCATTCCAATAGATCGCCGCATTGCAGAATGACACCATTTGTTCCCTTATAACCGCCCGATCGCCATCGACGTGATCAATGTCAGCCCAAAGCAGCAGAGCACCGCCTTGATCGGCACAGAGCGCCACCTGGACAGAGACACGGAAGAGCAGGTTCTCTCCGAGCAATTCACGGATCTCCAGTTCATTGTCCGGCACTGTCTTTGCAATCCTGCTGGTTAATCGCACTGATCGTACGCCTGTCGCCTCCAAGACGATCCCGACGCCGTCGACCGTGAGCTCAATGCGCTTTACAGCCGCGGGCGAGGCGCAAGGACGATCCGAATTCTTCAACAAGCACTCCAAAGCCACTAACAGGACATCGTCTGCCGACGCTGGTGCCACCCTCGCTTTCCCTTCTTCCACAAGCCGAGAGCCTTGCCCACATTCGGCTTGATGGCGTCTGCGCCCCAGTTCCCAGGCCCTTGAACCGCCATAGGCCCACGGATTATTGATCCAATACCCAAAATGAAACAGAACGACCAATATCGTATGGATATGTATACATCGGCAGGCATGATGGCATTGAAGCGACCAGCTGAGATGTGGACGACGAATATGCTCTCCCGTTCAGTGCGCATATGCAGAAAGTATGGACGCATATCGTCTTTATATTTGCTCCTGGCACTCTATTGAATAACATTGCAGTGAGAAATATGATGTCTTCTTGCGTGCCAACCGGTCGGCAAAATCCTTTATTGACGTGGCTGCCGGCGTGTGGATTAGCCGTCCCGGGTGCAAATTGAGGATGAAACGGAATGCCGGTCGTTGCGGGAGCGATTTGAAGAAGCTGTAGGCGCGTTAGAATCGGTCCGTAGCAGATGGCATGGTCACCCGAAGATGACGCGCGACTTGGCCAGAGAAGGGAAATTCGATATACGATGTCTCGTTCGTGTACCTCTGTGCCATCTGAGAGTCGCACTGAAATTGGGGTCGGCTTACGGCGCAATCTTGCCGAAGCGGCATTCTTGGCTTGCATTTCGAACGACGTAGTGCGGGCCAGGCGGATTGCGAAAGGACTTGACGCTCTTGCGCCGGGCAGCAGGGAGTCCGTTATCGCTTACGCCGTTGCGGATCTGACGGTAGGAAATATCGTGGCAGCGCTTGAGCAGCTCCGTCCGCTTTCGGAAACCAACGACGCATATGGGTTGGCGTTCAGCGCGCTGGCTCTCCATCTTTCCGGACGGCTCAGCGAGCGCGATGCCGTGCTCAGGCGGGTTACGGTTGGAAATCCCGATGTCGATGGACTCGTTGCCGCTATTGGCAAGAACTCGATCGGACATGCTGTGGAGAGGGACATCTGATGAACGTGAACAGCATCAACCCAGCGGCGCTGACGTCCGTTTTGCCAACGGACACTGCATTTGTGTCGGAAACATCGACTGAATCCCTGGACGCCTTTCGCGCCGAATTCAACCGGCCCGAATTGCCGCCGCAGCACGACAGGTCAGCGACCGGTGCAATCGACCAATCGACCGAGGTGGCGCGCGGATCTGGCGTCGCCCGCACACCGGGAGACGCCATCCTCAGCAGCATGGAGAAGCTAAGCGCCAGCTTTACCCACGCCATCGAAGCCGCTCATAGCACAGCGGGTATGGAAGGAATCCACTCAGGCGATTGGCTGAATGCACAGCTCGCGATCTCAGCTTTGTCCCTACAGTGTGACCTACTGGCCAAGGTGGTCGGCAAGGCCACGCAAAGCCTGGATACTTTCCTGAAAAACCAATGATCTACGCTGGTGGACGGGTGTGACATTCGTACTGAAGTGGCTGGCGACATTTCTCTTGTTGTTGACGCTGGGGAGCTGCGGATCGAAGCTCGAGCTGTACCGCAATCTTCCGGCGCACGAAGCGAACGAAATGCTCGCACTGCTCATGAGGCAAGGCATCTATGCCGAAAAAAGCACGGACGACAGCGGCAACGCCTCATTGTCGGTAGATATTAAGGATGTTCCCACTGCAATGGAACTGTTGAACGGCGCCGGACTGCCTCACGACCTCTACGTCGATATGGGCAGTCTTTTCAAGAAAGAAGGCATGATCTCATCGCCGACAGAAGAGCGCGTGCGCTACATTTATGGCATCACACAGGAGCTGTCGCGGACCCTGTCAGTCTTCGATGGCGTGCTCAATGCCCGGGTCCATGTGGTGTTGTCACCCGAAGAGACGGGTGATGGTCGACACCAGTCCTTGCCGTCGAGCGCTGCCGTCCTTGTCCGTTACGCACCCGGCACTACCGTCGATCAGATGGTACCGAAAATCAAGGAGCTCGTCGCAAACAGCTTGGAAGCCCTATCCTATGAAAGAGTCTCCGTCGTGCTCGTAGAGGCGAGCCAGAATAAGCCATTATTGCGTTCCGTCGATAGAACAGCCGTCGTCACGACAGAAGACAGCGGCACAGCCCATCTGGTGATCGGGCTTGTATGCGGCATAGCGGTATTGCTGATCGGCAATGGCGTCCTCGGGTTCCTGTTATGGCGTCGCCTCCGTCAGACCTCCGCCATAGCGGCTCAATGAGATTAACCGAAATTGAACAATTCATCAGTGATCCGCGGGACAGCAGCAGTATCGGATGAATGGCTTGAAGCACCGTGGGCGAGAGCCGTGATGTGCTGCATTGCCGATCCTGCCGCTGATCTCGATTTCACAATGGCGCATGGTTGGCCCGAATGGATGCCCCTGGACAAGGTCCAGACGGACCCGTTCACTCGTATTAAGCTTGGAGGCTGGCTCCTTCGTGGGCAAAGTGATGAACCGTCCGCCATCATTTTCGCCGGTGCGGCGCGACGAAGCCGGCTCGCGTTCCTCCCCGCGCCGGACGCCGTGCGCCTCATGCGCCTGGCCGGCGCCTGGGTGGGTGCATCCGGCCTTACAGGACTTCTTCGGACGACCGATATCGCAGCGGTTCGCGCGGCCCTCGGTGAAGAAGCCGTCACATTCGCTTCGCAAGCCGCACTTCTACCGCGACCGACTACCAAACTGATGTCGGCGCTCGGTGCTTCTGACATTCCGCCCGCGCCCAGCGCTTTGCTTCAATGCGGCGCGGCGATGTTCGGTCTGGCGATTGGTGGCATTCCGCAAATGCTGCGGACTCGGCTAGGCTTGCGCCGTCCCGCGCCAATCTGGGCGACGGCGGTTGAGAACTGTCGTGACGACAGTGCTGGCGAGGACGCATTTCATGCGATGCGGCGCCTGGTCCGTAAGAGGATGCCGACATGGTCGCGCTGGTTCAACTGACACCTGCATCGGCCGGTATCCTCGGCCCTGGGCGAATCTTGTCGGCCGGGAGCGCACAGGCACTGGTGGATGCCGAGCAAGTGCTTACGCAGTCACGGCGCGAAGCCCGTGCGCTCATCGATGCCGCGCGCGCATCCGCCCGAGCGATCGAGGCGAGGGCCAAAGAGGCTGGAATGACTGCAGCACAAGCGGCGATCGATGCCCGCTTGACCGCGATCGCTACGGAGTCTCTGCGGATTATGGCGCAACATGAGGAGCAGATCATAGAAATGGGTCTGCAGATCGCGCGCCGGATCATCGACACCGTCGAGCCGGTGGAGGCGGCGGTGCAGATCGCTTTGCGCGGTCTGAAATTCGCGGGCCACAGCTCCCTCGTCCGGCTACGCGTGGCACCGTCGCTCCTCGAGGAAGTCCGCAACCGGTTGGACGATATCCTCCCGACGGCGACATCGCGCACCGTCGTCGACCTGATTGGCGACGCGCGCGTAAATGATGCCGGATGCATTCTCGAGACCGATGCCGGACTGGTCGACGCCACGATCGAGAGCCAGCTTGCCGCGATTGAAAGTGGCCTGCGTAACGGCCTATCAGTCTCTGCAAAGCCAGACAATTGCAACGTTCCAAAAGCCTAAGTGATGTCCGAGCCAGCCGAGCCGACGAACGCCGTTATTACCCCCGAGCACGAGAACATCGATCCTTTCTTCCAGCGCGCAAGAAGAGCAGTTGCACAGGCGTCGACAATGCGCGTCCGCGGACGTGTCCTCCACATCGTCGGAACGGTAATCCGTGCCATGGTGCCGGGCGCCCGCATTGGCGACCTTTGCACTCTCCGCAATCTGGAGAACGACTTCGAACTGTCGGCGGAAGTCGTCGGCGTGCAGTGCGATGTCGCCATTCTGACACCGCTCGGGGAAATGCAGGGCCTCTCCACGCTCACTGAAGTGATCCCAACGGGAAAGCCCCTCATGGTTCCGACCGGCTGGAACCTGCTCGGGCGCGTACTCGACGGTTTCGGGCGACCTTTGGACGCATCCACCAAGGGGCCCTTGCTTCCGGAAGCCCGCATGCCTGTCTACAGGGACGCACCGGATCCCTTAACCCGTCCTATCATCGACAAGACTCTTCCTGTGGGCATACGGGCGATCGATGGTCTCCTAACGTGCGGCGAGGGACAGCGCATGGGCATTTTTGCCGCTGCAGGCGGGGGCAAGAGTACCCTGATGTCGATGCTGGTGCGTGGCGCAGCGGTCGACGTGATCGTGATAGCTATGATCGGCGAGCGTGGCCGGGAGGTGCAGGAGTTGATCCAACACAGTGTCGGCGCAAAGCGATCACGAGTAGTTTTGGTCGTTGCCAGTTCCGACCGCCCCGCAACGGAGCGGGCCAAGGCGGCCTATGTCGCCACGACGATCGCCGAATGGTACCGCGACCAAGGACAGCGTGTGCTCCTTGTCATGGATTCGGTGACCCGTTTCGCGCGTGCGCTAAGGGAGATTGGTCTCGCGGCCGGTGAGCCGCCGACCCGGCGTGGCTTCCCGCCATCAGTTTTCGCCTCCCTGCCGCGGCTTATGGAACGCGCTGGGAAAAACCATCGGGGGTCCATAACGGCCTTCTACACCGTGCTCGTGGAGGGCGATGACATGGCCGAACCGGTGGCCGATGAAACCCGATCCGTCCTTGATGGTCATATCGTGCTCTCACGCGCCCTGGCGATGTCGAACCAGTATCCCGCTATCGACGTTCTGGCGAGTGTCAGCCGCGTCATGAGCGCTATCGTGTCGTCGGAACATGAGCGGTTGGCGGGCAGGCTACGGGAGCTGATGGCCAAATACCATGAGGTAGAACTGTTGGTACACGTCGGCGAGTACAGGGAAGGAGCCGAACCGCTCGCCGATGCAGCGATCGCAAGGATAGATCGCATACGGACCTTCTTGCGGCAGTCGACAAAGGAGCAGATCGGCTTCGACGCAATGCTCGATGAGCTTGCCGTGTGTCTGGCATGATTCCCGGAGCCGTAGATCGCCTTCTCGAATTGAAGACAATGCGGCGCCGCCGGGGCGAAGATGCGCTGCGCTTGACGCACACCACTCTCGACAATGCTGTCTCGGCTGTCGCAACCGCCTTGACCGATCTTCACGGATGGCGCGAAGATCTTACCCGTCGCGAAGCCGCGCTATATGGTCCATTAATCGGGGAAGCCGCCGCTCTCATTGACCTCGAAGAGGTGAACGCGGAGATGATCTCGCTGCGTGAGCACGAGCAGCTGCTGCAAAAGCGCCTCGAACAGGCTAGGGCAAAAGCCGACCTGGCTCGGCAGGCACGTGAGGAGGCATACAGTGCGGCACGTGAGGCGTGGCGCGAGGTAAGCAAATTCGAGGATCTCATTCGAGCCTTGCGCACCGACGCCACCCTGGAGGAGAAGCGCGCAGCGGATTTGGAATTGGAGGATTTTGCCCAGGTGCGGAACAAGAGCGGGGAGCAAGATAATAATCTCTCGGTGAACCTGCATCGGATGTGGAGCGGCCATTCGTTGTCCGTGATTGGCGGATCGCGATTCCGCGAAATTCCGGAAAGCGATTCGGTGCTCGATTTTCGCCTGCGCTGTCCTGGCGGTTGGCATCGCTCGCAATGACGTTGAGAGATCATGCCAGAGACTGAAGCAAGCGAGACCAATGCTGGCGGCCGTTGAGCCAACGGGACGAAGGACAACGAAAAAACCCCGCAACAAGTATCGATAGGGTCCACGTGTCGCCGGTAGTCTGATCCAGCTGCGATCGGCTTTCAACTCATTCCACGCACTGTTGAAGACGTCGGCAAGCCGTAATCTCGCTTACCGCCTAGGCAACAATGCTGCCAAGCCGTGAGCCCGATGCTCCGGCCGGGCGAGGCCGTCGGCAAGGGCAGCGATGCGCCATTATAGCTCGAGCGTAAGCTCCGCCACGCCTCCCGCGAGGGCGACGAGAGCATCGGCGCGATGAGCGTCCTCAATGCCATCGGCGAGGTGGACGAGACGGTTCTGGAGGTCCGGCTCAAGCCCTGCCAGCCCGTCCCCGAAGCCCCCGTAGCGCCGCGACGCGATGTGCAGGCTGGTCGAGTCCCTCCGCGAGGCGGATGAGACCGCGCTGAGGTTTCCGCGCAAGTCCCGCCCACGCCGGCTCCGAGGCCAGATAAAGCCGTGCCGCGATGCCTTGACGCAAACCCCTCGGCGAGCTTGAAAAGAAGCTCCTGGAGATACGGCGCAACCCCTCCCACGCCTGTGCCGAGGCCGCCTCGGAGGGCCCAGGCGCGATGCTCTTGGTCCTCAAGCCCCTTGGCGAGCTTGACAAGACGTTCCTGGCGATCCAGCGCAAGCCCTCCCACGCCTGTGCCGAGGCCTTGGAGGGCGAGGCGCGATGCTCTTGATCAAGCCCCTCGGCGAAATTTGACAAGACCGAGGCCTCCAAGGCCGAGGCGCACTCCCCAGTCTCAAGTCCCTCGGCAAGGGCGACGAGACGCGGCTGGAGACGGAACGCACCCCCCACACCTGTTCCGAAGGCCCGGATGGCGGAGGCGCGATCCCAGGGCTGCTCAAGTCCCTCGGCAAGTAGGACGAGATGCTCCTGGAGATCGGCTCGAGTCCTGCCAAGCCCGGTCCGATATCCATCAGGACTAAGTTGCGCTCATCGGGGTCGCCAAGCATAGGACTAGCGCGACCAGGCCCTCCTGGTCCGCTGGGTGAGGCAAATTGAAGCTGGGCGCGAGTGATTGCATCACGCCGGGAATCATCAGCGCGGCAAAAGCGATCCGCGCCGGGCTGGCATCGCGTCAACCTCTCCCAGATAACCTGGACCGGGATGGCCGCTTGTCGCCTTTCTTGAGCCGCCGGCGGTGGCTGGCGGCGCCAGGCAGCTGTTGATTTGTCTGCGACATACTCAGCATATCGTTCGGGCTGAACCCGCTCAGCAATCTGACCGAGTTTTCCCGGACATGTCCCGTCGCCCATTTTCCGCTCGATCCGGCATGCGCGGCAAGCCTGCGGCAAGACCAAATAGAACCCGTTGATCGCCGCTCAGGCCGCTCCAGATCGCAGCGGTCATCGGTCTGCGGAAGGTCGCGACGAACCAGCGTCAGAGTTTCCTTCGCGCGAGGGAAAGGTTCCGCTCCTAGCCCTACCGCGCGATCTTGGCCATTTCGCCCTACCGACGGGTACGGCGCCAAAGTCGAAGCAGAAGGGCCGAGTCGTAGGGTGCTTACTGGAACCGATCTGAAGGGTAAGTGGCGGGCCCTTGCAAATTGCTTGCCCGCTGAACATCTGATCTGTTCGTTTGCGCGAAAGCAAATGCCCAATGTCAACAATCCGCCAATCTGTTGGGAAGGCAACAACGCTCGCCAAAAACGAGCACCTATTTTCGGCTGCGCAACTTGGCCTGGATCTTGCGGAGTGCTTTATCGCAGCACGAAAAAGATTGGTTGCAGGTGTCCCAGTCCACAACATGGCATCGTGATGTCCAAGTGCATTCGATGGCGCAGCGATAGTCATGCGAGACGAATTAGGGTCGTTTACAGGCTTTGGACCGCCGGCGTTCGAACCGTGTGCTCGTGACCGGATGCACTCTGCCGGGGTATTGGCGCAAGTCGAGGACGTAGGAGTACGGTGTCCTCATAAAAGACGAAGAGCGCCGGCCGCTCCTTGTCGCTGCGGGATTGAATGCCAGGCATTTCCTTTGAGCAGTTCTAGGACCCCGCGGCGAGACGAGCCGGGCAGGAAGGCGCATTCAACGAGAATTTCACCCCTTTATTCGCGCGCCTGGAGTGCGCCGATCAAATCTTCTCGCGAAGTACGTTGCCGCGGATCGCAAAGCAGCAGCTCGCTCGCTGTCGATTGGAGCCTATCAACATCAGAGACAAAATGGCGTCACTTTCGGCCTCTTTGAAAACACAGATGATGCCGCCACGGCCACAAGCGGCATCAGGCGCAATCTACGTCTCTTCAAACTTGTCAAGGCTATCCCATGCAACTACGCCACCTCCGCTATTTCGTGAGCATCGTCGATGCTGGGAGCTTCTGCCGGGCAGCGGCCACCATTCATGTGGCCCAGCCGGCCCTCAGCCAGCAGATCGCTGGCCTTGAAACCATGCTCGGCGCCACCCTGTTGCACCGCAGCGCACGCGGCGTTCGCCCCACTCAAGTGGGCAAGGCTTTCTATCGGGAGGCCATCTCCATTTTGCAGCGGGTAGAGCGACTGCCCGGCATCGTTCGCTCCACGGAGGGAGAGCCAGAAGGTTCGGTGCGGCTAGGCATGTCTTCGACGCTCGCCGTCTCCCTCGCCGGCCCCTTGGTGGCCGCCTGCAGGACGGCACTCCCCAAAGTGACGCTGAGCTTGGTTACCGGTGACTTTCTCCGCATCAGGCCGCTCATGGAATCGCAGGCGCTTGACGTTTGCATGGTCTTCGAGGACACACCCACACTCGGTGTTTCCCGCAAACCGCTGTTCCGCCAGCGCCTCTATCTGATCCGGCCTGCCAACGCAGAAAATTCCGCAACATCCGTGTCCCTCGAGACGCTGGCGGCAATTCCGCTTGTACTGCCAGCGCAGCCGCATACGATCCGCGAGGCGCTGGACCGGGCGTTTGGAGCGGCCGGAGTGATACCGAACTGCGTGGCAGAGGTCGACACGTTCTGCAGCGTGCTCTCCTTGGTCAAAGCCGGCGTAGCAAGTGGGATCGTTCCCAAGGGGGATTTCTCGGACATTCCAGGCTACGACGGTCTGAGGCCTGTCGTCATCGATCCGCCAATTCATCTGACAGCATGCCTCATGTCATCCGCACACATGCCGCTCACCTCCGCCGCCGAGGCGGCAAGTGCACTGCTCGCCGCGCGGGTAGAAAAGCGCTTTAGTGAAGCGCTGCCCGCCGAATGGGAGCGCGTCCCGATTTAGAAGTTGTCGAGAGGCAAGTAATCCAAGCGCTATGTCTTTGGGCACCGTTTTCAAGGCGACCGAGCGATTTTAGCCACGAACCCACGAGCTGGTTACAGCTATGGCCTGTGAGCGCTGTCCTCTTGTGGAGCGTTATGTGTGCGTCTTCTGTGTCAGGCCTATGACGCGCGCATTGCTCCGGGCAAACAGCCATTGCTCCGCCTTGGTCAAGCACAGGAGACGCGTAAAGTCGCCAGCAGCCAGCAGCTGCGGCGACGCCAACTCATGGCGGTCCTCGCCGCGCTTGCCCGGCTCGATGCGAATGGACATCCGGCTGCTATCGATTTCTGTTACCTGCATACGCGCCCCCGTGGCGCGTAAGCCCACCGCGTCTGTGGCATCAGAGCGACCGGGTTCCTCGTCGCGTTCACTGCGCCGACCACCTCAGAGGCGCTCAGCACGACCAGCAACTTGCACGGCGTCCGGGCGTATCGATCCGCTCAGGCAGATCAGATCGACCCAGCGTCACCTCAAGAAACGCAAGGCGCAAGCGGTCTGGTTCACCACGCCCCAGAGGTCCCACCGAGTGGACTAATAGGCGCATCTGGTGGACTCCTAGGCGACGCGGTCGCGGAAAAACGGTGCCGGTCCATGCTGGCCAACGCTTCTGCCGTCGCTTTGAACACTTCGGCACGATTTTTGGGGCGCTACTGCCGACAAGGCCACTCAGGGTGGATGTATGTCAGATCTCATCATAAGAATTGGAGATGATCCAATATCGACATGATATTTGCTTCTGGCCCACGTTGAGTAGATTGGATGTAAACGACAGCTCGACCATTGAGCGGATGCCCCTTCCCCGGCGAGTGGAGTGATCTCGGGATATCCGTCGCCATGACTGGAGCGATTTCATGGGGAACCCGAACGGCTTGCATCAACAGCTTGTCCGAAAAGATCGAGTCACTAGGCAGCTTGTCTATTTCAGAGATCTTCGACGCATGTGTTTTGGGCTGAGCTGTTCCATTGCGACTGTCGTCCGCATCGTTGGTCGCCGATCCGATGCGCGGATACTCGCTAGTAGGGATGCTGCGTTGGCGGCCGTCACAAACAGTGTCTGTTCCACCCCACCTGCGGGGCGGGCTACCTCGCCGCGGGCCCTCACCTTGGGGACGATGAGCGGTTCTCGCAAACGTTCAACGAGCGGAATTTCAAACAGTGTGAGTCACTCGACGACGCACCCCGCAAGGGTCTCGGCAGTAACGAGCTTGAGTCGCACAAACGCAGCAGCCAGGCGCCCGACCCGTCAACAAAGCTCCATTTCCTGGGCGGCACAACCGACCGTCTCGCGGGCTCGAGCGAACTCTTCACCATGGAGGGGCACGTGATCGATCTGCCTTGCTATAGTTCACGAGAGGCCGCCACCATTTCGCGTCTTGCAGCCCGCTTGCCGGCCGCTTTCAGCCTCGCTAGCATCAACGTGGCAGCCGTCATTCCCGATTCGACACCACCGCGTGTTCCGGCGGATTGCCGCCGCGTGATGGTACGCCTACACGGCCACGATCTCCGCATCGCGATCGACCCGATTCTCCTTCCGTCCATGGCGGTGACACACTGGCCAGACATCACGGCCCTGCCATTGGACCACGGCTTGCGGGAAATTCTGTTCGACATCGTCCTACGCAATGTGGCGATTCAGGTGGAACGATGGTGCGGTCAGCGGCCCATCTGGTCTTCTTCCGAGATCACCGAAGTGCTGCCCTACGCCATTGGGCTTGTTCGCTTGGACGGTCCAGAAAAATTCCTCGGCCTAGTAGAATTCGATGCCGGCGGACTCGAATGGATCACTTGCTGCTGCTGCGATGCGCTGCCGGTCGTGTCCGCAATCCTCGACGATCTGGCCCTCTCTCTCGATCTAAGAGTCGCTCGTTTGAACCTTACTTTGGCGGAACTACAGTCAATCGCGCCGGGCGACGTCATTTTGCTCGACGCCTCACCGGTCGCTCGTGACGGAGCGATGACCGTTCTACTGTGCCTCTTTGGCAATTCGCGATTTCGCGCCTCGATCATGGATGGCCGCCTTTCAGTCCTTTCAGCAGTGGACCACATGATGGACAATCCTGACTCTCTCCCTCCCGAAACCTTCGACAGCATTGACCTCCCGGTCGATGTGGATGTCGGACACTTGACCATGTCGCTCAAGCAGCTTCGTGAACTCGCGGTGGGCCAGGTACTAGATCTTGGTTTCGACGCTACGACCAATGTCAGTTTGCGAGTTAATGGCCGGGTGGTCGCTGCGGGCGAGTTGGTGCGCATCGCCGATCGGACAGGTGTGCGTGTCCTAGACATGCGCCTACCACGCGCCTCGTCATGAACACCGGGTTGCCCGATCCCGCTGCGATGATCGCCTTGATCGGCGCGATAGCGGTCATCCCCTTCCTTGCGATCACCGTCACGTCGTACGTCAAGCTCGTTGTCGTGTTCGGGCTGATCCGAAATGCCCTCGGCGTTCAGAACATTCCGCCGAACATGGCAATGAATGCGGTCGCCATCCTGCTCTCCGTATATATCATGCAGCCCGCGGCCAACAAGGCATTTGAAGCAGTGCGCCACAAGGAGATCGCGTTTGAAGATCTCCGTGGGCTCGTCGAAACGATACCGCTAGCTATAGAGCCCTTTCGCGATTTTCTCCTAAAGAACACGTCGCAACAGGAACGACAATTCTTCGCCAATGCGACCCGTGAATTATGGAACGAACGGGACGCCGATGCGGTAACCGATGGCGATGTCATGATTTTGATCCCGGCATTCATGACATCCGAGTTGGCGGACGCGTTCAAGATAGGTTTTCTGCTGTTCCTGCCCTTCATCGTCATCGACCTCGTCATTTCGAATATCCTGCTGGCGATGGGTATGATGATGGTTTCGCCGATGACGATCTCACTGCCCTTCAAGCTGTTCTTGTTCGTCGCTGTGAACGGATGGCAGCGCCTGATCCACGGTCTGGTCTTGTCCTATGCGGGACCATCATAATGAGTACCGCCACTCTGGCCAACATCGCCGTCGAAGCCCTGAAACTGACTCTGGTTCTGTCGATGCCCACGATCCTCGTCGCGACGGGGGTCGGGCTGGTCGTCAGCTTGGTGCAGGCCCTGACCCAAGTTCAAGAGCAGACACTTCCGTTCGCGGTGAAACTGATATGCGTGAGCCTGGTTTTGATGACAACTGGGAACTGGATCGGTCGGGAGCTGTACCAGTATACGCTAAACGTCTTCAACAATTTCGGAGCGATGTAAGGTCCGTCTCGTGTCGCTACTTGATCCGTCTCTCTTGCATACTGCCCTTATCGTCTTTGCCCTCGCGACGACGCGTACGACGGGCATGATGCTGATTATACCCATTCTGGGGCGCGGCATTGTGACCGGACTGGCGCGGAACGGCGCGATCACGGCATTGAGTCTCCCGGTAATGGCGCATGCTTGGGCAACTAGGCCTGTGAACCTCGATAGCTGGGATCTGGAGCTGATCCTGGGCCTGGGGCTGAAGGAACTCTTGCTCGGCCTCGTACTCGGCATGCCTATTGCCGCGACCATCTGGGGTGTTGAGGCGGCGGGCACCTTCATTGACAACCAGAGGGGTGCCGCGATGGTGAGCCTCTTGAATCCGGCGAGCGGCAATCATGTCTCGCCGCTTGGAACGCTGTTCGCCGAGCTCTTCGTCACATGGCTATTTGCCACCGGCGGCTTTTCCGCATTGATCGAAGCGCTCTATCGCTCCCATGAGGTCTGGCCTTTGTGGAGCTTGCATCCTGCATTCGGTCCGGCATTCGTCACGGGAGTTCTGCATCTCGCAGACGTCATCATGCTACTGACTTTACTCCTCGCCGGTCCAGCTATTGTTGTTATGTTCCTTAGCGAAATGGGTCTGGCGCTGATCGGCCGCATTGCACCGCAACTGCAGGTCTTTTTTATCGCCATGTCTGTCAAGAGTGCGGTGGCTCTCCTGGTTTTAGTCCTCTCGCTCACGATCATTCTGGCTGAGGCCGATAAACGCGTGCCATCCCCGGTCGCGATATTCAACCTCATCGCCACGTGGTTGTCATGAGCGCCGAAAAGACCGAAAAGCCTACACCCAAAAGGCTGAGCGACCTGCGCAGGAAGGGGCAGGTGGCGCACAGCAGTGAAGTCGTTTCCGCGGCACTGACCATCGCATTCTTTTCTCTGTTCTACGCCTCCTTATCCGGCATGATAGACCGGCTCGAGGCGATGATCCTGCTACCTGTACCGCTTCTCCAAGGTGATCTCCTGAGCGTCACTGAAAAGCTCCTGCAGTCCTATGTTGCCGAACTACAACGCATGCTCGCGCCCTTCATCGGCATCGTTCTGGTAATCGGCGTGGGCGGCAACATCTTACAAAATGGCCCGATGTTCACGCCCGAGACGGCCTCGCCAGCGCTGAAGAAGCTCAGTCCCAGTGAGAACGTCAAGAGGATCGTCTCGCTGAGGAATTTCATTGAATTGGGCAAATCGATCGGGAAGATTTTGATACTCGCCTCGGTTCTGCTGCTCGTGCTGCGCGAAGGGATGCATGCGCTCGTCTGGACGCCGAGTTGCGGGATATCATGCCTAAGGGCGGTGACAGGTAACCTGCTGCTCGGCATCGCCCTTTATGCTGGTTTGGGTTTTCTCACGGTGGCAATTGCGGACTTTGCGTTCCAGCGTCGGCAATTCACGAAGAAAAACATGATGTCGAAGGATGAGGCGAAGCGAGAATACAAGGAAAGCAACGGTAACCCCCTAGTCAGGGCAAAACGCAAACAACTCCATATGGAGTTGTTCGCCAAAGGCATGACCAACCGGTCGCGCAGGGGACCGTCGTGATCACCAACGATGTATGTTGCGTGGCGATTTATTACGATCGGAAGCGTACGGCCTTCCCCGTGATCAGTACCATCGGTATCGATCTGGCGCAGCATATGATCGATGATGTTGGCTACCACTATGCCAGTGAGGCGAAACAATCCGCTGCGCACGCGCTGCTGAAGGACGAGTCCAGTAGACGAATATATGCAGTCGTATCTACTCGAACCTCTCGCCAAAATTCTTCGGCTTCCCGGTAAGCTGGAGACCCGGCCCGGCGATCGGTCGTGCCATTCACTGTGTCAGCTGGCCTCCGGCACAAGATTTCTTGCGGACTGATTTGTTTGCTGAGTCCTATATGCATTTTGTATGTACTCATATCGGTTTGATATTTCTTATGCATGTCGCGACGTTATAATAGATATGGACCGATATCCCTTTGGCGCCCGAAAGGGCGTAGCCCACTGACACAGTTTGCCTCCATGGGTGCTGCCCAGAAGTTGCTTGGACATGAGCGAGCACGAAGCCTTAAATGGTGGGACACATGCGGATCCACCAAGCCGCGGAACGGCAAGTCGGCCCGCGAGGAAGCCCGTGCGCCGGCAATCTGCAGTGCACTGCCCATGGACGTTGACGGGACGCCCCAGGCGATCCGCCGTAAGATCGCACGGAGCCGAAGTAATGTCTGATGGGACAGTATTCGAAACGACCCCTTCGCGCCTTTGCTCTGATCGGATGGCGATCGAGCCGGTCCCGGTGCAGGTGGGCTCATGGCGCGGTGAAGCTGTTCGCCTGGCGGGGCCTACACACGCGACCCTCTTGGAACAGGCAAGGGAAGAGCGCACTTTTGGTTTTTCCGAGGCGATCGAGTCAAGGGCGCTAGTTGAGCGCAAAATCTCGGAGGAGCGCTTAGCGCCGTCGCTCAGCGCGGTCCATGAGATTGATGCCTATTTCGAACGTCTCCCTTATTTCGACCGTACCGAGTTGCCGGGGCTGTTGCGCGATATCCGCAGAGACGATTCTGCCTTGCAGGACATACTCCGAAAGGTTCGTCGGCGGTTCGCTGACCCCTCTTATGCCTATGCGGCACTCGATCTGGCGGCGCGAGAGTTGCGACGCGAGGGCCTCGACCAGCTTGCCATACGGACGGATGGTGCCAAGGCCCAACTCATGGCTAAGCAGGGGGTGGCTGTTCGTGCTGGCCTCAATATTTCAGTGGTAGCGACTGAAGTAGCGGCGGGTGATCAGAGGCTCGCTGCAGAGCTGCGTAATTTCTATCGGGCCACAGTCTCTAGCGATCCAGGACCGCTCCGGCTTTATAGGGACATTCTCAGTAAGTTTGGAGTCGAGGGCTTTGCTCGGCATGTCGCCTTTCTTACGCGTGCGCTCGGCGAGGACATCGCCTCGGCTGGCCCGTCGGTCGAGCCGGCTCGGCTATGGGAGATCCTCAGCGGATTATCGGCGCTGCGAGTGCTGGATACCGTGCACGAGTGCTGCCAAAAAATGGTCGAACGGATACGGCGGCGAAATATCATCGACATCACCGCTACTGGCGTGATGTGGCAATTATTGCCGCTGTTGGAGGATACCGTTCCCGGTCCGTCGAAGATCATTCCCATTCCCGAACGGCTAGGAATCCCTCTCGTTCACCTTGATATGCAGATTGCCGTACTGCGTGACTCTCGAGATCTTCTCGCGATGATTCCGGTCGGAGTCTACCGCGACTTGGACGCAAGAGAATCGACGTTGCGGGCGATACAGGAAGCGATGGACATCCGCATTGAACAGGAAGAGAGTGCATGAGCGCCCATGCTTCTATTCGGGCTTTTTGCTCGGCGATGGGACTTCCACCGCAGGCGCCCCCATTGACGCTGCGTTTTGAACGATCGGGTGATCTCCACATGGAGTGTCGCGATGGCTTTGTCGCAATGTACTTAACGCGCGCCATGCCGCTTCACCGCAAGGGGATCGCCGCGGCAGCTCTCTCAGCGGTACACCCGGATCGTACGGTGCCGCACATGGTGAACGTCGCCTTTTATGGCGAGGCGCTGCTGGTCCTGCTCATCAGCATAGCTGAGAACAGGGTTGATCTTCCAACGCTAGAAACCGCGGCGCAGGTTCTCGTACGGCTCGTCGACGAAATTGATGCCGCAGCGCGGTGACCTATGATTCGCATCAATTCCGGCAGCTTGAATTATTCTGCTCCAACGATCTCCGGATCGACGGAACTGCGGCGAACAGGCCTCGTTGCCGATGCTCGGTCGGCTTTGCAATTCGATCTGCTATACGACGCCCCCACCGTCGATGACCTGATGATGGCCGCCTTCGCGCCTCCGATCGCGAATCCCGCAATCCTCGAGTCTCCGACATTCGCCGCCACGCTCAAGGCCGCACACACATCGCTGGCCGATCTGGCTGCGCAAACGGGAGACCCAGATCGTGCCGTGCTGTGCGACGCGCTCTCGGTACTCGATCGGGCGCAATGCGACCGTTTTTTTTTGAAAACGCCTGCCGTGCTTTGATGCGAGGATAGATCTGATGACGGAACCGTTTATCAGTCCCGACAAGCGCGATGCGCTATCGGTGCTAGCGTATCTCTACATTAAATTTGGCCTTCTTCACGATGCAACCAAGCTTCTGCTCGCACTCGAGCATCTCGACTCCGCATGGGGTTGGGCACGGCATGCACGCTGTCTGGTATTGCTTCGAGCGGGAGACTGCGAGGGGGCCGCTGCCGAGGCGAGTCGGCTTCTTTTGCACGCGCTGAGCGATGAGGAGCGATTCCGGATATTGCAGGTGCGGGTCAAGGCTTATTCGAAACTGGGTCTCAGATCCGAGGCGAGAGCCTCTCAGCGAATGGCCACAATACTGCTGACACAGACGGCCGTGCCGGGTGCGTCGCGGGGACGGACAGCGTGAATTTTCCCAACAAGGTCCTGGCAGTTGCGACTGGCCGGAACGACATTATTCTGGCGGGGCTATTGGTTGCCATCGTCTTTGTGATGATCATTCCGCTGCCGCCCGTCCTGATGGATGTGCTGCAAGCTATCAATCTTGGGATTTCCGCTCTCCTGCTGATGGTGGCAGTCTATATTAAGTCACCCCTCGCTTTCGTCACCTTCCCGGCGGTGCTTTTGCTGACGACGCTGTTTCGGTTGTCCCTCGGTATCGCTGCGACACGCATGATCTTACTGCACTCAGACGCCGGCCAGATCATCAAGACTTTCGGCGATTTCGTGGTAGCTGGGAATCTCATTGTGGGCGGGGTTACTTTCTTGATCATCACCATCGTGCAGTTCGTGGTCATCACCAAGGGGTCCGAGCGCGTGGCTGAAGTCGCCGCACGCTTCTCGCTGGATGCGATGCCGGGCAAGCAAATGAGCATCGACGGCGACCTGCGTGCCGGCGGCATCGATATTCAAGAAGCCCGTCGGCGCCGCATCGCCATCGAGCGCGAGAGCCAATTATACGCCGCGATGGACGGTGCGATGAAGTTCATCAAAGGTGACGCAATCGCAGGCTTAATCAGCATCTTCGTGAACATCATAGGCGGCATTGCGATTGGTGCCCTGCAAAAGAGCATGAGCTTGAACGAAGCGCTCGAGATTTACACCATCCTGACCATCGGCGACGGGCTCGTCGGTCAGATCCCGGCTCTCTTCACCTCAATCACGGCAGGCTTCATCGTCACGAGGATAAGCGACAGGGATAAGGGCTCAGATCTCGGCAGTGAGATTGGAGACGAAGTCAAAGCCCAACCACGTGCCCTGATCGCAGGATCCTTCATCCTAATTCTGTTCTCTTTGGTACCTGGCTTTCCTACGGCAATTTTCGTGATATTGGCAGTATTGGCTGGAGGCGGTGGCTGGTTGTTGCAGCGCAGGCGGCCGCTTTCAGCGCCTTCGAGTTCCTACTCGGTCGCCGGCGTCAGGGCGCCCGTGACGGCGTCGGACGGGCCGGCTGAACGGAGCGGCGAAGGCTGCGATGCCATCACCATCACGCTCACGGTTCCTCTGATGCTCGACATTGGTCGAGACGTTCAGAGCATCGTTCGGCCAGACCGGCTGAACAAGGAGTTGGCTGCTGTGCGGCAGGCGCTGCTTCTCGATCTCGGCGTTCCCTTTCCAGGCGTTAATCTGCGTGTCAGCGACAGCAACAAGGATGGCGCGTACACGATCAATGTAAATGAAATTCCATGTGGTGAAGGATCGTTACGGGCGCAGCACCTTCTGGCTCGTGATATCCCCGAGAACCTCGACCTCGTGGGCATTCCGTATGTTCTCGATAAGCCATTCCTGCCTCAGATCGAGACCACGTGGGTGGACATCACACATCGCGAGTCGTTGCAAGCCGCCAGTATCCCATTTTTTGAACCGGTTCAGATCCTCAGCTACCACATTGGTCATGTCCTGCGTCGGCAAGCAGGTGAATTTATCGGAATCCAGGAAACAAAAATTCTACTGAATCAAGTGGAAGGATCTTTCCCGGAACTGGTAAAAGAGGTGCTGCGGACCGTTCCTCTGCAGACGATTTCTGAGATCTTGAAGCGACTGGTTTCCGAGGAGATCTCGCTGCGCAACATGCGCGCTATCCTCACCGCGCTGGTCGAATGGGGGCCGAAGGAAAAAGACACAGTTCTGCTTACTGAGCATGTGCGCTGTGCATTGAAAAGACAAATCTGTTTCCAGCATACTGTCGGCAGGACCCTATTGCCAGCCTACATTCTTACGCCGGAAGTGGAAGACACGGTGCGTAATGCCATTCGGCAGACTTCTGTGGGCAGTTATCTCGCCCTCGACCCTGGCACCACGCGGCAAATCATTGATAAGGTGAGGGATGCGATAGGTGATGTCGGCCAGCAACCGCACAAGCCTGTGCTACTGACCTCTATCGACATCCGCCGATACTTGCGCAAGATCATCGAAGTCGATCTCTACGGGCTACCCGTGCTATCCTATCAGGAACTTGCCCCCGATATCTCCGTACTGCCGCTGGCAAGGATATCGCTGTCGTGACAGGTACGAACATGGAATACGTTAGTCTCGCTAGCGATGACGCCAAGCTGAGCCTACGCGTGCTGTCCGGTCCCAACCGGGGTGCAGAGACCCCGCTTGAGGAAGGAGTCTGGCTGATCGGTGCCAGTGATACCGATGACCTCACCTTCGCTGATCCGGAACTGGCTGCCACACATCTTCGCATTAAAGTCGAGGCGGGACGCATCCATATTATTGCCTTCGCACCGGGGGTGCGCATCGGGACCAAAGACCTCCCGGTAGGTAACTTGACGGTGCTCGATCCGCCAACACCGGTACAGGTCGGGCGGACGATTTTTGGGATCGGGCCGGCCGGGAGCAGCTTTCCCGAGGCGGCCTCCATGGGAAACGGGGAGCCGGACACTTCCGCGCCGCTCGCCCCTCCCGAACTGGCGTCGACCTTGGTCGGCCGACGGATACAGCTCATGGCAGGTTCGATACCGCGGCGATTACGGCTCGGGGCGGTAGCTTGCACTCTCCTGATTATGCCCGTCGTCGTGTTTTGGGCCGCCATAGGGCGAGTTCCCCCCTCCGCCTCAGAAGTGTCTCCGGCCACTGACCCGATGAGGATCGTGCGACAAATCATTCGCGAATTAAATGTCGCTCGAAACGTCGAGATTGCCCGGGTCGATGACAAGCTGGTCATCGAAGGAGACTTCCGACCTGGAGACGATGCTGAACTACAAGTCGCCTTGAACAACGCCGGCGTTGAGGTGGAAGTGATATCCAAACCACCGACCACTCTATCGGATTCGCAGCTCATCGATCTCGTGACGACGGTCATAAGCGGCTTCGGAATCGAGGGCAGCGTCCGCGTGATCGGCGCCGGGGAGATCGCGATAACAGGATATGGGCCAAGCGATGCGGAGGTCGAAGCAGCGCTTCATCACCTGCGGCAGGACATTCCGGGGCTAACCGAAGTTGAAAACGCGATCGTGACACCCGACGGCGCTCGCGTTTTTCTAGAGACCGCGATGACGGCCCAACTGCGGCGCTCCATTCACATCTTGAAGAAGGCAGATGGCGTGCTCGTTTCGGGAGCCCTGGCTCCGATTGCTTTTGAAGCGTGGCAGAAGGTCGCTGCTCGCTTTCGGGAGAAGTTCGCACCCTACATCCGGCTTGAGACGCAGTTCACGCCGGTCATATTGCCGGTGCCCAGAGGTGTACACCTTGGCCAAACGCCGTTCATCGTTGTTGAGAATGGAACGCGCCTGAAGATCGGCGACAGTCTCGAGAGCTTGGGCCAGATTGTTGACATAGACCGAAGCGGAATTTCTGTGCGCATCGGCGCGGATGCGATGCATCTTCCTTATCCGAGCAAGCCGAAATGGATGGTGGAGGAGGAAAAAGGGTGAGCGAAGTCATAGTCATGTTTGAGTTGCAGAGACAGCTGCTAGGGGATTTCGACGGTGCAAAGAGATCCGCCCTAGAGAGGGAATTCGATACCTGCCGGCAATCGTTGAAACGTGAAATGGATGCTGGCGTTTCGAGGCAGGAATTCGAAGTTTTGGCGGCCATAGCGGACGCGATACGCGCTGCGACAGAGGTGATCAATACAATATCGATGGCTTATCGTGATAAAGAAATACCGCAACCTTGGAGATAACTATGTCACCTATTTCTGGCGACAACCTTACCGTCAGCAGTATCAGTAGCAGCCTCGGCAATGCCACTGTTGAAGCAGAAAGAAATCTTAACAGCTTCATGGCATCCATGGAACCGGACAAACCGACCGATCTTATTAGAATTCAATCCCTCGCTCAGCAATGGAGCCTGAGCCTGAATTTGGAATCCGGAATTATCAAATTGCTTTACGACGCCCTGAAGGGAGTGTCCCAGAAAATCGGCTGAACATTTGGTCAGATTACACGATCTTGCCACTTTTCTGGCCTGGCTTGCAGCAGTACTTCCATGCGTTCTCAGGTTGGTTTACGCGGATCGTCTTGTGCTAGACCGGCTACGCCTGCGCCGATCCGCTAGAGGACTTTCCACGCGCTATCTCATGGAGCGTATGCCGGATCGAGCTCGTGTCGTCGTAGACTGCGTTGAGGCACGCTATAATGACAATGACCTCTTCCTTTGAGAGACATTGCTGTCCGCTCATTAAGCGCGCATGGTTGATGCAGGCGACGGCGTTGGCGCATGTGAACGAGTCACCGAGGCCTGAGCAATCCTCGAATCCGTTGCCTTTCTCATTCAACTTGAAGTGAGCGATGGGCAGGTTTTTCATGTCTTCGATTTCCCTGCGATTCAGGTCCTCGATGACCGCGGGATGGTAACCTGATAGCCTCTCCTGACGCCGGGTGTCGAGTTTATGCAGCCACGGCCCCACCAAGCTGGTGTTGCGCTTCAGCTTGTTTTTATGCGGATCCTCGAACATCAGAGACGCGTCCAGCTTCTCGGTTTCCGCCAGTGACAGAAAACCATGTTCGGCGAGGGTTTTCATCACGACCTTCTCGGCATTTCCCCAGTGCGCTTTAGAAGCATAGACTTGCCTGAAGTTTAGGATGGCCTGGCCGGCCGCGAACTGGGCCTCTTCGCCAAGTGCACGATCCTGATCGAGCAGCGACTCGAGCGTCTCGGTGGGTGTTGTCACGTAAACCGTGCGTCAGCATTTGCGGCATAGGGACGGCGGCATGATAGCATGATAATGCCTGCCATCAGCTACAAGCGCCATCGTTTCCCGCCGCAGATCATCGCCCATGCGGTCTGGCTCTACTGCCGGTTCCCCTTGAGCCTGCGTCTGGTCGCGGAATGCTGCTGGAGCGCGCCATCGTGGTCTCCTACGAAACGATCCGCCGCTGGGGCAAGAAGTTCGGGCCCGATTATGCTCGCCGCTTGCGCCGCAAGCAGCCGAGCCGCGATGACATCTGGCACCTGGACGAAGTCGTCATCACTATTGCTGGCCGAAAACGCTGGCTATGGCGCGCCGTCGATCAGGACGGCTACGTCCAGAACCGCCGCAACACCAAGGCGGCCAAGCGATTGCTGACGCGCCTGTTGAAGAAACAGGGCGTCGCACCGAAGCGCATGATCACTGACAAGCTGCGCTCGTATGGAGCGGCCAAGCGTCAGGTGATGCCGGACGTCGAGCACCGGTCACACAAAGGATTGAACAACCGCGCCGAGAATTCCCATGTGCCGCTGCGAAAACGAGAGCGGGTGATGCAGGGCTTCCGGTCGCCAGGAAGCCTGCAGCGTTTCGTCTCGATCTTCTCGGCTCTGCGCAACCTCTTCGTTCCACCTCGCTCAAAACGCTCCGCTCTCGCCACACATATTCACCGCCTGCAGGCCATGGCGGAATGTAAAGCCGTAACCGTGGTCAGCTGACAACAGCGCCGCAGCTCTCAGCGCGTTCATGGCCAGACAACGTGACATCGCCGCCGAGAGGATCGATGACCCTGCAGATCGCGTCCGGGCCTTTCGAGCCCTCACGGGAGGCGAGTCGCCGCTTGCGGCCGAGCTAAGACCGCGTCTGAATGTCATTGCGAACGGTTTTGCCGAGCCGGAGGATCGGGCTCGGCCCCTGGCAGCGCTGTTGCCCACTCGGCAATAATCAATGTGAGGCAATGCGCGTCAGCGCCAAACGCGGTCCATTCAAGAGATCGTTCAAGTGGCCCGTCATTTGCTGGGTGATCTCGGATGAAGACCATCCGGCACATCCGGCTTGCGCCGGTCACAAACCCAAAGGTGAGAGAAATCATGAGGGATTTTGGCGTGCGAGGTAAGGCGCCCATGCCTATTGCCTTGGAAGCTGACATCACAAACGATTCTCCAGCCGAGCCGGTTCTTGAAGTTGAAGGACCGGGCCAATCATCCACTTCTGTGGTGGAGCAGACGCACTTTGAGCCGCAAGCGGCGAGCGGCGCTTCCTCCTCTCGTCGCAGGCAGCACACCAGCAGTCTCCTTTCTCTCCCACAGAACGCGCTCAGTAACATTGCCGACAGGCTCAGGCCAGTGGATGTGCTGAGCTTGGCGTCGTCGAGCCGTGAGCTGCAAACTGCCGTCCAGCAAACTCCGCTCGCTGAAATAAGGCGCCGGACGGCTAGGCGGGTTCAGGCCATCTGGAACGGATTGATCAGATATGACGTCGATAATCCCTTTGCCGCGCTGATGTATCCCGGCGTGACCGAGTCACTCGCGCCGAATTTCGATTGCCTCACCAGGGCGCAGCAGGGGCGTCTTGTCGCGTTCATCGAGGGGCAGCTTGGCCCGGAACGGAACTCGGTCCTGAACGGCATCGGAGCGAACTTGGCAGGATTAATGCCCGAGCTCCAGGAGCGCCTAGTCGCGCTGGTCGAGGGGTTACAAGACCCCGAGCATCGCGGCTTGGCCTTGCAGGCCCTCGGAGGTGGCGCACCAGCAGTTGCAGCTGAGCTACAGGAGCGTCTCGTCACGGTCGCCGAGGGACTCGACGGGTACGATCGCTCTTTGGGCGTATGGGGCCTCGGACTCGGCGTGGGACGGCTCTCGCCCGAGTTTCAGGAGCGTCTCGTTGCCCTCGCCGAGGGACTTCATGAAGCTGAGGATCGCGTCTACGCCCTGCGGGGCATCACACTAGCAGGACTTCGCCCCGACCTGCAGCAGCGCCTGTTCGTCCTCGCCAACAGCATCAACGAAGCCGAGCAGCGCGTTTGGGGACTTGCGGCATTCGCACAGGAAGTGGCGTCGCTTGCGCCCGCCCTTCAGCAGGAACTTGTCCGCCTCGCGGAGGGCCTCGGAGAACAAGATCGCGCTTCGGTCCTCAGGGGTTTCGGAGCGGGCGTGGCGTCGCTTGCGCCCGCCCTTCAGCAGGAAGTTGTCCGCCTCGCGGAGCGCCTCGGAGAGCAAAATCGCGCTTCGGTCCTGAGGGATTTCGGAGCGGGCGTGGCAGGGCTTGAGCCGAACCTCCAGAAGCGTCTTGTGGCCATTGCCGAACGGCTGGCATCGGCTGCAGACCGCGCCTCGGCTTTGGAGGGCCTCGGAACCGGCATGGCTAGGCTTGCGGTTGAGGTCCAGGAGCGTCTCGTCGCGCTCGTCGAGCGGCTCGACCAGACCGAACGCGCTGCGGCTCTGCAGGCCCTCGGGGCGGATCTGGGACGGCTTGCCTCCGAGCTCCAGGAGCGTCTCCTCTCAGTTGCCGAGGGAATCCATCACCGTGCAGATCGCGTCCGGGCCTATCGAGCCCTCACGGGAGGCGTGTCGCCGCTTGCGGCCGAGCTAACACCGCGCCTGACTGCTTTTGCGAACAGTCTTGCCGACCCGGAGTATTGGGCTCGCGTCCTGGCAGCGATGCTGCCCACTCGGGAACAATCAAAGTGAGGCAATGCGCGTCAGCGCCAAACGGATCCTATCAACAAGTGGCCCGTCATTTGCTGGGTGATCTCGGACGAATACCATTCGGCACATCCGGCTTTCGCCTGTCACAAACGAAGTGAGGGAACTCATGAGGGATTTTGACGTGCGAGGTAAGGCGAGACCCGTGCCGGCCGACAGGGACGTATCGCCGACCATCTCACTCGGCTCGACTTCGTCGTGTTCGATGAACTCGGCTATCTTCCCTTCGCCCAGGCCGGCGGGCAGTTGCTCTTCCATCTCGTCTCCAAGCTCTACGAGCGCACCAGCGTCATCATCACCACCAATCTCGCCTTCGGCGAATGGCCGAGCGTCTTCGGTGACCCAAGCAGAGCAGGATGCCCCCGTCATTGATTGGCTGGTGTCTCACATCACGGTGGTTGACCCTCGACACGCGCTCTGTGGACAGCGGTTTGAGGTGGCATCACTTCGGTCGGGGCGCGGACCTGCCTTTGTTGTCATCCGCCTGCCGGATGGGCGGTTACGCAATATCCGCCGATCAGCTACGGATTTGTCGCGCGCTATCGATGATGATGATGAACATCGTGGCGCGACTGAAAAGTTAATATCCGTTCGGACTTTGCTTCCTTTAGTGTATTATGCGCGAATCACCTTTAGTAACTCAATAGAGAGTTGCGATGGTTGCTCATGCTTTGGCGCATCGGATTGCCGTGTCTCTACCGGAGACCAGTGTTCCACTAGTACGGATCAAGCCAGATACGCCCAGCCTTTGGAACAATCTCCCACCAGTATCTCAGCACCAAGTCGCGCAGATGCTCGCGACTCTGATCCGCCGGATGCCGCCGAACGCGCCAGCGGCGAGGGAGGGGTTTGATGTTGGCTGTTCCGAGCAGTCCTGACGAGCGGCTCACGGCCGTCCGGCGTTCAAAGTTCGCTTACGTGTATGTGCGCCAATCCTCGATAAACCAAGTGCGCCACCATCAGGAAAGCACCGAACTTCAGTACAGCTTGGTGGACCGCGCCGTCAGATTGGGCTGGCCGCCGGATCGTGTCGTCGTCATCGATCAGGATCTTGGAAAGTCGGGAAACGGCCAAGTCGAGCGCGGCGGCTTCCAACGGCTCATCGCCGAGATCGGGCTCGGCAACGCGGGTCTGGTGGTCAGCCTCGATGCATCTCGATTGGCGCGCAACAACCGGGACTGGCATCAACTCCTCGAGTTGTGTTCATTGTTCGGCGTTGTCATCGCCGATGGTGAACGTCTCTACGATCCCTGCGCTTATCACGACCGGCTGCTGTTAGGGCTCTCGGGGATCATGAGCGAAGCGGAGTTGCACCAGATCCGCATCCGCCTGCATCAAGGGGAGCGGCAGAAGGCGGCGCGGGGCGAGCTTCGCATACCGCTGCCAGGTGGCTTGGCCTACAACCGCTCCGGCCAGATCGTGTTTAACCCTGATGAAGAGGTGCAGGCTCGGCTGCGTCTGATCTTCGACAAATTTAGAGAGCTTCAGACCGCGCGACGCGTTATGCGTTACCTGCGCACGCATGACCTACCCGTACCTGTGCGGCCGCTTCGCGGGCCGGCGCCCCATGAATTGGTGTGGCGAGACGCCACTATCGCCCATGTCCACCATATTTTGCACAACCCGGCCTATGCCGGCGCATATGTCTACGGCCGGCGCCGAATAAATGCGGTCCGCCAAGGTCCAGGTTCGCACCGCGCAACCTCGAAGGTGGCCATTGACGACTGGGAGGTTTGCATCAAAGACGCACACCCTGGTTATATTAACTGGGAGGAGTTCATGGCCAATCAGAGACGCCTCGCCGACAACACCAATCGATACGAGGCCGGCCACCGCGGCGCGCCACGCAAGGGCATTGCTTTGCTGCAGGGCTTGGCGGTTTGCGGCCAATGCGGGCGGCGGATGACCGTGCGCTACAGCGGCCCCGACAGTGCATGCCCCGTTTACTGCTGCCTGGCGGACCGCAACCAGACCGGCAGCTCTCTCTGTCAGGAGGTTCGGGCGCCCGCAGTAGATGAGTTGGTCGCCCAAACCCTCCTGAAGGCGTTGGAACCTGACCAAATCGCCATCGCCATCGCTGCGCTCGACGAGATTGCGGAGGAAACGCGGAGCCTCGAGAAACAATGGACGCTACGGCGGGAACGTGCGCGGTATGACGCCGAGCGGGCTCGACGACAATACGACACCGTGGAACCGGAAAATCGTCTCGTCGCCAGAACCCTGGAAAAGGCATGGGAAGACAAGCTGCGCTTGGTCGATGAGATCGAGCAGGAATATCGTCGGTGGAGAGACCGAGAGCCCTTGGTGTTACAGACACAGGATCACGCGGCGCTTCAGCAACTCGCCGAGAATTTGCCGGCTATCTGGCACTCAGAAACCACCCAACCAGAAGACCGCAAACGTATGTTGCGCTTCATCGTGCAGGAGGTCGTTCTCGACCAGAAGAAGATACGCGGCCAGGTCGCCATCAGGATTCTTTGGCAGACCGGCGCAACCAGCGAACATCAAATCCAACGCCGAGTTCAATCTTACGATCGAGACTATGGCGAACTCGAGCTTGTGCGTGAGCGGATCACGCAACTCAATGCTGCGGGCGATATGGACAGGCAAATCGCCAAAATATTGAATGACGAGGGTGTCCGCTCGGCGCGAGGCAAGCTGTTCAGCTATGAGAACATCTGGCTCTTACGCCACCGTTGGGGAATCCCCACAGCCAAGATCAACGGCGTCGCAGCCAATCCGCCGCGCTGGCCTGATGGAACCTACTCTGTACAGGGCGCAGCCGCTGCAATCGGCGTGACGGCTCAAACCATCTTCGATTACCTCGCCCAGGGACTTATCAACGGTCGGCAAAGCACGAAAGGCCAGCCTTGGCAGATTAGCCTTTCCAGCGACCAGATCGATCAACTGCAACGCCGCCTGCAGCGGACCAGGCGATCAAGGAAAGGTGCATCATGAAGCATTCGCGGATGCCAAGATGACCACCGCGCTGCTCGATCGCCTTACGCATCATTGCGAGATCGTCGAGACCGGAAACGACTCCTGGCGCTTCAAGAGCCGCTCTCAAAGCTAAAGCCGAAAAGCCAATCAGCCGCGCCCGATCAGGCTGTGCAACCCCGACCAGCTCCGCCTGATCGGGCGCTCATCGGCGTGCCCTTCACCGCCCCAAA
Organism: Mesorhizobium sp. ISC15; assembly: GCF_037162615.1. Taxonomy (NCBI): domain Bacteria; kingdom Pseudomonadati; phylum Pseudomonadota; class Alphaproteobacteria; order Hyphomicrobiales; family Phyllobacteriaceae; genus Mesorhizobium; species Mesorhizobium sp. ISC15. The sequence continues at coordinate 6,729,136 of NZ_JAVSPX010000001.1, read as the reverse complement.
ACCGGGGTCCCTTTTGCGCGAAAATGCGGGGTCCCGATTCCACGGTCATTGACAAGCATCGGCCGCACACGGCGCTTGATGCGCCGGTGGTCCTGCTCGATCCTGTTGTTCAAGTATCGACTTTTCCTGACCGTGATCGGTTTCAGCCAGCGCCGGGAACGATCCTGCAATCGATTTGCCGCGTCGCAGGAAGTGATGGCTTCGTGATTGGTCTGGCTGCCGTCGATGACGATGCGATCGGGCCGGCCATGGCGCTCCAGGGCTTTCCTGAAGAAGCGCTTGGCCGCCAGCAGGTCGCGATGCTCGCTGAACCAGAATTCGACCGTGTCGCCGACGCTGTCGATGGCGCGGTAGAGATACATCCACTCACAGCGAACCTTGATGTAGGTTTCGTCGACATGCCATTTGCCGGTGACGGCACGCTTGCGGCGGTTGAAGCGCTCCAGCAACCGCGGCGCGAAATGAATGACCCAGCGATGGATCGTCGAACGATCGACGCCGATGCCGCGTTCGGCCATCATTTCTTTCAAGTCGCGCAGGCTCAGATCGTAGGCCAGATACCAGCGCACGCATAACAAGATGACGGACTGGTCGAACTGACGGCCTTTGAACATCTCGAACCTCGCGAAAATTGATGCAGGGTTCTCCCACGCGACCAGTTACCAAAACTTTGCAACACAACCTGGCGGCTGCCATCCAACTGGGGCAGCAGCGACGTCACGGTCCGATCGTTGCGGTAGCGCGCCAGCAGATTGCAGACTTGGCGGGTCGAGAGGCGCAGCTCGGCCGCGGCCCGGTTGATTGCCGCGCGTCTTGGCCCCGAACCGTCGAGAATCCTGTCGAGCTCGCGAGCGAGTCGACGTGCCGCCGACCATGCTTCGTCGGAATGCGACGTGCCGGGTGCGGCTTTGCGGTTGTGCAATCGGTGTGGCAAATCGAGCAGTCAGTGAAATCGTTAGCGAAAAAATCGAGGGCTGTCGTAGCGCCTAAACCTAAACAATACCTGACTTTTCCCTGTTTGAAATCGGGAAGTAAAAGCGACAGCCACCGAGGTTTTGGCCCGCCTTGACGAGCGGCTGGCTCGTTTCCCCGTCCGCGACGGTTTTGTCGAGCGCCAGCACTTCGCCGACGCTGCCGGCGCGCTCTGGCTCGAAGGCGAGCTCGTCCACCTCGAGGACCTTGTCCTGCACGACGCCCACATGGACATTCGCACCCTGACCCACGAACTCACCCGCGCGCACGCGGTGCTGCGTACCCGTCGGCGCATTTTTGTGCAGAAGCCGGACTGGGCGCTCAGTCGCGACGGTTTTGGCTCTGACCGGTCGGGACGGCGCTACGCCTGCGGCGGGACAAAAAAGCCGGGAAGGGGAGGGGCCAGCCCCATTGAGGCTGATGGTCGGGATGACGCTGACGACGATCTTCTGGCCGAAGAATTTGCCGAGATCGATGCTGTCCTGGCACGCTCGTCAAAGATTCTCAGCGGCGCCGACGTGCCTGGTCGAAAGCATGAAACGTCACGACGTGACCAAAACGGCCTGATCTACGATCTGACTGGAATGAAGAAGAACGGCTGGCCGAATGGCGGGATGTGATGGCCAAGACCCGCGATCTGCCGGTCGTCCTGCGCGCCGCGGTCCTGCTCGAAGCCTGGTCGGACATCGAGGTGCTGCAGCATGCCACGTGGCTCGGGGCCGCTGTTCGTCGCCGCGCTGCTGCGGCAGGAGGGTCTTACCGCCAACCATCTCGTCAGCCTGCAGCTCGGCGCCAAGAACATTCCACGAGAGCGGCGGCGGGCGCGCAATCGCTCGGATCGGTTGTTGGCTTTTGTCGATGCCATCCACGAGGCAGCGCTCGCCGGGTTGAAAGAGCATGACCGGCTGGTGATGGCGAAAAGCCAGATGGAACGGCGGCTGCGGGAGCGGCGCGTCAGTTCCAAACTTTCCGACCTGATCGAGCTGGTGCTGTCGCGGCCACTTGTCTCGACTGGCATGGTTCAGAAGGGGCTAAAAGTGACAAAACAGGGGGCGCTGAATCTGGTCGGTGAGCTTGGGCTGCGCGAGATGACGGGCAGGGGAAGCTTTCGGGCGTGGGGAATTGTGTGAGCCTCAGTCGGTCACGATAACAATTCCACCGCCTCTACGAAATTATCGAACTTGACGAACTTACGATGTAACCATATTGGGACAGCAGGAGGTTGTCATCATGGCCGCTCCAAAACGCAGCAATCATAGCGGGACCGCATCCCATGCGGGAGTCGCCCTGAGTTTTACCACGAAGTTGCCGGCACAGGCCGATTTCAAAAAGGTGTTGCTCGAACGCTATCAGGAGGCGATCGCACGCAGCCGCAAGATCGGCCATCGCGTATCGTTCAGGGTAGAGGTCGATCCGGCCGCCGGCGCGCAGACGATCACGCCGGTCGAGGAACAGCCGAGCGCTTCAGATGAGATGTTTCCCGTCGAGGATACGGGCAAGGCCGACGCTGAGCTTGAAGCGGCGCTCGCCAAGGCGTGCGAACGCGGTCGCAAGCGTGTTGCCGAAATTGTGGCCGCCGAAGACATGCTAAGTGCCGAAGCTTTTGCCAAGCTGCTCGGCACGTCGCGGGTGACGTCAACGCTAAGCGGCAGCGCGGGCAGGTGCTCGGGATCGATGGCGCCAAGCGCGGCTTCCGCTTTCCTGTCTGGCAGCTCGACAAGCATGGCCGGCCCTTCGGGGCCTTGCCGACGCTCCATGCGACGTTGGGCAATAATGCCTGGGCGGTCTATCGGTTTCTGGTGTCGCGCCATGGCGCGCTCGATGGGCGGACGGCACTCCGAGCCCTTCAGCAAGGCGATGACGGCTCGGTGTTGGCCGCGGCGGAAGGCATAGCCAGGGGCGATTTCGACTGAAGGCCCGGCGTTCCACCTCCACCCGATTTCGGGCGCGCAAAGCTCGATTCGAGACCATACCGCCGGGGCGGACATTCGGTCGGATCTACTGGAGCACCTATCCTGATCCCCTCGGATACGGGAAGTCGGCGAGCCGTTTCAGCGATCCGCGGCGTCGTGTTGCTGCAACCGTTTTGGCGTTCTCTACCTCGGCGACTCTCTGAAGGTTTGCTTCCTCGAGACCGTGCTCCGAGATCGGCGCGAAGGACTATTCGACGACCTCCCGATAGCGGAGGTGGAACTGACCCAACGGCGCTATGCGGAGATCACGACTACGGCGGAGCTTCGCCTGATCGATCTCAGGGGCGACAATGCGGTCAGGATGGGTGTTCCCACGGACGTAGTTCGGGCGCAGCGCCAGAACTTGGCTCGCCGATGGTCGGTGGCGTTTCACGAGCACTCGTCTCGGCCCGACGGCATCATTTACCCCTCTCGCCTCAACGGCGCGACCAATCTCGCCATCTACGATCATTCCATTGCAAAGCTTCAGCCGAAGCGCATTTTGGCGCTTCTCGGAGCGCCAGGGCTAGCTCAGGTTCTGGAGGATTTCCGGATCGGCTTGGCGTAAGGAAGCAGCGTCGGTTCGCGGGGTGAGGGATCTTCGGCCTTCAAAGGCCTGCAGTTCAGCAACCTCTTACAGTAGCTGTCCCTCATTGGTACGGTGTCGCGATCCATCGTTCACTCCCGAGCGCGGGTCGCACACTCTCACTTCAGGCGATCGACCTGTTGCTCAAGACCGACCGGGCGCTCCAGAGCTTGAGGCGAAAAGTAATGTACACCCGCATTCCCACCGGGAGGGTTTTATGCCAACTTGCCCAGTGATAGTATGTCAAATACTTGGGGGGGCACGTTTGGAAAAGTTGTTGCTGGATCTCGAGCATTGCTACGGGATCAAGAAGCTGAAAGCCGATCTGGATTTCAGCAAGAAGAGCGCGATTGCGATGCGCCGATGGTGCAATGAAGTCGTCACTAGCAAAAACGTTCCAAGACATCGCTGATGAGGAGAATAGTGGCGACCGGATCTTCAAAGACCGCATCAACAAGCGAGTAGTCACCGACGAAAAGGGGACAGCGTTACCGCCGGAAAGCGTCATGGTCGTGCTTCCTTACGAGGAAGCGTTCGGTCACAGCGAGAAGACGTCCACTTTGCTGGTGAACAGCAAGCTTCGCGAGGAGTACAAAAAACTCAACCTCGGCTTTGAAGACGCTAGGCAGCGGCTACTCGCCGCCCTGAAACAGCACACAGGCTCGAAGAAAGACTTGGGACGCGAGATATCTTCGACCTTCACGCAGGGCGAGGACCAATTCTACAAGGCTCTTTTGCGCGTTCAGGACGAACTCTTGAAGCAGAAGACCGCGCCGTTTACTACGGTCAGATATGACGTCATTTTTGATGACAACGTTTTAGCCTTGCTGGAAGGAGCTGGTGGAAAAGGAAAAGGAGGCGATCAGCAACGATCCAGACCTGCGCAAGAAGTTCGCCGCCGTTGAAAAGCTGATCACCAAAAACGTCAACGTCCGGCAGTTTGAGACCTACCTGACCGACAACGAGGACCTGCTACCCCACTTGGCAAACATGCCGGCGTTCAAGGAAGAGGTCTGGAAGAGTTACCTGTTCGCGTTCCTGGATCTCTACAAGGACGTCATCGAAAGGTACCAGGCTGCGGAGAAGCGTCGCGGCGAGATTGAAGCAGAGGCTGCAAAAGAACGGACGCAGTGGGCGGACGTGATCGAGATATTCAACGACCGCTTCTTCGTGCCGTTCAAGCTGGTGCCTAAGAATTTCACGGAGGTGGTACTCGGCCAGGAACCAATCCTCAGCGTCGGTTTCACATTTGAGGATGGGGCGGACACTGCGTCGGTAGAGCACGCCGATTTGTTGGCTACGCTCAGCACGGGCGAGAAAAAGGCACTCTACATCCTAAATATCATTTTCGATATCTGGAGTGCCTGCGAACCGGAACGGAATTGGACAGCGGCGGCTGATCGCTACCAACCGCTAGATCACACCACACAAAGCCCACATCCTGGGACTGCATGAAGCCCCATCTTATGCAGCGTCCTTTGCTTAGGCGCGGAACCATACGGAGCGATACGGGAAGACTTCTGATTTTGGCCCGCCAAGACAATGAAATCAAAGCTCTTGATACATCCGGCAACTTTTTTTGAGTACTAGGTAAGCCTGCAAATGGGTGCTTCTCCATGAAGGGTGCCGCTTCATCCGCGGCGTCCGCCGGTACGCCTGAAAGTGGTGGACGGTACCACAGATACGTCGGCGAGGCATCAGGTCTGAGAGGCGGCTTGTACGGTCGGGTCGGCTTCCTCTTCGAGAACGTCGTCGAAGGACGAGTAGTTCAGATTGTAGAGTTTGGAATAGAGCCCACCCATAGCCATCAGTTTGTCGTGGTTACCGGTTTCACTAATTTGGCCATTCTGAAGTACGATGATTCGATCGGCACCGCGGATTGTGGCGAGCCGGTGAGCGATGACAAGCCCAGTGCGGCCTTCCAGGAGTTTTGTCAGAGCCTTCTGGATCAGCATTTCCGTGTAGCTGTCGATGTTGGCGGTGGCCTCGTCAAGAACTAGGATCTTGGCATCGGCAACGAGAGCGCGGGCGAAACTGACAAGCTGACGCTGGCCGAGAGAAAGGTTGCCGCCGCGTTCGCCGAGCTGGGTATCATACCCGTCGGCAAGGCTCATGATGAAGTCGTGGGCGCCCACCACCTTGGCGGCCTCGATCACTTTGTCCCGCGTGGCTTCCCTCTTGTGGTAGCGGATGTTCTCGAAGACCGTCCCGGTGAACAGAAACGGCTCCTGCAGCACCATGGCGATCTGGAGCCCGAGCGATTCCTGGGTGAGATCGCGCACATCATGTCCGCCGACCAGCACTTGGCCTTGCTGAACATCATAAAAGCGGTGGACGAGGGCCATCGCGCTCGATTTGCCAGAGCCGGTCGGCCCGACCAGGGCGACCGTCTCGCCGGGATTGACGCCGAAGGAGACGTTTTTCAGCACCGGATTTTTGGGATCGTAGCCGAACGTGACGTTCCTGAACTCGACCGAGCCGTCCATTTCGGGCGCAAGGACCTTGGCATCCGGTTTGTCCTGGATCTCGATCCTGACGTCGAGCACATCGGTCAGGCGCTTGCCGGAGGCCATGGCGCGCTGCATGACGGAATATTGCAGAGTAAGTGAGCGAATTGGGTCAAAGAAGCGTTGGATATAGAGTATGTAGGCAACCAATACCCCCACATCGACACGGCCATTCACGATCATGGAGCCGCCGACCACAATGACGACGGCCATTGCGAGACCCGTGAGGCCATCAACGATCGGCACCATGACCTGTGCATACCTGGCAGCGACCAGGTGTGTCCTGAGGTCGGCATGTGCCTTGTCGTCATACAGCAGGAAGTTTACCTGCTGGCGGTCCATGGACTGGACGGTGCGCACGCCGTGAATGGCTTCGGCCAACGCGCCGTTGACGACTGAGTTGGTCTCGTGTGCAGCCATGAAGGCCTCGCGGGCACGCGGCAGCCAGACGATGCGGATCATCAACAGGGCCGGCAAGATCGAGAGCGTGAGAAAGCCCAGGCTGAAGTTGACGTACAGCATTACGAAAACGATGCCGAAGAGAAGCGCGATATCGCCTACGGAGTAGATCGAGCTTTCGAGGAATTCGTGTATAGAGTTGACGTCGCCTTGAAGGCGGGACATCAGTCGTCCGACCTCGGTCTTGTCCATGAAGGAGAGCGACACCTTCTGCAGATGGGCAAACATGGCGCGCCGGATGTCGAAGAGGACGTTCTCGGCCATTTTCCCCACCACGGTTTCCTGCGCGTAGGCGGCGCCGAAGTTAACCAGAATGGTGAGCGCAAACGCGCCGGCGGCCGCGAGAACGGCCGAGCGATCAACACCTCCCGGAGTTGTGGCGTGATCGATCGCGTGGCGGATGATCAGCGGGATGAGAAGCTGCGTGCCGGTGAAAACCAGCAATGCGGCAACCGAGACGACTGCCATGGCTCGGTAGGGACGAACGAAGGCCCAGATGCGCCGGATGATTTTCTTGTCGAAAGCCCGGCCGAACATCTCCTCCTCGACGCGGTGGGAGCCGACGACCGCGCGCGGGGGGCGCCTGCCGCTGTCATTGGGTTCGGTTTCGATTTCGCTGGCGTGCACCTTGGCCATCAGGGCGCGCCTCTGGACGTGGTCGCAATGTGATCTTCCGGGCGCAACTGAAGATCATGAAGGGCCTTATAGCGCCCCCGCTTGGCCAAAAGCTCCTGATGGGTGCCGCATTCCACGATCTCGCCATTGTCGACAAACAGGATACGGTCGGCGTGCTTGAGCGAACTGAGCCGGTGGGCGATGATGATCGTCACCCTATCCTGGGCGAAACGTCGTATCGCCGCGCGGATGCGCTGCTCGGTGGCGGCGTCGATCGAGGCCGTTGAGTCGTCGAAAATGACGATTGATGGGCGCAACATCATTGTGCGAGCTATGGTGAGACGCTGGCGCTGGCCGCCAGAGAGAGAGGCGCCACGTTCGCCGACGACCGTCTTGTAGCCCGCGGGGAGGCCAAGAATGTAATTGTGTAACTGGGCGGATTCGCTAGCGCGCGCAATCCGCGGGTCCTTCGCCCAGGGATCGCCATAGGCGATGTTGTTCTCGATCGTGGTAGTGAACAGGAATGCATCCTGTTGTACGACGGCGACCGCCTCGCGAAGCGTGGCGAGGGTAACCTCGCGGATGTCCTGCCCGTCAAGCATGATGGCGCCACCAGTGACATCGTAAAAGCGGGGGATCAGGTGAGCCATTGTGGATTTTCCCGAACCCGGCGGACCCACGATCGCGATCGTCTCGCCCCTACGGGCGCTAAAGGTGATATTCTTCAAAATGGCGCGGTTTCCGGTGCCGGGATATGCAAACGAGACATTGTCGAAGCGCAGAGTGCCTTCACCGATCTCAAGCGGTCTGGCGGTGGAAGCATCCCTGATCGTAATGTCCTGGTCGAGCAGACCGAAGAGGCGCGAACCGCAAGTGTAGGCGCGGGCGAAGCCGTTAACCATAAGACCGATCTGGCGGACGGGCATTTGAAGGATCGTCATGAAGGCCAGGAACGTCGTGAGCGTCCCAACGCTGAACTGGCCGGCGATGACCTTGTTGCAACCGATCCAGAGGACCAACCCCATGGCGAAAAAGAAGGCCAGGGTCATTGCCGACGTATTGGGCACGTGGACATCAACCTGCTCGTGGGCGAGTTCGAGCGCGTTTTTCGAGGCGCGGTCGAACTTTACCATTTCATAAGCTTGTGCCGAAAACGCCCGGACAACGCGGATCCCCGCGAGATTTTCCTCCATCACCCGGCCTAGGACGGAAAGCCGCTCCTGCAGGTCAAGCCAGATGACGCGTAGCTTAAGCTGCGTGACCGACGATCTCCAGGCCACGAAAGGCACGAAGCTTAGCGCGATGAGACCGAGCACCGGGTCGGTTGAGATCATCATGTAGGCGCCGATCCCGATCAGCATGCTGAGTAGAAGCAAGCGAACCAGGGCGGTGGAAAAATACATCCGCACGCCGTCGAGATCGAGGATGCCGAGAGTAATCAGGTCGCCTGAATGCACCCGGTCGTGAAAGGAAAAGTTGAGGCGCTGGACCTTGTCGTAACAAGCCAGCCGCAGTTCATACGCGACGTGATGCCCGACGGCTTCGGCAAAATAGTTTTGCGCCATCGTGAAGATGCCGCGCAGCGTACTCGCGGCGAGAAGCAGGAGAGCCAGAGTCAATAGCGCTTGTGCTGCATCCGTCCCAGTGACACTACTCCCGATTGCCGCCTGGGTCTGGTCGACAGCCCTGCCGAGAAGCCGGGGTATTAGCAACTGCAGGATCACGGCTATGATCGTCGCACTGATAGCAAGCGCGACCTGCCACGGGTGCCTCAAATTCATGCGCGTAATGCGCAGCAGAGTGCTCAAGCCTCGGCCCCACCCCGCCGCTTTCACATGCCCGGACGATTTGAGAGAGGTCATGCCAACAGCATCTCTGCTCACGGTGTGTTCCCGACTGAATTTTGCGCCTTCGGAAGCAAGCCGGTCGACTTACATCAAAGGCGCCCTCCAAGTTGATCCTGACCACTATCGGCTCAAGACGCTGACCCGGCGAGCTGCGCCACGGCTTCGCTCGCTGGCATGTCGACCACCGTGATTCCGCTTGCCGCAAGGAAACGGGCTTCGTTTCTGGTCAGCGCTTGCCCATCCATGATCGCGTAACGTGGGCCTTCTGAGCGCTTCATGATCTGCCTGGCGTAAGTACGCAGCATCTGATCGTTGAAGCGGCAGCCGACGAAGAAAAAGCCCCGATTGGTGCGCCGTTGCTTCACCAGATCAGGGATAGGTGTCTGGATATCGATTTCAGTCAGGGCTTCGACATAGTCGGAATCGGCGATGAGAAAATTGGCAGCCGGCCTGATACTGCCATGAGGGGTATAGAGAACCGTCGTTGTCGCTGCTGCGGCGTCGAGTTCCCTTCCGGACAAGTCGTAAGTTCTGGTCCAAATGTTACCGACTTCATTCGCCCGCGTGACGCCTTGTATCTCGATGACGTCGGTTCGGCCGGCCTCTGCTAGCGACGCGCGCATGGCGCCTTCGTACCAGCTGTCGATGATGAGGGAGAGGGGGAGTCTTGCGAGCCAGGCGTGGAGGAGGTTCGGCGCGGCCGGCTCCGCGAATATATCAGTCATCCAAGCTTGAAGCGTGCGGCGGTGCCGGCGCTGTTCGATGAACTGCGCGACTGACCACATATTGGTGCGGATCTTCGAGGGGGCTGGCGCGCGCGTGTTGAGTGCCGCGGCAACTGCTTCGGGGGTACACGGTACAGGCGGCTCCGCAGAGCCGAGCCGGAGGAGACCCGGACCGAGATAAGGGATCACCTGATCGGAGACGAGCGCTTGTCTTGCCAGCTCAAGCAGCTTTCTGGCAAAACTGTCCCGGACGACGACGAGGTGGCCCGAGGTCGGGGTCGTGTTCATGCTCGTTTCCTCTCGATGCCTCTCATAAGGGGCAGCATTAGTCCTCGTCGGAAAGCTTCCTTGCCTCGACGGTGATCGGCAGACGCGTATGTGGCGGAAGATCGGGTAAGAGGAGCCGCCAGCCGTTCCTGAGCGTTACGACCCCGCCCCACAGATCTTGGTTCTCGAATTTGATAATCGGCTCTTCGAGATCCTTCTTGGGGACATACGCTGACAACCCGGCATCGGTCCTGCGGATCATTACTTTCATCCGGACGTTCCTTGTTTCGCGTTTTCTTCGGTACTGCAGGGAGCGTCGGCTTTGTCGAGGCTCATCAATTCACGCGCTCGCATGCCAACGACGGTGCCACGGTCGATCCATTCGACCGCATAGATGAAGAACTGCTGTAGAAAGGTGCCAATGTCCCGCACATAGCCCTCTTCACCCTTGCGCACGAGATTTTCGCCGATCTCCCTGCCAGGATAGGTGCCGTCATTCTTTATGTGACGGATGGCACGGACCCGCTCTCCCGGCCTAAATCGGGGAGGCCTGTGGATTTCGACCTCCTGTTCGCGTGCGAGCCACATGGCGGTTCCTTGTTTCTTTGAGGCTACAGTTGTTGATGTTCGCAGGCTCCCGGAGGCAGCCGCTATGCGGTAGCCTGATTGGGGTCAGGCAGGAACGCAGGTCTTCGGCACCGGACATACCGAGGCACATTGCTGCGTCTCGAAGGCTCCCTCACATTCGGTGCACTTCTGCGGCTCGACCACGTAGCTCTCGCCTTTGAACTTGATCGCACCGGACGGGCATTCGAATTCGCAGGCGCCACATTGCGTGCATTGGGATGCGATGATCTTGAAAGCCATTTTGACTCCTGGTTCGAGTGGAATGAGACGGCTCAGGCGGTCGCCGTGAGTGCCGGGACGCCAGACTCGGCGGCGTAAATGGCGCCGATTGCCGTCTCAATGTAGTCATGACCGTAAGCGTCGGTCGCTCGGATACCGGCGTCCGCGAGCTGATCCTTGGGGCAATTTCCAATCTTGGCGCAAAGCACGAAGTCTATGCCTTCCAGCGCAGCGATGACGCCGTCGAGAGTGGCATTCTCGCCCCAACCGCCAAGGCAATACTGCTCAACCTTGCGGTGCCCGACAAAGTTGATCCCTGTCGGCGAGGCTTCATACACTTGGAATTCTTTGGCATGGCCGAAGTGTTCGTTGACGCGGCCGCCGCCCTTAGTTGCCACCGCGACGAGGAGGGACTTGCCGGAGCTCGCTGTCTTGACCATTCCGATCGCTTCGCTCCTGGCCGCCAGGTGATCGCGACGCTCGTCCGCGACCAGCTCCCGATAGGTTTCGCGCTTGCTGGCATCGTATGTGAGCTCCCTGGGAATCTGATCGAGTGTGAATTCCTGGCCACGATCCTCGCCCAGCAGGCCGACGGCATCTGCCCGGCACTGCCGGCAGTGGCGCATCAACTTGGCGCCGCCTTCAAGACGATCCTGAAGAGCCTTCATCTCCATTGCATTTGGGCCGCGCTGCCCGGTCAGTCCGTAGTGCGTGCCGTGCGCCGGGTCCGAGATCAGAGGCATGACGTTGTGCAGGAACGCGCCTCGTTGCTTGACCCACTTGTTCACCTCAATCAGGTGCTGATCGTTCACGCCAGGGATCATCACCGAATTGATTTTTGTGAGGACGCCGCGCGCGCTCAGCATCTCTAATCCCAGCATCTGCCGCTCGTGCAAAATCCTGGCGGCTTGTGAGCCGACGTAGCGGCGATGATCGTGAAAGATCCAGGGATAGATCTTTGCGCCGACTTCCGGATCGACCATGTTGATGGTGATCGTCACGTGATCGACATTCATTTCGGCAAGCTCGTCGACGTGGTCTGGCAGCGCGAGCCCGTTGGTAGAGACGCACAGCTTTATGTCGGGGATTTGCCTGGCGACGCGTTCGAACGTTGCCTTCGTCTTCTCCCAGTCGTAACAGGCATCGCCCGGTCCGGCGATGCCAAGCACGGAAAGCTGCGGTACTTCGTTGGCGACCGCGATCACCTTGCGTACCGCCTGGTCGGGCGTCAGCTTTTCCGACACTACCCCGGGCCGGCTTTCGTTGGCGCAGTCATATTTGCGATTGCAGTAGTTGCACTGGACATTGCAGGCCGGTGCGACCGCGACGTGCATGCGCGCGAAATAGTGATGCGCCTCTTCTGAAAAGCACGGGTGATCCTTGATTTTGTCCCAGACAGCCGGATCAACATCGCTGGGCCTTGTCGACGAGCCGCAGGAGGAAGATGCGCAGCCACCCGAATCCGCGCTCGCCCGAAGCTGGTCGGAGAACCTGCCGGTCAGGCTCTCAACCGAAATTACCGGTGCGGACATTGAACGGCTCCGTTGCGGGTTAACGTCGCCGTTCAAAGCGCAAGCGCAATGCCAAACTCAAAAGGTGGCGCTAGATCACGAATTGGCTTTCGCGTCTGATATCGTGGGGTTGCCCCGACATGACTTTGTCGGACCTCCGACAGTGGCTACGCACACAACGTGAGGAAGACGACTCCGGCGGACATGATTCCGAGAGAGAAAGTCGACCCTTTCACCCGTGATCGCTTCGGCACAACGTGCTCGACCGGTCTGCGACGAAGATGTCGGTCTCGGCGACGGCAAACTCGCCCGTGGTAAAGTTATCGCGCGATACTCGCGTCGGCATGGTTCGGATAAGGATTAGTCAGTGCGCCCCCCTACGCTTGTCAAGACGCTGGAAAAGGCCCCGGTGGCGTCACCGCGATGAAGGCGTGACGATCGTCGCACGCTCGCGTAGATTTGGCTCGGGCTCCGACAGGTTCTCGCGAACCTGGCGCATAGTCTTGTTCTCAGGTCACGAGCACGCTAGAATTTCTTCACCTCGATATTGTGTCGGCGCAGAGCGTATCCGACCTGCCGCGGCGTGACGCCGAGGATACGAGCGGCCTTGGCCTGAACCCAGCCGACCTTCTCCATCGCTTCGAGCAGCCGGTCGCGTTCCGTCAGGCGCGGGCCTATTGCAGGAAAAGCGGGATCGTTTAGAGCGTCGGCCGTATGAGGCAATACGCTGTCCTGTGGGTCGCGGAAGCGCCCGGCCGGCATCCGCGATCCAACGGGCGTAATGTTGCTTCGAGCCCGCTCGTCGCCGGTATTGCCGCCGTGCGAACGATCAGCTCTTTTCCAGAGGAGCCAAGACAGGCATTGGTTATTGTAGCAGGCAAAATCCGACGGAGCGATTGTCCTTGAACGCGCTAGCGTCGCCGTCCTTTGCACACAGTTCTCCAACTCGCGGACGTTGCCGGGGAAATAGCATTGCGAGATCAGCTCCAGCGCCGACGGCGCGAAGGCGAGTTCGCGATGGTTGTCCTTGTTAAATCGGTCTAGGAACGCGTTCGCAAGGCGCGGAATATCCCCGGGTCGCTCTCGAAGCGGAGGCAGGATGATTGGCATCACATTGATGCGAAAATAAAGGTCGGCCCTGAAACTCCCGTTTACAACAGCCGTCTCAAGGTCCCTGTTGGTGGCGCATATGAGGCGGACATCCACCTGTAGCGTCTTGGTGCCGCCGACACGCTCTAGTTCGCCTTCCTGCAAGACGCGCAACAGCTTGGCTTGAAGGGCAGGCGAAATCTCGCCGACCTCGTCCAGTAGCAGCGTTCCGCCATTTGCCAATTCAAAACGGCCGGCGCGCTGCGAGATGGCCCCTGTGAAGGCACCTTTTTCATGCCCGAACAGCTCCGACTCCAGAACGCTTTCAGACAGTGCGGCGCAGTTCAATTTGACGAAAGGCTTCTTCCTCCGACGTGAGAGCTTATGGATCGCCTGCGCAAAAAATTCCTTGCCCGTGCCGCTTTCGCCCCGCAGAAGCACGGTAGAATTCGTCCTTGCAATTATGGATACGGTTTCGAGCACCTGCTTGAGTGCGGGACTTTCCCCGATGATCCCCTCCATTTTGACAGGCGGATGCGGGATGGAGTCGGTCCTGTCCTCATCTGACGAATTCTCCAGTGTCCATTGCGAATCGACGCGCCGCTCACGATCCGTAGTCAGGGCGCGATGGAGGCGAACAGTTCGGCCGACGAGGTCGGCGACCATCGTCAGGAACACTATGTCCTCATCGTAGAGGGAGCCGGTGGGGCTGTCCCTTGCGCGGTCGAGCGACAACACTCCAAGGATCTTATGCTCAGCCTTCACCGGGATGCCAATAAAGGCAATTGGGAGGGAATTGCCGCTGTGATATGTTTCAGGGTCAGCCTGAAATAGCTCGGACGTGCTGACGTCCGGTATCATGAGCTTCGTCCCCGTAGCGACGATGTGCTCTATCACGGCCCGTGGTACGATGGGGTGTGTGCCTGATCGGGCGGTATCGGCGTCGCCAGCACTCGCGGCAATCTCCGGATCACCTTCAGCGTCCAGTACAACGATTGCTCCGTGACGCATTTGCACAAACGATGGGAGTATATTCGCGACATTGGCAAGCGTAATCTCCAGCCGCGCCGGAGCGGTCAGGGCTTTCGATATCTCGTAGATTCCCCTGACCCGGATATCTGCATGGGACAGCGCATCGCTGCCCGGTTCGCGGCGGGTGTCTCGAGGTCCTACTTCGTTAACGCGATCCGGCGGTATGTCAGCCATGGAAACACCTCAGGAGTTGTGGTCCCGAATGCTCCTCCCAAGCGCCTTTTGCATTTCAAGCACAGTGTTCACCCGCTCCCCCTTTTGCGAGATGGTGCCAGGAAGGGTCGGCGCTTGGTCGTAACTTCAGGAGTGCACAGGTGCGTACCCATCAAACGGTGCGGACGCCGATCATCCGAACTTGAAGAGTACACCGAAGCCACCGCGCGGATAGTTCCATTCGATCTCACCGCTGGTCTCGCACAAGATCCGGCAGGTGCCGCACTCCATGCAGCCATCAGCGGTGATTTCAACCTGACCTTTGTCGTTCAACTCGTAGCATTTCGCTGGACAGACACGGGTCAGCGCGAGCAGATTCGCGCTTGGTTGCTCGTGCGGTCGCACCTTTATATGCGGACGGCCGGAGTCCACCAGATAGCGGTTCTGGTAAAGCTTGTCCTCGACCCGAAATTTCGTCACTGGATTTGTCATGTCGTCAGTGCCTCACCGCCACGCCAATGCCAGGCGGATCGCGTCGCTGACCAGCCCCAACCGCGATCGCGCCTTGATGAAGGCTGCCGTGGTCGCCTTTTCCTTATCGATCTTTGGCGTGCCGTCGACACGCATGAAGTTCTGCGCGGCTTGCGACATCAACTTCGGGTAAGTCGTGAAGAAATTGCCGGCGTTATTATGGAGTAGGGATGGCATGTCTTTGTATTTCCGCAGGTCCTTCACCACGAAGGATTCATCCAGCATCGTTTTGTATAGGGCGAGGTTCCGTTTGGTCATAGGATCGTTGCGTCTCTTGACCTGGATGATAGCCTCAGCCGCAATCCGACCGGAGGTCATGGCGAGGTTCGAACCCTCGCGGTGAATGGCGTTGTTCAATTGCGCAGCATCGCCAACAACGACCCAACCGTCGCCAAAGAGCTGCGGAATTGCCTTGTAGCCACCTTCAGGAATGAGATGCGCCGCGTATTCTTTCACCTCCGAACCGGCGATCAGCGGCCGGATCGAAGGATGGTGTTTTAGCGCGTCCAGGAGGGTGTAAGGGCTCTCCATCTTCGCGGTGAAATCCGAAACGAGGCAGCCGATCCCCAGTGAGATCGATTCCTTGTTGGTGTAGAGGAACCCGAGCCCGGCCATTCCGTGGGATATCGTGCCGACTGCCTCGATCACGCAGCCTTCACTCCCTTTGACGCCGAACCGCTGCTCAATGATCTCTTCGGGCAGGAAATGCATTTCCTTGACGGCCAGCGCCACGGCTTCCGGCTTCAGCATCTTTCGCAGGCCGCCTCGCGTGCCAAGCAGCCCGCAGACACCTTCTGCAAGAACCACGACGTCCGCGTAGATCGCTCCGCCGGCCCGATCTGTCCGGACCCCGATTACCTTGCCATTGCCATCACGGACGAGTTCCGTCACGGTCGTCTCGCACAGAACCGTCGCGCCGGCCTCGCGCACCTTGCGCGAAAACCATTTATCGAACTGGGCACGGATGATCGTATAGCGATTGGGCTTCACTTCATTGAAATCCTCCGACCGATAGTGAATCCCGGTGTGGGAGGTCTCGTCCATCACCCATAGGCGTTGTTCGACCAGATGCCGCTCGAGCGGTGCATCATCCCGGAAGTCCGGGACGATCTTCTCCAACATGTTCGCGTACATGATGGCGCCTTGGACATTCTTGGAGCCCGGATATTCACCTCGCTCCAACTGGAGTACCTTCAAGCCGTCGCTTGCCATGGTGTAAGCAGCTGCGTTCCCGGACATGCCGGCCCCGATGACAATGGCGTCAAACTCTTCGTTGATCATCTCCATCTCCCTTAGCTCGCAAGCTTGTCGCGACTGTGCGGTGACAGCCGGCGGGTGAAGGCCTCGGTCAGCGCGGGCAGGAAGCGGACCGCATCAGTTACGATCCCGAGGTGAGCGAAATCGAAAATCGGAGCGTTCGGGTCGGTGTTGATGGCCACGATGAGATCGGCTGCCTCAACTCCGACGCGATGCTGGATCGCGCCGGAAATACCAGCGGCTATGTAAAGCTTCGGCCGGATTGTCTTGCCAGTCTGGCCGATCTGCCGATCGGCCGGCATCCAGCCCTTTTGGACCAGCGGCCGCGAACAGCCAAATTCGGCGCCGATCGCTCGCGCGAGACTCTTCACAAGCTGCAGGTTCTCCGCCGCGCCGAGACCGAGCCCTCCCGCAACGACCACATCGGCATAGGCGAGATTGGCCGTGCCCGACTGGCTATCCGGCAGGAAGCCAAGGACTTTGGTGACGATTTCATCCTCGGCCAGCGACAACTTGTGCGTGACGACACGCCCGATCCCTCTGTCCGCCCGGTGCGGCATGGGCATGACTCTCGGTCGCACCGTCGCCATCTGCGGCCTGTAGTTGAGCGTGTAGATCGTGCATAGCAGGGAACCCCCAAAAGTCGGACGGGTCGCTGCGAGCGAACCATCGGCATCAACGTCCAGTTCGGTGCAGTCGGCAGTGAGTCCTGTCAGCAAGGTCGTCGCGACTGACCCGGCGAGATCCCTGCCGAGCGTGGTCGCACCGAGAAGCAGGATCTCGGGTTTGTAAGTGTCAACCAGATCGGTCATCGCCTTGGTGAAAGGCTCATTCCTATAGTCGGCGAGCAGCGGCGCCTCGACGAAGTAGACAAGGTCGGCGCCATAGGCGAAGGCTTCGGCGACTGCGTTCTGGGTGGCTTCTTCCGGCGGTCCGAGCACAACGCCCGCGAGCTGGACGCCAAGTTTATCTGCTAGCTTGCGGCCCTCACCGAGCAATTCGAAGGATACGGGGTGGACCTGGCCGCGTTCGAGCTCGATGAAAACCCAAACGTGCCGGTAGGCCCTGAACGCTCGGGCAGCTCCTTCTTCATCCCGGCACGGCCGGCGGGCGGGCGGGGAGTGTCTGGGTTCGCGCTCGACATATGGTCTGCTCCTTGCCGTCAGGCGCCGTCGAAGGCGAGTTCCGGTTCCAGTGCCGGTTGGCGGGTGAAAATTGCAACAATCAGTTCGTCGGCGAGATCGCGCAGCGTCTTCTCGGCCGTGTCAATTTGCGCCGCCTTTTCCGACCGCGCGGTAGGGGCGAAAACGCGTTTGACGACCGTCGGCGAGCCACGCAAGCCGCACTTGGTGAGGTCCTCAATGCCGGCCTCGGCCGCACTCCATTTCACAATCCGGCTGCGCGCGGCGCACAATGCGTCTTCGATCGAGCCCCGACGCATCTCGTTTGTGCCTTCCAGCATGGTGATGAGGCAGGGCAGGCTGCTCTTCAGCTTCTGGGTGCCGCCCTCGCAACGGCGCTCGACCGTGATCTCGCGCGCAGCAAGATCAATGGAGGCAATTTTCGCGACGTAGGTGAGTTGCACAAGATCGAGACGCTTGGCTATGCCGGGCCCGACTTGGGCGGTGTCGCCGTCGATCGTCTGTTTGCCCGTGAAGACCACTTCCGGCGGGCCGAACGTCTCGCCAATCTTCGCGATTGCCTGGGAAAGAGCAAAGGAGGTCGCCAGTGTGTCGGAACCGGCAAAATAGCGGTCGGTCAAAAGCACCGCGCGATCAGCGCCGTAGCCGAGCGCCTTGCGCAGGGAGTCCTCCGCCATGGGTGGACCCATAGTGAGCACTGTGACCTCCCCACCATAAGCGTCGCGTAGCCTAAGTGCTTCTTCGAGAGCGAATAGGTCATAAGGGTTGATGATGGTCGGCACACCCTGGCGCATGATGGTGTTCGTCACCGGATGGACCCGGATCTGAGCCGAGTCCGGCACCTGCTTGATGCTGACGACGATGTGCATTGGCGTTTCTCTACGCTGTTATCCGATGCGGAATGGCGGTGCGAGTTCTTGGCTGCATCATTCGTGCCAGTGTTTTGAAGCTCGAATTCCATGGAAATTCGGCTGGTCATTTTGGGAGGCGTGGTTGCGATGCCCGAATTGTCGGCTTCTTGACATTGTCTCGTCGCAACTATGTCGCGCTTATTCCCTGCCGAACCGCTTCAGGACTGAATCGAAAGGAACAAAGGTGCTGCCTGGCGTGCAAGACCTGTCCGGATCGTGATCTTTGAGCACCTTAAAGACCCGGTGCGTGAGCGGCGAGGAAACCGCGAAGTCCTCGTAGGCGCGTTCCAGCATGGCGCGTACGCGCGCGGCGATCACCTGGTCGGGCAGACCGGAGAAATCTTCCTCGGCAAGGTATTGGCCCACGCGCTTCATGATATGGAGCCGTGAGACATTGAGCACCTTCGGATCATATGAGACGCCAAGGACAGCAAAGAACTCCTCCGCCGCCGACAGGCCTTTCAGTCGCGCGAGGACGTCGGTGACATCGATGGGACGGCCGTCAGCGGAACAAGTCATTGCATTCTCCCTTGTCGGAAAACTGTGGGGCCAGATACGAAAAACTCTGTCTGCAGCCGCGAAATCCGCAACTTGATGGACGAGTGGGGCGGAGCCAGCGAGGCAATCGCTTCGTCGACAAGGCTGTGCATCCGGTGGCCGGGCGTGGCGCACGGGCGTGCATGGCCGCAGTACCGTGCAGAGGGAATGGGGGACTATCTCCGCATTGGGCCTCGACCTGGGTCGGCTCCGACCGAGCTGGGACCACCGTCTTGTCGGCAGCACCAATGAGGACACCGGCCGGCTACGGCCGTATCCCGCGCCTTGGTCTCCGCAATGTTTGGACGTCATAGCCGATGGGACGGCCGAACGTCTTCTGCGTCGCGCCGCGTGGCTGCTTTTCCGATTTGAGATGATGGCGAGGACAGCCGACATCACCACCTTCACCCAAATCCAAGATCTCTGCCGACCGCATCGCTGCACATTTTGTCGTAGAGATCGACCAGTTGAATCGCTGTGATGCTCGATTTGATCTCGGCCGCCTTGCGACGGACGCAGGCAAGCATCGCGGGTGCCAGATCGGGGTCAAGATCGCGGCCGCTTTCGCTCAGCACATGGGCAATCGCGGTGGCGCCAGAATGCTTGCCGATGACGATACGTCGGCAGCGGCCCACGAGAACTGGATCGAGCCCCTGATATGTACGCGGGTCCTTCAGCAGCCCTGCGACGTGAATTCCTGATTCATGGGCAAAAACATCAGCCCCGACGATCGGCTTAGTGGCGGCTATCGGTCGGCGGGCTGCCTGCGCGACCTCGGCTGCCAGTGCGGGCAGTGCGGTCAGGTCGATGCCGGTATCTGCGCCCTGGAGCACGGCCATCGCGGCGGCCACCTCTTCCAGCGCGGCATTGCCCGCGCGCTCGCCGAGTCCAAGGACGGTGACCGAGGCATGGCGCGCGCCGGCGCGGATCGCAGCCAGCGTGTTGGCGGTAGCGAGGCCGAGATCGTTGTGCGCATGGAATTCAAGGTCGACGGGAGACTGCGCTGCGAGCTGGGTGACAAGTTCGAAGGTCGAAAAGGGGTCGAGGACGCCGACCGTGTCGGCCAGCCTGACACGGCTCGCGCCGGCGCGCGCCGCCGTCTCAATAACGCGGGCTAGATGATCCCGCTCGGCCCGCGGAGCATCCTCGCAGCCCACCGCGACGAAGAAGCCGCTGGCGACTGCGCGCCCGACCATACGCTCGATGAGCCGGAGCGCTCCTGCCTGATCGAGGCCGAGCTTGGCGGCAAGTTGCATGTCCGACGCAGGCAACGACAGATTGACGGCGGGGACGCCGCTCTCGACCGCTGCATCCAAATCCTGCGAGGTCATCCGGCACCAGGCCGTGAGCCGCACCGGGAGACCCCGTGCGACCGCAGCGCGAATTGTGTCGATTTCGTCGGCGCCCATAACCGGCGTGCCGATCTCGATCTCCGGAACGCCGGCTGCCGCAAGCGACTCGGCGATCTCAAGCTTTTCCGCCACCGTAAAGGCAACGCCGGGTGCCTGCTCGCCGTCACGCAGGGTCGTATCGTTGAGAAAGATCCGACTGCTCATGAATGGTCGCCGGTTCTTCTGGCGCTGAGACCTGCAACGCATTGAAGGTCTTCGGTAATCCGCCTATCCGGCCCAGAAACGGGGGCGTCGCGCAGCTTCTCCACGATTGCCGGCAAGACCTCGAGCACCCGGTCCACGTCTTCTTGGTCGTTGTCACGCGCGAAAGAGAAGCGGACCGCCCCATGTGGTATTTTCATCGCACTCAGGACATGGCTCGGCTCCGAACAGCCGGAGGTGCAGGCGGATCCGTACGAACAGGCGATCCCCTCGCGGTCGAGGAGTTTCAGGATACCATTGCCTTGGATAAATTCGAAGGTGATGTTTGTGGTGTTTGGCAAGCGCTCCAGCGGGTCGCCGTTGACGAAGGTGTTTGGCACACGATGGAGAAGCCCTTTCTCCAGCCGGTCCCGGAGCCGCTTTATCCGTCTGGTCTCGCCATCCATGAATTTCAAGGCGAGTTCGGCTGCCATGCCGAGCCCGACGATGCCGGGCGTGTTTTCGGTGCCCGCACGCCGGTCGCTCTCTTGGTGACCCCCCTTGATCAGCGAGTGGAAGCGCACAGTGCGCTTGACGAAAAGTGCGCCGGCCCCTTTCGGTCCATGTAATTTATGGCTGGAGAGCGACAGCATATCGATTGCGGTCGATTTCAGGTCAATCGGGAGCTTGCCGACTGCCTGCACGGCATCAGTGTGGAAAAGAGCGCCGACTTCCTTGGCCAATTCGGCGAGCTTGGCGACAGGGAAGATCGTACCGGTCTCGTTGTTGGCCCACATGATCGAGACGATTGCCACGTTCGGGCTGAGAGCAGCCCGGTAAGCGTCAACGTCGAGCCGGCCGTGGCTATCTACCGGGATCCTGTGCACCCTGACGCGGCGCGTCTCCTCAAGATGCGCGCAGAGCGTCAGCACGGCCGGATGTTCGACGGCGGAAGTCACGATCTCTGTCCGGTCGGGCATCACCTCGAGCGCCGAAAGAATGGCCGCATTGTCGCTTTCCGTTCCACCCGAGGTGAAGGTGATCTCGTCGTCGAACTCCGCGCCGATCAGCGCCTGCAACTGCCCCCGCGCGTTTTTCAACGCGGCGCCGGCAAGGGCGCCAAAACCGTGCGCCGACGAAGGATTGCCGAATTGATGCGTAAGCAACGGCAGCATCGCTTCAACGACTTCGGGATCAACCCGTGTCGTTGCGTTGTTGTCGAGATAGACAACTTTCATGGGCTGTGGTCCTCAATGGATTGGAATGACGTGAAGGCGCAACCCGGTTTCACTGAGCCTTGCGCATTGCTGGCGGAGACGATCTAGAGCCGGTGCAGGTGCCCCACATGTTAGCGTAGACTGGGCCGCCATCGCACCGACAAGCTCACCTCAGGCGCCCTCTCTTCTTCGGCAATCAACTAAAGGACTTGCCGCAGGAGCACTTCCCGCTCGCATTCGGATTGTCGAAGACAAAGCCGGAGGTTTCGAGACCCGTGACGAAGTCGACGGCCATGCCGCCGACATGAGACTGGGAGCCGGCGTCTATGAACACCTTGATCCCATCGGCCTCGATGATCGCGTCGCCCTCGCGCGAGAAGCTCTCCAAGCCCATTGAGTATTTGAAGCCGGAGCAGCCGCCGGGCTCGACCATGATGCGAAAGCCTTCTGCCGGCTCACTAGCGGCGGAAAGAGCGGTCTTAACGGCGGCAACGGCCTTCTCGGTGAGTGTAATCATTGCTCCCTTTCTCCTCGGTGCGTGACGGTTTGGGCATCACCGCGCATGAACCGTGCCAACGGAAAAACCCGTTTCCGAACAGTGGAACTTCGCTAGACGGCCACGATTCTGGTTCGGCTATTGTCGCTAAGGCGTCGGCTTTCGACACGTGTTGTCGGATTTGTCGAGACCGCCACAGAGGGTTGGACCGGAGTTTCCGCTGAACGGGCACGTAGGCCAGGTTTTCGAGACCCTTCGAGCAGTTGGTACGAGTTTTGAGGCTCTCTTTTGGCGAGGGCTAAGGCTCCCGACCGACAATGCGCAAGCAGGTAACACATGCACCAGCCAGAGAAACCTTCGCCGGAGAGAATTCGGCGGGCACGGGAAGACAGTCCCAAAATCCGCGGCCGGGATCTCGCTGCCCGATTGGGTATTTCGGAAGCGGAGCTCGTCGCGGCACATTGTGGTTTTGGCACGGTGCGCATCGAGCCGCGTGTGAATGACGTGTTAACCGGCCTCGGCGCGGTTGGCGAGGTCATGGCGCTGACCCGCAATGACAGTGCCGTGCATGAGAAGATAGGGATCTACGATAGGGTATTCACGGGCAAGCATCACGCTATCGTGCTCGGCAATGACATCGATCTGCGCATCTTCCTGAAGGTGTGGGCGCATGGCTTTGCCGTCGAGACATGCGATGGCGGGGAGATCTGCCGCTGCCTGCAATTCTTCGACGCCGCCGGCGAGGCAGTGCACAAGGTGCATCTGAGGCCGTCCTCCAACCTCTACGCCTATCAAAAACTGACAGACGAGCTCCAATCCTCAAACCAGGAACCGATCCTGTCGGTTAAGCAGAGGTCAGCCGAAAATATCGCAAAGATTCCGGACCAAGCCGCTATCGTCGACGACCTACGGGAGCACTGGAGCCGGCTGACCGACGTGCATCAGTTCTTCGACATGCTGAAGGCGCTGAACCTCAGCCGCCGCCAGGCGGTGCGCATCGTCGGCCAGGATTACGCCTGGCTGCTCGACAACGATGCCGTCAGCGCCATGTTCCATCATGCGGCCGAGGACGAGATGCCGATCATGTGCTTCGTCGGCAATCGTGGCTGCATCCAGATCCATTCCGGCCCTATCAAGTCGGTCAAGCAGATCGGGCCTTGGATCAACGTGCTCGACGAGACTTTCCACCTGCATCTCAGGACCCACCACATCCGCGAGGTTTGGGCCGTGCGCAAGCCGACCAAGGACGGCCATGTCACGTCTCTCGAAGCATATGGCGCCGACGGCAAGATGATCATCCAGTTTTTCGGGACGCGCAAGGAAGGCGAACCCGAGCGCGACGATTGGCGGTTACTGACCGAGAACCTGCCGCGCATTGCCAGTTCATCCGCCGCTTCAGGCAACACCGATGCATATTGATTTCCGTGTTCGCTCGGTGTCCGCGTCGCTACCCTGGATTCTCGTGATCACCGCTCTGCCTGCCGGGGCCAACGAAAGCACAGCTGTCTTTTGCGGCCCGCCGCGGATCGCCTCGATCGGAGGCTCCTTCCCGAGAGCGCCTTCGCGCTTGGCGAGGACCGCCATCATTGCTCCCGTTGCGATGAGCCACAACCGGAACCCCGCGGTCAAGCTGCCCAATGTAGGCAAAATGCGTCAGCTACCTGCGGAGGAGTGTGCTGTCGGTCAATGTCCAACCCCAGCCCTGTACGGCAGCTGGCGGGAGGAATTGGTCGAGGTGAAGTCGATTGGTCCCTCCGTCAAGTTTCCAGAGGACGGCCTCCACAAAGGCATCCTCGAATACTCCTTCGCCGGCAAGGGCCTTCGGGTCTAGATCTAATGCCAAGCTCGAAAAGCTAGCGTCCGAGACGGATGCAAAGCTGAAAGCCGCCAAAAAAAGCAGACCGCATCATCAAAGAACGCCACGCATCCTGTTCGTGCTATCGGCGCAGGGCAGCTAGATTCTTGCCACCAGCAGCGACACAGCAGTGAACGGCCGGCTTGCCGGTGCGGCCAGTGCGGTCGAGGATTTCTCGGGCTAGCAGGGGACGTCCGACGATGGCGATCGTTACCGCCAGGCCGATGTGATCCTGACGTAGAAGAATGCGGGCTGCCGATCTCGGAAGTGCGCTATTTGCGGGCGCTGTGATGGGCCTAGGCGCCGGCGGGCGTAGGCCTTCTTCTTGCCACAGGCGGGGCCGGTGGCGGCCCCAACCTCCAGCGCCATCAGCCGCTCGGCGGCAAAGCCAATCATCTCGCGCAGGAGATCGGAATCCGGAGTCTTCTCCACGAGCGCGCGCAGGTTCATCATGTCGTCGGTCATCGATGGTTCCTTCGAATCAGGTTGGTGTCAGCAACCCGACCTTACCGGCGAACTGTCGAGATCACCGCAAAGCCGCTCGCACGCTTGTATGGGCTAATCTTTGTAAGGTGATCTTTCAGTCGTTCCGTCTCCTTGTTCCTTGTTCAGCCGTGGCGCCCATTTGTTCCTGCTTTGGCTTCGGGGGTCATTGTCATTGGGCGCCGCGCGCAGTGACGGTCAAGGGTGGCCTTTGGCCATCGCGAAGCGACTTGCCCTTGATGGTCACGAGCACGGCGGGCAGCGTTACATTGAGCCGGCAGGTGCTGTTCGTAGAGGTCTTCAACTTGCAAACCGAGGGGAGCTCGCCATCAGGCGCCGTAAACGCGCCGAAAGCTTGTATGTGGTTGATCCTGGCGGATCGAAAACCATGATGCAGCCATACGCATCGGCGGCGAAGCTCCGGGCGGTGGGCCCATTCTACAGCGCGGTGTAGTAAGCCATGTGAGCGACCGGGATCACCACCACCTCGGATCGTTATCGGCAGACTATTGCAGCTGCCAAACTTCAATGCTCGTCCTGTCGAACGTTCCTCCAAGCCTTATGCCTGGCGCAGGGCTACTCCCTTCGGGATCTCGCCGGTCGTGACAAGTCGCCAGAATGCAATCAGCAGCTTGCGCGCCAAAGCCGCGATCATTGTCTTGCGCGTTCCGCCACGGCCATCGGCCGTCCTCACGCAAAACCAGTGCGCGAGCGCGCTGTCCTTTTGGTATTGGAGGAACCGCCGAGCCAACAGGATCATGCCATAGCGGGGGCGAGCATTGCCGGCCCGCGCAAGACCTTTCTCGCGCCTGCGTTGGCCGCTCTCATTCGGCGCCCCGGTAAAGGGGGCGCTCCTTAGATAGCTGATCAACAGCGCGGAGGGTGCCACACGCTCGCCGCCGCCCATAGCATCTACAGCGCAGTCGACGGCGCGCTCGCGAGCGGCTTCGCTACCGCCGAGCTACACCTGCTCTGGCAGGTGACCTCGTTCGATGCTTAGCCACTTTCACTCGGCCCCTCGTAAAGCCTTCGATGCGCAATCTTGTCGTGTCTGGAAACGGACAAGAATGTCGAAGCCCTACCAAAGGGTAGCCTCTACGGGCAGATACTACGGAGAGATGAGTAGCGCCAACGGTGCGCCGATTCGGCACGCAATTTGCTTGATCTGACATCGGAAGCGATGTCGGAGAGCGATGTGGAGCTCAGCGGGCTCTGATGAACAGCCTTGCGATCCAAGTTGAGCGCGTCAGCGTCTGAGCGCGGGAGAAACCATATGGCGACCAAACCGGTTCCAGATCATGTCCCGCCGGAAATGGTGGGCGACTTCAGTCTTTTTACGTCACCAGGCATGTCCCCGACGCCCAATGGCGACCCGCACGCAGCAGTCGCTTGCGTGCATGCCGGACCGTCTATCTTTTATTCGCCGTGGAACACGCGCACCGGGCTGGGTACTTGGGTCATCACTCGCGCCGCAGATCAGCGGCGTGTGCTCCAGGAGACCGAAGTATTTTCCAGTCATCGCAGCATTTTCGCATCCGCACTGGGCGAAGACTGGCCCATGATCCCGCTCGAACTCGATCCACCGTCCCACGGAGTCTTTCGCTCACTGCTCAATCCGCTGCTTTCGCCAAAGCGGGTAACGGAATTGGAACCGACTATCCGCGAGCGAGCGGCAACGCTCATCGACAGGATCGCCTCGTCGGGCACAAGCTGCGACGTGATGAAGGATTTCGCCTTTCCTTTCGCGGTCAACATCTTCCTTCGCTTTCTCGGACTGCCGGATCACCGTCTCGATACATTTGTCGGCTGGGCGAAAGATCTGCTCCACGGCGACGATGTGAGACGGCCGGCGGCGGCTCGGACGATCGTGTCGTTCATTGACGAACTGGCGGCGATGCGCCGCAAAAAGCCCGTCGACGATTTCATGAGCTTCATCGTGCAGGCACAGGTCGAGGGTCGCGGCCTGACAGACGAGGAGGTCCGGGGCATTGGCGTGCTTATCTTCGTGGCGGGGCTCGACACGGTCGCTGCAGCCATAGGCTTTGACTTGGCCTATCTCGCGCGCAACCTGAAAGATCAGGAATTGCTGCGCAACGAACCGGACCGGATCGTGCTCGCAGCCGAAGAATTGCTGCGCGCCTATCCAAGCGTTCAGATGATCCGCGTGGCAAGGAAAGATGTCGATTTCGAAGGCGCGCCGATCCGCAAGGGAGACTATGTTTCCTGCGCCACGATGATTGCAAATCGTGATCCGACGGAATTCCAATCCCCCAATACGGTCGATCTGACGCGAGAGGACAACCGCCACGCCGCCTTTGGCTATGGTCCCCACCGTTGCCTTGGCTCACACCTTGCCCGGCGGGAGATTGTCATTGGCCTGGAGGAGTGGCTGGCGCGCATACCGCCCTTTCGGATCAAGGAGGGAACAGCACCCATCACCCATGGCGGCCATGTGTTCGGGATCGAAAATCTGGTCCTGGACTGGGCTTGAGTAACCCCCCGCCCTGAGCCGGGCCACAGACGTTGAAGGTAGCTGTGCGCATTATCGTTCACAAAGCCAGATGCCAGGGTCATGCGCGATGCGCGGCGCGAGCACCGGCAGTCTTCAGGCTCGATGAGGCGGGCTACATCTTACCAGGTAACATTGATGTTGCGGATGGGGAGCAACTGCTGGCCTCAGATGGCGTGCGATCCTGCCCCGAACTTGCGCTGGAACTCGATGATCCACCCGCCGCGCGAATCCTATCGGAGGCCACCCGCAAACCGACGGCCGGCGTCCCAGAGCACCTCAGAACCACGGAAGAGCCGATGGACCAAGCAAAAATTACCGAATTACTCAACCGTGAGGCGATCCGTGACTGCCTTTATCGGTACAGCCGCGGGATAGACCGCGCCGATGAGGCGGCACTGCGCAGCGCGTACTGGCCTGATGCGCATGACAGTCATGGGGCCTATCGCGGCTCAGCCGAGGGCTTCGTTCGGTTTGCGCTCGGTGTCTTCAAGACCGGACTGCGCAACGTCCATCAAATCACGAACATCCTGATTGAATTTATCAACCCGGCAGAAGCTGCTGTCGAGAGCTATTTCTCCGCGCTCCAGCGCGGGCCAGACAATGACGGAGAAGTACGCCAGATGCTGCTATGCGGCCGTTACTGCGATCTGTTTCAGAAGAGGGAAGGGGAGTGGCGGATTGCCGAACGGACGGTGGTCTACGATTGGGTCGAGGAGCAGATCCCACCGGCGGTACTTGAGACAGAACGGTTCGGGCCGCGACAGCCCATTGGAGCACCGCACCCGGACGATCCGGTCTACGCGCTCGGGAAGCGTCGCATTGCTTCCCGCGACGATGCCTTGTCAGCTTCCGAACGGGAGAGACGCATCAGTGGGGACGACGGGCTATGACAACTTTGCAACGCCAAAGCGGTCCCCAAGACCAACCCTGCCCGGTGAAAGATGCGGCCGGCAGGGTTGCCTTTCCGCCCGCGACAGCGTGACCGCGACAGCGATCCGCTCTACCGCCACGAGCGCGCCGAGGACGTCGGTCTGCCTCGATTGGCTGGACCTAGGCAGCGCCGCTCATCGAGGTAAGCGTCTGTACCTCGAGGGGCCCCTTATCACTTTCGGCTATCCAACCGGGAGTTGGACTGCAGCCGAAGCGGACGACCTCTATCCGGTAACGCAACCGACCGTCACCAGCACATATTGCTCTACTGCGGCGCATCGATCCGCACGCACAACATCGAGGGCAGAGATTCTGAGCCTCCTGGAGAAAGTTCTCATGACGCAGGCAGGACGCATCGTCATCGTAACAGGCGCCGCTGGCGGGATCGGCCGTGCCCTGGTCAATATTCTTGCCGCAGACACTGTTATTGCGGTGGACCTCCCGGGGAGCGGCGTGGTTGAACTGGCCCGTGGTCTCGGCGAGCCGCATCTCGGCCTCGAGTGCGATGTCTCGCGAGAGGAAGATATCGTCGCGCTCTATGGCCGGGTCGAAGCACAGTTGGGGCAAATCAGCGTCCTCATCAACAACGCCGGAGTGGGACCCACTATGGCCGCCACTGTCGACACCGATGTCGATGACTTCCGACGCGGCTTGGCGGTAAACCTGATTGGGCCGTTCCTCATGGCGCGCGAAGGGGCGAGACGCATGAGGCCGGGCGGTGCCATCGTGAAGCGCAATGCGTACGCAGCCTCGAAAGCGGGCCTGATCTCGTTGACGAAGTCGCTTGCATGCGAGTGGGCTTCTCGCGGTATCCGGGTGGCTGCGGTAGCGCCGGGCTGCGTGCGCACGCCGATGATTGCAGAACTGGGCCGAGCGGGCAAAATTGACCTCGCGGCGATGCGCCGTCGTGTGCCGATGGGGCGCCTGGCTCGTCCCGACGAAATCGCCAGGGTTGTGAGTTTTCTGGCCAGCGTGCAGGCATGCTACGTCACTGGATCGGTGCTGGCGGTCGACGGCGGCTGGATGTCATTCAACCAACCCGGGGATGCCAGCCCTGAGGTGGAAGGAGCCCTCAGAACCGAACTCTCCCGTCCGGACGAACGCACCGACGCGCGAGTCGTGCTCGTCACGTGCGGCGCAAACGGTATAGGCGCCGCTGTTGCTCTCCGTTTTGCCGCGAACGGTGACACTGTCGTGATCGCCGATAAAGATAGCGCCGCAGCGACACTCCTGGCTGCATTGCTCGGCGGAAAGAACACAGCGAAATCCGTCGATGTGGCGATCGAGAGCGAGGTGGTGGCTCTGTTTGAGGGGCTGCGGGGGCGCTTCGGCCGCCTTGATATCCTTGTCAACGGTGCTTCTATCGACGCTTTTGCGGCGGGCGTCGAACAAATGCCTGCAGAGATCGAACGTGTCCTGCATGTCAATCTCACCGGCGCCTTCACTTGCGCGCGTGAAGCGATCAAGATGATGCGCCCCGGCGGCGTGATCCTCAACCTAGGATCGATCAACAGCTTTCCGCCCTTCGCATGCCTATGGCGCCTCGAAGGCGGGGATGGACATGCTGACCCGCTGCATGGCGGCCGAACTGGGGCCAATCGGCATTCGCACAGCCACCGTCGCTCCCGGCTACATCAGCACGCCTGCCATTCGTGAGTTGGCGAAGGCCCGCCGCATCGACACGAAAACGATCGGACAGCAGATCCCCTTGGGTAGGATGGGACGGCCGGAAGGTGTTGCAGATGCTGCTTTTTTCCTGGCTTCGTCCGACGCCTCATACATCAACGGCTCGATCCTCTATGTGGACGGCGGCTGGACCGCGTTCGGTGACGCAGGAAGCGCCAGCCAACTCTACGACGAATGCTTTGCGGAGGCCGCTGGTTGAACATCGACCATTCGCCAGGCGACCGGGTGCCGTTCATGAAAGCGGAGGCCCCGGCTTGGGGGCGCCCGCAACGCGGCCCCAATCGAAGATGTCGGCGGGGCAACGTCCCTCGGGATGGGGACAAGCTCTCCGGGCGTGCCCGCAACCGCGAATCGCACAGGGGCCTAGAGCAACGCGGTGCTCTGCCAGGCGCCTGATCCGAGGCAATCGGTGTCTCGGACGAGCGCATTTCCAGATCCGCCAACCAGCAGCAAACAAGGAAACACAGTGGAATTCGCCACCTTCATCCTGGCCGCCCAACGTGGCTATCATCAATCCCCCGACATCGTCATCCGAAACTCCATCGAACAGGCCGTCGTTTCGGAGCAGGCCGGCTTCGGCACAACCTGGTTCGCAGAACACCACTTCAACAATTACAGCCTGATTCCGTCGCCTTTGATGATGGTGGCGTACTGCGCCGGCGTGACGAGCACCATTCGCCTCGGCACTGCCGTCTGCGTGCTGCCGCTCTACAAACCGCAGCGCCTGCTCTCCGAGATCGGCTTCGCCGGTATCGTTGCGAACGGTCGCCTGGATCTCGGCGTCGGCTCGGGATACCAGCAGTTCGAGTTTGAGCGCTTCGGCGTCCATATCGATGAGGCGCCGGCCATCTTTTCGGAATACTTGGACATCCTTCTGAAGGGTCTCAACCACAATATCTTCGAGCACGATGGCCCCTACGAGAAGATACCTCCGACGGCGATTTCGGTACGCACCGTCCAAAGGCCTGCCCCGCCGATCTGGATGGCCGGCGGGCCGGCCCCATGAAACGGGCCTACCGCGAGGGCCACAATTACTTTGTCACGGCATTCCACGACGGCCTGGAGACTTTGAGAACGTTGCGCGGAGCGATCGAGAAGGCAGCGGCTTCCGAGGAGCGGAATGTCGCAGATGCCAAGGTATCGCTGCTGCGTTGCTGCTATGCCAGCGACAACGAGGCGGAGATCAACAGCTATCTCGACAACGCCCGTTTCCAGCGCCGCCTGTCGGAGGCGCTGCATCAGCGCCGCCAGCAGAGCCATGACGGCTATCTCCTGCGGGAAACGCCCACCCAGCAGGATCTATCGCTCGAGGCAATGCGCAAGAACCTGCCGATCGGCAGTGTGAATCGCGTGATTGATCGCTTGCTGGAAGAGATCGACATTCTGAAAACGGATCAGATCGCAGTCCAGACCCAGTTGGGAGATTTCGACCAGAAGACAATGCTGCGCCAGCTCGAACTTTGGGGAGACAAGATCATTCCCGCGATCAACAAGGCGATGGGTAATGCGCGGGTTTGAATTCGCGATGGGTTATGCTCCTTGCCCGCAGCTGTTAGTCGTTCAGGTGGCATAACGCACGTTCAACGGCCGGCTCATGAATGGAACTTGTATGCTTTCGATGAGTAGCGCTTTCGTTACCCTGGACGGCTCCAGGTGGTGCCCGAATATCTCACCTTTCGAGGGCTCCGCTTGTCCGGGCTAAGGCCGCTCTGCTGGAAAGTCTGCTCGCGCGCAGCGCTTTCACGGCGTCGTTTTTCTGGTGAAATCCTCGCACTTGCGACGGGTAGCGCGGTGACTTCGAAGGCGAGCTAAATCGCATAATTATGGCGCCGACCCCGTCGGCCGCTGCACTGGGGTTGAGCCTGCGCAGCGTGTGCCCGAAAGACTGCCAGACCCATGTTGCTGCTGGCAGAGCCGCTGTGGACGAGACAAACCAGGAGAACGGGACCATGTCCGCTCAAAACGATGTGTGTGTCGGCGCCGGCCAACGGCCTGCGATCGGGCCGGAGAAGGGGTTCGACGAGCATGTGCTTGCCTGCGTCCTCTCGTGTGCGCTCAAGGAGGTCGAGGCCGGCGAGGCGACAGCGACGGAGTCAACCGGCCTTTCCCTTACCGAGCTGCGCGAGATCCTGCCCCGCAGTTTCCCCGCTGCCGCTATGGCAGCCTTGGCCTTCAAAGACGTCAGCGACCCTGAGCCGCTTATGGAGGAAGAACTTCTGCGCGGCCTGCTGCTGGCGCATGCCCGGCCAAGCGACCCGGCGAGCGCCCGCTTCGCTAAGATCCTCGCCCGGCGCGCTATGCGCAATGGCCATCTGTGGCAAGACCTTGGGCTTCTCAACCGGGCCGAGCTCAACCGCCTGCTTGCTATGCATTTTCCGACGCTAGCGGCGGGCAACGCCCAAAACATGAAATGGAAGAAGTACTTTTATCGCAAACTCTGCGAGGCCGAAGGGTTCTCGCTATGCGCTGCGCCCAATTGCCGCGAATGCAGTGATTTCGAAAGTTGCTTCGGCCCGGAGGAAGGCGAATGCGAAGAACGCGTCACATTGATTTAAGGGCCGCTTTCGTCACGAGGCCTTGAGGCCTCGATCGCCGTCGCGCCACAAGCGCTTTTCCCTGCGCCGCTGTATGGAGGAGGGGATATTCATCGCCTCGCGATATTTAGTGACGGTGCGGCGAGCGAGATGGATGCCGCATTCCTTGAGCCGGTCAGCGATGTCATCGTCCGAAAGCACGTTATCAAGGGATTCTTCGGCGACCATCGCTTTGATCCGATGGCGGACGGCTTCGGCGGAGTGCGCGTCACCGCCTTCGCAGGAGGCGATCGCGACAGTGAAAAAGTACTTAAGTTCGAACACCCCGCGTGGGGTAACCATGTACTTGTTCGACGTCACCCGGCTTACAGTCGACTCGTGCATGTTGATCGCGTCAGCGACCGTCCTGAGATTGAGGGGTCGTAGGTGGGCGACGCCATATTCCAGAAAGGCCTCCTGCTGGCGCACGATTTCGGTCGCGACCTTAAGGATGGTCTTGGCTCGCTGATCGAGGCTGCGGATTAACCAGTTCGCGTTTTGCAAGCATTCGTTGATAAATGTCATGTCTTTCGATTTTTTGGCGGCTCGGCACGAAACCTCCGCGACATAGCTTTGGTTGATCAGCACCCTGGGCAGCGTGTTCGGATCGAGCTCGATCTGCCATCCACCTCCGGGCGAGGGCGTGACCCAGACGTCCGGTACAACGCATTCCGGCGCGCCCGATTGGAATGCGTTTCCAGGCTTGGGATCGAGCGCACGGATTTCCTGCAGCATATCGAGAAGATCCTCTTCATCGACGCCGCAACGCTGCTTCAACGTCTGAAAATCGCGTTGCGCAAGCATCTCAAGGTTGGCAATCAAAACCGCCATCGCCGGGTCGAACCGGTTTCGCTGGCGCAGCTGTATCTCAAGACATTCGCCGAGAGTTCGTGCGAAAATTCCCGGCGGATCGAAGTGCTGCAAGGTACCTAGAACCCGTTCCACATCGGCCGGAGGAATGTTCTTGTACCCAGCCAGGTCCGAAGGACTTGCCTGAAGATAGCCAGTGTCATCCAGATGACCGGCAAGCTGACTAGCAATCAGCCGCTCGTGCGGTGTGAAGGCAGTGAGGGAGATCTGACGAGCGACATGGTCGTGCAAAGTTTCGGCTAAGGCGACAAACTCCTCGAAGGCAGGACGATCACCAGGCGCGGTGTTGGTCTCGTTCGGCTGGGATTTCCCTTGCCGGGGATGGTCCGGGGACCCGCTCCAGGTCGGTCCTTCAGCCTCGCCAGACAGCCCGTCGTCGTTTGGCGCATGCTCCAGAAGCGGATTCTTCTCGAGCTCCTGGTCCACGAACTGATGCAGTTCGGCATGCGTCAGTTGCAGCAAGCGAATCGACTCGATGAGTTGAGGCGATGCTGCAAGAGACTGTTTCTGAAGTAGGCCAAACGATGATTTCATGGTCAGCTCGGTATTCCTGTCAAAGAAGCTCTTGGCCGCGGCTAATTGGATCTCTCACAGGTCGACGCTTCTCACGCGCGTCACGTTTGGACACCTCACGGGACGCGCCTTAGAGTTTCGCCTTTTGTGCTCGGTCTCGTCCAAGACACCGCTGCACATGGTCGATGTACACCAGGTCATGCAGCGGTCTTCAATTTGTGAAGGACGTTCTGCGGGGATGAGACGCCATAGGGATCGGTCTCGCAGTTGTCGGAGAAACCTTCCTCCTCAAACCACTGCTCCACCACGCCATCATTGACCAGAGCCGCGTAGCGCCAGGAGCGCATACCGAAGCCGAGATTGTCCTTGGCAACCAGCATGCCCATTTTGCGCGTGAACTCGCCTGAACCGTCCGGGATCAACTCGACCTTCTGCAGCCCCAAGGACTTCCCCCATGCATTCATGACAAAAGCATCGTTGACGGAGAGGCAATAGACCGCGTCAACTCCTTCCTTCTTAAATTCCTCATAGAGATCTTCGAAATTTGGCAGTTGGTAGGTCGAGCAGGTCGGGGTGAAAGCGCCAGGGAGCGAGAACAGGATGACGCGCTTGCCGGCGAAGTAGTCGTCGGATGTTCTTTCCTCCCAGCGGTATGGATTTGGCCCCTGGACTGAATCATCGCGAACACGCGTGAGAAACGTGACGAAGGGAACCTTCTTTTGACCGGTCATCAACTTGCTCCTTTAGAAAAAACTGGCGCACCGGATTTTGGCTCGCGCCAGGGCCCGCATGCCGGTCACGAGGTGAGATCCTCGCGGCTCCAAATCTCACTTCCCCATCCGGGTGTATGAGAACGGCCCGGCTCACCAGCCATCCGCGAAGCAGGTACCAACAACTGACCACGCAACAGACCGGCGCGACTGAACTGGTTCAGCGCAATTGTCTGGACTTTTGCCGCTGCCCCTTGCTCGGCCTCGGGCGATCGTAGAGAGCTTCGTGTGTCAGCCATGGTTCGGCAAATAGCTTTCTTGTGATTTGATGGGCTCTAGCCACGAGCAGCAAGTGGCATGCCATTTCCAATGAAGCTGCTCCCGCACCAACGCTTTCGCTTCAGGACGAGGTCTTCGCCAAGCCGGATACGCGCTATAACCGTCGCGTCATCACACTGAACAAAAGTCCTGTGTAACGCGGATACTCACGCTCCGCACCGGCTGGCAAAGGACGGACCAGACAGCGCAAGCCGATGCAATACCGCACACCGGCGGGCACTGCAGCAACTGCATAGTGTCTGCCCCGGCGTGTTTTTGTGCGACTAACGCCAACGCAGGCCCGGGGCAGCAAGCCGTGGCCATCGGGGATCGCCCTGGTCCAGAGTCGATGAGGATCGAATTCGAATCGGGTACGATTTTTACATGCTTGGCGTTCCAATTAGTCTCGCCGAGCGTCTCTATCGAAACCTCTCGTGTCGGAAACTCGACAAGAATTGTCGCAAGGCCGACCGAAGGTCGCCAAGCCGCTGGTTAGCGGGAAGCGGTGGAACGCAACGGAGCGCCAACCGGGCACGCAAATTGCTCCGATGATCTTATCGGTGGGACGTCCGCAATTCGAGGGAGATCGGCGGCGCCGCAACGACGCTCGATGCAGGAGCGCATTGATCTCCCGCTCAACTCGACCCGCAGAGGATTCTGCTGTGACCGATATCGATCGCTTTGCCTGGCAGGCGGCTCGGCGACCCAAGTCTGTGGTTTCCGTAGGCTATAGTCTTGAAACAAAACGTATTTCTGTCGCCGGCTCGACTGCCAGATTGGCACGAGCTTTGCTCCCTTCGGGGCGAGACGACGGCAGCAGCCGACCGGCCCTCCTGTCGCGGGTCCCGCGATAGACAGATGGAAGGAACCCACCATGGCACGGCCGCACCGCATCCTCCACAATGGGTTGCGAGATGGGTGGGCTGCAGCTCGGCTGGTCAGCATCGACCTTGCTCGCGGCTTGGCTGTCTTCGGCATGTTTGCCGTGCATGTCGGTCCCGACAGCGGCGAAGGACTGGTCGGGCGTGTGATGGAATTCGCCTATGGGCGCTCGTCCGTCCTGTTTGCCGTGTTAACGGGTTTTTCGCTCATCTTGATTACCAGCCGCAACGCGCCGAAATCGGGGTAGCCAGTAGACAGGCCATTGCCAAAGTCGCAGTTCGTGCCCTTATTCTGCTCGCCCTTGGCTCAATCCTGAAATACCTCGATGTGGCATACGAGCCCATCCTGGCATACTACGGGGTCTGCTTCATGTTGGTCCTGCCGCTCTATCGGCTCAGCGCACAGCAACTCGGTTTGCTCGCCGCGGCGACAGCATTGGTTCTCCCGCAAGTGCGCTTCCTGCTTCTCCCAATGTTTGGCTCCGAGAGCTCGGCCCCCGAGGTGTTCAAGCTCTTGGTCAGCGGCGACTATCCCGCGTTGACCTGGGTTCCTTTTTTGATCGCAGGCATGGCCATTGCGCGCTTTGACCTTCGCAAGCGCGCAATGCATTGGTGCCTTGGTCTAGCTGGCGTCGCGCTGGCCGTGTTAGGCTTTGGGGGATCCTCGCTCGCGCTGCATTTGCTGCCTGGTGTAAGCGCCGATGGCCGATTTGCAGGAACTTGGCCTGGCTCCCGACTTCTGGTGGCAGCACCTGCACGCTCTCAAAGCGAGTTGGCTATGGCTTGCCTCACCTCATAGCGACCCGACGTTCTGGATCCTTGGCAGCACCGGTTGCGCAATGTTCGTCTTGGCGGCTTGCTCGCTCGCTATGGAAGCGCTCCCGCTTGTGCGAAAGCTGGTCTCGCCAATAGTCGCGGTCGGCTCGATGCCTTTGACGGCCTATCTCCTGCACTTTCAGGGAATCTACCTGCTCGGAGAACCTCACTCGCTGTCCGCGCTCCTTGGCTTTATCGTGGTTGTAAGCGCTTTTGCGGTGCTTTGGCTGCGCTTCTTCCAGCGAGGACCGATGGAAGCGCTGGTGGGTAGGATCGCAAATCTGGCGGGTCACATCCCCTGAGCCCCACGTCGCCCCGACCTCCGGATCGCAGTGACGCTCGCCAAAGAAAGCGCCTGACCGAGGTCCGACATAGCTGATAACTACAATGTCGCGCTTCGTCGGTCTCATCCTGGGTGCCACCGCCGAGCCTTGCGACCATTGCCGTTCGCGCGGCTTTTGAGGACACGAAATCCGAGTACTCTGGCGGCGATGTGTTTGATTTCATCGCCATAAAGTCCCTTACTTTCCGTCCGAACGCAGACCTGTCGATCTCCACGATGGGAGGCTGTGAAACTAGCGAGTACGGCCGTGCCGACGCTGAAGACGAACTCGCATTGAGATCAGGCTGCGCCATGTGCGCAAGTGCTTGCCAAAGCCGTCGCTGTCCTTTGACCGCACCCGCGTCATTAGCTTGGCTGAGCTTGCGGATGAGCCACCGATCCGATCCGTACATGGCATTCGTTCCCTTCTTTGGCGGAAGTCTTTCGACATGAGTTTGACCTTATTAGATCGCTCTCGAGGAGAGGTACTCGAACGAGCTGACAGAGAGCTGAGGCGCCGTAAGTTCGTTCCGGCGGGCGACGCGCATTTTGCGTGCGCTTTTTCCCTCAGGGCCGTCGAATTCCTTGGTCTTCAGCACTCGCGGCACATCGCGGGTTGGAAAACTTTCGGGTGATGCAGGCGTGCTGTCGGGAATGCCGCCCTCTCAGCGACTACGCACGTTGATGGTGGCGGGTGGCCGGCCCGGCGTTTCTCGGGGCGGGATTTCCAATCGAGACTAGAACAAGTCGACGCTCCAAGAACGGCGCCCGGTCACCCATCAGCTGCCAAGCGCGATCCGAGCTCGCCCGGGATGCGTAACCTGACCAACTCCGCCCGGCCCGCTCCCTGTAGACTCAGCGCTGAGCTGAAGGCCCCCGTCAGGAGATCAGGTTTGCGCGTTTCGGGCCGAGTAGGAACACTGTGAGGGCGGCGAGGAACGTGGCACCCGCGCTGTAGGCAAGGACACTCGTGACGCCGGCATTTTTCACAAGCAGTCCGCCAAAAATCGCGCCGGCTGCGATGGCAACCTGGAACGTTGAGGTCATTAGCACACCGGCGCTTTCGGCCTGCTCGGGAACAGCGCGCAGCACCGTCCACGTCTGTAGCCCCACCGGTACCGCGCCGAAGGCAAAGCTCCATATGACAATCGCAATCGCCCAGGCCCAGGCCGATGGTCCCAGCATCAGCAACGAGATAGCGGCTATCGCCATGAGCAGGGATGGCAGGGCCGCGACTGCCTTGAGGCTGTGTGGGGCCAGGAATGCGCCGGCTAAATTGCCGAAGAAGCCGCCTATGCCAGAAACGAGCAACAGTAGCGAGATCATCTCGATATTCAACGCGGGAACCTTCTCGAGGAAGGCCCGGATATAGGTGAAGCTGGCGAAGTGCCCAGAAGCGACCAGGACTATGACTAAAAGGGCGACCTTGATGGTCGGCTTTTTGGCCACATCTAGCAGACTTCGGCATCCAGCCATTTCAACCGGAGGCAGCGTCGGCATCGTTACGAGTTGCACCAGCAGTGTAATGGCATTGATGACCGCAGTGATCATGAAGGGCGCTCGCCATCCCCAGATGTCGCCGACATAGGCGCCGATTGGAGGCGCGCATACGACAGCGACCGAAACGCCGGTGAGGATGATTGACATGGCGCGCGGCAGAAGGTGATTTGGAACGAGCCGCATCGCCAGCGATGCCGAAATCGACCAGAAGCCTCCGAGCGCAATGCCGAGCACGACACGTGCCGCCAGGAAGACCGGAAGCGACCACGCGACTTCCGCCAGAAGGTTGGACAGGATCTGAAGCAGCATCATCGCACACAGGACGATCCTGCGGTCCAGGCGCTTTGTGATGATGGCCATCGACGGCGCCGAGATCGCCGCAGCAATCGCCGTCGCTGTCATCGTCTGTCCAGCGGCGCCCTCTGTGATACCGAGATCATGCGCGAGCGGCGTCAGCACGCTGGCAGGCAGAAACTCTGCCGTCACCAGCCCGAAGGTGCCCAAGGCAAGTGAAATGACCGCACCCCATGCGGGACGAGACCGTTGATCCGGCTTTTCTGGGTCGTGCTGAACAGCACCCATGAAGCCTGTCGCGGATCCGGTCATGAATAAGCCCCGCCAGTTTGGGTGCCCTGCAACATGGGTTGGCTGCGTTGACCCGCGTTAAAGACAGAGGGGCCGCCGTTGCCGGCGGCGTTGCACGAAGGGAATGTTCATCGCTGCCCGACACGTTGTAATAGTGCGGCGTGCAACATTGGTGCCGGTTACTCCGAGCCGGATGAGGATGTCATCGTCGGAGGCATCCCATCAGGCTAATCCATCCGACTTCGCCGGTCGGTCTCGAACCAGGCACGCGCAAAGCAGCTACCGAGCACCGACGTCTGATGTACGGCGGCGGGAACAGGCAGGGTGTCCTCAAACGCCTCTGCGGCAAAGCGGCGGGAGGTCAGGGTCGCCCCACTCCCTCGTTCAGGTCACCCGCACCTTAGCCTGGGTCGTGTCGGCGAGAACCCGCTCCAGCCATTCCAATGCGACGCGCGCCCTCCAGGGCGGGATCGGCTCCGCAAAGTCGTTCGTTGATGAGGGCGCTATATTCAGCGTCCTACCGTGGAAGACGCCGCAAATCGATCGCTGGCCAGAGTAGTGTCGTGGATCCTTTGGAGCAGGGCTACTTCTCGCAAATGACCGGTGGCGTTGCTAAGGCGCTGGGGCTGCGAGGCACCGCGGCCGTAGCCGGAGCACACCAGCTCCGCGAGCCATTGCTCAACCCGAAATAGTGCCGACAGCGGATGTGAAGGGTAACCGACTCCTCAATTGGCGCCCATGCAAATAGCGGCACATTCTTTCGACGCCGTTCGGTGGCGGCCCGTGTTTAATCTACCGCTCAGATGGATACCAGCTGCTGCACGGACTGCAGGGCCGATTCCCCTGTAGCCGTTTCCCTACCAAGTCGCCTCGGCGCTGCCCCATTAGTCAGCCGTAGCGGCCTCGAGGATCGCTATCCGACGCTTTGTGTCGGGCATTGTCGGGTCCGCTACACGGCTTGTTCCGACAATCACCTATTCTGGCAGCAAGCACTTGTTAGAGCTCAAGCTAACTCGCGGAAGAGAAAAGACAAAAATTCTTGTTGGCTATCAATCGGTCAAGTTGGCACGGGTCTTGAGACCCTTCGGTGTGAGGCGGCAAGAGCTGCCCATCGGCATTCATGTCGCGGGCAGCCGTGACGGATGGAACGAAGGAAGGAAAGCTATAATGTCAGGTCTGCGTCAGATCGCCTTTTACGGCAAGGGCGGCATCGGCAAGTCCACCACCTCCCAAAATACGCTCGCCGCCCTTGTCGACCTCGGGCAGAGAATCCTCATCGTCGGCTGCGACCCCAAAGCCGACTCCACCCGCCTGATCCTGAACTCGAAGGCTCAGGATACGGTCCTGCATCTCGCGGCACAGGAAGGTTCGGTCGAAGACCTCGAGCTCCAGGACGTGCTCAAGGTTGGCTATAGAGGCATCAAATGCGTGGAATCCGGCGGCCCGGAGCCGGGTGTTGGCTGCGCCGGTCGCGGCGTTATCACCTCGATCAACTTCCTTGAGGAGAACGGCGCCTATGACGATGTCGACTATGTCTCCTACGACGTGCTCGGGGACGTGGTGTGCGGCGGTTTCGCGATGCCGATCCGCGAGGGCAAGGCGCAGGAAATCTACATCGTCATGTCCGGGGAGATGATGGCGCTCTATGCCGCCAACAACATCGCCAAGGGCATCCTGAAATATGCCCATTCGGGCGGCGTGCGGCTCGGCGGACTGATCTGCAACGAGCGTCAGACCGACCGTGAGCTCGACCTGGCCGAAGCACTGGCTTCCAGGCTCAATTCCAAGCTCATCCACTTCGTGCCGCGCGACAACATCGTCCAGCACGCCGAACTCAGAAAGATGTCAGTGATCCAATATGCGCCCGACTCCAAGCAGGCCGGCGAGTATCGCGCGCTGGCCGAAAAGATCCATGTCAATTCGGGCCAGGGCACCATCCCGACACCGATCACCATGGAGGAGCTCGAGGAAATGCTCCTCGACTTCGGCATCATGAAGACCGACGAGCAGATGCTTGCCGAGCTTCAGGCCAAGGAAGCGGCGAAGGCGGCCGCCCAGTAACGACGATATTGGGCGCTCCTTGAGCTGGCGCGCCTTGCAAAAAACGGCGCCTCGTCGGTGAGGCGTCACCAGACACCTTGAAAGGGGTCCCATGAGCCTGGAATACGAGAATGATGGTGCTCTCCATGCGAAGCTTATTGAGGATGTACTATCGCAATATCCCGACAAAGCGGCGAAGCGCCGCAAAAAGCATCTCAGCGTCGCAAAGAGCGGAGACGAGGCTGGCGAGGAAAGTGAAGTCATTTCCGAATGCGACGTCAAATCGAACATCAAGTCCATTCCTGGTGTGATGACCATACGCGGCTGCGCCTATGCCGGCTCAAAGGGCGTGGTTTGGGGCCCAGTCAAGGACATGGTCCATATCTCGCACGGGCCCGTCGGTTGCGGCCAATATTCCTGGTCACAGCGCCGCAACTACTACGTCGGCACAACGGGCATCGACACGTTCGGGACAATGCAGTTCACCTCCGATTTCCAGGAGAAGGACATTGTCTTCGGCGGCGACAAGAAACTGGAACAGATCATCGATGAGATCGAGGTACTGTTTCCGTTGAACAAGGGCATCACCGTGCAATCCGAATGCCCGATTGGTCTCATTGGCGATGACACCGAGGCAGTTTCTCGCAAAAAGGCCAAGGAGCACGAAAAGACTATCGTGCCAGTGCGCTGCGAGGGCTTCCGCGGCGTTTCGCAATCACTCGGCCACCACATCGCCAATGACTCGATCCGCGACTGGGTCTTCGACAAGAAGGACGTCGAGTTCGAGGCTGGTGCCTACGACGTGAACGTGATCGGCGACTACAATATTGGCGGCGACGCCTGGGCCTCGCGCATCTTGCTTGAGGAGATAGGATTGCGCGTGGTCGGCAACTGGTCGGGCGACGCCACACTCGCCGAGATCGAGCGCGCACCAAAGGCTAAGCTCAATCTCATCCACTGCTACCGGTCGATGAACTACATCTGCCGGCACATGGAGGAAAAGTATGGCGTCGCCTGGATGGAGTACAATTTCTTCGGACCGTCCCAGATCGAAGCTTCCCTCCGCAACATCGCCAAGCATTTCGGGCCGGAAATCGAGGAGAAGGCCGAGAAGGTCATCGCCAAGTACAGACCGCTTGTTGACGCGGTCATCTCCAAGTACCGACCGCGCCTCGAAGGCAACACCGTCATGCTCTACGTCGGCGGCCTGCGCCCCCGTCACGTCATCACAGCTTACGAGGACCTCGGCATGGTCATTGTCGGCACCGGCTACGAGTTCGCCCATAACGACGACTATCAGCGCACCGGCCATTACGTAAAGAACGGCACACTGATTTATGACGACGTTACCGGCTACGAGTTGGAGAAGTTCATCGAGGGAGTTCGCCCCAACCTCGTTGGCTCTGGCATCAAGGAAAAATACCCGGTGCAGAAGATGGGCATTCCGTTCCGCCAGATGCACTCCTGGGACTATTCGGGACCTTATCACGGCTATGACGGCTTTGCCATTTTCGCGCGCGACGTGGATCTTGCCATCAACAATCCGGTCTGGGGCCTCTACCAGGCGCCTTGGAAAGAAAGCCCGCCCCATGGGCAGGCGATAGCTGCCGAATAGACGCCCGTCCCCTGGCCTATTCTCCCCCCAGAGAGACGATGAACCCCCGCGGCTTGTGAGCCTCGGGAAACCGCAAACGTCTCGACGTACCTGAGCTGCCGTATGGCGCGGCCAGATGTAAAAGAGGTAACACCAATGCCGCAGTCGGCTGAAGAGATTCTCGACCACGCTCCCCTGTTCCGCGAGCCGGAATACAGGCAGATGCTTGCCGAGAAGAAGCTGAATTTCGAATGTCCGCACCCGGATCAGATCGTTACCGATCAAGGCGAATTCACCAAGACCTGGGAATACCGCGAAAAGAACCTCGCCCGAGAAGCGCTTGTGATAAATCCCGCCAAGGCCTGCCAGCCGCTCGGCGCGGTGTTCGCGGCCGCGGGCTTCGAGCGGACCATGTCCTTCGTCCACGGCAGCCAGGGCTGCGTAGCCTACTACCGCTCGCACCTGTCGCGCCATTTCAAGGAGCCTGCTTCGGCGGTTTCCTCCTCGATGACCGAGGACGCGGCGGTATTCGGCGGCCTGAAGAACCTGGTAGACGGGCTCGCCAACACCTACCAACTTTACGACCCGAAGATGATCGCAGTCTCGACGACTTGTATGGCGGAAGTCATCGGCGACGACCTGCACAGCTTCATCGAGAACGCCAAGGACGAAAATTCGGTCCCGCGCGATTTTGACGTGCCCTTTGCCCACACGCCCGCCTTCGTCGGTAGCCATGTCGATGGCTATGACGGCATGCTCAAAGGCATTCTGGAGCACTTCTGGAAAGGCCAGCAGCGCACGGAAGCCAAGGGAACCATCAACGTCATTCCGGGCTTCGACGGCTACTGCGTTGGCAACAACCGGGAACTCAAACGCCTGCTCGATGTGATGGGCGTGTCCTACACCTTCATCCAGGACGCGTCTGACCAGTTCGACACGCCATCGGACGGGGAATACCGCATGTATGACGGTGGCACGAAGATCGAAGAGGTGAAGGGAGCACTCGACGCCGAGGCGACGCTTTCACTGCAGCACTACAACACCCGAAAAACCCTGGACTACTGCCAGCAAGTCGGGCACGCCACGGCTTCGTTCCATTATCCGCTCGGCGTCCAGGCGACTGACGAATTCCTGATGAAGGTCTCGGCCCTTTCCGGGAAGGAAATCCCCGAGGGAATCCGCCTGGAGCGCGGCCGACTGGTTGATGCCATGGCGGACAGCCAGTCCTGGCTGCACGGGAAGAAATACGCGATCTACGGCGATCCGGATTTCGTGTACGCCATGGCCCGCTTCGTCATGGAAACCGGCGGCGAGCCGACACATTGCCTCGCCACCAACGGCACCTCGGCGTGGGAAGCCGAGTTGAAGGAACTGCTTGCATCGTCGCCCTTCGGCAAGGACGCTCAGGTCTGGCCGGGCAAGGACCTTTGGGCGATGCGGTCGCTGCTCTTCACCGAGCCAGTGGACCTGCTGATCGGCAATTCCTATGGCAAGTATCTGGAGCGCGACACCGGCACGCCGCTGATCCGGCTGACGTTTCCAATCTTCGACCGGCACC
Organism: Mesorhizobium sp. ISC15; assembly: GCF_037162615.1. Lineage (NCBI taxonomy): Bacteria > Pseudomonadati > Pseudomonadota > Alphaproteobacteria > Hyphomicrobiales > Phyllobacteriaceae > Mesorhizobium > Mesorhizobium sp. ISC15. The sequence continues at coordinate 6,685,206 of NZ_JAVSPX010000001.1, read as the reverse complement.
ACCACCATCGCTTTGCGCTCATGGGCTACCAGGGCGGATTACGCGTGCTGACGACGATCCTCGACAAGATCTTCGACAAGCTCGATCGCGAGACGAGCCAGACGGGCGTGACGGACTATTCCTATGACCTCACCCGCTAGAAGACACCGCCGGCAATTCGCCCGGGCCCGTTCATTGCCGACTGGAGACTGACGCAATGACCTCGCTCAGTGCCAAGATCCAGGACGTTTTCGACGAGCCCGCCTGCGACAAGAACCGTGGCAAGGATGCCAAGGCGCGCAAGGAAGGCTGCGCACGGCCGCTGACGCCGGGAGCGGCAGCGGGCGGTTGTGCCTTTGACGGGGCCAAGATCGTGCTGCAGCCGATCACTGACGTTGCGCACCTGGTCCATGCGCCGCTCGCCTGCGAAGGCAATTCCTGGGACAACCGCGGTGCAGCTTCGTCTGGGCCGACCTTGTGGCGCACAAGCTTCACGACGGACCTTACCGAACTCGATGTGGTGATGGGGCAGGGTGAGCGGAAGCTCTTCAAGGCGATCCGCGAAATCAAGGAAACGTATGCGCCGCCGGCAGTGTTTGTCTATTCGACCTGCGTAACGGCCCTCATCGGCGAGGATATCGAGGCCGTCTGCAAACGCGCCGCCGAAAAATTTGGCTTGGCCGTGGTTCCGGTCAATGCGCCGGGACTGGCCGGCTCCAAGAACCTTGGCAACAAACTCGCCGCCGAGGCGTTGCTCGACCACGTCATCGGCACGGTGGAACCCGACGACACCGGGCCGTACGACATCAACGTCCTTGGAGAGTTCAACCTTTCCGGCGAATTCTGGCTGATAAAGCCGCTCCTTGATCGGCTCGGGATCCGGGTGCGCGCCTGCATTCCGGGGGACGCGCGCTATCTCGACGTTGCTTCCGCGCACCGCGCCCGGGCGGCTATGGTGGTGTGCTCGACGGCCCTCATTAATCTGGCCCGCAAGATGGACGAGCGCTGGGACATCCCTTTCTTTGAGGGCTCCTTCTACGGCATCTCGGACACGTCGCAAGCACTCCGAAGCATTGCTCAGCTGCTGGTGAGGAAGGGCGCCGATCCGGAGATCCTAGACCGCACAGAGACGCTGATCGTCGAGCAGGAGGCGGTGGCATGGAGAAAGCTCGAAGCCTACCGGCGGCGGCTGCAAGGCAAGCGCGTGCTGCTCAACACGGGCGGTGTGAAGTCCTGGTCGGTCGTCCATGCGCTGATGGAGATCGGCATGGAGATCGTGGGCACCTCGGTCAAGAAATCCACGGTCGAAGACAAGGAGCGGATCAAACAGATCCTAAAGGACGACAACCACATGTTCGAGCAGATGGCAGCGCGCGACCTTTACGCCATGCTCTCAGAAGGCAAGGCCGATATCTTGCTGTCGGGTGGGCGCACGCAATTCGTCGCGCTCAAGGCCAAGACGCCCTGGCTCGACATCAACCAGGAGCGCCAACACCCTTACGCCGGTTACGACGGCATGGTGGAACTTGTACGACAGATCGACCTCGCCATTCACAGCCCGATCTGGTGCCAGGTGCGCGAGCGGGCCCCGTGGGAGTGCCAGCCCGATGTGAAGGACGAATTGCCGAGCACCAAGAATGACACGGCGACCATGCGCGCTGTCCAGGAATTCGCCGGCGCGACGCGGACGATTTCGGCTGGTGTTGAGGAAATTCGATGACCCGCATCCTTTCCAAGAACAAATCAGCCTCGGTCAACCCACTGAAATCATCACAGCCGCTGGGTGCCGCCCTGGCCTTTCTCGGGGTCGAGGGCGCAATGCCGCTGCTCCACGGCAGCCAGGGCTGCACCAGCTTCGCGCTCGTGCTCTTAGTGCGGCATTTCAAGGAAACGATCCCCCTACAGACCACCGCGATGGATGAAGTGGCGACCATCCTCGGCGGGGCGGACAATCTGGAAGAGGCGATCATGAATCTCAAGACTCGCACGAAGCCAAAGCTGATCGGGGTCTGCACGACGGCCCTGGTGGAAACCCGTGGCGAGGATTCCGCAGGCGACATCGCCGACATCAGGCTGAAACGGGCGGAAGAACTCGCGGGTACTGAGATCGTGCTGGCCAACACGCCGGATTTCAGCGGCGCCCTCGAAGAGGGCTGGGCTACCGCTGTCACCGCGATGATCGAAGGCATTACACGGCCAGGCGAGCGGGCGCGGCAGTCAAAGACGATCGCGATCCTGCCCGGCTGGAATCTCACCGTGGCTGACGTCGAGCATTTGCGTGAGATGGTTGAAGGCTTTGGGCTGCAACCGGTGATTTTGCCGGACGTCTCAGGCTCGCTCGACGGCACTGTGCCCGATCACTGGGTGACGACTACCTATGGAGGGACGAGCGTCGAGGACATCCGCGAGCTCGGCGCGGTCGAGCACTGCATCGCCATCGGCGAGCATATGCGCCGCCCGGCCGAGGTTCTGCACAAGGTGACCGGCGTCCCTTACGTGCTCTTCGAGACGCTGACCGGATTGAAGAGCGCCGATCAGTTCTTTTCCCTGCTGTCAGGGATTTCTGGCGAGCCTGTGCCGACAGGCGTGTGCCGTCGACGGGCGCAATTGCAGGATGCGTTGCTCGACGGACATTTCCATTTCGGAGGCAAGAAAATTGCGGTCGCTGCTGAACCAGACCAACTCTATCAATTCGCAACCTTCTTCGTGGATATGGGGTCGGAAATCGCGGCGGCAGTCACGACGACCGATATGTCGCAAATTCTGCAAGAGGTACCGGCGGAGTCGATTCAGATCGGCGATCTCGGCGATTTGGAAGCGCTTGCCGGCGGCGCTGATCTTCTGGTCACGCATTCACATGGACGCCAAGCGTCGCAACGACTTGGCATTCCCCTCATGCGCGTCGGCTTCCCCGTCTTCGACCGGCTCGGCAGCCAGCACAAGCTCTCAATCCTCTATCAAGGGACCCGTGATCTGGTTTTCGAGGTTGCCAACATGTTCCAAGCCAACCGGCATGCGCCGACGCCTCAGGAACTTGATCCATTCCGCAAGCGCGAAACGCCGGGTGCTCCCCGTGCGTCGCCTCTCACTCGTCACTGACGAGGTTCATGGTCCGATGCGTAAACGACGAGCAGGCGCTTTGCGCGTGGCAATCGCAACCCAAGACATGAGGGAGCTCAACGCGCATTTCGGGTCGGCCAGGCGCTTTGTCATCTACGATGTGACGCGCGAGGAGTGGAAACTCGTGGAAGCCGTGGCCTTCGACGACGTTTCCGACGAAAGGGGGAAACATCGGACCGAGGGCGATGACCGTATCACACCGAAGGTGGAAGCGCTGAAGGGCTGCCACCTCCTGTTTTGCCTGGCGATCGGCGGACCTTCGGCAGCCAAGCTTGTTTCGGCAAAAATTCATCCGATCAAGGTGCGGCAGCCTCAGAGCATCCAAGAGGTGCTGTTGCGCACGCAGATGATGCTCAGGACGAGTCCTCCCCCCTGGTTGCGCAAGGTGCTGGCTGAGGCAGGCGTCGCGGAGAAGAAACGGTCCTTCGAGGACGAGTGACTGAAAGAGGAGAAGGCGAAATGTCTGGCCCTGCGGTTAGCCCTGCTGTCGCTGAGGACGAGGTGGCACTTGCCAACCCGTTCCTCAAATGCCTCGTACGGCTGATCCGTGCTCAGGATTCCTACGGGGCGTGGGAAGGCAAAGCGGACGCCGAGCTGCTGGCCGCCTTCATCATCACTAAGGAACAGCGCCGTGCAATCCCAATCATCGGCGATCCCGATCCGGACGTGCTGTGGAGACTTGATATGTTTTACACCGCCGTTGGGCTTGCGATCGAGGAGCGCTGCGGCCTGATGGCGTCGCCGATGATAGAGCTGAGCCATGAAGGCTTTGGGCGCGTGCTTTTCACGGCGGGGCGGTTGGTCGCTCTGTCGAAGACGCTGCGCGACGTCCACCGGTTCGGCTTCGAGACGCTCCGCAAGCTCGCCGAGGCCGGCACGAAACTGGTCGGCGACGCAATCGCAGCCATCGAAACCTATCCCGAGGTAGCGCGCGCGTGATGGGAGCAGGTGTCGAGCAAAGGGGCCATGACAGGTCTTGAGCGAGCGCGATAGCCAGCCCACGCAGGCCGAGGCGGGCCAGGCCGGTGATGGGGCTCTTGGGGTAGCGCTGATGAAGCCACTCGTCCTGATCTGCTCGCAAGATGCCGAGTTCTATCTGTTCCTCAGCCACATACTCGAGGTGGACGGCTTTGCCACTGAGCCGGCAGGCGGCGCTAAGGAAGCGCTTGCATTGGCCGACGAACGGGAATTCCGTGCCGTGGTGCTGGACTGCGGGCCAGCGAGCATAACCGGGTCCCCTATCTGCGCCCGGCTCAAGCGGCAGCCCCGGACCGGCGGGCTGCCCATTATTGCCCTGATCGCGCCCGGCGCCGAGAACCAGCACCTCGATCTCCTAAAGGCTGGCATTGACGAGAGCTTTGTGCGGCCGATCGCCCCGGCCAAGCTGCTCGACTGTCTACGGGCGAGACTGGCGCTGACGAAGCGGGGTGCAAATGGTCTTGAAAACGGCGGCTGGCTCACCTGCGGCGGCCTCGAGATGAAGCTCGACGCCCACCGGGTTCGCGGCAATGGCCACGACATCCACCTCGGACCCATCGAGTTCAACGTGCTGCGGCTTCTGATTGAAGCTCCCGGGAAGGTCTTTAGCCGGGACGAGCTTATCGGAGCGGCCTGGCCGGCCAACATCCATGTCGGTGCACGCACGGTCGATGTCCATATCAGCCGGATCAGAAAAGCCCTGAAGACAGCTTCGCCCGGCAGCGTCATTCGTACCGTCAGGTCGGCCGGCTATTCGCTCGAGAAGCCGGACGGCTGAACCAAGTGCCGGGTGTGGCGCCACTCCCTTTCCCTTGCGCTGTGAGCCGGTCTTGCGGCCTGAAACGCCCCTAAACGAATACTCAGAAGAAGCAGGCAAATGGGCTTTAAAAGCGTACTCTGTGTGACCGATGCTGACCATTCCGATCAGGACGTCAGAACTGCTGCCACCTTATGTGTCGAAGTCGGCGCGCACCTTTCCGTACTGATTACACCGCCTCAGATGCTCGTTATGTCACCTCTGCCGATTGGAGATTGTGTCCCCGAGTGGCCTGTAGGAAGTTCACAGGCAATTGCCAAATTGAACAATCGGTTTCGGCAAATCGACAGATTCACACAGGACGTGGCCAGACAGGAAAATCGCTCTCAGGATATCCAGAAACTGCTGAGGGCCATGTGCCTTTCCTATGACGTCGATACGGATTATTGCGATGCGACCCGCGTAGGTGAGGTTGTGCGACAGCGGGCGCTCTGCGCCGACCTGACAATTGTCGGCCCCGCACTTCTCAACGACAGTATTGTCGGACCTCTCGTCATCAACGGCAGCTTATTCGATACGGGAAAGCCGGTGCTTATTGTGCCGGACGGCGCTGAGCCGACGCTGTGGCCAAGGCGCGTCCTGGTCGGTTGGGATTCACGACTGGAGGCGAGCCGTGCGGTTCGGGAAGCTCTGGGTCTCCTTTGCGCTGCTCAGGAGGTTTGTGTCGCCCTGGTCGATCCGAAGGCGTACAACGCGAACGGCACGGAGCCTGGAGCCGACATCGCTGCCTATCTCACTCGGCACGGTGCTCGGGTGTCGATTGACCTACTGCCAAGTGCCGGCAAATCGGCTGCCACGGTACTTGCGCAGCACGCAATCGACACGTCTGCCGAAATGATAGTAATGGGCGCTTACGGCAGCCGTCGGCTGCGTGAGCGGCTGTTTGGCGGCGTCACGAGGTGGATTTTCGAGAAGCCCACATTGCCGCTGTTTTTGGCTCGCTGACTGGTTGCGGAGCCGCACCGATGCTGTTCGAGGGTACGGCGATGCCCGCATTCATACCGTGGATGCGCTCCATCGAAACAATCGATTTTACGGAGAATAACGTACATGAAAAAGCGTTGCTCGGGAGGCGACGCCCACCGGAAATCTCTCCAGTCATGCGCAAGGCGGAAGGTGGAACGGAGTCCTCCCAGTTCTTCTGATGCCCAAGGTACACCACTCAATTTAGTCGCTCACTTTCCTGGCGCATCCTGCAGCACCACGAGCCTGACGATTGTGCTTGCGACCGCGAGACGCATTCGGTCCGCAGCTTTGTCGAGGCTTGCCTTGCGGCGTGTCGGGAGGGAGATCGTCTGGAAGGGGGAAAGCATTGACGAGCTAGGCCGCTAACGCAGGAGTAACCATGCGCTGATCCGGATAGACAAGCGGTTATTTCAGTCCGACTGGACCTACCGATTGGCGACGCCTGCTAAGGCGGCCACCAAGCTCGGTTGGAAGCCAAAGAACACTTTCGATGAGCTCGTCAAATGGTCGAGGCCGATCGTCGGGCCTACAGAATCACGCTCGAATTAAAGTGAAATGATCTCGCTGGAGGGCAAACGCGTCTGGTCTCCGGCCACGCCGGCATGGTTGGGGTGCGCAGTGGTGCGCGGCTGTCCGGCGCGCCCGAGGCGAAGGCCCTACGGTGGACAGTCGTTATCGGACCTATTCCCGGTAGCGTTGAATTGCCAGCGCACTTTCGCGAGTGAGGTCTATGGAAAACAGACGCTATTGCCCCCCCATAGCGTCCGATGAGCAGGAAAGTATGGGGGATCGATGGTCTCGAAAAAGCTAATCGCCAATGCCGAATCAGCGGCTGCGTTTCTGGCGCTGATGGGCAACGAGAAACGACTGTTGATCATGAACTATCTTGCTGAGGGTGAAATGTCGGTCGGCGCTCTCGCCGAGAAGGTTCTGCTCAGCCAATCGGCCCTGTCACAGCATCTGGCCAAACTGCGGGCGCTCGATCTCGTCGAGACCCGGCGCGACCGGCAGATGAGATACTATTCCAGCAAATCCGATGCCGTACGCGAACTTCTCAACATGCTGGACGGAATTTTCGGCGAGGGGGAGCTATGGCAGATGGCATACCGCCCGCGTCGCTCCGGCACTTGACGGCCAGCGCATGTCGCCCAAAGCCTGCCCTTGGGCCTGACCCGAGGGAGCAAAGCGGTTTTGGGTAACGACATGCATGCAAGAACTGGCTGGGTCGCTAACGATTCTTAGTTTAAAACCGCGCAGCGACGACTGTCTGGTCCGGGCACAACGTTCCGACGTGGTTTCGTGGCTGCCCCAAGTCGGAGGCATCCCAGAACAATGTCACGATCGAGCCGCTTTTTCGCGGTTCAAATGTCCATCGTACCGGAGCGATCGGCGCGGTGTGGTGACCTCTCCGTTTCGGATACTCCGCAAACGCTTCCATTAAAGTCGCTTCGTGCCCGAGAGGCGCCGTCAATCATGAATCACAGAGGCCGCTATGCGATGGCAGTAAGGGACCCCCACTCCCACATCATCAAAGCCGGCAGTAGGGCGGGCGCGCCTTACCGTCATTTCGCGCGTGCTGGCGGCTTCAACGCAATCGCTGCTCGATCGGTTAAAGCCGCTTTCGGGTTCCACTGTGATCGACGCCGGCTGCGCGGGCGGAATGTAAGCATCGAGTTGGCGCCGGGGGCGGGACTAATGGCCGCGTCGTCGGCATTGACCTCGACGAAAGCAAGCTAGTGCTGGCGCGAAGATGCCGCTGCGCGAGGGATCGGCAGACGCGGACAAGCTCCATCCCTGGCCGGCAGACAAAGCCGCGCTGGTTTACGCCGCTTCGTGCTCACGCATCTTGCAGACCTGAGCGACTTCTCGAACGGGCATGGGACCGGCTCCTGCCAGGCGGTGCTATCGTTACTGAGGACATCGATTACGGCAGTCAGTTCTGCGATCCACCCGGCCCGGCTTCGACCGCTACGCCTGCTCTATGTCGAAGCAGCCCCTAGGCGCGGCCCCGATCCTTTCATCGGGCGCAGCCTTGGTGCCTCGGTCGCCCCCAACCCGGTGCAGACCTGAGCGCGGTGGCACACCCACAACTTTCCGCAATACCTGTCCAGGGCGCATCTTGCGATCTGCGAACTAGTTTAATGAGTGATCTTCCGCTTGGTACGGCGGCCAGACCCGAGAATGGTAGTTCCCGGGAGACTGGAGTTCCCATGCTCCATCTCAGTTCGCGCGCGGCGGGCTATTCCCAGCCGCGCCTCATAAGATAGAGTTTGGGCGGGGATCACTCCCCGCCCATTTCCTATGGCCAAGCGGGAAGATAAATCGCAGATCGACAAGTTCCGCGAGGCGGCGCGCGAACTGAAAACCGATCAATCGGACGACGCGGTGAACAAGATTGCCCATGCGCCGAAGCTCACGCACGAACAGATAGAAGAACTAGTGCGAAGGAAGCACCGAGACAAAAAAGGGTGACGGATAGCCCTACTTGGCCATCAACGTGTCAAACGCTCTATTGTAATAGTCGTCCATGATGTCCGGAATGAAGCTCCTTGGGATTTGGAGCTTCGCCGCGATCTCGGCTTCTTTCATAGTGCCTTCTCTGTAGGGGTCGAGAAGCGGCTGGCGTATGTGCTTGGGGCACAGAATTACAGCAGCCATCCACTTTGTCGCAATTTCCGACAGGTACATAGCGCTGGCGTGCTGAGGCAGCGGGGTATTCTGGATCTCACTCATAAGCTGGACAAACCTGGCGCGGGTGTTTGTCTTCTCTTCTTCCGTATCAAAAACGTGCATCAGCTCTTTCGTGAGCGCGAAGCGGCGTTCGTTCGGATGCTCGTCCAGACCATCGCAATACCTTATCTCAGCGACAGTGAATTCCTCGTCATACGCGCTTGTCCGATCTTCGCCAAGTGTCACAAAATGAGCTTGATGGTTCTGGACTGGATAGGAAATAGCTCTGACTTCGATCTCGCCAACGCCGTGGTGGCGTTGATTGATGAGAGCCTTCAATAGCTCAAACCGGACCGGCGGCTCTTGAACTTGGGCAACAGCTTCGTCGTATAAATCTTTAAAACGCATAACGGCGCCTCCCTAGGAGGCGCCGTTACATGAAGGCGGCTAACTGTCAATCGCTAGTCGATATTATTTACAGTTCTAGCTGTACCATCCCTAATTTGCTCTTCGGCAATAAGGATCTGGTTCGCCAGATCGACTGCGGAGACGTTATCATCACCACCGCAGAAAAACTTTACATTGCGAACCCGGCTCCCTACTTCGGGGAACAAAAGATCAGCAGCGCGATCAATTACATTCGTCATGCGTTCCTCCTTCAATGGGTTGGGATTGGAAGACGGAACGAGCCCGTCGCCGATTGGTTGCACAACAGGTCTTAACGTAAGGTTTATTAACGCCATTTCCAGTGGTAAGGCTGCGCCCTATCAGAAAATCACCCATTGTCAAGCTCCCTCCCGAGACTTGGCCGCACGTTACGTTGGGATTGCCGCCCCGTCCAGCCCCAAAACCAACAATACCACCAAAGGGTGCTATTGTGCCGCACCGCAAGGCAAAAAAATTTGTGCAGCGCACCATTTGCCTCCTAGGGAGGCCAGCCTGTCACGCAGTCGCCGGTGGGTTTGTCAACTAGATAACGGCATGCGCCGATCCGCTGCGGCGTGGAGGTCAAGCTCGGGCAAAGAAATGTCGGGCGGCCCGGATTCCGCGTTGAGACGTCGGACGGCGTGATCGAAGCCAACAGCATCGTCGCCGCGACCGGACCTTTCCAGATCCCCGTCATTCCGCCCGTCGTCCCCGGGGATGTGGGCATGCTGCAAATGCATTCCAGCGCGCACCGCAACCCTGAGCAACTGCCGAAAGGCGCGGTGCTGGTGGTCGGCGCGGGATCCTCGGGCGTGCAGATCGCGGACGAACTCCAGCGCGCTGGCAAGCGCGTCTACCTCTCGGTGGGCCCTCACGATCGCCCGCCGCGGGCCTATCGCGGGCGCGACGTCTGCTGGTGGCTGGGCGTCCTCGGCAAGTGGGACGCCGAGACCCCGGGACCCGGCACCGAACACGTCACGGTCGCGGTGAGCGGCGCGCGCGGCGGCGAGACGATCGATTTCCGTCGTCTGGCCGCGCAGGGGCTTACGCTCCTCGGTATGACAAGCACGTACCAGGACGGCGTGATGAGCTTCGCGCCCGATCTGGCGAAAAACATTGCCCGCGGCGACGCCGGCTTGATGTCGCTGCTGGATGAAGCCGACGTCTATGTCGCTCGCAACCGTCTCGACCTCTCGGAAGAGCCCGCGGCCCGTCGGATCGACCCGGATCCGGAATGCGTGACCAATCCGATCCGCGAGCTCGACCTGGCCGAAGCCGGAATAGCGGCGATCGTCTGGGCGACAGGCTTTGCTGTCGACTACAGCTGGCTGAAGGTCGGCGCCTTCAACGAGAAGGGCCAGCCAAGGCACCACCGTGGCGTCTCGATCGAGCCCGGACTCTATTTCCTGGGTTTACCTTGGCAGTCGCAAAGAGGATCCAGCTTCATCTGGGGCGTCTGGCATGATGCCAAACACGTGGCCGACCGTATTTCGACGCAGCGAAAATATGCCTGACCTGAGCCTGCCCGGCCCGCGGTGTGGAAGGGTCACTGCCGCGAGCATCCATCTGCCCGCATCGTCGGTTATCCGACAATGTCGGGTTCCGGACGAGCTGGAATCCAGAGCTCATTGCTTGGGAGCAGACTTCTTTTCCGGCACGCTTCATGCATGGGAGTTTCCGAACGCATTTGTGAGATGTCATCCTATGTTAGCCCCTCGAAGAACGAGCCGCGCCCGTCGAAGAGCGGAGCTCCAGGTCAGCCACTTCCAGGATCTGGTCACTCTGGTCAATCCGCGATCAGCCTACACATTCGTAAACTACCTGCACGAGAATGGGCGTCTGTACCACTTCCTGAATGCGCAGTTTCAGGCGGTGCTCAGAGACGAGTTCGCGCAATACCTGAACTGGGCCTTTCAAAAGAATCCGCTTGTCCGCGGCGGTGAGACAGTCCGCGAATACGCTTTGACGGCGAGTTTTGCGTGCGGACGGACAACGCGGTTCTTAGCGCCAGAAACCTCGTCATCGGTATTGGCAAGCAGGCGCAAATACCGCCTCAGTTTCACGGCTGGACTGGACCCAACCTGTTCCACTCATCTGATCTAGCGCACATCCGTCCTGAGGTGCACAAAAAGCATGTCTGCGTGGTTGGCGGGGGAGAGTCGGGAGCCGAGGTGCTGTTGCACCTTGTCGGCCTGCCGAAAGAACGGCGGCCAGCGGCTATCACTTGGGTCTTGACGCGCGAGATGCCTCTCGACAATAGCCCGTTCATAAACGACCTCTTCACGCCTTGCTTTTCGGATCGTTTTGCGGCGATGAGCGAGGTGCATCGCCAGCTGTTCCTGCGGCGTTTCGTGCTTGCCTCCGACGGGATCTCAGAAAGCAACTTTGCGTGCAGTCTATCAGGCGCTGTACCGCCACGCATTTCTCGAGCCACACCAATGCGACATCACACTGCGGCCAAGTTGCAACGTGTCGCGCTGCATCAACGCCGGGTCGGGCCACAGGCTGACCCTGCAGCGCGGCATGGACAATATCAGAGAAGTAACCGCCGACATCGTCATCCTGGCCACCGGGTACCAGGACGCGCTGCCGGACTTCCTGGAACCGATCGCGGACCGTCTGGAGCATGCCGACAATGAGCTCGCCATTGGCGAGGATTTTTCGGTGTGCTGGGACAGACCGCGAGACAGACGCGTCTTCGTTCAGAACGCCAGCCTTGGGCAGCGGGGGCTGGCTGATCCGAACCTTGGCCTGCTGGCCTGGCGAGCGCGCCGCATCCTCGATAGCCTTCTGCGGCGCGCCCCATGCGCGAATCCCGAGCATCTGGGCTTCATCAGCTCTGCCTTGATCGAGCGCTGGCCCGACCTCCAAGTCGAAGAAATGGGCAGCGGGATATGAATGTTCGAGATCATCGGCGGTGGCATCCGCGGAATGATGTCCGCCTTTTTGCGGCGAGGCGGGAGCCTTAGCCGAGAGCATCTTGACCGAACAAGTGCTCGGACCCAGCGGCACATCGTAATATTCTGTGGGCGTGACTTTCCCCTACGCTCGACAAGACCTTACGTTCACTCGAAAGAGTGCAGCGGCCTCAGCGGCCATGGCTGAGCCCGCGGTCAGCGGGGAGGGTCCTTGCCTTTGGCGATGCATGTCGTGGCTGGACCGGGTGAGGTGAGTCCGGCCCAGTCTACCCAGCCCCTGCGCCCGCCCCGAAGCCGCTCGCCCGCTCAGCGCTATCGAGGGCGCGCTCGCGAGCGGCTTCGCTAACGCTGCGCTACAGCACGTGCGGGACGCGACCCCAGTGAAGGCATACCCCAGCGTGGCTTCGCCAATTCCGTTTTGTTGGCCCGCCTCAAGCCGGTCTTCCAACCGAGGCCGAACGCGCCAATTCGTCAGCCAACTCCACCAACGATTGTCTAAATCCGCAACCGGGGCGGTTCGCTCGGGCTCGCTTGCTTGAGCACGGCACAGACGGGATCGCGAGCATGATGCCGCGGAATGGGAACGCACCCATGCTTGGGCACAAGGCCCCGAGCCAACGCGCATCGCGCCAATCGGCGTCACGTCCGAGATTCAGCACCGGCTGCTCGGCGCTTTTACGCTCGCATATGCGCCGGCATGCCGCTGGCATCGATGACGCATTTGCCGACGATGCTGCTCGTTCCACGAAAAAGCGATAAGCGCGAGATTAATGGGCAACCTTGTCGGGACCGAAAAGAGCGCTAAACCGGGTTGCTAGATCAATCCAGGGTGCCGCGTCGCCGCTCTCTGAAGCTATTCGAACGACCGCCACCAGATAATCGGTAAAAGCCTTCAGTCTAATGGCGCCTTGCTCTGAGAGGTAGTCAATGGCGTCAAGCAGCTGGTGAACGGCAGCGAGCATATGTTGCACCAAAAGCAGGGAGGATGGGCAAGGGCAATCGCTCTTACTCGCGAGGCGCCTGCACTCGCTGCAAAGCGGCGGAATGTCCTCTAAGGCTAGGTCGCCGGAAAGACGTTGTATGAGATTGTCAGTGGCGTTCCACAAATTCGCTCGCATGCAGTACGGAGTGCAGCGTGACGCCATGTTGGGCTAGCAGCGCCGTAGCTCCCTCGTCACGGTCCACGAGGCAAGCAGCGTCACCCACAATGCCGCCGACGCGGCGAACCTCTTCAATCGCCTTCAATATCGAATTGCCGCTTGTGGCAACGTCGTCAACGATCAGGACTACTTTTCCCTCGAGATCTTCTTTAGGCCCAAGACCTTCAATCACGTCCTTTGTGCCATGGGACTTTGGAGCCTTGCGAACGAAGATCGTGTTTATGGGTTTGTTGATCACCGAGCTGACAGCCGCCATCGATCCGATTACGGGGACCGCTCCCATTTCAAGGCCGCCGACGTACTCTGCTTTCACTTGCTCAGCTATTTTTAGGAACTCAAGAGCGGCAAGTTGCGCGCCTCGCGCCACCATCATGGTAGGCTTCATGTTGAAATAGATGTCGCTCTCTATGCCCGACGAGAGCGTGTAGCGTCCGAATCGAAAAGAGCGCTCACGGACAATCTCGCGGAGTTCGTCCTTGTCGTGTTGGCCGGAATCAACTGGTCTGAATTTCGCCAGTGCCGCCATAGATCAGACCTCGCCCCTAGGGAAAAATTGGGTGCGGCATGCACCTAGTCACTACCGCTATGTGGCTTATGCAAGTGTTCGCGGGGTGTGTCAATTAATGTCAATACCGGTGCGACCGTTTCGCGCAGATTTTTCCATTATCGTTATTGGGTGCCTAAAGCGTGATCACGGGCTTCGCTACGGCTGGGTAGCCTTGGCTACCGGCCCTTGCCCGATCTCGGCCAGGCACGGGTTTTCTCGACGCGGGCCGTCTCTTTGAGGATTTGGGCGTTTCATCCTCGCCCCCTCGAGTTCCGCCTCGCTCGGCCCCGTTTGCGCCAGCTTCTTAACCAGGTTGCGCATGAGGTGAGCGTTTCGGCCGCCATGTCGGCCCGTGTCGCTCTTGTGATGACGAGTGGGCAAGGCCGCGCTTTTCGTGCAACCTCCTCGTAGAGGCGAGGTAAAGTTCGAGCTGCCGAGAATTTCTTTCATCAGCACCGCGGCGCAACATTTCGGCTCGCTTCGTCTGACGACGGTAAAAACCAGCAGCAAAGTCCAAGGTAGGCCGTAGTCCACCTCCCCTCCGGCCGAGTCTTTACGCGATATCGGCGACAGGGGCGAGCGTCTGCCTCTGAGGCAGACGCCGAACAGCAGGCCGAGCCTTACACTGATTTTGGTGGCATTGAGTTCGCCGACACCGTGACATGGAGCCTATCACGGGCGGGAAGTGCCTAGTGGCAGAACTCACAAGCGGCGCTACGTCCTGGACGCCGGCGTTTCTGACCAGGACATCGAGGCGCCCGAAGGCTTCGATCGCCTGCATCAGCCGCTTTCCACCTGCCCCTCACGCTGGCAACCATTTTTTGTCAATCGATCGATCCCGGACGATCCCGGACGCCGTTGTTGGACTTCGCTGTGATCAAGATCCGCGGACCACTCTTGCTCCCTCGCGGCCGAACCGCGCTATCTTGCCGACCCCGCTCGCGGCTTCGGTGATCAGCGCCACCTTGTCGAGAAGCCGGCCACCGGCTCCCCGTCCCGTTGATTCAATGAGAAATCATTGTTAAAAGTTCATGGTTTCTTCCTTTCCGATGGCGAGGGCTCGGCTTCCGCGAGATAGTCGTGGACGACCTTTCCGAGCGCGAGCGTGAGATCTGCGACGAGGTGTACGGCCGAGACTACTTCCAGCACTGGCAGTTCGGCGACGGGGGCAAGCGCATGCGACCAGAGGTTCAGGGCTGCCGGGCCGGTCCAGGCGCCCCGCAGATCGATGTCCTCTAGATGATATTCCACGAGCTCACAGATGCGCGGTGTGCCGTCGACATGCGGGATGATTTTGAGGAGGAAGTTCGGTTCGGCGAGCGAGGCCCTCACGCTCGCGAGGTCGGCGGCTCGGTGCTTGTAGCCCATGGTACCCGTCGCGACGCGGACCGGCCCGTAGTCCAGCGTGCCAACAAGGGTATCCGTCTCCGTTCGGAGCGTTGGGCTAGCGAGCTTCTTGGGAAAGCCCCACAACTCGCGTCCGCCCGCTATCGGCGGATGGTCGTCGAGAAACATGCAGTGGGTGTAGCTCCCCCTGCGGCCACAGAAGGAGACAGGGATGACCTGTCCGCCTTCTGTGTAGTCCCCGAAGCCCGTCGAGTCCGGCATGCGAATGAACTCGAATTTGACCAGAGGCTCGCACACCTGAAGCGGCTCCGGCACAAGGTCGCGCAGTTTCTGCGGATCGGTGCGATATGTGATGATCAGATACTCCCGGTTGCGGAAGCGATATGGGTCGGCCGGATACGCCGGGCTGGTCAGGGGCATGGCGAAAGCTCTAGCCCGTACGGTGTCTTGGTGCATGTTTGAATTCCTTTGTGCTGGATCAACTGGGCTTAGATCGGTCTGCATGGTGGCGGCGAGGCTCTCCGAGGTGCTGTCGTTAGCCTCGTAAGGGATGCATGGCGTAATCGCGCGTAGCCATTTTGCGCTGGGCAATTGCCTTGGGGCGCGCTCATTGGCGATGGTCGCGGACGCGGTTCCTGGCTCCGGTTGTGGTCGAGAGGCAACATTCGAGGTAAATTGATTTTGTTCCTCTTTTGAAGGCGCTGCTTCCCGTCTGCCCTCGTGGTAGGAGGAAGTGGAGTGGCGCCAGCTCCGATTTCTCCTCATGACGGGGTTTGCGGATCAACGCGCATGCGCCATGCCAAATGAGAAATCGTTCGAGGTAAAGCGATAGATCTTGCTCAGCTACGTTATGTATCCGACGTTGTCGGACATCGGATAGCGCCGAACGGGACCGCTTGCCGATTGGGAGGACGTCTCGTTCGTGCGCAAGAGGATCTCCGCCCCTCAGGCAAATAGCTCCGACCGGGCGCTATGCTCCACCACCGTCGGCCCGGGAATTAACGCTCTTTATGCCCAGGTGTTGTCCCACTGGACGCCGCGCATTCGCCATCATGTGAAAGAGTTCTACCAGCTCGACGACCAGAAATTCTCGACCAGCCGCGGCCATGCGGCTGGGGCAAGGGGGCTCTGGGCCCAGAGGCAGGTTGACGTCGTGCGTACCCATTCGGCGCTGCCAGGCCCGGAAGGTGAGCGTTCACGCTGGACGCGCTCCGCCGCAGGGGGACGAGACATTTCAAGGGAACTTGCGATATCCGTCCTGTTACCCTGGCCGTCTTTACCGGTGCGGTTCGAGGCGCTGGTCCGCGTGGCGCGCCTTGCATAGTGCCCGATCACCCGACAACGCCTGTCATCCATCGCGAGAAATACAGCGGACCTCATTTGCTGGCAGAATGCCTATCCGACCCAATCGTACCTTCTTATGGCGGCTGGCTCGAAACCCGACAGCGGCAGAAGACATGTCGGGTTCACGACAATCGGCCGTATTTGGGCTCGTGGAGAATTTTCAAAGCATTCCCCGCCGCTTACCGGAGCTGAGGGAATTGGCACGTCCGTTGCAGCTTGATGGGAGGCAACACTGTGAGAGGGCCGATGGCAGCGACGCGCAAGAGGAGCGATGGCCTCGTGCCTCGTGTGTTCCGACTCTGACAGAGAAACCAACTCGCGACAAAAGCGACGAAAAGGTGAGATAACTTTGGATACGAACATGGAACTGCGTATGGGGTCCCCGGCTCCTCCGATCAAAGTGGAGAACTGGCTGCGTGGCGAGCCCCTCACGAACTTTCAGACCGGCAAGGTTTACCTCGTTGAATTCTGGGCGACTTGGTGCGGACCATGTGTAACGGGCATGCCCCATTTAATTGAACTGCAAGAGAAATATGAAGACAGCGGATTTGAGGTCGTCGGAGTTGCCGCTTTCGAACAGGGCCCAACCGCAGACGAGGCGCGGACCAGGTTGGATACCTGGCTGACCGAGAAGTTCTCGAATCTGAATTATCGAATCGCGTTCGATCACACAGGTGAAATGAAGCGACTGTGGATGGAACCCAGTTCTTCACTCCGGATTCCCGCCTCGTTCGTGGTCGACCGCGACGGCCACATCGCTTTTATCGGCCATCCGGCGCATCTCGATGACGTTTTGCCGAAAGTCCTCAACGGCAGCTGGCGCAGCAGCTATGAAGCGAAAGCCGCCGATGCAAAGCGAATCGCAAATAACCAAAGTAGAGCGCGCGAACGGTCAATATACGCCAAACTTCGGCCGGCGATGCAGGCCGAGGATTGGACGGCGGCACTCTTGGCCATCGAAGAAGGTCTCGCCTTGATGCCAGACTCTTACGATTTCCGGCTGACTCATGCGGATTTACTGCTTCACAAGCTGCGCGACATGCAGACCGGCATGCCGCTCATGCGAAAATTAGTCGAGGACGCGATCGACAAAACGTCCGAGGCCGTGTCTTGGATGGCCTTGGCCCTGAACCAACTCTTCGATCCCTCGATGGACAATTCCCATCTTCCGCGCGCTGAGCGCTTTGCGATGGGCAACGAGCTCTCGGAACAGATACTGACACTAAATCCCCCACAAGGCGATGGCCCGTTTATCCGGTTGCTCAGTATTATTACGAGAGCGGCAACAAAGATCGCGCGATCGAGTTGATCGAGGTGGCAATCAAATCGCTGGACCATCTGGGGCCAATATCGGACCGCGCCAAACAGCACTACCTTACCCCATTGCTCCACGCACTGGCCAACTACACGGGTGAGCCTGCCTGTCACGCGGATCTTTGTGTGGCTCCGCAAAAACAAGGCATCCGAAACTCAAAACGCAGTCACTTCCTGAGCAAGGTCGCGCAGGGGATGACAATTGGAATTGAACACTGGCCGATCCGCCCAGTCGTGGCCCGTTTCGTAGCAACTATGTCGTGCAGCAAGGGCGGGCGGCTTGCGGCAGGTTGGATTTCAATTGCGTTGACGTCCGGTCGGATCGCGGCGCAGGTGATGTTCGCCGTGAATTCGTGCCGCGGTGGAAGGTCTCGCACGCGTGGCAATGTCGAGGTCGGCCACGGGATACTATTGCGACCGGCCCGCCCAAGCCATTCGTCGGCCACGCAAGTGGACCCAAAGTAGGCATCGCAGGAAAAAGAAATCGTCCTCTGAAGACGAGACCGAAATTGAGGAAAAACGAAATGCCTCATGCACCGGTTGGCCCTGCTGTCAACAAGGACGACGAGGCCCTTGCTCGCCCGTTCGTCAAATGCCTCCTGCGGCTGATCCGTACTCAGGATTCCTTCGGGTTATGGGAAGGCAATTCCGACGCCGCGCTGCTGGCCAAATTCATCATCACCAAGGAACAGCGACGTGCGACCCCGGTCATCGGCGATCACGATCCGGACGCGCTGTGGAGGCTCGACATGTTTTACACCGCCGTGGCGCTTGCGATCGAGGAGCGCTCCGGCGTGTCGACGTCGACAATAGTTGGAATGAAACCCGTGGGGGCTTCGGGAGGTTGGTCGGTTTGTCGAGACGTCCACCGGTTCGGCTTCGAGACCTTCCGCAAACTCGCTGAGGCCGGTACGAAACTGGTCGACGATGCAACTGCAGATACGCGAAGCCTAGCCCGAGATAGCGCGCGTAAAGAAAAGCATTGTTCGAGGAAGGATCTATGTCATACCTAGAGATGAGGAAGAAAGTCCGAAAGCTTCAGTTGCGTTCAGCTATTGCCAAGATGGCATTGCATGAACTTGTCGAGGATCTTCCGGTCAAGTGGACCGAGATACAAGAAGTTGCCGAGAAAACCCACGCCCTTTATGCCGAGTTGGATGCTGCCAAGCGAGAGCTCTCGACAATGAAGAATGTACGATGAGGCGCACGTTCACCACTTGTGACGGCTCCATTTGGATGCCGTCGTACCTGACCTTCATCGACCGCAAGATCTGCATCAGCTGCGGCCGTTGTTTCAAAGTCTGCTCGCGCGATGTCATGCATCTTCACGGCGTCGATGACGCGGGTGAAATCCTCGGCCCCTGCGATGACGATGACGACGATTTCGACGGCGACCTCAATCGCATGATCATGGTTGTCGATGATGCCGGCCGCTGCATCGGCTGCGGAGCCTGCGGCCGAGTCTGCCCAAAGAACTGCCAGACGCATGTCGCGGCCGACGAGCTCGCAGCATGATCTGGCGGACAAACCAGGAGAACGCGGTGCACTTCATATCCTTTTGTCGGCTCCTGGGGCTGGTCCTGTGCAGCAATGCGTTGATTGTTTACTTCGCTGCGGATTCGATCCGTCTGGCAGTCGTCACGACGCTGGCATGTTCGCTGCTGCTTCAGGTCGGCTATTTCGGCAGCGTGCTCTTTTCTATCTGGCGGTCTAGCCGCGCTTGCACAGCTCGCCACAGGGGCCATCATGTCGATGGTTTCAAGGAAGCTCGATATCAGTCGCCTGACTCTGATCGGCTGCGGAATCAAATTTCAGCTGTGTCCCAGCTGCCCAGCATAGCGCTGTTGCTTTGGGGCGCGGTCGCCAGAGCAGTGCTCAGTCGACATCACTTTGGATCGCTCTGATCACTGAGCTGACCGTATAGGGAAACGTGTTTGTTAGTCGGCCGCGACCGCATTCGGTTTGTTCTTACGCCAGGAGATGCAGGTGTTGGTCAACTGGGCACATAAGTCATCGCAGCACGCCGGATGCGGGGCTGCTTCGTCGCAATGACGAACTCGGCGCTGGAACAACGATGAACCTGTTCTGCACTCGTCTCGAAATGGGGCTGGCTTCAAGTCAATAAGCCCTTGGGCTCACCGGTTCGTAGCTGGTGCAGCCCAATCACCTCTTGCTGGAGAAAGCATGCTGGAAAAATTCGAACGCTATCCGCTCACCTTTGGGCCCACGCCCATCGAGAGGCTCGGCCGCCTCGGCCAGCATCTGGGCGACAAGGTAGAAATCTACGCCAAACGCGAGGACTGCAACTCCGGTCTCGCGTTTGGCGGAAACAAGCTGCGCAAGCTCGAATACATCATCCCCGATGCGATCGCGTCAGATGCCGATACGCTCGTCACCGTCGGCGGCGTGCAGTCCAACCACACTCGGATGGTCGCAGCGGTCGCCGCCAAGATCGGCATGAAATGTCTCCTGGTTCAGGAGAGCTGGGTCCCACATGCAGATGTTGTCTATGACCGGGTCGGCAACATTCTTCTGAGCCGCATCATGGGCGCAGAGGTGCGCCTGGTCGACGAGGGCTTTGACATCGGCATCCGCCATAGTTGGGAAAAGGCGCTTTATGAGGTCAAGGCAAGGGGCGGCAGACCTTATGCGATACCAGCCGGGGCGTCTGTTCACCCGTACGGCGGCCTCGGCTATGTCGGGTTCGCCGAGGAGGTGCGCGCCCAGGAGAAACAGCTTGGGTTTGCCTTCGACTACATTGTCGTTTGCGCTGTCACGGGTTCAACGCATGCCGGCATGATCGTCGGGTTTGCCTTGGACGGTCGACAGCGCAACGTGATCGGTGTCGATGCCTCTGCCACCCCCGCAAAGACAAAGGCGCAGGTGCTTAGCATTGCCCAACATACGGCGATGCTCGTCGAGCTCGGAACGGAAATCGTCGAGGATGACGTCGTGTTGCTCGAGGACTACGCGTACCCGGGTTATGGCATTCCATCCGAGGAAACCAAGGAGGCGATCCGTCTATGCGCGCGGCTCGAGGGCATGATTACCGATCCCGTTTACGAGGGCAAATCGATGCAAGGGATGATCGATCTCGTCCAGAGGGGCTTCTTTCCACAGGGATCGAGGGTCCTCTACGCACATCTCGGCGGCGCGCCGGCGATCAACGGGTACGGCTACACCTTTCGCAACGGCTGACGTTCGGCAGACCACGATTCCGCCGTCCTGCCGTACCGGACGTGCATAACCTCGGTCAGCGCTGAGCCGGAGGCCGCGATCAATCTCGCGACGTCGATGATCTGCGGACTGTTCAGTCGCTCCGCAGAGGGCAGGCGATTCCCAATTCCTTCCTACGGTTGGCTGTAATCAAAGACACAAGGCCGGCGAGTTCGTGCTCCGCTGCCACTCGTGAGCAAGAGGATGGGATCCAATCCGCCGGAGCAAATGACGAGATCTGAGCGAAGGCTGCGGTCGGAGATTCCTGCGCTTCCAGACTCTGAGAGACAACATTGCGAACCGGAGGGAGTTTGATGCGTTGACGTCCTGGGCAGGGTAGGGCCAGCGACAGGGTACCAGCCGGCCGGAAAGGACCGCCACCATTTCAATGTGCGCTGACTTCGATTCCTTTGGCGAGATGTGGGTAACGGCGGCAGGGAGGGCGCCGCGCATTTCCACACCCAAATGACCGCCGACATTGCCGCCGTTTTCCGGCCCCGCCGACCGCCGGCAGTCGCCGCCCGCGCTTGTTCGGTAAGCGCTCACAGGCCACGCGCCTCTCCGGCAACGGGCCAGCGCATCGCGCAATCCGGTTGGCGCTCAGGCAAGGCCCTTCGCTAGTTCCAACGCCTGCCGTTCAAAGAGGGGCGGTAAATGCCGCCATCGAGACCGATCAGCGCGGCATGATCGCCGTCCTCAATGATGCGGCCACGATCGAAGACGAGCAGCCGATCGAGCGCGCGGACCGTCGACAGCCGGTGTGCGATGACAAGCGTGGTCCGACCAACCATCAACCGATCCATTGCATTTTGAATGAGAACCTCGGATTCCGAATCGAGGCTCGATGTGGCCTCGTCCAGGATGAGGATCGGCGCATTCGCGAGGAAGGCGCGCGCGATCGCCACCCGCTGGCGCTCGCCGCCGGAGAGCTTCACGCCTCGTTCGCCGACCAATGTCCCATAGCCTTTCGGCAGGGGCGCGATGAATTCGTGCGCACTGGCCAGTCGTGCCGCTTGCTCGATGTCGGCCTGGCTCGCGCCAGGCCGGCCATAGGCAATGTTCTCGGCGAGCGACCTGTGAAACAGGATTGGCTCTTGCTGCACGATTGCGATCTGCGAACGAAGCGACTCTTGCGTCACCTCGGAGACGTCCTGGCCGTCTATCAGGATCCGGCCGCCGCTCAGGTCATAGAGTCTCTGGATGAGCTTCACGAATGTTGTCTTGCCGGAACCGGAGGGACCAACCAACCCGACCCTTTCGCCAGCCTCAATCGACAGCGAACATTCGCTATAGAGCGGCAGAGGATGGTTGCCGTAGCGGAAATGGACGTTCTCGAAATCGATGCGGCCCTTCGTGATCCGGATCGGCTTGGCCTCTGGACTGTCAGCAACCCCGAGCGGCTGGTTGTGGATGGCAACCAGTTCTTCCATATCATTAACCGAGCGCTGCACGTTCCGGACATGCATGCCGGCATCACGCAGATAGCCCTGTAGGATGATGAAGGACGTGATAACATATGCTATCTCGCCCGGCGTTGCCTGTCCGTGAGTCCACAGAAGCAGGGCATATCCGATCACCGCCACCCTGAGCGCAACCAAAGTGACGCCTTGGGTTGAGCCGATGATCGTTCCGCGCACCCAACTCCGGCGCGTGCGGTGCCGCCATTTGGTCATGATATTTGCGAGCCGCTCGTCTTCGCGGACCTCCGCGCCGAAGCCTTTGACCACAGCGTTGCAGCTAACCGCATCCGCAAGCGCGCCGCCGAGCCTTGTGTCCCATCTTTTAGCAAGGCTCGCCGCCGGCGCGACATAGCTGAGCGCCAGCGAAATCGAAAATGCAAGGTAGATGAGGGAGCCGCAAGCAAAGATCACGCCCATGATCAGCCAGTGCCAGCCGAGCACTGCCGTCGAACCTATAAGAATGATAAAGGACGGAAACAGCGCGAGTAGTATAGTGCTGTTTAGGAGGTCCAGCGCCCACATGCCGCGCGTTATCTTGCGCACTGTCGAGCCGGCGAAGGTGTTCGCATGCCAGTCTGTCGAAAAGCGCTGGACATGATGGAACGCTTCGTTCGCGACATCGGACATCATCTTCAGCAGAAGGTCGGTAATGCCAATGAAGGCGATGTGGCGCATGGCGATGGCAGCGAGCGCTAGCGCAATCGGTACAGAGAAGGCTGCAAGGGCCGAATCCCAAGTTGGTGCTGCCACAGCAGCGCCAGCTGCAACAGCATCGATGAGACGGCCCGAATAGATCGGCATCAGCACGTCAGCCAGCGTGGAGGCGAGCATCGCGGCCATGATGATCGCGAGCCGGGCCGGCTGCCTGTGCCAGTGGTGCACAGTCAAGGCGAGAACACCACGAGAAGTGGCGCCGCGCTGATGGACGGGGAAACGGTTCATTGTTTTAAAGCGGGCGCATCAACACGCTCCGTCCTAAGGAAGTTAAATGACAAAACTGGAATTTTCGACATCACCCACCACAATAAGATCGGTGGGCAGCCCCTGCTGCCCTTCAAACGGTCAGCATCAAAAGTTGTGCCAACTACAAAAAGGGCTCAAAACTTCTGCCTGTTGCTCAACGCGTTGAGAGTCCGACAGGCCAAGGACAATTGTCACGGACTCGACAACCGGCGGTGGATGGAGGCAAATGCGGACATTGACGACAGGATCTAAGGGGCTTCTCGGCAACGGCAATCTTGCATTCGGCGAAAACATGCGGCGTAAGCTCAATACGTCATTCCTGACGCGACCACGTCAGATGTCGACATACTTGTCTCCATCGCGGAGTGGCAGTCCAAACTGTATGATCGCGACGGTTGCCGCCAAGATTGGCATGAGATGTCGTCTACTTCAGGAGAGCTGGGTCCGCATGAGATGCAGACTACGACCGGGTCGGCGACATTTTCTATTGAGCGGACCATGGGAGCAGAGGTACGGCCCAAAACAACGTTTGTCTATTTGGATCAGCGCCGCGTTATTCCTCCGTTCGCGGCCAACTCGTCAACACCTTCGCCGTCCCAGAATATCTCCTTCCCGACCGCCTGAAGGCAGCCTCGACAAAGCTGCGACCGAATGCGTCTCGCCGGTCGCGAGCACCGTCAGGCTCGTGGTGCTGCAGGATGGGGCACATACATGCCCCCGACATAGCTGTGTGACCATCTTTAGTGCTGCGCCTCGAGTGAGTGAAGAAGGCATCCGAATCTCGCCTCGATCTTTCGCAAGACGGGAGAGACCTCCTGGAGGCCGCGCCTTCCGAAGGCGTCTTTTTCAGATTCGCGCTTCGAGGAGGTGGCAAGAGCCGTTTCCGCGCCACAGTCCGTAAACTTGGGTTGCCGGCCGTCCCTAATTTCCGGTGCGGAGCTGGCCTATTAGCCCTAGCGGCAAGATGACAGCGACGTTGTAAATCGGCCGCCGGCGGAAGGTTCCCCCTCAATGTCGGATAACCGACGGGATCACAAACCAGTTACCCATTGCTTTCATGATAATTTCCTTCTGGCACGTTCGATGCAGAGAATCTTCCGAACACATCAGCGGATGTCCTCTTATGATTAGGCTCACGGAAAAATGCTGTACCGCATTCGAGATCGCGTCCTCGCTGATCCCCAAGCCGGTCAAAGGTCCGCGCATCATGTCGAAGGCGGGCGACTGCGCCCGATTAAAACACGGAATAAGGTTCGAAAGCATCTCGCTGAGCGAGACGCGATCATCATCAAAGCGAGAGGAGCTACGTCGATCCCGCCCACGCCCCACAACTCGCCGGCATCAGTGTCGATCTCATCACTTGGCTGGGATCCATGGGCTTCACAGCCGACCACACGAAAGCGGGGAGAAAATCTAGCAAATCCAGCGGCACCGCAGTCGAGAATGCCCGCGTGGAGCGTGAAGCCGATAGCCAATATTCCCCGCGAAGATCGCCTAATTGGGAAGCACCTATAGGAGAAAGACAAGTGGAGCTCTCTTGCATTGGAGTGGGTGCTGGGCCGTCTAATTTGAGCCTTGCGTGCCAGATGCACGAGCAAATTGGGCAAGGGGCACTGTTCTTGGATCGGCAAGTCGACTTCCGCTGGCACCCAGGCAGCGCATTCGATTCCTCGGAGCTCCAGGTCAGCCACTTCAAGGATTTGGTCACGCTGGTGAATCCGCGATCAGCCTACACTTTCGTAAACTACCTGCACGAGAACGGGCGTCTGTACCACTTCCTGAATGCACAGTTCGAGGCCGTGCTCAGAGCTGAGTTCGAGCAATACCTGAACTGGACCTTCCAAAGGAATCCGCTCGTCCGCGGCGGCGAGACGGTGCGCGAAATCCGCTTTGACGGCGAGTTTCGGGTTCGCACCGATAACGCGGTTCTCGGCGCCAGGAACGTCGTGGTCGGCATTGGCAAGCAGGCGCATATTCCGCCTCAGTTTCAGGGCTGGACTGGACGCAACCTGTTCCACTCATCTGATTTACTGCACATCCATCCAGAGGTGCATAACAAACAGGTCTGCCTGGTTGGCGGGGGACAGTCAGGAGCCGAGGTGCTGTTGCATCTTGTCGCCCTGCCAAAAGAACGCCGGCCTGCTTCGATCATTTGGGCCTCGCAGCGCGAAAACTACCTGCCCATCGACAACAGCCCGTTCACAAACGAGCTGTTCATGCCCTGCTTTTCGGATCGTTTCGCGGCAATGAGCGAGTCGCAGCGCAAGCTGTTCCTGCGGCGCTTCATGCTTGCTTCGGACGGCATTTCGGAAAGCACGTTGCGCGCGATCTATCAGGCGCTATACCGCCACGCGTTTCTAGAGCCAAACCGATGCGAAATCACACTGCGGCCGGGCTGCACTGTCTCGCACTGCATCAACGCCGGCGCGGGCCACAGACTCACCCTGCAGCACGGCATGGAGGAGATCGAAGAAGTCACGGCCGACATCGTCATCCTGGCCACCGGTTACGAGAACGCGGTGCCAGGCTTCTTGGAACCGATGGCGGACCGGCTGGAAAAGATCGACAACGAATTGGCTATTTGCGAAGATTTTTCGGTGTGTTGGGACGGACCGCATGACAGACGCATCTTCGTACAGAACGCGAGCCTAGGACAACGTGGGCTGGCTGATCCGAATCTAAGCCTGCTGGCCTGGCGAGCGCGTCGCATCCTCGACAGCCTTCTGGGGCGCGCGCCGCGCGCCAACCCCGAGCATCCCGGCTTCATCAGCCCTACCTCTGTCGAGAGCTGGTCCGACACCGTCGCAGAAGAAATGGGCAGCGGGATATGACCGGCCGACTACTGACCATTGGCGGTGGCATCCAAGGAACGATTCCGCCTTCACTGCAGCGGAGGCTGGAGAGCGAGACGCACTTAGCGTCGTGCCATATGCCGTGGAGTACTGTTTCCGTCGACCCACAACCTGACCAGCGCCCGATTGCCCTAACCGGAATGTTCGACCAACCAGTCTTTCCAACAGGAGGCTTTTCGCATGTTGACTGATGCACAAAGAGAAAAGTGGCAGAAAGACGGATATGTCACGCTCGAAAGATTCTTCGATCCCGCAGCTCTGGAACGTATCTCCAGTTATGTTGAAGATGTATCACGCTGGGAGGTCAGCGATGATAAATGGCTCATGTGGTTCGAGAAAACGACGGACAATCGAAAGATCACCTCTAAGGTCGAGAATTTTCTGGACTTCCATGATCCATTGCGTCGTTTGCTCCTAGAAGATCGGCGCATAAAGTCTGCGGTCGAGGACTTGCTTGGCGAAGATTCGCGCAGGCTCAAGGAGTTGCTGATTTTCCACTATCCCGACAGCGGCGGCTATCGCCCGCATCAGGACATTTACCACATTCCACACAGACTGCCCGAGCGGATGGTCCATGCGGTCGTTGCGATTGGCATTGACGACTCCGACCCGGACAACGGCGGGCTTTTCTTCAGCCCCGGCAACCACAAAAAGGGGGTATTTACCATGGATGCCGGCGGGGTGATCGATCCTGAAGTCGCCGAAATGTTTTCCTGGGAACCCGTAGTATGGAAGGCTGGCGACATCTTCATCTTCGACGATTACGCACCGCATTACTCAAAACCGAACAAAAGCAATAGTTCGCGGCGGACACTCTACTTGGTGTTCCAGCGTGCTTCAACCGGTGGACCGACCCGCGCTGAATATAACGTGCTTAAGCGCGCCCTCAACCCTCCCGAGGGCAAAGTGGCCGATCTCAACAAACTCAAGCCCCCAAATGGAATTTTCTATCGCGATTGAGCTCACGCAGCCAGGCGAGGCATGCACATGAAACTGATCGACCGCTCAAAAAATGCGCAGAGAGTATGGCGTTCTGATTTGCCGGCTAGTGGAGCATCGCCCGCAGCCGTTACGATGCTTCGGCACGTCGATTGTTTGTAGAGGTGGTCGCCGGGCGGCTTCTGTGACGCCTAAAGCCCTAACTGGCGCGCCCGTCGTCGCCCGCCTGGGGGCCAGAGCCGGATTATTCTGGCGGGGCCGCCAACGGGTCGGGCTACCGCCTCTGCTTCGCAACTTGCACAGGAGGCTGTTGCGTTCGCACGAAGATACCACTGCTTCAACAGCTGAGGTTCGTCATGCGCAAATCCACGTTTTCTCGAACGGAGCTGTCGCGGGCTTTCGGTATCGACATGGCCACGCTTGGAACGGGAAGCGCTGGCACGGGATTTTCATTCGGAAAGGTTGGACCGGGGGTCACATCCGAGCCCCATCGGCACGACGAAATCGAGGCCTTCGTGGTCCTGTCTGGCGCGGGCAAGGTCACGACCGACCTTGGGGAAATCTCGGTCAAAGCCGGCGATGTCGTTCTGTTCCATCCTTTTGAAGCGCATGTGCTGCGCAACGAAGGGGACGAAGATCTAAATTTCGTGGATGTCTATTGGCGTGACGGCAAGGCCGCTCTCGATGCCGCTGCGAAGGTCGCGGCTCCCCGCCGGCCGGTCTTCGTCTTCTCGACGCCGCCGACGCCTAATGGCGATCTGCATTTAGGGCATCTTTCTGGCCCTTATTTTGGCGCCGATGTCTACACGCGTTTCCTGCGCATGAAAGGGGCCGAAGCCTATCACCTGACTGGAAGCGACGATTACCAGAGCTACGTCGCCACGCGTGCCGACGCCGATCAATCGACGCCCTCAAAGGTGGCGCGCCACTACGCGGACGAGATTAGGGCCACGCTTGCACTCCTCGACTGTGAGGTCCACAGCTTCCTACCTACGTTGGGCGATGATGCTTATGCAGAGTTTCAAGCTGCGTGTTTCCGTAGCCTTCTGAGCAGCACGGCGGTAGATTTGCGCCAAAGCCCTGCGCTTTTCGATGCAGTGACAGGCGACTACCTTTACGAACCGGATGTAAGCGGCCTCTGCCCCGATTGCGGTGGCTCAGCTGGCGGAAACATCTGCGAGGAATGCGGCGCGCCGAACCTATGCCATGACCTGGGTGCAGTCCGGTCGCGGCACTCGGCCGAGGCGCCGGTGGTCGGCTCCGTGCGTCGTGCCGAACTTGCGCTAGAACGGTGCTACGACAATATCGACCGGCATTTAAAGGCGTCGGGAGCTCCCGTTCGGATCATGGACCTGTTCGCGCGTCTACGTCAACGCGGCGACTTTTCCGTGCCCATTACCCACCCCTCGGACTGGGGCCTGCCGGCCGAAGGGCTCCCGGGGCAGGTGATCTGGGTTTGGCCGGAGATGGCCTTCGGTTTTCTTTACAAGATCCAGGCGCTAGCTCGCTTGCTTGGTCGCGACTGGAATGCGGCGACGCCCAGCAATGACTGGCAGATCGTCCATTTCTTCGGTTTCGACAATTCCTTCTACCACGCGTTGCTCTACCCCGCTCTTTATGCCGAGGTGTTCTCCCACTGGACGCCGCGCATCCGCTATCATGTGAACGAGTTCTACCTGCTCGACGGCCAGAAGTTCTCGACCAGCCGCGGCCATGCGGTCTGGGGCAAGGAGGTTCTGGGCCCAAAGACAGTCGACATCGTGCGTCTTCATTTGGGCCTGACACGCCCGGAAGGTGAGCGGACGAACTTCACGCGGGACGCGCTACGCCGCACCGAGAACGAGATATTCCAACGGATATGGCTGAGTTGGCTTGATGGGCTGGACCAGGAAATCAAGAAAGACTTTGGTGGCCGTGTGCCCGACGCAGGCGACTGGGCTCCGGCCGACCGCGCCTTCTTTGCTCGGATAGAGATCCATCGCGCGGCGATCGAACGCGCCTATTCGGACGATGGCTTCTCGGTCCGGCGCGCGGCCGCGCAGGCATGCGATTTCGTGCGCGATTGCGTGATCTACCGTCAGGCGCAAGACTATGCAGCGGCGCGGCGTCTCTATCCCGCCCGCACCCGGACTTCGCTTGCGCTTCAGGCTACGGCCGCTGCGATCCTGGCGCAGACACTCGCACCGCTGATGCCCCGATTTGCCCGCACGCTGGCGCGAGGCATAGATGGCGTCTCAACCGAAACATGGCCCACGTCTGTCCGGCGCCTTGCGCCGGGGACGATCTTTGATCTCGGACCTGTGCTAGGGTTCTACACCAAATCCGACAATTCTATTCTCAAGCACCAGCAATCGATATGAGACACCTGGGTGGTGAACTATGTCTACGAGGCTAGCAAACCACCATACGCGGCGGCGCCGCGCTTCTGGACAGCTTTGACCTAGGCGACAAGGTTCACGCCCGCTCTGGTCGATGACTGGGGCAAGCGCGGCTCTTTGGAAACGTCGGAAATCCATGGTGCGTTTACGGTTGAGCCCGATCCCTATGTCGTGGCCGGCCTCCATGCGTCCGAGACCCGTTACCGGTTCAAGGAACGGAAAGTCAGCTACGTGAGCGATGAGATGTGAGCGCTGCTCGCGCGCGAAGGAATCATAGATATTATGCCCGGGGCGGGAATTGCTTGCTTTGCTCAGCTGAAGCTTGAACCGGAGGCTCTATGAGTCCGAAAACCGGACAAGCTGATTCAGCGGACTGCCGCTGGACGCCTAGGAGGCAGCTGAGACAGTCGCGGGTTGGACGGAGATGCAGGCCTGCGCAGTGCAAGCCGCTAGCTTCGACGAGATCACCTCGGCAGATGGGGCAAAGCTCTCCACAAAGCACCCGTCTTTCGCATGAGGAAAGCAGTTGATCGCTCCCCGCAAAGGAAACTCCGGCTGGGGTGGCAGGAAACTCGCAAGCTTCGATGCCTTGTAGTCGCTGCCATCAAACCGGCTCATTGCATGTCTGACCACGGGCACCTGCTTCTTGCGAGCCGCGCACCTTTCGATGCCTAATCACATAGGTCGAAAGGTTGAAAGCTTAGCTTTGCAAGCATTTCTGCGAAGGCAGTGTTGTCATTGATAGGATTGGCTTGACTTAGCGCAGCACCATTTCAGGGAAGGCATACTCCAGTGTGGCCTCGCCACGTCCAGTTTCGTAGGCGCGTCCTAAGCCGGTCCTCCCAACCAAAGGCCGAACTCGCAACCCAGCCTACGCCCGACCGATGCTCGATCCTCAATTGCCTGGATCGGCCCCAGGGCGGTTGGCCCGATGGATAAGGCGCCAGACGTCTCCTGGGTCAGGGGAGCGTGATGGGCATCAGTTTGCGCAACGACCAGGCTGTGATTGGCCCTTCAATTGCGGGTGGCTGTCGATCCCGGTGTCGGGTTGTCATCGCGGGGGCATGGCCGTTTCCGAGTCGAATGCCGCCCGTGGTAGGCAGTGATGCGGCGCCGATGGGCAGAAGCGATAAGCCAGACACATGCTGATCCAGCCCTCCGAATCGAAAAGATTCACGTCGTGCATCGCGTTCTGCGCGATGTCACGTTCCGCATGGGGCGGTGAGATCCACGACCTCCTCGACGGCAACAGCAGGGAAAGCAGGCCTGGGCCGCATCATCATCATCATCATCGGGCTTATTCCTCGCGGCGACGGCGGCATCCGCTTCGCCCACGAGCGGAGCAGATGCTAAGCCGAGCACCGCGGTGGTGGAACCTGCAATGCTTCCTAAGGTCTGTGGCGAAAAATCGGATCGCGAATGCTGATTCTGCATCTAGCGAAACAGCTACGCAACATCCGGCAGCTCGCACCCGACGCGCTGGGCTCATCGGGGCTAGGAGAAAAGATCAGCCATGAGCCGTGGGGCATTCGTTCGCTGCACGCGGGATCCAGTCGTCAGCACACTTTCGAGGGGCGCCGAAGTGCTGCTGCTTTACGAGCCGGTGCCAATCTCACCGTACGCAAGATGGCCAAGCTCTTCGCTGCCCGAGGCGACTGACGCATGAGTGATGCGTGTCCAGAACTCGACAGCGGCAGAAAACATGTCGGGTTCAAGAGAACCGGCCGTGTCGGTGCCCTTGGACCTTTTTCCAAGCCCGATCATACATTTGCGGCGTGCTAAGCGCGCTGGCATGGCCTTTGCTGGTTGAGATGCGGCAATAATGGGTGAGGGCTGACCGCATGCGAACGCGCAAGACCCAGTGATGGTCACCTCAGTGTGTTCCTTTTTGAGAGAAGAGCCAACTCGCGCATAAACGCCAGAAAAGGTGTGGGGAATAGAGCTTTGGAGAACAACATGGTGTTGCGTATGGAGTCCCCGGCTCCTCCAATCAAAGTGGACGACTGGCTGCGTGGCGAGCCCCTCGCCAACTTTCAGTCCGGCAAGGTGTATCTTGTTGAATTTTGGGCGACCGGATGCGGACCCTGTGTGGCGGCTATGCCGCATTTGGTGGAACTGAAAGAGAAATATAAAGACCGCGGATTTGAGGTCGTCGGAGTCGCAGCTAGCGAACAGGCTCCAACCGCGGACGAGGCGCGGACCAAGTTGGATGCGTGGCTGACCGAGAGGTTCCCGAATCTGAATTATCGGATCGCGTTCGATTACACAGGCGAAATGGACAGACTATGGATGGAAGCCAGTTCTTCTCTCGGGATTCCCACCTCGTTCGTCGTCGATCGCGACGGCCACATCGCTTTCATCGGACACCCGTCGGAACTCGATGACATTTTACCGAATGTTCTCAACGGCAGCTGGCGCAGCAGCGATGAAGCCAAAGCGGCCGATATCGGCCGGATCGCCAATAACCAACGCACAGCGCGCGAATTATCGGTTACCAAGCCAATATATGCCAAACTTCAGCCGGCGATGCAGGCCGAGGATTGGACGGCAGCACTCTCGGCCATCGAAGAAGGCCTCGCCTTGATGCCGGATTATATCGGGTTCCGGGAAACTCATGTGGATCTACTCCTTCACAAGCTGCGCGACATGCAGACCGGCTTGCCAGCCGTGCGACAGTTAGTCGAGGACGCGATCGACAAAAAGTTCGAGGCCGTGTCTTGGATGGTCATGGCCCTGAACCAACTCTTCGATCCCGCGATGGACAACTCCCATCTCCCCCGTGCTGAGCGCATCGCAATGGGCGACAAGCTCTCGGAACAGATCCTGACACTGAATCCTCCGCAAGGCGACGGACCCCTTAAATTCCGTTGGTACGTCCCGGTCGCTCAATATTATTACGAGAGCGGCAACAAAGATCGCGCGATCGAGTTGATCGAGGTGGCACTGAAATCTCTTGGTGATCCGGAGACGATGCCGGACCACATCAAACAGTACTACCTTACCCCATTGCTCCAAGCCCTGGCCAACTACACGGGTGAGAACGCCTGCTACGCGCAGCTTTGCGTGGTTCCGCAAAACAAGGCTCCTGAAAATCAAAGCGCAATCGCCTGATGAGCAAAGATCGCAAAGGGATCACTAGTGGAATGGAACCCTGGTCAGTTCGCCAGCTTTCTGCGGCGTGCCCGCTGTAAGTATGTCCATGCAGCACAGGGTGGGTCGTTCGCTGCAGGTCAAGGCTCGGGTCTTAATGACCTTCAACCGGATCGCCGCGGGCGCGATGTTCGACGCGATTTTGGCCCGTCGTGGAAGACGTCACGGTCCAGGACTTGTTCAAGTTCGGCCAAAAGGACGGCATTTACGTGGAAACGGCCCGGCCAAGCCGGACGTCGGCTGCGCAAGCGGGCCCGACATCCGCGTACATGAAAGCAGAAATCGTCTTTCGATGACGAGCACCGAAATTGAGGAAAACGAAATGTCTCACGCAGCGCTTGGCCCTGCTGTCAACGATGACAAGGCGGCCCTGGCCACCCCGCTCGTTGAATTCCTTGCGCGGCTGGTTCGTGCTCACGAGTCCTCCGGGTCCCGCAAAGGCAAATCGGATCCCGAGCTGCTGGCCGACTTCATCATCACGAAGGAATTGCGCCGGAAATTCGATCATCGGCGATCTGATCCGGACGCGCTGTGGAGGCTCGACATGTTTTACACCGCAGTGGGGCTTGCGATCGAGGAGCGCGGCGTGATGGCATCGCCAACACGGAGATGAAACCAATGGGCCACGGGCGCGTGCTTTTTACGGTCGGCAGTGGTCGTCCTGTCGAGACGTCCACCGGTTCGGCTTCGAGACTTTCCGGAAACTCGCAGATTCCGGCACGAAACTGGTCGACGATGCGACTGCAGCTATAGCCGACGCGGCGCGAGCGTGAAGAAACGGATTTCGAGGGAGGATCATGTCAAACCTGGAGGAGATGGTGAAGAAAGTCCGAAAGCTGCAGCTGCGCGCGGCAATTGCTAAAACGAACTTGCGCGACCTTGCTGAGGGTCTCCCGGTCAAATGGACTGACATAGAGGAGGTCGCCGAGAGAACGCACGCCGTTTATGCCGAGTTGGATGCTGCCAGGAGAGAGCTCGCCAAAATGAAGAGTTTAGGATGAGGTGCACTTTCATCAGCCGCGACGGCTCCATATGGTTGCCGGAATATCTGACCGCTATAGATGGCAAGATCTGTATCGGCTGCGGCCGCTGTTTCAAGGTCTGCTCGCGCGAGGTCATGCATCTTTACGGCGTCGATGACGCGGGTGAAATCCTCGGCGCCTGCGACGGCGGTGACGACGACTTCGATGGTGAGCTCAATCGCATGATCATGGTCGTCGACCATGCCGGCCGATGCATTGGTTGCGGAGCCTGCGGGCGCGTCTGCCCTAAGAACTGCCAGACCCATGTCGCGGCCGACCAGATCGCAGCGTGAGCAGCAGGATTTAACGAGACGAGACCAGGAGAACCGCGTTGCGTCCCTGGGGCTGGCCCTGTGCGCCAACGCTGTGACTGTTTGCTTCGCTTCCCATTCCATCCCGCTCGCGATCGTAACGACGCTGGCCTGCTCGCTGCTGCTCCAGGTGGTATATTTCGCAAGCGTGCTCTTTCTGATCTGGCGATCCGGTTCCGCTCGCGAAGCTCGCCAAAGTGCTGACGTTTTGGATCGTGGCCACCAACTCCGATACCAGTCGCCCGATGATGATGAGGGTAGGAATGAAGCTTCAGATGTGTCCCTGCGCAATCAAATGCTCGGCATATCGATGCTCCTCCCTTGAGGGCTCGTGATCTTGGAGTCACGTGCCAACAAATTAAAAATTCTAGCTGATTGTTGGAGGAACACTGTCACGCTCGAGCCGAATGCAGTGGGGTCATTCCCGTCCAAAGATACGGTATTTCCACTTCCTTAGGCCCCGAAACCTGCCGCCTGGGATTGTTTTCGTCTCAATAACCAACGCACTGACTTCAACGAAAAGCGTATCAATAACCCCGGTGCGCAGCTGGTTTACGTCAATTGCCTGTTACTGGAGAAATCATGCTGGAGAAGTTCGAACGCTATCCGCTCACCTTTGGACCAACGCCCATCGAGAAGCTCGACCGCCTCGGCAAGCATTTAGGAGGCAAGGTGGAAATCTACGCCAAACGCGAGGACTGCAACTCCGGTCTCGCATTCGGCGGAAATAAGCTGCGCAAGCTCGAATACATCATCCCCGATGCGATCGCGTCAGATGCCGATACGCTCGTCACCATCGGCGGCGTGCAGTCAAACCACACCCGGATTGTGGCAGCGGTCGCCGCGAAGATCGGCATGAAATGTCTCCAGGTTCAGGAGAGCTGGGTTCCACATGAGGATGTCGTCTACGACCGGGTCGGCAACATTCTTTTGAGCCGCATCTTGGGAGCAGAGGTGCGCCTGGTCGACGAGGGCTTTGACATCGCCATCCGCGATAGTTGGGAAAAAGCGCTTTATGAGGTCAAGGCAGGGGCGGCAGACCTTACGCGATACCAGCCGGGGCGTCTGTTCACCCGTACGGCGGCCTCGGCTATGTCGGGTTCGCCGAGGAGGTGCGCGCCCAGGAGAAACAGCTTGGGTTTGCCTTTGACTACATTGTCGTTTGCACTGTCACGGGTTCAACGCATGCCGGCATGATCGTCGGGTTCGCCGAGGACGGTCGACAGCGCAACGTGATCGGTATCGATGCCTCTGCCACTTCCGCAAAGACAAAGACGCAGGTGCTTAGCATTGCCCAACATACAGCGATGCTCGTCGAGCTCGGAACGGAACCCGTCGAGAACGACGTGGTGTTGCTCGAGGACTACGCGTACCCGCGTTATGGCATTCCATCCGAGGAAACCAAGCAGGCGATCCGTCTATGCGCGCGGCTCGAGGGCATGGTTACCGATCCCGTCTATGAGGGCAAATCAATGCAAGGGATGATCGACCTTATCCAGAAAGGTTTCTTTCAACAGGGATCGAAGATCCTCTACGCGCATCTGGGCGGCGCGCCCGCGATCAACGGTTACGGCTACACCTTCCGCAACGGCTGACGCTCGACAGATTTCGATTACACCGTCCTGCCGTGCGGCGATGAGCTGAAAGTTCGTTCGAGGCCGCTTAGCCGGCTCTCTGGCCCAGGATGCCAGCATTCTGAGGCGGCCGCGCGGCCGTCCCGTGCGTGCCGAGGCAGCTCGCCGCTCGGGCTGGGGCTCATTGCGGAAAATCTGTCAGCTATGGTCCCTCAGGTTATGGCCGCGCTCTTGGACGGTCGGAACTGAGCGCCCACAGGCTTTCGGCCCCAAGCCTGGAAGATGCGCGGGCAAGACATTGTGGTATCAGGCCGCGCAGCAAAGGCGTCGAGCTCGGCTGTGACACGACCGACCTCGTCGCTGGTGGCAATACCCGATGACGTCAGTGCGTTAGCGATTGCCGAGAAAGTAAGCATCGGAACCTGCTTGACGTCCCCTGGTCGGCCGTATGGCTGCGCCAGTGCTGAGTCGACATCCGCGAACCCGACGCCTTCAAGGAGGCGGACAAGCCTGCGCCCGATGAAAGGATCGGCGCCGCGCCGACGGGCCGCTTCGACATAGAGCTCGGCATAGCGGTCAAAAGCCGGGCAGGGTGGATCGCAGAACTGACTGCCGTAGTCGATGTCCTCAGTAACGATCGCGCCGCCTGGCAGGAGCGCCTCCCATGCCCGTTCGAGGAGTCGTTCAGGATCGGCAAGATGCGTGAGCACGAAGCGGACAGGAATCAGCGCGGCTCCGTCCGCCGGCCAGGGATGGAGTATGTTCGCGTTGTGAAATTCTATATTGCCGATGCCGCGCGCGGCGGCTTCTTCGCGCGCCAGCACAAGCTTGCTTTCGTTGAAGTCAATGCCGACGAAGCGGCCATTTGTCCCGACCCGCTGCGCCAACTCGAAGCTTACATCTCCGCCCGCGCAGCCGGCACCAATCACGGTGGAACCCGAAAGCGGCTCGGAGCGATCGAGCAGCGATTGCGTTGAAGGCGCCAGCACGCGCGAAATGACGGCAAGGCGTTCCCGGCTCTCTTTACCTCCTTTGATGATGTAGGGAGTGGAAGTCCCTTACTGCCATCGACATAGCGGCGTTCCTTGGTCATGGTTGACGGTGCCTGTCGGACACCCAAGGATATTAATAGAAGCGTTTGCGAAGTATCCGAAATCGAGAGATCAAGGACACCGCGGCGATTGGTCCGGTACGGGGCGACTCGCCTTCACCGGCCGAAAGTACCATTTGAATCGTGGAAAGCGAGCAAAGCTTTCTAAGAAGGGGAAAAGCCGAATTTGCGCGCCTTCGTCAATGGACAGTTGCTCCAGTTCGGGTGGGTTTCCGTGTGCGCGGACCGTCGATTCGGGAACCGCTGGTTGTGTCCCCCTGAGATGGTGCCGCCCGAAGGCGGCCGCGATCGTAGAGAGCTCGATCGCGAGATTGTTCTGGAGGAACCTGACCGGACGTTCATTATTGGCCAGGATTCCCCCGACCTTGGCGGCAGCCATGAAACGGACGTTGTGCCCGGACCCAGGCACCGGTGCGGAGCTGCCCTGTTAGCCTATCGGCAATAGCGACCACGACGTGCAAATCCGCCGCCGCTGCAAGGTTTTGCCCTCAATGTCGGATCCCCGACAGGATCACAAATCTGCTAACTCGTTGCTTTGATGATATTTCCTTTCTGGCACATTCGATGCAGGGGACCTTCCGAATGCATCAGCGAGACGTCGCCCTATGATCTGGCTTATCGAAAATGCTGTCGCCGCATTAGGGACCGCGCTCTCGCTGGCCGCCGATGCGCGATGAGCTGTTGAACGAGAGCCTGTTCTTCGGCCTCGATCACGCCCGAAGCGCCATCGCCGAATGGAGGCAGGACTTAAATCCTGTTTCATAACACCCATCTGTCTATGTCGTTGAAGTGAATAGGCTTTGCTGATCTGGATGCGATCCCATGGGGTATTTTGGGTTTTGCCGCGCGCGATGAACGATGCGCTGAGCCGCCGGTTCGTCAAGCGTTGATCGGCTGAAGACCCGCGGACCGTCCGGTAAAGGATGAATGCCTTCGATCTCACCCGCCTCGACGGCGAGCCTGAGGGTCTTCGGTGCAACGCCGAGAAGGCGCGCCGCCTTGTTCAGGTTAAGCCATGGCTCTTTGCCGTCCGCCGCTGGCCGGAAGACCGGGATCTTGTGATGCGATCTGTGCGCGGTGACCCGTTCGCGTGTCCATCGATTGCCGTGGCCGGTCACCAGCCCATTGCGGTTGAGGATACCGGCAATCAGATCATCATTGGCGATGAGCACCAGTTGGCGGACGGCCGAGATGATATCGCCGGACGTGCTGTTGCGCTGTCCACGGCGCCGCTTCGGCAGGCGCAGTTCAGTATGGACGCCGCCAACCCAATGGATCAGGAGAACGATCTCTGACGCTTCGTCATCGATATCGGCGACCACCTCCCGGATGACGGTACGAACGATGCGCTTCTTGAGCCTTGCATCCGTCGTCGGCGCCGCCCACACAGCCTTGAGATCGGCGGCGAGCGCGGTGACGTGTATTGGCGACAGCAGTGATGGCTCCGATGTCGAGGCATCATGCGCGGCAATCCTGCTCTCGATCTCGCCGACACGCGTAAGTGCCCGGTTCCATCGCAACTCCAGTTCCGCCGCGACCAGCCGGTTCTGCGGATCGATGGCGTCGTATTGCCGGAACGCCCGATCGGCGTTGTAGCGTGCCGCCTCGCGATCGCGCATCAGGGCATCGCGGACCTGATCGCGGCGACTGGCCGCTTGCGCTTCGGCCTCGACGGCCGCGGCTATCGCTCCCGGCTCGACAACCCGCAGAAGAGCTTCCTCGATGACATCGTCGACGCGTAGTCCACCGAAGGCGATGCAACGCGGCTCGCCATTGTCAAGCAGACCACGCCAGCAGGAATAGCGCGGAATGTTGTGCTTGGTTCCCGTGTAGCGGACCGTCAGCTTGCGGCCGCAGCGTCGGCAGCGGACAAGGCCGGCGAGCAGAGCGTCGCCATGCTTGGGCGCCCCGTGATGCCGGCTCGTGGGCACGTTGTCGCTCACCATCTTGCGGATCGCTTCCGCCCTTTCCCAGCCGACGTAGCCTTCGTGTGCACCCGGGATCAGCGCCAGCCATTCATCACGCGCCTTACGGCGGCTGCGCGAGCGAATGGCTGTTGCATCATATCCCGACGCAGCACGAGTCTTACCATAGGCATAGGCGCCGCCGTAGATCGGGTTCTCGATCATTCGGTGGATGGTCGCATAGCTTGGCCTGCGCCAGACCACATCGCCATTGTTGCGCTTGGCAGGCAAATCCAGCCCATGTTCAAGGAACCAGAGCAGGGCCTGGCGGGCACTGCCGAGTTCCGCCACCTTATCAAACACAAGGGTGATGGCCTCCTGCATGCGACGATCGGGATTCTTCTCCAACCGGTCGCCGACCTTCACAAAGCCGACCGGGGCAGCGACGACGAGTTCACCGCGCCGGGCCTTCTCATAGCGGGCCGACAGGGAGCGCTGACGCAGAAGATCGAGCTCGTACTCGTTGAGACTGCCCTTCAATCCCAGCAGCAGCCGGTCATTGCCCTGGCGCGGTGCGTAGACCGTCTCCTGGTCGATCAGCACGGTATCGACGACGCGGCACATCTCGATGAGCTGCTGCCAGTCGCGGCTGTTGCGGGCGAAGCGCGATACCTCCCGCGCCGCAACCGCCCCAACCTTGCCGAGACAGACTGCGGCGACCATCCGATCGAAGCCCGCTCGCGCGACCCCGCCAGCAGCAGAGCGGCCGAGATCGTCATCGACCGTCTCGATGCAAGACCAGCCGAGTGCCACCAGGCGATCGCGCATCGCATACTGCAGGGCGCGGCTCTCACGATTGTGCAGAACCTGATGGGGCGAGGACTGCCGCACATAAAGGATCGCCTTGCGCTCCAGATGGTGGGGCCGGATCTTCTCATGCATCATGGCGCGCCTCCTCCAGTGGAACGGTGCGCTCGCCGTCGACGTGGTCGAGTATCAGGCGCACCATCAGCTTTGTCAGCGTCAGGCGCGTCTCTTCCGGCAGCGCCTGCCATGGTGGGATCTGCGCGGTCTGCGCGTCGTGCGGGTTGGAGAACAGATCGAACTGATATGTCGTAGGCTGGCGCGGCATGGACCTCTCCCCGATTCGCGTCGTGAGGACCCGATGCTGCGCCCGAATCCTCCAATTGCGATGGGGTGTGGGAATTGGCCGTCGAGTCCTGCAGCAGTGTCACCAAGACGCCAAGCGTTCTGGGATCGACATGTGGGCAGCGGCAATGCGCCACGTGGTGCAGACCGCGCGATCAAACATCCAGGCCGGAACCTCCAGCCACCGATCGGAGGCGTGGCCGAAGAGACTGCAGCGGAAAACCTCCCGGTCTGTCTTCTCGATCACCTCATGAACGTGAACACAACGCCCGGCCCAAGGATGCCATGGATAAAGAAACTTGCGTTCCTCGGTCCTGTGGGCGTTCTTTCGTCGTGTTGTTTAACACGGCGAGGCCTCATTCCTCGCTCGCCTACCAGACCCCGGCGGCCTTCGCCGGAACCCTCGCCGCAACCGGCTATGCCGCTCCGCTCGATATGGGCTTCGCGTCTCCGCCGGTTGCTCAACCCGCGCCCTACGGCGTAACAGAAACAGCTGAGGCTCTAATCGCCGCCGGATGACAGTTCAGTGGCATGTATGGACGGCCTCCGCGTGGCAAGGGCTTTCTGACATTGATGACAGGTTGGTCGGGTGCAGGCATGTATTCGGCCTTTGAGTGCGGCCTGTTCATGCCGCTGGCCTTGATGAAGTCCGCGGATCGGATCCCAGACAGGTCAACGCGCTTTTTGAGCGGCACCCACTGAGCGGGTTTTTCCGATCCCGGTTCGACCGTCCGTCATCACACCATCAGCACCTCACCAACCTCTGTGCATCCTCTGCGACTACGTCACTACGCCGGTGAATCCGCGAAGCGCTTGCCCGTAGTCATCAGCGCCCAGACGATCCGGGCCATCTTGTTTGCCAAGGCCACCGCAACGACGTTGTACGGCTTTTTCGCCAGAAGCTCGGCAGCCCAGCGAGTGGGTGCCGCTTTGCCCTTACGACAGAAGCGAAGCACGGCATGGGCTCCCACAACAAGAAGGCGACGGATGTAGGGATCGCCTTGCTTGCTGATCCGCCCGAGCCGATCCTTTCCTCCGGATGAGTTCTGTCGCGGCACCAGGCCAAGCCAAGCCGCGAGTTGCCGGCCGGATTTGAACAGGGAAGCATCTGTCACGGTCGCAACGATTGCGCTGGCGGTGATCGGACCGATGCCGGGGATCGTTTCGAGGCGACGGCTCAACTCGTGCGAACGATGCCAGATGTGAATCTGTCGGTCCAGCTCACCGACCTTCTCGTGCACCTCACGCAATTGCTGTACCAAAAGAAAGAGGGCCGATCGGGCAAGCGGGGGAATGAGGTCGTGCCCCTCGTCCTCAACCAACGCGACGAGCATGCTCAGCCCTGTAGCACCCTGACGAGTGATGATGCCCAACTCCGCCAAGTGGCCGCGCAAGGCGTTCACCAGCATTGTCCGCTGCCGGATCAAAAGCTCGCGGACGCGATGCAGCATCAACACGCTCTGCTGCTCCTCGCTCTTTGTCGGAACAAAGCGCATCGTCGGTCGCGTGACCGCCTCGCAGATTGCCTCGGCATCCGAAGCATCATTCTTCTGCCGCTTCACGTATGGCTTGACGTATGACGCAGGCATCAGGCGAACCTCATGCCCCAGAGCCGTGAGGACACGAGCCCAGTGATGGCTCGTTGCGCAGGCTTCGATGCCGATCAAGCACGCCGGCAAGGACGTAAAGAATGCGACTACATCGTCGCGACGCAACTTCCGGCGGACAACCACTGCGCCCTGCGCGTCAACGCCGTGCACCTGAAACACGTGCTTGGCGACATCCAGACCGATTGTGCTAACCTTCTCCATGGACGACTCTCCCTCATGTGACTTTCGACAGCCACACTTTGGCACATTGCGATGCCGGGAGCGGAGGCCGTCCACCTCATCAGGTCAGCAGGTCAAATCGCGCGCCGAGCCTGAGTCGCGCATGCACCATGTGCAGTGTAAGGCGCACCGAGTGCATCCATAGCTGCCACCTACTGATCCTAGTAGTTTTTGAGAGCCCGGTTCCTGGATAGTTTGTGTGCATCCTCTCGGGCTATACACAGGGGGCGCTTGACGCGATCTCAAAGGAGCGGTGTCGTGATCTGCAGCACCCCTCATCGACAACTTGAACAGAAAAACAAGATTGGTGGGCACATGAGCGCGACCGTTCTGAAATTCGGAGGCTCATCTTTTCTCGATCCTGAAGATTACGGTCGAGTTGCTGGGTACATAGCCCAGCGACGGAGTCGTCACGGGCACTATCGTAACAGGCCATGGGGACGCCCAATTCCGTCACAGTAGCCCCGGACGCAGCGGTGATATGGTGCGCCAGCCTTGCAGAACGCGACAACATCCCTCGCGCTTTTTAATCAACACGACATGAGCGTGATCTGTGTGGAAGACAAAAGCCGAGCCGGCATATGCGTCACAAACGACATTGATTTTGCCGTGCGGCTGGCCAAGATGGCAGGCACTTGCTCGGTCTCAATTGAATCAACAACTGCGGTGACGGAGCTGATCGCTTCAGTGCTGCGCGTCCACTTGGAGGGCGATTATGAGCGCGCCATTTTACTGGCGCGCCAGATCCACGAACGGATGTATCCTGGATCGATTGGCGAACCGTTTGGGTCAAGAATGGCTAAACGGCGCTCGCCTTTTAGCTCGCTGCTCGTTCGTGCAACTAAAGCCCGGGGAAGTTCGCAGTAATGCCTCGGATCCTCAACTCTGGATGCCTTTCGTCCTGGCTTGTCACCCTAGTCTAAGTCTAGGGCCTGGCAGACTGCTGATGCTATGGCACTAAAGGCAACGATGCGAGGAAGCGCGTCAGATGCGGGACCGTCGGCGGCAAGCGCAAAGGCAGTCGTCGAGTGCAGCAGCGTTTCGCCGGAAGCCGACGACGGCGGCCTCCTTCTCGGCGGAGAGGGCTGTCGATCTTGGCTCTCCGAGGAAGTCGGCAGATTGCCATCTCGGTCCTCACGGCGCTCCAATGAAGAATGTGGCCATAGCGCGCCCTTTGACCTCGGAAGATAAGGATGCCCATCAAGCGTGTGATGAATGGGCCGCCGGACAGACGGAACGTGACTTAAGGATGACGTTTTTGACGTCGTTTCACGATTCAATAATTCCAAGGCTTACGGCTTTTATTGCCGCAAGCGTTCTGCTAGAAGCATCCAATTTGTGTTTCACGTTCTTCAAGTGGAAATTAACTGTATTGGGAGATATCGCCAAAATTTTTCCTATCTCCCATGACGACTTTCCTCTCGATATCCACAAGATACACTCCCTCTCCCTAAACGAAAGAACGGGGCCTGCATCGAATTCATTCAAACTTGCAAACTTCGCACCCATTCGATGAAAATGAACTGCGGCAAGCTGCAAGTAGGTCATTGCTCTATTTTGAAGTGTCCTGTCGCAGCGTTGAGCAAAGCTCATGAATGCTAATCTTCCGTTGGGACCATGCAATGGAACGGTAATGCCGGACCTTACGCCGAACGTTGCTGCCTCATCGAAAACACGGCGTTCTGCTTCGGTCGTGCTTTCGTCGTCGTAGACTTCACTCCAGAGAAAGGCGCCTGACCGCTTTCGACTCGCTTTAATTATCGGATCTATTCTGTCATATCCCATTTCGAAATAGCGCTCCTGCCATTCACTAGGAAAATTCACCATGACTGTCGGACCGCGCCGGAACGGCTTCGAAAATTTTCGCTCGGGTGCTAGAGAGCCGTAGGCGATCCACGGGCAACCAAAATTTAGGGCAAACGCAGATAGCAGTTCGAACAATTGCTTGCATTGAGCGACACCATCAGTCTGCTCGACAAATCGGTCGAACTTGATTGCAAGCGTATCCCCGACTGCATTCGGGGAATGGGCCGATGAGATCATAGCAAACCGGTCTGACGACTCGGTGGCCAGCTCTTGACGTTCAGAGACCGCAGTCATTGGCGGGCGTTCCATTTGTCTCCTCCGCAGCCAATTGCACCGAATGTCGTCACTGGTGCATAGGTGCACAAAGCTGCCGGCTGCTAGGTTGTCGCCTGTGCGCATCATCGCAAGCCGACATCGCCAAAGCTCTATCAGGCTGCGCAACGGAGAAAGTTATTTTGATTGAAGTGTAAGTTACGCCAGAGTTTGTGAGATTGCGGATTTGTACAATTGCGATTACAATATTAATTAGGTTACGAGGGTGACATCCGTTGGGCCAATCGGCCAACGAGCCCCTCGCGCGGCGGGAAATGAGCGCTTTAATCATTGCGGGACTCGACGCATGGCTGCGTGATAAGCTCGACCTACTCGTCAGTAGACCAAGTCTGCAGAGGCAATCCGCGAGAAAAGCTCTCACGCCAGGAAGGGCTCTCGCGACTCCTCGAAAACGGCCAGGCCGAGTTCAATGGCAACGTAGTCGACCGTGAACAATCCGGGCTCTAAGCGGCGACCGACTTCGGCCGAAGTTGAAGCAGGGCGATCAAGAGCGACAAAAAATCCTTCAGCCACCTGAGCAGGAGGGAGAAGTTGTAGCCGGCGGCGGCCAGGATGGCGTTGAGGGCGTCGCCCTGCTGGCCGGCGAGGTAGTTGCGGGCCATTCTGTGTTCGCTCTTGATATGGCCGATGACGGGCTCGACCGCCGACCGCCGCCACATCTGGCGCTTGATGGCTGGGGTGACGCGGCGCTTCTGGCCGGCGGTGAAGACCCTGAACTTGTGGCTCTGCGGTGCGTTGTGGCCGCGATAGCCGGCGTCGGCGAGGATGCGGCCGATCTCGTTGCCGATGGTCTTTTCCATGTCGGGGATGACGCTTGCCAGCGTGTGGCCGTCATAGGGATTACCGGGCAGTGCTTTTGCATGCAGGGCGAACTGGCCACCCTTGGAGCGCTTCAGCGTGGTGGCCACCGACACCTTCACCCCGAACTCGTAGGGCATATGCGCCTTGCCCTTGCCGATGCATTCTACCTCGTGTGCGTGCAGGCTGTAGATCTTGCGGCCGCACTGGCGCTGGCGTTGCTCGAGAACGGTGGCCGCCTGGTAGAGCGGCCATTTGAAGAGCGCGTCCAGCCCCGCATCGCCGGCGATCTGGCGAGAGATGTCGCGAATGGTCCGGCCGAGATAGGTCTTGAGCCTGCGCAGCGCCTTGTTCGCCCGCTTGAACTGCTTGGCGTGGGCATAGCGCTGATGGCTGATCAGCGCCAGCTTGCCGACCCGCACATAGCTCTGGCGCAAATGGAGCCCGTTCCTCTTGGCCAGCCGCACCAGCCGTTCGCGCGCCCGGTGGATGAGCTTGGCGTCGGTCGGGAACATGACGTTCTTCGGCTGCACGGTCGTGTCGA
Organism: Mesorhizobium sp. ISC15; assembly: GCF_037162615.1. NCBI lineage: Bacteria > Pseudomonadati > Pseudomonadota > Alphaproteobacteria > Hyphomicrobiales > Phyllobacteriaceae > Mesorhizobium > Mesorhizobium sp. ISC15. Next base: position 6,640,281 of record NZ_JAVSPX010000001.1, on the reverse strand, counting down.
CGATGACCTGGCGCGTGTCGGCCGGCTTCATCGCCCCGGTCTTGACCGCAAGGCTGAGGCTCTCCTGCAACAGCGCCACGATCCGCTCCTCGCCCATACGGCTGCGCCAACGCGTCATCGAGGAGCGGTCAAACGGCAGCGTATGGCAAAAGAACGTCTCGCCGGTGAGATACTGGAAGTAAGGGTTCTCCACCCAGCGCTCGCACAGCACCTCATCCGACAGGTTGAAGGTGTGCTTGAGGATCGCCAGCCCCGCCATCAGCCGGATCGGCAGCGGCGGCATGCCGGGGCCGTCCGAATAGACGGCGCCGAAACGCTCCTCCAGCACAGGCCAGTCGATCGCCTGCGCCAGCCGCACTCCCAAATCGCCTGGCAGACACCGGCCGAGTTCGCCAGCACCTTCAACCCGCGACGGTCGCTCGCGCTGCGCTATGCCAAAGGCTCCGCGCCAGCGCCCGTCGCTTCACCCGCCCAGCAGGGCACAACCCACGCCGGAAACGAACTCAAAACTGGATAGAAACTGGGGGCAACGTCAGCCTCAATCAACATGCCAGATTAATGGCTTGCGGATAGTTCACGGTCGACAACGTAGTCGCGCGGTCCATCCTCCGACCGCGCGCTCAAGCGCAAGAATGCTCTTCGCCGGATCGGACGCCGCGCCGAACACTGGGCCGACACCGCCTAGTGCATTGATTCCAACACTTGGTGCCCACGTCTGACGGCTGCGATGATGTTGTCAGGGTCTGCTTTCCAAATGAACGGGTTTGGGTCTTCGTTGTGCTCTTTGGTAAAGCGGTTGATGGCTGCCTGAAGATCAACGACGGAATGAAAGACACCATTTTTCAGTCGTCGCCGTGTGAGCTTGCGAAGAAGCCCTCGACGGCGTTCAACCAGGAACACGATGACCCGTCTACGGCCTCGTTCCCACGCAGCCAAACTAAGCATTCGAACTTTGACTTTTAGTGTCTCCAAAATTAGCAGTAATCCAATTGCGCATGCATAGGGTGGCAAGTTTCTTTTCCGAGTTGGACCTCTCGATCAAATAGAATGAGTAATTTGACTTTTTACGCTCCGAGAAAGGCGCGACCAATATACCGGACTCCAGATAATGACGACAGGTCACGCTGTCGCCCATAGCCACTCCAAATCCATTGACGGCCGTTTCTATCATCGCGAAATCGTTGCCCATGTAGTGCCGCATTCGCGGCAACTCGTTCATGTTGATGGACGAGAGCCATGAATCCCATTCATTGTCGTCGATCGCATAGAGCAGCGGCACGGTCCTGAGGTCGGCTGGCGACCGCAGCCCCGCAGCAAGGGAAGGACTGCACACCGGAAACAGATCGACTTCGCTGAGCAAGGTTGTGCGTCGGTTCTCCCATATGCCGGTGCCATATCGGATGCATAAATCCACGTCTGAGCCGATGACGGCTTTCCACGAGGTCGATGAACGCAACCCCAGCCGGATCCTAGGATGTTTCAAGAGAAATGCGCCTATACTCTTGACCAGCCAGAGAGCCGTCATGGCGGGCGGGCAACTGACAACAACTTCGCCACGGATCTCAGGCGTATTAAGGTTTGCCACCGCATCGGCGATCAAATCAAAGCCCTCCCGCAGCGAACTCATAGTGCGCAGCCCGGCAGGCGTTAGCGTAAAACTGTTGCCGCGCCGGTCGAGCAGCGTCACCCCCGTATAAGCCTCGAGTGCCTTTATCTGGTGGCTCACAGCACTTTGAGTAACACCCAGCTCCTCCGCCGCCCGCGTGATCGAGCCTTGCCTGGCCGTCGCCTCGAACGCGCGTAGCGAATTCAGCGGTGGAAGACGGCGGTGGTTTCTAAGCATTAGTTTTTCTCAGGTTTGAGTATGCGAAACTTTCGCTTGCGCCGTCTCCCTTGTCGAGACCATAAATTTGCTCGGACTAAATTCGATAGCTCAAACAGGTACGGCGTAGCGTTTATCGTCATCAAAGTGTCATGATCGGTTGGGGAAAAGTGTCAGTGCGTGTTCTGTTGATAAATCCAAACAGCAACCGCATTTTCACTGATTTGATGAATCAAAATATCGACTCGTTGCGCGCCGACGGCGCTTACCAGATCGATTGTGTGACACTTGAAGGCGCGCCCCTTGGCATTGAAACCCAAAGGGACATAGACAGCGTGATCGAACCACTTTGCCGCCTGGTCCTGGCGGAAGCGGCGCGCACCGATGCCTTCGTCATCGGCTGTTTCGCCGATACGGGCCTCTATTCCGCCCGCGAGGTTACGGCCAAGCCGGTACTCGGCATCTGCGAATCCGGATTGTCCACGGCACTCAATTTAGGCGAGCGCTTCGGCGTAGTCTCGACCTCGTCGGAAACACGCAATGCCGAATTGAGACTGGTACGCTCCTACGGCCTCCTGGAACGCTGCGTGGGGTTCGAGCCCGTGGACATACCAGTGGCGGACATACCGACCAGCGCTGCCGCGAGAGGGCGCGTGCTGGCCGCGGCAACGCGGCTCAAGACTCTTGGCGCCGATGTGCTCGTACTCGGTTGTGCCGGCATGGCGCCTTACAAATCGCTTCTGCGGGAAACCTTCAAAGTCCCTGTGGTCGACCCGAGCGTCAGCGCTGTGGCCATGGCGATTGGTATCGTCGCATTGGCATCCGGATGAGCGCGATGCAAGCGTTCAGCGAGCGATTTCTTGCCGGTTACGACAGCGCGCTGGATCTCAACGGGTTCTCTGGCGAGCGGCTCGCAAGCCGCCTTTCGGCCATTGCCGAGATCGGCCTCACGGCGGATGGCGGTTCCTGCCGGCTCGGATATTCGAAAGAAGAAAAGCAGGCGAAGGATTTGGTGTGCGAGTGGATGCGTTTGCTGGGGCTCGACGTCCGTTCCGATGCCGCGGGCAATTGCTTCGGCCGTCTTTCCGGCAAGAACGATCGCCTGCCTGTCGTCCTTTGCGGGTCACATATCGACACTGTGCCGAACGGCGGACATTTCGACGGCGTGCTGGGGGTCCTGCTTGCTCTGGAAGTGGTGGAGATGTGGAAGGCCACCGGCTACGAACCCGAGCGCCCCTATGAGATCGCCATCTTCTCCGAAGAGGAAGGTAGCAGCTTCAATGTCGGGTTCGTTGGGAGCACCGCAGTGATGGGCGCGCTTCCCGAGGATGGCTTCCGGTCGCTGCGCGACCAGGAAGGGAGGTCCTTTTCCTCGGTCGTGGAGGAAGCAGGCCTCTCGCTTGCGCGTTTTATCGAAGCGCGGCGCGAACCCGCGGAAATAGCCGCCTTTGTCGAAGTGCATATCGAACAGGGACTGGTGCTGGAAAGACAAGGACTTCCTGTCGGCATCGTCAGTGGCATTTGCGGCCTTGTCGCCCTGGAAATAACCGTGAAAGGGCTGGCCAGCCACGCGGGGGCGACGCCCATGCACTATCGCCGCGATGCCCTTGTGGCGGCAAGCCGCATCGTATCGGCGGTCAGCGAGTTGCCGGCCCAGTCCAGCGATACCGCTGTCGCGACCGTGGGACAGCTCAACGTATTCCCTAATGGCGCCAACGTGATCCCCGGCGAAGTCCGCTTCAGCATCGATATCCGCGACATCGTGGCGGAGCCCCTGGACAGGTTGGTGGCGCGGATCGTCGATGTGGCAAGCGAAATTGCCGGCACAATCAATGTCGAGTTGTCCTGGACGAAGACCTTGTCCCTGTCCCCCACACCCGTGGACGGCCGGTTGCGCGCGCAGCAGGCCGTCGCGATGCGCGAAATCAATCTTACGGCTTTTGAACTGCCGAGCGGGGCAGGCCACGACGCCATGATTTTGGGAGCTCGCCTGCCGATTGCGATGTTCTTCGTGCGTAGCAAGGACGGCATAAGCCACAATCCACGCGAATTCTCGTCACTCGACGATTGCGCGATCGCCGCACGCGCGCTTTCGCGATTTCTTGCCAAGCTTGTTTCCGAAACCGTTTCTTCCTGATTTCAAAGGTACGTCCATGTTCGATCTGGCTATAAAGCGCGCGCATATCGTTGGCGAAAGCCGCGTCGATTACGGCAATCTCTACGTCAAGGACGGCAAGTTCGCCGCGATCAGTTCGGAAGAGCTTTCGGCGCGCGACTCCGTCGACGCCGATGGCCGGATTGTCTTTCCCGGAGGCGTCGACCCACATGTCCATTTTAACGATCCGGGCTTTACGGCCGGCGAGGATTTTCAGACCGGATCGATGGCGGCGGTCGCGGGCGGCATAACCACCGTCTTCGAAATGCCGCTCACCAATCCGCTGACCGTCGACAAACCCTCTTTCCTGCTCAAGAAGGGAGAAGCCGCTAAAAAGTCGGTTGCCGATTTCGGGCTCTATCTGGCGCTAACGCCGGATAGCTGCAAGCACGTGGGCGAGTTGATGGCGCTCGAGCCCATCGCGTTCAAGGCATTCATGTCCTATTCGCCGGAGATCCCGATGGTGAAGGACGGGGAACTCCTTGCCGGCATGCGGGCGATCCGCGCGGCCAACAGCCGGATAGCCGTGCATTGCGAGAACAATGACATTATCACGTTTCTGACGGCCCAATTGAAGGAAACCGGCCGCAACGATCCTCGCGCCTATATGGAGAGCCGTCCGGACTATTCGGAATGGGAGGCCGTGCAGCGCGCCGTGACGCTAGCGATCATCGCGGGCGTGCATCTCCATGTCGTCCACTCCAGCACACCGGAAGGCGCGCGATTCGTAGCGGAAGCTCGCCAGGCAGGTCACCCGGTCAGCGTCGAGACCGCACAGCATTTCCTCTTTCTCGACGCGGATGATTTCGAGCGGGTTGGGCCATTCGCCCAATGCAATCCGCCGCTGCGTGCTCCAGGCAATGCCGACAAGCTTTGGGAAGCGATCCGCAACGGCCAGATCGACTGCGTCGGCACCGACCACGCGCCCTATACGATCGAGGAGAAGCTGCGCGGCAAAGGCTCGGTCTGGGATACGCCAGCTGGGATGAACAACATTCAAAGCGCCATTCCGCTGTTTATAAACGAAGGTATCAAGCGCAAAATCCCCCTCACCAGGCTGGCGAGGGTATACGCGACAGCACCGGCACAAGTCTTCAACATCTACCCGAAGAAGGGCGCGATCACGATCGGCGGCGACGCCGACATGTTCCTTTTCGACCCCTCCGAGGAGTGGGTCGTAGATCCCAAGCAGACGTTCTACAAGCAGAAGTGGACGCCGTTCGAAGGCATGAAAGTGAGCGGACGTGTGAAGCGGACGTGGGTTCGCGGGACGGTCGTTTACCAAGACGCAGCGCCCATAGGAAGCATTGTCGTGGAGCCCGGATTCGGCCAGTTCATTCCGGGTCAAACGGGGAATGCACTGTTTAATATCCCGAGCGGTAACGCAGCTGTCGCTTGAGCATCGCATTTGAAGTGGCAGAGACAATCCGCAGGAAAACCCGCCGCAACAATGAAGGTCCAAACCATCAGGTCCAAGAATGGGATGCAGATTGGGATCTCGGGACAAAGTCGCTCGGCAAGAATCCTCGGTTTGATCAGCCGCTCCAGATGAGATAGCGGCTAAAGCCGAGGGACAGTTGCCGTCCTTTCCGCTCAGTGGCTGTAAACACCACTATCCTGGCACATTGCGATGCCTTCTGGGGAGGGCGGCAACCACTCCATCTTTTATCGACACGTCGAGAGTGATATATTCTTCCATGGTTGTTCTTCATCAGATGCCTGGGCCCGGCGTCAGGTCGTGAGCCCGTATTTCCATCTTATCGGGGAACAGCCACCTTCCAAGGATTTGATTGGTTCTCTGGGCGACTCGCTCCCCCGATTACCCGGCCCCCGACCAGCGGCATCGCGATGTCCCAGGATGGCCTTATCAAAGGACCAGAAATGCAGGAAACGCAGTACTTCGTCGAAAAGTTCGGCGCGATCAGCTTATTCCGTTGTTTCGTGATATGGAGCCGTGCCTCATCGGCATGGATGCCTGCGCGACGGCGCACCATTGGGCGCGGGTGCTAAGCGGGAGCGCCGCAGGCTGTGCTGAATGGCGGTGTCCGAGTGGGGAGACGAAGACATTAGCCTACAAGCCTGTCGCCGACGAGGGTGCCGGGGCAGATGCCAGGCTGTGAACTCGGGTTAACGCGTTTTTGGGGTTGTTGCTGATCTGATTTCATGTGGCTTTCGATGATTCGGAGCCCCGCTATGACCATTACCGGACTCGAAGGTTTCGAGAAGCCGCGCCTGAAGGCGCTGCTGGAGCACTTTTTTGCGATCGAAGACCCGCGCGAGCCGTGGCGGGTCGCGCATCCGCTTGCGGAAGTTCTGCTTCTTGTTGTCTGCGGAACGATCTGCGACTGCGACGACTACGACGGGATTGCCGAATGGGGCGCTGCCCATCTCGGCTTCCTGCGCCGCTATCTGCCCTATCATCACGGCGTGCCGGGGGGCGCTGGTTGACGATGCTGATGAACCGCGTCGATCCAGCGCTGTTCTCGGATGCCTTCACCAAATGGGTGCGCCAAACCTGCCGGGCAAGCCGGACTTCGTCGCTATCGATGGGGAGCGCCGGCAAGGCCCCGCCGCATCTGGTCTCGGCCTTCGCCACCACCGCACGCCTCGTGCTCGGCTAGGAAGCGGTGGCCTACAAGAGTGGCGAGACGACTCAATTCCCGTGCTGCTGGAGTGCCTCGGCAAGCACGACGGCCTCAAGGGCGCGCCCGTCTCGATCGATGCCATCGCCACCAATGCCGTGATCGCCACGGCGATCCGCGAGGCTGGCGCCGACTATCTGCTCGCCGTCAAGGCCAACCAGCCCACCTTGCGCACCGAGATCGAGCGCCATTTCATGATGCTCCCGCCGCTTCACCGGCGAACTGCCGAGAGATTGAGTATGCGGCGTGTCCGCGTCGAGCTTCTGCACCGCACCGTGCGTTGGCCGGTAACTTCCCGTGTGCCACGTGGTTCGACAGCGGCAAAGAGGTAGACATTCCTCAATACCTACGTCGAGAGCTATAGTAGCGTAGCCTCCGCAGAGATGAACTGCCGACCGGGCCGAAGCTGCGTATCCTGGCGGCGTCAAGCCACCAGATTTGGCAGTTCCTGAAAAAACGTCAACACACTATCTTTCGAGTGCTGTTAGCGAATAACGGGCACAAAATGGCCGGCAACGCGGCGCTATGCGAAGATGGGATTTGCCGCGCGCGGCGGCCTGCTGATGCCTGACCGGTATCGACGCTAGAGCTAAACTCGCGCTGTGCCCAAGAATGTTTCGGGACGCGCAAACTCCAATGCCAATACGGCCAATAGATAGGAGCTGCCTATGACAACTCAGATGGGGTCGGGACCAGCGGCACTTGCGACAGTGCCTGCAATCAGCGAGGCAGATGCACAAATCGAGCGCCGACTCTGCGAGCTCGCAACTTGCGATTCGGCCTCAATCTGGGAGGCTCAAGACGAACTTTCCAGCGCGATTGCAGAGGCGGGCATGCACTTTGAGGGGCGGGCGTATCCCGTATGTCTCCGGCCCCTTGCGATAGACTGCGGGCTCGCAAATCACCTCAGCGGTACCGCTGAGGTGATGATCAAACTCCTTGATGTCGCCGCTGAGCTGTATTGCTGCAATGAAGACGTACAGGATTTATTTCCAACCTATAAACATTTACGGCATTGGATCACCTGTCTCCCACAACATCGGCCGATTGTAAGAATATGCCGACTGGATGGCCTTATCGGCGACGATGGCAATTATAAAATAATTGAAACGAACACCGGAGGGCCTGGCGGCGTTATTCAGAACGGTATCGCCGCGAAAGTCTGGAGCCGTATACCCAACCCATTGACACATGGCCTGTCACTCGACGTGGACAAGCAGCCTTTCGCGAAAGATCCGAACTGCTTTGTCGGGGAGCTGGTGTCTGCCTATCGGGCTGCGACTGCCAGAGAACTCAGAACCGCCGCCGTAGTCAACTTTCGCGGGCGTTATAAAAACGAAGTAGATTGGATTGTGAACGGTCTACGAGATGTAGGCGCTGCAGCAACGTTGCTAGACGTTAACGCAATGAAGCGAACGCCTCGTGGCCTAGTGGGGCCGGACGGAGAACTCATCGAACTTGTTTACAACAAACTTGATGTCAGAGACATGATTGACTCTATAGAATGTAGAGACTACTTAGACGCCTGCGCGGCTCAGGAAGTGGTATCGATAAACCCATGGATCGCCGAATGGGTACTATCTGACAAGGCGATTCTTGCTGTACTTAGCGATGATCGATTCAGCTCGAACTTCAACGCCGAGCAGATCGAGTTTATTGCACGCCATATACCATGGACCCGTCTTGTTAGAGCAGGAGTAACAACTGACCCAGAACGGCGTCGGATCGAGCTCATCGGATACATCCGGGAGAACAAGGCCAATCTTGTTCTGAAGCCTACGAACGCGACGCGTGGCGAGCATGTCCTGGTTGGGCCCGTCACATCCTCAACGCTGTGGGAGGAACACATCGACCGGGCCGCGCGCAACCCGTACGTCGTTCAAGAGTACGTCAGGCCCGGAGAGGTTACGGCTCTGCACCCGCCAAGCCGGTCTATCGAGAAAATGCTGTGTGGAATTGACTGTTATGTATTCGGCGGCCGCTTAGCAGGTTTTCAGTCGCGCGCAAGCTTCGATGCCGTGATGAACGTTGGGCGGAGCGGGATTCTATTACCGGTCGCTACCGACTGAATTTCCACCTGCGCTTGCCAAGATGTCACCCCCCGTGAAGAGCTCGGGCGTCGAGTCGAGAACTGTCCTAAGGAGTTGTCGCGAAACTTTGGGTGAGGCGCACCTACGCCGTTTTTATTTTTACCAGGAATTGAGCTAGATTAGTACAAAGCATCGGCCTGTTTCGATACTGCCGTCCTGGGTAGGCGCGCGGGCTGATGTTGCGAAGCGACCGCCCAATCGCCTAGGTGTTTAGGTGGGGTATTAGGCTCTGCCCCACGTCTTGAATGGGTTGAGGTGCTGCGCTTCGAGCTGAGGATGAAACGTGGTCTGTGTGGACAGCCATGCGTGTTCCGATGAAGCCGGCCATCGATTCCGATTTGAAGCCGGCCAGTCATTCCGATTTCATTCCGGCCGCCATTCCGATTTGAAGGCGGCCATTTTTCGGACTGATCCTGGGTCTGGTTGATGTTTGGGTTGGGTTTTGTTTCAGGTCAAGCTTCGGTGTTTTCGGGTGCGATCGGCGGGCGCTGTTTTCGCATGCTTTCACCGGTGAGATCGATGCGATAGGCGTTGTGAACGAGGCGATCCAGGATAGCGTCGGCCAAAGTTGGGTTTGCAATAATCTCCCACCAGCGATCCACGGGTACCTGACTTGTGACGATGGTTGAGCGTCGTTCGTAGCGATCCTCAATGATCTCCAGGAGATCGCGGCGTTGGTCATCATTGAGTTTTTCCGGTCCCCAGTCATCGAGGATCAGCAGGTCGGTCCTGGCAAGAGATTTGAGGATCCTGCCGTATCGCCCGTCGCCTCTTGCAAGCGCGAGGGCGGCGAACAGCCTGGGAACCCGGTGGTAGGCGACTGAGAAGTCTTCGCGGCAGGCCTGGTGGCCAAGAGCGCAGGCAAGCCAGCTTTTGCCGACGCCGGCTGGTCCGGTGACAAGAAGACCGTGATGCTTTCTGATCCAGTCGCAGCCGACAAGCGCCATGAACATATTGCGGTCGAGGCCGCGTGCGGCGCGGAAGTCGGCATTCTCGATCTGCGCGTCATGGCGAAGCTTGGCAGCCCTGGCGCGAGCCTCGAAACGCTTCTGGCGGCGCATGGTCGCCTCGCGTTCGAGCAGCATGGCAAGCCATTCGCCGTGCTCGAGGCCGCGCACTTCGGACTGTGCGTCGAGTTCCTGGAAAGCGGTTGCCATGCCGTAAAGGCCGAGCTCTCGCAGCATGTCGATGGTGGGATTGATCAGCATGGGTGGATCTCCTCAATGAAAGTAATCAGGGCCACGCAGATTGGCGTGATCGACGATGGCGGTTGGTTCGGTGGAATGGCGTGCGGCTTTGTGGTTGGCGATGAGCGAAGCAATGCTCTTGCAGTTCAGGCCACCGATCTCGACAGCGCGGGCTGACACGGCTTCGGCCCGATTGCGATCGATGTCGCGAAACAGACGCAGGATGCCCAGACATGTTCGAAAGCCCTGCTCGGGATGCGGACGGCTGGCGAGAATTGCGATGACCAGACCTTCGGTCTGTGGCCCGATCGACGTGGCCCAACGCCGAAAGCGCTCCGGCGTCCATTCGGCATAGCGCCGGTGGGAACTGGGCATGTGATCCGGATCGGTTCCATGGCGAGGACCTCCATAGCGGCGCTGATGCACCGCGACGCGCTTGCCGCGGTGGAAGATCTCGATGGTGCGCGCCGTTGCTCTCAGATCGACCTGCTGACGAATGAGGCTGTGGGGCACGGAATAAAAGAAGGTCTTGAACTCGACATGATAATCCGTCGAGACGCGGGCCAAACGCCATTCGGCAAACTCGTAATCCTCCAGTGGAAGACTGGCCAAAGCCGGGCGCTCGACGGTCTCGAAGAGCTGCCGGCGACTGACGCCCAGCCGGCGCATGACGTGGTCGTTGATGCGATCGAGCGCCTGGGCAATGGCGGCATTGGCTTCAGCAAGCGAGAAGAAGGTCTGGTTGCGCAGGCGCCCTAGAATGCAGGACTGGGCGAAACGCACTCCATTCTCCACTTTCGATTTATCCCGAGGCTTTCTGGGCCGTGCCGGAAGAACGCCGACGCCATAGTGGGAAGCCATCATGCCGTAGCTGCGGTTGATCTCGGGATCGTAGAAACTGGCGCGGCTGACGCCAGACTTCAGATTGTCGGGAATGACGAGTCTGGGAACGCCGTGAAAAAAACGAAACATCCGGACATGCGAGCCAATCCAATCGGGGAGCGTTTGCGTCCAGGTGGCCTCGGCAAAGGTGTAGCTGGACGCACCCAGCACCGCCACGAAGATCTCCGCCTCGCGGATCTCACCGGTCTTGCGATCGACAATTGGGATCTTCTTGCCGGAATAATCGACGAAGACCTTGTCGCCGGCCGCATGCTCCTGGCGCATCGTCGGCGAAAGCCGCTGCTCGAAACTGCGAAAGAGTTCGCAGAAGCAGGTGATATGTTCGGCATAACACTTTAGCCGTTATGTTGCGGCCAAATTTATGTTGCGGAAGCCCTTTTCTTTCTCAGGCGTCTGGCCGTCGTTGGGTCCTTGACGCAACATAACTTAATGGCTGGCTAGCAAGCCTTTTCCAATGGAGGTTTGCTATGGATGAGACGACTTTTTCCGGCCACTCGTCGGGCCACCACAATGATGACGCGCCGTTTGCCGAAGAGCGGAATCGTTACCTTCGCCACTGCGCGGAACGCGGCGCCACTCCCTTTTCTCTCAGAACCAAGCGCAGCGAGCTGTTGTGGATTGCTACGCGTCTCGGCCCGGATGCCGCTTCGGAGGGCATCGACATCGAGGCCCTCCGACAGATCGCCATTGAGAGGCAACAAGCCCACGGAGCCGTCACCGCGGCGCGAAGACTGATCGATATCGGACGACCTTGGCTTCGATTTCTCGGTTGGTGGCGTGAACCGAGTGCCGGGTTCGAGTATCAGAGCCAACTCGATGAGTATGTGAGATGGATGCGCGATGAGCGCGGCTTCACACCATCGACGCTCGAGCAATGGACCCGTGTGATCGGTAGGTTCCTGCGCTGGTGCGACCAGACGAACCGGCAACTCGGGGATCTTCAGGCCGGGGACATCGACGCTTATTTCGTTACCCAGGCGACGGGACGATGGTCCCGGGTGTCGGTCGCCAACACCGCTTCGGCTCTGCGCGGATTTCTGCGCTACGCAGGAAAGCGGGGAATGTGCGCAGACAGCCTGGCCGGATCGATTTGCCGTCCCCGGCTCTACCGACAGGAGTCTCTGCCGTACGCCCCGGACTGGTCAGACGTGCAGCGCATGTTAGCCGATGCCGAGACCGACAAGCCGCGGGACATCCGCGATCGTGCAATCCTGCTGCTACTTGCGGTCTATGGAATGCGCAGCGGGGAAGTAGTGGCATTGCGCCTCGATCAGATCGACTGGGCCGGTCGGACGCTACGGCTTTTCCGTTTGAAGCGCCGCCAGCCGCAGATTTATCCGCTCGTCTCGTCTGTTGCTGAGGCGCTCGCCCACTACATCGACACGATACGGCCATCGTCGTCGTGCCCGGAAGTCTTCCTCTGCATGCAAGCGCCCCGTCGGCCGTTGAAGGCGGGGAGCATCTATGATGTCGCGAACCGCAGATTTGTCGCGCTTGGAATCGAAGCGGCCCATCGCGGCGGGCATGCGCTGCGCCATGCCTGCGCCTCCCGGCTTCTTGCCGAAGGTCTGTCGATAAAAGAGATCGGAGACCACCTGGGGCACCGTAGCGCGGCGACAACCAGTATCTACGCCAAGGTGAACTTGGCAGCTATTCGCGAGGTTGGTGCATTCGACCTGGGAGCGCTGCAATGATGCTGACCGATGTCGTCGACGTTTATCTGGCCAAGCAGCGGTCATTAGGCATGCGTTTCGAGTCCGCCGAGGTGCTGCTGCGCAGGTTCTGCCGTGTGTTGGGCAATCCCGAGATCAGCGAGATTACCCCAGAGACGGTAGCCGCGTTTCTCCAAGGCAGCGGCTCGCTCAGCGCCGCCTGGATGCTGCGCTACAAAGTCCTGAGCGGCTTTTACCGGTTCGCCGTCAGCCGCGGCCATGCGACGTTCTCGCCGCTGCCGACAACAATCCCGAAGCTGCCGCCGCAACAGACCCCGTACGTCTACTCGACCGAAGAGCTACGTCGACTGGTGGACGCGACCTCGATCCTGAAGGTTGGGCACAGTCCTCAGGTGCCGGCAATTTATCGTACCCTTCTCCTGCTGCTTTACGGTACCGGTATGCGCATCGGCGAGGCGCTTCGCTTGGTCCTGCACGACGTGGATCTGACCGAGCAGATCATCACTGTCCGCGACACGAAGTTCTTCAAAACGCGTCTTGTGCCGATCGGACCAAAGCTCAACTGCGAGCTGGCTGCGCATATCGAACGCCGGCGCCTTCTCCCTTTGTCGCGCGGGCAAGAATCACCGTTGTTAACCACGCGCGATGGCCGGCCGTGGCACTACGTGCGGGTCATTTCCTGGTTCCAGCATGTCCGCCATGCCGCCGGAATCAGTTGTCCTGTCGGCGAGCTTCGGCCGCCACGACTGCACGATATTCGTCACACGGCAGCCGTGCACCGGGTGATTGCCTGGTATCGCTCCGGCCAAGACGTGCAGCGATTGCTCCCGCAACTCGCAACCTACCTTGGTCACATCGATATCCGTTCAACACAGCGCTATCTGCACATGACGCCGGATCTCCTCGATGCAGCCAGCCAGCGCTTTGCGCAATACGCAATGGGGGCCAACCATGAAGGATGAGAGCCTCCTTGGTCCGTGGATCCGTCGTTTCCTGTTGGAGCACCTGGTTGCCGAACGCAATCTTTCCCGCAACACCCAAGCCAGCTACCGCGACACGCTTACACTGCTGCTGCCGTTTGCAAGCAAGCAGGGAGGTCGTGCTATCGATCGTATGACGGTGGAAGATCTGACGCCGGCAATCGTCCGCAAATTCCTGGACCATCTGCAACGTGATCGCCGATGCAGCGAAGCAACCCGTAACCAACGGCTTGCGACCATTCATTCACTGGCACGCTTCATCGGCATGCGTTCGCCCGTCAACCTGGCCTGGTGTTCCGAGATAAGGGCGATACCATTCAAGAAGACGGCAAAGGCCGCGATCGGCTATCTCGAAAAAGCTGAGATGGATGCGCTCCTCGGCCAACCCGACAGGCGTGTGAGTCTTGGAGTGCGCGACCATGCCCTGCTGCTATTCCTCTACAACACTGGTGCGCGCGCCGATGAGGCAGCAAAGTTGACGGTCGGCAATCTTCAGCTGTGCACGTCCCCGTCAGTGCGACTCCATGGCAAGGGAAACAAGGTCCGGATCTGCCCATTGTGGCCAACGACGGCGATATCGCTGGCTCGCCTCGTGACCGATCGGGATAGGAGCGATGCAGTCTTTCTGGGGCGGATGAAGGAACCTTTGACACGGTTCGGAATACACCGCGTCGTGACGCAATATGCCGCCATGGCGAGCAAAACCGTGCCGACCCTGGCGACGAAGCGCGTCAGCCCTCATACGATTCGGCACACGACAGCCGTCCACCTCCTGCGTGCCGGTGTCGATATCAACACCATCCGCGCTTGGCTCGGCCATGTGTCGTTGGACACCACGCACATCTACGCCGAGGTTGATCTGGAAATGAAGGCCAAGGCGTTGGCCAAGGTTGATATCAGCGGCTTGAAAGAGCCCCCACGGCAGCGATCTCTGCCGTCATTAATGGCATTCCTGAAAGCCCTGTAGCGAACTCCCTCGCCGTTCTTCTTATGTGGTGGCTTGGGCCAAGGAAATCACCGAGATCCTTGGCTCATCCCCCCGAGACGCAACATAAATTTGGCCGCAACATAACGACTATAGCCGTAACCGTCGGGATGCGACCCACGATACTCCTCCCACAGGATGAGCAAGGTGACGCCGGGCTTCTTGAGCTCGACCGCAAGATCGGCCCAGTTCGGTTCCGTGCGTCGCCGCGTGCCCTGTTTGACGCCGTTGCGACTGAAGAGCTTGTGCTCAAGCGCATCGTCGGTCAGCTCGCCCGGCAAGGGCCAGCTCAATCCAACCGCGGCTGCACGCTGCAAATTATCCTGCACCGTACTGCGCGCTATCCCCAATACGACCGCAATCTCGCGGGAGCTCGTCCCGCTTCCGGCAAGCCGCAGCATTTGTCTCAATTGTCTCATGGTCAGCCTTCTCTTTGCCGGCATCAAAATGTCCCCGTTCATCGCGAGGTGATTGATGCCAAAGTTGCTGACCCAGGAGGTAATGTTCAGTGCCGAAAACTGGCCGGCTTTTGATTGGAATGGTGGCCGGCTTCAAATCGGAACGGTGGCCGGTCTTTGATCGGAATGGCGGCCGGCTTCACGTCGGAATCCGCACAGCCACAAGCATCAGAAAGGGAAGCGCAGCATGAAACATTATGCCGGACTGGATGGTGCGCCGTGGCGGCGCGGGAGGTGAACATGGAATAGCCCCTCTCAAGCTGCTGATTTTCGACCGGGGCTGGCAATGCCGCCCCACGGCATGTCTCCTATGGGGTTACCCGGACGAAGTACGCATGGCGCCTTGGAGCATATCCGACGAGCTGCCTTGCCGCATAAACGCGACAAGGACACGCGGCGGAACTGGATGCCGTACGAGGCTGATCGGGCAATTCCTGAAAGCCGGTGTTCTGTCGGAGGCACAGTTCCTTCGCACAGAGGCCGGAACCGCTCAGGGCGGGATTATCTCACCACTGCTTGCCAACATCGCGCTCGCCGCGATCGAAGAACGGTACGCACGGTGGGCGTATCAGCGCACTAAGGCTCATGCCAACCGTCAATGTGACGGGAGGACCGCGGCAGGCAGAGCGCTACTGGGATCGCATGGCTGGTCGCTGTGTGTTCCTGCCCGTGCGCTACGCCGACGATTTTGTGGTGCTGGTGTCCGGTACGCAGGAGGATGCCCTCGCGGAGAAGACCGCGCTGGCGGACTACTTGCGCCGGACCAAAGGCCTTGAGTTGTCGCCGGAAAAGACGAAGGTCACGGTCATGACAAGCGGAGTTCCTCGGATTCCGCTTCATCATGCATTGGGACAAGCGCTACGCCTATGGCCCGCGCATTGAGATTCCCAAAGCAAATGCTGCCAACCTGCGCCGCCCACCCACGCAGGATGGGATTGAGCTCCTGAAGCTTGGAGGTCAAGTTGCACGGGGCAGAACTCGTTTCCGTACGCGCCTTCACCTTTCGAACTGATACCGCGCCGCTGCGCTTATGCTGGTCGGATGTTCACCAGTCTCGACTGGTACGTCGGCATGAGGATAGCGCGGTGGCTGCATAGGAGACGCCCCAAGGCGGGGTCGCGTGACATCTTGGCGTCATGCCAGCCCAGTAGTCGGCGGCCAACGAGACGGCTTTGGCGCAAAGATTGGTCGAGCAACATATGCTCGCCTGGACCCACCCCCGTCTGCAGATTCCGTCTCGCATGGATGGCGATGCCTGACTTTGCCATGTCTTCTGGAGAGCCGAGTGCGTAACGAAAGGCGCATGCTCGGTTCGGGAGAGGCGGGAAGAAACCGGCCGCTGAACGGCGGCGCGGCGCTTGCCGCCTACTCTACTCTTCCTAAAAGAGACTACCGTTTGCATCGTGGACAACGGGGACGAGAGACGAAGGTTGCAAGTCATCCGGACGATCTTGCTGAGGCATTGAAGAACCCCGCGTGGAACCTGACCCGGATCGGGCTTGAGGCCGGCCCCTTGTCACAATGGTTGTTCAGTGACCTAACGACGGCCGGATACTGCATCGAAACCCGTCACACAAAGACGTTTCTCAAGGCGCAGATCAACAAGACCGACCGCAACGATGCCCGCGGCATCGCCCAGATATGATGCGGGTTAATCTGTTCCGGCCGGTGCATGTCAAGACGCTGACGAGCCAGAAGAGCCGAGCGCTGCTGACGACCCGCAAGTTGCTTCAGGAAAAGGCCCTCGCCATCGAGAACGACATCCGTGGCTTGTTGCGCCCGCGGCATGCTCGCCGTCGTGATCTGGCATCTGCTGATGAAGGGGGAGAGCTACGCGTGGGCAAGGCCGTCCCTGCACGCCAAGAAGCTGCGCGACGTCGAGCTCAAGGCAGGTCATCGGCCGGCGCTCGGACAAAAAGGACCAGCGCATGCCTACAATATCAATAGCCACCGGGAAGAAGAGCGCCGCTGGGTGGAGCAGGCCGAAACCGCCTATGCCCGCTTTGTCGCCGGCTGGAGCCCACGAGGTCCGAAGAGGGGTGCGCACGGGCGCCGCAAATGAGGAGCGCCTGTAGAGGCTGCGGCAGGGCTCTCACCTCGAACCCTCAGCCCATCCCAGCTTCACCGAAAAACAGGGCCAGTACCTCGCCTTTATTTGGACCTCCGGCCTGCTCAACGGTAGCTCCCCGGCCGAACGCGACATGCAGCGCTTCTTCGGCGCGCGCTGGATTGATCCTCAGGCGACCGGCCTCGCGCGCAGCATCGAACTGCTCGTCGATATCCCGACAGCCTACCCAAGTTAAAACCCATCAAACCCGTCAAATCCCCTGCGCAGAGGCACTAGTCTCGATATGAGAAAGGAATATTTGGGAATCGCTGTTCGGCGTACCCTGATGTTCTCTACGACTGCCAAGGATCAGGAGCGATCAAAGACTGAAATCCATGGTGCCACGTTGAGGTTTATCGAACTGAAGCGGTCGCGACTAGACCGATTTATCCTTTGGAATGTCCTCGCCCCGCGATCCGAAGCTAGACGACGAATCCGTGACATCCCAGCCACGGCCCAAGATAGATAAAGCTACCCACTTTTCAGCTGCCGGTTTGACGGGGAGTGATCTCTAAACGCTTTGGCTTCCTCTAAAATCCAATTCTTTAGCAACTCAATCTCATAGCGACCAGGCTTAGGATCGGGCTCAATGAGATAGAAGGGTTGGGTATTAGGCAGCTTAAAGCCGCAGACATCAACCAAATCTCCGCACACAAGCTCACGCTCTACCAGAAAATCAGGAACCAAAGCGAAGCCAGCTCCAGTAACGCAGGCTTCGATCGCCAGATGCATCAAACTGAATGAGAGGGATTTGGAGGGCACGACATGGCCCAAACCGGCTGCAGCAAACCAGGACTCCCAGCCTTGGTCATGCCAACCTGGTTCGTTGAAACTCACTTCGATTAATGGGCCGCTCAACAGGTCGGCAGGTGTTACCATGGGCGGTAATTTCGAAACGAGTGGGGCGGCAGCGACTGCTACCAGGTGGCCGGAAAGCAATAAAGCCTCTCGATATCCGGGAACCGAGCCCCGGCTATTATAAATAGAAAGGTCAGGCACTTTCTCGGCGGCAGTCCAACGCTGGGGCCCAGCCTGCACAGTAACCGCAATATCGCTATTACTATCAAGGAAGCGTCCTATTCTAGGGGCAAGCCATTTAGCGGCGATCGAATGCTGACACCTAATATGAACACCGTTTTTACCCTCCGCCGAACGGGCGGCAGCGCCCGCAGAGATGATATGACCAAAAATGGCATTGACTCGATTGGAGAGTATTCGACCTGTTTCCGTAAGAACAACTCTATTGGCTTCTCGTTTGAACAGAGGGCCGCCCACCCACTCCTCCAGTTGTTTAATCTGGTGACTAATCGCGCCTGGAGTTACCCTCAATTCGCCTCCTGCTCTGGCGAAGCTGAGATGCCGCGCAGCCGCTTCGAAGGCCCGAAGTGCCGGTAATGGGGGAAGAATCCGGGACATTTTAGACTTAATCTGATTGATGCTGACCGGGAGGAATATTGGTTTGCGACCTAGCGTTCAAGTGCTTTATCCCTGAATAGCTATTTGGCGAACACCTACCCGAGGACGTATTTCGGCGTATTGCCGGGGGTAAGTAGAGGCTCCGAGAGGCGGTGTTTTCCAGACGGCCAGCGTATCCGCGACGTCAAATACCGGGTGGGTGTTTCGGCTTTGAGGAAAGCCATTTAAGGGAGGGATAGATTGAGCATGGCCCAACGGAACCCAATTTTCTCGCTCGCCGGCGAGGGCGCGGGTGAGGGAAACGCTGCTCAAGACCGGCGTAACGTTGGCCATGTTTGCTGTCGTGTCCGGATCTGTTTTCGCCGATAGCCAGACGATAGTCTTGCGCGGCGCACGCATCCTCACCATAGATGAGGCGGAGCCGGAGACCGAAACGATCGCACTAGTCGACGGGCGCATTGCGGCCGTGGGTACTGCCGAGGATGTCGCGCCTTTCCTGAAAGGCGCCAAACTCGTTCTGCCTGGATTCTATGATTCGCACACGCATTTGCTCTCTGACGGCGCGGCATCCGCCGCGGGCGACCTGAGAAAAGTTGTCGGTAAGGAAGCCAGCGCGCCGCTTGATTACCATCATCGTGGCTTTCGCCGTATCGGTGAGCGCGGCTGTCGGCACACCTGCGAGTCGCGCAGGCAGAGGAGCGCGAAGTAGTGCCGCAGGCCCGATACGAGGTTGATCTCGAGACGGACATCCGCATACCGATGCGAGACGGTATCGGTCTCTACGCCGACACGCCTTTGCTCGTTGCAAGATCGAACGCCCGGCGCTGCGGGAAGGTATGTACGTCCGGCATCGGCCGCTGCTTTCCGTCCGGGCCGCAGCTGCGGCAGCGGATGCACTGGCCGTTTGCACCCGTGCGACTGAGTGCGCGCCATCTGAATGACAAGTGGCACTCCCGCACAACAGTGGCATGCCACCAATACGCCCTCCATCCTTTGACTCTCATTTTCTTACAGGTACAGTATGTCCTCTAATTCGTTAAACGCTGTCTTCGAGCACATCGAGGCGAACCGCACCCCCTTCCTCGACCGTCTGATCGATTACCTTCGGCATCCAAGCATCAGCGCCGAGAATGTCGGCATCGCCGAAGTTGCCGCTCTCCTGGTGGAAGTGCTGACGGATATTGGTCTCGAGACTAGTCTGAGACCGACAGCGGGGCACCCGATGGTGGTCGCACGCTGGGAAAAGGCTCCGGGCAAGCCGACCGTGCTGCTTTACGGTCATTACGACGTGCAGCCGGCTGACCCGATCGACAAATGGCTTTCACCGCCCTTCGAGCCGACCATCCGTGACGGGCGCCTTTACGCCCGCGGTGTGGGCGACAATAAAGGCCAGCATTTTGCGCAGATCCTGGCAATTGAATCCCACCTCACGGTGCATGGCGCGTTGCCCTGCAACGTCATTCTGCTGCTCGAAGGCGAAGAGGAGATTGGCAGCCCGCACATTGCCGACTTCGTGCGGGCCAACAAAGACATGCTGAAAGCGGATCTCGCGGTTACCGCCGATGGCCCGCGCCATGCCAGCGGTGCGCCCTTGATCAAATTTGGTTCGCGAGGTGAGGTGTCCTTTGAACTGCGCTGCCGCCACGCTAACAGCGATCTGCATTCGGGCAACTACGGCGGCGTAGTGCCCAATCCAATCTGGACGCTAGTGCATCTGCTCGGCACCATGAAGAATGCTGACGGTGAAATCACCATTGACGGTTTCCACCACGACATCAAGCCGCCTTCCCAGGAAGATTTGATCGCGGTCGAGCGCCTACCGATCGATATCGAGGCGTTGAAGCGAAAGCTCGATATTTCCCGGCTGGACGCGCCGGAGGAAAGGCCTTTCTACGACCGTCTCTGCTTCCAGCCGACATTGACGATCAATGGCTTCCATGGGGGCTATGGCGGCCCCGGAGGCAAGACCGTTCTGCCCAGCGAAGCTGCTGTGAAGTGCGACATCCGACTCGTGGAAGAGCAGGATCCCAAGGACGTCTTTGCCAAGATTGCTGCCCATGTAGAAAAGTACGCGCCCGATGTGCAGCTTATACCATTAGGGGACATGTACCCTTCGAAAACATCCATTGCCTCGCCTTTTACCGCGCTGCTGCGTCGGGCATTTGTCGCTGCGCAGGGCGAAGAGCCTTTGCTTATTCCAGCCGGCTTCGGCAGCCTGCCGGGCTATGTTTTCACCAAAATTCTTGGAATTCCCGCCTTCGTTACGCCCTATGCAAACCACGACGAAGCAAACCACGCACCAAACGAAAATTTGGAGCTCAGCTGTTTCTATAGCGGAATTCGTACTGGTGCTGCATTGCTGCATGAGCTTGATTCGATGTGACTTTAGTGAGATCTGGATCAATACAGCCTGCCCGTCTCAAAGATAAGCATGCAGTCCAGCCTGTGATGATGAGTTTGTCGGACAGTTAAGATTAACTGTCTAGTGGCTCGCTCTACCTAATAACAACACTGTCAGCATATGGAGAATGCTATGGAAAGTAATTCACGCGTAGCCGATTATGACTCAGTCCAGCAGGGTAGCTATGATACAGTCGGTTCGATTGCGACGAACGTTGCGGACGGCTTCACGATGGTTGCAGTCGGCGACGTCATTGTGTCGCGGTCGCTGACCAAAGGCCAGCATCCTGGCTTCAGCGACATCGTCAAGATCCTCCATGGCGCCGATGTCACGTTTGGCAACTTGGAAACCAACATCTTCGATATCCGATCGTTCAAGGGAAGTCCGCAGGCTGAGTACGGCGGTGCATATCTTGTCAGCCCACCGGAGATCGGACCAGATTTGAAGGCGATGGGATTCAACATTGTCAGTCGTGCGAATAACCATACGCTGGATTGGGGCGTTGAAGGCATGCGTGAGACGGGCCAGCTGCTTGATCAGAACGGTATCGTTCATGCAGGTGCGGGCGAGAATCTCGCGCAAGCCGGCGCTGCCCGCTTTCTGGAGACCGCACGCGGTCGCGTGGCGTTGGTGTCATTTGCTGCAAGGTACACACCTATGTCTCGTGCGTGCGATCCCGCTGGAGAAGCGCCAGGCAGACCAGGAGTCAACGCCCTTCGTCTAGCGGTTAGTATCTTGGTCCCGCCGGCGATGCTCGAGAGCTTGAAGCGGCTACGCGATACTTTGCCTACTCCAGATCCGGCCCGCAAAGATCCAAAACGGGTCGTATTCACTCCAGATCCCTACCAAGGAGGAGTGACATATGAAACGGGCGACAAGCCCGGTTACAGCTACGAGCCCAACCCGCGCGATGTCACCGACATTCTACGAAACATTCGCCGGGGCAAGCAGTTCTCCGACTTCTGCATCGTAACTAGCCACTGTCACCAGCCCGGGAACTGGAGCCAGGAGCCGCCTAACTACGAACAATCGTTTGCGCATCAGCTAATTGATGCCGGAGCCGACGCATATGTCGGGCATGGACCGCACCAGGTGCGAGGCATCGAGATCTACAAGGGCAGGCCGATCTTTTATAGCTTGGGGAATTTCATCTATGACGACCTCCGAACCCCCGTGGGGGCTGACATGTTTGCCGCTTACGGTAAGGACCCACGGATCGACACGGATGCCGAAGTGACGGTCGCGGAAGAGGCAAAAGGATTTAACGATCCGGTCATCTATGAGAGCATCGTGACGGTTAGCCGATATGAGGAGAACCAGCTTGCGGAACTGCGGCTCTATCCAATCGAGCTCGGTTTCTCGAAGAGGTTTGCCAACCGGGGATTGCCGCGGCTCGCTTCACCGCCACAAGCAAGTGCCATTCTAGAGCGGCTACAAAAGATCTCGAAGCCATTTGGGACCGAAATCACCATCGACAACGGCGTTGGAGTGATCAGATTGCAGCCTATCTCGCCACGGTAATCTCGTTCGGCTCGGAGTAATTGCCTCACGTTCGCGATCAACGGGTTGAGAAAGCGGCAGGCACCGTATCCAAATGGCACATCGCGCTTCACCACCTCCGTTGCGCAACGGAGGTGCCCATAGCGGCGGCTTGGGCGTGCGGCCAAGAACGGTTCGGATCAAGAAATTGATCCTGAACCACTTACCGGGGAGCGCCGGCCGTGCGAGGAGGTACATCTGAACCTGGCCTACCGGTGGTTCTGCCGGCTTAGCCTCGAGGGTGATGTGCCTGACCATTCGACCTTCTCCAAGACCCGCCACGGCCGCTTCCGCGATGCCGACCTGCTGCGCGAACTGTTCGAGACCGTCGTGCGGCGCTGCATAGCGGAAGGGCTCGTCGGCGGCGAAGGCTTTGCGGTCGATGCCAGCATGATCGTCGCCGACGCCCATCGTCAGCGCGGGATTGAAACGGCCGAGGACCTCAATCCCAAAGCCAAGCGGGCCGTGGCTGAGTATCTCGCCACTCTGGATGACGCCGCCTTCGGGGCCGCCACGCCGGTAGAGCCAAAGTTCGTATCGCCTGTCGATCCTGCAGCACGCTGGACCGCCTCTTGGGGCGGCCCGGCCGTCTACGCCTATTGCACCAACTATCTGATCGACGTGGAGCACGCCGTCATCGTCGATGTGGAGCCCTCGACCGCGGTGCGCCAAGCCGAGGTGACGGCCGCCAAGACCATGATCGAGCGGGCGCACGACGAGCTCGGCCTTGCGCATTTCGCTGATTGTGAGCAGCCGTTTCAGGCGATGGTGAGCGCTCGTTTCATTTGATCGTGAGCAGGTATTTCGCGCGATCATGAGCGGCCGTTTCGACCGACGTGTTCATTGATTCAGGTGTTTGAGGCGCCGTCAAGAGGGCGGGCGCGGGCATTGTGTTTTCGCATGCTTTCTCCGGTGAGTTGAAGGCGGTGAGCGTTGTGAACGAGGCGATCCAGAATCGCGTCACCGAGGGTGGGATCCGCGAATGCTTCATGATGCACCTTTCCTTGATCGCCTGGTCCGCTGCAGGCGGCGTTGCAGTTGATCGATCTGGTCGCTGGAAAGGCTAATCTGCCAAGGCTGGCCTTTCGTGCTTTGCCGACCGTTGATAAGTCCCTGGGCGAGGTAATCGAAGATGGTTTGAGCCGTCACGCCGATTGCAGCGGCTGCGCCCTGTACAGAGTAGGTTCCATCAGGCCAGCGCGGCGGATTGGCTGCGACGCCGTTGATCTTGGCTGTGGGGATTCCCCAACGGTGGCGTAAGAGCCAGATGTTCTCATAGCTGAACAGCTTGCCTCGCGCCGAGCGGACACCCTCGTCATTCAATATTTTGGCGATTTGCCTGTCCATATCGCCCGCAGCATTGAGTTGCGTGATCCGCTCACGCACAAGCTCGAGTTCGCCATAGTCTCGATCGTAAGATTGAACTCGGCGTTGGATTTGATGTTCGCTGGTTGCGCCGGTCTGCCAAAGAATCCTGATGGCGACCTGGCCGCGTATCTTCTTCTGGTCGAGAACGACCTCCTGCACGATGAAGCGCAACATACGTTTGCGGTCTTCTGGTTGGGTGGTTTCTGAGTGCCAGATAGCCGGCAAATTCTCGGCGAGTTGCTGAAGCGCCGCGTGATCCTGTGTCTGTAACACCAAGGGCTCTCGGTCTCTCCACCGACGATATTCCTGCTCGATCTCATCGACCAAGCGCAGCTTGTCTTCCCATGCCTTTTCCAGGGTTCTGGCGACGAGACGATTTTCCGGTTCCACGGTGTCGTATTGTCGTCGAGCCCGCTCGGCGTCATACCGCGCACGTTCCCGCCGTAGCGTCCATTGTTTCTCGAGGCTCCGCGTTTCCTCCGCAATCTCGTCGAGCGCAGCGATGGCGATGGCGATTTGGTCAGGTTCCAACGCCTTCAGGAGGGTTTGGGCGACCAACTCATCTACTGCGGGCGCCCGAACCTCCTGACAGAGAGAGCTGCCGGTCTGGTTGCGGTCCGCCAGGCAGCAGTAAACGGGGCATGCACTGTCGGGGCCGCTGTAGCGCACGGTCATCCGCCGCCCGCATTGGCCGCAAACCGCCAAGCCCTGCAGCAAAGCAATGCCCTTGCGTGGCGCGCCGCGGTGGCCGGCCTCGTATCGATTGGTGTTGTCGGCGAGGCGTCTCTGATTGGCCATGAACTCCTCCCAGTTAATATAACCAGGGTGTGCGTCTTTGATGCAAACCTCCCAGTCGTCAATGGCCACCTTCGAGGTTGCGCGGTGCGAACCTGGACCTTGGCGGACCGCATTTATTCGGCGCCGGCCGTAGACATATGCGCCGGCATAGGCCGGGTTGTGCAAAATATGGTGGACATGGGCGATAGTGGCGTCTCGCCACACCAATTCATGGGGCGCCGGCCCGCGAAGCGGCCGCACAGGTACGGGTAGGTCATGCGTGCGCAGGTAACGCATAACGCGTCGCGCGGTCTGAAGCTCTCTAAATTTGTCGAAGATCAGACGCAGCCGAGCCTGCACCTCTTCATCAGGGTTAAACACGATCTGGCCGGAGCGGTTGTAGGCCAAGCCACCTGGCAGCGGTATGCGAAGCTCGCCCCGCGCCGCCTTCTGCCGCTCCCCTTGATGCAGGCGGATGCGGATCTGGTGCAACTCCGCTTCGCTCATGATCCCCGAGAGCCCTAACAGCAGCCGGTCGTGATAAGCGCAGGGATCGTAGAGACGTTCACCATCGGCGATGACAACGCCGAACAATGAACACAACTCGAGGAGTTGATGCCAGTCCCGGTTGTTGCGCGCCAATCGAGATGCATCGAGGCTGACCACCAGACCCGCGTTGCCGAGCCCGATCTCGGCGATGAGCCGTTGGAAGCCGCCGCGCTCGACTTGGCCGTTTCCCGACTTTCCAAGATCCTGATCGATGACGACGACACGATCCGGCGGCCAGCCCAATCTGACGGCGCGGTCCACCAAGCTGTACTGAAGTTCGGTGCTTTCCTGATGGTGGCGCACTTGGTTTATCGAGGATTGGCGCACATACACGTAAGCGAACTTTGAACGCCGGACGGCCGTGAGCCGCTCGTCAGGACTGCTCGGAACAGCCAACATCAAACCCCTCCCTCGCCGCTGGCGCGTTCGGCGGCATCCGGCGGATCAGAGTCGCGAGCATCTGCGCGACTTGGTGCTGAGATACTGGTGGGAGATTGTTCCAAAGGCTGGGCGTATCTGGCTTGATCCGTACTAGTGGAACACTGGTCTCCGGTAGAGACACGGCAATCCGATGCGCCAAAGCATGAGCAACCATCGCAACTCTCTATTGAGTTACTAAAGGTGATTCGCGCATAATACACTAAAGGAAGCAAAGTCCGAACGGATATTAACTTTTCAGTCGCGCCACGATGTTCATCATCATCATCGATAGCGCGCGACAAATCCGTAGCTGATCGGCGGATATTGCGTAACCGCCCATCCGGCAGGCGGATGACAACAAAGGCAGGTCCGCGCCCCGACCGAAGTGATGCCACCTCAAACCGCTGTCCACAGAGCGCGTGTCGAGGGTCAACCACCGTGATGTGAGACACCAGCCAATCAATGACGGGGGCATCCTGCTCTGCTTGGGTCGCCTATGACGTCGTGCCAGAGTTCCACGGGAATTTGGCTCGTGACGATGGTCGATGCGCGACCGTGGCGATCGTCGAGGATCTCCAGGAGGTCGCGCCGTTCGGACGCGTTGAGAACAGACAGGCCCCAGTCGTCGAGAAGGAGGAGTTGAACGCGCCCGAGCGTCTTGAGCAGGCGACCATAGCGTCCGTCACCTCGAGCCAGCGCGAGCGCCTCGAAGAGGCGCGGGACGCGATGATAGAGCACCGATCGATTGTCGCGGCAGGCTTTGTGGCCGAGCGCGCAGGCAATCCAACTCTTGCCCAGGCCGGTTGCGCCCGTGACCAGCAGATTCTCATGGCGATCGATCCAGTCGCCGGCGACGAGCCGGGCGAAGACGGCGCGGTCGATGCTGCGCGGGGTGCGCAAATCGACATCTTCCACGCACGCGCTCTGGCGCAGCGCGGCGAATTTGAGGCGTGTGGTGAGCCGTTTGGTGTCGCGCTCGGCGGCTTCGCGATCGACAAGAAGCCCGATGCGCTCCTCGAACGACAGGGCATCGAGATCCGGTGATCGTCGCTGCTCCTCAAAGGCCTTGGCCATTCCGGCCAGGCCGAGTGCGATCAGCCGTTCATGGGTGGGATGGGCGAGCATTGAGAACTCCATGGTTCAGTGGAAATAGCCCTGACCGCGGATGTTGCCGTGGCGCAGGGGTTGGTGGTCGGGCGTCTCGTCGAGGAAGGCCCGATCAAGGCCGTTCTTGAGGATCGAACGGATCGAGGCGACGGAGCGTGCCTTGATTAGGATGCCGCGTTGGCAGGCTGCATCGACGCGCGTGTTGCCGTAGCTCTTGGTCAGCGCCAGAATGCCGAGACAGGTGCGAAAGCCCTGTTCGGGATGCGGCCGGTCAGCGATGACAGCCTGGAAGAAGGCGGCGGTGGCGGGACCGATCTTCTCGCCGGCCGCGATCAGTCCCCCCGGCGTCCACTTGCCGTAGCGGCGATGCGCGCTCGGCATGTGATCGGCAACGGTGGTGTGGCCGCGCCGGTTGGGCGCACGGGCGTGGCTGGCGATGCGCTGCCCCTTGTGGAATATCTCGACGGTGTTGTCGGCGATGCTCACATCGACGAGCTCACGGATGAGGCGGTAGGGCGTGGAATACCAGTGCCCGTCCACCTCGACGTGATAGTCGGGCGCGACGCGGCAACGCTTCCAGCGCGCAAAGACGTATGGCTGGTCCGGCAGTTCTCCCAGCTTCGGCCTGTCGATCTCGGCGAAGAGCTCGGCGCGGCTGGAGCCGAAGCCGCGCATCTGGCGGGCGTTGAGTTCGGCGACGAGCAGGCGGATGGCGGCGTTCAGCTCCGCCAGGGAAAAGCAGCGCTGGTTGCGCAGCCGCGCCAGGACCCAGCGCTGGGCAATTTGCACGGCGACCTCGACTTTTGCCTTATCCTTCGGGCGTCTCGGCCTGGCTGCGAGAACTGCGGTGCCGTAATGGCTCGCCATCTCCGCATAGGTCCGGTTGAGACCGGGGTCGTAGCGGTCGGGGTTGGTGACGGCGGCCCTGAGATTATCGCAGACCACGAACTTCGGCACGCCATCTAGAAACCGGAACAGGTTGGTGTGAAGGCCGATCCAGTCGGGCAGGCTCTCGCTCGGGCACGCCTCGGCGTAGGTATAGTTCGAGGCGCCCATCGCTGCGACGAACAGCTTCATGGGACGCGCTTCGCCGGTGATGGGGTCGAAGATGTCGATGGTATCGCCAGCGAAATCGACAAACACCTTCTCGCCGCCCAGGTGCGTCTGGCGCATCGTCGGGCGCGCGCGCCCTTTCCAGGCCTCGAAGGTCGTACAAAACCAGGTGTAGCCAAAACCGTCGGGATTGGCGGCGCGATACTCCTCCCACAGCAGCACCCGCGTGACGCTGCGGCGGCGCAACTCCTTCTCCACATAGTTCCAGTCGGGAACGGACCGCCGAGGGCTTTGCGACGCCGCCTTCGGTGCCGGAAAGAGAAGCAGCTCAAGGCCTTCATCATCCATCCCTTCAGGCAGCGGCCAGCTCAGCCCCGCAAGACGGGCACGCCGCAGGTAACCATGCACGACGCCATTGCTCACCCCGAGCGTGCGCGCGATGACGCGTTCGGTCAGGCCCTGGACATGCCTTAGACGTAAAACTTCTCTGATCCGGCGCATCGACAATCTCTGGGTTGGCATCAGGCTTCCTCGTTGCATTGACGAGGCAACCTGTAGCCCGGTTGAGATGTCGGCCGAAGCGTCCACAACCTTCGAGGAGGCTGCTCACGATCGTCTGAAATCGCTGCTCACGATCCTCTGAAATCGTTGCTCATGATCCCGTGAAATCCGTGCTCACGATGCGGTGAAATCCATGCTCACGATCGTTTGAAATACGCACGGCCTGTGGCCGGAGCGGATGACGGCGCCGATTGTGTAGCATGCGGCCAACCAGATCGGCCGACTGCGCTTTCAACCAAGCCGCACCATACCCAGCTTACCCCATCAAGTGCCACGTGAGCACGAAGAGAACCCAGACACCCGAACGCGTCGAGAACGCTCACAACCGAGCGGCCGCCCCTTGACTCATTAGAGAACACAATCGGCACGATCCGTTCTTTACGACCTTTACCCCGCAGGAGCACTTGTGGTCGCCCTCGGCCGAGCTGGAGGTCGCAGGCATTGCCGCCGCCGAAGGCTTCTGAAACGCGCGCGCCAGTGCGTGCCCGAAATCAGAAGCGCCTGATCATGACGACCGCGGCGTTCGCTGATCTGCAATCTGGATCGCTGATGACATCATCAAATTCACGTCGTACGAGGTGATGCGTTATCTCAGTGTGCGACTTCTTGATCGGGAAGACGAGAACGCGTTGGGCGACGCCTAAGATGCGAAGTCGTTTGCTGCTACATGGTAGAAAATGACCGGATTGCCGACAGCCGGGCGTTGCACGTCGAGATCGTCGAGAAAATCGAGAACGAGTTTGCGGTCGAGATGCTCAACAGCCAATGCACATGGCTAAGTCCGGCATACTAGGCGGCGAACAAGATCAGCATGCGGCGGGTGCTAGGGTGCTAGCGATGGAGGTTCGCTCATGAGGCAGCTCCTCCGACGAATGTGCAGTCGGTCACATGTAGTGCTTCGCGGTTGTCGGCCGCGGCAAACATTGCCTCGCCTTGTAAGGTCACACTAAGGACAGCACCGTCTATCAAAACGAGGACATGATGACGTCGAGAATGTCCTCGATCGTGTCGGCCGGATAGACAACGTTTGCGCCCGCTTTGCCAAAAGCGTTCCTCAAATAGAGCTCAAGTGTATAATCGTCCTCTACGATTAAGATGCTGAAGTTTGGAGCTCTTTGTCGGCTTCCACCAACATACCGCAGGCTCGTCTCAAGACGCGAAACTAGCCTATACCAGTATTGTCATCCCCGGCTACATTCGAGGGCGCGGCACCCGAACGTTAAGCCGATTGTGCCAGAAGACGGGGGCGTGAACTTGCCTGCACTACCGGTCGTCCGTTAGAGTGATCGGTGTGAGCCACTCGGCCTTGACGAAAGGCGGCCGCTTCAACACGATCGCTCGGCTCGTCGACAGCGGACCGTCCCGCTCGGTGCGTGCCGCGATCTCTTTCCATTCCGGCGTTTGCACAAACTCTTGCCAACCAACACTCGCGGCCTTCTCGTCGGGCCACTCGACCACATACCAGATTTCGCCACTCTCTAGGGTTTCCCAGAAGTCGATTAGTTTAATTCCCGTCTTTTTGAAAAGCGGCAAGCTATCGCGAGCAAACCGCTCTCGCATCTTGTCCTTCATTCCCTCAGTCGGTACGTATTGCCGCAGTTCATAGATCATAGGTCAGCCTTAGCTCGTTAAATTATGCCGCTTGATTGCACGTCCCGGAGGTATTTCGATGGAACTACTCCAAAAGACGCTCCTCAAACGGGTAGGCCGATAGCAATTCATACCCGTCGGAGGTCACATGCAGCTGCTCTTCCAGCTTTAACCCATCTCTTTCGCCGACGGCGCCAATATAGCTTTCAACGCATACGACCATACCTGCTTCGAGTGTCGCGTCGTATGCTACCGGGCCACGGAATAATGGCCTTACTTGCGGATATTCGTCGCACATACCGACTCCATGTATAACGCAACTATAAGCTGGCTCCTGAAATTCGTCGGGCACCGGCCAGGCTGCCGCTTCTAGATCCTTCATGCTGAGGCCTGGACGTACGATCTTCATGTCTGTCTGCAATTCGTCGTACGCCAAGCGGTACAGTTGCCGCTGGCGCGCACTAGGCGGATTCTTCCCGTAGTAGAATGTCCGTGAGACATCGCAGAAATACCCAAATGGCCCCACCATATCGGTGTCAAATGCTATCAGGTCTCCCGGCTCGATGACTCGTTGGATAGCTTCCTGCAGCCATGGATTTAATTCGCGGCCCTGAAGCTAGCATTCGTCCCTCATGCCAGCCGCCCTGGTTTGCGAGGTTGGTAGCCCCAAAGCTGCACTTCGGTGACACCTGGCCCCACGCTCTCCTGCATCCGTGCAATGCCATGCTCGGCTACGGCCCATGCCCAGCGGATGCAGGATATCTCGTCGTCCGATTTGATAACCCGCGCCCCTTCCACGATGTTAATGGCGTCAATGACATCCAGTCCGCGCTGCAGCAGCGCTTGGGTTATGCTCGGGTTGACATACTCCACCGCCACTTTGCGATTGGTGGTGCCGATTTCGCTCAGGAGCCGAACCGATGTCGTCGGCGAGGAGTCTCGCGGCTTCCGCGAGTTCGTTGCCGCCATCGAAAAACGAAATCGGCCTACCCGGCCTCACGCTGTCTGCGGAGGATCCGTAGCTATAGGCCTGGTGAAGGGTGACTGGCCCATCGAGGGGCAAAAAGAGATAGGTGCTGGGGATACGCGACTGAAACAAGGGAAAAGTATTGTAGTCCACCGCATAGCGAATGGTGACTGGACTCACCAGGACACACAGTGCGACACCGGATTCGCGCATTGCGGCTTTTAGGCGGGCCTTCCGGTATCCATCGAGCCTTTGAAAGTCAATATCCGGCATCGGTCGAAACTGCCGCAAGTCACTCCAATTGTCACGGAGTACGAACCTATCCGGACCTGGTGAACCCAATTTGGAATTCGTCATAGAGCGCCTCGCACCTCGTGCCGGCAATGCTACTAACCAGTCACGCAGAAAGTCCCGCGGCACTGAGCTTAGGCAGTGGCTGACTGCACTTCAAATGAGTATCAATGGCGCCCCGGATAACCAGGAGTCATAACCACTCCAAGGATCGGCTTCGTCCTTTATGGTTGGACTCGGGTTCCTATGTACCACGCGAGTTCGACGCGCCGCTTCCTTTACCCATTGCTCCGTAGGCCGTTTCCTTTCGGTTCGGCAGCACGTGCGATTAGCGGGATCGTCACAAAAGCAGAAAGTAGGATGACGTCGGCCGTCATTTAAATTTCCATCCTGCTGGAGCCTTTGAGATTGTCAGAGCAGCCGCCGTACGGCGGCGATGATGTGATCCTTCGTCGGGAAAAAATCCTTCTCAAGGGCCGGACTGAAGGGTACGTGAATATCTGGAGCGCTCAACCGCAGGATCGGGCGCTTCAACAGATCGAAGGCCTCCTCCGCCATCACTGCGGCGATTTCACTTCCGACATTGCAGACGCGGTGCGCGTTCTCAGCGATCAAAAGCCGTCCGGTCTTGGCGACTGACGTTTTGATGGCCTCATGATCGAGCGGCTTCAACGTACGTGGATCGATCACTTCGACCGAAACGCCTTCCTCGGCGAGCGCCATGGCAGCTTCCATCGTCGGCCCAATGACACCGGCAACAGCGATAAGGGTTACATCTTCTCCTTCGCGCTTCACATCCGCTTTGCCAATCGGGATTAGATAGTCTGGATCTGTAGGCACATTGCCCTTGATCGGCCACAGGCGTGTGTCTTCGAAGACCATTACCGGACCGCCGTCGCGAATGGCCGATTTCATCAGACCCTTAATGTCGGCTGCGCTGGTCGGGCTGATGATCTTGAGGCCAGGCACATTCATGAAGAACGGATAAGGCCGGTCGGCATGCTGCGCTGCGTAGGACCCCAGCGAGGACATACAGCAACGAAACACGATCGGAATCTCGATCTGGCCTCCAGTCATATACCGCAATTTCGAGGCCTGGTTGATGATCTGATCCGAGGCGAGATAGACGAAGCTGGCACCTGACAGGTCTACGATCGGCCGCAATCCGTTGATGGCAGCCCCGATTCCGAGGCCGGTGAAACTGCCTTCTGAAATCGGCGTGTTCCAAATCCGGTTTTTGCCAAACCGCTCAATAAGCTTGGCGCAGCCGTGAACCGAGAGCTCCTCTCCTATTAAGACGACGCGCTCATCGCGATCCATTTCCTCCATATGCGCCTGCATGAGCGCTTCAAAATAAGTCATCTGAATATGGGTGCCTGGCGTCGCTGGAAATTTCTGGGCATCAGTTTCCATCTGGATTAATTCCTCTCCAGCCGAGCCACGAAGCTGTGAAGGCCTGCCGGGGGTGAGTTGAACATGAAATCGGGTAAGGTTTCGGGCCGAGGCATGGGGCTGGCCAAAGCAAATTTTACTGCCTGCTTCACGGCTTGGTCGGCTTCGTTCTCGATCGCTCTCAATCTTTTTTCATTTATGCCGTCATCGAGAAGCACAGTGCGATGCAGCAAAATCGGATCGCGGTCGCGTTTTTGAGCCTCGACTTCTTCAACCGATCGATAAGGCTCTCCCGGAATCACCGAGCCGAAATCGTGCTCATCGAACCGATAGGTGTTGGCTACTATCAGAGTAGGGCCCTCTCCCGCGCGTGCTCGGGCGACGGCCTCTGACGCAACTTCATAAACGGCGCCCACACTCTGCCCGTCAACCGTTACCCCTGGCATGCCGTAGCCGGCTGCCCGCAGCCTGATGTCCGGCTGCCCGTGGCTTTGCACCACCGAGGTGGTCATTGCATAGCCGTTGTTCTCGCAATAATAGATAACCGGAAGCTTCCACAGCGACGCCATGTTGAGACTCTCATGGAAGGTGCCCTGGTTCACCGCCCCATCGCCGAAGAAGCAAAGGGTAACCTGATCGACGCCGCGCACCTTGGCGCTGAACGCACACCCTGTGGCAAGAGGAATGCCCCCTCCGACGATACCCGACTCGCTGATGATCCCGACCGAATTGTCGGCAACGTGCATTGAACCGCCGCGCCCCTTGCAAATGCCGCCCGCCTTTCCCATCAGCTCGGCCATAAGCTCGTCCAAGTTCGCACCCTTCCCGATCGGATGGCCATGCGAACGATGCGTTCCGGTAATAGCGTCATCGTCCCGAAGGGCGAGACATGCCCCTACCACAGCGGCTTCCTGACCCACGCTCGAGTGGAACCAACCAGGGATCTTGTCATCTTTGAACTGGCGCATACCCTCTTCCTCGAATCGACGGATGCGAAGCATCCGCCGATAAGCCTCCAGTCTCTGATCACCGTTTAACTGCATGATCCACACGTTGCTCCAATTTGAAGGCAAAGGATGCCGCCTGGGATGACAGAGCACAGGCCCTGATTCCGGAATTGTTCATGCACTTTCCTGGTCCTCTCATAAGTCTGGAGCAAGAGGTCGCTGATGAACCAGCGGACTGCGCGATTGTCTGCTAACAGTATGGACGAGAATTGCGGCTACGCGGCCTCAGCGTTAACGGCCTTCGGCGTCTCAAGTATGTTAGCGGCCATGAGAGACATAGGGGTCAGCCTATGCTGGCCCGTGAACTCGCACGAGCCGTCAGGGATGAGCTTGACCCGTTGCTCGGCTGCCTGTTTCAACAGCAAAATATGACTTAGCGTCGTCATGGCCTCGGTTCCTCTGGTGCGCTGGTCTTCTCGGGCACCCGGAACACCCAATAGTGCGCGTCCTCCTCGGCAACGTATCTGCCGTTCTTTAGACACTGTGCCGGTATAAGGACACCCTCATCCTGGAGACGCCGCACCTGTTCTTCAAAGGATGTCGTCTCCGCATAGCTCTTACGGGTGCTTGCAATGACGAAGCCGTTTGGGCGGGTGACGCGAGCCAGCTCGCGCAACCCATCCGGTCGGACATGCCCGAGGGTGAGGACACCGCAGCAGACCGTCACGTCATAGCTCGCGCTGGAGTGGCCGGAGAGCGGCCCGTTAAGATCAACGTTGCCTCGGGCGTCGCGATAGGCGCCGGTTTGCCGGGCCTTTTCGGCCATTTCTTCGGAGAGATCGAACCCGTCAATCAACCGGAAGCCGAGGCGTTCCAGTTCCACGCCGACGAGCCCCGTTCCGCAGCCAGCGTCCAGGATTGCGATGGCATTTCGCGGTCCGGCTAAATACGCCGTCTGCACGGCGCCTGCCAGTTCCGCCACAATGATCGGCCCGCAGTACCCGACGCGGGCCTGATCCAGATCGAAGGCACTCGCCCATCCGCGATATAAGCGGGCCAAGCGAACGGCGTCACCGTCGAGGCCATGGGATGCCTTCATGCGCTCTCGTGCGGCTTGCTCCGGTGCTGTCTGCTTACCCAGGGTGTTCATATTAATTCCTCCTTGTAAGGGCAGATAGGTGCGGCACTGCCCTCATGGGCGCGCAATGGCCGCAGCTGAAACCACGAACTGAGCCCGTGCCACGATGCGGAGCATGGTTGCTTGGCCATGCGAAGGCGTCTGGACACAAGGTAATCTGTCTGCTGCCGGTGCTGCAGACGTTATCCACAACAAGTGATCGACACTCCCACATGGGTAGCAGAAAAGACGATCTAGTATTCTAAAAGAGAGTGTAACGATCGGAGTGCAGAATAAAAGTAGATTTTTGACAAATTTCCGTTATATAACGTTACAGTTTCGCGGAATGCGACAGTACCTGAAGTTCGTGTTGCGAAAAAACACTGAATACATCGTAACATTTCTGTCAAAATTTTCACCTCATGGGCTGCATATGCCAGTCAACCTCAGATGCTCATTCGAATTCGTGGGAAAACTGGAAGAAATGTCCCGATGATCCCGGGTGACCTGTACGGTACATTGGGACACTCGATGCCGACGGGGAAGTGCATCCACATGGGGAGCGACGCGCCCTGGAACCCTTACCTGACCGGCGAGATTGCGGGCGCGCATCTAAGCAAGAGAGTCGTCATTGATCATTTAATCTCTGTGCCAGCGCGCAGCGTCGCGAGGAACGGGGTGTGTAGTCGTCCTGGTTGATTGGTCCTGGCTCTCCCTAGGTCTGCCGGCACAAGCTCGCGCACGAGGATCGTCATGTAGCCAAGGAGAAGGCGAGGCAACCCGAGTGGTGATAGCAAACATGGCGGCGGATCTCCCTGGCCGCCGAAGCACCGGCCGGCGGCGCAGACATCGATCGGCAGGAAGCAGAGCTCGTCATAGTGGCCTTGACGAGCGACTGACGCTGAAAGCAGCGAACCATATCGATCGTATCATCGATGTCGAGCCTCACAGTTGGGCTTCGCAGCAATAGCTCGAGACCTACGGGTCGACCGTCACATTGCCGAGTTGGATGGCGGGCCTTGAGGTTGGGCAGGTTCCCCGACCGCGCCAATCGTGCATACCGGGATGGCATTCCCACCGCGACCGCCGATGTGCTCTGAAGCCAGGCGACGCGAAGGGTCCGAGACTAGTGGAAGCGACGACGATATTCAGCATATTTTGCTGCTAATTCCTTCGCGCGGTCTTCGCATTCGTCCAGCGCCATTGCGTCGCAATCGTAGGCGAGCAGTTCGCGCATAACGTCTGCAGCCTCGGCCGTGAAGCGCACCGTGCCGTCGCTTTCCACGGCCTCAATACCATCATATCTCTGGCATCCCCTGTTAATCTCCACCGCATCATCAAATGACAGGCCTTCGGGCAAGTCGATCGAAATGCCTGTCGGAGCAACCCTGACGGGATAGCCTCCCACGAGCCCCAGTGGACCCGGCGCATGCACGACACGTTCTACGCGATCGGCCAACGCACGAAGAACAGCTGTCGCTGACGCTGCAGTCACCGATTCCCCCTCGAGGCCTCCCACCCGCCGAAAACGTCCGGCAACGTTCGCGAAGATCAAATCGTGGCCCATTTCCTCAGGTCCAATTCTCTGGCCCTCACGATATACGGTCAGATGGTAGGGCGCGCCGTCCGTGGAACCGGTCCTCGGCATACGATAACTGACGTAGTGCTGCGCAAAGAACCGCACATCGATTGCTTTCACTTCGCAACCCAGAAGTTGCGCGGCCGCTAACCTGATACCCGGCACAGCATTCGCGACGTTTCCGATCCCAATCGCCGGAGAGAGTCCCTCGGCGGCAAGGGCGGCATTTGTAACATCAGGGTAGGATGCATTCACGACCATAGTCTCGAGCCCGGCCTCTCGTACAGCTCTCATCAGGCGTCGCACGAGAACGAGATGCATTGGCGTCCATACGCCACCGCGCGCTCGATCGATCTGGTGATACGCGTCGGGCGGCAATTGGGTTATCAACCACCATGAATGCAACGTCGTTGCGTTGAAAATGATGTCAGGACGGAGAGCCGCAAGCTGTTCCGCTGTAGCCTCTCCATTTATGAGATCCATGGGCACCACCTCTATGGTCGGATGGTGGCCGAGGTTCAAGGCCGTTTGCTTCGCCAAATTGACCCTTAAAGAGACCCGCTCCACATCTTTTGCTCCGACATACAGATCGTAGGGTCTGCCGCTTTGACTAAGAAGATCAAGGGCAGCCCCACCAAGCACCCCGTGGCCAATAATTAAGATGTTTACGCGGTCTTGCATCGAAGTCTCCGAACAAACCAGCGAGCATACATTGGATGCCTTTACGTTTACGAACCATCATAGCTACCATGTTAAACGTATTGTTGTGAAATAAGCGTGAAATTAATACTAAAAATTGCGACAAGCTCATCATTAAACGCACGAATGTAAAACTACACGTACGACCCTTTGTCGGGAAAGATGCCTTGAACCCTTCTAAATTCACGCGGCGAACGGGTCTTTTATACCGAACGCGTTTGAACTAAGGGGGTCTGATCTTTGTCCCGAGCTTGCCATCTTCCACTAAGTTCGGGTTAGTCGGTGCCCACCCCCTCGGCAACCCGGTGATCAGCCTGGGCGGCTTGCAAGCCACCCGTGTCGAACCCGGTTGCGGCATAGGACTTCCTCCCAATCGGCACAGCCGGGTTCGATCCATTCGCCGGTCCAAGAGGAGAAGTTCAGCAAGCACTGGCGCTCGCGCCGTGCTGCTACGGCTCACCCCAGACCGAGTAGATGAGGTCGCCAAACAATAGGTTCCCCTCTCTCGTTAGGCAATGAGCCGGAGCCATAGCGGATGTGCCAGCTTAACCCAGCGTGGCGATAATCGCGCCAATATTCTGCAATCATGCGGTTATCGTGCTTTACCTCAAAGCGCCACACGCACGGAGTCAGCTAGATCGCCACGATGGAGGCAATCCGCCGCGCTTAATCGTCGTGACGACATCGGACGCCTTGGAAAAGATGGTTGCCAGCTCGGTGTAGAGGTCTTTGCCAAGGCTGGTAAGCACCACGCCGTTTTCTGACCGCACAAGCAGCAGAACACCTAGCTCGTCCTCAATGACTTTGATCTGCCGAGTGATCTCTCCTGATGTCACGTTCAGCTCGGAAGCTGCATGCTCGAGCGAAAGATGGCGTGCCGATGCCTCGAATACCTCGAGGGCAGCAAGGACCGTGAGGGACGGGAGATCATAATCTGGATTTGCCATTCCACACTCTAATCAGATCGGCAGTCGAGAACCGAACGTCCGGACATACAAGGCGCGTCCTCTGGCCCAAAAAGAACTCGCAGCTACACGCGTGAGACTGAATTGCCATCTCCGGGCTCGGTACGTGCTGCGGCGTCCTCGGTGACCTAGCAAGTTGCGCGCCAGTTGGCGCACCGATGTGAGTTGACACCACTCGTCCATACCTAGAGGCCCGCCCATCGACTATTTTGTCGGCTTTCCGACATTCTTGCCAGCTTCGGACGGGGCGAATTCCGGTGACCTTCTTGCGCACGAAGCCTTCGTGCCTGATCTTGATCAGATGGCGTCGAAGAAGACGAATGTCACATCGAGCGGCCAGTTTCCGCCTTCGGCCACTTCCTCCAGGATGGCGTCGATGACGGCTGAGATCAAACCTTGGCGGCACCGCGATGCTCCTCAAGACGGCCACGGATATCGCGCACGCTCATGCCGCGCAAACATCGACGCGATCTTGGCGTCGAACCCGGGAAAAGCGGCACTAATCAGGACGTTTATGAGCGGCCTCTGAATGGCGAGGTGATTTTGACGGGTACAGCCATGTATACGGCCTTTGAAGTACGGCGCGTCTCACGCCGCTGGCCTTTTATGACGTCCGCTGATCGGATCCAAACAGGTCAACCCGCTTTTCAACCCGCACCCACTGAGTGGGTTTCCGATCCGGCTCGACGCGTGTCGTCATACGATATAGAACCTTATCAATTTCTGCATCCTCTACGCAGGGGTCACGCGGTGGCCGAAGCTTCAAAGCGTTTGCAGGTGATCGTCAGAGCCCACACGATCTGCGCTGTCTTGTTTGCGAGTGCAAAACGACCACCTTATGCGGCTTTTGCGTCAGAAGCTCAGCGGCCCCCATTGCCTTTGCGGCTGAACTAAACGACGGTATGGTCGCCAACTACAAGCAGTCGAGGAGTAAGGGACCGCCCTGT
Organism: Mesorhizobium sp. ISC15; assembly: GCF_037162615.1. Lineage (NCBI taxonomy): Bacteria > Pseudomonadati > Pseudomonadota > Alphaproteobacteria > Hyphomicrobiales > Phyllobacteriaceae > Mesorhizobium > Mesorhizobium sp. ISC15. The sequence goes on along the minus strand of NZ_JAVSPX010000001.1, from coordinate 6,601,594 downwards.
TTACTGATCCGGCCGAGATGATCCTTGCCGCCCGGAGAGTTTTGCCGGAAGCACAAGACCGAGCCACGCAGCCAACTATCTGCCGGATCTGAAACAGCCACTCGTCTGTTACCGTCGCGGCGAACGCACTGGCGATGATCGAACCATCCAGGTATCGTCTCCAAGAGCCGGGTAACAGGCAGCGGAAGAAGTACTGGCGCAGTCGTTTTGAGCGTGATCACAGCTCGCCGGATGATTTCGGGATTTTCTGGATACGGCTCAGATAACCGGACAGGTTCGCTGTTTTGCTCGAGTTTGAGGCTCGCGTTCGACGAGACCATCCGGACTCGGCGCCGTCGATTGCGCCGGGAACGTCGCTGTGTACGATGCTGTTGCACGCCTTCTACGAGTCGGTCGGCTGCGACGGTTGCTGTCAGGTATCGGCTGCGCCGGGCAAGCCAATCCCGGCGGCCCGCGGCGACTGGGCGGCGGCGAAGGCGGGCCTACCGCTTCTTTGACAATCCGCGTGTGGCCGAAGATACATTCTCGCCGGCCACTTTGCCGCGACCGCGGCGCGCGTGCGGCGAGCGAAGATCCGATTTTTTGTTCTGCAGGACACGACCGAATTTATCTAAAGCCGCGCGCAGCCGGGCAAAATCGGCTTCACCAAAACCATCAACGCCGGGCGCTGCAAGCCGGGCAGCCCAACGTGCTGACCTTGTGCGGGAGGCCGATGCATTCGAGCCCGGCCGTCCCCTCACGGGCACACCCCTCGGTCTGACGGAGGTAAGGAGTTCTGGATTACAAATTCAAAGGAACGCTCGCTCAAGCGGCACGTCAATCCCACGCCGTGCCCATCGAGACGAAGGAGAGCTCCCGTTGGCTGGAGAGCCTGTGCCAACCATCGCGCTCGTTGGCGCGTCCGAGCGCCCGCGTTGCATGGCCGCGAGAGCGACGTCTCGAGAGCTCCTATATTGCACTGCGCGATGACGTACGACCCAAGGCGCGGCCGGAAGTTGGGTCGTTGGGTCCGCAGGTCTGTGATATCCATACCCTTGACGAGAATCCGCCGCCCGGTCGCGAGCCGATCGATTGGAAGCTGGTGACCAACTTGCTGGTCGACGATCTCCGCAGGGATTGAGCAGCCCGGATGCGCTGGAAGGCGGAGGTGTTCCATGAGGTCATGAAGACCGTGCTGAGGAGACGAGGCTCGAGACCGCCGAGAGGGTGGCGAAGTTCCTCGGCTAATCGCGGTGGCCAGCTGGCGCAAATTCTTCTTCACTATGTCGGCGCGCGCCAAGCCAGACGACGCCCCACAGCGTTCTCACCGTCGCCGAGATCACTACGCTCAACCGGACGACGTGTCCCGAACGCGACACGCCTCCAACGGCCCATGCTCGCCGCTTACCTGCCGCAAACCGCTGCAGGTAGTAGATTTTGGGACAGACTCTCCCACGTCGCTAATCAGATTGAGGCGCGTCACTTTCCTGACCCATCATGCAGCGGTGGGACGAATTCTGTTCTGCGACGAGCTCGATCTTCGCGCTAGGTCTCCCTCCCTCGGCAGGCCAATTTATCTGTTCTCACTGAACCGGCCCCTATATGTCTCCGTTATTTTCAAAAGAACAACAATCCGGTTGATCAAACGGGCAACTCGACCCAAAGCGGAGGACTGGCGCGACTTTGCAGCGCATATTCAGTTCCTCTCTCCAACTGATCGTCCCGCAGCATCAGGTACCGGGAGAACCGCATGGGCCTCAATGAAAGGCTTGAGCTTCCTCATCACCTCAGGTAGTGGGGGAACGGAGCGACCCTCCTTCGACGAAACATGAAGCATTAGGTGCTCGTAAGTCGACAGCAGGGTGTCGTCTGAAGCTCGATGCAGTCGCATAAATGTATGGATCTTTTTGCCGTCCGTCGGCAGGAGTTGCGCCGTGACGTAAAGCGCATCCTCGAGCTTCGCTTCAGCAAGCAGCCGAACGTGGCTCTCCACCGTGTAGTAGCTGTGGCCGGCCTTCACATACTCCGTGTCGGCGCCAATCGCCTGGAGGAGCACATCGCAAGCATCGGTGAAACATTGCGTGTACCGGTATTCGGTCATGTGGCCATTATAGTCGATCCAATCAGCAGGAACTTTCACTTCGAGAAGCTTTAATACCTCATTACTTGGATTGGCCGAAAGTTTCGGCGCCGTCTTCCGGTGATGAGCCTCGAACTCAGCCATCGGCTTCCCTGCACCCCAGCCACGCCCCTCGTCGCCGGCCTTTAGGGCCTGCATGATTCCGACGATATTCTGATCCCGAATCCGTTCGAGCTCTCGAATGCCACGCTGCCCCGGCTTGGCGGATCACATTATCAAGAGCACCGGTATCGCAGACGTCGTCCTTGATGAGCCAGAGGGCTCCCCGCCAAAGGGCTTCTAGAAGGCGGTCGCCGACGACTGCGCCTCGCACAGCGTCCTCGAGCGACCCGCTGAAACTTAAAGTGCCTTTGGCGGGAAGGGGCGCGCTCGTGAGCATCCGATACCCGCGCTCGGCGTTCGCCGTGATTTCGGAGATCAGCCGCTGAGATTCCGGATGCGGATCGAAGATACTCGTTTCGATGCCGGCCAGGACGGGGCGCGCAGCCCAAGCTCCACCTAAAACGCCAATTCCGATGCAAGCCGCCTTACTGAATTTAGCCATTTGTGATTAGCTTCCGAATTGCCATCTTCATGGATGAACCTTTGCGAGCCTTCGAAGGAAGTAGGTCGCAATTGCTGCCCTGCAGGAAGCATGGCACTTACCGCTTGGCTAGTTTTAGTTTCCGACGAACTTCCTCAGGACCAATGACCCTGGCGCCCATGTTCTCGACGACATTGACCGCCTTCTCGACTAACTGGCCGTTGGTTGCAAACTGACCTTTGGCAACGTACAAATTGTCTTCGAGACCGACGCGCACGTGACCGCCTGCCAGCACGGCCGCCGCCGGATACGCCATCGCGTCGCGACCTATCGCAAAGGCGGAGAAGATCCAGTCCGAAGGAACGCTGTTCACCATCGCCATGAAAGTGTTGAGGTCATTAGGGGCACCCCACGGGACTCCCATGCAGAGCTGAACCAGGACTGGATCCTCGATAATACCCTCTTTAACGAGCTGCTTGGCGAACCAGAGATGCCCCGTGTCAAACACCTCAAGCTCCGGACGGACACCGAAATCGGTCATCATCTTGGCGAGGGCCCGAAGTGTCGCGGGCGTGTTGGTCATTACATAATCCCCGAGATTGAAATTCATTGTGCCGCAGTCAAGCGTACAGATCTCTGGCCTACACTCGAGAATGTGGCTAAACCTTTCGGAGGCGCCGACCATGTCAGTGGTGGGAGCGAGTGGAAGCGGCTGCTCGACGCTTCCAAATATTAGGTCCCCACCCATTCCCGCGGTAATATTCAGTACAACGTCAGTATCCGCTTGTCGAACGCGATCAGTGACTTCCTTGTACAAGTCGTTACGGCGCGATGGCGCCCCAGTCTCAGGATCGCGAACATGAATGTGAGCGATCGCGGCTCCCGCCTTGGCAGCCTCAACGGCGGCGGCTGCAATTTCTTTTGGCGAACGAGGTACGTGATGGGACGTCGACGCTGTATCTCCCACACCCGTCACGGCACAAGTGATAAAGACATCGCGGTTCATAGATAGAGGCATTGATCTTCTCCCTGGTGAGCGAAGGTAGCGCGGGCAGTGCATTATACCGCGCGGCCGCTCGTCGAAACTTTTTTGCGTTTTTCAGTATTCAGAGGATATTGTCTGACCATCGATCGCGATCGATTGTCCTGAAATAATTCGGCCGTGAGGACTGCAAAGGTATAGAATCATGCTGGCGATTTCCTGGACACTCACCAGCCTTCGCATCGAAAACGATTTGAGCTCTGCCTGCCGGATTTGCTCAATCGGCACACCACGTGATTGTGCAGCCATTTGCTGCACCCGTTCCAATCTGGGTGTATCAACAGCGCCAGGACAAATCGCGTTCACATTGATGTTATGCTGGCCCAACTCCATTGCCATGACATCTGTAAGACCGATAACACCATACTTAGCGGTGCAGTACGGAGAGCGGAGCGAATAAGGCAGGAACCCGGCGGTTGAAGACATGTTTACGACGGATCCTCCGCCCGCTGCCTTGATGAGTGGCACCGCGGATCTTGCACAATGAAAGGCGCCATCCAGATTTACGGCGAGGGTGGCTCTCCATTCATCATCACTCACAGCTTCCACCGGCTTCGACGGCCCAGATATCCCAGCGTTGTTGATTAAGATATCCAGCCCGCCCAGGAGGCGATCAACTCCCTCAAAGAGCTTAGCCACGGCATCGGACTTCGAAACGTCAGCGGCGACTGCAACCATGCCCGCGCTTGGCTGAACACTTTGAATCGCCTTGGGGTCGACATCGCAGACGAGCACTTTTGCACCCTCGGCAGCAAAGCGTTCTGCCACTGCCCTTCCAATGCCAGCAGCACCCGCGGTGATCAGAACACGCTTATTATCTAGCCCGAGATCCATTTCCTATCCCTTCCAAATCAAGAATTCTGTCGCGAACCAGTCGTGCAAAGAAACGAGTTATCTTCGCTAGGCGCCACTACGGTGGCGAACCCAGTCACCCTCGGAGATAAAACGAACATTATATATTAGAAAGCTGCTGTCAAGGTCGGCTAGGACCGTTGCGGCTCGGTTTCTTGGGCCAGTCTCCTGGACGGTTGGAACATTGAAGGTGCGTAATCAAAATAGGATATGCCTCACTCAAGATTGCTTATTAGGCGGTTTTGCTGGTTATCCCGGGCGTTGCAAGGGCCGATTTTGAGCCCATAGCGGAGTAATCGGGGAGTGCTCCGCTTAGATCACAGTCGTGAACTTGATGGAAGCTATCGGCGCAGCGATCGAGTCGCGTAATACAAGTTATTTGAATAGACTTCATTGATGCCATTGCTTGAAACTCAAAATGTCTGCGTGATCGTACCCGCCCTAGCATGTAAAGCGCGGTGGCGACTCCCCTCTCGCAGACAGCGTGCCGAATCTCAGCCAGCAGATCAATTTGAGTTCAGTAGGCGGACCTTAGCCTCCTCTATCTGAGATTAGAGTCCAGCCTCAATTTTGTTACGTGGACTGATGAAGAGGCAGCGGGTGGACGCACCGGGTCTCGGAAGGCAATACTGTACAACTGGAAGGTGGAGTATGGCGGGATGGATGTCTCCGATGCCAAACGGCTGGAAAGGGAGGAGGGAACGCGAAGCTGAAGCTGCTCCCCGACCAAATGCTGAAGCGTCCGTACTGCGCGAGTTTCATTCGAAATAGAATGGTAGGGTTCGCCATCAAGCGCGGAACCGTCGCACCTGCAGGTCACGATGGGCCCTGTCGCGACGGCCGGCCTGTTCCTTTTGATCCGGTGACCTGATGTGGTGGACGGCTCTCCCTCATGTGACTTCGACAGCCACACTTTGGCACATTGCGATGCCGGGAGCGGAGGCCGTCCACCACATCAGGTCACCGGTATCGTTCTTGTCGCCACCTGAAACGGAAACGCGCGGCCGGCTACGCGAGCTTGCCAACGAGCGCCTGCGCTTCGCTATCGCCGGCGTTCATTCTGACTCAGGCGCGAGCGCGAGGCATCGGGTATTAACCGCATCTACCGGCTATACCGCGAACAAGACGGCCGTGCGCTAGCGACGCTCCGGCGCCGAGCGGTAGGGCGCGGGCTTCGATCCTGGTCCAGGCGAAGGCCAAAACGCGCTGGTCGCTGAATTTCATCCATGACCAGTTCGCCTGCGGCCCGGCGCTTCCGCGTGCTCAACTCGTTGTCCACGCGCGAATGATTGGCGGCGCCCCCGGACACCGCGATCTTCGGCCGCCGCTTGGGGCGTGAACTGATGGAACGACCGCTCAGCCCGGAAATCTCGGCATGATCATGTCTAACCACGGCGTTTTCAAATCCTGGAATTATGAAGGATCAAGGGCGTCGGATGTGGCGGCCGCAAATGCGAGCTTGCAATGCTCTCCCCTCTTTTGCAATGCTTGGATGACGCCGGAAGAATTCCGCGTGAGCGGGTGATGGCCATTGCACCAACGCAGTTGAGGATTTCACAATGGCTCTTTGGCTTGTGGTCATTGCTGCGTTCGAATGGCCACTAGGACCCTTTGCAGTTCTCCTCCTTGTCGGTCGGCGTACTCCGAGATCTGGTGCGAAGTCAGCGACTTCGTAGACTCCGGCTACATGTCGTACACGGTGTCAAGGGCCCGAACGCGCTCAGCACCACACGCCGCCATGGTTAATGTTGCATGGCACAATTGATTCCTGCCGGAGTTCGCAAAATGTAAACTGCGCATGGTTTTATTCCGAATTGTCTAATTTCCGCTATCGCAAATGCTACGCGCATGTTGTCGCGCCCAACAACGAACCATGCCCAAATGTAGCTCCAGTTGTGAGCGCTGAACAGAAGTCGTCCAGACGGCACGATTTGTGACGCCGCCGGCGTTCAGCCCGAAGAGGAATGTTATAATCGACCGCAGTGCAGTCTCGAACACCTCGGTTGGCCACTCTTCACTCTCCGGCCAAGCCGCCCGGATGACCCGGTCATAAATTTTCTTTCCCTCGCGATGCAGCGCCGCATTGAGCTTACGAAATTCAGGATCGGCTGCGATGACTCCCCAGAAATTCACCCAGATTACACTATCCTCGGATTGAGATTTCGACGCTGGTATCGCCGCGTCAAGCAGGACCGCAAGATCGGTTTCTCCTTTTTCCAGCAGATGTGCGATCTTGCGTTCCATGTTAAGAAAAGGGATGCGCAAGGCAGCTGCGATAATGTCCGCCTTGCTTTCGAAGTAATGCGTAATCATCCCCGTCGTCACGCCGGCCGCGTTGGCGATATCGATCATCGTGACCGCGGAAATGCCCTTCCCCGCTATCGCCTTACCGGCTGCCCTAGCGATACGAAGTCGGGTTAGCTCAACATCAATAATTTTTGGCATAGCCCTCCAGCAGGTTTCTTACCTGAGCTGCAAATTTCAATGTCGTAGCCGCCCATTTTCGACAGAGGTCATGGACGACACGCAGCGCCCAGCTCCTAGCACGTTGGAGGTGGTGCCTGAATGCTCTATCATCTGCTCTGACGGCCAATGCAACATGGTCCACTATGTATATCGCCGTGCGATCGTTGACGGATAACGCTCTGGTTCGAATCGCCAGACTGCTCCATCGGGACTCTCGTATGCAAGCGTCACCGTAAAAGGCCAGCTGCCGCCGTTCAGAGAAGGAAACCTTTATAGCCCGCTCTCGGATGCAGGGCTGTCCGGGGAAAGTTCGAAGTGAATCGAAATGCCGTATGCGCGGCGGCCGAGATGGAGCGGCGCGGTGTGATTGAGATCGCCTTGGCCGGCGGCGTGCGCGTGGACGAGGTCGGCGAGGCGGCGCTGCGGCGGGTGCTAGGAAGGCGGCGGCATGATTGCGCCGGCTCTGGGGTGCGCGTCTATCTGGCGACGCAGCCGTGCGACATCCGGAGAGGTCCGGACGGCCTGGCCGCGCAGGTCCAGAACGTGCTGGCCGCCGTCGGGCTCCTACAGATTCTTCTCAATCACCCGACCGCAGCTTTGCAGACCACAACCACCTCTCACCTCATTTCGAAGGACAGGCCCGAAAATCCCCTTTGGCATCTGCCTCGGTTCGCCAGCAAGCCGCGCTAAATCAGCGTGTGATAGTTCGCGGGCGATCCAGGCCTTTTTTGTTCGCGTGTTCCCAGTTGGAGAAACTTGGGGCGTGGAGATACGCTCTGGCGAGCTTCGGGTTCGCCTCTAAGGGCAAAGACATGATGCTGGGGCGAATTTTTCCAGTTCTTCAGCTGCGGCGGATCAGGCGCCAGCGCCTCAAAAGTGGTAATGCGCGGCCATTATAGAAATGCGAGACTTAGAACTCTTAAGGTGATATATGCGACTGCAGCTGACCTATATTTGACAGAGCGAAATCGGGACCACCAATCGCAAAGTGGCGGTGGAGTACGTCAACCCGAGCATAACCCAAGCGCTGCGGCAGCGCGGACTGGAGGTTTTTTGACGCCGTCAACATCGTTGAAGGGGCTCGGGTCATCAAATCGGAAGATGAGATAGCTGGACACCTCGAAAAACCTCGCAATCGGGAACGTATTTTGATTCACTTCGCCTTGTGATTTGCTCGGACGCGTTGGATGCGGGGACAGGCGGGGTTCTGGGACATTGATGAGCGTTATGTGCGGCTGAGCGAGGCCGGCGATCCACTGGAGAAGCTGAACGCTCTGGTGCCTTGGGAGGTTTTCCGCAAGCCTTTGGCCAAGGCGCTGAAGCGCTCCGAAGGCGCCAAAGGCGGCCGGCCGCCCTTTGATGCGGTGATGATGTTCAAGATCATGGTGCTGCAGGCGCTCTAGAGTCTCTCGGACGATCAGGCCGAGTTCCAGGTTCAGGATCGGCTTTCCTTCATGCGGTTCCTCGCCTGGGGCTCGGCGACAAGATTCCAGACGCCAAAACGATCTGGCTGTTTCGCGAGCACCTCACGCGGGCCCGGTCAGTGGAGAACCTGTTTGCCCGGTTCGACAACCACCTCGGCAAGGCCGGCTATCTGGCGATGGGTGGCCAGATCGTGGATGCCACGATCGTGGCGGCGCCGAAGCAGCGCAACAGCGATGCCGAAAAGGCCAACATCAAGGCAGGAAAGGTGCCGGACGAGTGGCAGACGAAGCCAGCCAGCTGCGCCAGAAGGACCGGGACGCGCTGGACGGTGAAGTTCTCCAAGGCCAAGGCCGACGAGGAGGGAAAGACGAAGCAGCGCGACATCGCCGTTCCCGCCTTCGGCTACAAATCGATCGCCGGCACGGCTTCATCCGCGGCTGGAACGTCACCAGCGCCTCGGTCTATGACGGGGCGCAGCTTTGAAACGTGCTGGACAAGAACAACACCGGCTCGACGGTGTGGGCTGACACGGCCTATCGCTCGAAGAAGAATGAGGCGTGGCTGGAGAAGCACGGCTACTTCTCCGACATTCACCACAAGAAGCCGAAAGGCCGGCCGATGAGCGAGGCGATGGCACGGGCCAATGGCCGGCGCTCAAAAATCCGCGCCTTCGTCGAGCACGTCTTCGCGCAGCAGAAGTCCCGCATGGGCCTGTTCTTGCGAACCATGGGTATCGCGCGGGTCAGGACAAAAATCGGCATGGCCAATCTCGTCTACAATCTCACGCGCTACGTCTGGCACGAGGGGCGAACTGCGTGCGCATGACGGCGAAATCGGTGAGATCGGCAGCCACCGGCCGAATTGGTCGGCCCGCACAGCGGTAAATTGCTCCGTCGAACGCGCACTCATCAGCTGCCCGGTCATCGCTACTCGTTCAGGCCAAAAGGGCGGTAAATCGAGATGTCCAGCTGCATCCGCTGGGCATGCGCCGTGGCCGAGCATGGCATTGCACGTATCTCGCACAGGATCATCGCCAAAAGGTTCGGCCCGGCGAAGCCGCACGGCGTCTTCCCCCTCCGCAGCGCGTTCTTACCAACCTACGCCCCATTCTTCCTTAACGATCAGCCGCGTCGCCAGCCAAACAGCTCTCTCTTGACATATCCTTCGAACGGCGCCGAAACAGTTCCCCCGTTGCTTCACGCGGCCGTCCGCTTCTTGAAATCCTGCGCGTCATAAATGTATCCTTGGTTCGGACCGGCACCAAATGTATTAGTTTATGCAAACCTGCTATCGCTTGTAAGTTCAAGGGGTTGTCGCTTAGAGACTGTTTCGCTTCGATCTTGCGAGTCATATGATCGCGGTTCGAGAACCGGAGCGCAGCGGACATCTGGTCCGTGAGCACCGGAAGCGCAGAAAACGACACAGACGGCCGCCAGAGTAGAATTTCCAAACGGTCTCTTAGGGACGGAAACTAATGTAGTAAGGTTGACACGAGGGCCTCGCAGACCGGTCCTTGCGATACACCGTCAATCAGAACTTCGGCGGTGATGAGCCTTCGTCTCGGATCAACCTGGGACGGGGCAGTGGCCCCCAGAATTACCTCGCCTCGCTGACCCGGTTGAAGCGTGATGCTCTCGGCTTCTCCATCCGGAGCCCAACCAAATGGCGATAGAAGGTGAGCACTGTATACAGCAGTGCGCTCCAAGTTATTGCGGATCCTGACCGTGTAAGTCACCTTGCTATTTGGCCGGGCCTCCGAAAGATATGGCAGCATTCGTGCCCAGAATAGATCGATGAAATGATTTGCGGGTTTATCTACTATTTCGCAAAAGGCTGTCTCCTTACGCTCGATGTATTCTGTGTATTCGGCGATCCTTGTCTGATCCATGAGAATCAGCTCTCCGTGCCCGGGGCATACGAGATCAGGCTTCGTGGCCTGCATAACATTCGCGCAACGGCGATGCATGTCTAACTGAAAGCTGTTGCGCATAACTGTGGTCTGCTTGGGACTCTTGCGCTCAAATCCTCCGGCCCCAACATTGCGAAGGAACAGATTGTCTCCGCTAAAAACGACCCGCTTACCATCGATGTTGCCCAAAACTATAGCGTGGTATTCGGTTTGCCCTGGCGCGTAATGAACCACAAAGTCGAAACCTCTCCATTGAAATGCCTCACCATCACGGAGAACACGGTGCACTGTAATAGGTTTGTGGAAGCAGCAAGGTGTACTTGCCCACGCAGCGGGATCGGCAATTACGTCAGCAATACAATTGAGAGCCCAGCACTTCGTGTCGAAATGTTTCTGGAGGAACGGTATACCGGCGACATGATCGTCATGGATATGCGTGGGAATCACAAGTTCTATATCCCCGACTCCATAATCTTCGCGCAGCTGATCGATATGATGTTCAACAAAACGCAGGGCCTGCAAGCCGTCGGAATCGGCGCCCCAATGGCAATGTCCAATCGACGCCAGCCCGTAGTCGATCAGCATCGCGTGCCCGCTCCCACTCAATACTATGTAGAAATTGGAACAGGTATACGGCCCTGCCCACAGAAGATGTTCGGATATCGGCTGTAGTTTGCTCTCGCGGATGACATGCTTTTCGTCAAAATTCTGTTCCCGACTGTCGTGACCCGACGTATTTAGGCCACCTATACCAGCAAGTGTTTCGAGCCGTGATTCAAGCTGTTCAATATTGGCTTTAACCTTGCTGATTGGTTCCCCGTGCGACGGATAGGCACTCTGAACGTTTTGCTTTTTCAGAGCGAGAACGGATTGCATTGTGAATTCGACACCAAGAAGATCGCCATAGCTGTACTCCATCGCGTGAAGTTGGTAGAGTCTTCCGCCACTTATCATCAGATCGCCCGTGAAGGCAATTTTCTCACCATCCACATGTGTGATCAGGCTGACCATGCCATATGTGTGACCCTTCGCCGGCAACACGCGAAATTCGTACTCCTTCCAGAGAAAAGTGCCATAGTCCTCGAGTACAGCATCGACCGCAAGATTTTCTCCTAGCGAGAAAAACACGTTGCTGTCGTTGTAGTTGTCATAGATGCGTCGAGCCTGCCAAAAAGCCTCGACATTATCGAATAGGTGACGTTCATATTCCGGTACGGCAATCTTTGCCCCAGCCTTCTGAACGATAGGTGTTCCCCAGCACTGATCCCTGTGGTGATGAGTATGTAGAACCCATGCGACCCGCTCGATGCCGATAGCCCCAAGATACTGCATAACAGCGCCGGACCCGGCATCGATCAACAGACACTCCGTGCCGCTTTTCAAAATGTAGACGTTACAAGAATCTTGAAACTTCCAAAGATGTTCGGAGAGCTGGATGAGAGACACTTTATTTTCCTTCTTGGGGTGCTGATCCGGCCAAGCTGCCCCTTGTTCCAATTTCATTGCGCCCGGATGCCGAGTTGATCTCGCCCGCAAGCCCGTCGCTCTGTTGATCTTGGAATGAAATCCAGGCGAGAGAGGTTGATTTGCTGCACTCCGCTAGCACATTTGAAAGCGTTGGGAACCCCGCAAAAATGTAATGCGACCAATGACTTTATTTGATTGAGAACGCTCGTGCCCTACCGTATAGCGCGACGTTTATGGACGCCCCGCTTAGTGCAAGAAGAAACTTTAGATTGGGCAGCGCATGGTCGGGTGCTGACATGTATCCGACCACTGAATCGGCTGTTCACGTTTTGCGGGCCCGTATGGGTGTTCGCGGACCGGTTGCAAATCAATCTGACGGGCTCGTAGCCCTTGTCGCGCTTCTGGTTCTCCCGATTGCGTCTCTATGACCGTTGCGCCATACCTTCCGTTCGACCTTCCTACACGCTCGACGACCTCAGGCCGGGTAACTATGCCGATCATGGCCGGAGCCATGTAGATTTCGCTTCTCGCCATGAGTGCCCAGACGATGCGGGCCATCTTGTTGGCAAGAGCAACGACCGCAAGCATCGCGGTTTGCGGGCCCGAGCCACGATCCTTCCGGCACGCCACGCCGAGCGGGATGACGAACCACGGCGCTCGCTCCGATAAGCAAGCGCCGCAGGGCTCACAGTGGCTGTTCAGCGGATTGGCCGAAGCAGGCTTGCCCGTAGTCTGCATCGAGACCCGCCACACGAAGGCGTTCCTCAAGGCGCAGGTGAACAAGACCGACCGCAACGATGCGCGCGGCATCGCCCAGATGATGCGGGTCAACCTGTTCCGGCCAGTGCACGTCAAGACAGTAACGAGCCAGCAGCGCCGAGCCCTGCTCACCGCTCGAAAGCTGCTGCAGAAGAAGGCCATCGCGATCGAGAACGACATCCGCGGCTTGCTGCGTAACTTCGGCCTCAAGGTGGGCATCACCGGTAAGGTGGGGTTTGAGGTCCGGGTACGGGAACTTGCTGACGGTATGCCAGAGCTGGCGGACATCACCGCATCCCTGCTCGCCGCCAGGCAGAAAATGCGCGATGTACTGCTGCCTGCGGTCGTCGGCAAGAATTTTGCCAATCCGCAGGAAATCGAGCTATTGTTCCGGCCGTGGCGCGATCACCAGATGGCGAAGGCCGCGGTCGAGATGGCCTTCTGGGATCTCTGGGCCAAGATGGAGGGTCCGCCGCTCTGGCTGGTGCTGGGCCGCACTCGCTCCCACATCGAGGTTGGTGTTTCGCTGGGGATCAAGGAGATCCCGCGGACCCTGCAGGAAGTGGCCCACCATGTTCAGCAAGGCTATCGCCGGATCAAGCTGAAGGTGAAGGCTGGCCATGACCTGAAGCTTCTCGATGCCGTGCGCGCCGAGTTCCCCGACATCCATCTGACCGTGGATGCAAACTGCTGCTACACGCTGGCCGATCTGCCCGTGCTGCGAAACATGGACGATTATGGGCTGGACTATATAGAACAGCCGCTGGCCTGGAACGACTTACATGACCATGTGCGACTGCAATACGTACTGCGCACGCCGATTTGTCTAGATGAAAGTATCCGCACGTTGCCGATTGCCGCAAGGCGCTGCAGTCCGATGCCGGGCGGCTGATCAACATCAAGGTCGGCCGTCTGGGCGGCCATACGGTGGCTAAGCAGGTGCATGACCTCTGCCTCGCCTATGACGTGCCCGTCTGGTGCGGCGGCATGAAGGAAGCCGGGATCGGCCGTGCCCACAACATCCATCTCTGCACGCTGGAACAGTTCTCGCGTCCGGGAGACACCTCGTCATCATCTCGCTATTTTGAACGCGACATCGTCGTCGAGCGCCTGGAAACGTCCAATGGCCTGATGCCCATCCCGGCGAACGGCGCAGGGATCGGCGTGACGATGGACTGGGATTTTCTGGACACCATTTCCTCTTCAGTCGAGACGATCAAGACATGAGTTTCACCCATGACGCGCGAGGGAACAAGCCTCCTTATGAAACTGCGCCGCGTCCGCGTAGGCTGAGCGGCAGTCCATCGGCATAGCCTACATCGAGGTGAGGAAAGCCCTATACGGACCCGAACTACGACAAGATCTTTCGCAGTTGGCTGATCACACACATTGCAGACCTGAATCCGATCCCCCGGCGTCGGCTGCCGAACACAGTCGAGTAACACCAGCCGGGCGCAACGAGTAGCAGCGGGGCATGCAGGCCTGCGATCCGCCTGATAACATTTAGTCCTGCAGTACATAACTTTTTATCCAGTTGTTTTGTCGCTCCCGCGTCGCTAGCGTTCCTGAGCCAATAGGGGGCGACAGTCTCTCAAGCTGTGCTGAAGGTCCCAATCAGGGAGTCTCGCCGATAAACGTTGAGGCGCCGACGAAAAAGCCACTGGCAGTGGACATCATTTCAACTGTCAGAGCGGGAGGAGCGCTTTTTACAGTCGATGAACACAAAAGCAACCGGTGTGAGCGGGAAATTGCTTAACATAAACGGGAGGAATGAACTATGAAGGATATCATAGGAAATGTGAGCCGCCGGGCCTTTCTCAAAACCGGCGCGACGCTCGGCGGGGGTATCGTTGCCGCCGGCATGCCACTCTCGCAAGCCATCTGGGCAGCCGAGGGCAAGGTGCTGAGGGCGCGTTGGTCTATTAATCCTACGACATTTGACCCTGGATTCTACGTTCAAAACAGTGAAGCAGAATTGATGAGCTGCGTGTATTCGAAGCTCACGCGCTACAAGCCGGGTTCCCAATGGGTGTGGGAGCTGGAGGCGGCAGAAAAAATCGAAAAGGTCGATCCGACCCATATCCGCTTCCGTCTTAAGAAGGGCATCAAGTTCACCGACGACCATGGCGAGCTAACTGCAAGGGACGTCAAGTTCTCGTTCGAGCGCGTCATCAAGCACAATTCTCCAGTGAAGCCCGATTGGGGTACGCTCGATCACGTCGATATCGAAGATGACTATACAGGCGTGATCGTGCTGAAGACGCCGTTTGTGCCGCTCTGGATGAATACGCTACCCTCTGCTATTGGGCATATCGTTTCCGAAGATGCGGTGATGAAGGCAACCGAGGACGGCGGCACCTTTGGCACGAAACCCCCTGCTTTCTCCGGCCCGTATGTGCTCGCAGACTGGCAGCCGAACCAGTATGCGGTCTTGACACGCAATCCCGACTGGTCCGGCCCGAAGCCGGGCTTTGACGAAATCCGCCTCGTGTCAATCGTTGACGACAAGGCGGCGGAACGAGCTTATCAGGCGGGCGATGTCGATTTTTCTGAAGTCAGTCTGGATTCCCCGTTCAAGAACAATCCCTCCGCCGACACGAAGTTCGAGGAATACCAATCGCTTAGTTTCAACTGGATCGGCATGAACATAGAACACCCGAAGCTGAAGGACATCAATGTCCGGAAGGCGATCCAATGGGCGATCAATGTGCCGCAGATCCTCGATGCTGCTTATTCGGGTCAAGCAGCGCCGGCAACAGGAATCCTTGCTCCCGGTGTTGTAGGGCACCGCGACAAGGGCAATGTGCCGCCGGAAGGCGACGTTGAGAAGGCCAAGCAGTTTCTGGAGAAAGCCGGTGTAGCCGATCTGGCCCTTACTATTGACTGCTTAAACGATAGTACGTATTCGACTATAGCTCAGACAATTCAGGCGCAATTATCGCAAATCGGCATTTCGCTTGAGCTAAAATTTCATGATGCCGGATCATTCTGGACGCTCGGTGTGGAATCGGAAGGCGAGCGCTGGAAAGATCTGCAGCTTATGTTAACCAACTACGCGTCGTTGCCAGATCCGTATTATGCGACATCCTGGTTCGTACAAACTCAAATCGGCGGGTCTTCGAATTGGGAACGCTTCCGCAGTGAACGCTATGATCAGCTGGCTGCGGAGGCGGTCACGATCGACGAACCGGAAGCGCGGGGGAAGCTGTACCAGGAGATGCAGGATCTAATGGAGGATTCCGGCGGCTTTCGCTTCCTGACCCATGGCGGAATGCAGATCGTGTATCGCACCGCTACAACGGAGGCCGCCACCCGCCCGGATGGACAGCCGCTATATATTGCGTTCAAGCCAGTTTAGGTTCGGGTAATACATGTGGTTTTACCTTCTGAAAAGGCTCGTCCTCGCGATCGCAATTATTACGATCGCGGTGACGCTTCTGTTCCTGATGATCAGAGCAGTGCCCGGCGATCCCGCGGCGGTCCTGCTCGGCCCGCGGGCGACGCCCGAAATGAAGGCGCAACTCTACGAGCAAATGGGGCTGGACAGGCCGTTTATCGTGCAGATTGCTACCTTCTTCGGCGGGCTGTTCCACGGCGATCTCGGCTTCGACGTATTCGGCCAAAGACCTGTCGCCGACATTGTCTTCGAGCAATTGCCTTATACTATTGAACTGATTTTGGTCTCGATCTTATGGGCGGTCGTGGTAGCCGTGCCGCTCGGATGCTACTCGGCGATGCGACGCAACTCCTTGATCGACCATGTGGCCGGCATCGTGACAGTCGCCGCGATCGCAATTCCTTCCTTCGTCGTGGCGATCTACGCCCTGATGATTTTTGCGGTGACCCTGCGCTGGTTGCCAGCGATCGGAGCCGGCAATGGCTTTTGGGATGGAGTTATCCACCTCATCCTCCCAGGCTTCGCCACAGGGATTGGCTGGGTGGGCTACATTTCCCGGCTGGTACGCGCATCCATGCTTGAGGTCCTGGGAGAAAACCACATGCGGATGGCCCGCTCTTTCGGAATCTCGGAATGGCGCATCGTTACGCGCTACGCGCTGCCGCTCGCGATTTTGCCGACCGTGACCATACTCGGCGTAGGCATGGCTTGGCTGCTTTCGTCCGCCGTCTTTATCGAGGTGGTCTTTGCGAGGCCTGGCATCGGCGCATTGATCGTGAATGCGGTTGTTGCGCGCAACTATCCAATAGTAATGGGGACCGTGCTCGTCACCACGTTCCTTATCGTTGCTGCCACGACCCTTTCGGATCTCGTCAATGCATTCCTCGATCCGCGAACCCGGGAAAAGCTCTGACATGGCGAAGGTTGAAGCCATCCGTCCGGAAGCCATCGATTCCAAGGATAACGGCGCCTTTCGCACCTTTTTGCGGCAATTTCGTAAAAACCGCCTGGGCATGCTCGGAGCAGTGCTTGCCATACTCATAGCAGCAGTTGCGATCTTCGCTCCACTGATCATCACGCACGATCCGATCGGGATCATGGTCGGGCCGCGTTTTGCCGCTCCTTCACAGGAATTTCTGCTGGGCACAGACCAACTGGGCCGCGACACGTTTTCTCGCGTAGTTATGGGCGGCCGCATTCCTCTCCTCGTTGCTTTTGCCTCCCTCGGCAGTTCGCTGGCAGTCGGACTTGTACTTGGTTTGATCGCGGGCTTCGGTCCTCGCTGGCTCGACAATGCTCTCCTGCTTTTCTTCGATACGATACGCTCGTTTCCGAGCATCATTTTCGCGCTGGCCATGATCGCGCTTCTGGGACCGAGCTTGGCGAGTGTCATTCTCGTCATCGCAATAACGTCCATGCCTATTTACGCTCGTGTCGTGCGCACCCAGACAGAAGCGCTGCGCAGCAGTGAATACATCGCCGCAGAGTGTAGCATGGGGGCCGGCACAACGCGCATCCTGGCCGTGCACGTACTGCCCAACGTCCTCGGCCCGCTTCTCATTCTCGTGAGCATGGACGTTCCGGCCGTCATCGCCATGTCGGCTGGCCTCAGCTTTCTCGGCATGGGCGTTCGCCCTCCGACGCCCGATTGGGGAGCGATCCTGAACGATGGCTACAACCACATAAATCAGTCGCCGTGGCTTGTCATCGCCGGCGGCATTCCCATCGTTCTCGCAACACTCGGCTTCACATTTTTGGGTGAGGCGTTGCGCGACATATTCGATCCCAAGTTGCGGAAAGACCTATGATACGCGACGATCCGCAACCGCCTCCCTCGTCCGGTCGCCCGCTTCTTGAAATCCGTGATCTAAATCTCGATTTCGGCACACCGCGTGGGCGCGTCCATGCCCTGCGTAATGTATCGCTGGATGTGCCAGCCGGGCAGGTGGTTGGCATCGTCGGGGAAAGCGGATCCGGAAAATCGACGCTCGCATATACAGTGATGGGCCTGCTTCCAGAAAATGCAGATGTGACGTCCGGCAGCGTCCTGTTCGAAGGTAAAGACCTGCTCAAAATGTCCTCTCATACGCGACGGGCCCTGCTCGGCGATCGTCTTTCGATGATCTTGCAGGACCCGATGACTGCACTCAATCCGGTGCGGACCATCGAGACCCAGATGATCGATATCCAGCACCACGATCAAGGAAGCCGGAGTGAAAAGCGCGCTCGTGCCCTCGACATGCTTCACCGAGTCGGAATTCCCGACCCCGAAAGCCGTATCGGCGCCTATCCGCATCACTTCTCTGGCGGCATGCGTCAGCGTGTCTGCATTGCCATGGCGCTTCTTGTGAAACCGGCGCTGCTCGTCGCCGACGAGCCAACCACTGCGCTTGATGCGACGCTGGAAGTGCAGATCATCCATCTTCTCAAAGAACTGCAAAAGGAGATCGGCTGCTCGGTCTTGTTCGTTTCCCATCATCTCGGCGCGGTGGCTGAGTTTTGCGACAGGGTCGCCGTCATGTATGCGGGCGAAGTGGTGGAGGAGGGCGCCGTTCGGGACATCTTCCACAATCCCGGTCACCCTTACACGCGCGCGCTGCTTGAGTGCGATCCCGGGCGTATCAAAAAAAGCACGCGCACTTTGCCGACCATACCGGGCGAGGTGCCCAGTCTCCTCGGCAGCAAGAAAGCATGCATCTTTTACACCCGGTGTCCCCAGGCATTCAATCGCTGTGTGCAAGAGAACCCGGTCGAGTACCGCATCGGCCTGGACCAAGTCGTCCGATGCCATCTTCTCGACAAAGAGCGGTTGGTGTCGGCATGACCGCGCTGCTTCGGGTTGAGGACCTGCGGGTCCGCTTCCGCACCATGGGTCCGCTGAACGCGCTCGCAACCGGGACGAAAGCCCCTTTCATCGACGCGATATGCGGTGTCTCCTTTGAAATCCGCAAGGGCGAGACACTCGCCCTTGTCGGTGAAAGCGGCTCAGGAAAATCCACCATCGCGCGCACGATAATCGGCTTGCAGCGGGCTATGAGCGGCAGCATCAGCTTCGACGGACGGGAAATTGAGGATCTCACCGGGGCTGAACGCAAGCCCTACTTACGGCGCATGGCGATGATGTTCCAGGATCCCGTCGGATCACTCTCGCCGAGGCTGACCGTTCGATCACTGTTGACGGAGCCTTTCCGCATCCATGGGCTGAAGGAGCGCGATGCCGGAGCGGAGGCGGCACGCCTGCTTCGAATGGTCGGCTTGCCGGCGGATTTTGCTCGCCGCTATCCCCATGAGCTTTCCGGAGGTCAGGCCAGGCGCGTTGGTATCGCGCGTGCTCTTGTCCTGAATCCGGATTTGATTATTGCCGATGAGCCGACGGCAGGCCTCGACGTCTCAGTGCAGGGCGAGGTGCTCAATCTCCTCGCGCGGCTTCAAGACGAACTCGGCATGGCGATCCTCATCATCACGCACAATCTTAACGTTGTGCGCCACATGAGCGATCGCATGGCGATCATGTATCTCGGCCGCGTTATTGAGGTCGGCTCGACCGAGCGTATCTTCGATCAACCGCGCCATCCCTACACGGAAGCGCTGCTTGCAGCCAATCCGGAGCCCGACCCGGATGCGGTGCTGAACCGGATAGAGCTCAAGGGTGAGGTGCCGAGCTTGATGAGGCGGCCATCCGGTTGCGAGTTCCACACCCGCTGTCGTTACGCGCAGGACATCTGTAGCAGCGTCTTCCCCGAACCTACAGCAAGCCGGGACGACGTGCATCACAGCTTCAAATGCCATTTCCCGCTGGATCGCGAAACCGCGATCCCGTCGGAGCAGAGATGGCTGTCTGAAGCTGGGCCAACGCTGAAATGACTAGTCATCCATCGCTCCTCCCAGACGATGCGAAGAAGACAGAAGGAACAAAGGTCGCTGAAGTGAGATTGAGTGAATGCATAGAGTACGATTCCATCGGTTTGGCCGCGCTCGTGCGCGCGGGCAATGCGACATCCGCGAATTCGATGCGCCTGGCCCGCACGGCGCACGACCAATCAATCCGCGCATCAACGTCGCTATCGAGCTCCACGAAGATGCTACGTTCGTCGCCCCCGCCCACAGGGGCCTTTTTGGCATGCCATTCCTTCGCGAGTTTCTCGGAGCTACCGAAGCCGGTCGCTTTCAAGAGAAAGGAAGCCGGCAATTCAAAGGCTACCGCTTCAGCACCGACAGCTTCTTTTTTCGTCGCCCGGAGCTGGAGGGCTAAGGACCTCGGCAGGACAACATCGGAATTGGAACAGGATCGAGTAGAACGGTTCTCCATGGGATCACCCGCAATCCATGGGATCTGGGCTGCTCTAAAGGCGGCTCCTCTGTGGGAGCCGCAGCGGGGCTTGCCGCCAGCATCGTTCCGATTGCACATGCCAGCGACCGTAGCGACTCAATTCGCTTTTCGACATCGTGGTGCGGTCTCGTCGGGCTGCTCCCGTCCCGGGGACGCATTTCCGGTCGCCCGGACCGTCCGGATCAATCGTTTGGTCTCATTCCAGGCTTTGTCCTTTGCCGAACTGTGCGCGATAGGGCCGCCGCACTTGACATTTTTCCCGGCCGCTACCCCGGCGACCCATTCGTCATCGCCCAGCGGAATTGTCCCTATGTGGAGGAACTACCACGGCCCACTGACACTCTGCGGGTCAGTGGCCGATGTGTTTGCCGACCCGCGCGGCTCCTACACGCGGGCTTTCCTCGACGCTGTTCCGATGATCAATCCCGGCCGGCGGAGCCAGCCGCCGCCGCTCGACGGCGAGGCTCGGATGGCGGGGGTTCTATTCGCAACAACGCAGCATACTGCGGCCTGTCTGCTTGAACCTCTCACCCGACCGCATCTTCGGCGGCCCGAAGCCAGCAAGATTCCGGCGTTAGCGCCTGGATCGGCTATGAGGGCGCTGCAAGACACTCACGCGCACTCTTCATGAGTCCCATGAACATCCCTACTTCGAAAGGCCCGCCGCATGATGATCCCCTCGATCGCCAATACCGACCTCGTCACACTGTTCGATAACAAGCCGCGCTGGAACCTGCCCGACTACCGCCGCAGTGGCTTCCACAACCTTCACACCACGATGCGCTACGCCATGTCGCTGCGCGCCCCCGCCGTCCTGCCGCTCAGGAAGGAGGTCGACTGGACCATCGGCGAGCGGCCCGAGGTCGCACGCTATCTCGCCATGCCACATTTCTCGGCCTTCGTGGTGGTGCGCGACGATCGCATACTCTACGAGGCCTATGCCCCAGACTTCGGGCCCGATAGGCCACATACCATAATGTCTATCACTAAGACGACACTGAACCTAATGCTCGGTCGCGCAGTGGCTGACGGCCTCGTCAACCTCGACGCGCAGGTAAGCACCTATCTGCCGGAGATCGGAACGGGCTACGCCGAGGCGACCGTCAAGGCGGTCGCCGACATGAACGTCGCCAACGACTTCAGCGAGGACTACAGCGACCCCTGCGCGGCGATCTACGAGGGGGAGCCCGCCTGGGGCTATCGCCTGCCGCGGGATGGTCAGAAGGAAGGGACGACCCGCTCCTTCATCTGCGGCATCACCGGCGGTGACCTAGCGAATCGCACCGGAGAGGCGCTGTATAAGTCGACCAACAGCGATGTGCTCGGCTGGATCGTCGAGCGCGTCAGCGGCCGGCCGCTACGCGACTGGCTGATCGAGATTGTCGAGGCGGCAGGCATCGAAGGATGCTTTCATATTACATGTGACCGCGAGGGTGTGCCGCTGGTCTGCGGCGGCGCCTGCCTCACCGCCCGCGATCTCGCGCGATATGGGCTGCTATTTGCGCGCAAGGGCGAGGGTGTTGATGGCCGTCGCGTGGGCGATGCCGCCTTCATCGAAGAGACGCGCCGTAATCTCGGCCCTCCCCTACAGAAGCCGCGCGACTGGATGCGCTATAGCCACCACACGAATACCGACGGGACGTTCCTCGGCCACGGCGGCGTCGGCGGTCAGTACATGCTCGCAAACCCCGACACCGGCACTGTAGTAGTCTACTTCAGCGTGCTAGAGAACAGCAGTGCTATGGACAGTAATTTCTCCGGCCCTCTAGTTAAGATGATGGCCGAGCTAGCTGCCCAATAAGAGCTGGTCGTGGACCCGCTTCGACCAAGAGGCGTCGAGGAACTCTTCGGGCCGCTTGGTTTATCGATAGCACTTGCCGGAACCGGCTGGCCCCCCGGCTGGGATTTGATCATTGGCACAGCGTCGAGCAGTGCCCGCGTGTAGGAGTGACGCGGGTCGGCGAACCCGGAGGCTGATCCATCCCGTTCTTAATCGCATTGAGCTCAAGAGTGAGGTCCCGAGCCTATTGCGGCGGCTATCCGGCTGGGAGTTCCACACGCGCTGCCGCTATGCGCAGGAAATGTGTAGCCGCGTTCCCCGCACGGTCCGAGGGCCACCGAGGATCGTCGGAATATAGCTTCGCATGCCACTTTCCACTGGGCGAGAAGCCGCGCCGTTGTGCCGTTGAAACAGAGGCTTAGGATCACCGGCTTGGTCGTCCTTCTGCGTACGATCGCGCTCTGTTCCAAACGCCAGATGACGCAGGAGAGGATAGCTTCAAACGGCCGCGCGGGCTTGAAATCGACCACCCCCTTAAAGCTCCGCGTAATAACTCTACTAAGTTTGAGCAGGAGTTCTTCAGAGGTATCCAGAACAAAATAAGGATTATGGTCTATCTCGTCCGTTCTCGTCAGCCTGCGTTGGTGCGTGGAGAGGCACAGATTTGTTCATGTTCGCCGCGTGCCGGGATTGATGTGATTGACCAACTGATTAGGTTGACGGCACGCTGCAGTATCGTTTCGGTCAGAGCACGGTTGGCTGAAACGGCGATGATATATCCAATCCAGTCCCGATAATCGCCTTTTCTAATGATGGGTGTTTTTGGTTCGACATTCAATTTGACTTCGACGACACCTGGTATCGCAGCTGCCCGACTAACGCCATCGATCCAATCGAGGATGCCATCGCGATCCGCAACGAGGAATCGCGCGGCCCCAGTCTGCGGATGGCTCCTGCACAAATTCAATTCGTCGCCGATGACAAGCTTGATGTGCTCTGTGAAGAGATCGACACCGCAAGCCGCCTGCACAATTTCAGGTCCGGGCGCACCGCCAAGACGCGGATTGACTTCAATGACGACTGGGCCGCGGTTCGTCCATCTAAATTCAATGTTCGTCGGCCCCCAACCAAGGCCGAGAGCCCGCAAACAACTCAGCGAAACATCAGAGATACGCTGATGCTCAGCATCAGACAGTGGGGCCGGAAAGCTCCATTGATGATAGACGAAATATGGCGGGGGGCCGAAGTCCGAGGTGCCAATTAAAAGGATCTCATCTCCCATTATCTCGGCCCAATAATGTGGGCCTTGTGCGAATTCTTCGACCAGTATTCTCGGCGAAGACCGCCATATGTGCTCCCCCCCCAACAGATAGTTCGTATGTTCGGCCAACTCCCCGGCGTTTCGGCACAATCGGACACCGATGCTGCCTATGCCTACGGCTGGCTTAAGAACCACCGGCAGGCCGATCTCAGCAGCACACCTTTCTACCTCCGTCGCGTCAGAAGCCAAGCGATATGCAGGTATCGGAATGCCGGCCTCCGCGAGAAGCTGACGTTGAACGAATTTATCGCAGCATCGTTCAATCGACGTAGGGTTCGGCCCTGGGAGATCGAAATGCCGGCAGAGCTTGCCAACTGTCGCATAGGTCAGCTCCGTGGCGGAAGTGATGCCAGCAATATCATAGGCCGCACTCAGCCGGGAACATTCGTGGATCAGCGCATCGAGACTGTTTGTATCAACACGAATTGCCTCATTGTTTTCCGTCGGAAGATATTCGTACCGGATTGGATCAGCCGCCAGGGTGATTGGATGAAGGCCAAGATGCCGGGCCGCTTGGACGTACCGCAGCATATTACTTCCACCTTCAACCATGATAAGCGCTCTTCTCGCCATTCGCTATCAACTCCGTGCTTGTTGTGTGCGGCAGTCTGAGCGTAAATCGAAATCAGCTTTTTTAGCCGTGCCTGACCCCAGACTTTGTTTGAACATAGCACTGCCGGCGCCTCGCATCCGCAAAGATTCCGTAAAGATATTTGGAGGTTTTGTTGCAAAGGCTAAGCATGCTAGGCGGATCGGCGAACTTTGAGGTCAAGCAGCGCGATGCGGCCCTGCTTGCCGCTGCTGTGCTCGGTCTCGAGACGATTGACGAGATCGCTGACGTTATAGAGGCGGCCACGCGAGCCGTTGCGGATCAGGGCGCGGGCGATGGCCAGATGTGATTTTCCGGTTCCGGTGCACGGCATTGCGCTGGTCGGCGACCAGGTGCCGGTGGCGAGATCGCGGATCAACGCCTCGTTGACCGGCGTGCCGTCGAAGTCGAACTCCTCGATCTCCTTTGCGAGCGGCAGCCTGGCGATCGTCATCTGGTATTTGATGGAACGCGCCTGCTTCTCGGCGATCTCGGCCGTCAGCAGATCACCGACGATCCTGGGCGGCTCGTGCTGGCGCTTGATGCCGGTGGCCATGACATGTCATAAGCGCCGCGCATTCCGTAGAGTTTCAAGGTGCCCATCAGTTCCAGAACCTGTGTGCGTTCCATCAGTGCGGCGCGGCAATCAAAGTGAGAGCGCGTATTGCCTCACGTAACGATGTTCCTCGAGATTCGAGCGTTGCCTCATCCATTTTGCTCCCGGCTTGGGCTAAGGAGGCCGGGCGCGGAGATGGCCGGGGTTTCGCAGCGCCCGGCCTCCTTAGCGAGCGCCACGGCGCCTCAGTGTGGCCCTGCGATCTCCAGGATCGGCGGCTCCTTGTTCAAGGGGCCAAACAGCAACGCGTCCGCCTGTTCGCTGCGCCAGACCTTTAGCCGGCGCTGAAGCGTTCGAAGCAGTTTGTCCGGGTAATCGCCGGGATACTCGGCCTGCAGTCGTGACAGAAGTTCGCTGCCGGTTCGCCATGGTTCGGCTTCGAACCAATTTCGTAAGTCCGCAGTCGCCTTGACGAGAGGGTCAGGACGCCGCCGCCCCCTTTTGGCTTTCACAATCGGGCGATCCGTCGGCCGGATAGCTCCGTCCTTCCAAGCAGTCCGCAAACTCGCCAGGAAAAGGTCGATTGGCTGAGCTGTTCCGTCAGGGCGCATGGCCGGCGGAGTATCGGCAACCGCAGCGAGTCGCTCCTGCACGGCACGGATATCGCGCAATAGCAGGACAGGATCGAGCCCGGCGTAGATTTCCTGCAGACGGGAGCGGACTGCATCTGAGGTGCGAGGGTCGGCAACCAGACGCTGATGCGGCGTAGCTGGCGGACTATACGTCTTGCGCACACGCGCGCCGTCGCGCTGCTTCGCGATCAACTTGAACGATGGCTGAAAGAAGTTCACGAACAGCCGCGCTGACCGGTAGAGCTTCGCTAGCAGCGTGGCGGCCTCCAGCCCCTCGAACCGACGATATCCGACCATCCTACGCACCACGGCGCCATTCTTCTGCTCGACAAAGGCCTGGTCATTCTTGCGGTAGGGGCGGCAGCGCGTGAAGACGATGTTGGCGGCGGCGCAATAGGCCTTCAATGTCTCGTTCATGAAAACGGTGTCGTTGTCCGTATCCAGGCCGAGAAGCGCGAAGGGCAGTTGCTTGCGCAATTCTGTGAGCACCGTGCTCAACAGCGTCTGTTCGCGAACCAGCAGCGGCGCACATTCCGTCCAGCCGGTCGCGATGTCGGTGAGCACGAGGGTTTGGATGAAGCTGCCGCGAGCCGAAGGGCCGCTATGGGCCACGAGGTCCGCCTCAACGAAGCCTGGCGCTGGATCGTCCCAATCCGCCGACGTTCTAATGGGAATGCTCCGTCGCAGGGCCTGCGCTGCAGGCCGTCGTCGGGGACGTCCCAAGCCTTCTCGGATCGGTCCCAGCGTCCTGTCGATCGTGGCCGCGCTCATCGCCAGCAATTTGCCCCGGATTTCGGGCGCTAGGTCAAAATGACCGTGCCGTTCCATCGCCTCGAGAAGGATGGGCAGCAACGCTTTCAGCCGCTTGCCGCAGACGCGGTCGGACGCCTCCCAGAGCAATATGAGCGCATTGCGTTCCGCTTCATCATAAATCCGCGGCCGCGCTCGCCGGCCTGCAAACGGCCCCTCACGGCGTCGTAGCAGCCGCATCGCGTGCTTGCGGTGAAAGCCCGTGACGACGACGAACTCATCCAAAATTCTCGCCTTCTCCGCTCGCGTCGAAGCACGATAGCGCTCTGAAACCGCCGTCGTCAGTTCTTTCCTTGTCGCCATGCTCAGCCGTCCCATAGTCGCCCCTGCTCTTACCCCTCGGTAGGGAGCAACTTATGTGAGGCAACGGTTGAACATTCAGGAACATTTTCGACGAGGCAATGCGACCTCTCTCCCAGATTGTCGCGCTATACATCAGCTTGCCCTCCTGAGGCGTCGTAGCGGGCGCAGTCGGCCTGTGGCCCATGCTGCAGGCGAAGCGCGTCGGGTGAGGATGGTGACGGCCGGCGCCGAATCGCGCCGGCGGGCCAGGATGTTGAGGATGATCGCGGATGAGCAGACGTTCTGGTTGAGCGCCTCCTGGCATGCCGCCTCGACCGCATCGAGCCCGTCGCTGAGAACGGCCGTCAGGATCTGGCGGCCTCCGTCATGTGCGGTCTTGAGTTTGCGCGCCCACCCGCTCCGTGGCCGAGGGAAGAACCAGCCTTGGAACGGCGCGCCATTGCGAAATGCGCCAGGCTTGCGGGCGAGCACCGCAACGTAATGCCAGGGATCATAGATGGTCTCGCCGCGCTCGAAGGAAGGACTGGCCTTGAGTCGCATGGGGCTGCTCCAGGAGGAGTATTGGTCATTGAGGCCCGGCAAAAAAGTTGAGCGAGCTGAGAGTCCTCACCAACCCAGCCGCTGACGCAGCACTCATCCGGGCGCCAATCTTAGACAAGCCCAAGTAGCTGGCGTGGCTCTTGCCGACAGCGGCGCCTTCCTTGCGACTGGTGCGATGCTCAAAAAAGCAAAATTTCGAAGAATGAAGATTAATTGTTGTACAAAGTTTACAATCGTAAAACCTTGTTAATAGTAATTAGCGTAATCGTAGCAAATATCGTCTTCTGACAATAGACATCCAGTTATATTCTCTATAGATATCGATGAGCTTAACTCGAGTTGGCGACTAATCTAATCGCGGATCGTCGCTGGTTTATTTTGCAGAGAATCTAAATGCAGGGCGTGATCTTAAATGAAGAATTCCTCGCTGATCCGGTCGTACCGATCAATTCGAGAGCCGGACATATGTTTCTGCGAGATGACGCCCAGCTGAGCCACCGGTTCGACGTCTGCAGAAAGCGGACGTGCACTGCCTAAACGATGGAAATTACCTCGCGGGGTGCTGCGTCCGCCATTGGATATTCCAAGTCTCATGATTCGATTGTGAAACTCTCAGTCAGAATTAACGCCCAAATATAGACGGTTATCTCAAGCGGAATCTAAGTGGAGCATTGTAGAAATGGAACAAGTTGTTGGTGAAGCCAAAGCATTGCTGAGCGTCGTAAAGAGTACACTTGAGCCCTCGTATCGGATAATTTGCTTCCCACATGGGGGCGGTAGCGTCCACTCGTTCCGCACTTGGTCTGATTATCTCCCCGAAGACGTTGAGCTCATTTGCCTAGATCTTCCAGGGCGTGGCAAACGGTCAGCGGAGGCCGCCATCCGCAGCATGGACGTATTAGTACCCATGGTCATTGAGGCGCTCGGCCAGTACGGCGACCGGCCTTTTGTTTTTTTCGGTCATAGCGTAGGTGCCCTCGTAGCCTACGAGATTGCCCGCTCCCTGGAGAAGGCCGGCCGGCCATCCCCTTTCCATCTTGTCGTGTCTGCTCACAAGTCGGCGGATGTGCCGGCGGATGAGCCGCCAATGTATATATATGCGGATGACAAGTTAACCGATGTGGTCCGGAGCCTTGGCTTGGTTCCCATGGAGGCGCTGGCGAATGAGGAACTCCTGCACAACTTCATCTTGCCGCCCATGCGGGCCGACTTCGAACTTGCGGAGACCTACGACCGGAACTTACCAACGCCTCTCGGTGCGGCAATTACCGCGATGGGGGGAGTTCAGGACGAAACGATCAATGCCAATGACCTGGACGAATGGCGTCGGCTTACGACGTCGCGCTTTGCCCGGATTATGTTCGATAGCGATCACTTTTACACCCATTCCTTGACGGAGGAAGTGGTGTCTACCCTCCTGCGTGAAGTTGGGGAAGCAAAGGCACAACTCCCAGCCTCCATTCGAATTGGCGAGACCCTCCCTTATCCCGAACTACCACTGCATGACCAATTCCGTAAGCAAGCGGCCCTCAATCCGGACGCCCCTGCCGTCGTCTCAGAGATTGGGATCTTGACGTACCGTCGGCTCGACGACCTGAGCGAGATTCTATCTACACACCTCCTCGGACATGGTCAGGGCCGAGGTTCGCGTGTCGGGATCTTAATGGATACTTCACCTGAATACGCCGTCGCGCTGTTCGGGATTCTTAAGACAGGGGCGGCCTATGTCGTTCTTGACAAGGCTCAGCCCGTTGCGGCGATAAAGCGGATGCTTGAGAAGGCCTCTGTGGAAATCGTTCTCACCAACAACCGTTTCGTAGCTAGCCTTCCGCCTAACTGGTCGGGTCTTGCGCTGTCGCTCGATGAGGGTTGGGAAGCGAAACTTGGCAAGGCCAGTCCGGCCAATCCGCAAGCGGTAGATCTCGATGCGCCGGCCCAGATTGTATTTTCGTCTGGAACGACTGGTGAACCGAAGGGGATCGTCTGCCCCCACCGAACCAATGTATGCACTTACCAGTGGTATTATCACGCGCTGCCATACGGGCCTGATGAGCGCGAGGCGGTTAATATCTTCTTGGTATGGGAGATAATGCGGCCGATCCTCGCCGGGATCCCAGCCTATCTGATCCCGGACGACGTTATCTACGATCCTCACCAGCTGGTCGACTACCTCGAACGAAATCGAATCTCCAGAATACTATTAACCCCTTCCCTGCTCGATGTGCTTCTCAGCAGCGGCTTCCTCGACGTCCCCCCGCGCCTTCCGGATCTCCGCTTGGTCTACCTGTCAGGCGAGGTGGTAACAGCGGCGTTGCTTGGGCGTGTGAAGGATGCGTTGCCGCATGTCAAAATTATCAATCACTACGGCATAGCGGAGACACATGAGGTCGCGCACATTGATTTGAGCGAGATCGATCCTGCGACAACACAAAAGGTGGTACCGGTCGGTCCACCTCAGTACAATGTCAGTGTCTATGTCCTCGGGGAGCAGCGCCATCCCGTACCACTGGGCTTCCTGGGCGAAATCTTCGTCGGTGGCGATGGAGTGGGGCATGGATATCTCAACAGCCCGGAGATGACACGGGAAAGGTTCCTTCCCGACCCGTTCCGAGCTGGTGGCACGATGTTCCGCACCGGCGATCTTGGCCGCATGCTGCCCGGTGGCCAATTAGAGATTATCGGGCGCTGCGCTTTCATGGTGAAAATCCGAGGTTTTAGCGTCGTGCCCGGGTCTGTTGAAGCTGCTTTGCTTCGGTACTCCGGGGTCTGCTCCGCCGCCGTATTGCCGGAGCTCGACCCGACCACCGGCCAGCCTGATCGACTAATCGCATATGTAGTCTTGCGGAACGGGTGCAAGGGCTGGCAGGCTGCTTTGCGGGCGCATTTGAAGTCTGAGCTGCCGCACTACGCGATTCCGTCAGACTTCATCGCTGTGAGGGAATTGCCCATTGCAGCCAACGGGAAACTTGATCGGTCGCGGCTCCGCGACCTCGCGAAAGAGATGTGCACTCCAGTGACAGGTGCCGACGAGGTCGAATCGGCAGTTCGCGCAGCTTGGCGCGACCTTCTCCAGGCTGAAGGTGCTGAGCCGGGCGACAACTTTTTCGACTGCGGCGGACACTCCCTTCTGGCCGCCCGTCTCTGCGCGCAGCTTCGTCAAAGTCTGAAGGTGGATCTCCGCGTAGTGGAGGTCTTCCTCAATCCGACTTTCAAAGAACTCGCGGCTCTTCTCCAAAAGCGCCGCAGCGAGCAGGAACATCCCCAAATCCGGAAGCTTCCTAAAACACCGCCAGTCTCAGCGGGCAGGGCGCATATTAAGGCGTTCGACGGGCGACGCAGCCCCGGGATGGACATTGCGGTGATTGGTATGGCCGCGCGTTTCCCCGGCGCGGAGACCGTCGATGCGCTCTGGGAAAACCTCTGCCAAGGGGTGTGCTCGATCGCCCCGCTCTCCGCGCAGGAGCTCAAGGCCCGGGGGATTCCGGACGTTGTTCTGAAGCGCTCTGATTATGTGCGCGTGGGTGCCCATCTCAATGATGTGGACCTTTTCGACCCGGATTTCTGGAAACTCTCGAGGCGTGAGGCAACGCTGATGGACCCGCAGCATCGCCTGTTTCTCGAATGCTGCTGGAAGGCACTTGAGTCGGCCGGGTACGCGCCGACCCAGCATGAGGGGCGGACGGGGGTGTTCGCAGGTTCGTCCTTCCCCCTCTATCTACTACACCATTTGAAGGGTGGGGGCCTCATCGATCCCACTAACGCTCCGCTCGCCTTCCTGACGGATCTCGGCAACGACAAGGACTATCTTGCCTCGCGCGTGTCCTACATGCTGGACCTCAACGGCCCAAGCATGGCGGTGCAAACCTCGTGCTCAACTGGGCTAGTGACGATTGCGGTCGCCGCTCAGTCGCTTGCGGCCGGCTATTGCGACATGGCGCTGGCAGGCGCAGCGAGCATCACCTTTCCTCAAGCGGGGTATCAGTATGTCAAGGACTTTATCAATTCTTCGGACGGTGTGTGCCGAGCCTTTGATGCCGACGCCAATGGCACGGTGCTTGGAGATGGGGTAGGGGTCGTCGTTCTCAAGCGGCTCGAAGATGCGCTTGCGGCGAACGACCCGATCCACGCGGTGGTAAAGGGATGTGCCATTAACAATGATGGCCGCGCCAAATCGTCGTTCTCGGCGCCCGGCGCGCGAGGCCAGGCCGATGTTGTGCGCCAAGCACTTGCCACCGCGGCACTCGGCGCTGAAGACGTGGAGTATATCGAAACTCATGGCACTGGCACCAAGGTCGGCGATCCGATCGAGGTCCGCGCTCTGGCAGAGGCTTTCGCAGGGCAAGACAAAACCGGCAACGCGTGTGCGCTCGGGTCGATTAAAGCGAACATCGGCCATGCCAACTTCGCCGCGGGAGTCGCTAGCTTTATCAAGACAGTTCTCACCCTTCAGCACGGGGTAATCCCCCCGACCATCAACATCAACCGACTGAACGAAGATCTGGGGCTGGAAGACACGCACTTCTTCGTCAACGAGCAGCTGAGACCTTGGCCGCGTCCGCAGGGGCGCGTTCGAACCGCCGGAGTCACTGGCCTTGGTATCGGTGGAACCAACTGCCATGTCGTGCTACAGGAATGGAACAGCGACAACGTAAGAGCTTGGCCCGGATCAGTCGCGCGGGGATCTCACGCCCTTTGCCTTTCTGCAAAGAGCCCCTCGGCGCTACGCCGGGCCTGCCGGAATCTAGCCGAGTTCCTGCGGCGCAAGCGCGAGATCGATCTCGGTGACGTCGCCCACACGCTACGCGTGGCGAGATGTCAATTCGATTATCGAACAGTCGTTGTGGCGCGCAACTTGGACATGGCCATCGCGAAGTTAGACGAACAGGCCAACCGTGCGGCTGATCAGACCCTTTCTTCACCTTCCACTGCGTTCATGGTGCCGGGCTGCGGAGTGCAGCACACGCGAATGTTCAAGGACCTGTTCGATCACGTGCCGGACTTCCGCAACGCTTTCCTGACTTGTGCGGCCGCTAGTCGCCCGGTTCTGAATCGTGACCTAGAGACGGTCATGTTTGGAGAAGACGACGGATACGCGACCGCTTCCTTCGAAGAAATCAGTGTCATGATTTTCTCAGTGCAATACGCCATGGCGCGTTTGCTGGCACTGTGTGGAGTGCGTCCCGATTATCTGGTCGGACACAGCATGAGCGAATACGTCGTGGCCACCATAGCGGGCATACTGAAACTTGAAGATGCTATTCGGCTGACGGTTGTTCGTAGCCGCGCGATGGTGAATCTTGGTATCGACGGTGCTATGCTTGTGGCCAGATGCGGCCCGGACGAGGCTGAGCGTATCCTTATGGAGGACGCTTGGCGTGATGGAGCTGAAGCTGACGAGATCAGCGTTGGTGTCGTGAACTCAAATACCGGTGTCGTGTTCACCGGCAAGCGAGAATTTATCCAAAGGCTTCAGGCGAGGCTCGAACAAGTACAGATTCCCAACCACGTCATTAATACAGCTGGCGTCCCCAGTCATTCTCCGTTGATGAAACCAGCGGCTGAGATCATCGATACGCAGGCCCGAATGGTTGAAAAGCGGTTGCCGGATGTGGCCATTGCTCTGAATTCAGGATCCCTGCATGGGGTGAAAGTGCCCTTACCAGAGAGCCACTGGAGTGGGCAAGCAATTGGGACTATCCGATTCGATCGTTCTATCCAGACCATGGTCGCGGCTGGTGTGACTGCACTCATTGACCTTGGCCCTTCGCTTAATCTGGCGCGTTTCGCACATGGAGCGATCAACCCAGAAAATCGCAAGACCAGAATCCCATCGATTGTCCCAGCCGCGCGCGACGAGAACGATGAAGAGTCCACTGACCGCCATGTCCTTCTGGAATGCCTCGGGGCACTCTGGGCCGCGGGTGTTGCGGTGGATTGGAAGCGGGCCAGTGATCAATTGGAACCGTTCGGTACTCGCCGGCGCCTTCCCCTTCCGACGTACTCGTTTGACGGTCACCGTTGCTGGCCGGACGATCAGTCTGCGGGCCCGAGGCGTCCGCGGCAGCCCGACGAGCGAGAACGGCATAGGGGGGAAGTGTTCACTTATGCGCAAACGTGGACAGAGAAAATGCTCCCCCGCACGGCTCCCGGTGGCGGAAGTGCAAAGGCGCTACGTTGGCTGGTGCTCGCCGATCGGCCGTTTGGTGAGGCGGGGCGCGCTGAAGACATGCTTGCAAACAGCATCACGCGGCAGTTGGAGGATGCGGGTCATGAAGTTGCCCGTGTTTGCCGACGAGCCAAACCCTCAAACTCGTCCGTAAAAATCAAGGGGTCTACAATCTTCATTGATCCCACCCGAGAAGGCCTAAAGGCGTTCTTCGACGCCGAGATTGCTTCGGAGCGCCCCGCTGACCGCATTCTCTGCCTCTGGCACCTGAGCGGCACAGTGGAGGCGTGCGAGGATCCGGGCACGGTGCAGACTCATCTTTTGCGGAGCTACGACGCCATACTCGATTTGGCGCGAGTTCTTTCCACACTGGCGCTCCAGGCTCCGGTCGACCTTTGGATCGTTGGTGACCAAAGCGTTCAGGTCGATGAGGAACCTGTAGATCCCGAAAAAGCGTGCGTCTTCGGTCCCGCAATCGTACTACCGCAGGAGAACCCAATGGTCGATTGCCGGGTTGTTGATCTGAATATCGACGACCCGAATATAGGCTATCAGCTAGGGGATGAAATCGGGCGTGACGTGCCTGGTCCCGATGCGATCGTCGCGCTCCGCGGAAACCGACGATGGGTACCGCATTTTTCCGAGGTGGCCCTCGCTACACAGGTTTCCGGTCGGGAGATCCCACGACCAGAAGGCGTCTATCTCATCACAGGAGCTCTCGGGCGGATCGGCTTGCCCTTGACGGAACATCTTGTAAGCCTTGGGGCGACGGTCGTCGCGATAAGCCCCCTTGCCGTACCCGACTATTCGAGTTCAGGGCGCGTGGATATCGATGAGGATGGCTGGACACGCCGACTGGCCGCGCTTGACGACGCAAAAGGTCAGGTGATTCTTCGTCAGGCCGACGTATCCGATTTCGACAGCCTGTCCGGCGCGCTCGACACAACGGTTCGGGAATTCGGGCGGATTGACGGGATCTTTCACGCCGCGGGGCTGGCCGATGTGAAGTTCCTTTCAGAGATGAAGGACACGACCTCTGCCAGTGAGTTCGCCTCCAAACTCGCGGGGACACGCAACCTTTACGGTGCGATCCAGCGGATACAGTCCACTCACGCGCAATCACCGGAGTTCGTGTTCCTTTTCTCGTCCCTTGCGTCCATCCTCGGCGGACCCGCGATGGCCGCCCACGCGGCGGCCAACAGGTTCATGGACGCCTTTGCGCGCCAGGTGCAGGGCCAACTTGGTGTCCGATGGATCAATTCCATCTGGGATGACTGGGATTGCTCCTACGATGAGCAGGTGACTGCCGCGTACCGGACACGTCACGCGAAGGATTTGGCGCTCAGTTCCGACGAGGGGATCGACGTCATCAAGCGCATATTGGCAACCGTTGACAACGGCCAGGTTATTGTAGCGACGCGACTCTTTCCTCCACGCGTGAGGCAATGGGTCGACCAGGTCCGGACAATCACGCTCGATGAGCAGCCAGACGAAGAGAAAAGATCTCCGCCCGAAGAAGTCGAAACGAGCAAGGACAACATGTTGGGGCACGGCGATCCGAGGAGCCTGTTTCTTGATGAAGTCAAGACTCTTCTCGGTGACAAGGAGATAAGTTTGGACGACAACTTCTTCGATGTTGGGGGAGACAGCCTTCTCGCCGCAGAACTTCAAGCTCACTTGAAGAAAATCGACAGCTGGAGGTCGCCGCAATTGGGTGAGATAATTGAGGCGGCGACGTTCGGCGACCTGTATGAGCGAATATGCAGACGTGACCACCACCCGTCGCAATAACCACAGCGGAAAGAGCGGGAGCATCATACCCTCCGACGCTATCCCTCATATCCGTGCGGGGCTGCAGGTTACGACGAACGAAACCTCAGTCGTGAAGACGTAAGCGCTCAGTCGTGACCTTGGCTGTCTTGGGCCACCGTTTTGGCCGTGGCCTCGATTGGCTTTGTGCTCGCGGATGAAAGCGATCAGGCTGTCGAGGCTGAGGTCTGTGAAGGCCGGGATTTGCTGATCGTCGGGGCCGTAGACCCAGATGTAGCCGTCCACCGGTTCCATTTAGACATAGACTTCCCACAGCAGCTCCGCATCATCGCCAAGCATCTCGGCAGCGAGCGGGAAGGTGTGGACTCAGGTGATCGCAGCCACGGTCAGGCCGTCAGTCTGGCGTGGGATCGGGGACAGGATATGATTGCAGAAGAGTATTGGGCAGGAGTCGGCTGTTTCGGCGCCTGAAGAGGGACACCACGGACATCTCGTCGAGCTCTACGCGGTTAGTGAAGGACGAGCTCGCTCGCCACGGCACGTGGCGATGCCTGAACGTGGTTGGCGATCTCTTGAGTTGGATCGAAAGAGGCCGTTTGAAGCAGACCGATCCTGATGAGTGTATGGTCGACGGTACCTTAAGCACCGAGTGGGGAAGCAATGCATCCAGCGGGGCGACCGGGCGCTGAAGCGGTTGCTGGGCTGCGCGACGCGAGCATGGATGAGGGCCAAGCAGTTGTCAGGCTCAACGATTAATTGCGATAGGAACGCGGGCTGGCGTGAGATTCCCATCCGCAAACCTCAAGGAGGGCCAAATAGATGGACATTATAAGGTTTGATCAATCGAACATCCTCGTCGGCATTCGTCCAATAGAACGCGTGGACGAAGCCGCCTTGTTCGCTTCCGAAGTTGCTGCGCTGGGGCGCGCTCTCGCCAAAGTCCGTCGCCAAAGCGGTGCGGCAAGAATTATCGCTCGAACACTCCTAGGTAAACTAGGATTTCCACCGATTCCTATCTTAAAGACGCAATCTGGTGTTCCGACCTGGCCAGACGGAATTGTTGGCTCTTTGGCCCATCACGATACAGTAGCAGCCGCCGCTATTGCAGAGAAGAAAGCCATCGGGGCGCTGGGTATCGACATTGAACCTAATGAACCTCTTCCGGACGGTTTGATTGACTTGATTGCAACTTCCAGAGAGCAAGGCATGTACGACTCACGT
Organism: Mesorhizobium sp. ISC15; assembly: GCF_037162615.1. NCBI lineage: Bacteria > Pseudomonadati > Pseudomonadota > Alphaproteobacteria > Hyphomicrobiales > Phyllobacteriaceae > Mesorhizobium > Mesorhizobium sp. ISC15. The sequence continues at coordinate 6,565,617 of NZ_JAVSPX010000001.1, read as the reverse complement.
CTGCTCCAGCGGCGAGACCTTTTCGTTCTTAAGGAGGCCGTTTATAAGGCCTGTTTCCCACTATGCAACGAAATCCTTGAATTTCAGGACGTCGAGATTGACATTAAATCCAACACGGGATACGTGAAAAAAAACAATTGTACTTTTTCCATTGAGCTCAACAATTCTAAAAACGTTATCGGCTTGGCTTATCAAAAAGAATCCTGATCAAAGATAAGTTGAAGATTTTTATTAAAACCTGACGCTTGTGCAAGATTATAAGTCTTGCATTTCTATAGCGGCCGCGCATTACCACTTTTGAGGCGCTAGCGCCTGATCGCCGCATCTAAAAGAACTGGAAAAATTGGTTCCAGCTTCTCGTTTCGACACCGACAATGACAGCGGGACGGCGCCCGCGTGCGCAAGCGTTATCACCCGGCGGCAACACCGTGCCAGCGACTGCTGGCAGATCCACGCACGCCTGAACCGGTTCGGCCCAGGCTTGCGCAAACGCAGGCGCGGCTGGACCCGGTAAAGCTGCTGCGGGAGATGCGATCGGCGCAGCGGCGCCTCGTCGACACTGCCGATGGATCCTGTACGCCGGCGCTGGATCCGCTGGTGAAGGTCACGGGCCAGCTGCGTGCTTGGTTCGTCGAAGAGCCCTGGCGGACGAGCCGCGAATTACTGGTGCGCCTGCAGGCGGAGCAGCCGGGGCAATATCCCGATCAACTTCTGCGTACGCTGCAGCGCCGTTTGAAGATCTGGCGGAAGGAAAAGGCACACGCGATGGTATTTGGCCCAATGCGCGTCGAGCCGGCAATCGAGCCGATGACGCATTGATCCCAACCCGGCCCTGAGGAACATTATGGTGAGGCAACGGAAAATCGTTCGGAACATTCCAGGGTGAGGCAATACGCTATCAGCGACGCATTGACGACAATTGTTCGATTATCCCGGCGACAGCAACCGGGCACGGCGACGGTAGCTCTCGGCATTGAACTCAAGGATAATGGCGCGATGGACGCGGCGGTCGATGGCCGCGACCGTGATTGCGGCATCGGGAAGATCCGGCTCCATTCGGAGAGGTTGGTTTTAGGTGATGATGAGCGAGCGGCGTTCGTAGCGTTCGGCGATGAGTTCGAACAGAACGCCCGTCTCGGCTTGATCCTTGCTGGCATAACCAAGATCATCAAGGATGAGGCAGTCGAACCGATCCAGCCGGTTGAGCATTGGGCTGCTTGCAACTTCATGACCCCTGGGCGGGAACGGGCGCTTTTTGGCCCTGTCGACGACCGCACTGTTGGCATTATTGACGACGGATCAGATTGACATGATTGGCGAGAGCGCGCGGCTGCTGCCGCTGGCAATTCCTACGGTCGAGCGGGCCGGCGGTTCCGTGCGTGCACGATCGCTGGCGTACACCTCACGCCCCGGGATTAGAAGCGGTCCTTGCGCTATGAACATCACCGTTACGAACCTGGAACACGTTGCGAGGTTGATCGACCTCTGCCTGTACCATCAGATCAGTGGCGGCACCTCGGCACGTTCCAGCGACAGCAGTATCGCGCGCCGGAATCGTGCTCGAGGCCCGGTCCGAGATCGAGGTGCTGCGGCACGCTGCCTGGCTGCCCGACGGTATCGTTGTGTCGATCGCCTCGGTTAACGGAAGCAGGCACCAGTTCGTCGACCGGTTGACGGCACAGTTTGCTAAGCAGCGTGTCGGCTGTCTGGAAGGGGAGGCTCTTGACCGGCTGGTAGCTACGGCGCAGTGTCGCTTTGAGGATCAGGTGCTGGCGGCTGTCGATGCAGCACTGTCGCCTGAAAGGGCCGGCTGGATTCGTCGCTGGCCGCCGCGGATCCTGTGTCCGGCTTCAGCAGCCTGAAGGCCGATCCCGGCCAGCCAAACGTTGGGCGCGAGTATGAAGCAGCGGATCTCGCCGTAGAAAACAAGGTGCCGAGGCATCGACGGCGGCCAAGTGGACACCCCGGAGAATGCAATCTTGCTTCGGCACGGACATGTGGTCGGGTGCTGATGTGTGTCCGGCCTCGCGTCGGCTTTCCCGAGACATCAAGGTCCGGGGGTCGGCTAATCCTTTTGACCCTGCGTGAACCACTTGCTTCGCCCGCCGTCGAATTGCGAAACGTTCCGTCAACTTGTTCGCTGGAGAATGGCTTGAGCCGGATGCGGGGTGACCCGCACGTCCGGTTCTTAGGGGACCGCGGCGCAGCAATGCGCGTTGCTAGCCCGACCAGATCCACGGCATTAGCGACGATGGAACCGTCGCGTTCGTGAAGAGACTGCGCAGGAAGCAACCGATTCCTTTTTCTCGAAGCTTCCGAGCTGCTTGATTGCCAAGGACCTGCGCCACGGCGTATAATTGGGCACGCGCTATGGCCGCGCTCGCCCGTCGAAACGCCGCAGGTAAAAAACGGGGAGCAGCGCGTCCGGACTTCGCGTCCGACGCGCCCATTTCGGCAGAATCGACAAGGAAAAATGGATGCACTCTGCTTCACCGTTCGCGCCGCGGTCCCGGACCTCCCCCTGGGCTGACGGGCACCGCCCCGATTCCCGTCTGGATGATCCGCTCCGGGCCGCGACCGTGCCGGACCAGCCGGTCACGTCCGTCCGCGCTTCAGATCCCGCATCTCAGCAAGAATGGCTTCGGCTCCATCTCGATCGCCTGCGCAAGCAATTTGCGCGCGCGGGTGCGAAGCACATCCGTCAGGCGATCGAGTCCGTCGGCTGACGAAGGCGAACAATGTTGATACTCTCATCCATGGCGTATTGCTCTCCTTGAGAGATTCTGTCAGGCTTCAACCACCCGCCTCGATGCGCCGCCCTTCTCAAACCATCATCATCCATTTTCCGCCATAGCTTGGAGGGCTGCTTTCTCCCCCGCTATGCGGTCCTTTTCTGTCCACTCGACGCTGTGAGGGGGGCGTCCTTGAGAAGATAAAAGGCATCATCGATCACGAAACCGTCGAGGCCTGCTGCCCGGGCATAAGCTAGCAAGTCGCTTGCACGATTGATGAAGCCCGCACCGTTGAAGTTCAGCGATGTGTTGCAAAGAACGCCGATTCCGCTTTTCGCCTTGAACGCGGTAAGCAGTTGAAAGAGGTGCGGGTTCTGCTCCTGCGAAACAGTCTGGGCCCGCGCTGTGCCGTCAACATGAGTGACGGCTTCCAACCGGCTATCGAGAACCTTCTGGAAAAGAAGCATATAGGGCGAAGGCCGTGCCAAGTCGAAGTGGAGCGCGAGGTCCTGCTCCAGGCAAACCGGCGCAATCGGGCGGAAACCCTCCCGGTTTTTGATGCGGTTTAGCCGCTCATGGGTTGTCTTTGAGAAAGGCGCCGCGAGAATTGACCGGTTACCGAGCGCCCGTGGCCCGATTTCGCAATTCCCCTGTACCCAGCCGATCACCTTGTCGTCGAGCAACGCCGAAGCCACTTGGCCGTAGTCGAGTGGATGGACCTCGAGTCCGGTCCGGTCGATCTCGTCAAGAACGAAAGGCTGGCCTGAATAGACGTTCCACTTGATCTTTGCATTGCCGGTGAAATGCCGCATAGCGTCGACCGCGGTTCCGATAGCCGAGCCTGAATCGTTAGCGCATGGTGGAATAAAAACGTCGGAGAAAAGATTCGTTTCGAGCCATCTGCGGTTCCACTCACAATTTAATCCGCACCCGCCGGAAATCAGCAGCGGGTAACCCTTTGTCAGGTTCTTTTTCGCAAAAGTGTGGAACGAATCGAAGATGGCGTCCGAAACTCGCCTGGCGAGGTTGGTGAACTTCTGATGGGTTACGCCGATGTTGTAGTATGGCGAATTCCGCAGATCCTCCTTGGGCAAGGGGCACACATCGCTTGCAAGCAGGAAATCGATTAGCGCCCGCTCGTCCTGGTCAGGCGATCCGGTCTGCCCATAGGCGCAAAGCGACATTAGCTTGCCGGGGTCTTCGTTGCGCGCTCGTCCTGCGCTCGGATCGGCGAGCGCATAAAGGAAAGCATATTTGTATCCAGGATTCGCCATCACTTTTCCCCGATGCACGACCTGCAGGTACTCATCGATTTCATAGAAATCGCCGCACCACCCTTCCCAGATCAGCGCGTAACAGGGCATCCGGGCGGGGAATGGCGACATACCGTAGGAGCCCCAGAGATGGGAGCGCTCGTGCGTCGAGGAATAAAAATGCACCTTGCGGCCGAAAATGGTCCTCTCGCCGACTGCATCCGATCCCTGAGCTATGCCGTAGTATCCTACTGGGTCGTGGCCGAATCCTGTGTGCCACCCACCGACGGCAATGATATCCGGAATGGCGTCCAGGCGCCCAGCGGCTTCGAGAATAGTCGTCGGGTTAATGGTCGAATATCTGGGAAAGCTATCCTTCTCAGCCTCGAATGAATAAATCAGCTCGGCTGCTGATATGTCCAACGCTGCAATTGTGCCATCATGGCCCGGTTTGAACGACATTACTCTCATGTTTCTATTACTCCCTGGGCGCAATGCCACTTATCTCCACGAAACTCCTTAATCAGCTCTGCGCGAGTTTGGTGTTGCAGTCTATTTTTACACGTTGCGCGCACGACGAGACCTCCACGTCATTACTTACCACACCCATCTATAATTGATAAATGCCCCTATCCTTAAGTTTGTGCTAAGTACTTTTGAAGAACTATTGTGACATATGAAGGCTTCGCTTCTATTTGTTTACAGTCCTTTTGGCAATCGAGGCGTCGCCGGGGGGGGCGAAGATGTCGGCCGCACTGCACCGCTCCGCAACCTTTGCGCCGAAACATGTTCTGGACATGGTGTCCTGTTCCTTCGACAAGGCTGCAATGACATGCCGAGTTACAGGGTCGGTGGTTCGAATTCCTTCAAGGCAGGATGTTGCGCCCTATCCGACCCGGATACATGGGTAACAGATTGTAGTGCACCCCGATTCTGAGACACGAGAAGGGTAACAGTTCTCCATTAAGGAGAGCTGATGAGGAAAGAAGACCCCGGGCGGCGGTTCAGTCGCGAATTCAAGATAGCTGCGGTGCAACGCATGGCTGCGGGCGCCAAGGTGAGCAAGTTGGCGCGGGAGCTCGGCATCTCTCGCAAGGGTCTCTATCAATGGCAGAAGCAGTTTCGTGCAGGCGGGCCTGCAGCTCTGCGCGATGGCGTGGGTCCGCTGCGAGCGGCACGCCGGCTGGGTGAGGCGCATGACCCGGGCGGTGCAGCGCCGGCATTGCCGTTGGAAGCGCTTGACGAGCTTTCGAAAGCATTGGCTCGGATCGGCGAACTGGAGCGTCTCGTCGGACAGCAGGCGGCCGACCTCGATTTTTTTCAAGAGGCCTTGCAGCACGTCGGGGAAGCGCACCAGCGGAGCGGCGCGCCTGGCGGGACGACATCTACGCGGTCATCCAGTCGATGATGGTGTCCGGGCTGCAAGGCATGATCGCGGTCGAGCGGATGTGCGGGCTGGCTGGCGTGAGCCGGTCAGGCTATTACCGGTACTGGCAGGCCTCTTCGCCACGCCGCGAGGAAGCAGGCTTGCGCGATGCCATTCAACGCCTGGCGCTGGCGAACCCATACTATGGCTATCGCCGGATTGCCGTGCTGCTGGGCCGGGAAGCCTGGCATGTGAACCACAAGCGCGTGCTGCGCCTGATGCGGGAGGACAACCTGCTTTGCCTGCGCAGGGCCGCTTTCGTGCCGATGACGACGAATTCCAGGCATGGCTGGCGGATCGTGCCCAATCTGGCAAGAGGCCTCGAATTGGCGGACATCGACCAACTCTGGGTCGCCGACATCACCTATGGTGCGCCTCGTCCCGGATGGTCCGGGGTGCATATGACTGGAATGCATTGAGAAAGGAGGATTTGAAGAATGCCCTGCTCCCTGCTGTGAGGGGGCAAGAGCCCAAGCGGCGGTGACCTGTCGTCAACTGGCAGGGTGACGTAGCCCGCAGGTAAAGGGAATTGAGGCGAAGCCGTTACGCCGAGATGGTTCCCGAGGCTGTAGCACTGGAAGGTTGAGGAACACGAACCGGTTAATCCGCATCCGAGGGCTGAAATGTCGCCTTCGCCTACACGGCTTAACAGGCGAAATGCTGATGAGGTCGCCGGAGACGTATGTCGGCGGCATCCGAATGTGGGCGTACATGTAGGTCGCCTGCAGGGAGCCATGGGAGAACACAGCCAGACCATGGCAGCGGCATCGACTTGCGGGACGCAAGGACAAGGACTGCGACCGGCAACCTCCCCAGTGCGTGGAATGTCCAGCATATGAACGAGGGAAGGCATGATGGAATGCCCACGATGTTCTGCGTCGCAAGGGAGTTGACCCTGATGTCCATCATGCTGGCGGAGTTCCCGTAGTAGTCCGCGGCAGGGAAAGCCTGCCACATGGCGAAGGGGAACAGTTCAATCTGCTTGGAGTGCAAATTACCTGACCAAACGAGGTGAAGACCTTTGAGAATCAGCGAAATGCAGCACAAGCTCGCAACATGGGCTGAAAGCGATCCGAACCGGCGGTTCGATCGTCTTCTTCGGCTCATTGCCGATCGGGAATGGCTTGCCGAGGCCGCCCGGATCGTTCTGGCGTCAAGTGGCGCCCGGACGCCGGGCATTGACGGAATGGATAAGCAACGCATGCAGGCCGGGCTGGATCGCCATCTGGTCGACCTGCGGACGAACCTGCTGAAGGGCACCTATCGCCCGAAGCCGGTCAAGCGGATCTATATCCCGAAGGCCAATGGCAAGCTACGACCACTGGGTATACCGACCCTGACAGACCGCATTGTCCAGCGCGCCATGCTGATGGCCATGGAGCCGATCTGGGAAAGCGACTTCCATCGCCTGTCCTATGGCTTCCGGCCGGAACGCAGCGTGCACCATGCCGTTCGTACCGTGAAGTTGCAGCTTCAGGATGGCACGGATACGACGAGGGGCCGCTGGATCATCGAAGGTGATCTGGCAAGCTACTTCGACACCGTTCATCACCGGTTGCTTCTGCGATGCGTGCGACGACGGGTGCAGGACGGACGGTTTGTTGATCTACTCTGGCGAATCCTGAAGGCGGGCCACATCGATCGTGGTCTGTTTACGGCGTCCAGCGAGGGTGTTCCGCAAGGCGGCGTGTTGTCGCCGCTCCTGTCCAACATCATGCTCCACGAGTTTGATGCGTGGCTGGAGGCGAAATACCTGAACCGGAAAGCCCGCAAGGATCGCTGGGCATGGAACTTCAGCATTCAGCAGGGACGCCCCATAACGGTTCGAGAGAACCGGCAATGGAAACCTGCGATTGCCTATTGTCGCTATGCCGATGACTTCGTCGTCATCGTCAAAGGGACGAAGGCCCATGCCGAGGAAATCCGCGAGGAATGCCGGGCCTTTCTGGAAGACCGCCTGAAGCTGACGTTGAATATGGAAAAGACCCATATCACCCACGTCGATGACGGGTTCGTCTTTCTGGGGCATCGGATCATTCGCAAGCGAGGGTCGAACGGGCACATGTCCGTCGTCACGACGATACCCAAGGAAAAGGCCAAGGCGTTTGTTCGCAAACTGACCGAGACCCTTTCCGGCAATCATGATGTTGGCAAGGTCGACATGGTGGACCGCCTGAACCGCCAACTGGCGGGATGGGCGGCCTTCTACAAGTTCACCGACTTCACAGCACGCACCTTCCGGCACATCGACCATGTCGTGTTCTGGAAACTGGCGCACTGGCTGGCGCGAAAATATCGGTCACGCATCAAGCCCTTGATGCGGAGCTGGTATCGAGCGCCGGATGCGGGCAAGGCAAAAACCTGGCTCGTCTACGGACGAAGTGAACGCGGAAACCGTGTCGGCAAAGCGCTGCGCCGAATGGTATCGAGTCCCAAGGCGCAGTTCCGATGGCGGAACCCGGAGATCAATCCATACATCTTCCGGAGCGAATCTCGCAGCACCGTCACCTCAAACTATCATGATGTTGCTATGGCCATGGGCCAAAATTGAATAGAGAGCCGTATGCGCTGAAAGGTGCACGTACGGTTCGGGGAGGAGAAGCGCAGCAGCGCTTCTTACTCCACTCCACCTCGCCGAGGAGTTCGCCTATCTGGCTGTCGTGCTCGATGCTTTCAGCCGCAAAGTCATCGGTTGGGCACTGGCGATCCATCTCAGGGCTGAACTGGCGATCGAGGCGCTCGACCAAGCGATTGCGGCGCGCAGGCCGGCACCGGGATCCATCATCCATCACAGCGATCGCGGCGTGCAATATGCCTGTGCCGAGTACGCCGCACGACTTGCGGCACACGACATCCAGCCGAGCATGAGCCGGGTAGGCAATCCCTACGACAATGCCAAAGCCGAGCGCTTCATGCGAACGCTGAAGGAGGAGGAAGCCGACGGCAGAGCCTATCGCGACATCGACGATGCAAGGAACAGGATCGGCGAATTCATCGACGCCGTGTACAACAAGCAGCGCCTACATTCGGCGATCGATTATCAATCCCCGGATGAATATGAATCCGGCCTAATGCGATTGCGGTGGGAAGCCCCTGCGGCAATCTCAGAAACGGAGAACTGTTACTGATCTCTGTCTCACCCGAGGGGTGCACTTCAATAGGTGACAACCTCGTGCCGAACGGGTTGTCGATTGGTTGCAATGTCCTCTGCTCCAGGTCGATGTATCCGAGATCGTAGTGCATGAAGCTCAACAGCCAAATACCGTCGTCGACCTCGGTGATCCCGAGCCTTTGTCCGGCGAGCACGGTGGAGACGTTGATCTTCTTCCTGTGCATGCAGATGCGGCCGCAGGCGGTGACGAGTGCGTCGCGATCGTGAAAGGGGTATTCCACCTCCGGCAGGCCTTCATAGGCTCTTGAAGAGGGCGTGTAGATTTCGGCCGGCGCCTTCATGGCGAGCGCTTCGTGCGGTCTTTCCTCATTGAACTCGTTGACGAAAGCCTCGGACCTCGCCTGCTGCTGCAGGATGTTTGAGCCCGCCGGCCGGGTCGTTTCCTTCTTCAGCGTCAAATGCATGCGCTCGTGACGGCCGTTCTGCTGGGGTGGCCGGGCCTGATGCGCTCAATGGTGATGCCGAGCCTGAGCCAGAAGACCGACAGCCTGGACAGGTTGTAGAGGCCGTTGGGCGAAGCGAAAGGCAGGCCGTTGTCGCTCCTGATGGCGGCAGGCAGGCCGCGTTCCCTGAACAGGCGGATGAAAGCCCCGATGACCGTGCCTTCCTTCGTCGATTCGAGCGCTTCGCAGGCGAGCAGGTAGCGCGAGGCCGGGTCGGTGACCGTCAGGGGGTAACAATAACGACCATCGCCCAGCCGGAACTCGCCTTTAAAGTCCGTGCACCACAACGCGTTGGGCACTGCCGCCTGTGATAGTTGCGTGCCCTCGGCCGTGAAGCGCCGCCGCTGACGGGCGCGCTTCACAAGGCCGTGACGATCGAGCACGGCATGCACCGCGCTCTTCGAGCGTATGCGGACATCGCCGGCGAGCCTCCTGATCAGCAGCTTCCTGATCTTCCTGGCGCCCCAGTGCGGCTTGTCCTTCTTGGTTGCCACGATCGTCCGATCGATCTGATCGGGCAGTTGGTTGGCGTAGCGCACCGGCCGCCGCGAGCGGTCGGTGAGCGCCTCCAGGCCATCATCCTTGTAGCGGTTGAAGATCTTGTAGCCGGTCTTGTGCGAAATCCCGAACTCCCGGCACACATCGCTCATGCCTTCGCCGTCCAGAAGACGGGCCAACACAATCTGCCGATTCCGGATGGTTTCGTCAAATGCGTTGAAGGCACCGATGAGCGAGAGAGGTGTCGATCGCCCTGTTGACACGTCGCTCTTCGTCGGTATGCATGTTCTGACACGTTTCGGTGCAACGCACATCTGCATCAAGCCGTCGCCGCGGCCGTGGTAAACAGGCCCGGTCTGGCCCGCAAATCCATCTCACCCATGTCTTTCATCGCCGCTCCCTTGCGATGATACTGCTGCAGTCCGGGTGGACCTTCTGACCATCCAGGCATGGCTAGGGCGTGCGCATGTCGCCACTACCCATCGCAACGTCGCCGCCTACATGCTGGACTGACAAGGCGGATGTTTCCGGCACCCACGCCGCTCATTTCCATCCAAAGATGCCGGACCGCGATTGTTGGAGCGCATCTGAGAATAGGTGCATGGCTGGATGAAAAACTTCTGGCGCACGCCGCCACATATCGAAGTCAGACAAATAAGAACGGATTAGCGCCCGTGTCGCGCACAAGCGCTATCAGGCCGTCCGGACCTTTTCTAAAGCCGACCGGTCCGTATCGCCACATAGACCTTGCTTCGGCAGGAATTATCGATCGCAACGCACGGATCGTCTCGGCCCACGCGAGGCCGGTAACAAAATTGTACCAGAATCGCGCAGCAAGGACCGAGGCCGACGACCTCCGCTGCAATGGCATCCAACTCGCCCTACCCATATGTTACAATGGTTCTTCACAAGTATTAGCAAAAATTTCGAATAAGTGTATTTACCAGTTTCTCGTTCGCTGTATAATCACGTTCGCTGTATAATCAATTGCGTATTTCGGAGCATAAAAGTCCATTTCGAAAGAATATCATAGTAGCCGAACATGAGGAAGGTTATCGATGTGAGTCCGATGCGCTGCTTTCTATGCCGGATGCTCCGCAGGCCGTTTGACGTCTGGCTGAACCCGATTCTGGCCAATTGATGAATTTCCTTCTTAAGGGCTTAAAGCTGCGCTCCATTCTTGAGCTTGGGACGTCCTATGGCTATTCGACAATCTACCTTGCCGAGGCAGCGCGCGCGAATAGCGGGATCGTAAAGACTTGCGATTTTGATGCGGAAAAGCAAGTCTTAGCGAACGACATGCTGAGACGAGCCGGACTGGAGGGCCATGTTGTTTCCGTTCGGAAGATGCAATTGAAGTGATCGAGGGCTTAGACGGAGAAATCGAGTTCTATCTGATCGATCTCTGGAATAGTTATTATATTCCAGTGTTTGACGCACCTAATCCAAAGCTCGCTCCGCTGACTTACGTCATCGCCGACAACGGATCCGGTCGCTGGTGAGAGTTACCGCCAACACGTCCGCCTGAGGAAGGGCATCGAGTCGATCGTCCTGCCTATAGGTTGGGGCTTAGAGCTTTCGATGCGGCGTGCATGCAGCTGATTTGTTCTGTCGCAGCGAAATAACAGAATTGCTGAGCGGGATTAAAGAATTTCGCGCAGACAAGCGGCATTGCGTCCAGGGAGTAATAGAAACATGAGAGTAATGTCGTTCAAACCGGGCCATGATGGCACAATTGCAGCGTTGGACATATCAGCAGCCGAGCTGATTTATTCATTCGAGGCTGAGAAGGATAGCTTTCCCAGATATTCGACCATTAACCCGACGACTATTCTCGAAGCCGCTGGGCGCCTGGACGCCATTCCGGATATCATTGCCGTCGGTGGGTGGCACACAGGATTCGGCCACGACCCAGTAGGATACTACGGCATAGCTCAGGGATCGGAGCTTGTCGGCGAGAGGACCATTTTCGGCCGCAAGGTGCATTTTTATTCCTCGACGCACGAGCGCTCCCATCTCTGGGGCTCCTACGGTATGTCGCCATTCCCCGCCCGGATGCCCTGTTACGCGCTGATCTGGGAAGGGTGGTGCGGCGATTTCTATGAAATCGATGAGTACCTGCAGGTCGTGCATCGGGGAAAAGTGATGGCGAATCCTGGTGAGAAATATGCGTTCCTTTATGGGCTCGCCGATCCGACATTCACCTTGCCCAAAGGAACGCGTATCGAAGACGCAGGCAAGGTAATGGCGCTTTGCGCCTATGGGCAGACCGGATCGCCTGACCGGGACGAGCGGGCGCTAATCGACTTCCTGCTTCCAAGCGATCTGTACCCTTTGTCTAAGGAGGATCTGCGGAATTCGCCCTACTACAACATCGGCGTAACCCATCAGAAGTTTACCAACCTCGCCAGGCGAGTTTCGGACGCCATCTTCGATTCGTTCCACACTTTTGCGAAAAAGAACCTGACAAAGGGTTACCCGCTGCTGATTTCCGGCGGGTGCGGATTAAATTGTGAGTGGAACCGCAGATGGCTCGAAACGAATCTTTTCTCCGACGTTTTTATTCCACCATGCGCTAACGATTCAGGCTCGGCTATCGGAACCGCGGTCGACGCTATGCGGCATTTCACCGGCAATGCAAAGATCAAGTGGAACGTCTATTCAGGCCAGCCTTTCGTTCTTGACGAGATCGACCGGACCGGACTCGAGGTCCATCCACTCGACTACGGCCAAGTGGCTTCGGCGTTGCTCGACGACAAGGTGATCGGCTGGGTACAGGGGAATTGCGAAATCGGGCCACGGGCGCTCGGTAACCGGTCAATTCTCGCGGCGCCTTTCTCAAAGACAACCCATGAGCGGCTAAACCGCATCAAAAACCGGGAGGGTTTCCGCCCGATTGCGCCGGTTTGCCTGGAGCAGGACCTCGCGCTCCACTTCGACTTGGCACGGCCTTCGCCCTATATGCTTCTTTTCCAGAAGGTTCTCGATAGCCGGTTGGAAGCCGTCACCCATGTTGACGGCACAGCGCGGGCCCAGACTGTTTCGCAGGAGCAGAACCCGCACCTCTTTCAACTGCTTACCGCGTTCAAGGCGAAAAGCGGAATCGGCGTTCTTTGCAACACATCGCTGAACTTCAACGGTGCGGGCTTCATCAATCGTGCAAGCGACTTGCTAGCTTATGCCCGGGCAGCGGGCCTCGATGGAGTCGTGATCGATGATGCTTTTTATCTCCTCAAGGAGGCCCCCGTTACGGCGTCGAGTGGACAGAAAGGACCGCTTAGCGGAGAAAATATCCGTCCGCCGGTGCTTTAAATTACCCACATCTTTTGCGCTGGTTGAAGTTCGTGTGATTCCCTATCTGGCATCTAATCGCGGAGCGTCAGGTGCATGGACGAAACCCGTAGATGCGTGGTTTGACGAAGGACTTGCTGGTTTAGTTATGCGGATGAGCACCTCGGCCCGGCTGCGCCAGTTGCAAGAGCGCATGGGAGGTGCCGTGGGCGCAAGGATTGTATGCGTCAAGTTCTGCAAATCGGGCGACCATAGTGCTGGTCATGCGGTTTGGCGTAGAGCGATCCTTGTGCTCGCGCAGATCGTTGGCCTCCATCCAGTTTTCGTTGGTTTCGATAAACGCCCTGACCAGACAGCTTTCGGCGCTGGCGAAGATGCGCACGACGTATGCGCGGCGCCTGATTTCTTCGTCGTGGCGCTCCAGCATGTTGGTGGATTTCAGATGCTTATGGTGCTGGCTCGGCAGGCGGAAGCGTGTTGTCGATGGTCTCCTCCACCCAGGCAGTCAGCCGCGGATAGCGAGGGGACACAAGCCATGCGGCGAGATCGGCCTTGGCGAGTTCACGCCGGTCATAGAGCCAGCGCATCCCGGCAGGCAATCGTCGGCGTGCTTCCTCGGCAGATGATCGAGTGCGTTCCCGAGGAAGTGTACATAGCAGCGTTGCTAGGCTGCTCCGGGAATCACCTCGCGGATCGCCGTGACCAAGCCGGCATGATCACGTCCACAATGATAGTGAATAGGCCACCTATTCAAGGCAGGCCATGACTTTAGCTTGTACGCCGCATGACCTTTTGGACGCTTGCGAACTCGCGGTATGCGGGCCTAGATCACTAAACACTGCCGCGGAGATACCTCCAAGGCCACATCACTTTACCGGGCAATCACCACCATGAGACACTCGAAGAAGGTTGTTATCGTTACTGGCGCTACGTCGGGGATAGGGAAGGCCATCGTGGAGGCCTTCGCTGCGACAAGGGCGTCAGTCGTATTGGTCGGCCGCGATCGAGAGCGGGGCCAACGAGCCTTGGAGGCGGTTCACAAACTCAATTGTCAGGCCGAATTGATGCTAGGCGATGTGGCTGACTCGGCCTTCGCCGACCAGGTAATTAATTCTACCGTAGAGCGGTTCGGAAAGGTCAGCGTCTTGATCAACAGCGCAGGCATCATCCGGCGTGGAAGCGCCGTCGATACGACGGATGACGATTGGCGTCAGACATTCGACGCCAATCTCAACGGTGTGTTCTACTTTAGCCGCGCCGCGGTGCAGTCTATGAGGAGGACCGACGGCGGCAGCATTGTCAACATAGCCTCGAATGTGGGGTTGGTTGGCTGTTCCAATCTGGCTGCCTATTGTGCGTCGAAGGGCGCGGTCGTTCTGTTGACACGCGCCATGGCCCTTGATCACGCCAAAGAACAAATCAGCATCAACGCCGTCTGCCCTGGCGCGGTCGATACGCCCATGCTTGTGTCGGCACATAGCAAGCCAGTTAACGTGAACGCGGTCCTTCAAAGGAACGTTGATTCAATACCCCAGGGCCGCGTGGCGACTCCGAAAGAAATTGCGAGCTTGACGTTGTTCCTCGCGAGCGAGGAAGCCAGGCACATCACGGGCGTTGCCGTTCCAATAGATGGCGGCTTCACGGCAGGATAGGAGGAATTTTTGGGGAATCGGCTATCAGGTAAAGTCGCCGTCGTTACCGGCGGCAATCGAGGCATAGGGCGGGCGATTGCCGAGAGGCTCGCTGATGAAGAGGCGATGGTTGTCGTCGGCGATTTGATCGACGAGCGCTCCCCTCCTGTCAGCAGCGTCGAGAGGCTCTCGTTTATGTCTCTTGACGTCACGAAGGAGGCGTCAGTTCGCGCATTCGTAGACGGAGTCCTTCAGAAATTTGGCAGGATCGACGTACTGGTCAACAACGCTGGTATTGTCGTGCATAAGTCCATCGACGAGCAGACCGTTGAGGATTGGGACCGACTTATGGTGGTCAACCTACGCGGTCCGTTCCTAATGGCCAAGTATGTGGCCCCGGAAATGAGACGGATCGGCGTGGGCGCGATCGTCAACATTGGGTCGGTCGAGGGCTTTATAGTCAACCCTTGGCATACGGCCTATGCCGCCACAAAGGCCGGCGTGCATGGTCTCACGCTGGGCTTGGCAGTTGACCTTGGGCCCGATGGTATACGCTGCAATACTGTGTGCCCCGGCTGGATCGATACCGACCTGAATCGCGCCTACGTCGAGCTCCACCCTGATCGAGACTTGGTCGAGCAGGAATTGTCACAACTTCACCCTGTAGGAAGGATCGGCACTCCAAAGGATATAGCCAATGCGGTCCTATGGCTCGCGAGCGAGGAATCCAGCTTCGTTAGCGGTGAAATGGTTAGCGTGGACGGGGCCCGAACCAAGAAGATATCCCTCCCATCCATCTTGGACGAGGAGTATCGGGCCAAGCTTACGAAGCCGAAGCCCTAGTGGTGCGTTGGGCGACTTCGAACGGGTTGCGATAGCGGCTGTCGCCCGGCTGAAAGCCTTCCTTTCCTGATGCTTGTGAGGCTATCCGGCGGCCATGAGCACCTGAGCACCGCGGTGCTGGGTCAAGCTTTCGATGGGGAGACGCGATGATATTCTTCGAGGAGGAGTTTGACCTCCTCGATGCCTTCATCGGTGAAGGCCAAGATCCCGTCGTCATCATTGGCGCCGTACACCCAGATGACGCCGTCCTCGGGCTCGAGACCGAGGGTCAGTTCCTGGATGAGCGCTTCGCTGACGCGAGGTCCCTGGTGACAGGTTCGACGGTGTAGACGTGATGCACCTTATTGCGCTGCATGATCAGGCCGCAGCTGGTTGGGGCCGAAGTTTTGCGGATCTCCAATTCCATGGCAGCAAATCATCGATCCGATGGGCCGGATAGGCGGGCAGTCGGGCGAGGACGTCGGCGAGCCAGGCCTGCGGGTCGATATCGTTCACCTCGGTGCTGACGATCAGGCTGTGTCGCATTGCCTCACGAAACTTGTTACCGATCGGCTTCGTTGCCTCACCTGAAATGTTACCCGCGAAGTCACATTCCGGCATGATGCCCTTGCCATGAGGGAGGGATCATGAAGACGAAGATGACGCATGCCATGCGCAAGGAGCTCGCCAATATAGTCAGGGATCGCTACGCGGCCGCAACGAACAAGGACAAACGCCGGATCTTGGAGGAATTCATCGCGGCGACAGGATATCACGAAAAATCAGCGATCCGTGTCCTGAACAGCTCGTCGGAGCTGAAGCGTCGGCAGTCTCGTCAAAGGCCCTCGATCTATGATCACGCCGTTCGAGGCGCCTTGATCGTGCTGTGGGAAGCGTCTGATCGAGTTTGCGGCAAACGCCTGAAGGCTTTGCTGCCCATTCTCCTGTCTGCGTTGGAACGGAATGGGCATTTGAAGCTCGAGGAGGAGTTACGCGACAAGGTCCTGTCGATGAGCGCCGCCACGATCGACCGCTTGCTCCAGATGCCGAGACGCACGGGCCGTGCGAAAAAGCCGAGAGTTGTGCCAGAGCCGCGACGGCGCATCAAAATGCGCACCTTTGCTGATTGGAACGAGCCGCTTCCCGGCAGCATGGAAATGGACCTGGTGGCTCATTGCGGGGAGATCAATCGCGGCAGCTACGTTCACAGTCTGGTTCTGACCGATATCGCCAGCGGATGGACGGAGGCTGCGCCCATCGTCGTTCGAGAAGGCACTCTCGTAGTTGAAACGTTCGATCGTATTCGCGCGGGCCTACCCTTCGCTCTGAAGGCCCTCGACGTGGACAACGGCAGCGAGTTCGTCAACAACAAGCTGATCGAATATTGCCTTGCATAGCGCGACAATCTGGGAGAGAGGTGCGCATTGCCTCGTCGAAAATGTTCCTGAATGTTCAACCGTTGCCTCACATAAGTTGCTCCCTACCGAGGGGTAAGAGCAGGGGCGACTATGGGACGGCTGAGCATGGCGACAAGGAAAGAACTGACGACGGCGGTTTCAGAGCGCTATCGTGCTTCGACGCGAGCGGAGAAGGCGAGAATTTTGGATGAGTTCGTCGTCGTCACGGGCTTTCACCGCAAGCACGCGATGCGGCTGCTACGACGCCGTGAGGGGCCGTTTGCAGGCCGGCGAGCGCGGCCGCGGATTTATGATGAAGCGGAACGCAATGCGCTCATATTGCTCTGGGAGGCGTCCGACCGCGTCTGCGGCAAGCGGCTGAAAGCGTTGCTGCCCATCCTTCTCGAGGCGATGGAACGGCACGGTCATTTTGACCTAGCGCCCGAAATCCGGGGCAAATTGCTGGCGATGAGCGCGGCCACGATCGACAGGACGCTGGGACCGATCCGAGAAGGCTTGGGACGTCCCCGACGACGGCCTGCAGCGCAGGCCCTGCGACGGAGCATTCCCATTAGAACGTCGGCGGATTGGGACGATCCAGCGCCAGGCTTCGTTGAGGCGGACCTCGTGGCCCATAGCGGCCCTTCGGCTCGCGGCAGCTTCATCCAAACCCTCGTGCTCACCGACATCGCGACCGGCTGGACGGAATGTGCGCCGCTGCTGGTTCGCGAACAGACGCTGTTGAGCACGGTGCTCACAGAATTGCGCAAGCAACTGCCCTTCGCGCTTCTCGGCCTGGATACGGACAACGACACCGTTTTCATGAACGAGACATTGAAGGCCTATTGCGCCGCCGCCAACATCGTCTTCACGCGCTGCCGCCCCTACCGCAAGAATGACCAGGCCTTTGTCGAGCAGAAGAATGGCGCCGTGGTGCGTAGGATGGTCGGATATCGTCGGTTCGAGGGGCTGGAGGCCGCCACGCTGCTAGCGAAGCTCTACCGGTCAGCGCGGCTGTTCGTGAACTTCTTTCAGCCATCGTTCAAGTTGATCGCGAAGCAGCGCGACGGCGCGCGTGTGCGCAAGACGTATAGTCCGCCAGCTACGCCGCATCAGCGTCTGGTTGCCGACCCTCGCACCTCAGATGCAGTCCGCTCCCGTCTGCAGGAAATCTACGCCGGGCTCGATCCTGTCCTGCTATTGCGCGATATCCGTGCCGTGCAGGAGCGACTCGCTGCGGTTGCCGATACTCCGCCGGCCATGCGCCCTGACGGAACAGCTCAGCCAATCGACCTTTTCCTGGCGAGTTTGCGGACTGCTTGGAAGGACGGAGCTATCCGGCCGACGGATCGCCCGATTGTGAAAGCCAAAAGGGGGCGGCGGCGTCCTGACCCTCTCGTCAAGGCGACTGCGGACTTACGAAATTGGTTCGAAGCCGAACCATGGCGAACCGGCAGCGAACTTCTGTCACGACTGCAGGCCGAGTATCCCGGCGATTACCCGGACAAACTGCTTCGAACGCTTCAGCGCCGGCTAAAGGTCTGGCGCAGCGAACAGGCGGACGCGTTGCTGTTTGGCCCCTTGAACAAGGAGCCGCCGATCCTGGAGATCGCAGGGCCACACTGAGGCGCCGTGGCGCTCGCTAAGGAGGCCGGGCGCTGCGAAACCCCGGCCATCTCCGCGCCCGGCCTCCTTAGCCCAAGCCGGGAGCAAAATGGATGAGGCAACGCTCGAATCTCGAGGAACATCGTTACGTGAGGCAATACGCGCTCTCACTTTGATTGCCGCGCCGCAGCCTTGGTCACGGCATCGAACTCACGCGCTCGCGGCCCTACCGCAAGAACGACCAAGCGTGGATAGAGCAGAAAAATGGCGCCGTTGTGCGGAAGCTATTGGGTTATCGGCGCTTCGAAGGCTTGGCGGCGGCCCGGGCGATCACGCGTCTCTACGCCGCATCGAGGTTGTTCGTGAACTTCTTCCAGCCATCGTTCAAGCTGGCTGCGAAACATCGCGACGGGGCGAAGGTGACAAAGCGTTATCATCCGCCACAAACCCCCTGTGAGCGTCTCCTGCAAGCGGAGGGTGTCCCGATGGCTACCAAGAGCAAGTTGCGCGAAATCGCCGCCAACCTCGATCCGTTAAAGCTTCTGGAGGAGATGCGTGCTGTGCAGGCTCATCTGGCAGCATTGGCAGACGGCGAAGTACCGCCCCCGACGACATCCGAGCCGCCTAACCTGGCGGCATTCGTGGCAAGCCTATCAAGCGCCTGGCACGCCGGCGAAATCCGTCCGACATTCTCCACCGAAGCAAAACCGCTATATCTGCGAAGCCTCCAAAAGGTCTCAACACAAGCTCCTATTGCGGGTCCGTCCGCCGCGCCCAAGCTGGCGATCCCAACCGCGACCGCAGCGCCGCCAACGAAGACATCGGAGAAGCCAAAGCCGGTCTACGCCGAACCTGGCCAAGGTCGGATCCAGGCGCTCCGCATGGCTTGGCCGATCGCGTGTCGCCGATTGGAGGAGTTCCCCAACATTAACGCCATGCAGCTCTTCGACGAGTTGTGCGTCCAGTTCCCAGGCCGATTCACCCGCAAGCAATACAAAACCTTCGCCCGACGCGTCGCTGTCTGGCGCGAGGCTGCCCGCGCGCGTGGCGTTGTCATCGGACCCAAGACGTATCGTCTACTCAGCGACAAGCCGCGTGGCCGACGTCCCGATACCTTCAAGGATCATTGGGAGGAGATGACGCACTGCCTGGAAGAACGCCCGGATCAGACCGCGCTTGAACTGCTCGTCGAGTTCCAGGTCCGCTACCCGGGGCGATACAGCTTGCGACAGCTTTACACGCTGCAGAAGCGAGTGAGAGCATGGCGACAACAAGCAGTGCAGCGACTCATCGGCGAAGCAAATATCCTACCGTCATATACTGATCTGAACCCCGCATGCCGGGCGAGCCGGTAACGTCCTCGATGAGGCAAGCGGTAACAACGGCAGCGCGCTGTCCGCCGCGATCGGAACCGCAGAACAGCCAGGACTTTCTGCCGAGAGCGATGCCGCGCAGGGCTCGCTCGGCTGCATTATTGGATAGGCAGATCCGGCCATCGTCGAGGAACCGGGTGAAGGATGACCAGCGGCGCAGCATGTAGTTGAAGGCCTTGGTCAGGTCGTGCCCGCGCGAGAGCTTGTCGCGCGTCTCGATCATCCAGCGCTCGAGCTCGGTGACCAGCGGCACGCTCCGCTCCTGGCGCACGGCGTGGCGTTGGGCCGGCGACAGGCCGTTGATCGCGCGCTCGATATCGAACAGGGCATCGATGCGCTTCACGGCTTCAACCGCTAGCGGGTAGACCAGGTTGGGCTTGTCGCCGCGCGCCTTCTTGCGCGCCGCCGCTTCGATATCAGCCAGCTCGAACACTTTGCGCCGGCTATGAGCCCAACAGCTGGCTTCCAGAACAGGCGTCGGCTGACGACCCGTCGCATAGAGCTCGCCATAACCGCCAAAGGCATCGGCCTGCAGAATGCCGCTCCAGCCGGCGAGATGCGCCGCGGGATGTTCGCCTCGACGATCGCGGGAATAATAGAACACCGCCGCCGGCGGATCGGCGCCGCCGAACGGTCGGTCATCGCGCACATACGTCCATAATCGGCCGGTATCAGTCTTGCCCTTGGCCAGGACCGGCACCGTCGTGTCGTCGCCGCGCAGACGTGAAGCGGCCAGCACATGGGCTTCGAGCCGCTTGAACAGCGGCATCAGCGCCGCGGCGCCGGCGCCGACCTGGTCGGCGAGCGTCGACAGGCTGAGCGGCACACCTTCGCGGGCATAGCGTTCGGCCTGGCGGTTGAGCGGCTGATGCTGTCCGAACTTCTCGAACAGGATCATCGCCAGCAGGCCGGGACCGGCCCAGCCGCGCGGGGTGGCGTGGAACGGCGCCGGAGCCTGGCTGATCGCCTCGCAGTCGCGGCAGGTGAACTTCTCCCGCACATGTTGGAGTCACCTTCCATTGCCGCGGCACCACCTCCAGCGTCTCGGTGATGTCCTCACCCAGCTTGCGCAGCCGATGACCGCCGCAGCAGTGGCAAGCTGTCGGCGCCGGCTCGACCATGCGTTCGCGCGGCAGATGCTCGGGAAATGGCTGGCGCGCCGGTCGTTTGCGCACATAAGGCGCCACCTCGGTGGTCCGGGCCGCGGCCTGTTCGGCGGCGATCTCGTCTTCCGTCGCCGTGCTCTCGAGCTCCTCGAAGGTGAGCTTCATTTGGTCGTGCAGGCGGGCTGAGCGTTCAGAACTCTGACCATGCAGCGCCCGCTGCAGCTTCCGGATCGTCAGATGCTGATGCGCGATCAGCGCCGCATCATCCGATGCCTTGGCCCTGGCGACCGCCAGTTCGGCCTCGACCAGCGCAGCGCGCGCCGCCTCGTCTTCGGCTCTGGCCAACGCAGCGGTCAGCGCTGCTCTCAGCGCGCCGATATCGTCCGGAACAGCATCCTGGGCGGTGGCAACCATGCCCTGGAGTGAATCATAAAATGCGTCCGCTGACTCGCGAAAAATGGCAAACTCAAAGAAAAACTCAGCCCGCGCGCTGGGGGCGGAACGTGTGACGCGGGTTGCGCCAATCGATGCCGTCGAGCAGGTAGGCGAGCTGCGCCGGTGATATGGAAACCGTACCGTCCGCCGGCCACAGCCATAGAAACCGGCCCTTCTCGAGCCGTTTTGCATACAGCGACATGCCGAGCCCATCATGCCAGATAATCTTGATCAGATTGCCGCTGCGGCCGCGGAAGACATAAAGATCGCCGGCATGCGGGTCCCGGCCGAACCTCTCCTGAACCTGCAGAGCGAGGCCTTGCATCCCGCGACGCATATCGGTCCGGCCGACCGCCAACCAGATCCGCACCTGGCTCGGAACCGGGATCATGAAACACCCAGCGCCTTCACCATCGCCGCCGCCAGTGTCGGCGGTGTGCTCAGTGGAATCCGCAACCGCGCCTTGCCGGCGATCTCCAGCTCGATCACCGCTGGGGATGCCGCCGGTCGCGAAACGGCGACAGGCTCATCGGGAGCCACGACAACTTCGGCAAAGCCCGTCTCGCGGGCTCTGACCGTGCGGCGCCACTTATAGATCAGGCTGGTCGCGACATCGTACTGACGCGCCACCGCCACCACTGTGGCCCCGGGCGCGAATGCCGCGGCCAGTATCCGGCGCTGATCCGCTTCACTCCAACCACGCCGCCGTTCCGGCCCGGTCAATAACGTCACATGGCTCATGCTGTGCTGCTAACTACGCTCGTAAGGACGACCTTAAGAGCGCAGCCTCGCTATCGTAACATGCTCGCGCAAGGCGGCCCTCGCCGGAGGCGTACTGTGAGGCGACACTCTCACGCTATCATCAGCTCGAAACGCTGCATCCCTAACCATTGCCGTCGCACAGGGCTCAAGCCGAATACCCCATCTAAACATCTAATGATTGCTCGACTGCTGCAGCCATGTTGAGTCGGGAAGCTGGACCTGTTGCAAATATCCGATTTGCGCAACTCAATGCTCGTGCGCGACGTGAACTGAATGAACTGGTGTATGTTCATGACTCACACCATAGTGGTGGAGCTGGTGGTGCAAACGCTGGTGGGCAAGCTCCAGCGCAGCCCGCATACGCGCCTGCTTCGCCTCGCTGCTCCTCGGAGCCAGTGTGTCCAAATATGCGATTGATCCTTCAATCTGCGTAAGAACCGCTACCGCATCAGAGGTCGCAAATATAGGGTGTTCGCCTACCTCGATGAATACGGCACTTGTGTGGGCTGCGATGTCCGTGTGGCGGTTGGCCACGCTCCCACGAACCCGAATGGCCACCCAGCAGGATTTCGTTACATGCAATGAGCATTGGCCGGAGAATGACAGCCTGTCGTATTCAAACTGATCGACGACTAGCCCATTGCTGACTACCTCAACGGCTCTTGATCGAACGCTGACTGACTCAATCTCCCAATGAATTTCAACTTTTCCACCCCCAGCTGGAAGAGAAATCTTCCCTCCTGGACGTCGTCCCTCGACTGTCACATTAACCAGGGGGCCGACCGTAACAAAAGTGTCGCCGTGTCGAATACAATCCATCCAGTTCTGATAGGTGAAGTCAAAAACGCCTAGATTGGCATAGGTTCGAATGCCTCCGAGGAGCGAAGCCGCGTCCATCTTGTCCGAACCTCCTACCAGCGGGAGGTGGTAGCCTATGTTGAGAAATCGGTACCAGTCAGCAAGTGCATAAGCGCTTATCTGCCAACGCCTCGGATTGAAAGTCATGATTTCGAGCGCGTCCACCAGGCCGAGGACGATATCTGCGGCACGCTCTGCCTGCGGATTCGGTGCGTGAGGCATCACCACTAAGCCCCCTTGCTGGCGACAACGTTCCGCCCACCCCGCCATGGTAGTTTCAAGCGGGTCTCCGATAGCTGACTCGTCCGGGCCGCCGGTGCACAGAGGATCGATCATCTGCCCCTCATATCCGAGGAGGGATATGTGTCCTAAAACCTGTTGGCGGTTCTCGGTACCAACACGCACCAGAAATTCACCATCCCCACCGAAATCCTTTGCGCCGAGGGTCGTACGACCGTCAAAGTCGCCGACGTTGCTGAACATTTCACCCCATTGGCTAGCAAGCAAATTGACGACATTCACACCTTCTGCTTGGCCTTCAAGCAATGCAGTCTGGGGGCTCAGGAAGTGAACGTGGGTATCGGAACTTACCCATCCTCGTTCGCGCCAGTGAAGGACTCTGTCCAACTCGAAGGTGATGCTTTCAGTTTCCTGGCCGATCTCAACAATGCGCCGTATGGACTGTATTTCGAATCCTTTCGAAATCTCAACAAAAACAGTGCCGAATGGGAGATCAATCGTACACTGCCCGTTGACGTACGCATTTTGGTTCAAGCCGTTGGCAAATTCGGCGAATGAGTCCTTGAAAAACCCAGTGTTGACTTTGCGATGATGGCCTTTGGGAGGGAGATACTCACCATCAGGGCCATGAACGTGAATTCTCGCGGCTACACGAACGTTTGTGCCCTTCTCGACAATCAGAAACTTAACAGGTTTGGTGGCCGGTGCGATCGGCAGCGCTTCCAACCGGCGTGGGTTGAAGGCGGCAGAAGCGTCTTCCAGCGACCGAAGCTCTTGCGCCAGCAATTCGCCATCTTCCGTCCGCAAAAATATTCGAGCATCTGGATGAGCGGAATACTCGATTATGATTTCAGATCTAGACACTCTAGGTTGGACATCGTGCAGGTCGCTCAGCCATTCGGACACGCTATAGTCGAGCACCTGCCGGGCTGAAATGACCGTCCCTAGGTCGATACCGATTTGATCCCCGCGATCATCGGTATCCAGTTCCCCCACAGTGTTGAGGCTCACTCCGGTAGGGAGTCGCATCCTAAGTTTTTTCCGGGCCTGAAGGCGTAACGGATGTTCCTGAAGCTGCGTTGTGCTAATCGCGTAAATCAGAGAGGCTTCCAATTCCGCCCGCAAACGCAGAGCGACCACCTCTTTATCCGGGTGCTCGTTCGGCAGCGCATAAAGCCATAGATTCTCTTTCTGATAGAGACGTCCGGATTCCGTACGAGACTCGGCCGTACCATAGTCAAAGCGCGGACTCCGCCCGACAGCTATGTCTTCGCCATGAGTGGCGTAGACATGGGGTCCTTGGGCGGGCACCGCCGCGAACGGGCTAGCCCCCCAACATACATGACGTTGTTGGATTCCGAACCGACGGTGGATCGGTACGTCGATCTCAGTGCCATCGGCATATTGGATAAAATATGTGGAAACCAAGTCACCTACCGCGTTACCCGCAATCGATTCAGCGCTTGGGTTATAATTTGAAGCGGTATCGCCGAATCCGGCTGGAACCATGTCTGGACGGTCGGCGACAGCTTGAACGAACATCACGTAGCTGCATGCCGTTGGTTCAATCCTCACGATCGTATCCGGATCACCGTGGCGGAGCATCAGAACGTCCGGCCCATCTGCGTTTCCGAATAGAAACGGTATGCCCCGGAGAGATTGAAGCCCCGCCATCGAATCGCTCCAGCCGCCATCTCTCGGCCTCCTAGCGAAGCCACCCTCCAAGTCCTTACGCCGCGCGTTGAAGTGGTCATCTAGGCCCAGTGTCTTGAAGTGCTCTGAAGGGGGCGTTTTCATGAAGGTAAGTCCGATCGGGCGTCCATTTCGGGTCATAATCCTTAAGGGAAAACCTCTGCTTAATTATGGAGCTTGTCCCATCGCGAACGGCTGTAAACTTTGGAGTTGGCCCGGTAGGCGAGACATCGGTTAATTCGCCTCTAATTTAACCGAGACCAGGCCCGACCCAGGCCGGTACCGCAGCGCGGCACTGCTGCGGCGAGACGCCGTTGAAAGTTCTGAAGCACTTTGCGAAGTGTGAAGGGGACAAAAACCCGCAGGCCATTGCGATATCGATAATGGGCATGCTTGTCCCTTCGATCAGGCGCTTGGCATGATCTACACGGATTCGGAGATAATGGCGGACCGGCGGCATGTGCACGTGTGCTGCAAACAAGCGTTCCAGTTGGCGCCGTGACACGCCAGCCCGATGTGCAACCTCGCTCATGGTCAGCGGGCACTCCACATTCTCTTCCATGATCCGCATAGCCATAAGAAGCTTATCGCTTACACCGGCAAAGGCGAGACCCGATGGCCCGGTCTGGCGATTCGAACCTGATCGCTGACCTTCGACGGTCGCGTGGCGGCAAACCTCCTGTGCGGTAAACCCGCCCACATGGCTGGCGATCAGATCGACTGCTAAGTCGAAGGCTGCCAGTTCACCCGCGCATGTCGAAAACTGCCCATCCTTGACGAAGAGGGCGTCGCGGATCTGCGGCTGCCTGAACACTTCGGAGAACGCGGCCAGCCGCGACCAGTGAATCGTGCAGCGTGTGCCTGCCAGAAGACCGGTCTGCGCGAGCAGCCACGTCGCTGTTCCAACCGCGGATATTGGAACCCCGCGGCGTGCGATTGAGCGCAGAAAGTTGTTGAGCTGCGGACTCAGCCGCCGTCCCACCGGCTCACCCGAGACCACCGCCAGATGATTTGGCCCCCGGTAGCCCGAACAGGAATACAGTTCGTCTATCGTTACATCAACGGTGGCCAAAATGCCGCTCGCACCCTCGACAGAACGGGCGTCGAGTCCTGCGATCCGCCACCGGAACAGCGTTAGCCCCGATACCGTATTGGCGATGCGGAACGGTTCGATGAAGGCATGAAGCGCCAGGTGCGAGAATCCCGGCAATACCAGAACCACTAGCTCAATTGGTCGGCCACCATTCGCCGGATCGTCCGGCGGGGTGAACGACTTCATGGCATTCATATTGGGGGGTGCGTTCATCAGGGATTCATCCATGCGTTTCGCAAGGGGCTAACCGAGGTGTTCTCGAACCCGAAGAAGCCTGGCGCAATTTCGGCTATTGCTGTGGCGAGCGCTCGTGGTGAAGCAGGCAGACAGATCCATCCGCCCTGCCGAGCCCGGTCGACACGATCTAGGCGAGGTGCCGTCCACTTCTCGACTGACACGCCCGCCGTGTAGACATCGTTCCTCACCAGAGCCATTTTGTGTTATCTTGTCGCCTAAAGTACAGCCTCACCGATTACAATTTCTCGACGTTTCATGAAGTCAAGAAGCTCTTCGTCGATTGCTTCGTCGAGTGGCGGTGCTTGATATTCCCTCAGGGCCCGCTCAGCTGCATCGCGTCCCCGCGTGTCGGCATCTTTGGCGCCGGCAAAGGTCCATTGCTCATAGCTATCGTGGTTCATCAAATCGGGCACGAAGAACGCTTGTTCGAAATTCTTCAGCGTGTGTTCGGTTCCTAGATAGTGGCTTCCCGGTTCACTTTGTCGGATCGCATCAAGCGTTTCATCTAGTTCGCTCTTCACTAGGCCCTGGCCAAGCTTATAAAACATTACCATTTGCTCAGCATCCAGCATGAACTTGCTATAGCTCTGGGTTAGGGCTCCTTCGAGGTACCCGGCGGTTGAAAGGACGAAGTTCGCACCGGCCATAAGTACCCCGTACATATTACGAGCTGCCTCATAGCCTGCTTGGGCATCGACGAGCTTTGAACTTGTGCACATTCCACTGCAGCGCCAAGGTAGTTTGTAGTGTCTGGCGAGTTGGCCGACCAGCATGTTCATGTGGCAAATCTCTGGGGTTCCCGCCATTGGCGCCCCGCTTTTCATTGAGACGGTCGCCAACCACTGCCCATAAATGGAAGGCGCCCCGGGCCGCACCAGCTGCGCGAAGGCTATGCCAGCGAGTGCTTCGGCATTGAGCTGCGCAACTGCAGCCAATGTACTCGCCGGGGTGCTGGCGCCAGCGAGGACAAATGGGGTGAAAAGAATTGCCTGATTGCTCGCGGCATAAACCTTGACCGAGTCGAGCATTGTCGCGTCCCACACCAGTGGCGAATTGCAGTTGGCAATGGACACCATCACTGTGTTGTTGTGAACAAAATCGTCACCGAAAACAATCTTGGCCATAGAGACCGTGTCTTCCGCCCTCTCGCGCGAGGTCACCGCTCCCATAAATGGCTTATCGGAGTATCGTATCAGACTGTAATTCATGTGCAGGTGGCGCTTCGGGACCGCAATGTCCATAGGCTCGCAAAGAACGCCACCTGTCATATGCATTGCGGGAGCGTGGTAGGCGAGCTTCGCAAAATTCACAAAATCCGCAATTGTCGAGTTCCGCCGCTTCCCCTCCAGATCAAGCACGTTCGGCGAGCCGTACGCTGGGGTGAAGATAGTCTTCCGTCCGCCGAGAGTGACTGTCTTGGCGGGGTTTCGAGCGTGAACCGTGATGTATTCAGGAGCCTTCGCCACCAGCTCCAGCAGGTGGTTCCTGTCGATTCTAACGCGCTGATCGATTACGCCAGCACCGGCTGCCCGCCAAAGTTCAATGGCCTCGTCATCGCGGAATTCAATGCCTATCTCTTCAAGTATTTGCATGGAATAGTTGTGGAGCCGAAGCAATTCGTCCGGGCTCAGCAAATCCATATAAGGCAGGCCACGCTCCATTGGCGGCGAGTATGTTACCGCCTTCTCGGAACGCATCTTCTGCCGAGCGTCTCGGCCTCCTGCTCTTACTGACATGCTCTTATGATCCCTGATTGATATCAGAATAGGACAGAACCTATTCCAACACTAACAATAAAAACTAATGTAACTTATGAACTGTGGTTATGCGATTAAGGGCGAGATCAAATGCCGTCAGGATCTTGTCAACTGGCCACTCAAGCTCTGAAGCAACGGGCGGTATTCTTGTGCTATCCACCCCCGCCCAAAATCAACCCAATCACCAAACGGTAGGTGCCAGGCTTTTGGACGGGCCCAAAACGTCTTCGAGCTTCACAAAACTTCCTTTCAGCTAAGGTCCGTGCGGGCGCTGCGTATGCAGTGCTCAGCGCTACGTGAACTTGCCCCGTCCAGTCACGGCTATATTCGCTTAACGTGCCCAAAACGATAGGTGTCTAGCCGCAGACTAATAGTTATCTGCTGCTGAAAACCATGTTTCAGGGCACATTTACTTCTATCGTATCGATAGATGCCCTTGTCTGATAGGATCTACATCACGGATCAGGTGGCCGTCGCCCCTGTTTGCTCTAGAACGCTAGCGACGCGGGAGCTACATAACAACTGTATAAAAAGTTATGTAGCGGAGGAGAAAATGTTATCTGGCCAAGGCAGGCCGCCTTCATGCCGAGCTGTTGTTGACTTGGTGTCGAATCTCTGAAGCCAATCGCTCTACGCCGGACTGGAGGCGACCCCTGGACGGTCATGACCCTTGGTTATCCAGCCCACCATCAATACTCATTTGATGTGCGTTGGGCCGCTGCATGCCAAAGGCGGCACCGAACTGGCGAAGGCCGCGGGCCCCCGCGTGAGGCCATTGAGTCTTGAGCCTGCGGCCGAAGTTGTAGGCAGAGATGAAGTCAGCAAGGTGCTGGCCCAGCTGATCATGGCTCTAGAGCACGTCCTGTTTAATCCGGTTCATATCCTGCGGCTTTGAAGTAGTTGGCACATTCGGCTGGGGTGAAGAGGTCGACGACCGCGCCGACCGCGTCCCACAGAGCCTTGATGGTTCTCTCGGCCTTTGCTCGCAGCAGCGCCTTGAGTTTGGCGAAGGCGTTCTCAATCGGATTGAAGTCGGGACTGTAGGGCGGCAGGTAGAGCAGGCTCGCGCCTGCGGCCTCAATCGCGTCGCGCACGCCGGCGGCCTTGTGAGCGGCCAGGTTGTCCATGACGACTACGTCGCCCTCCGACAATGTCGGGACCAGCACCTGCTCGACATAGGCCAGGAACACGTTGCCGTTCATAGCGCCGTCGTAGACGAAGGGCGCAGTCATGCCCGTCAGCCGCAGCGCTCCGGTGAAGGTCGTGGTCTTCCAGTGGCCATGCGGCACGCCGGCCCGGCAGCGCTCGCCGCGCGGCGCTCTTCCACGCAGGCGAGCCATCTTTGTGGAGAGGCCGGTCTCGTCGATGAACACGAGCTTCGTCGGATCGAGATCGAGCTGGCCGTCGAACCACTCCCGGCGCCGCTTCAGGACGTCAGGACGATCCTGCTCCAGTGCGTGCGCGGACTTTTTTGAATGTCCAGCCGTGGCCGCGAAGCCAGGCGCTCAAGGCGCTGCGGCTGATCCGTACCGACTGCTCGGCGACGAGCCGCTCCACCATCTCGTTCAGCGTGATGTCCTTGCGCTCCCCGATCAGCCCGGCGATGAAGGCTTCATGCGCATCGAGGCTGGAGGCGCGGCGGCGACCCTGCGGGCGTGGCCCCAGTTCACCGATCTTCGCCCGCGCAATCCAGCGGATCGCGCTGGACACTCCCACGCCGAACCGCGCCGCCGCTTGCCGCGCCGACATGCCCTCGTCCGCAGCCTTCAAGACCCGCAACCGAAGATCACCGCTCAATGCTCTTCCCATCGTCCACCTCCATCGAGGTGGATGTTGAATCAGCACAAAACGCAGCCATCACATCACAATCGATTCATCGATCACAGGATGTGCTCTAATAGTGGAAGACGGTCGCATCCTTGATGGTCCGGTTCATCCTCTCGACCTGGCCGTTGGTCCACGGGTGCCTTGCCTTGGTCGTCCGGTGCTCGATGTCGTTCGTGGCGCAAGCGTATTCGAAGGCATGGGCCCAGAAGCGTTCGCCGTTTGCGATGGCCTCCTTGATCAATGGCACGGCCGAACCGCCGGCGCCGGGCGTCGTGAACTGGATGCCGTTGTCGGTGAGCACAGTATGGATCCTGTAGGGGACGGCCGCGATCAGGCGCAGCAGGAAGTCTCTGGAGACGGCAGTGTGGCCTTCTCATGCAGTTCGACGAAGGCGAACTTCGAGGTGCGATCGATGGCGACGAATATGTGCAGCTTGCCCTGCTCGGTTCGCACCTCGCGACGTCGATGTGGAAGTAGCCGATCGGATAGCTCTTGAACTTCTTCTTCGCCGGTCTGTCGCCTTTGACATCCGGCAGGCGACTGATGCCATGACGCTGCAGACAACGATGCAGTGACGAGCGCGTCAGGTGTGGGATCGTGGGTTGTAAGGCATAGAGGCAGTCATCGAGCGGCAACAGAGTATGTAGCGTAGGAAGGCGACGATGACGGCCTGCTCCTCGGGCGAGATCATCGTCGATCTCGGCTCTCTCGGACCGGTCGGCAGATCGGCCACCGAGGCCCGCTCCCGCCATTTGGCGACGGTCTTCTGGTTGATCCCGTAGCGTTCGGCCACCGCCCTCAGGCTCTCTTGATGGAGTGGACGGCGCCCGCAACGGCATCATCCTCGTGAGATGCGTGCCAAGATGGCTGCTGTCGAGCACTCATCTGAAGGAGCACCGTCCATGGACAAGACTACCACCGTTCTCAGCACAGTCGCCACCGCCGGGCTCGATCTCGCCAAGCATGTCTTCCAGATCCACGCGGTCGACGTCGTCGTCACTCGTGCGCTCCGGCGAAAAGATGTGCTGGGATTCTTCGAGCGTCTGCCGTCTTGCCTGATCGGCATGGAGGCATGCGGCTCGGCTCATCACTGGGCCCGCCAGTTGATGAAGCTTGGCCCTGACGTGCGTTTGATGCCGCCGGCCTACGTGAAGGCCTGAAGGCCTATGTCCGTCGCCAGAAGAATGACGCCGCGGATGCAGCGGCCATCTGCGAGGCAGTGACGCGGCCCTCCATGCGTTTTGTACCAGTGCGATCAGTCGAGAACCAGGCGGCGCTCATGCACCACAAGATGCGCGAACTGCTGGTGGCGCAGCGCACGCAGCTTCTCGACGCGTGAGGTGTACGCCAGCGATCATGCATCGCACAGAACCGCCGGCCCGCTCGACCGTAGGAATTTCTAGTGGCAGCAGCCGCGCGCTCTCGCCGATCATGTCAATCTGTTGCGTCGTCAATGCCAGGAATGCGGTCTTCGACAGGGCCAAGATACGCCCGTTCTCGCCAAGGAGCTCAATCGCATTGCCTGCAAACCTCTCGATCTGTGCGTTGGTCAGCCCGATTACCCGGCGACCGGCGCGTTCGAAACGATTGACGATTTCGCGCCGTCTCCCTGAGTCAGTGATCATGTCGAGCCCGATCATGGCGAAATCGGTCGCGACGCACATCAGCACGTTCGTATGGTAGATGTCGAACCCGGTGCAGTCCTTCGCCGAGAACACCATCGGCTCAAAACTGAACTGGGTACAAAACCTTTCAAGCGGGATTGGATCGGTTCGCTCAGATCTTACGGCATAGGCGACCCGATGGATATGATCGAGTGCCATCGAACCGGTACCTTCCAAGAAGAGCCCGTCCGGCTCAAGGCCAGAATAGTCGATCACCTCTTGCACCCTATATCGGCTCTTCAGCATGTCAATAATATCGCTCCGACGCTCACGCCGGCGGCTCAAGGCCTTCATCGGATAGATCGCTATGTAACCGCCAGCGTGGGTTGAAAACCAGTTGTTCGGAAACACTGAATCCGGAGTGTCGCTGCCCTCGCTCTCGAACAAATGCACCATTATACCCTGCTCTCGAAGCAGCGCAGCGGCGCGAGTAATCTCCTCATAGGCGAGCGGCGACAGATCACTAGCGTCATCATCCCTTATTTGAAAGCGATTGTCGGCCGCAGTCTCAGTATTGACCGTGAAATGATGGGGACGGACCATAACCACGGCGGAAGGGGCCTGAACCGAGAATTCTGAACGTGCTGCCAAGGGAAAGACTCCGATCGGGTTATCGAGCGCGGTGGGGCATGACGCAGAGGTTGCGCGGGTCATTTGGGTCAGCGATCATGGCGAGGCGCTGGCAGAATCCGTTCTGGAAGTCGCCCTCAAACGTAGCGTAGCGCCGAAAGTCTCGATTGTGGAGCCGACGCAAACAGGGTGAGCATGCCGCCGACCCCGTGCCGTGCCAGTCGCGACGCTCCGGAGTTCAGTTACAGGATAGTTCGCGGCATCTGTTAGACCTCGCGCTCGGTCTGCGGCGGATGTTCGACGATAGTGTCGGCGCATCGGAGTATACGTGTGCAGCTCGGTCTTGCAGGCGCAATCGCCGCTGATCGCATTCTTATGGGGCCGATTATGTTGTCGGTGGTGCAGGTATGCCTGCCCGTTCCACGGCCGCTTTCGCAGACCGGCAGGAGACGACGTTGGGGCCGAAATCGCTGTGATTGCGGAGGATCTTTGCTGTTCCTCTCGGGTCGATGTCATAGTGCTTTTGGTCAGATCGGATCGCGTACCAGTGGGCAAGTCATGCAGTGCCCGCCGCCACGGCCACGGCCGAGTTCCGCACCCTCGAAAGTGATTACTTCCACACCGGCGCGCCTCAACAGCGTGTTCGTGTATACGTTGCGTTCGTAAGCAATCACAACGCCCGGCTCGACGGCGATCACATTATTAGCGGCATCCCATTGCTCCCGCTCGGCCGCGAAGCTATCACCACCGGTCTCGACAGTACGGAGAGCCTTCAACCCCAGCGCCTCGGCCACTACCGATAAGAAAGGTCTGGTCTCCTTAGTGACATCGAGCACACCCTCAGCATTGTTCGGTCGCAGCGAAAACGTCTTGAGCAGATCTACGACCTGCGGGTAGATCGTCACGAGGTCGCGGTCGCAGAACGTGAAGACTGTGTCAAGATGCACAAACCTGCGATTCCGCGGTAACAGTGCTGCGATGACGCGGGTCACTTCCTTCGTCGTGAACAAGCGGTGCGCCAGAGCCTCGACTGCCTGCGGTGTGGTTCGTTCGCCCATTCCAATCAGCACAACACCGCCGCCGACCGGCATCACATCTCCGCCCTCGAGACTGGAAGCGGGGTCTGTTCCATCGGGCACCAGGTAAGTGAAGCTGGCCTCGCGAAACCGCGGATGAAAGCGGTAGACCGCCTCGACATTTGCAGCTTCCGGCTGTCTTGCGGGCCAATACATAGCGTTGACCGAGACGCCACCATAAATCCAACAGGAGCTGTCACGTGTAAAAAGCTGGTTCGGCAATGGCGGGAGGACGAAATCTTCCGGCACCAGCGTTTGCCCTGTCAGGCTGCGCGGTTCGAACGGCATTTCTGTAGCCAAAATGCCGCTAACCAGATAGGTAGCGAGCTGATCAGAAGGAATCTCCTCGAGCCAGCCCCGCAAGTCATCGACCATGTCTTTCCCGACAGCGGAAGGATGAACGCGACGGTCAATGAGCCAACGGCGCGCTTCCGGCAACGCCATCGTTGCACAAAGCAGTTCGTCCAACGAGTGAACCAACACGCCACGGTCGCGCAGGGCTTCCACGAACATGTCATGCTCCTGTCCGGCGCGCTCCGCCCAAAGCACATCGTCGAAAAGAAGGCTCTTGCAGTTCCGCGGCGTGAGGCGGTGGAGGCTAAGGCCTGGCCGGTGCACCAGTACTTCTCGCAGCCGGGCGACCTCGGAATGCACACCTAAGCTCATCATGGGAGTTGCGTTGCCTTCAGAGCGGGCCGACGGCGCAGATCCTGTCTCGTTGGCGGCAACTCAATTGCGCCAAGAGGGCGGTCATGGTCGGATCGGCCGGAACGAAGGCGCTTGCCCCGCTCGCGCCCCCGCCCAAAATTGGAAGAGGATGCCGCGTAGATTGAGGACATCGCACATAGAGACGTAGGCGAAATGCACGTCGTCCGGTGTCGTGGACGAGCCGCAGGATAAAGACCCGCAGACACCGGATCTGGCGGTCGCCTGCAACTGTTCGAAGAACCTCGTGCTAGTGAGGCCCTCAAGCAAATCATCGGTACAGACATCGAACGGCCCTGCTCCTAGGTAAATGTCACCGTTTAAAACGCAAGAGCCATACCAAGCCAAAAGGGATCTGATTTCAACATATTACCTGTTCATGTCCGTTTTGCTTGTCCGTTTCGGATCAAAGTTTTGTCAGGCTTTTGACAATATAGAATCCGAATGCGTGCTGGTCGCGCGTGGGGCGCAAGTTCTACGGACTGCATGCCGCAGGCTCCTCCGTTTTGCCTCGCAGACGGTGGCGCAGAGCAGATGGCGCCGCTGTGGCCCGAGGAGGCCGTGCGCGGCCCGGACCCAGTAGTTCGGATAGCTGCGCGTCAGGAGAAATCCGTCGCCGTCGTTGCCGCCCTAATTTGCGTTGTGGGAAAAGGAGCTGCCGAAGCTGTCGGGAAAATCGAAGCCCGCCGAGGCGATCCGCCATGCGCTCGGCCGGCGTGCCGCGCTGGAATGCTTCCTCACCGACGGCCGCATCGAAATCGACTCCAACACCGTCGAGCGCGCCATCCGGCCACAGACAATTACCCGAAAGAACAGCCTCTTCGCTGGCAGCGACCGGCGGCGGACGGACATGGGCACCATCGCCACGCTGCTGACCACCGCTAAAATTCGAGCGCATCGCTAATGGCTGGCCAAAGAGCGATATCGAGGCGCTCATGCCTTGGAACTGCCAGCGCTAAACGGCATCAGCTACCCGCTTACCCTGCGGCCGCGCTGTCCGCTCGCCAATCTTTGCTTGCGCAATCCAGCGGATCGCGCTCGATACGCCAACACCGACACCTGCCGTGCTGCAGCCTACCGGCCGACAGGCCGTCATCCGCAGCCTTCAAGATCCGCGACCGAAGATCCTCGTTAAGAGTTTTCGCCATCGTCCACCTCGTCAAAGTGGATGTTGATCAGAGGCCGCGCCCCACGTCACATCACAAACGATCCATCGATCCCGGACGTGCTCTTGATTCGGGAAGCGAAGGGGTGACCGTTCGCCATCTCCCGCCATTTTGCTACAATTGCCAAGGTGGGAGCTCCTTCTCGCGCTCCAGGTCCGTCAGGCTGCCGAGGTTTCGGTTGATAGCAGCTTTACCTGAGAGCATCGACCAGAGGCTTGTTACGCCTCTCCGAGACAGTGGCGTTCACTTTACGGGAGCATATATTTTCATTATGTCGGTTGCAATTTTGGGAGATATACGGTCATTCCCGTCCTCTCCATCATGCCCGCCGTCCATGTAGATTGGGCCGGCAGCATCGGAAAATATATAACGTAAGTCGTGGAGCACGTTGTGCCCCAAGCTCCCATGATCCTTCGCGACCAGCTTGCTTCTCATGCTGGTGGCCGGCTCGTCGACCCCTCCGAAGAAGCGAAGTTCTCCTTCCCGGCCCCCTTCTGCATTAGCGACGGCGTTCCTTAGCTTCGCGACATAGATTCCGACAAAATGCTTCCCTCTAATCCGCCACGTCTCATCGTCCTGTGATGAGGATCGGCTCGGACCGTCCGAGCAAGCCTCGGACGCGCAGTGAGGGTGAGCCGCTCGGCAGTGGCGGACATACGGTCTACGCTAGCTTTCATTCAGAGGCCTTATCAAGGTGCCCGCATTGAGGTAGTCGCATCACCAAATGGCGCCGGCACAGCCCGACGTCCGCCGATGGCCTTTCTGCTTTCTCCGCACGCTCTCACAAAGCTACACCTGTGGGACGGTCGCTCATGCCTTGGCATTTGGCTCCCTTTCTGACCCAACATCATGCGACGAGTGTGCCGACATAAGGTTAGCGAGCGGGCTATGCGCTGGAGTCACGGTTCCATGTGCCTGATGATGAACTCGCGCATCGTATGATAGGCGCACTCTCTATCTGCAACTAACCGCCTTCGAAGCAGTGCTCTGCCTTATCGATCGGCAGCAGAAGGTGCGGAACCCCATGGCGCGCGAATACGGACGCCATCTGCGCTGATTCCCTTATAGGGGACGTCCGTATCCTGAGTTCCGTGGATCATCAGTGTCGGCGGAAAGTCTCGCGTCACATTCTTGGCAGGCTCATACGGCGCAAGCTTTTCAGAAATCGAACTCAGATCAAATCCACTAACCGCCTGAGGCCAAAGGCCATTCTGGCGATAGTAAAGATAAATTAGATGCCCTTGGCCTGTTCGATCACGATCATTCGAGATTATCCGTCCATCGGATTGGGCCGCCACCTCGTCCTGCGTGACTTTTGGGTGAAGATAGGAGGAATATGGATTCGGCTGGGCATACCAATCAGCATGTAGATTGCCGTACCCATGCAACGCAACGAGAGCCCTCGGCATCGGGTTGACTCGATACCTCGTAACGAGAGTGAGATATCCGCCCGCTGAATTGCCGATTACTACCAGGCGATCGACGTTAAGATTGAACTTGTGCACGGCATCGCCCGCCAACCACGTGAATGCGGCCTCTACGTCACTGATTATCTCCGGAAGCTCAGTTTCGGGCGCAAGCCTATAGTCGAACGAGACCAGCGCATATCCTCTCTCCTCCGCAAGGGCTAGAAGGCGAGGCTCCGGTGCATGGAAATCCCTCGTTTCTGCCGCAGCGGAGTGATCAACGTCGAACTCCCTGTGCCCCGTGATCAAGGCGCCGCCGTGAATAAAAACAAGAATTGGAACTTTCCTGTTTCCCGCGGGCCGATAAAGGTCGGCCCGAATCTGGTGACCACCAATCTCGCGGTATACAACGGTAGTCTTCGTCAGCTTGTGCTGCACTTCCAACGCGGACCTCTCGATTGAACAAACTAGAAGTATTACGCGGTTCTTATCCGTATCGCGGGCTGCTTTGGGTGGACGCTCACAATCCAATGGGCAGTCACTGCGAGCAGATACTGGACTGTGCCTATGCGCGCCTACACTAACGATCTTCTCATTAGATGGATGCCGCGTGAATGCCCGCCGATCGTGCGAGCTCCAACACGCTTGGCTCGAAGCCACGACCAGACGCTCCTTTTCTTCGCAACTCGAACGCCGGCGTCTCTCGACCGACGTGATCATCCCCACTCGCGGGATAGACATTAGAGCTACTGTTAGGATTATCCCAAGGACTTCAAGCAGCGCCCTCAGCACGCAAGGAAGCGTTCACCGGAGGGTCCGAAGTTCCTGGAGCGGGGCGGGCTGCAGACTTGGACATAAAGCGGCTTTGTCATATTGGCAAAACCACTTAATTATCCGGTAAAGATCACGAATCTCAGCCAGCTCCGTCGAGCCAAACTTTACCGAGCTCGATCTCGAATGTGGGGTGCATTGCGTAGCCCCTGACGTGCTTAGCAGAATGGTTAAACAAGGAAAGCCAGTAGGGCTGAATGATGATGCCGGAATCCTGCAGAAGCGTTTCAATGTCTTGCATGAGCGGTTTGCGCTTCTCTGGATCCGGCACCGTCAACGCCGCATCCAGTTTCTTATCGAATTCCGCGTTTGACCATGCCGTCTCGCTCCAAGCAGCACCACTGCGATAGGCAAGTACCAACGTCTGTACCCCTAACGGTCGATGGTTCCAGTTCGTTATCGAAAGTGGATATTTCAACCAGTCATTGTAGAAGGTGCTAACGGGCAGAACTGTCCGCTTCACCTTGAACCCCGCCTCGCGCAACTGCGCCGCAATCGCATCGCCAGCGTCCTTCAGCCAATCCGCGTCGGGACTGATAATGTCGTGTTCGAAGTCCATCTGACCAGCTTCGGTCATCAGCCGCTTGGCAGCCTCAACATCTCGCTTCTTTTCTGGAATCGGGTAAAATTCGGGGTGTAGTGGTGCCACATGATAGTTTGCGGCAACGATTCCATAGCCACTGTAGGCAATCTGCAACACAGCACCATTGTCGACTGCTAATTGGAGTGCATTGCGCACCCGCTGGTCGTCGTAGGGCTTGTTCGTAATCTGTGTTCGGCACACGAGCGTTGTCGATGTCTTCGCCTCAGATTTCACCAACCCGAGTTCGTCAAATGCGGCGATATCGTTTGCGAACGTCTGGTAGTTCGCATCTAATTCTCCTGACTCGAAGGCGCTCTGAACGACGGATGTATCGGCGCCATAATCAATGAATTGGACTTCATCCAAGTACGCTTCACCGCCCCACCACCTTCCGTTGGTCCGACGCTTCAGGACGGCCATTTGACCTACCTCCCATGACACCAGTTCAAACGGGCCCGTGCCAACGGGATCGGCAACGAGGTTCGACCCGCTCTTTTCGTAGTTACGATGAACGATCATCGCGGGGTAGTCGGCCATCCCAGCGATGATTGTAACATCCGGCTTGGGCAGCTTGAGTTTAACCGTGTAGTCGTCAACCTTTGTGATAGCACCTTCCCGCGACTTGCCTGTCTTGTCGTCAACGAGCGCGGCCATGCGTGCGGCCATTGAGTTCCCAGGCACGTCTCTTTCGCACCAACGCAGCAGGTTGAAAATCACGTCATCTGCAGTGAAGTCGTCGCCGTTGTTCCACTTGACACCCTTCCGCACGTACAAGACATACTCCGTCGCGTCCTCATTCGTGGTCCAACTTTCTAGAAGTCTGGGCTCGAAAGTGTATTGAGTCGTGTATTTGACCAAATTATCTAGAAACTGGCGGTAAATGTTACCTAGTTCTGGAGTGTCATTTAGGCGAGGATCCTTTGCGCCTTGGACTTGCATGGCAATTCGCAGCGTTCCGCCTTTTTTTCCCGCTTCTTCGGCATGTGCCGACGGCAAGGCGCCCAGCATAGAGTACGCGACAGCTGTTGACGCACCAAAGATGGAGGCGAGTGCCAGGAACTCGCGCCGGTCCATCCCGCCCCTCTTCACCTCCCCAGCAAGACGCCCGAAGAGCTTGGGCATAGGCTGACCACGCTTGTTGAAAAATCGCATCCGAATCTCCCAAAGACCATTGCCTGCGGTCGCCGGCCAGCACACGTAGCACCGGTTTGGGCACGTTAAATCCACCGAAAAGGACTGACAGACTCCCTGGCTTCACAGGGACCTTCGGGGCAGCTTGAGAGGCTGCAACCTCCTATTGCCAAGGACGCTAGCCGCGCGGGAGTGATAAAACAACCGGATAAAAAGTTATGTAACGCAGGACTAAATGTTATCAGGCGGTGGCGTCTCTGCATGCTCAGTCGGTATCTCGTTGCGTCGGACCGGTATTGGCTTGGTGTATTCGGTCGCCGGTGCCGGCGGATTTAGATCTGCAACCTGTGTGATCAGCCAGTTACGGAAGATCTGGACGTCGTCTCGCTCAATTGCGGTATCCGGAATGACCAAATGATGTTTTCGGCCGGTCAGATAGCTTTCACTTAGAGGCCTTATCAAGGTGCCTTCATTGAGGTAATCACTTACCAAATGACGGAAGCCCAGCCCGATGCCGTAGCCCTTGATCACTGACTGGATCATCGTTGGATAACTAGTGAACGTGATGGCGCGTTTGAAGTCGGACGAAACGCCGAACTGTCCAAGCCAGTGGGCCCAATTGAAGGGTGACCATGGGTAGGCGGACCAATGCTGATCGTCCATATCCAAGAGGACCTCGTTTACTAGGTCCTCCGGAATGAGAATACGCGGGGAGTGTGTCTGATATGATCTACTGCAAACCGGGAAGACTTCCTCGCCGAAGAGCTCGGTGGCTGTGAACCCCGGGCGCGCCAGATACCCCATTACCACGGACACATCAAAACCGTCCGTCGCCGGCGCCGGGCTGCGTTCGAGCGAGACCAAGTGCAGGTCGACCTCTGGGTTGTTCGCGACGAAATCTCCAATCCGGTGGCTCATAAACAGCGTTGCGAACGACATCGGCATGCCGACGGTCAACCGTCGGGCTTTCTGGCCTCTCTTCACGCTGTCAAAAGCCGCTGCAATATGCGCCAGGCTGAGGGTCGCAGCTTCAAATAATTCCTCGCCGGCGGGAGATAATGACACCTTCTGGTTTCCGCGGTTGAAAAGCTGGGTGTCGAGGTGGTCCTCCAACGTCAAGATATGGCGGCTCACTGCCGCTTGAGTGACCGAAAGCTCATTGGCAGCCTTGGTAAAACTCAAATGCCGTGCGGCAGCTTCAAATGCGCGCAGCGCACTCAACGGAAGCCGTCGATAATTTGACATGAGTTATCATTACTCCAGCCATGAGAAGAAGTAAAACCCGCGTGCGCACCCGAACCATGTGTTCTAACGCGCCCAGTATATTTCGGAAAAATCGGCTGCGTAAACGACCAGGTCCGAAGCGCAGTGAGCGGCGCGGCAGGCTATTCGTCATCGCCCATCACCATAGATAGCCTATCATAGCTTGTCTACAATATGTCTCTTCGAGGGGTCGACCCGGCGACTCTTGCTAGTCAAATCCTCATCTCGGCCGTTAAAACTGGGTTGTCAGGACCCGATGCTAACACCTGGCACCCGTCGCAAGGCGTAATCGCCGTAATATGCGTCGCGGACGTGGACGGGAAGACGGCCATCCATCACCGAGTTATTCAACCGCGTCGGCGCCCAGTGAGTACGTATTCTGCAAAGCTCCACGTTCGCCATTTGGCCAAGTCAACTCCGAACGCCTCCAGGCAGAGGGTGATTGACCGTAAGCCCTTCGGAAGACCCTGGCGAAGTGAGAGGCGTTCTCGAAACCTGACCCGATAGCGACCTCGATCAAAGGAGTGTCGCTTTTCCTGAGAAGTTGCTTTGCGCGCTCCAGCCGCACGCGCCGGTAGACAAGCGCAGGAGAGCTGTTCACCTCCTTGAAAAACAGCCGTTCGAGTTGTCGTCGCGAAATACCCAATGCTGCGGCCAGCCTGGAAACCGACAGTGTGTTCTCGATGTTCTGCTCCATCAGGATCAGAGCAGCGCGGAGCCTCGGGCCGTGCGTCTCTATCGTCAACGGCCGACGCGGTTGCACCCACTCTGCGTTCCGAACTTTGTCGATCTGCAGCACTTCGAGCGCGTTCCGTTCGGCCGCGTTTCCAATGTGCCGTCGCACCAATTCTGCCGCCAGATCGGCAGTGCTGCTGCCGCCCGCGCATGATCCCCGCGTGGCATCCAAGTTATAGATTCTGTCCGCCCGAACCTGTAAATCAGGAAATCGCTCCTTGAAGTCGACGTAGTGAAGCCAGCTGACGCAGGTTTCGTGCGCGGCCAATAAGACCTGCCTCAGCCAAAATGAATGTTCCGGTGCAGATTCCGATCAATCGCGCTCCTTTGAACGCGGCATCCCGAAGATACCTCAGGGTTTCGTTGTCGACGGCCTGGCCGTCGGTCAATCGTCCCCCTACGACGACAATGTAGTCAAACTCCATCGGGTCAAGGAATAAAGACGTCGGCGAGACCTGGACGCCGCAGCTCGACGTGACGAGATGCCGGGTGTTTGACAACACCTCCCAGTCCGCATTGATCCGACCTGACCTGTCGGATTCATCGCTGGCGAGTCTGAGTGTGTCGATAAACATGGCGAAGGCGGTCAACGTGAAGGAGCTGGCCAGGATAAACCCGACCTTCAGCCGGACCGACCGTGCCTGTCTGCGCCGTGGTGATGAATGAAACACCCTCTTGCCTCGACCCGTTGGAACACCCTGCGAGCTGCCGTATGGCTGTCACCGCATCAGGGTAATATCATTTACCTATCTTGACTCATGATCTTTGTCTACCATATGTCTTTCTTTGAAATTGAGGAGCCGCTATGATCCTGGATGAACCTGCTGCCTCGACGGATCGAAAGGGCATTCTTGCTGAAACACTGGTGCATCGCATCCTAACCATGCAGCTCGAGCCGGGGGCGGTTCTCGACGAAGTCGCTCTCAGTGAGGAATTCGGCCTGTCTCGTCCGCCGGTCCGCGAACTCATGAGACAGATGGCGGGCGAGGGCTACGTCGATCTTGAGGCCAACCGCGCTGCGCGCGTCTCCATCATGTCCT
Source organism: Mesorhizobium sp. ISC15 (assembly GCF_037162615.1). NCBI lineage: Bacteria > Pseudomonadati > Pseudomonadota > Alphaproteobacteria > Hyphomicrobiales > Phyllobacteriaceae > Mesorhizobium > Mesorhizobium sp. ISC15. Next base: position 6,523,797 of record NZ_JAVSPX010000001.1, on the reverse strand, counting down.
ACCAGACGCTTCGGGATTTCCTGATCGTCGCCCCGATGATCTACGTCGGAACGACGAAGCTCGCGGCTGTCAACCATAACGCTCGGGACCTCGAAGTCCTCAAGCATACTCAGCACAAGTTCCGGCAGTCCATTGCCGACGGCCACGTCGAGAACAGGGTGATCTTCAATCACCAGTTCCATCTGAACATCGGGAAGATGGCACACAACCAGTATCTGCTTCCCAGTCTGAAGAAGCTTCTCATCGATCACGCCCGGATCGGGAAGATCTTCTATCGCCAAAACGGCGGCCCGCGGATTCAAAAGGACCAGGAAACCGCTGCTCGGCAACACGATCAGATGATCGAGGCCATCGAAGCCTGTGATGCAGAGCGGGCGGGCGACGTGGTGCGCGCCCATCTCGAAGTTTTCCGAAGCGATATGGCGCTCTACGCCGTGCCCAGCGGCATGCAAGGTGAACTCGAAGGATAATCATTGTCGGTGTCAGTAGGACACTAGGGAGAACAGAAATGCTCAATAAAGTCGACTACAAGACGCAGGCGACTGCGCTCAAACTGCCCAGCAAGATGATCGTGGACGGGGTCCAGGTGGCCGCCCTGTCGGGCAAAACCTTTGCAACCCTGAATCCGGCGACGGGCGAGGTTTTGGCGAAGCTTCCGGCGGCTTCTGCAGCCGATGTCGACCGGGCCGTCGCGGCTGCCCGGCTGGCGTATGAGGACGGCCGGTGGTCGAAGCTTGCCCCGGCGAATAGGAAAAAGGTGCTTCTCAAGCTGGCGTCCGTCATCGAGGAAAACGCACTTGAGCTGGCGCTGATGGAGAGCTTGGATAGCGGCAAAACCATCAGCGACTGCATCAACATCGATGTGCCCGAGACTATCAACAGCCTCAGATGGCATGCCGAAGCCGTCGACAAGATATATGACCAGGTGTCACCTGCGAATGACGCCTCTCTTGGCCTGATAGTGCGCGAGCCGATCGGCGTCGTCGGCATCGTGCTCCCCTGGAACTTCCCTCTTCTCATGCTTGCGTGGAAGATCGGCCCTGCTCTGGCAGCGGGGTGCACGATCGTCGTCAAACCAGCTGAAGAGACGTCGCTTACCACTTTGCGGGTCGCAGAGCTCGCTCTGAATGCCGGGCTGCCGCCTGGGGTTTTCAACGTCGTGACCGGTGATGGTCCGGACGTCGGCGAACCAATCGGTCGCCATCCCGGCATCGACGCAATTTCCTTCACAGGTTCCACCGACACTGGTCGTCGCTTCCTGAAGTACTCCTCCGAGAGCAATTTGAAGGAAGTGGTTCTTGAAATGGGTGGTAAGAACCCTTGTATCGTGATGGACGATGTTCCCGATCTTGACGCCGTGGCCTCCCACATCGGCAACGGCGCGTTCTGGAACATGGGTCAGAACTGCTCGGCCATCTCACGTGTCTTTGTCCACAAGGACGTGAAGGACCGCCTTCTCGAAAAACTGACGCAAGTCGCCAAGACCTGGACCGCGGGCGACCCGCTTGATCCGGAAACCCGCATCGGTCCGCTTGTCTCAGCCACGCATTTCGAGAAGGTCAGCAGCTATCTGGCAGGCGATGGCAAGGTGGTGGCTGGCGGAAAGGTCTTCAACGGAACCACGATCGAGCCCACGATCATGGAATTCGACCGCCACGACAGCAAGCACGTCCGGGAAGAGATTTTCGGGCCGATTGTTTGTGTCATTGGGGTGAACTCCCTCGCGGAGGCTGTCTCGCTTGCCAATGAGACCGAATATGGTCTGGCTGCCTCCATTTTCACCGCCGACGGCACACGGGCGCTTCGGGCCGCACGGGCGATCCGGGCGGGGACCGTCACCGTGAACTGCTACGGAGAGGGGGACGCCGCCACGCCGTTTGGCGGTTACAAGCAATCGGGCTTCGGCGGCCGGGACAAGGCTTTCCACGCGCATGATCAATATTGCCAGACCAAAACGCTTTGGATCGACTTGAGCAGCTCGAACGAGGGTTTCTGAAATGTCATCATTTGCTTTCTCCGGTCTCAATCTCGCGATCACGGCCCCGTTCGACTCGAACGGGCGTATCGATTTCGATCGCTTCCAGGAACTCATCGAGCGGTATCTGGCCGCGGGCGTCGACGGTATCGTGTTCAGCTCCGGCACGGGCATGCATGTTTATCTGTCGCCAGATGAATCGAGGTCCCTCATCGAACGCGGTGCGCGCATCGTCGCCGGACGGGCCAAGGTGATCGCCCAGGCCTCGGCATTGCTCCCGGCCGACGTCGTCGAAAGGACGCAGTTCGCGAAGGATTCCGGTGCGGACGGTGTCATGATCCTTCCGCCCTTCTTCGAAGGTCCGTCGGACGACAACAGCGTCTTCGACTTCTACGCCGAAGTTGCCAAGGTCGGATTGCCCATCATTGGGTACAATGTGCCCCAGGCGGTCGGTGTGCGCATAACGCCGGACCTGCTCCGCAGACTCTGCGAATTGCCCGAATTCCGCGCAGTCAAGGACAGCAGTGGAGACTTGATCGGACAGGTCAGGCTGATCGGCACCGGCCTGAATGTCATCAACGGTGCCGATCCGCTCGTCCCGTTCTCCCTTTTCGCGGGTTGCTCCGGTCTGATCTGGGGCGGCGCGAACATTGCGCCACGCACGTGCGTGGCGATCGTCAAGGCCGCTCGGGAAAAGCGTTGGGAGGATGTGCAGTCGCTCTGGCGGCAACTGGAGCCAATTATGTCCCTTCTTTGGGACGGCGACTATGTCCCAAGCGTGTATGCGGCCGCGGAACTCACTGGATATGGGTGCGGTAACGCGAGAAAGCCGTTCCGTCCCCTTTCGACGGACCGCATCGCGACGCTTCGGACGGCGCTGGGCGCGTTAGTCGAACAAGAAGCGGAATGATGACCAGCAAGACTTTTCGTGCGCGCCGCCTGCCCGCCCATGGCGTGGAGTCCGGCTGGGCGGCATTGCTCCCTCCGAGGACGCCAACGCCCGAACTGGATCGGACCATCACTGTCGATGTCGTCATCATCGGCGCGGGTTTCGCCGGGTTGGCGGCCGCTACGAGATTGGCCCATCTCCACCCAGGACTTTCCGTCGCCGTTATCGATGCCGACGTGGTCGGGAACGGGGCCAGTGGCCGTAACTCCGGATTTATCATTGATTTGCCCCACGACATTTCGTCGGGCAATTTCGGGGTGGACGCTGTTACCAAAAGCCACAATGAGATAGTGGTAGCACGGACGGCCATTCAACATTACGCCCGACTGGCGGAGGAAAATGGCTGGGACAAGTACGTGTTCGATCGTAGTGGCAAATACAGCGTGGCCATGACCGATGCCGGCACGGAGCATCTCGCGACGTACTCGTCCAAGCTCAATTCATTGAGTGAACCGCACCAGCTTCTCGGTGCCGAGGAGATCGAGGAAGTCACGGGCACGCGATCCTTCAAGTCCGGGCTCTTCACTCCCGGCGCGGTCATGGTGCAGCCTACAGCGCTGGTGAGGGCCATTGCGGATTTGTTTCGGGAACCCGTCAGGCTGTTTGAGCGGACGCCCGCCCTGTCCATCGAAACATCGTCGAGCGGCTGCACGGTAAAGACACCCAAAGGCGAGTTGAGGGCCGGCCGGGTGATCCTGGCAACAAACGGCCACGCAGAGAGCTTCGGGTTCGGGACCGGTCAACTTCTTCACCTCTTCACCTACGCCTCGCTGACCGAACCGTTCGATCCCTCTACGCTTGCCGGATCGCGGAAATGGGGAGCGACACCGGCCGCGCCGATGGGCACGACTGTCCGACGTATCAACGAGGCCGACGGCGACCGAATCCTCATCCGCTCGCGCTACACCTATAACCCTAAGATCGAAGTTGGCGCCGGCTCGATCAAGTGTGCGAGCGACCTCCATGACCGCAAGTTCGCCGACCGCTTTCCCGATCATCGTCACTTGAAGATGCAGCATCGTTGGGCAGGCGCAATGGCGCTTACTTGGAATTCGGTGCCACTGTTTGGCCAAGTGGAAGACTGCATCTTCGCAGCATGCGCGTGCAACGGCATAGGGGGGACTAAAGCCACGGCCGCGGGCATCGCAACGGCCGAACTCGTGGCGGGGCATCGATCCCAGCTCGGCGAAATATTCCGCTCATTTGAGAAGCCTCAGGCATTGCCGCCGCAGCCGTTTACCGACGTGGGTGCACGGTTGAACCTCGCATACAGACAATGGCGCGCGGGACGCGAATAAGGCTCCTCTGCAGGCTGGCTTCGCTTCGCGTGGGCGGTATCTCAACGGGAAGAACAGCCGGCGTGCGGTAAGCGATCGGAACGGAGACAAGAACATGGCTATTCTGCTCATTACCGAACACGACAACGCAACGCTTTCCGACAAGACCGCCAAGGCGCTGTCGGCGGCACTGCAGATCGGTTCGGATGTCCATGCGCTGGTCGCCGGCAAGGGCGCCAAGGGAGCTGCCGATGCCGCCGCCAGGCTCAATGGCGTCAGCAAGGTGCTGCTCGCCGAAGCCGACGAACTCACCGCACGCCTTGCCGAACCACCGGCAGCGCTAGTCATCAGCATAGCCGGCGCCTATGACACCATCATTGCGCCGGCGACCGCGTCGGGCAAGAATGTCGCGCCGCGCCTGGCCGCACTGCTCGATGACGCGGAGGTCTCCGACATCATCGAAGTCATCTCGCCCGACACCTTCAAGCGGCCGATCTATGCCGGCAATGCCATCCAGACGGTGCAGTCTCGACCCACGCCAAGAAGGGATCGATCACCGTGCGCACCGCTTCGCATCCAAGCGCCTCCCAAGGCAATGCGGCTGCCGTCGAGAATATCTCGGCGGCAGCCGACCCGAGGCTTTCCATTTTCCTCCAAAAGAAGCTCTCCGAAACTGAACCCTGCCGGCACGAAGCTCCGAAGGTCGTGTCGCCATCAACAAGGGCGAGGAGGTCCAATCTTCGAGGTCGTTGGCTACGGCCTCGTCGGCGACCTTTTCGTTATCCTGCGGAAGATTTCCTCGCGACTGGCCGCGATATCGAAAGCCGGGTGAGAGGCGGATCATGCTCAACGAGAACAAAACGATCGTATTCTCAGCTTAACTGAGAACGCCGCGAATGTGACTTTACCTTCCACCGAACACAAATGGAGAATCAACATGGCACGGCCACCAACCCCCGGCAATCCAGGCCACACCCCGCCTGGACCGCCCGACTCGATCCCAGGCCCTCCGGATGGCGTTCCGGGTCGTCCCCCCGGCGTTCCTCCTGGCCCCAAGGACCCACCTCAGCCGCCGGATCGTCCAGTAGGATGACCTGGATAGGCTATGGCGATCTGAAAGCAGGTATGCTCCCCCACTGGGAGCGTACCTGCGTAGGACGATTGGATTTCGAACTTCGTGACCTCGCATTCTTCGCCCGAGACTCGCTGCGAATCGACGAAGATCAACTGAAAAACGGGGTGCTCTGCCTCCAGTTCGAATGGCCGCTTGCATCCGGGGAAGTCTGCCATCTTCGCGCAGTTTTCCCCGACAGCTATCCCTTCGTCCGCCCGCAAGTCTTCCTTCGAGGAAATCCGGAAACCTTTCCGCACAAGCATTGCTCACCGACTGACGGTAACCTTTGTTTGTTGGGTCGTGACACGGGACTGTGGTCCATCGAGTGGACGTTGGCGAAACTTCTTGAGAAACAGCTCAGCAACGCTCTGAACGGCACGGGCGTGGAGGATCCGCAGGGCGAACCGATGGAAGTCTGGTGGAACGGCATTGCCCCAGCATTCCCTGGCTATGTCGATGGGAGCTACATGTTGATCGACTCCGACTGGAACGTAGCAGATCAAACAGAGGGAACGCTAAGGGTGTCCTACACCCTGCAGAAGATGGACAACAGAATCAGGTTCCAGGGTGCGGTTGAGGAAATTAAAGCCAAGGACGGAACCGTTCTATTTACTCGGACATATCCTCTCCCCCACGGACTTGAGTCGAAGAAGGTCACAGGCACATTTCCGTGGAGGCGCGTAGGTCGTTTCGCGCCGCCACCGCGCGAGGGTTGGCGTGATCGAAAGGTGCAGGACCAGATTGCCTTCGGAGGGCGTGCGGTCACTTATGGCTCGCCCCCCATTTCAATGTCCGTCACCGTCCAGTCGACGGAACTCAGCCACGGTAGGCACGGCGACACATGGCTATTTCCACTGCGTTACGGACCGGCAAAGTCGTTCCGGCCTATGAAGCAGGGGCAGAGAGGTACCAGCCCATCGATGATCATCGTGCCTACGCTCCGAGCCGGGCCCACCGACATCGGCGCCCGAGTTCCGTCGGTGGGCATCTTGAAGGACAAGGTGATTGCCATCTTCGGAATGGGAGCTATTGGTGCCCCAGTTGCCATCGAGCTTTCCCGCAACGGCTGTTCTCATCTGACCGTCATCGACCATGACATCGTCGAGCCAGGAAACTCCATCCGATGGCCACTTGGTGCGACGGCCTGGGGAATGCGAAAGACCACTGCCGTCAAGCAGCATGTGGAGTCCGAATACCCGGGGGTCGAGGTCGAGGCGATCCATCACCACGTGGGGATAGCCACAGCGGCCGACGGGAACGGAGGAGGAGGAGACCATTCAGTTCTACCGCCGATCTTTGCGAAGGCCAACATCGTCATCGACGCAACGGCCTCTTCCGGGATCTCACGTTTGCTGGCCGATCACTGCAAGTCCGCAGGCAAGCCGATGATCTCACTTTTCGGAACGCTATCATTGAAGGGAGGCGTCGTTGCGGCCTACCACCCGAAATCCGGCTGTCCAACCTGCCGCGAATTCTCCTATGCTAAAGGTTTGATCGATAAAGCTCCTGGGTCAGGAGAAACGTCCGGCCTGAATCAGCCGGCTGGATGCGCGGAGCTGACCTTCACTGGGGCTTCGTTCGACCTCCATGAATTATCTTTAGAGGCTGTCCGGTTGACTGTGGACATTCTTTCCCAGCCAAAAGACTTCAAGGAGTCCTTGGTTCACACCCTCACATTACATGACGGGGTCAGGCGGGTGCCGCCGTCTTGGCGGGTCGATCGCTTGCCTCCGATGAAGGAATGCGGATGCAACCAGTAGTCTGGCTGCCTCAAGCGATCGTGCAGGACATGCAAACCGATGCCGACCTCTGGTATGATCGGGAAACGGGTGGGACCTTCATGGGATACTGGGCCGAAAACGATGCTGCCGTCGTAACAGCAATGATTCCGGCCGGGCCCCAAGCATCTCACGAACGAAGCAGCTTTGTCCCTGATCAAAGCTGGCAACAGGCGGAAATCGCAAGGCACTACGAACGTTCCGGGAGGTTGGACACATATCTCGGGGACTGGCACACCCACCCGGATGCCGTTTCGAACCGCCTGAGCTGGACGGATCGAGCATGCCTGAAGTCGATCATCAAGACACCGGCAGCGCGTAATCAGAAGCCCCTCATGGTGCTCATGTGCGGCAAACCAAACGAATGGTTTCTGCATCCATGGCTCTGCCAATTGCGGACCAGATTATTTCTCTTTGAAGTGTTAGACGAGAAAGAGGGGACCATTTTAATCTACGCGGGTCGCGGTTCTGAGAGGGGCGAGGAATAGCGAAAATCAAATTCTGACTGTCTTAATCCGACAGCAGAATGAGGGTAAAATGAATCTCACGCACTACAATCTGCGGCAGTGTCGACGTGGCCAGATTATCGGGATCAGACTCACATCGGGCGCGATCGCCCGATTGCTCGAGAAATTTGAGCAGCTACCGGCACGGGCAACAACATCAATCCATTGCAGAACAATCCGCAGTCCGGTGCGGCACGCCACGGCAGCGCACCTCCTCGCCCGCAGGGTAGATATTAATTCAATCACGTTGCGGAAAGGAAGTCATCCGCCGGCATTGCGCTACTTGCAAATTGCGTCTTTGTTCGAGCGGACACAAGGTCGGCGCGACGTTGTGCCGACTCAAGGCGTTGGTCTGCTTTATGACGTGCTGCATTCCCGGCGAGTTAGGCCGCTAGTCTACCCGCTGTCTGCCCGGCGGTACGCGCCGTTGCAGCGCTTCGCTGCCTGTGCGGGGGTGAGTTAAGGTAGGGCCCAGATACGTGCGAGCTGTCTTCGAGAGATTTTTGGAACGGCTTTCAGAGAGCATCGATGAGGCTGATCTCCGCAGCGCTATGGCCGATGTCGCCTCTGGATTTGATCTGCTCGCTTTTGCCTACCTCTCGCTGCCACCCCGTCCTAATGGCAAGCCCACGCTGATCTCAAATTATCCGGCGCCTTGGACAGCACACTATCTCGCGAAGCGGTATCAGAGTGTCGACCCCGTAATTCTACGTGCACGCGCTGGCGGATGCACATTTCAATGGGCATCCGATCTGAGCGGTGCGGAAGAGGCTTCAGGGGCTCAGGTGTTCGAAGAAGCGGCGCAGTTTGGCATCTGCTGCGGCGTGACATTTCCGATTATCGATGGCCGAGGCAATTTCGCGGCGATGACCTTTGCCGGTGAAAAGCCTGTTCCTGCATTTTTCCGCGCGGCAGAGCGCTATGAAGAAGGTCTGTCGTATATCGCGACTTGTTTTCATGTGTTCGTTCGCCGCAAACTGACCACCAATCGAATGATCGACGGTGTCTTGCTGACGCCGCGCGAATACGAGTGCCTCAAGTGGGCTGCACAAGGCAAGTCCAATTGGGAGATCGGCTGCATCCTGGGGATCACGCAGCGCACGGCCGCCTTTCATCTGGGCAACGCTCGCCGGAAGCTTGGGGTGACGACTACCAGGCGGGCAATTGCGCGCCTCGCGCGTTCGGTTCACTGACAAGTTAGCTTCACCTGTGCAATTGCACAGGCTGCCTGGCGCGAAAGGTCGCCTCCAATGGCCGGGAATTTCCCCCGAGGAGGCCTCGCACGAAATCATCCCCTGTCGGCGTTCGAGTGCCTCAATCTTTTATGTTTACCGCGAGTTGCTTGCCGCCTTTTTCCGCCGGAAAAAACGCGGCCTCAGAGTGAACTGCGTTCTTCGGGCTCTCGACGGATCGCTCGCCGGGAGCGTCACATCGGTCGCTGAAGTGCTGATGGGGGGACAGGCCGCGTACACGCCGACTGGACGGATCCTCTCGATCACCTCCGCGACATCCGCCACGCCATCTCTCGCGGCCGTGCGCTCATGGGGCTATCGTGAGTTCCTTGCCTGAAAAGTGACAGTCCGTGCCGCGCGTCAGCCGGCGAACAGTTCCTTGTAGCCGGTCGTCACTATCCAGTTCGCCCGGTCGATATGGCTGCGCACAGCCTTGCGGGCGCGCAACGGTTCAAGAGCCGGGTCGATGCCGAGAATGAGATCTGCCATCTCCTCTATGCTGGCATTGTCGGCGCAGGCGTCGAGGATCCTCAGATAGATCTTGAAATGCTGCCGGTCATAGCTCGTGAGGCTCTCCGACCAGGGGACCTCATCGCGCAGTGTTGAGCTTTCAGTCCCATCTGTTCCCGTTGGTCGATTCATGTCTGCCGCGAACCTCGCATGTTGATCGCTGGATTCAAGACAGCATATCCCAAAATGGGATAATCCGGAACCGGGATTAGTCGCTGAGCCGGTCTGTACCTGACCGGTTCGCCTACATGCCCAAATCTCTTCGATCTCCCCGCCACCAGCGGTTTCTGGCCCAGCTGATATCGCTGCGCAAGGCCAAAGGCCTGACCCAGGCGCAGGTGGCTGAGAAACTTGGTCGGCCGCAATCCTTCGTGGCCAAGTATGAGGGCGGAGAGCGGCGTCTCGATGTCATTGAGTTTCTCGACGTAACTGCGGTGCTTGACGCTGACCCGTGCGAGATTCTGTTGAGCCTGCGGTAATATCGCCGGCGCGCCTCGCGGCGCGCACCGGCTGCTCGTGGATCGAACGCGCTTCTCGGTACGTGCGGCGTCTCGCCCATTTGGCTTAGCCCCTGGCGCGGGTCGTCAGGCCCTCGCAATTCTTCTCTGTTGGGCCTTTCCCAGCAGTGCTAAGGTGGGCGCGCCCCGTTGTAGGCCCGCCGCGGCGCCCCGCAACCCTTCGCTCTCGCTTCGGGTCCTTCTCTTCGTTTCGGTCCTGCGGATGCGGTCCGCCTGGACGGCGGCCCTTCCGGTCGCAATTCGCCGCCCACCCCCGCTTCCGTCCCGCTTCCAGGGAAAGTCCCGATTGGCGAGCGGAGACAAACGATGCATGCAAGACAGCGAACGGCTAGCGGAGAGATTGGCGAGGGCGGGCGCTCGGGCGACAGGCTCTATCAGGAGTTCCCCCGCCGCATCGTTTGCCGAGCTGGAGTCCGGCATCGTACCGTGGGTCAAGCCATGGGGCATGGCAAAGATAGGCCTTGGCCTGCCGAGGAATGCTTCAGGGGCGTCAGCCACCAGTACTGCAGTAAAAGAGCCTGCAGCTGTCGCAGCATGGCTGAACAAGGCATCTCGTTGGCGTCGAGGAGCTCCGTGCGGGCCTTGGCGGGGCGAATAAGCTTAGATGACGTCCGGGAGACCGAAGCCGGCAAACAGCCTGGCCGCAGCATTCCATCAGCAATCCAAGCCATCCTGATGCAAGGCGCGTCGAAGCACTTCCATTCGGGCGTTAGTCGAGGCCGCGTTGACAAGTGTATGCTTCTTAGTCCACTGGACGAGGGCGGCCGTTCTTCGACAACGGCATCTTTAAACATCGCCCGTGCAGGGGGCGACCTTAAAAAAGGGCGCACGAGGCGCCCTTCATTTGACTCGGGCTTTGAGTAAGCCGCCTTCGCCTTCCGTTGTCAGAAACGGTAGGTGAGACCTGCGCCTATCAACCATGGATCGAGCGCGGCGCTCCCCGTCTGCTTCGCGCCTTTCACAGTGACGTCGAAGTCTGGCTTCAGGAAAAGCTTCTTCACGTCGAAGTTGATGCCCCAGTGCTCGTCCACCATATAGTCGAATCCGACCTGCAGCGCAGCACCAGACGTGTTCTTGAGCTTGAGAGCATCGGCGCTGCCGGCATCCTGGTTAAAGAACATCGTATAGTTCACGCCGGCGCCAACATAGGGCTTGAAGGCTCCGAAATCGGTAAAATGATACTGCAGCGTAAGGGTGGGCGGCAGCATCCAAACCGTGCCGATGTTGCCCAGCCCGCCGACCGCTCCTTCGCCGTAGATGTTGGCACGCGTGGTGGCCAGTACGAGTTCGGTGGCAATGTTGTCCGTGAAGAAGTAGGTGATATCAAGTTCCGGGACTACGCTGCCCGAATAGGAAAGATCGGAGCCGGGTACTCCGTTGACATAGCCCGAATCCTGGGTGATGATCCCCAGCCCTCGGAGGCGGATCTGCCAAGGGCTTGGCCATTCCGAGGCCAAGTCTCCCAAGTCTCCTTCGTCCGAGGCCAAAACTCCTACTTCCGGGATGCTCGCGGCCTGCACAAGGTCCGCCGCGGCGGCCTGCTGACCCATCACCATGAGGATCACGGCCGCTGTTATTCCCTGGACCACGCCCACTCGCGTTCTGGCCATGATATTCTCTCCTTTTTCTTCAGAAATGGCGCACTGCACTACTAAGAATCTCCTTTGATCAATTGTGTTGAAGGAATCTCATGCTCACTTTGCACGAGACTGTGCCGTCGTTATTTGCGCATTCGCGCACCACGGACCTGTGCTACCTTTTTGAAATGTTGCCTTGTTTGGCCACCTATCGAACGCCATCGTCTTGCCAACCGATGGCACTGCGAAGGAAATTGTTGCCCAAGGCAATGAATGCCGCCCGCTCGCGATTGTCCTTGCCGTAGCTGTGCCCGCCCGCGCTGGGCTCGTAGAAGTAAGCGGGATAGCCAAGGGCCTGCAGCTTTGCGGCCATCTTGCGCGCATGAGCGGGGTGGACGCGGTCGTCCCGCTTCGTGGTGGCGAGCAGGATCGGCGGATAGGGCTGTCCCGGCGTCGCGGCGTGATAGGCGGAGATTCCCCTCAAGAACGTCCAATCCTCCGGCTTGTCGGGATCGCCATATTCGTCAATCCCGCTCACGCCGAAGAGCTTAGTGTAGCGGCGCATGTCGATAAGCGGAACGGTGCAGAACAGAGCGCCGAAATGCTCGGGATAACGGGTAAGCATGTTGGCGATCAGCAGGCCGGCGTTTGAACCGCCCTCAGCGGCAATCCGTCTCGGCAGTGTGATGCCCCTTCGCACGAGGTCGGCTGCTACGGCGGCGAAATCGTCATGGGCGAGACGCTTGCCCTCCCTCCGTCCGGCATCGTGCCAGCTGGTGCCGAACTCGCCGCCCCCACGGATGTTCGCCACCACGCACGTGCCCCCGCGCTCGAGCCACAGCTTGCCGAGCGAGGAGTTGTAGGAGGGCAGGAGCGATACGCCGAACCCGCCATACGCGGAAAGGTGAACCGGGGCATTTCCGTTTCCGTTCGCCGGACCGACCTGCGTATAGGGGATCAATTCACCATCGATCGAGACTGCCTCGTGGCGTGTGACCACCAGACCGGTTGCGTCGAAATTCTCCGGGTTGCGCTTCAGGATTACTGGGGCACCGAGAGACACCGCGGCATTGACATCCAAGAGGGAAAGCTGCGGCGGCGTGATCGGATCCTGAGCCGAAACGAGGACCACTCCATTTGTCTCGTGATCCTCCTCGTCGAGTGACCAGAGGTGAACAGTCCCTTGCGCGGGCACCGTGTCCAAGGCTCGGCGCGTCCATTCCTGGGGACCGGGGGTGAACATCTCGAATCGCGGAACGAGGTTGACTAGATAAGAGGTGATGAGCTTCCCGTCATTCCAGAAGAATGACTGCAGGGAACGCCTCTCGTGCGGTTCAAACAAAGTGCTAAAACGGCGTTCGCCAGCGATGAAAGAGGAAAGCGAGATGCCGATCAGCGCGTCGGCAGCATGCGTCGTCCCTCCCACTGTCCAGGGCTTGCGCGGCTTTACTGCCAGCCAATCGCCGAAGACATTCCACCTGGCGTCCCGAGGAAGGTTGATCTCAAGCTTCGGCCCACTGCGGTCGCCGATTCGTCCTATCGCCTTGAACAAGCCCGGACCCTCGATGAACCAAAGGCGCTCGCTCTCGGCGGTGCGGTCCAGATGACCAGACACGCCAAGGGATTCGGAACCCGCCTCGAAGATTACCGGCGCGGTGAGGGGATCCGCGCCACGCTTCCACAACCGCACGGTCCGCGCGAAGCCGGAGCGGGTGGCCATGCCGTCACCAAGCGCACTGAAGAGCAGAAGCGTGTCAGGGTCGAGCCAATTTATCCCGCCCTTGGCCTCCGGGAGATTGAAACCGTCGGCGACAATGCTCAAAGACCTCAGGTCGAATTCGCGATGCACGACTGCGTCGCTGCCGCCGCGCGACAGGCGCAAGACGGCTCTTTCGCGCATCTCCGGCTTGATCGATGCGCCGCCCCAGACCCAGTCTTCTCCGTCGCTAGCCGCGAGGGCGTCCAGATCGAGCAGTAGCTCCCACTGGGGATCCGCCTTCATGTAGGCGGCAAGAGTGGTCCGGCGCCACAGTCCGCGTGGGTTTCCGTCATCTTGCCAGAAATTATAGAGGTATTGACTGCAGCGCGTGACCAGGGGAATCCTGTCGGGACGGTCGAAAATCGCTGTCAGCGCCGCCCGGTCGCGCTCGAACTGCGTTCCCGCGAAGTGCTTCAAGGTCTTTGCCGACTGGCTGGCGGTCCACGCAAGTGCCCGTTCGCCTTCTACATCCTCAAGCCAAAGATGGGGGTCATCGTCGGGTGCATCCAGCGTTGGACGGAAATCGAATTCGCTCATGTCCGGACAACCAAAGGAATGAAAGCGCAATGGCTTCCATCTGCTCGGGAAAGCTCAGTGTTTGCGGTCACCGCATGTTCGAAAAGTGCAATCATCCGGTGGGTTCTTCTCAGTCGGTGCGGCGTCGCAGTGCTTTTGCGCATAGGACTGCATCTGTCGTGCCAACTGGAAAATCGTTTCGGAACAATGCGATCGCCCTGACAGCGTTGTGTCACATGTCCGACATCGTCGAGAATCCGACAACGAACGCACCTCGTATTCACCGCATCAAGCTCCGCGAGTCGGTGACACCGTGCAGAACTCAGGCAGTGAAGCTCAGAATGAACTTGGTTGGCCCCCCACATCTTCGCTCCGGAACGCTTCACGCACACGGCCTCAGGCGAAGGACGCCCTTGAGGGAACTAGCCGGGCTGCGCGCCTAGACACCACGAGCGCAAAAAATCGGAGATCCAGGAAAGAGAGAGCGCCGCTTGGCCGTCCTGATGGTTGTCCAGGCCCCGCCAGCAATATTGGCCTGCACCGTCCTCTTGCTTTCATTTTCGAAGCCTATGGATAGCCGAGTAAGCTGCGTTCCAACGAACAAATTGGAGTGGTCGCTAAGGAACGTCAGCTGCTGGCGACCCCTCATTCAATATGCAAGGTATGATGATGGTTCAGGAGACCGGGCACTTTGGCTCGGTGCAGGTATCTCGGCGACGCTGCCATCAGTCGATGGTGTTTCGCTGACGCCCCGCAGTGATATGCCCGACAAGGGCATTGCGGGGGCAAGTCTGCCTGGGAAATTGGCTGCATCCAGGGCAGGCGGTCGCTCGGTCTCCATACCGCTCGCAAGTAGCCCGGCGTGAGCACCATCCAAAGAAGCGATTGCGCGCGTCACCGGTTCATTTTGCGGCCCACTGAATGGTCGGCTTAACCTGTACAACTGCACAGGCTGCCATCGCGTGAAACTTGGCCTCCAATGGCGGAAAATTCCCCCAGGAGACCTGCGATGACTGACCTTTTTACACCCGCGCTACCAGAACTTGCCGAAAACCAACGTGCAATCCACCGCGGCGCCACCGCGCTTTCAAGGAACGTCCGGAATCGGACGCCGCAGCCGATCACCGCTGTTAAATCGATTGCGTTGGCGTGCAGAGGCCGCGCTGGCTGTCGCTGTGGGGGTTCGACGGCCTGGTCGCTATTGGCGCGCCTCTTCTGCCCTCGACAGTGCCAATGGCACACGCTTCGACGAAACGGCGCCACCCATCTCTGGTGCCTTCGGGGTCGGTGCTTTGCAAAACGGCACGATGTTTCGACGTTCGTGGGCGCGAGCAGGGGGACACAGTCGTGCCTGCAGTTCTCCTGACTGGAGCGGATGAGGCTGATTGGCGGGATGAAAGATCATACGATTACACCGCTGGTCTGACGCCGCGTGAATGGGCCTGGGAGTTTTTGCGCCGCAATCCAGCATTCCAGCGTGATGTGTCCGGTGCAAGCCAGCAGGCCAATACTTTGTCATACCGCCCCTTTTTCGACGTGGTCGCGTCGGCCGGCGAACTGTCGCGCTGGGGTGTCTTGTTTCGCCGAGTCTTATGGGCGCAATTCGCTCGTTTTCTGGTCTCCGCTCTGGTGCGGCCATGTGCTGCCGGTCATTGCAGAACAGCTGTCAGCATCGTCGACGAGAGCGCCCTTCGAACTCTCGGCATTACAATGTCGTGCGACGGTCCTGCTGGCGCCCGACAAGCGCCAGCATGTTCTCCTTCGCAACGCCGAGCATACGCTCCAGCTCGCCGTCTCTGGCGGCGATATCTTGCACCCTGTTTACCTCGAAACCGAGGCGATCTGGCCCGCGATGCTTTCGAAGCACCGCCTGAGGGCGCTCGAGTGCCTCAATGCTCTAAGTCTGGGCCAACACCCGCCCGCCCGTTTGTTTCCGCCAGAAAAACGCGGTTCCCGTCTAACCTTCGTTCTTCGTGCGCTCGACGGCTCACTTGCTGGCGCGTCACATCGCGAGCTCGCCGAAGCGCTGATTGGTCACCGGCGCGTCCATGCCGACTGGAGAGATCCTCGCGATCATCTGCGCGACCGCATTCGCCGCGCCGTCTCTCGTGGCCGTGCGCTCATGAACGGAGGGTACAGAGATTTCCTCACTTGAAAAGTGACAGTCCGCCCTGCGCGTCAGCCGGCGAACAGTTCGGAGCTAAACCGGTCACCACTTGTTCGCCCAGTCGACATGGCAGCGAACGGCTGTGCGCTCTGCTTCAGGCGTCGGTCGATGCCAACAGGCACGTTCGGCATTGTTTGATAGCCGACAATGTCGAGTACGCAACGTAGAGGAAAACTGACAATCGGCTGTTTTTAAACGCTTTTTGGCTTGGCACGCTACATGCACGCTATTCAGCAAAACGCGCGGACTGAGTGGTCGCCCCGCCACGAGAGCCGCTGACTTACGCCACCTCCCAAGGCGTACCCGGCCCGGCAGCGAGCTCAGTCTCCTGCCGGGCATGCCGTTCAGGTGTACGGCGTTAAGCACATGAAATAGCAATGTCCGTCTGAGAGATTGGGGGATGACCATTTAAGAGGTGCCCGAGAGACTTAGGGCATCGGGGCGAGCGCGATCACAGGAGCTGCCTCTCAATCAGGCGACCGGTTGCCATTCAGCTCTACGCCTCCGGCGAGCGCCGCCTTGCGCGAGCATGTCACTGTAACGCGGCTGCGCTCTTACGGTCGTCCTTACGAGCGTAGTTAGCAGCACAGCATGAGCCATGTGACGTTATTGACGGGGCCGGAGCGTCGTCGTCGTTGGAGTGAAGCGGATCAGCGCCGGATACTGGCCGCGGCACCGGGGCGACAGTGGCGGCGGTGGCGCGTCAGTACGATGTCGCGACCAGCCTGATCTATAAGTGGCGCCGCACGGTGAGAGCCCGCGAGACGGGCTTTGCCGAAGCTGTCGTGGCTCCCGATGAGCCTGTCGCCGTTTCGCGGCCGGCGGCATCCCCAGCGGTGATCGAGCGGGAGGTCGCCGGCAAGGTGCGGTTGCGGATTCTACTGACCACGCCGCCAACACTGGCGGCGGCGGCGGCGATGGTGAAGGCGCTGGTGTTTCATGATCCCGGTCCCGAGCCAAGTGCGGATCTGGTTGGCGGTCGGCCGGACCATTCACACGCACATTGTGAACTGGAAGTCCTGTAACTGACACTCCGCTCCAATATGTCTACGAAGACAGATGCGACTGGCGGAACCCGACCAGCGGATCCCGGGTGCTGGCTTATGCCGAGCCCTCCTACGACATTTTGAGCGGCGAGGCCTTCCTCAAACTGAAGGGCGAGGGATCGGCCTTTCAATCGCTGGATCCAGCCTCGAAGTTCGTTCTGGCTAAAAGGGTCGCGGTTGGTCCTATCCTCGGCACCGGGCTTCAGAATGTGCCGGCCAACCGGCGCTTCTATCCCGCGGCTGGTAGTTCGGTGCGCGGCTACAACTCTCAAGGCATAGGCCCGAAGGACGACACCGGCAAGCCGACGGGCGGCCTGTCCTTCTTCGAAACTTCGTTCGAGATGCGCATCGCCGTTACGGACAGGTTGGCATCGTGACCTTCGTCGATGCCGGCACGGTATCGAATATGTCGGTTCCCAACTTCTCCGACGTCAAGGTCGGCGCCGGTGTCGGCCTGCGCTATGTCACGCCCGTCGGGCCGCTGCGCATCGACGCCGCCATACCACTCCACCGCGACCCCGGCGATCGCAAGTATGGCATCTATGTCCGCTTCGGACAGGGGTTCTGAGCGATGAAGATATTGATGCGCATCTTCGCATTGTCCCTCTACGCTCTGCCCATCGAGGTCGCCCGGCCTATTGAGGCGCTCGTTGTGCTAAGCAGGAACGAGCGTGGACAAGACAACCTCGCCGGCATTATTTTCGCGTCTGGCTTCGAGCGACGAGCGCAAGATCACGGTCAGCGGCATCGGGGCGGCATCTGCTCGGGAGCGTTCAGAGTCGACCATTCGTGGTGCAGGACCGCGAGGGCGCCTGGCTGATGGCGCCTGGCTGATGGCGCTTGGGCGGAGGGGCAATCTCGTGCCCCAGATGCAGTGCATCTTCGGCGCGGCGGCGCCGCATTTTCTTCAATTCGAAGCATGTAGACTGCCGCATGCGAGCTTCTCGCGCATGCTGGTCAACCAGGAGGTGGAACTGTTGGTACGCGCTGGCGAGTATAGGAAAGGGGCCGATCCGCTCATCGATCCAGCAATCGCCAAGATAGATAAATCAGGTGCGAAGGTTCTTGCCAGCCGCCGAATCCAGCTCTTTGCGTGAATAAATTCGCCGCTATCGCAGTCGATCAAACGGCGATCGCCGGATCGTCCACCGCCGATGCCATTGGACAAAGGTCGACTGTGACATTCCCGCGCGGTAACCGTAATCACTCTCCTGTCCATGGCCGAGAGTCTCGATTAAAGAGCGGACCCTGGCGTCGGTGTAATCATTTACGAGAACCCTTCAATACGTTCGCGAACAATCGCGCGCATTTGCTCAGCCATCTTCGCGCCCTGAGAGCCGTCAGACAAAGGCGGCGGCAACTGGAGGTGATCGAGCGCGCGTGAGACGACGGCAACCAAGTCATCAATCGCCATGTCGGCAACCGCTGCCTTCAGACCCGCGGTGCTCGCAAAAGCCTTGAAGTCGGCGCGGCGCAGACGATCATCCTTGCCGTTCAGCTTGAGCGCCATCCGGTCTCTTTCGAGGCGTGGAAACACGCGAGTCGTGACCGCGTCGTAGAGCGGAGCCATGCGGACCGAGCTGAATTGTGTGCTGCCGGGCTCTGCGATTTTCAGCAGTGCCACGTTCTTAAGGTGCATGTCTCCATCGGCGATCAGCCAGGCGAACAAGGATCGCTTGAGGACAAGCAGCAGGTCCTCCTCGGGAGAGGTCGATAGCGGCCTTAGTGCCCGCGCGATGCGCTCCATCGTGCCGTCATATTTTGCTTCGGTGGCCACGCCCAGTACCGAGCAGAAGTCCTCAAGCGCGAGAAGGTGCTTTTCCTCGAGGCTCGTTCTGATGTCGAACCGCTCGACGAGCAGCGCCGGAGGCATCCCGTCAGGCATGGGGACTAGCGCTGTCGCGGGCGTCGTGAAACCGGCCGAGCGGCCCAAAGCGAGCGACTGCCATTCGATAACCGGCAGGGCTTCAAATCCACCTGTACCGGCAGGCTTGAGGATATGGGTGAACGGTTTGCCGGTACTGGGGGAGAGAGTACCGTCGGCATCGAGGAACATCGGCGCTTTGATCTGAACGCCTGATAAACGTGGCGTATCGGTACGCTCGAAAATCTCCGCCAGATTGCGCTCGAAGCTCTGCTCTAAATCGCCGCGGCCCGGCCCTACATACTGGCCAGTGAAGACTGAGTTTCTAGTGAAGCCATTGAGCCGGGTTAGTAGGATATCGGGCGGCAGGGCGGAGAGATCGCTCGCACGCTCGACGATGGTGATGTTCGACATGTAGCGTTTGCCCGAGCGCAGCATCGCTCGCTCGTCGCGGTCGTTCAACACTGACTCAAGCCAGCCTTCAGGCAGCAGCGAGAGGATGAAAGGAGGGAGCTTGCCCGGCGCGGTCTGGCGGATGAGCGCCGGGCCATTCTGATCGTCTGGATTCCAGCGCCACTCGAAACCATCATGTGTGAGCTTGCCCAGCGGAGCGCCGTGCCACGCTACGATCAGATCGAGCGCGGCTTCATTGCGCGCGGGCTCTGCGGTCACTGGACGGCGGAGGAGGAAGCGCTCGGCGTGCTCGCCTTCGCGATACCACTGGTTTTCTCGGGCAAGCGCCCATGTCGCGTCGGCAGCGCCCTGGGCGCTGCCGTATTCTTCTATGAGACGGTTCGCGATTGCCTCGCGCACTGTCTCGTCGATGGATGCCGCATGTTCGCTGCGCAGGCGGAAACCTTCGAGGAAGCGCTGGCGCATCGAGGAGACGTCAATCCGGAATTCTCCCATGCCATCATCGACAATCGCTTGAGCGACTGAGGGGTGGTCGGGAGCTGCGTTCTGAATGATTTCGAGCGAGCGCAAGCGAGTGCGCTGTATTCTCCGTCCGCTCAGGAACAGACGGCCATCGCGGGTCGGGCGGAGAAGGACAGCGCTCGCCGCCGAGAGGTAAGCGTTGGGATATAGGTACTTGGCGATGCGGACGGCGTGCTTGAGTACGGTGGCCTCAATGTTCTCCCCGGCATCGACGTAGATGCCGCGCATTAGCTGGACCAGCTTGCCCGTTTCAGCCCGATAGTGGCTCCGGGTTTTATCAATGTTTTCGCCGACGAGGTGAAGAGCCATCTTATAACTTTCGCGTATTTAAGATACGGTATAGTTAGCACAGCCTCCTCCAACTTTCAAGAGATTCTAACTTTCGCGTCTTTTACATACGTGAAAGTTATAATACGTTCTCGGACGCCGCGGTCTCCGGCTCGGCAATCCATCGGAAGAACGCCCTCTTTGCAGGCTCCGATGGCGGCGCCGAACACTGGGCAGTCGTCGCCTCGCTGATCGAAAGCGCCTTATGCCGCGCGCGGCATAAGGCAGAGCGTTTTTAGCTTGGCGTCGCGGAGAAAGGCGGTGGCTAGAGCGCGCTGAGATGGATCGCGACGGTGAGCTAAAAACGTGTTGGACTAAGCCGCCGGCACGGGTGGCCGCTATGGGCGTTCAATCAGGCCGTGGCCATGAACAGGCATGGCGTGGGCGCGGATGCGGTCGTGGACGCAGCGACTGCAGGGGTCGCGTGCGCCGAAAGCGGCACAGATATAGGTTCGGCAAAGTGAGGACCGGCGTCGCGCCTTGCCCGGCAAAGGCAGCCGGGGGTGACGGCGCGCAGCTTCGCGGGACCGACTCGGTTTTCCGGCCGAACGGCTCGTGCGATGCGGTGACTGCGAAAGCGGAGCGGTTCTTTCATGAGGTATCCCAGTATGGCGGGGGTCCAGTGGCGCCGTCGAAGATATCGACGATGATCATCTGGCCTTGACGACAGGCGGGGCATTGCCTGAGGGAATGACCGGTGAGATCCTCATAGCGGTCGCGGTAATCCCTTTCGGATGAGCCATCCGACGGCTCTGGAACCGGCATGCCGAGCAGGTCGCGGCAGTGGGCGAGCTTTTGCGCGCGGTAGCGATTGCCGAGAAAGCCGTAGTAGCGGATGCGATGAAAGCCCTCGGGCAGGACGTGCAACAAGAAGCGGCGAATGAACTCGTCGGCCGCGACGGTCATGACCTTCTGCCGATTGCCGTGCCGGTAGTCCTTCCAGCGGAAACGAACGGCGTTGTCCTCGATGTCGATGAGGCGGTTGTTGGAGATGGCGACGCGGTGCGTATAGCGCCCGACATAGTCGAGCACCTGGGCAGGTCCGGCGAAGGGCGGTTTGGCAAAGACGACCCACTCAGCCTTTCGTAGCGGCGCCAAATAGCGCCGGAAGGCGTCGCGCTCGCTCAGGTGCTGCAGGCCAGAGAAAAACTGCAACTGGCCGGCGTCGAAGGCTTTCTCCAGGTGCTCCAGAAACAATCGTCGGAACAGGCGTGAGAGCACCCGGACCGGCAAGAAGAAGCCGGGCTTGCAGGCGATCCACCGACGACCGTCGGCAGACAGGCCGCCGCCGGCGACGACGCAGTGCAGATGCGGATGATGAAGCAGGTTCTGGCCCCAGCTGTGCAGCACGGCGAAGAAGCCGATCTCGGCGCCCAGGTGCTTGGGATCGGCGGCGATGGTGTGCAGGGTCTCGGCGGCGGCGCGGAAGAGCAGGCCGTAGACGAGCGCCTTGTTCTGATAGGCGATGGCGGCAATGTCGCCGGGCAGTGTGAAGACCACGTGAAAGTACTGTGTGTCGAGCAGCTCGGCGCGACGATCCTCGAGCCACTGCGCGCGGGCCAGCGATTGGCAGCGGGGGCAATGCCTGTCGCGGCAGCTGTTGAAGGCGATGCGCCGGTGGCCACAGTGATCGCACTGCTCGACATGCCCGCCGAGCGCGGCGGTCCGGCACAGTTCGATCGCCGTCATGACGCGGCGCTGGGCGATCGACAGCTGCGCGTCATGCTGCTCGCGATAGGCTTCGCCGTAGTAGCGGAAGATGTCCGCCACTTCCGGCCCCGAGCGGGCCATCGGCGCGAGCTCAGAAGTACTGCGGCTTGGCGGGCGGCGGCGGGGTGGGCGCCGGCCTTGGCAAGAGCTCGAAGGGGCTCGACGTGGCGCAGACCTTGTTGGTGGCGATCCGCAGGTAATGGGCGGTGGTCGCGAGGCTGCGGTGACCGAGCAGCAGTTGAATGGTGCGCACGTCGGCGCCGGCCTCCAGCAGATGGACGGCGAAGGCGTGGCGAAGCGAATGGGGCGTGACCGGCTTGGACAATCCGGAGCGGTCGCGCGCTTTCGCGCAGGCCTGTCCCACCGCATCCCTGGTGATCGGCTGGCCGGCACGATCGCCGGGGAAGAGCCACTCCTTTGGCCGCCGCACCTTCCAGTAGCTGCGCAGGATCTCCAAGAGCTTGGGCGACAGCATCACGTAGCGGTCCTTCTGGCCTTTGCCCTGTTCGATGCGGATGACCATTCTCTGGCTGTCGATGCCCGTGGGCTTCAGCTGCACCGCTTCCGAGATGCGCAAGCCGGCGGCATAGCAAGTGGTCAGGATGGCGTGGTGTTTGAGGTCGAGGACGCAGCCGAGGAACCGCTGAACTTCCTCGGCACTGAGGATGATCGGCAGCTTCTGCGGCTTCTTGGGAAGCGGCAGGACCTCTTCAGGCGCCCAATCCCTCTCGAGCGTCACACAGTAGAGAAAGCGCAGCGCCGCAATTGCTGTGTGGATCGAACCAGGCGACAGCTTCTTCTCGTTGGTCAGATAGACCTGATAGGTCCGAATATCCTCGCGCCCGAGCAAGTCCGGCGACTTGCCGAAGTGACGTGCAAACAGCGACACCTGCTGAAGATAGGAGAGTTGGGTGTTGAGCGTGAGGTTGCGCACCTCCATGTCCTCGCTCATGCGCTGGCGAAGTTGGGTCATGACAAGCTCCTTTGTCCGATGGAATAGGCTGCAAGCAGCCACTCCATGCTGACGCAGTCGGAGCTTGTTGTGGACACATGACCAGCGCGACAGGCGACGCGATCAGATCACGCTGTCGGCACTCACCCTCCTTGCCGCTCCGCATTCGCGGAGCGGGTTAGTCCAAGGCGGTTTATGCCGACCGCCGAACTATGCCGAGTGAGCAAGTTTTTACCAACACTTTCCTCAACGTAGCGGTAGCTGGATCGGCATAGCTTAGGCTCTCTCCGTCGCAATTGACGCGAAGGAGAGGACACATGAACGCAAGTGACTATCTGCAACGCAGCACGCTGTATCGGAAGCTGATCCACGGCCATATGGCGAGTTTGCACGCGTTTATGCGGGCAGATTGTCGGACGAAGGCTTCGGTCGGCAATGCACCTGGCGATCGCTAAGCCTATTTCGTGAGCTGAGAGACTGGCATGTCGGTAACGGGCACGATCTCCGGGATTTAAGCGAAGTTCATGTTGAGCGGTTTCTGGAGCACCGTTCCAAACACTGGAACATCGATTCGGGCGACCGATCGGCGCTTCGGCGCTTGCTTGCCGCGTTACGGCAAGAAGGTTTGATACCAACCGCCCTTCCTATTGAGCGTACGGAGTACGAGCAGATTGTTGATGTGTTCGCGGCTTACCTCACGAATGAGAGAGGGCTCGCCGCCTCGACGGTGGAAAGCCACAAGCTGCTCTCACGCCGATTTCTGCAGGAGGTCTGTCCGGCTGGCGCAGATGGGTTTGCAGCGCTCACCCCGGAAATCGTCATCGGTTATGTCGAGCGACATGCTCTCGATGGCTCCGCCGACAGCGGTAAGGCGATGTGCGGGGTGGTGCGCGCCTTCCTGCGCTATTTGCATCTGAAGGGCTTCATTTCGGTGGCCTTGGCCGATTGTGTGCCGTCGATCCGTCGCTGGCGGCTTGCTGGCCTACCAACCTTCCTGCCACCACAGAAGGTTCAGGTGGTTCTCGATGCCTGCGATCGGACCACGGCAATGGGGCTTCGCGACTATGCGGTTTTGATGGCGCTGGCCAAGCTGGGCTTGCGCGCCAGCGAGGTTGCCGCGCTCAGTCTTGACGATATCGATTGGCAGTCGGGCAGTGTCCTCGTCCATGGCAAGGGGCGGCGGCAAGCGATGATGCCGCTACGCCACGACGTCGGTGCGGCTATCGTCGCCTACATCCGGCATGGGCGACCGGCTTCACCGTGTCGCCGGTTATTTCTGCGAATGCTTGCTCCGCACGTCGGCTTTGCCTCAGGCTGCGCCATCACGATGATCGCGAAGGAGGCCCTCGAGCGGGCGGGTATTCACGGCTATGCGCACCACGGCGCGCACCTCTTCCGCCACAGCCTTGCGACCGACCTGCTGCGGTCGGGGGCCAGCTTTGCCGAGATCGGCCAGTTGCTTCGTCACCGGAGCATCGACAGCACAAGGATCTATGCCAAGCTCGACATCGAGAAGCTGCGCGAACTGAGCCTGCCCTGGCCGGGAGGTGTCCAATGAGCCGTCTTCGAACAGCGCTCGAGCGCTATGTGGGCATGCGCCAGGGATTGGGATACAAGTATCATGGCCCCGCTCGACGGTTGTCGGATTTCGTCACCTTCATGGAGGCTCGCGGCGCCGAGACCGTCACCACGGCGTTGGCAATGAAGTGGGTGACGTTGATCGGCCGACAACCGAGTTGGTCCATCCGCCTAACCGATGTGCGCTGCTTCGCTCAGCACCTCGCTCATTTCGACCCCATGACGGAAGTGCCACCTCGAGACGCTGTGTCGCCGGCGCGGCGGGCAAAGCCCTACATCTATAACGATGCTGAGATCACGGCGCTTCTGGCGGCGGCACTGTCGCTGCCGCCGGCCAACGCCCTGCGTCGCTGGACATATCATTGTCTGTTCGGATTGATAGCGGTCGCCGGGCTACGCCATTCCGAAGCGCTCGACCTGCGCCGAGACGACGTCGATCTCGACCAAGGTATCCTCACCATTCGGGAGACGAAGTTCGGCAAGTCGCGGCTGGTCCCGCTCCATGCCACGACGGTCGCCGTGCTGTCGGACTATGCCGCGCGACGCGACGCGCATCTCGTCGCGCCTCGTAGCCCCTATTTCTTTGTCGCCGAGCAGGGCGGCAGATTGCTGCACCAATACGTGCACCGGGTGTTCTGGCAGCTGTCGCGACAGATCGGTCTGCGGCAGCGGGGGCAGCGCAATGGTCCGCGGATTCACGATCTTCGTCACCGTTTCGCCGTCCAGGCCCTGACCAACTGGTATCGTGCGGGCGAAGATGTCGAGCGGGAACTGCCGGTCCTCTCGACCTTTCTCGGCCACGCCAATGTTCGCGACACCTACTGGTATCTATCCGCCGCGCCGGAGCTAATGACCCATGCCGCGCGACTGCTGGATGAGCGGTGGGAGGTTCGCTCATGAGTGCCTCGAACGATCTGGCCGTGCTGATCGAGCGGTGGTTCACCGATCGGCTCATGCGACATCGAGGCGTAAGCTCCAACACCATCGCCTCCTATCGCGACACCTTCCGGCTCCTGTTTGCATTCGCGCAGACACGCCTTGGCAGGTCTCCGTCGCAGTTGACACTGCGGGATTTGGACGCGCCTTTCATCGGCGCATTCCTGGAGGACCTCGAGACACTGCGATCCGCCTCAGTGAGGACCCGGAACCTCCGCCTCACGGCCATTCGGTCTTTCTTCAGATATGCGTCGTTCGAGGAGCCGGCCCATAGCGCCCAGATTCAACGCGTGCTCGCGATCCCGAGCAAGCGATGCGACAAGCGACAGCTTCAGTTTCTCACCAGGCCCGAGATTGAAGCGATCCTGGCCTGTCCGGATCGCAGCACATGGCTGGGACGGCGTGATCACACTCTGCTGTTGCTGGCCGCGCAAACGGGGTTGCGGGTCTCGGAGATCATCGATCTCGACCGGGACTCGGTGATGCTGGGGCACGGTGCCCACGTGCGATGCGTTGGCAAGGGCCGCAAGGAGCGAAGTACGCCGCTCACAAAGGTTGCACAGCAAGCCCTTCGGGGCTGGCTCAACGAGCCCAGGAAGCGGGGCGCAACGGCTCTCTTTCCGAACACGCACGGCGGCAAGCTCAGCGCCGACGGCGTGCAGGCGCTGCTGAACAAATATGTCGCCAAGGCTCGCGAACACTGCGTCCCCCTCCGCTCGAAGCGGGTGTCGCCCCATGTTTTGAGGCACAGCGCTGCCATGGAGCTGCTGCAGGCGGGCGTCGATTGTTCGGTCATCGCCCTATGGCTGGGCCATGAGGCGATGGAAACGACGCTGACCTATCTTCACGCACATCTTGAGCTGAAGGAATCCGCACTTGCCAAGCTGAAGCCATACGAACGCGCAAAGGCCGAACGATTTCGACCAAACGACAGGCTTCTTGAGTTCCTGAATGCCCTTTGAGCATCAGAACTATGCCGAGTGTCAACGACCGGTTCTTGGTCGAAATGGCGGGCAAAGCGCTTCATACCGCCATGATCGGAAGAGGCGCTCGGCATAGTTCGGCGGTCGGCATAAACCTGCAAACTGAACGGCGTCGAGCCCCTCGGCTATCTCACCGATGTCCTCAC
The DNA here is from genome assembly GCF_037162615.1 of Mesorhizobium sp. ISC15. Taxonomy (NCBI): domain Bacteria; kingdom Pseudomonadati; phylum Pseudomonadota; class Alphaproteobacteria; order Hyphomicrobiales; family Phyllobacteriaceae; genus Mesorhizobium; species Mesorhizobium sp. ISC15. Next base: position 6,497,441 of record NZ_JAVSPX010000001.1, on the reverse strand, counting down.
CAGGATCGTCAATGGCCACCCGAACAGCCAGATCGACGACCTGCTGCCCTGGGCCTACCTCCCGGCTCCCGAACTCAGGGCCGTGGCCTGAGAACAGCGCTTACCAATCACCGCCGCAATGACCGTCTCCACCTGAAGGGCCCATGTGGCGTCCCGCTCGGGTTGCGGAGCCGCCCGTCGGCTCCCAATCGAGTGCTTCTATTCGGAGGCCGCAAGCAGGTTCTTCAGATGCCGCCCATGCAGAGATATTTCATTTCGAGGTAGTCTTCGAGCCCGTGGCGGGAACCCTCCCGCCCGATGCCGGACTGCTTCATGCCGCCAAAGGGCGCCGCTTCCGAAGACATACGCCCCGTGTTGATGCCAACCATGCCATATTCCAATGCCTCGGCCACGCGCCAGACACGCTTCAGGTTCGAGGCATAAAAATAAGCGGCGAGGCCGTAGATCGTGTCGTTGGCCTCACGCACAACCTGATCCGCATCGTCGAAGCGAATGATCGGCGCCAGCGCCCGAAAGTTTCCTCTTGCGCAACCGCCATGATGCTGGAAATTTCAGTGAGGACTGTGGGTTCGAAGAAGGTGCCATCCTTGCCGATACGTTCGGCTCCGCATCGAATTGTCCCACCTTTGGCAACGGCATCTGCGATGTGGGACTCGATCTTGGCCAAAGCATGCATGTCGATGAGCGGTCCGACGTCCACTCCGGCCGCGAAGCCGTCGCCAACCGACAAGTGCCGGACTTTCTCCACGAACTTCTCGACGAACTCATCGTGAACGCTCGATTGGACGTAAAGACGGTTCGCTGAAACGCAAGTCTGGCCGGCGTTGCGGAACTTCGCCTGGATCGCGCCGTCGACCGTAGCGTCGATATCGGCGTCATCAAAGACGATGAAAGGGGCATTGCCTCCGAGCTCGAGGCTGACCTTTTTGATCTGGTCCGAGCACTGGCGCATGAGCAGCCGGCCAACCTCAGTCGAGCCTGTAAAGCTGATCTTTCGCACCTTGGGATTGGAGCAGAGTTCGCGTCCAACGCCGTCACCTTCGGACGCATAGATCAGGTTGACGACGCCGTCTGGAAAGCCAGCTTGGTGCGCGAGGGCAAACATTGCACCTGCCACTAGCGGCGTCTGTTCAGCAGGTTTGAGCACGATCGCGCAGCCCGCCGCCAGGGCCGGCGAGATCTTGCGCGCCACCATCGACGCTGGGAAATTCCATGGCGTAATTGTGCCGACGACGCCGATCGGCTGCTTGATCACCATCATGCGACGGTCTGTCGACGGTGCGGGGATCGTCTCGCCATAGATGCGATTGGCTTCTTCGGCGTACCATTGCAGATATGCGGCCGCATGCGAAACCTCCGACTTGGCTTCGGCAAACGGCTTGCCCATCTCTGCAGTGAGTATGGCGGCAAGATCCCCAGCGTGGTCCATGATCAGCTGATGCCATCGCCACAGAACGTCGCTGCGTTCTCGGGCGGTCAGCGCCGCCCGTCCAGGCTGCGCTACATAGGCCCTGTCGATCGCAGCGCGTGTCTCCGCCACCCCCATGTCGGGCAGTGCTGCCAGCACTTCGCCGCTCGACGGGTTGAGGACGTCGAATGTCAGCTTGCTAACCGGCGTGCCGAGTGCCGGCAGGCGATCGATGGCGCCAAACAGGTCCGGGGATTTCAGGTGCCGGATCATCGGCAGGCACAGGGGCAATACCGGATTCCTCTCAAACGCGGCGGATGTGTATGTCGGCAGGGCGTCGGTGTGTACTCCGCACCTGCGGCTTCCTTATAGGGCCTCGGCCAGACGGCTGGTAGACCATTCCACTCAAGTTGAAAGGGAGAATTCCTGAACTCCTCTGGTCGATGGCTTGCGGGTGTCCCTTGCTCGATGCTTGGGGCCGTTACAGTCGGACGTCGCTTCAACATGTCTCTGAGCGACAGCCACGTTCCCGGATACAGAGGAGCGCTGTCTCAATAGCGGCTCTAGAGGAACTCAGGATAAGGTTCTTGGTCGAGTTCGGCCTCAATCGCTGATTTCATAATTACGCCTCTCTTCGAAGTTTACGGACAACACGGAAGGCGGAACGGCGAAGGCGAAGCATTCACACGCACATTGTGAACTGGAAGTCCTGTAACTGACTTTGTCCGTGCTGCAGTAAAGCACGGCGCAAAGTCCAGGCCACTTTGCGCCGCTGTTCGTCGCGACGTCCGCAGCCCAATATCCGCAGCAGCCCGGAGGGCCTAAGCAGCGACGGTCTCTATCTGGTTTCGTTCCAAGCTTGCCGCGCATGCCGGATCAAGCGGAGATGCGATGGATAGGTCTTCTCGGGGGAAATCGTCAACAGACTAGGAAAAAGGACGTCAGAGCCTCTTTCGCGCAGGGAAAGGTTCCGCCCTGGGCAATGCCGCCGCTTCGCATTTGGCATCCATTTCTTCGCTCGAAGCAGACATGCCGAATGTCGGCAATCCGCCAATTTGTTCGGAAGGCAACCAGTGCCCGCCGAAAGAACGCCTATGCACCGCCCCTCCCAATCGACGCAAGGCACAACCCCGCAGCCAGGATCGCAGCCGTGCCCGCTCCCGCAATCGGCATCGAGGTATGCCCGAAATGCTGAGATCAAAATCGATCGTTCAAGTGGCACATCTTTTGCTCTTAAGCATCTGATGATGAATACGATCCTACACATCAGGTTGTGCATAATGCAGGTTGTTTTTAGCGGTTTGAAATTCGCCGCCACACTGCATGACCGGCAGAATGTTCAATTGTTCGGGGCCGGCTGGAACTGGCGGCTTTTGATCCGTCCTCCTTCGACAGGGCAGCTCACCTCGTTGCCGATATACGAACAAGGATTTGTTCGATCGAGGGAGGGATCAACCAGCTCAAGCTGGCGACCTTCTACAAACTGCCAGATGCTTGATGATCGTCGATAGCGGCGGCGCGACCATCACGATGATCTCATCCAGTCTGTCGCTCAAATGGCCCCGCCCGAGCTACAGCGGCGAGATGCTCTTGCCAAGGGACTTGCCCAGCCGCAGCATCAGCCTGCCGCCTTGGCAGCACTATTGCCCTAGGTTGTCCTAATGCCGGTGCATGGAAGGCAGACGGCAGTGGGCTGCGCGTCAGGCGGCGTGCTATTGCAAATCGTGCTGTTGGCCGTGGTCTGCTCGACCGCGCTGGCTGCGCAATCAAGGTCCGCAGCCGCGTTCGAGCTGTTCGGCCTCAAGCTGTGGGAGCTTTCCAGCGACGAGGACGCCGACATCGTCGACCCGCTGCGCTACACGGTGACGATAGACGCGCCCGACGCTGACGAGGATCTCGCCGAGAAGCTCGAAAACGCCTCGGCGCTGAAAGCCGACGAGGAACACCCGGTATCAGGTTCGCTGGGTCTTTTGGCCAAGGCGCGCAGCGACCGTGAGCAACTTGTCGCCGCGTTTTACGCGGACGCGCTCTACGAGGGTGTCGTCACCATCACTATTCAGGGCAAGCCGCTCGACGATCTGCCGCCCGATGCCGAGTTTTCTGGCCCGCAGCCGATTCCGGTGGTGATCAACATTGCGGCCGGGCCGAAGTTCACGCTTGGCGACATCAGGCTGGAGGGCGATGCGGCGGGGCTGGCAAGTGCCGACTTCGGCCTGATCGCCGGCGGTGACGCCAGTTCGGGCGCCGTGCTCAAAGCCGAGGCGGCGATCGTGCGGGCACTCAAGCAAGAAGGCAGGCCGCTGGCCAAGGTGACGGGTCGCGAGATCGTCGCCGAGCACGCCGGTTCGACGCTCGACGTGACGCTCACCGTCGCGGCCGGGCCGGTCGCCGGCTATGGCGACACCACTGTCGAGGGCACAGAAAAGGTCGACCGCGACTTCACCGAGTATATGACCGGCCTGAAGCGCGGCCGCCAGTATTCGCCCGATGAGATCGACGATGCACGCGACCGGCTGCTCGGGCTCGAGGTCTTCAACAGCGTGACGGTGAAGGAAGCCGACGCGCTCGACGCCGAGGGCAATATCCCGATCGGTGTCGAGGTCAGCGAACGCAAGCCGCGCCATTTGGATCTCGGCGGCAGCTTGTCGAGCACCGATGGCCTGGACCTCAAAGGCAATTGGGAGCATCGCAATCTGTTTGACCCCGCCGAAAAGCTGCGCATCGATGGCAAGATCAGCGGCATCGGCAGCAACGACTTGAGCCAGCTCAATTACAGTGCCGGCGTCATGTTCGAAAAGCCGGGCGTGGTCGGGCCGGCGTCGAAATTCATTGCCAGCGTCAATACCGTGCTGGAGCACCCCGACGCCTACGATCATTTCTCGGTCAAGGGCAGCACCGGCCTATCCTACGAACTCGATAAGAAGCAGACGGTTTCCGCGCAAGTCGCGCTTGATTATTCGAGGATCCACGACGCTTTCGGCAAGCACACCTATCTGATCGCCAGCATTCCGCTGCAATATGTCTACGACAATCGCGACAACAAGCTCAATCCAACCCGGGGCTTCAGGGTGCTGGCCTATGGCGAGCCCAGCTACGACATTTTGAGCGAGGCTGCCTTCGTCAAGCTGAGGGGCGAGGGGTCGGCGTACCAGTCGCTCGATTCGGCCTCTAAATTTGTTTTCGCCGAACGTGTCGCCATCGGCTCGATCATCGGCACCGGGCTTCAGAATGTGCCGGCCAACCGGCGCTTCTACTCCGGCGGCGGCGGCTCGGTGCGCGGCTACAAGTCTCAAGGCGTAGGCCCGAAGGACGACACCGGCAAGCCGACCGGTGGGCTCTCCTTCTTCGAGACCTCGGTCGAAATGCGCATCGCCGTCACCGACAAGATCGGCGTCGTGCCGTTCGTCGATGCCGGTACGGTGTCGACCAGGCAGGTCCCCGATTTTTCGGACATGAAGATCGGCGCGGGTGTCGGCTTGCACTATCTGACGGCGTTCGGGCCGCTGCTGCGCATCGACGCCGCCATACCACTCAACCGCGACCCCGGCGATCGGAAATTCGAGATCCATGTCGGAATCGGGCAGGCGTTCTGATGGCAATATTCAGGCGCATCCTCCGTATCCTTTTCTACACGCTGCTCATCGTCGTGGCAGCGGCGGTGGGGGGGCTCGTCGTGCTGACCAAAACCGAGCGCGGCCGCGAAAACCTTGCCGGCATCATCTCGACCATGGCCTCGACCAGTGATCGCAAGGTCACTGTCGTCGGCATCGACGGTATCTGGTCGGGCGCGCTGAGGATCGATCATGTCGTTCTGGAGGATCGAGAAGGCGCCTGGATGGTAGCGCGCAACCTGGCCGTCGACTGGTCGCCGCTGGCACTCCTGTCGAAGAGCTTCAGCGCCGATCGCATCGGGGCCGAGCGTATCGAATTGGCAAGGCTGCCGGTGGCCAGTACACAGCCGATCCAAAGCGGAGCGACGACGCTGCCGGTTTCCATCGACGTCAGTCAACTCGACCTGCCCGAAATCGCGCTCGGGCAGGCTCTGGCCGGCAGTGGTGTCGCCGAACTTGCAGCCAAGGGGGCGCTCAAGGCGGACGCCTCACCATTGGCGATCGAGACCAACCTCAACATCGTTCGCCATGACGGCAAGCAAGGCATGGTCGACGCCAAAGCCCATTTCGCGCCGGCCGACAACAAGCTCGACCTCGACCTTAAGGCATCCGAGCCGGCCGGCGGCATCATCGCCAACCTGCTCAACCTGCCGGGCGCGCCGCCGGTCAACATTGTCGTTTCCGGCACCGGACCGCTCGCCAACTGGAATGGCATCGGGACCTTCGTTGTCGACGGCCGGATCGTCACCCAGCTTACCGGTCGCCATCAGCTCACCGACAAGGGTCATTATGTCGAGGCCAATGGCGATGGCGAATTCGAGCGCTTCCTGCCCGAAACCCTGAAACCGCTGTTTGCCGGCAAGACCAGCTTCGACCTCGCCGGCACAGCGACCGCGGCCGGCGGCGTCGATGTCGAGCGCGCCAATATCGACAGCGGCGCCATGCACGCTATCGCCGCCGGCATCGTCGATCCGAACGGCGCCAGCGATCTTTCTGTGAAACTCGCGGCGAAAGGGCCGCCGATCGTGCTTGGCCTCGGCAGCGAGGCACAGCCGATAACCGTTGCGATCAAGGATGCCACGGCCCGCGCTTTCGGCGATGGCAAGGCGCCGATGGTGGATATCGGCGCGTCGCTGGTCTCGGTGGTGGCGGGCGGCACGCGGGTCGACGACCTGATCGGGCAAGTCCATTCCGATGGCTTCGATATCCAGAACCGTAGCGGGCCTGTCACCATCAAGCTGACGGCGGCCGGCCTGAACACCGACGTCGCGACTTTGGCGCCGCTGACAACGGGCAGGGTCAGCGCCGGTCTCGCCGGTTCGGTCAGCAAGGATCAGGTCGTCGTCGACGAAGGCACGCTGCGCAGCGACGCGCTCAATGCGTCCGTAACGGCCACAGTGGCGCTTGCCGATCTGTCGATGACGCTCAAGATGAATGCCGACGCGGCTTCGACGGCGCTGCCGCCCCAGATCAGCTCGGTTCTCGGCCAGCGCGTGCAGTTTTCCGCAACCGCGACCCGCGACCCGGACGGGGCGTTCGCCGCCAACGCATTGCAACTCACCTCAGGCACGCTTAGCGCCAGCGGCACCGCCAGTGCGCAAGGCACCGATATCCGGGCCGATATCAAGGGCACGCTGGGCGACGTGTCGGTGCTGTCGCCGCTGGTCGGCGCCAAGGTCGGCGGTACCGTCGGTTTCGCGCTGACCGCAAGCGGGGTGCGCAGCGCACCGGATTTCTCGGTTTCGGCCAACAGCGACAGCCTGACGGCGTCCGGCCATGCGGTGAAGCAGATCAGGCTGAGCGCTAGCGGCAAGGCCGATATCGCCAGTCCCGCCGCCGATGTCTCGCTGACCGGCTCGGTCGACGACCAGCCGCTCGACCTCAAGGCATCGCTGGTAACAACCGATGGCAAGCGCTCCATCAATGGACTTGCCGTCTCGTTAGCCGACAACAGGGTCTCCGGCGACCTCGGGCTCGACGACAACCTGCTGCCGCTCGGCACGTTGACCCTCGATGCCGCCGATATTGCTCCGCTGGCCAGACTTGCCGGCCAAACGGTAGCCGGCGACGTGCGCGGCACCATCCGCTTTGCGAACGACGACGGAGCGCCGACGGTCGCGATCGATGCGACGAGCACCGCAATTTCGCGCGGCGAACTGGCGGCGAAGACAATCGCCGTCAACGCGCTGGTCGCCAATTATCTCAACGCACCGGCAACCTCCGGCAAGATCAAGGCCGACACGATCACCTCCGGAACCACGGTGATCAGCGGCATCGATGTCGACCTGAAGCGCAATGGCGACTGGACAGGCTTTAGCGGCGGCGCCACGGTCGCCGGCATTCCGGCCAGCGCGTCCGGGCGGGTCAGGGTGGCGAACGGCACCACCAGCATCGAACTTGCCTCCGGCGAGGCGACCATCCGCGGCATCAAGGCGGCCATCGCCCAGGCCTCGACCATCAACATCGCCAAGGGAGTGACCAGCCTCGACAAGCTGGTGCTCAACCTCGGCGGCGGCACGGCGACGGTCACGGCCAAGGCTGGGCAGGCGCTCGACCTCAACGCGACGCTGGCCCGCGTCCCGATCTCGCTCGCCAACAGTTTCTCGCCGGGCCTCGATGCCGCCGGCTCGATCTCGGGCACGGTGAAGGTGACGGGCGCGCCGGCCAGTCCGGCCGTCGCCTTCAAGATCGACACTCAAGGTGTTCAGACGTCGCAGACCCGCGGTGCCGGTTTCGGCGGCATGGGAGTTTCGTCCTCCGGCACGTATTCGGGCAACAGACTGGCGTTCGACGCCAACATGAGCGACGGCGCCGGCCTCGGCCTCAAGGGCGGCGGCACGATGACGACATCAGGCACGCCCACCCTTGATCTCGACTTTTCCGGCAAGGTGCCGTTCGCCTTCCTTACTCGGACACTCGCCGCGCAAGGCCTGTCCTTGAGCGGCACGGCCGACGTCAATTTGAAGGTGCGCGGCCCGGCGACGGCGCCGGTGATCACAGGCACGGTCCGCACGTCAGGTGCCCGTTTGATCGATGCACGCTCGGGCCTTGCGATCAACGATATCACCGCCGATGTGGCGATCGGCGGTGGCGTCGCCAGGATCAACCGCCTGACCGGAACGTTGTCGACGCCCGGCAGCCTGTCGGCCAGCGGCACGGTCGGCATCAATCCGGCGCAAGGTTTTCCGGCCGACCTGTCGGTCAAGCTCGTCGACGGCCGCTACACCGACGGCAGGGTGGTCACCGCCAATCTCGGCGGCGACCTGACTATCAGGGGTCCGCTCGCATCGGCGCCGGTGATTTCGGGCACGGTCAACCTGGCCAAGACCGTCATCACCGTTCCCGAAAAACTGCCGGGCTCGCTGGCGGCGCTCGACGTCAAGCACAAGAATGCACCGGCCGCCGTGCGCGCGCAGGACAAGGCGTTGCGCCCGGCGACGGCGAGCGGCAGCAGCGGTGGCAGCGGCCTCAATCTTGATGTCACGGTCAACGCGCCGAGCCAGATATTCATCCAGGGCAGGGGTGTCGATGCCGAGCTCGGCGGCTCGCTACGGCTGACCGGCCCGGCATCGTCGCCGCTAGCGGTCGGCACCTTTACCTTGCAGCGCGGTCGGCTGACGATCTTCGCCAAGCGGCTGACCTTCACCGAAGGCACGGTCGGCTTTTCGGGGTCGCTGGTGCCTTATCTCAATCTCACAGCGACATCGACGACGAGCAGCGCCACCGTCACAATCGTGGTGTCGGGCGAGGCGACCAATCCGAAGTTCAACTTCTCGTCGGTGCCGGCGCTGCCGGAAGACGAGGTTCTGGCGCAACTTATTTTCGGCCGCTCGATGTCGAACCTGTCGCCGCTGCAGATCGCCCAGCTTGCCGAAGCCGCCGCGCAACTGGCCGGTGTCGGCGGCTCGACGTCGCTACTCCAGAACCTGCGCAGCGCGATCGGCGTCGACGATCTCGACGTCATCACGGACGAGGAGGGCGGCACCGCGGTCTCGGCGGGCAAGTATCTCAACGATCGCACCTATGTGACGATCCAGAAGGGCGACAAGCCGGGTTCGGGCAAGGCGGCAATCGATCTCGACGTCGGGCGCGGCGTCAAGCTGCGTGGCGAGACAACCGACGCCGGCGAAGCCAAGGGCGGCGTTTTCTACGAGCGGGAATATTGAAACCGGCCGTTCGCGCAGAACAGTTGGTTGTCCGAAGAACGAGCGGCGCAGCGGCGAATGTCCCAGTGTAATCGCCCGCAGGGATTTCGGACGAAATCCCTGGCGCAGTAGCAAATTTGCGCCAAGACTGTCGTTATCGCGCGAACCGCCCTGCTTTCAAACATTGGCGCGAGCACGTCTTTTGCCGTGGCGACCGATCCACCATTTCCCGGGAACTCGAAGGAAGGGTTTCCTGGGCGCAAGTGGTAAGTGCGTTCACGCTCAGCGTACGATATCCGACAATTTGAGTCAGCTTTTGAAGGCTAACGACACAGCCTTGTGTAGCCGGCGTCTTGGACGTTTAGCTAAGCCGCTGAAAGCAAATATACAATCCCTTCGTTGGCCCCGTCATCTTGATTGGCATGAATTTCGCTATGTGCCGTTGAGAGGGGCGGGAACTGCTTGCCAGGGAAGAGCGAAGAGATGGCTCGGCAAAATTGAAGGACGGGAGATCACGGATTTGTTGCGAATGAACACGTTGTCTGCTGGCGGCCATGCGTCTGCGGCTAGGGCCTGCGAAGGGTTTGAAGATGTGGCAGGGACTGCAGTACGCCTGTCGATCGCACATGATCTGCTGGCGGCTCCAACAATGGGCGTTGCAGATACGCATACGGTTGGCTGCGGGTTTAGTGCTGTTGGTGTCGGCACTCTTCGTCAGCGCGATGACTGCGAACGGACAGGAGACCAGCCTTGTCGGCATTTATCAGGGTTCGGAGCTAACCGACGCCGCCAACCAACTGGGACAAGGCGGATACGCGCTGTCGGATGGCACCCAAGTGTCTTTCGACAAGTGGTACCATAGCAGCTGGATCGACATGCGATTTGAAATGTTGACGCAGCTGTCGGACGATTTCGGTCTCCTCTGGGGCGCGAGCACCGGCCAGCGTGCCGAAAAGGTGCGAATCCAGCCGGGTGTGAAACTCGGCTTTATTCTGCAAAAGCGACCGACACCGTCCACGACACTTACCCTCACCGTCAGTTCAATTTTGGGCGGGGACCTGACGGAACGACCTTGCACGGCTGACTATGGCGCCGTCGGCGGGTTCCAGGCGGTGAATTGCCGTCTGGCCGCGTCGCAACTCCCGCCTGCGGACACTTTGAAGTACATGGCAAACATGAATCCAAGCCGATTGAATCTCGATCTCCGGTTCAGGGCTAAATTCTAGCGATGGTGAAAGGCATAGGCGGTACATTTAGTTGATGAAGAACAATCCAAACAGGAAGTTTATTATGAACAAACCACAATTGTTTCCGGTAGTTTTCGTTGCCGGTCTTCTAGCGTGCCTGTTGGCGGCCCCCGGTTTCGCTGGTGATCTCGGTACCGAGGTAAGCGGCAAAGGAAGGACCGGTACTCCAGCCGCGGAAACCAGTAGCTCGGGCTGCCCACAAAATGCCGACGGCACCTTTTGCTGGATGAATCCCGATATTGGTGAAGCATGGGCATCGGGCTATACTGGTTCTGGGGTATCGGTGACCGTTGTAGACAGGTTCACAGGTGACGAGCAACAGATTGGGGACTCGGCCATGGCCCCCGATGGCGGCTACATGGGCAGTGGGTCGCTCAAATGGCCGGCATGGTGGCGCCTGGCGCAAATATAATCGAGCTTGACAATTCGGAAGCAGATTCGCTCTTGCTGGAGGACGGGCCCAACGTCATTAATCTGAGCTATGCCATTGAGGAACCACTGAGCGGCTACCCGCTCGAGGAGCCGTACCTGCTCGAGGAGTCGATTGTCGATGCGGCTCGGGCGGGTGCTGCGGTCTTCACAAAGGCAGCCGGCAACGACTCCGGGCAGTAGGTACCCCGGACGTCGAAGGGCGAATTGATTTCCTAGCTACCGACCTGATTGGGATGCAATCGACGATCTTTGTGGGTGCGCTCGAGCACAATGGCACTCCCGAAAACAAGGCAGGGCTGGCCGCATATTCGAATTATGCCGGCTCAAACCCGGAGGTGCAGAACCAGTTCCTGACTGTGGGTGTCGAGAGTGACAGGACTGGCTTATACGGAACGTCTCTCGCGGCACCTGTGATTGCAGGCTATGCCGCTATCCTTGGCAGCAAGTTCACGTCCGCAACACCGACACAGCTTGGCAATCAGCTGCTGGATACAGCCAGGACCGACACAATCGTCAACTATAATGCGGCAACTTACGGTCGCGGGGAAGCCAGCCTTTCGAGGGCACTGGCACCCGTTTCGATCAGGTAGAGCACTCCGATTTGAGCAGCTAAACTTTCTGTGAGGCGTTGAGAGCCACAAATCGCCCCGCAGAATTCGCCTGGGCGCTGCGCTGGCGCGCCTGGAATTGCGCTTCCCCGCGCTGTTCGTGCGGCTGGAGGATCTGGCGCTGACCATCGCCGCGGAGGAGGTCATCTACATGCCGTCTTACGTCATTCGCTGCCCGCAGCGCCTGTCGCGCCGTGTGGCAGCGACCTGGTGGGCGACCTCCTGCCATATTGGCCCTCTATTCGAACCTCCCTCAGATTGCCGGGCGGACCTATCTCGACTGGCTTGCGCGTGCGGAAGGAACGACCCGAGGCTCGGCATTGGTATGTCTTCCTGTTTTTCTAAGGCCTTGAGCGTCGCCTGTTCGTGGATGCCGCCACAGACGAGACGCCTGCATTGATCGCGGAGGTCAGGCGCCTACTTTCCTCCACAGCGAAAATCATTCGTTCAAGAACTACGCGTCGAAATTCCTTGACGTGGCGGAACTCCTCAAAGACCCGAAAACCTCTCGCCCGGCACTCTCGCCCGATCTAAGGAACGGATACGAAATGCCGTTGTCCGTCAGGCTCCATCTAGGACGCAAACTCAGCTCCGCAGCTTCTTTCGACGGCACTGACGCACTAAGGGTGTTGTCGCTTCCGGACACTTACCCCGATCAAATAGTATGCGATGTATCGGTACAATCGCCCAACGCCGACTTGGTAGCAGCGGCTGAAGTGTGAAACAGACGAAACACGGGAGAGGGGGCGCACATGCGTGGGCCGCGAAGCGCTTGAGAAGACAGATACTTCACTGAATAATCTGGCGAACAGCGCGGCGAGCGTCGCATTGGTCAGCGGGGCCATAGTGAAAAAAGGCGAATGCTGTCGTCTTTTTTTGATGTGTGTTCGGAGGCAATTCAGTCTTTGTGAAATTACTGCATTGTGCCGAAGACCAGTCACTAATATGTTCAGAATTGCTCTTCAGGGGAGGGGATGATGGCGGAGTTAAAGTACGGCGGATCTGCGCTTGGGCGAATACACGCCAAGAGCAACGGTCGGAAGGTCGAGGCATACTGGCTGGGTTTTCTTGAGGGTGTCCTGGCCAGCGAATCTATTGAGAGCCTGGAGGTCGCCTCGATCCGAGCCGAGGCCGAGCAGTTCCTCCAGCTTTTTGGCGACACCGACGCCGCTGATCTCATCCAGGACCTCGACACCGCATATGGGGACTACCACAGGGAGATTTTCGAGATCATCTCCGGAATCGTTGACTATCGCTTGAGGCCGTTCTCCGAAAGCAGCTCAAATGACTGCTGCAACAGGTTCTTCGGCTTTTGTGCCGGGATCGCCTGCGACAATCGCCTGAAGATCAAGGAAGTCGAAAAGCTGATTGACCGCATCGACCGGAATCCTCAGCTGCTCGAGGACGCCAGGATTGCGGCTTTGAAGGGCGTAGCTGTTAGGGCGATATCGGACGGGCATCTATCGATGGAGGAAGAAGAAGACATCGCCGAATGGATAGTTCGATTGGTCGGCGATAGCTGCACAGACACAGGATTGCCAACGTACCGGAACACGCCATCGATAGACGGCGTCCTAAGAGATGCGAGCATGTTGGTGTTCGAGAACTCGGGATTTGTGGTGACGGGTGCCTTCAGTCTGGGGCCTCGAAAAATTATCGAAGGATGGATCGTGGAGCGGGGAGGGCTTGTCTCCAAGAGCATTTCCCGCAGCACCGACTACCTGATCGTAGCCGCCATCGCCTCGCGCGATTGGCTCCACAGTCATCAGGGAACTAAGATTATCGAAGCCCGGAAGCTTCGCGAGAGTGGCGGCCGCATACATTTCGTGGAAGAGCTTACTTTCCGCAAGGCGCTGGGCTTTTAGAACGGATGCAGTTCTGGACAAAGTTTGGAGCGGCCTTAACTTGCCACGGACATTCGCCCCAATGTCCTTGAAAGAGCCAAGACGAAAGTCGACAGCCAGTCAGCCTCGGCGAAGGCTGCTTTTGACTCCTAGCTTAAGGTCCTCAACGGTCACAATCCTGCTGCTCGTTTCCTCTATCGGAACCAGTAGGTTGCACTAGAAGCGGTCATTCTTGAGCAGATTTTCTACCGTCGCCTTGTGGCCGGTCACCATTACGACTTGCTCGATTGTGAAGTCCGCCTCGGCCGCATGGCCGGAGCGATCGCAAAGCGAATTATCGACGGGATGATCTGATAGTTGTGCCCTTGAAGTAGCGCACGAGGGCCTCGATTCCTCGTCTGTAGGTCGCCAATCACATTCGTTGCCTCTACTGACCAGACCGAGGCCGGAAGAGGGCAACGCGACCAAGTTCCACCGGCTCACGTCGTTCGGTGGCCTCGCCATCGGCCAGGTAAGGGAATTGAGAAGCAGCAGAGATGTGCAGACCTTTTTGTGCAAACTAACGAAACATCATCATACGTCCTAATGCATCTTCAGGTGCAACCTCCTTCTCCCCTTTGACGTGGGGTCAACTCACACGTTCCGCACTGCATGGAGTCGAACGCCTACCTAGATGTTACAAATAGACATGCATGAAAGGGCACAACGTACTTATGTGCTGTTTCTATGAGCCCCAGAGATTATTCGCCGTCATCGGACAGCGCCGAGGCGCAGGCCAACGCCCATAATGGTGGGCTCGGCCGAAAGCAGCTTCTTCGCCGCCGCCCTGACCTGGTCGAGCGTCACCTGCTCGATGAGGGCCGGGCGGCGCTGGATGTAGTCTATGCCGAGCTTCTCGAGCTGTAACTCGACAAGCGTGGCGGAAACCGACCTGGAGGAACCCAGATGGTCGATAGCATAGGAGCCGCTCAGATACTTCTTACTCGCTTCGAGCTCGGCCGCTGTTGGCCCTGTGTCCGCCAACTCCTTGATTACTTGTCTTATCAGGTCAAGCGACTCGGTCGCCCTGTCCGCGCGCGTCGACGTGGTCACGACTAGTGTGTTGGAATGCTGGTACCTTTCCAACTTAGAGGAGACACCGTAGGCAAGGCCGCGCTTTTCGCGGACTTCCTGGAATAGACGTGAGGTCATGGGCGAGCCTCCGAGTATATTGTTTATCAGCTGCGCGGCAAAGAATTCCGGATCGCTGCGTCCGATGCCGGGATAAGCCAGCTGGAGCGAAGTCTGGGGCAGGTTGTATGCGACCAAGATCCACTGGCCGAGCTTCGGGGTGACATCAGGTACGGGCGCGAGCGCCTGCTTCTGAGGCAAATCACCGAACAACTGGTCTAGCCTTGCACTCAGTTCCTTGGCATCAATGTCGCCGACGACCGCCACGTGTAGCCCGTCGCGGGCGAAAGCGGACTTGTGGAAGGCGCTTAGATCGGCGGCCGTTATGCGGGCGAGGCTTTGCTTGGTACCCTCGTCTGGCCTGGAATACGGATGCGTGCCGTAGAGTCTGCGCCGCCAGGCAAGCTCAGCGATTGCGTGAGGTTCCCGCTCGTTGGCGATGATTCCGGAGAGAAGCTGGGCGCGGACGCGCTCGACCGGCTCCTGATCGAAGCGGGGCCTGTTCAACGCGAGCCTGATGAGATCGAAAGCGGCGTCCTGGTGCTCGGAAAGCATGCGCACCGAGCCATGGGTGCCGTCACGTCGCGCGTCGAAGCTCATCTCGGCGCCGGCATCGTCGAGCTGCACCTGAAAGGCGTCGCTGTCGTAATGGCCGGCGCCCTCGTCGAGCAAGCCGGTCATCAAATTGACAAGCCCCTCCTTGCCGGCCGGGTCCTGGGTGGTGCCGCCGTCGAAGACCAAATCCATGGTGACGATCGGCCGCGTATGGTCTTCAACCAACCAGGCGGTGATCCCCTTTTCAGATTTCACCTCCTGGATGTTCATCGCAGCACGGGCGGTGAGAGCCGGCCAAATCAGGAAGAAAATGGACACGAGAAGGATGGCTAGCCAGGTGGTGAGGCGCGCGGCCCTCCCTCCTTCAGCCGGAGAGGCCAATGCTTGTGCAATGTTGCGGATTTGGTTTGCCATCAGATCAATTCTCTGTCTTGGGTAAGAGATAGCCGGTGGTTGAATGGTCGGACGCGAGATAGCGGGCGGCTACGGCCTTGACCTGATCTGTGGAGACCTTGCGGATGCGGTCCGGCCATTGCTGGACGTCCTGAACGTTGCCGCCGGTGGCAAGCGTCGCGCCGTAGATGTTGGCGATGAACTCCTGCTCGTCCTGGGCGAAGATTGCCGAGCGGACATAGCGGTCTTTCGCCTTGTCCAGCTCGTCGCGAGTGACGCCATCCCTGGCGATGCGGGCAACTTCGGCATCCGCCGCCGCTTCGAGATCGGCGAGCTTGGCCGCACCACGCGGCGAGCCGTAGATGATGAAGCTGGTGGCATCCAGCATGACGCCCTCGAAATAGGCGCCGACCTCGGCGGCAATGCCCTGTTTCACCACCAACTGCTGGTACAGCCGGCTGCGGGTGCCACCGCCGAGGATTTCGGCGAGCAGGTCGAGCGCCTCGGCCTCGCCGGGTGAGGCCGTACGATAGGACGGCACCACCCATTGCGTGGAAAAGCGCGGCACTGAAATGCGCTCGTTGGTCAGCGTCAATGTGCGCCTGGTGTTCTGCACCGGCTCGACCGGGCGGATGCGGGCTAGACCAGGAGCCGCCGGCACCGTTCCATACGTCTTCTCGGCCAGCGCCTTGACCGTCTCAGGCTCGACATCGCCGGCCACCACCAGCACGGCGTTGTTGGGCGTGTAATATTCGTCATAGAATGCCCTGGCGTCGGGCCAGTCCAGCTTCTCCATCTCCTGCATCCAGCCGATGACAGGTATTCGGTAGGGCTGGTTCTGCCAGAGCGTGGCGTCGATCTCCTCCCTCAGCAGCGCCTCCGGATCGTTGTCGACACGGGAGCGGCGCTCCTCCAGAATCACATCGCGCTCGGTCTGGATATCATCATCGGTGATGCTGAGGTTGAACATGCGGTCGGCCTCGAAGCTCATCATCTGCTCTAACGCGGAAGGCGCCACCGTCTGGTAGTAGGCAGTATAGTCATAGGAGGTGAAGGCGTTGTGCGAGCCGCCGATCTCGACCACCGCGCGGTCCAACTGGCCGGCTGCATGGTTGATCGTCGCCGCCTTGAACATCAGATGCTCGACGAAATGCGCGATGCCGGATTTACCCGGCGGCTCGTCGGCGCTGCCGATCTTGTACCACACCATATGGGTGACGATCGGCGCGCGGTGATCGGGGATGACGACAACCTCCATGCCGTTGTCGAGCAGGAAAGCCGTCGCCTTGATGTCATCGGTAGCCGCCAGAACCGGAGCGGTGCTCACGAAGGCCAGCGCGGTCGCAAAAAGTGTCCCGCGCAGCCAGCCAGACTGAAGATGTGCTGATGGCTTCTGTTGTCGTGACCGGCCGATGGGCAAAGTTTGAGGCAAAGTGAGTTGTCCCTTATGTTGAGGCTGTTGCGTGCTCGTCGCACTTAGTGGGAGAGAGTGGGGCGGTGGGCAGCCCCGAGCCAGATGAGCCATCAGCATGTTGCGAGGCCTGACTCGAGCATCATCTTTTAAGTGAATCAACGTGAGGGGCATTGTTTGGTTGGTGGTCATGGGATGGCTTCTCCTTAGTCTGTGAGGCGTTTGCGGGACCGCGCACGAACCGTGCCAAACGAGAAACTCGTTTCGGCAATGGAGTAATCAGACTCTGCTATGTTGCGGATCCGACATTGTCGGACATCGAACGCCGGCTTATGGGGAAGCGCGCGCCGCTTAACACGATATCTTCCCCGTCACTGGGGCATGGCGGTGCTCGCCAGCAGGATGAGCAGATTCACGACAGAAGATCGCTGGCGGCGTGGCTAGCGCTAGGCCCGCGCCCGTCGGCAGCGTCGCCGCGCATTGATCTTCTGCTGCAGCCCGACCGGGTTGCTGCGGCCAAATCCGGACCGCAGCAACCTACATAGGCCTAGTACTTAGCTTGCTGGTCGTCTTGTTTGTTTGATTCGAGTGGTCCTTTTTCCCACATCGTGCACTCTACAGATTCAGGGAAAATCTCACATTCCCATCCGCTTCTGTAAGTGTCGGCCGGAGCCGGAGCGGTGGTCACCAGGGCCAGCGCGATCGCAGCAAGCATCGTTCGCAGCCACTCAGACCGAAATTTCGTCGACGGCTTCGGGAGGCCCGGGGCGGCCACATTTTTTGGTGATGGAGTCATCGTATCTTTCTCTCGTTTCATTACGTGTTTGCGCATGATCCGGTGTCGTTTGCCATTGGCGATCGGCACGTCGGACTGTATTGACAAGGTCTCCTAGTTCATAAGAATCTCCTGTCGGTTTGCTCCCCCCAACAACAATCGTTCTGGCAGAGCCAGCTGACAGTAGCCTGAAAGCTACCAACGATTTGCGCGACGTGGATCCTGCGGGGCCTAAGTTTTGTTAACCACGGTATATTTTCCCATCGACAACATCAGCGAATCGGATTCGAATGCTGATAATGAAAATGAAAAAAACCGTCTAGGCGAATAGGATGGACCACTTTCTCGTTACCGAAAAAGGCCGTTGAACCGCATTATATTATCCTATAACTGGCTCGCATGTCGAATGCGGTCGAAAGTCGACGTCATGATTGAAGGCGAAGCGCCTTGGCCTTCAAAAAGGCCGCGGGATACTTGTCCCGTGCCAGTGAATCGGGATGTGGGTGCCGCGGCGAAAGCTGACTTCCTCTGGCGCGGGCCGCCGCAGGTTTGGTCACCAGCCATTCCGACATTCTCGTCGTCGACCGGCAGCGTACAAACCTTCCTACGCCCAAGTTGGTCGCTGCAGCAAACCAGTGTCATCGAGGGATGCGAATGACCGCCTCAAAACCATCCTCGCGACCACGGGCAGGCGAAGCAAAGTCAAGAGTGCCACCTATCCGCTTGATAACCATATCAGCGATGTGTAGGCCAAGGCCTGAGCCCGCCGCTGGAGTGGCACCACGCCTAAATCGCTTTGTTATCGCTTCAAGATCTCGGAGGGGCACCACCGGTCCCGCGTTTGCAACGGCAATGGTTCCATCAGTTCGGACGGAAACTCTTGCCGGAGTATCGGGCAGTCCATGCGTGAGCGCATTCTCGATCAGGTTACGAAGGAGGATGGCAAACGCATCTACGTCTACTTTACGCATCAAAGTGGGGCAGCTGTCCACATCAAGGATTAGGCGTCCGGCATATTGCGGCTTTTTCCCAAGGTCATCGATTTCTAGCCGAACCATTTTGATAAGATCGATCGCGTGGTCTGCGATGCCGATCCCCGATTCGGCCCGCGCGAGTTGAAGCAGTTTTTCGACAAGTGGCCAAGGCTCGACAGCGATTTCTCGATACCGCGCGCACGCGTTCTCGCCGGGCCCTGCGGAATTTCGACCACTAACCTCTGCATCTGAGCGAGCGAGCCTGCGATCGGCGTGCGCAGTTCATGTGCACTATTTGTGGCGAACTCGCGTTCGGCATCGAGGGTCGTCTGCAGACGTTCGAGAAGCCGATCGACGGAGGCCGCGATGGGGGCCAATTCTGCCGGCAGGCCGCTGGATCCCATCAGTGAGAGATTGCCGCCGTCGCGCAATCCGATCTCCTGTCGCAGTACTTCGATGGGCGCCAGCGACCGCCGGATCACGAACCATAAGAGGGCTATACTAAAGGGCAGGATCACGACCACCGAAACTAAGACGAAATTGAAGACGTGCAATCGGCCGCTATTGACTGTCTGGCGGCGAACATGGAGTGGTTCGGCCACCTGAAGAAAGTTGCCAGGTTGGACCTCCAGTGTATAGACGCGGTCAGTAACGGTTTGCGAAAAGCCTTTACGCAGTGGAGCATCAGGGAACGGCTTCACGTCTCCCAAAATCAAGATCACTTTCCCGCGTTTCCAAAGCTTGTACCGGTAGGTCCAAAATTTTTCGAAATTGGGTGCACTTTGAAGTGTGTTACGAATGGAATCGTCGTCCCATTTCCCTTTCAGCACTTCAATCATCGTTGGCTCCATCTTCTTGGCAGCTAGCTCCAGGAACTCGTCGGAGAGTTCGTTGCTAACTTTGCTCAGGCTGAACCAAGCACTGGCGACGACGGAAAACCAGGCCAGAAGCATTGCGCCGCCTAGCCACAGTATCAGCCTGCGGGTTATGCTGCGCGGGTTCGTCATGTGACTACGAACCTGTACCCGAAGCCACGCACTGTCGCTATTCGGTCCGCGCCGATCTTCTTGCGGATCCGGCTAACATACACCTCCACGGTATTGCTCTCAATTTCCGAACCTAAGGAAAAGAGTACGTCCTCGATCTTCGCCTTCGAAACTACCGTCCGGGGCCGGCACAGAAGGCAGTTGAGAACTGTCCATTCGCGTGCAGTCAGGTAGACCGTCTGCCCATCGCGGACGACCCGCCGCTCGGCCGAGTGTATGGACAGCGTCCCGACAGAATACATCGGCTCCGGGAACTGCCCATGACTACGCGCCACGGCGTGAATGCGCGCGGAAAGTTCGCCGAGATCGAACGGCTTGACCAAATAGTCGGCGGCACCTGCGTTGAGCCCCTTGATGCGGTCCGAGACCTGATCGCGAGCTGTCACGATGATGACCGGTGTCGATTCAAGCCTCCTCCTCATCTCCCGCACGTAGTCTATGCCGTTGCCGTCTGGCAGGTGAATGTCGAGCAGAACAAGCTCGTAGGAGACCACACTTGCGTAGCCCCGCGCTTCGGACAGGTCCTTGGCCCAATCGACCGCGTGGCCATCAGCCATCGTATTTTCGCGTACAGCACTGCCAAGGTCCTTGTCGTCTTCGACGAGCAGTATGTGCATCAGAGGTGCCGAGCTCCAGTTCGAGGGCAGGATCCTTACCTTACTGACAGAACCTGACGCTACGCTGAACCCCCCCTTGGCACAAATGTCTCGAAGCTTTCAGGCTGCTGTCAGCTACGGGTGTCAGAAGGGCCGTCATTGGAACAAACGATTAGAAGGCCATTATGAACGCCATCCTGATCTCGGCACATTTTCTTAACGCAACCACCGTCGTCGCTGCACTGGCCGGCGGCAAATCCGACGTTGGGATCGCCGAATGGCGGCCCCGCCAAACGGTACTGACCAAGCTTGAATCGGCCCGAAGGCAGATACAGTCGCTTTAGACGGAAGACGGCTCGTCCGATGCCGTTGAGTCGCTGCGGACCTCATCATCGAAAATTCCGCCTTTTACATGTGCCTGCAATGCCAAGGATCCACTGTCATATCCTCAGTACATGATTCTCAAGCCTGAACGCGCCATCTCGGCCAATCCATTGGGAGCACCGAAGGTGATTGCTTTGCTGACCTAGACAGCACTCGTGGCCATGACCGTCTGGTTACAAGTGACGCCTTTCGAGCATCCAAAGGGTCGAGGAGGCCCGTGACCGCCTGCTGATCTTATGCCGGCTCAAATCGAGTTGATATCGGCGGCGCCCTCGGAAGCTTCAGTACAGCCAGAACGTCGTTCGAGCCATGCCACTCAGATGTATGCGTGCGCCTCTCATGCGTCGCTTGACAGGAAACCGTTCCCAGAATGCGGCCAAAGCAAAAGTCCAAAATTCGCAATTGCATTGGAAGGAGCGTTGTTCCGGCGAGCCTTCTCTTCGGTCCAATCGCGTTAGCGCTGGGCCTGCTGCTGCTAATTGCCTCCAAAGACAATGAATGCTCGCCCGGTGCTTCACTATTATCTTCACAGCCGCCGTGTGCCCGCGTTCGCAATCACGCTTCCGCGTCGGTCGCCACTTCTCAGCAGAAAAAGCTCTTGCCGGAGCCATCTCTGTTCGGGTCGGTCAATGAGAGTCAATGCCGCTTCCGCGGCAAGCCATGGCAAAAACAATGTCTTCTGAGAGGAGCCGAGCGTTGCTGAAGGGTAAAAAAAGGATGCTCGTCTGGGGCTTAGGAATCGTCCCGGTGGCGTTTGCTATCGCTTCCGCGACCGGAGCTTTCGAACACAAAACGCGCGATCATGTCCTCACGCAACGCGTGATACTCGGTTCGGTCGAGGAGAGTGTCCTTGCGAACGGTGTTCTGGCACCTCTCCGTGAGGTTAGGGTTGGCGCCCAAACGTCGGGCCAATTGAAGGCACTGCATGTAAAGCTCGGTCAAGCTGTCAAGTTTGGAGACTTGATCGCCGAAATTGACCCTACGAAAGAGCAGCACAAACTACTCACCGCCCAAGCCAACCTCGTCAGTGCCAACGCGAGCCGCAAGGAAGCCGGAATACGACTGAAAGAGGCCGAATTGGAGTTCCTGAGACAGAAGACCCTGAGCCGGAACAAGGCAGGATCGGCGGCCGAACTGGAGAAAGCGCAAGCGATGTTTTTTGCGCAAGAGGCGTCAGTCGAGCAACTTGAAGCGCAGATCGATGAGAAGACGCTCGCGGTTGAGGAGGCTCGTGCAACCCTCGACCACACGAAGCTAAGCGCGCCCATGGACGGCGTCGTTGTTGCTGTGCTGGCTCAAGAGGGTCAAACGTTGAACTCAAGCCAGGCCGTGCCGGCGATTGTGGTTCTTGCACAGCTCGACGTCATGCGGGTGAGCGTGCAGATATCGGAGATCGATATAGCGCGTGTAAAGCCAGGCCAGAACCTCCGCTTCACAATCCTGGGGGGCACTCGAGACCCTATTTCAGGCGTATTGGAAGAGATAGAGCCCGCGCCTCCATCGATTGCCGATGATAGCATGCCGAGCTCCAGAAAAATCGAAGCGGCGGCAGTCTACTACAACGGCCTCTTTTCCACACCGAACCCGGAAGGGCGGCTTCGGCCAAAGATGAACGCCTTGGTTACGGTTATTTCCGGCCAGGCCGAGAACGTACCACTCGTAGCATGGTCGGCTCTGACGGAGCCTGATGCGCATGGTCGCTACCGCGTGCAGCTTCGCATGCCAACCGGCGAACTCGCCGAGCGCCTGGTGACAATAGGTTTGACCGACAAAATCAAGGCGCAGGTACTCGATGGCCTCTCCGTCGGTGATGAAGTTGTCATCCCTGCCGTGGGAACGGGAACCAATGTTGGCCCGTGGTGATGAAATGACTGCACTCCTTGAAATCGAGAACGTCTCGCGGGTTTTCGCTGCCGGAGACGAGACCATTATGGCGCTGGCCGGCGTCAGCCTTTCTATCGCTGGTGGCGAACTGGTGGCGATCGTTGGCGCAAGCGGTTCGGGCAAAACGACGCTAATGAACATCCTGGGTTGCTTGGACCAGCCGAGTTCTGGTGACTATCGCGTCGGCGGCCGCAGCGTTGCCGGCCTGACCGCGGACCATCTTGCCGCGTTGAGACGGGAACATTTCGGCTTCATCTTCCAACACTATCAGCTTCTTGGAACGCTGAGCGCGGCCGACAACGTGGCGATGCCCGCTGTCTATGCCGGCCTCGACGCCGGCTCACGCCGGGAAAGGTCGAGATCTCTTCTGCGCAGGCTGGGTCTCGGTGATCGTCTCGACCATCGTCCGAACCAGCTGTCCGGCGGCCAGCAACAGAGGGTTTCGATTGCCCGCGCATTGATGAATGGCGGCCGCATCATACTTGCCGACGAGCCGACAGGGGCGCTAGACAGGAAGAGCGGCGAAACCGTCCTCGATACGTTGAAGGAACTTCACACCGACGGTCATACCATCATCATCGTGACTCACGACATGGAGATCGCAAGTCACGCTGACCGCATCATCGAAATCCGAGAAGGAGTGATCCTTTCCGACCGCCGGACGCGGGATCAGAAGACTAATGCGCCGCCGGCGTTCCAAGACAGCAGGCCCGTCGGTTCGCTCTCGGGGTTCAGGCGCCGCCTGGTGCAAGCCTTTCCGATGGCGATACGATCGATGGCTGCCGATCGCGTGCGTACCTTCCTCACAATGCTCAGCATCATTATCGGCATTGCGGCAGTTGTGGCGACCGTCGGATTCGGCGAGGGCGCCCGTCAGAAAATTCTGCGCGATTTGGGAGGATTTGGAGCCAGCACCCTGCAGATCTCTCCCGGGCGCCATTTTGGTGACAAGGGTGCTTCGAGCATCAAGACCCTGGTCGTCTCGGATGCCGATGCGCTCGCCCACCACTCCTACGTCGATAGCGTGACCCCGGAAGTCCGAACATCCGCACAAATTGGTTTTGGGCCCATCTCCGTCGCGGCGACAGTCACCGGCGTCGGCCAGGATTATTTTAAGGTCAAAGCTCTCAAGTTGCTGAAGGGCTCATTCTTTTCAGCCGGAGCTATCTCTGAGCGCAGCCAGGAAGCGGTGATCAATGACAGGATGGCCGCAACTCTCTTCCCTAACGACGAATCGCCGCTCGGAAACATCCTCCTGATCGGGCGTGTTCCCGTCATTATTATTGGCGTCTTTGCGCCCCCACCGGCGTTTCGGTTTGACAGCCGGCTGGAGGTCTTACTTCCTTATACGGCCGTGAAAGGCAGACTTGAGGGTGCCGATTCAAGTCTTGACGTCCTGACGGTTCGGGTCGCCGATTCTGTCGACACGGCTGTCGCCGAGCGCGCCGTCGTCGGCCTGATAACTCGTCGGCATGGCACAAAGGACTTCATTGTTGACAACCTAGATCAGTGGCTTAAGTCGGTCGAAGGCACATCTCAGACAATATGGCAACTGACCTCCTTCGTGGCTGCGATCTCGCTGCTTGTCGGAGGCATTGGTGTCATGAACATGATGCTGATCTCCGCTACGGAACGGACCCGCGAGATCGGCTTGCGCATGGCCGTTGGAGCGCGCCGGATCGACATCATGCTTCAGTTCCTGATTGAGGCCGTCACAATATGCACCGCCGGTTCAATTCTCGGGGTGGCACTCGCGCTCGGCATCGCAACCGTATTGGGCGGGCCGGGCAGCGAGTTTGCGATGATTATCTCCGCCAACGCTATTGTCGTTGCCTGCGCAGTAGCGCTCTGGATCGGCCTGATCTTTGGCTTCCTTCCTGCCCGTAATGCATCTCGCCTGAATCCCGTAGATGCGCTGTCAAGAGACTGAAAAATGACGCTCGTCCGATGGATCTTACCCTTGTCCTTTGTTGCTCGCGGGTTGCACCAGCCTGTCGAGCACATATCCTGGCCCCGAACTCCCCGCGGCGGCCCGCTGGCCAATCGCTGCGGAAGCAAGTGCTATCCACGCCACGGCAGACCACTGCTGGCTGACGTTCGAGCTTTTTATCAACGAAAACGACGAGGTCCTCGTCATGGCTGCTGGCGCTAACAAGCCTCTCATTGGCGGTCTGCATCCGCCTCATCTTTCTTCGCCGGCCGCAACGCCTTGCGCCTAGGTCCCGTTAGACGCGCGCTCAAGAGATTGAAAATGAAGCCCATCAGACTGATCGTACCCGGCTGCCTTGTCTTGCTCGCCGGTTGCAGCCTATCGAGCACATATCTTCGCCCCGAACTTCCAGCCGGGCCCCACTGGTCGACCGCTGCGGCTGGAGGCGCTGCACAGGCCAGCAACGACCACTGGTGGCTGGCGTTCGGAGACGCCAATCTCGACAAGCTTGTCAGCGACGTCATCGGCCGAAATAATGAAGTCCTCATCGCGGCTGCTAACGCTTATCCTGCCCGACTTCAGGCAGATATCGCTGCGCACGCCTTACTCCCCAAGCTGGACGGCCAGGTCGGCGGGAGCACCAGCCAATCTCTCAACGACAAGGTCGCCTCGTCGTCGTGGTCGGCTTCCACCAGTGTATCTTATGAGATTGATCTGTGGGGCAAGCTTGCGGCAAAGAGGGACAAGGCGGATTTTGAGGCTTCCGCGACAGCGGAAGATTACGAAAACGCGCGCCTCCTAGCTATCGCCGGAACCGTCGACGCGTATTTCACGATCGCGCACGCCAATCAGTCGCTCGCGTCGGCGGAAACCAGCCTTGCCCATGCCAAGCAGACTCGGGCGCTTGTGCGCGCCCAGGTTGCGGCCGGTGCAGTTTCATACCTAGACCTCAAGCAGGCCGAGCAAAAGGTCGAGGAGCTGGCGGCGGCGGTTTCGACGCGCAAACAGGAGCGCCTTGTACTGCGGAACGCCCTCGTTGGGCTCTTGAATGGCGCATCTAACCCTGTTCCAGAGCCGCAGCGCCTGCCGAGCAAGAAGCTGCCCCCGATCCAGGCTGGGCTGCCGGCCGACCTTCTCGCACGTCGCCCAGACTTGCGAGCCGCCGAGGCAAGGCTCCGTGCCATGCTGAAGAACGTTGATGAAACTCGGGCTAGTTTCTATCCGGCGATTTCACTCACCGGCACACTCGGCACCGGCGGCGAGCAATTGCTCGCGTTCATCTCCAATCCCGTTGCTAGGTTAGGTGCAAACGCTGCCTTGTCCTTCCTCAATTTCAAGGACATGAAGCTGCAGGTTGCGGTTTCGAGGGCACAGTATGAAAAAGAGGTCCTCGGATTCCGCGCTACTTTGCTCACGGCCTTCTCCGAAGTTGCCAATTCACTCGGTGCACGGGCCGACTATGCCGAACGGGTGCAACGCCTTCACAATGTCCTAGCGGCCGCGCAGGAAATTGAGCAGCTGCACGAGACCCGTTACCGGTCGGGTGCTATCCGCCTCACTACTTGGCTCGAGGCGCAGGAGGGCCGCCGCGCAGCTGAGACAGCGCTTGCCGATGCCCGTCTCGCCCAGCTGCTCAACGAATCGAAGCTGTACCGCATTCTGGGCGGCAGCGCTGCCAGATCCGGACCGGATGGCCGGAGCACCAAGAAGAAGCCAAGGCCAAAGGCGGGCTAGCTGAACGGCGTAGCGTCGAGCTGGCAGATCCCTCCCGAGATGCCTTGCGGCGTCTTAAAGGAACATCCAAAGATGAACCGCAGTTCAGCAAAATTCTGCGCCAAATATTTAAGCCTATGGAGTCGCAGAAGTTGCTGGCTACGCGTGGGCGTGAATCCGCTTGTGACACTGCAACGCCTCAGCTAAGGATGCCCACCGAAGCCTGGAATCAAACATCCAGTTGATGCGGAACTGTCGCCACGTCGATTTACGGACCACCCTCGGCAGAACTCCTTGCACGGGTCACTTAGGGTTACTCAAGGCAGCCGCACGCCCGTCGACGCGCTCTGCTCGTCGCAGGGCCCGGATTGTCTTTCCTTCGGGAAGGTCCAATTCATCTGCCTGAATACGGCCGGCGGCTGCGTGCCGCCTCTACACATTTGCTACCCAACAGCAGCTTGATCCTGCTCAATCTCACGCGCGCCAACCGGCACGCCGGATTGTGGAATCTCTCTCGGGCTCACAAACACCAAGGTCCTCAGATCAAGTAGGAAGTGGCCGATGCCCTTCCCGAGAGATGGGTGACAGTTCATTCCGGAGACATGGGTTACACTTCTAGCCCTTTGCGAGGAGAGCAAAGGTGCCTTGGCAGGAGTGCAATCTTATGGACGAGCGTCTCAAATTCGTAGCGCGGCTTCTGGATGGCGAGAAGATGGCGGTGGTCTGCCGGGAGTTCGGGATATCGCGCAAGACCGGCTACAAGCTCATCAATCGCTACAATGATAGCGGGCTGGAAGGGCTGACTGACCGCTCGCGGCGGCCTTACCGGCACGCCAATCAGCTTCCTTTCCAAATCGAGAAGCTGATTGTGCGTGCCAAGCAGGACAAGCCCAACTGGGGCGCGCCGAAGATCAGGGAGCGATTGGTGCGGCTCTATCCAGACGTTCATTGTCCGGCGATCTCGACGGTGCATGCGGTGCTCGACCGCCACGGCTTGGTCAAGCGCCGCAAGCGGCGACGCAACAGGGCAACGGGAACGCCGCTGTCTCACGTCGCCGCGCCCAATGAGTTGTGGTGCGCCGATTACAAGGGCGAGTTCATGCTGGCCGACCGGCGCTACTGCTATCCGTTGACGATCAGCGACTTCGCCAGCCGTTATCTGTTGGCCTGCGAGGCGCTTCACACCACCAAGGAGGCCTATGCTTTCACCGTGTTCGAAAGCGTTTTCAAGGAATTCGGCCTGCCTGGGGCGATCAGAACCGACAACGGCGTGCCCTTTGCCAGTCCCAATGCGCTGTTCAATCTCTCCAGGCTGTCGGTATGGTGGCTAAGGCTTGGCATCGCCATCGAGCGCATCAAGCCCGGCTGCCCGCAGCAAAACGGCCGTCATGAGCGCATGCATCTGACCCTGAAACTGGAGACCACCAAACCGGCCAGCGCCAACTTCCTGCAGCAGCAGGCCAGGTTCGATGACTTCGTCGAGGAGTTCAACACCGAACGCCCGCACCAGGCGCTTGATATGGCCTGCCCTGCCGAGCGCTACAGCCCATCGCCGCGACCCTATCGGGGACTGCCGCAGCTCGACTACCCTTTCCACGACAAGGCCGTCACCGTCACCACATGCGGGCGCATCTGTTTCGACCGCAAGAAGATCAATCTCAGCCTCGTCTTTGCCGGCCAGACCGTCGGCATCAAACAGGTCGAGGATCGAATCTGGCTGGCGAGCTTCATGGACTATGATTTGGGATATTTCGACGACGAGACATGCAGACTGGAACCACTTGAGAACCCTTTCGGGCCGAAAGTGTTACCTATGTCTCCGGTATAAAATGTAACCCATGTGTCCAGAATGGACCCGATCGACTCGGCGATTGCTTCTGATTTCGGAGACCTGATGGTCCGACGATCAGCGGCCGTGGCGTTAGCGCGCGCCGCCCGTGGTTGCTGGGTCGTCAGCGCATCCTTGCCCACATAGGTAGATGGCAGGTCCCATGATACGATTCGAAAACCAGTGGTAGACGGGGTTCTGCAGAAGCGTTGCAGGCATCGCTTGTCTCTTTAGGCGTTCCGAGCGCCAGCGCGGGAGATGCTTCCTGCGATAGGGGGCGGTCATGAGGACCTTGCGAGCCGCTTTGCGATTTGAACCGGGGCTTTTCAATTTTCGCTTTTGCTGCCCCTAAAATCTCGGATATGAAACTGACTGGCTTATGGCCTGCCCACATTGCAATCGTTACAAAGGAATACGACTATGACGACCGGAACGGTAAAGTGGTTCAACAGCACCAAGGGATTTGGATTTATCCAGCCCGACAATGGCGGTCAGGATGTTTTCGTCCACATTTCCGCTGTGGAACGCGCGGGACTCTCGACCCTCACTGACGGCCAGAAGATCAACTATGAGATCGAACAGGACCGCCGCACTGGCAAGTCGTCTGCCAGCAACCTCAGCAAAGTTGGCTGAATTTCTCCTGCGCCCGGGCAAGAGCGGAATGACCGGCACGTAACGAAAGCAAGGCGGGGGTGGTCCCCGCCTTTTCACGTTCTATGCCGATGCAGCCGCGGTCCAGACGAATCTAGAATAGATGAATCAAGCTGCGACCTTCTTGCGGGTCCGCTTTACAGCAGCCGGCGCTGACGTTTCCGGCTCTTTGGGTCTGCGGCCGAGCCCCATAGTCTTGGCCAATGCCGAGCGTGCCGCAGCATAATTCGGTGCGACCATGGGATAATCCGCGGGCAGCCCCCATTTGGCGCGATATTCGTCCGGCGTCATACCATGGTGGGTCGACAGATGGCGCCTTAGTGATTTGAATTTCTTCCCGTCCTCAAGGGAGATGATGTAGTCCGGTGTCACCGACTTCCTGATCGGGACAGCAGGCTTCAAAGCCTGCAGCTCTTTCTGGGAGACACTTCCTACCCTGCCTTCCAGTGCCGCGTGCACTTGGCTGATCAGTGCAGGGAGGTCCGCCACCGGGACCGGATTGTTGGAGACATAGGCTGAGACGACATCGGCGGTAAGCTGGATGAGGTTGTCGATGTTTTTGTAGGCTTCTTCTGTCATGAAACTCTCCGGGCGGATTTGAACCATAGTCGGCGAAGCGTCGCTTCTAGTGGCGGTTTCCGCTTAAGACAACCAATGTCTCGACATGATTATTTCGATGGTCGTCCAGCATCGAGATCATCGAGTCGTATCACGCGATCGCGAAGGCTGATCTGCCTGGTAATGGCTGTCCCGCAACTGGTTGCTGATTGACTTTCATTTCCGATCTCGTCCATTTGAATTCGGAACAGGAGGAGCCGAAGACGCACAAAGCTTAACTTCGATAACATGAGCCGTGCATTCGACGCGCCAGAAAACCTTCGGCCGCATGAAACACGTTGGCGTTGCTGTGGCATTGTGGCGACGAGCCGTGGAACCTTGAGCGCCAAATTGCGTGGCGCGGGCCCCACCTGTTGGAATCCGCTGTCGGAGCGGTGGACACCCCAAATACGGCTTCTGCCGCTCGATTCCATATCGAACCTGGCCGGCAGGCCCTATCCTCTCGATCCGCTGATCTAGCGCAAGGCGTCCGCTAACCTAATGTGGAGAATGGTTTCCGTGCACACCGCAAGGAAACCATTTATGAAAGTTCTGTTCATTGCGATGGCGGTCGCGTTGCCGGCAGCCACCGCGTTTGCTGCGCAACTGATCCCCGACCTCAAAGAAGCAGCACTGGCCACCTTCAAGCCCTTGCCATCCACGCCGACGGTCGCCAACCCGATCACACCGGAGAAGATCGCCCTCGGCAAGGCGCTGTTCTTTGATACACGACTGTCGTCGTCAGGCGTCTTCTCGTGCAACTCGTGCCACAACTTGGCGACCGGCGGCGACGACAATCATGAAACTTCAATCGGCCATGCTTGGCAGAAGGGGCGGCGTAACGCGCCGACCGTGTTTAACTCTGTATTCAACAAAGCGCAGTTCTGGGATGGTCGCGCCAAAGACCTGAGGGCTCAGGCCAAAGGACCGATACAAGCCGGTGACGAAATGGCCAACACACCGGACCAAGTCGTCGAAACGCTCAAGTCGATGCCGCAATATGTCGATTGGTTCAATGCAGCTTTCCCTAGTGAGGTCGATCGCGTCACCTTCGACAACTTAGCCAAGGCGATCGAAGCCTTTGAGACCACACTGGTCACGCCCGCCCCCTTCGACGCTTTCCTCAATGGCGACGACGCCGCCATGAGTTCTGAACAGAAACAGGGCCTGAAGCTTTTCATGGACAAGGGCTGCTCATCTTGCCATGCCGGTACCAACCTTGGCGGGGAAGGCTACTACCCATTCGGCCTTGTTGAGAAGCCTAGCGTCGACGTTCTGCCGGAGAACGACAAAGGCCGACTTGCCGTCACCGATGCAGCCGAGGATTCCTATGTTTTCCGCGTTGCGCCGCTGCGCAACGTGGCACTCACCGCGCCATATTTCCATTCTGGCAAGGTTTGGGATCTGAGACGGGCCGTCACCATCATGGCGGCCACCCAGCTCGGCGAAGAACTGACGGACGAACAAATCGACCTGCTCGTTGCATTCCTTGGCTCGCTGACCGGAGAGGTTCCTAAGATAACCTACCCCATCTTACCCGCCGAAACGGCGACAACACCTCGACCTCAATCGCAAATCTTGGGTAAATGAACGGCGGAGTTGGCACGGAAGTCGATCGTTGGAAGAGGCGATCGCGCTGCATGAGAACACAAGTGCCTAGCCTGATCCCAATTAAAGACGGCTTCCTTCGCCAGCTCTTTGGCAACAGTTAAGTTTCTGGAGTGAGTCGGACCGGGAAATGTGCAAGCGGCTTTTCTTCCACTGCTCGACAGCAGCTTCTGCGAGCTGAGGCTTTCTCTCGTGTCAGGTGTTCATGCGCGGCAGCGCCTGAATCCGCCGATCACTGTGCGGCCCAGACGAGCCCGAGTGTTGAACGACGCTTCGCCTGAACCAGGTGCGCGGCGATCGCTGGCCGGCATGCAGCCGTCCCGAACACATGCCGAGCGGATTGGTTCTTGCTCGCAACGCAACCACCGAACGAGGCCCCGCGGGCCCACCCTTGATCAGCAGGCCTGCGCATCCGCCGAAAGCAAGCCAGGCCTGCCCGACTACGTGGTCCTTCATCCAGTGCCGGTTCCGCGCCGACAGGGAGCGCAGCTCGCTCCAAGCTCATAAGCTGCACAGCACCAGTCAGACCGCTGCCGCGTGGTCGTCGCCCTGCGCGAACCTTCGCCCGTCATCATTTAGCGAATGCGTCGAGATTGCCAGCGCCCGCTTGGTTGCCGACGCAAGCCGCTCACGGAGGCGAGCCATTGAGATGCGTTAGAAGCCCTTTACGCTGCGACCCGCATCAACCACTTGAGAGCCACAGCGACGCCAGGGCCCGCAGAGGGAATTGACGATAGCTGACGAGCAGCCAAAGCGCGGGCTGGTTTCATCGGCGAATGGTGCCGTGACCGCCAGTTGCGGCCTTTCGATACAAGGTCGAGTTTGAGGCCTATTGGGACGACCAGCTCGCCTCCGGTGGCGAGAGAGCTAGGTCGCCGACCGGGGCGAGAGGCAAATCCCATCTCCACAAGTGGCAACGTTCTTCTCAGTGGCTCCAACGCCGATTGCATCCAATCCAATGATCCGGGCAATCAGCGCATCCTAGCTTCTGCCGCGGCTCAATCCTCTTCCGCACGAGCCGATCTCATCCCGAGCCGAAAGCCGGCTTCGCGTTCGGTGATGTCAGATGTCCGACAATGTCGGACACGCAACACAGCTGAGTCCGCTTAATCACTGCCCCAAACGGTTTCCTGATTTGGCACGGTGCATGCGTGGTCATCTGAAACCGCGCACGGACAACGAGAAGCCATGATCACCTAACCAAAAAAAATACTGCCCGGTTCTCCTGGACGGGCGCCCAATGTCGAGCAGGCGCATGAACCGCCTGCCATCCGATGCCGTCTCAGGTCGCGCTTGCCATTGGCGGGGTCCGGGGAGCTTCAATCACATCGAACATCGTTCGAGCCATGATCACTGGGCTAAAGCGTGCCCCTGAAGCGCACGTCGCCTGACAGGAAGCGGTCTGAAATGCGGCCAAAGCAAACGTCCAAAATTCGCAAATCCACACTCGGGTGCGTTGTTCGGGTCGGTCTTCTCTTCGGCCCCATCGCATTAGCCGTGAGCCTGACGCTGCTACTACCTGCCTCGGAGAGGGACAATGATGGTCGCCTGGTATCTCACCGTCATCTTCATCTCCGCGTGTCCCTGTTCGCGATCCCTGGAGCAGGGATTTTCTAGCTGGCGACGTCGATTTGCTGACTGAATTTTTAGGGTAAACTCAAGAGGCAGCCTTGGCCTATGGTGAAATCATGTGCGCTGCCATGCGCGAGGGGCGGGATGTCGGCGCCCCGATGGCATGATCGCCGCAATTGCACGTATAAACGGCGGCCGTGTCGCTACCCGGAATCCGACAGATTTCGAGATGACGGGACTAGAGCTGGCTCGCCGTGGAAACCATAAACGGCCCAGAAAGTAGCGGTGAGGGCGTTAGTCGCGCTTGCAACCGTCCGCTTCCGAGCCCGAATCGATGTGCCGCATGCCAGCGATTTGTTTGAACAAGGCCATCGCTACCGCGCATCCACCGCGTAGCGATCTGCGCCACTTCGTCAGAACGGCCAACCGCCCGAGCTGCTGGTAGAGCCGGCTGCGCCAAGGATTCCGGCCAGGAGATTGAGCGGCTCGGCCTCGCCGGGGGTGCGGCCGTGTGGTAGGACGGCGCCATCCAATCCGTGGAAGAGCCGATCGCCGAAACGCGCGTGTCGGTCAGCGTCACGTTGCGATGTTCTGCTCTGGCTCGACCGGGTTCGGTCATGGCAGGCTGGTGATGTTCAACGTCACCTATTCCCTGGGGAACGCCACTATCACCAAGACTGAAAGTAAGATCGCCAGCGCCGCCATCAAAGATATTCTGCTATCGGACCCGGATGGGCTGCACGAAGATCATCGAGCGCGCCGTCGGCGGCTCGCCGTTGAGTGGCTTGGTATCGAAGGCAACGCCCTGCGCATGGATGTCATGGGCATAGATTTCGCCGAGCGGGTCGTTCGAGACCTTGCCGAAGAAGGCGGCGCGACCGCTGAAGGAGGCGACGCCCGCCGCCGTGTTGCCGGCGCTGCCACCGGAGGCTTCGATGGCCGGGCCCATGCGGCTGTAGAGCAGTTCGGCGCGCCTTGTGTCGATCAGGTTCATCGCGCCCTTGATGATGCCGTTGGTTTCGAGGAATTCCTCCTCGCACTGGGCGATGATGTCGACAATGGCATTGCCGATGCAAAGCACGTCATAATCCGGCATCAATATCTCCGCCAACGAGTCACCGGCTTTCTGCTATGCCGGCCGGCGCGGGTCTCGCGAGTTGAAATGGGTTGCCGCATGCGCTTGATCCAGCCGCCCTCACGCAGCTGCCGGTCCTGCTTCACGCAGCAAGTCGTCAGCTTTGTCCGTCTTCTCCCAGGTGAACTCAGGCTCTTCACGGCCGAAGTGTCCGTATGTCGCCGTCTTGCGGTATATCGGGCGTAAGAGATCAAGCATCTCGATGATGCCTTTCGGTCGGAGATCGAAAACCTCGAGAACAAGGCGCTCGATCCTTTTTTCCTCGATCCTTGCGGTTCCGAAGGTATTGACCATGACAGAAACCGGACTGGCCACGCCGATCGCGTAGGCAAGCTGAACCTCGCAGACCTCCGCAAGGCCGCTGGCGACGATGTTCTTCGCGACATACCGGGCGGCATAGGCCGCCGAGCGGTCAACCTTGGATGGGTCCTTGCCCGAAAAGGCACCCCCGCCGTGACGCCCCGTCCCGCCGTAGGAATCGACGATGATCTTGCGTCCGGTAAGCCCGCAATCACCGCGCGGGGCACCGAGCACGAACCGGCCTGTCGGATTGACCAGGAACCTTATCCCCGTCGTATCCAAGTCGTAGGGCAAGACCGGCCTTATGATCTCCTCAATGACGCCTTCGCGGACTGTGGCTTGTGAGACCTCCTCGTCATGCTGCGTCGACAGGACTATGGTATCAAGCGCTACCGGGCGCAAACCCTCATAACGAACGGACACTTGAGATTTAACGTCCGGGCGAAGCCAGCCAAGGCGTCCGGTTTGGCGTCCTCTGCCTGTTTTTTGTCAATTTGTGAGCGAGTTGGATTGGCAACGGCATCAATGTTCCGGTCTCATTGCACGCGTACCCGAACATGAGGCCCTGATCCCCCGCTCCCTGCTCGAGATCCTGCCCTCGTCCCTCGTCGACGCCCTGGCTGATGTCGGGCGACTGCTCGGATAAGGCCAGGATCACGGCGCAACGCCGGCCGTCAAAGCCGATCGCATCGTTATCATATCCAATGTCCAAAATGATATCGCGGGCAACCTGGCTGTAGTCGATCTGCGCGTGACTAGTGATCTCGCCAGCCAGAACGACCATCCCTGACTTCACCAACGCTTCACAAGCGACGCGAGCCTTAGGATCCTTACGAAGGATCGCATCGAGGACGCCATCTGAGATATTGTCGGCCATCTTGTCGGGATGTCCCGCGCCGACGGATTCGGAAGAGAACACGAATTGTCTGGTCATGGAATGTCCTCGTTTCAAACGTTGGATTAGATGTGACAGTTGATCTGTCCGTCTTACCTGTCGGAGATGCCAGGTACGTCGAACGCAGCACAGAAGTCGGCAACGTCTCTGCGCACGCGGGCATGCACGTCCGAATCATCGGGCTGGCCGCAAACCAGGTCGATGAAGGCGGCAATCTGCAGCATTTCCGTCTCGCGCATGCCCACAGACGTCACTGCTGGCGTCCCTAACCGAATGCCGCTGGTGAGCGCGGGATGGCGCCGGTCCCCCGGCACCATATTGAAATTCGTAATGATACCTGCTTGCGACAAGCGCTCGGCATAGGCTTTCCCGGACAGCGGCCGGTCCCG
Organism: Mesorhizobium sp. ISC15; assembly: GCF_037162615.1. Classification (NCBI taxonomy): domain Bacteria; kingdom Pseudomonadati; phylum Pseudomonadota; class Alphaproteobacteria; order Hyphomicrobiales; family Phyllobacteriaceae; genus Mesorhizobium; species Mesorhizobium sp. ISC15. Next base: position 6,462,340 of record NZ_JAVSPX010000001.1, on the reverse strand, counting down.
AAGATCAAGGATCAGCATGTGATTGTCAGTGCCCCCGCTGACGAGTTCGTAACCTCGCTCCAGAAGCGCCTGGGCCAGAGCCTTCGCATTGTCGACGATCTGCTGACCGTACACACGGAAGGACGGGGCCCCTGCTTCGTGCAGAGCGACAGCTAGCGCGGCAATCGTATTCATGTGCGGTCCGCCCTGGAGGAGAGGGAACACGGCACGGTCTATTCGTTTGGCCAGATTGTGTTTGCTCTTGGAATGATAGAGCGCCTGATAGCGGTCTTCATTCCTTGACAATATGAAGCCACCGCGGGGGCCGCGGATCGATTTGTGAGAGGTGCTGGTGACCACATCGCAATGGCCAACAGGATTCGGATGCACTCCTGCGACAACCAGGCCGCTGATGTGGGCGATGTCAGCCACCAGATAGGAGTTCACCTCCGAAGCAATCTCGGCCATTGCCTCATAGTCAAAGATACGCGGATAAGCAGTTCCGCCGACCCAAATGAGCTTCGGTCGTTCCCGCTTGGCCGTCTCGCGCAAGCGGTCATGGTCAATCTGCTGCGTCTTTTCGTGCAGCCCGTACGGAACTCGCTGATAGTCAGTGCCCGAGAAGTTGACGACCCAACCGTGAGTCAGATGCCCGCCGCCGGGGAGGGTCAAGCCCATCATCTTGTCTCCCGGACACAACAGCGCTCGACAGACAGCCTGATTGGCCGGCGAGCCGGAATAAGGCTGCACGTTGGCGTGCTCACTGCCAAATAGCGCTTTCAGGCGCTCGATCGCGAGGGTCTCAAGCTCATCGACGATCTCGTTTCCGGCGTAGTAGCGCGCGCCGGGATATCCCTCGGCATACTTGTTGGTGAAAATAGACCCGGTCGATTCCAATACCGCCGAGGACGCGAAGTTCTCGGAGGCGATAAGTTTGAGGGTCGTCCGCTCCTGGCGCTCCTGTCTTAAAAGCAGCTCGTGAACGCGAGAATCTACGGCGGCCAGGTGAGGCCACCCGCAAGTGTCAGGCTCCGCGATGGCGCCGCCAGTCGAATTGTTCATATCAGCTTCGCGCTCCATTCCGACTAAGTTTCAGGACAAGCAGGCGGTCACCTTGGACCGCGCGCCCTGTATCGCCTCCAGGCGCAGAAGGTCTTGTCTGTGATGGCCATCGCCGTGGGGCAGGAGATCAACCAACAATTGAACCAAGCCGCCGTCAGAGCCTCCTGCTTCGAGGTGGTACGAAGGCCAGGGGCGCTGTTCGTTGCCGAGAAGAAAGCCGGCTCTGGCGAGCTGTCGGACATGTCCGATAACGTGCTCGCCGGGGCAGAGCCAGAACTTCTGCCAGCTCGCAGACGGTTAGGTCCGCATGCGCGCAAAGTCCCAGGATCCGAAGCCGATCAAGATGAGCCGCCGCCCTTAGGCTCCTGACCAGTTTTATGATCGGTTGGGCGGTCGTCCTATTGATTCCGTCCACTTCGCGTCCTCCAGACCTTCAGAGGAAATTTTCTTGTCCGACAGGAGCAATACGCTCGACCGGCAGGCAACTCGTTTCCCGGCCAACATGGGTGCTCTTGCCGGCATTGCATTAAACCCGCGCTGCAGTTTTGGCTCGGTACACGGCGCCACGGTCTCGACCCACTTGCGTCAGATGAAACATAACCATTCCCAGCGGTTTGGAGTGCTAAGAGTCTACGATTTTCTTTGAAGGATCTGTTGCAAGCGGGCCATCGGCTAAGATGGGCGGCTGGTCCGATGAGGATACAATACAGGCCCACTATTGACCCCATTGTCGTGATCGTTTCAGCATTCAGTTTTTGGTCGACCTTCGAGGAGCATCTCGTTGCGGCCGCCGCCCAGAACGCAGCATGCCTGTGAGGACCTGGGTCCGACGCGACAGGGGGCGATGGTGCCACGGCGTCTGCCTGAACAGCCAAGTGTGGCGTTCATCCGCGTCGCTCAGGTAGGCTAAGGCAACCGGCAAAATGATCGCGCCACTCAGTGGCTGCCAGTGTGAGTCCTTCCTGAGGATCTGGTCGATGTCGCGCGAGTCGAGCCGCACCTGCTGGTCACAATGGTGTGTGTCGCCCGTCGATCTGCGGAATCAATTGCGAGTGTTCCCTATCTTCCACCCGACCGCAGTGATCGGTCAGTCCCACAGCCAATGTTCGCGTTTTCGTGGCCGAACTGAAGAGCTCTGGCCAAAGCCAGCTGCACTGCGCCGTTTCCGAAACGTCTAGTCACATTTGGCGAAGTGGTTGTTGGAATTGGTGAATCCGTGACACATTATCGCCACCGTTTAGCCGCGGCGTTGTCCCAATCTTCCACGAGATAGCCGGCGTTGCCCTGAGACGGTTCGGTCCGGCACCGGCTCAAACCAGCCCCCCGCTCAAGGGTCAGTGCCGGATCGAACCACCCTGCATCTCTTCTGAAAGAAATCAGGTGCGACGCCAGCTCGCAATGGGGCGAGCCGCTCACGCTGATGCTCAAGCTGGTCAGGTTCGACTCGAGCCCTGGTAAAGCTGGATGGTACCAATCGGCACCGGCGCATTTCGCACGCCAATCCAGAACCTTGTGGATGTTGCCGCGGTCGACAGGTCCAATACAGCGCTGGCGCTCCAGTGGCCGTCCAGAGCATTTTTCCCCTTTCGTCATCAGAGGTGACGACCGAGCTCCCGATATGGCGTTGATCTTGACCAGGAAATTACAGCCGAGGATCACCCGCTCGCTCTCAGGATGATAGATGCTGGGGAATGATGCTCGTCCGCGCGCCGCCTCGTCGCGCACCAATTCGGGTGCGGCGAATAAGGAAGCACCGCGCCGAACGGCTCCGTCGTGCTGCAGCTTGCCGTTCAATCTTCAAGGCCGAGGTTCTCGGGGACGGCGACGAACTCCATTTCGGGCGTACTGATACCGCCGCATCGTTACCGAGGTGATAGCAAAGCAAGTGCCCGTGGATGGAAGAGATCGTCTCGGGTGTCCTGCAATCGAGGTCGGTCCGCGTGAGACGACGGCAGAGAGAGGTTGCAGGGAGGGAGGTCGCCTGATGCATCACCCCCCAGGTGCACCTGGACAACTTCCATGCCTGCCAGAAAACTTGGTGTTTGCCAAAAGTTCCGACCGGTATCGATCCCAGGCAGGTCGCACAATGTGCTTCGGAGTCGCTTGGGAAACAGGACGCCTATATCTCATCCTGCAGAAGAAACTCAATGGCGCGAAGCTTGCGATCGGGGTCGACCGGCTCGACTATACCAACGATATCGACGCGCCGATCAAAATCTTCGGGTTACGCGTGCAGTGCGGCGTCAGGCCTAGAAATTAGATCGTTTCCTGCCGCGCTTGCCCACGCATCGCAGCGCGACCGACCAACTTGGTCTGGGTCCGCACCAAGGTGAGGCTGAGCTCCCAAAGGGCCTCTGCGACGCGGAGCGATGACGTCGATATAGCGCGTCAGCCGGGCCTTGCCCCGTGACGGTGGCGGGACCTCAGCCCAGGCCTAGGATGAAGCGCCGATTGGGTGAACGGATAGGCCGCGCGTTCAACGGATAGAGTGAGGTAAATCGCTCCATGTCTGCTGGGTCGACGTCAACCGGTTCCATTGCAACCATCCACTCGACGTTTTCGGTGCATGGCGGCGTCGTCAATGATCCTTCATATGTCCAGTAGGCAAGCGAAGCCGGCAAAAACTCGTTGGGGTCGACCTCGTCGACCGCTGTCTCCTCGCCTGAGGTTGCGGGAAATGCTGCGGCAAGGCTGGCAAAGCTGGCATTTGTCGCGCCCGGCGTCAGAAACACGCCCAGCACACCCACAGTATCGCTGTCGGCGTCTTTATGGACGAAATGCGCTTCCATCGGAAAACTCCTGCCCGCGACGTGGTGTTCGCTCGGCGCATGGAAATGGAACTGTAGCAGGTCGTAGACACGATCCCCGCGGGTGAGCGTGCTGCCTTGCGGCAGGTTGACTTGAATGGTGTGGCCGTTGTTCACCATCCTGCCGCCGCCCTTGTGCCAACCTATGGCGATTTGGGGAATATCCGCCTTGATGGCGCCCTTGACATCGATCGGCGATTGCTGCGTGCCCGCCGAGCAGACGAAATTCCTTTCATCCAGATCGCCCCAGTGTTCGGGTCCTGCCGGGCCGGCATATCCCCAATGGGTACTGGCCGCCCGCGCGGCTTCAGCGCTAATGGCACACCCGCCGAGAGCAACGAACCCTTTGATCAGATTACGACGATGCATATTGCTTCGCTCCTGGATTTGAACCGAGCTTTTGATTGAGGTTGTTATGGCGGGAGCTGCAGTCACAACTACGATGTGGCAACATCGTCGCAATTGCGCCGAACAGCTCGGTATGCGACCAGCGCGTCGCTCAGGGCTTCACGTCACCGGATACAGGACATCGTCGCCGGGACCGCCATCACCAATATGCGGTTTGTCGCGGCCATTGTCGTCCGCTAGATGGCCCAGCTATCTGCGGCGAATACGTGATCGTTGCCTCCACGACCACCGTTTGCCCTGGCAATCCAAACCATACGACCTCTCTTCAGAAAATGGTCTCGGCACCCGGGCCTCCCATGCAACTACTCCGATGTTGCCCACCGCGCCAAGTTACACCTTCATATTCAACATCGCACAACTAGAGAAATCGAATGCTTCGATAAATAGCATCGACGATATGGATGCATTCACGCCCATGCGCGGCGCTGCTGACGACGCCCCTGTGCTCGGATCGGTGGAGTGACTCTGAGTGCATGTGGGTACATCCGCTCGACAGCTTATCGCCCATCCGGCGTGCGTAGGCCGATCCACTTGTCTTTGACATCGTTGTAGTGTTCTTCCGGCCTGTATTTTATCACCTGCAGGTTGAGACGCTCGGCCGACAGGTGACCGATTGCCTGTAGGATGCCATAACTCGCCACCACGACGTCATGTTTGGCTTTGGCTTGATTGATCATCCCGGTGATGACTGCGCCTGGGCATTGAGAACGTCGAGCGTGGTGCGCTGGCCGACATCGCGCTCCTCGACGACGCCATTCAAGGCAAGCTGCGCAGCGGCAATCACCTGACTGAGCGATTCTTTATTCTGTCGTACAAGCGCCGAAGCGCGGCCACCCGAATAGATCGGTATGGTCAATTTCGCGCCGATGCTAGCTGAATTGGTCGTACCGTCCTGTTGGCTGGCAATAGGCGAGGTGTTGCTATAGGCGCTCGAGACGCCGGCGGAAGCGGATAGTTGCGGCAGCAGCGCACCTTCGGCCGATTTCACCGAAAACGCTGCCGCGTCGACCAGATGCTCCGAGGCGAGAATGGTGGGGTGCTCGCGTGATGCAGTCACGAGTGCCGCATCGAGACTCGCCGGCAAAAGCTTCGACAGCGGCGAAGCGGCCCTGAGCCTCCCCGGCTCGTGGCCGACTAACTGACGATAAGTCGCCGCGCTTACCAGGACCTGCTCACGGGCGGCGGCCAATTGCTCCACGGCAGAGGCGCGCGAAGCGTCGGCCTGAGCGACAGTACGCGTGACTTCGCCGACCTTGAAGCGTAAACGCGCAGCTCGCGCCTGCTCGGTCAGGAACCGCACGTTTTGATGCGTCAGCACCGCTACCTGCCGGTCGCGAACGACATCCATATAGGCCTGGGCTGCTTTGAACAGGATGTTCTCTTCAGTGTCGCCCAGGCTTTCTACCGAAGCTCTTACCTGCGATTCGGCGGCCGCGACATTGTTCCTCGTCTGAGAACCGTCGAACAGCGTCTGCTTGATCTGCACGCCATATTCGCCGGTCGTCATGCGCTTGTTTTTATTCTTCCCGTTTACATGGCTGCTGGACTGATCGATGGTCGCGAAACCCTCGATCGTCGGGCGCCACCCTGATTTTGCGATTGCCACGCTCTCGTCGGTGACGCGAACATTGGCGCGGGCCGAATTCAGAGAAGAATCGTTCTCATATGCCTTCGATAGGGCTCCCAAAATGCTCTCGCCCGAAGCGTTCGAGGAGAGCGGTACAGTCGCTATAATCAAGAATGCCAGTCCGGCCAGTCTCTTACTTGGTCGCAAATTCTTTCTCCAATTATGAACGCTGGACAATCGCGGGCGCAGGGGTGCACGGCCCCCGCGTTGAACGCACCCAGAATGCCCGGGTCGCAACTAAGACGCTGTTTGAGGCGCCACCTGCGTGCGTATCTGCGCCTGCAACGCTGTGGTACCGCGGTCAGCTTTTGCGAAGGCTGATAAATTGAACAATAGATTGTTTGGATCTGGATCATCCAAATCATGGATACATTCCGCACATCCCCGGAGCTGCCGTTGGACGAGACATTCGCACCAAAGGGCGGCCGATTGCGACACCTGCGACTGTTGTCCGAGATCGCCTCTCCGACCTCCTGCCCGACTGACTCACTGGAGCGGAGCTCGATTCACCAATAAGGGAGTACCCCTGCGGCGATTGCGCGGGTAGGTGCGTAGCCGCGCGATGGCCGCACTCACAACCACCTCACCCAGGTTTATGCTTCGTGCCGCGGCCGTGTGCGCGCGTTCACTTTCAGAGCGTCGAACGCAACGAGGAGATTGAGGCCCCAAATTTGGCTTAGTCGATAGAGTGGACGGGCAACAGCCAATGTCGGACAGTGATTATTGAGGTGTTCTGATATCCCGGCTTTGCGACGATCGCCCAGGTCGGCTTGCAACGCCGGCGCACGAAGGCAAACTTGTCAATCTCGAACGAGATCGACCTCGCTCGACGGAACGTGGTCACTCACACGCTGCTTTGTGTTGGATTGCTGCCGTGGTGCTTGCACTGGGACTTGCAGGTTTCCGTCAACCACCAAGACGCAGATTTCGTTCGGTCAAAATGAGCTCTGGAAACGGAGTATGCCAGCCAGGCTGTTCTTTTTGCCGGCGCCAGTCCAATTCACCCCGGCAGGGTCGGCCGTGCCGAGGCCGAAGTTGCCGTAATGGTAATAGTCGACTTCGGCTGTGACTGTGAAACCTGGAACGACCATATAGGCGATGTTTGCAGCCACACCAGAGTTCCTGAGCTGATCACCCGATACCTGAAGGTTGAACGAGGTTTTCTCGTCGAACTCATAAGTGGCGCCGGCCCAGAAAGCCCAGTTGCCGCCCCAAGTTTTGTAGAAGCCGCGACCATGACCGGCGACTGCGTTGGTTGGGTCATCGTTGAGATTGCCAATGGAGCCGTAGCCGAACATTCCGAATAGCGACAGGTCATCTGTGACTTGGACGTCAACGCGGACCTTGCCGGCCAACGCTTCGTAGTTGCTGTCACGAGCGATCACGCCGGTGATCGCGCCCCACCCCTGCGTTTGTTTCACGCCGACGACGACGTGTGGAACATGGCTGTCGATAGTACCGACTGCACCCGATCCTTGTTCGAGGGAAACCACTGCCGAAAAGCCATTACTGGCATCGAAGTAGTACTGAGCCACGTTGGCATCGAAGTCGCCGTACGGAACGAGTATGTTATCGAGGACGTTACCAGCGTAGCCTATAAACGTATCGAACGCCGGCCCGTCCTTACCAATTCGGAGGCCACCAAGCTGCATCCAGGCGGAACCCAACGTGACGCCGCTGTTGAAGGCATTGTTCTTCTGAGGACTCTCCGGACCCGAATAAGCGTTGCGGTTGCCGAAGTTGATGCGAGTTTCGGTATAGGTCCTCAACGCGCCGAACTCGGTCTCTTGGCCGGTCCAAGTTTTGAACGTGAAACGCCCGTTCTTTCGCCACGTCCCCTGAGCCTCGCCAGTTCTCAGATCGGAGGTTCTTGCCCCGTCATACGATCGGACATCGCCGAGGCCGATGTCGTAACGGATGTAGCCGCCGATGCGCAGGCAGGTCTCGGTGTCGGGGATATAAAAGTATCCCGAACCGTAGGCGTCGCAGATCTTGACGTATTCGGTCGGGTCCGGCGCGGAGACTTCGTCAGCTGCGCAAGCGACCGAAACGGAGATCAGGGCCGCAGCTGAGCCGAGAAAAAGGCTCCTTACATTCATTCTGGATCTCCAATCAAAGTTTAAATGCGGAGAGCGTCAAAGGGCGAGCCGTTGGCCATCCCGCGAGCAAAAAAAGATGTGCCTCCGTCGGTCTTCAATGCAGAGCAGCAAGCGACGTGCCATCCTGAAGACGTAACTCCGTGCTGACACTTGGATGGCCGGCGCAACTTCGTCGCGCTCCCTTATTTTTGATTTGGGGGGCAGGCTGCGCGCGAAAGCAGACGTAGGGCACGGTTCGTCTGTTCGATTTGTGACACTTTTGTTGGATTCCGACAGCATTTGTTCGCCGTGAAGCCTCTGGGTCGAAACATCATGCCCCCCGCCGGTTGGTAGGTCAGGCGGGAGCCCCGTTGCGCGGTGCCGAGCATGGCGCGTTCCGTTTTGCGGCGGCACATGCGAATTCTCGCCTTGTGCGACTCACCTGGCTCTGCGCCGAGCGCGATCTGGCGTCGATCATGCGCCTCGCGGCTCAGCTGCTTTCAGCGACCGGTCAGCAGGCTCTTAGGACCGCGGCGGACCTGCTGATTACGTCGACCACTTCCCTGATAGACAGCGCGCGAGAGCCAAATGGTCTTGGCGGGCAATCGAAAAAAAAGAGCTTGCCAGATGCTGGGAATCGACCCGAGGCGCGCTACCAGTCGGAGAGCAAGGCAAAGTGGTCCCGGTCATCTCGCAGCATATGGCGATACCGCGCTACGGCGTCTCGTCGAGAAAGGGGCAGACTGAAGGGGAAGCGGTGGTAAATCGCCGTGTCAGGAATGACATTAACCCATACAAGTTCGCGGCGAGGGCAGCGACAAGGATGTTGGTCCGCGGCATGGAACGATAGCTCTTGCAGACCTCGATCCTGACAAAATATCGCGAGGCCCGACTGCCTTGGTACACCATCTATCCGACTGTGCCGGACTTCTCCACGACAGTCGGTGCGGAGGATATGAGGAATGGCTGAGGGGCCTGCCTGCCGGCGATTCGGTGTCGCTCTATGTCCACATTCCGTTCTGCCGATCGATGTGCTGGTATTGCGGCTTCCCTACCACAATCACCCGCCGGGATGGGCCGGTTTCTTAACTGTCTGACGGTGCTGCGTGAGGAGATTCGTTTGGTCTCTGAGCAAGCGCCGCAGGCGCTGCCCGTGAGCGACGTCCATCTCGGCGGCGGAACACCGACCCTCATCGGGCCAGCGGAGTTCTTGGACTTGATGGTACTCCTGCGCCGCCGCTTCGCGTTCAGCAAAGCGACCGCCGTCGCAGTCGAGATCGACCCACGCGCGTTCACGGCCGAGATGGCCGAAACCTTAGGAGTAGCGGGCGTGAACCGGGCAAGCCTTGGCGTGCATAGCTTTGACCCCAAAGTTCAAAAAGCGATCGACCGGGTCCAGAGTGAGGCGCAGACTGCGGCCGCCGTCGAAAATCTCCGCGGGCATGGAATCAGCCGTATCAATTTCGACCTCATCTTCGGACTCCCTAAACAGACTGTGCAGTCCTGTGTCCAGACCGCGATGGCGGCGGTCGCCATGCGCCCCAACCGGGTCGCGGTGTTCGGCTACGCGCACATTCCTTCCGTGATAAAGAATCAGTGCCTGATCGAGGAGGCAGCTCTACCGGATAGCGATGCCCGTGCCGAACAGGCTGCGGCCGTGGCCGAGACGCTGATAGCCGCCGGTTACCGAGAGATCGGGCTCGACCATTTCGCATTGCCGGACGACGAACTTGCCCTGGCGCAGAAAGCCGGTCGCCTGCGCCGCAACTCGCTGGGTTATTCGGCCGATACGTGCAAAACTCTGATCGGTTTCGGCGCTTCCGCTATCGGCCGCATCGGCGGGGGTTACGTCCAGAACGAGGTCACACGGGATCGTTATACCCGGCACATCGCGGCGGGCCGTCCGGCGACGTCAAAGGGCTATCGTCTCACCGACGAAGATCGCGTGCGAGCCGCAATCATCGAGCGGCTGATGTGCGATTTGGAGGCCGACGTGCCGGCCATCTGTGCCGCCCACCAATTTGATCCGCTCCGTTTTGTCGATTCCGCTGAACGCTTGGCGATGCTGGCCAAGCATGGGATTGTGGACATCGAAGATGGTTTCATCCGCGTGCGGCAGGAACATCGCTTTGTGGTTCGTGCTGTTGCTGCCGCATTCGATGCTTTTCTTGCGAATCGCTGAGCGAAGGCCAAAGGGAACCCGATGGAATTACCACCCGCCAGGGTGGAAAGCTGGCCGGCCTTCAGAACAACGGCAGCGGGGCCGCCCCTGGCCGTCTACGGCGTTTTGGTTCTTAGTGGGTTAAGGCCTGGTTCTGGGCACGACCTTTTCGTCGCAGCTTGGGCACATTGTGAACCATGTGCTCTCTTCGTCATGGCGTCACCTCGGAGGACGAGAAAACATTGTTGAGGGACGGGTACGAGCTGCCTCAGTCGTTCGTTCAATCGAAAGCACTGTCTGCGGAGGCAGCTCTCCTTCATGCAGTGCCAGGAGATGCTGGCCGACTTCCTTATCTGCTGCGGTGAGTCGATGATTTAGGCGGAGAAAGTCCATCCAGGTGGGGGTGCGGAATGTCTCCGTCCAAAGTGACGGTGTTTGCAGATTTCGCTGGAGCGTCCAGTTTCGTGCACCGGCACGGCTCTGGACGTGTCGCCGCGTGCGCATGTAGCCCAGAAAGGCCTCGATATTTTCCTCCGATATCAAATACTCGACCTTGGCCACGATAGGGCCACTTCTGGGTTTCAGATCGAGAGCCACGTCCGGCGGATGAAAAACTGAACTTTCTTGATCCGTTTCTTCCCAGGGACGGACCGGCAACACGATCCCCGCAGCTGCAACCAGCAACAGAGCGCCCGCGGCGCCCTCCAATGCTGAGGTCAAGGAATAGTTTTGCGCGACAGAACCCCAGATCCAGCTGCCAGCAGCCATACCGCCTGCGCTCAAGGCGTAGTAAATGGAGAGCGTGCGGCCGACGACCCACCTTGGGCTTGCCAACTGCACCGACACGTCAATGCCCGTCCAGGTGATAAGCCAACCCGCTCCGCCGAGCGCCAGCGAAATGGCCGCCACAGGAACCGACGATGTCAGGGTAAGGGAGAGGCAACAGACTGCACAAGCCACAGAGGCGAAGGCCACCAGCCTGTTTTGAGACGTGACCTTCCTCAAGAAGCCGTTGCCCATGCCCGCGATGAAAGCACCCATGCCGAAGCCGGCCAATAAGATACCGTAGACAATTGGCCCACTCTTCAACTGATCCCGGACGACGAGAGGGAGCAACGCCAGAATGGAGATGCTTGCCAATCCGAAAAGAGCTGCTCGGGCGGTCGCTGCCCTGATCTCCAAAGACATCGCCGTAAAGCGCACTCCGTCATGAATTGCCGTCGTCATTCTCTCACGAGGGAGAGGCGAAGAGCGGACCTCCCATTTGGTGCGCCATATCGCGCTTATAGGCGCCAGATCACTCACCGCAGCCAAGGCGAAAGCGGCCAGCGGCCCAAAGACGGCCAGGATCACGCCCCCCAAGGCCGGACCAACGCTGCGCACAATGTTGTATCCGACGGACATAAGCGTCACTGCGGCCGGAATGTCGCGTTTGTGAAGGATATCGCCGACCGAAGCGTGCCAGGCCGGATCATTCAAGGCAAAGCCGCAGCCGGCCAGGAAACCTAACCCGAGAATCAGCCAAGGACTGACAAATCCCAGACCCACAGAAATCATCAGCGTCGTCGACGCCGATGCTATCAGGCAGTGTCCCGCAAACATCACCCACCGGCGGCTGAAGTTGTCGGCAATGGCTCCGGCGAAAACTGAGAGGAAGAATACCGGCAATGTGGATGCGGCCTGGACGAGTGCAACCATCAGATCGGACGCTGAAATGGTGGCCATCAGCCAGCTGATAGCAACCGTTTGCACGAGCCACCCGAGGCTGGGTATTTGGGTGGCCGTCCAGATCGAGCGAAACACTTGGTTTCGAAATGGAGCGAGCGTCGCTGAGATGGGCAGATGAGCGTTTGCTTCGGACTGCATGACGATCGCTTGCCTTCGAGGGGCCGGTTATTCAATTCACGGCTGCCACTACCGCCGTTACGATGTTGATCAATTGATTGGTAGGGGCAGACTTCTCGATTTAGGATGACAACATCGCAATGGAGAAGCCGTGCATGAGCTCGGCCACCTCCGCTCCGCTAGATCGGCCGACCAGTTCCTCGCGCCCCAGCAAGGTAGCCATGCCGATCTTCCTGCTCGAAAATAATCGCCGGCAAGGTCATCGCTCTCGCGTCACCGAACCAGCACCCATGGGGCTTGCCGGCGACTGATTTTTCGCATTGGGCCGGTTTTGCTAATGTCATTCGTGACCAATCCTGTTCATGGCCGTCGTACGGCTAAATTCCAATGACGATGGCGCCTCCGCTGAGACCGGCACCCGCCGCCGAAAGGAGAATCTTTTCGCCGGGCCGAAACGCCTGCGCCCGATGGGCGAGCGACAATGAGAGCGGGATCGTCGCGGCGGAAGAGTTGCCGTATTCGGCGATTGTCTTGACGACAGCACCGTCGGCGATACCAATGTAGCGCCCGACGGCATCGAAAATGCGGGTATTGGCCTGGTGTGGCACAAACCGATCGATGTATTGTGACTGCATTCGGGCAGCAGAGAGCGCGTCCTGCGAGCAGCGAGACATCATCTCCACGGCCTTGGCGAAGGCTGGCGCACCGGGCGAGCGCGGTGTCGGTCGCCGCGGTTCGGCTTACGCCTACAACGTGAAGGAGTTGCGAAACAGCGAGAAAGCCGCGGCCGAAAATGCCGAGCGTGCCTGCGAGCTGATGGTTCGGCATTGGCGGCCACGCGGGTCGAAGCGGCGCACGGACGCCACAAAAGAGGAACGACTATAACGGCTGCGTGGCGGGCACTCTCATCCTCTCGCACCACTCTTTGCCACGTGGTCGTCCGTGCCGGGACAAATATAGCATAAGGAATGTGCGGGCACGACCGACGCCTCGGTCCGCTCTAGACTGGCGCCGTGCTCGACGCCGTCAAGGCGTGGCCTGGAAACCTTGCAGCCGGCCGTGGCGCCATCGCACCGGCCAGCCTTGACTGCGTCTCGACACGCTCGCACGGGAAATCCTGTAGACCGCGGCGAAGAACAGCTCACCTGAAGCCGAACAAAGAAACGCAAAGGAATCGAACAAGCGAAATCACGCTTGTCGATGTCATCCGTCGAGTGCAGCTTGGCGCCGTGCTCCTTGGGGAAAGTCATGTAGGCAAGCACGTCGGGCTCGGCGTCGTCCATGATTGTCGCCAGCTTCGGTACCTTCGGCCGGATCTGGTCGGCGACGGCGCGCCATTGCGTGCTTGCGGCCTCGGGCGTTTCCTGGACGAAGGCGGTGGCGAAGAGCGGAGACGACGCGGCGCCCGCTCTTGCCGGCATGGGCCAGCACGTTCCTCATGAAGTGGACGCGGGGGCTGTTGAAGAAGTCTCCTCCTGCTGATTCAATTGTGAAATCGTTGATTCTCTGGAGGGGTTCGCGATGCTGGGACGGAAGGAGCGCGATCAGCTTGAGCTATTCATGACTGGCTCGCTGCGACAGCTTCTCCCTGATGATCATATTCTCGCGCGGGTCGATCGTGTGCTGGATCTGTCCTGGCTGCGCGACGAGGTGGCGAACCTCTACTGCACCGACAATGGCCGCCCCGGCATCGATCCCGAGGTGGCTGTACGCCTGATGCTCGCGGGTTTCCTGCTTGGAATTGTGCATGATCGCCGGCTGATGCGGGAGGCGCAGGTCAACATCGCGATCCGGTGGTTTGTCGGCTACGGCCTCCATGAGGCATTGCCCGATCATTCTTCGTTGACGAGAATCCGCCGGCGCTGGGGTGAAGAACGGTTCCACCGGATCTTTGAGAGCACTGTACAAGCCTGTATCGACGCCAAAATCGCCAAGGGCAAAGTCATTCATGTCGATGCTTCGCTAATCCGCGCCGACGTCAGCTGGGATAGCTTGGCGCTGCGCCACCTTGAGGCGGTGAGCGCGGCGAATGCAGATGAGGAGGCAGCGATCAGAAAAAGCCGCAAGACAGGAAAGTTCAAAAAAGTCTGCATCACGGATCCCGATGCGAGCATGGCGACAAACGCCCGCAACCGCCGTCTTGAGCCCGCCTACAAACAGCATACCATCGTCGATGATCTGCGCGGGGTAGTTCTCGATGTTGCCGTGACCACGGGGGAGATCAACGAGGGACAGATGATCGTCGAACGGATCGAAGCCGCCATGGTGTCGACCGGGTTATCTGTTAGCACCGTCACTGCCGATGCCGGCTATGCCTACGCGAAAGTGTTCGGGCGCTCGAGCGTCGCGGCATTGATGCGTTGATTCCGGCCAAGGCAGAGCCGATCCGTAGCCCGGTCCCGCTTCGCCGCTTCCGCTACGATGCCAAGCACGACATATTGAAGTGTCCGCGGGGAAAGATCCTACGTCCGACTAGGCCGGTGAAGCACGGCCGCTTCTTCTATTCGCGCTCCAGTGAGTGCGCCGGTTGCGACCTTGCCTCCCTGTGTCTTTCCAAGGGGCGCGTCAACAAAGCGGTTGTTGTGGGTGACGATTATCCCGCGCTGTTGAGAGCGCGCCGGCGTCGAGAGCGATGGTCAGAGGAGGATCAATGTCTCTACCAACGCCACCGGTGGCGCTCGGAGGGCTTCCATGGCGAGGCGAAGAACTGGCACGGACTGGCCCGAGCGATCCGCCGGAGTCTCGCCAATATGAAGATCCAAGCCTATCTCACCGCAGCGGCGGTGAACCTGAAGCGGCTAGCTGCCGCTTTGTTTGACCGATTCCTGGGATTGTTGCTGTTGATGCACCCTCTGAACCTCGTTGACGAGACCTGACGAGACCTGACGAGGGCGTTCGGCAGTTCTGACACCAAGACCAGCGTTGTCTCGGAACAAATGTTGAAAAACCGGCTTTCTCAACAGCCCCACGCGGCACCTCTGCCATGTCGCGCACAGCACCTTGGTGACGGCCGCTTTGATGCCTTCATGGGCATCGGAGACGACGAGCTTGACGCCGCACAGGCCGCGGCGGGTCAGCTTGCGCAAGAACTCCGTCCAGATCGGCTCGGCCTCAGACGTGCCGACCTCCATTTCCAGCACCGCGCCGGCCGTCCGCGTTGACGCCGACAGCGATGATGACGGCGACCGATGCGGCCGCCGCGGCGCACCTTCAGGTAGGTGGCGCCGATCCACAGCAACTTAGATCGCCTTGAGATTGCCGGCAGACGATTTTCCGGTGCGCCGGTCCTGTTCGACCTCATAGCTGACCTTTTGGCCATCAGCGAGGGCCCTCAACCCGGCACGTTCAACGGCAGAAATATGAACGAAAACGTCCGCACCGCCGGAGTCGGGTTGGATGAACCCAAAGCCTTTTGTCCCATTGAACCACTTTACCGTGCCTGTAGCCACGCGCCTATTTCCTCATCTTGGCAAGGCGGGCAATCTTCACCCGCGCGGAGGCGATCTAGCCATCGCCCTGAGCACGTCAATGACGATTGTCGTCCTCAACCTCTACCTTTGCCTTCCACCTCTCAGCGCGAGCTCGAAACCGACGCGGGCTTCGATCACGGGCGCGGCGTTGCAAAGGTGCCTCGCTCGTCAATCGCTCCGTGCGATGGAAACCCGGTGCTACGCGGGAGACTTGCCAGTCTCGTACACATAATTGGGCCGACCACCGGCCATTAAGCGGGAGCGGCTGGGCGCGTTCGTCAAGAACGTCTTCAGTTGCCGGCTGCCCGGTCTCAGGTCGAAACAGCTCGTTGCGCCAGTATCGGCTGCTGGGGCGCGAAGTCGCTGTTCGCTGTGCCAAAAAGGAAGAAAGGAAGGTCACCTTGGAGCTCAGGTCAGTCGGCCCTCTGGCCTTCTGCCTATGGCGGCAAAGGGCTCAAGCAAGCCCGAGCTTTTTCCTGAGCTCGGCGTTTTCTTTCCGGAGCCGGTCAGCGAGGAGCTTCTTCAGACGGGCGTTCTCTTCTTCAAGCTTCACAAGATCCTTGAGCTCATCGCTCTGTGTTGTCTGACCAGCAGCCCTTTTCCAGTGATAGTACGTCTGTTCCGATATTCCAGCGTTCTGAACGGCTGCCTTGATACTATCTCCCCGTCCGATCTGCTTCTCGATCTCGCCGAGCTTCTGGGCACGCTCTTTCTCAGAGTAATTTCTCCGCGCTGCCCGGACTGTAGGCGAAACGATCGCTTTAGATGAAGACGCCTGGAGAGCCGAGCTGGCGGCTCTGGTTCGTATAGCACCTGCGCGCTGCGCGGTCCGCTTCCGCGTCTTCGGCGCCTTTATGTCAGGTGTCTGTTCCTTCACGGGCACCTCGCCTGCTGCCTGGGTTGCCTCAGTTTCCTTAAGGTCGGCCATCAGAAACTCCCTGCGATTTCAAACATCTATTCTAGCACGCAGCATCTAGAACTTATGCGCTTTGTCAACTGCGGCCACAAAACCGTGTTCGCCAATGTCGCCGTCGGACGCGTTAACATGATGCCAGTAACTGCGGCAATGCCATGGGTTCGCAATCCGCAACATAGAGTATCGGCTGGATGTGCACGACGCCCCAGTCTCTGAAACAGCGTAGCCGCCCGGTAAGAGCCGCTTTCAGTCTGCCTTAGAAGCAAGGTGGTCGATCGCAACTCCCGCGCATACTATCCGTCTACTCTTGCTCCTCGCGCGGCGCCAGGTCCTCACCATCGATGCCGGGCAGCGTCGCAGCCGCTTAGCCAGCCACTCGCATTGCCCCCTGGCAGGATGGTGCCGATCCTGCTGAGCGCATGCTGGCGCGAAGTTGCATTGCGGCCACCGTCGGACGGGCCCGTGAACTGTTCGCGCTGTGCTCATGCTCGCCCTTTGACACCCTCGATGGGTCCATCCGGGATGGTCAGCCATCCGGAACATAGCGGGCCGGCGGGCATCTTCACCAGCAGTCTCTGTGTCGCTCTCGTTGCCGCAAACAAGATCTAGGCCGGCGGGGTGATGATCAACGGTCCTCGAATCATCGATTTTGATCGCGGTGGCCCTTCGGTGCGTTCGAGCACGAGGCGCCGGTTAGACGGCACCGCCGCATCACAGCGAAGTGCCATGCAGGACGACTCCCTGCAGCATCGTCTCGCGCAGCCAAACACTTGCCGGATCACTGTTGTGAACGGCCGGGCGTTTGGCGGCCTGTGACGCGAAAAGGCAGCGGAAGATCTAGCATATATGGGGGAAATGTTTTTTCGGAGTGCTTGACCAGCAGGAAGGGCATGACGCTGCCTATCGCCCAACCCGGCAAGGCCGCACTCATGACCGGAGGCTCGGTTGGTCCTGCATGCCGCGCCCATGAGGTTGCGCTCTGTCGGGAGCGCATCAAGTTCAGCGAGAGATGTTAGTTCACGACCTTTGAAACGCGTGGTCAACTATCCAAAGTGTGGATGCCTTTCATCGAAACAAACGATTTCATCAATGCTCTGGAATCTTGCATGGGCAGAAGCACCTGACGCACACCGATGACCCACTTCCTCATGGCGTGACGAGCGTCTTAAGAACTGCCCGAAAGGAGGTTTTTCATGCGCTTTACCGGGCAGTGGAGTGCTGGGAAAGTGAGTTGCAACTGACCGAGCATGTCACGCAAAGCCATTCGAAGGCGGCCGCAGTTGGGCCGGAAGCCCGCGGAAATCGGCTACGACGCACACGGTGTAGCGGCTCACATCGGCATACCGCGCCTACGCCACACACCGGCCGGACCTGATCCGGCTTTTATGAGCATTGGGCTTTGTCAGTCGCACAAGCGTGGTGGCTATTTCGCGACGCGGCGCGCCTCAGGAACTGAGCCGCGTCGAAGTCGAAACGCTGGAAGAAAGATAGGAAACAGAATGGCCGATCAATTCGCAACGGACGTCATTGCCCTGATCAAGAAACGCGCCGAGTCGGAGAGCGGTGAGGGAATGCCTGCGTCATTCGTCGGCGAGATAACAATCGCCACGGAACTGGACGCGCTCGGGTTCGATTCGCTGGGTTTGGCGGACATTCTCTGGGATGTGGAACAGGCCTACGGCATCAAGATCGACATGAACACGGCCGATGCCTGGTCGAATCTCAAGAATGTCGGCGACGTCGTGGACGCCGTCCGCGGCTTGCTTGCGAAGGAGGCTTGAATGGACAGGCGCGTCGTCATCACCGGAGTGGGCGGCCTGTGCGGACTGGGCACCGACGCCACCTCTATGTGGAAAGAGATGCGCGAAGGCCGCTCCGCCATCGGCCCGATCGCCAATTCCGAGCTTCATGACCTGGATGGCATGACGGGCGCTGAGATCAAGGCGCTGCCCGAGCACGACATTAACCGGGGGCATCTCATCTCCATGGACCGCTTCAGCTTGCTCGCCGTGCTTGCAGCGCGCGAAGCCATGCGGCAGGCCGGACTTTCCTGCGACGAAGGGAATGCCCATCGCTTCGGCGCGACAGTGGGCGTCGGATTTACCGGTTCATACGCAACAGAACAAACTTACCGCTCACTGCTTTTGGGTAGCGCAATCCGTGCTGAACTCTTCACTGGAGTAAAGGTGATGCCCAGCGCCGCTTCCGTCCATCTTAGCTTGAGCCTCGGCTTGCGCGGGCCGGTCTTCGGGGTGACTTCCGCATGTGCCTCGGCCAACCATGCGATCGCCTCGGCGGTGGATCAGATCAAGCTGGGCCGGGCCGACGTAATGGTTTCCGGGGGCAGCGACTCGCCGTTTGCATGGGGAGTGCTGAAAGCATGGGAAGCAATGCGCGTGCTTTCATCCGATACCTGCCGGCCCTTCTCCGCCGATAGGAAGGGCCTGGTGCTGGGCGAGGGTGCGGGCATGGCCGTGCTGGAAAGCTACGAGCATGCCACGGCGCGCGGTGCCACAATCCTTGCCGAGATCGCCGGCGTCGGCCTTTCCGCCGATGCCTTCCACATTGCCGCGCCATCTGTCGAGGGGCTAGCATCGGCGATGCGCGCCTGCCTTGCCGATGCCGGGCTAAATGCCGAGGACGTCGACTACCTCAACGCGCACGGCACCGGTACCAAGAGCAATGATCAGACTGAAACGGCGGCGATCAAGCGTGTGTTTGGAGACCACGCTTATTCGATGTCCATCTCTTCCACCAAGTCCACGCACGCGCATTGCCTCGGCGCAGCGAGCGCGCTTGAAATGATCGCCTGCGTGATGGCAATCCAAGAGGACGTCGTGCCGCCGACCGCCAACTATCGCGAGCCAGATCCCGCTTGCGACCTCGACATCACACCCAATGTGCCGCGCGAGCGCAAGGTGCGCGTCGCCATGAGCAACGCCTTCGCCATGGGCGGCACGAACGCAGTTCTGGCATTCAGGCAGGTGTAGAAGCCATGCAACACGCCTCATTTGAGGTCACCTGTCGTATCTAGCTGCTTGCCGGACCACTATGTGAAGTGAGCGCTATTGGCTGCCTCTGGGATGCCGGAATTGGCGGCGGAAGTCTCACCATCAAACAGGCATCTGCTTGTAGAATTCTTTTAATCGTGAAGCGGCGCGAGTGCGCTATCCGTTGAGGTAAGCAAGGCCTGCGCCCTGGGTGAGCGCTGGTGTCGGGTGGTGGAAAGTACAGGGGGAGCTGTGTGGCCCCCCTCTTTCTCGGCCTCGACGATGTGCGAAGGAGCCTGTGCGGCGAAACGGGCCGACGCCCCCAAGCCCAGAACTTGGGCGAAACCAACTCCCACCAAAGGACAGCCAGAGCTGGATACACGAAAGAGATACTGAACCCGCGAATCAGACGCTGATCAATCGTCGTTTCTGAGCTCCGCTCGGCTCTTACGGAGATAATCGCGCGGCCCGGCAACGACCGCACTTACCGGCAGGGATAAGTTGATCCTGCGTGCCGCGGGCGTGAGCTTTGCGCTTCGTTTGAAGTGCCTCGAGCGTGATGACGATAATTGACAAGTCATATGGAACGCATTCGCGCACCTATCCAAAGCGTGGATACCTTTCATCTAAACAAAGGATTTTGCCGTTTTTGCTGCAGGTCCCATAGAAGCGCTTCAAGTTGGAAAGAAGGTAATTCCGATGGTTGCGTTGGCTCCGAGGAGCATCATCTGGTGTGCAGGGCGCACAAAGTCAGTCGCATCTGCATTGCGGCTTGGTCTTTCGGCGGTCTGCACAAGTTACGCCGCGTTCGCACGACGCCAATTATGCTTGGACATTTATCTCAACCAGACAGCTACAAGGTGAGGTCTTCCATGCGCCCGAATGTCGAGTGGAAGTTGTGCTGGGAAAATGAGTTGCAACTGGCCGACCATGTCGAACTCTCCGACTTTTTCCGAAAGACCTATGGACGGACTGGCGCCTTTAACGCAGAGCCATTCGAAGGCGGTCGCAGTTGGGCCGGCGCGAGGCCGGAATTCCGCGCAATCGGCTACGACGCGCAAGGGGTAGCGGCTCACATCGGCATGCTGCGGCGCTTCATCAGGGTTGGCGAGGTCGATTTGGTCGTCGCTGAATTGGGCTTGTACGCGGTTCGTCCGAATCTTGAGGGACTCGGAATCAGTTTTTCAATGCGCGTTGCGTACCCCGTGCTCCAGCAAATGGGTGTTCCATTCGCTTTCGGCACGGTTCGGCACGCGCTGCGAAACCATGTCGAAAGATTCTGCAGAGCCGGCCTCGCCAACATTGTGTCGGGCGTTCGCGTACGGTCGACCCGTCCAGACGTGCATCCCGACCTGCCGCCCACACGCCTGGAAGACGTACTCGTGTTGGTTTCGCCGATCGGACGCTCGATGGACGAGTGGCCGTCGGGTACCCTGATCGACCGGAACGGTCCGGAACTATGAAGCCTCTGGACTACATATGCCAAGGGCAGAGTGACGCCGATGGCATTGCAGAGCGCAGCGTCTATCTGACGTTTGACGACGGTCCCAATTCATTTTTCACACCGCAGATACTCAATGTGCTGGCGCAACATCAGGTGCCGGCGACCTTCTTCGTTGTTGGGGCCTACGCGGCCGATGAGCCGGAACTCGTTCGCCGAATTATTACAGACGGGCACGGTATAGCCAACCACACAATGACTCATCCGGACCTGGCTAAATGCGGGCCCGTCGAAGTCGACCGCCAGATAGTTGAGGCAAACAGAGTCATCGGGATGGCTTGCCCGCAGGCCATGGTTCGGTACTTTCGTGCACCGTATGGCATCTGGACCGAAGAAGTAATCGCTGCATCAGCGGGTGCGGCATTGGCGCCCGTCCATTGGTCCATTGATCCACGCGACTGGTCTCGCCCCGGCGTTGACGCCATCGTCGACAGAGTGCTCGCCGATATCCGGCCGGGCGCAATCGTGCTGTTGCACGACGGGTGCGCTCCCGACGAATTGCAACCAGGCAATCAAGCCAGTCTGCGCGACCAGACGGTGACAGCGTTGTCACGCCTCATTCCAGAATTGCACGGCCGCGGATTTGTAATCCGATCACTTCCTCAACATCCCTGAACAAACAGAGATCCTATGGACCTTCTCACCACAGCCAGTACTGTTGCCGTTTCGTCTTATGCGGTGCTCTCAACTGTTTACAGAGGCATGCAAGCGGTCTACTCCCAACCGGAAAATGTTACGCCGCCGTCGGAAAGCTTGTTCGGATCCGACCGTTGGCCGAGCGTGGATGTCATTATCCCCTGCTACAATGAGGACCCGCGCACACTCGCGGCGTGTTTAGCTTCCATTGCAAATCAAGATTACGCCGGAACATTTCAGGTCTATGTGGTTGACGACGGTTCTGGAAATCGTAATGCCGTCATCCCGGTACACCACGCCTACGAGGGCGACCCGAGGTTCAATTTCATTCTGCTCCGCGAGAATGTTGGCAAACGCAAGGCGCAGATCGCCGCCATCCGCCGCTCATCTGGAGATTTCGTGCTCAGCGTCGACTCTGACACGATACTTGCGTCCGAAGTCATCACGAAGCTTGCAGTAAAAATGCGGGATCCCATGGTCGGAGCGGCCATGGGCCAGCTGACGGCATACAACCGCAGCGACACTTGGTTGACCCGGTTGATCGATATGGAATACTGGCTGGCTTGCAATGAGGAGCGCGCGGCGCAAGGTCGCTTTGGTGCGGTCATGTGCTGCTGCGGCCCATGTGCAATGTACCGCCGGTCTTGTCTCCTTTCTCTGCTGGATCAATACGAGACGCAGCTGTTCAGGGGGAAACCAAGCGACTTCGGTGAAGACCGTCATCTTACGATCCTCATGCTGAAAGCAGGCTTTCGAACCGAGTACGTTCCAGGTGCCGTCGCGGCGACAGTCGTTCCGGACAAGCTGGGACCTTATTTGCGCCAACAACTCCGCTGGGCACGGAGCACTTTTCGGGACACGATGCTTGCGCGAGGTCTACTGCGTGGCCTGGATCGCTATCTAACGTTGGATGTGATGGGAGAGAATCTCGGCCCATTGTTGCTCGGCATCGCGGTAGTAACGGCGCTCGGTGAGCTACTAGTTTTACATACAGTAAATTGGTGGACGGTGCTGGCTATTGTCACCATGACCACAATCAGATCTACGGTGCTATCTTTCCGGACTCGGCAGCTTCGATTCATCGGCTATTCAATGCACGCGTTCATCAGGATATTCCTGTTGATCCCCTTGAAGGCTTACGCCTTGTGTACATTGAGCAATAGCGATTGGCTGTCGCGTAAAAGTGTTCCCCTGCCCAACAGGAACAAAAAGGAAATCACAAGCGCAATGCCGCTTGCCGGAGCAAATGCTGCGGACGATTCTGGAATTGCGGAGTCACTTCATACTGCAGATCTTTCGCTCACGGCTGGTGAAGTCTGACGGCCCTGCAGCGCCGAGTGACCGAGTAAGTTGTGTCAGTCGACACGTGGTGAAGCTTGTCGAGTTACACCTATGGTCAGAACGGGAACTATCTGGAAGCGACACGTGGCATCTTGACGTTAATTCTTTGGCGGAAGCGATACACGCGTCGCTCCGGCCGCGACTTTCCAAAGGTGCCATCTCAAGGCGGTGGCCTGCTCTGAACCAGAATTCGTAAGTAAGCTGCCGGTGGCCAATCGGACTCATTCCGCTTGAGATAAACGCATGTCCAATGTAGCAATCGACCTTACCGGCGTAACCAAATTATTCGGAAACAAGCTCGTTGTGGACGGGCTGTCCTTCACCGTTGCATCGGGAGAGTGCTTCGGTCTGCTGGGGCCGAACGGCGCAGGCAAGAGCACGATTGCGCGTATGCTCCTCGGTATGACCCGGCCTGACGCGGGTGATATAACAGTCCTCGGTTTGCCGGCACGCAGCCGCTTGGCCCGCAAGGGCATAGGCGTGGTCCCGCAGTTCGACAATCTCGACCTGGAATTTACGGTACGTGAGAACCTGTTGGTGTTCGGGCGCTACTTCGGCATGAGTACAAGAGAGATCAACGCCGTCATCCCACGGCTCCTCGAGTTCGCTCGCCTTGAGAGCAAGGCGGATTCACGTGTCGGCCTGCTATCCGGCGGGATGAAGCGGCGCCTGACGCTGGCACGTGCTCTGATCAACGACCCCCAGTTGCTTGTGATGGATGAGCCCACGACCGGCCTCGACCCGCATGCCCGCCATCTGATCTGGGAGCGACTTCGTTTCCTGCTGGCGAGCGGAAAAACGATCATTTTGACCACCCATTTCATGGAAGAGGCTGAGCGGCTTTGTGATCGGCTGTGTGTTCTCGAGCGGGGACGCAAGATCGCCGAGGGCAGTCCTCATGCGCTGATCGACGAGTACATTGGGTGCAACGTGATCGAGATCTTCGGCGGCAATCCACAGGAGCTGATTTCGCTGATCAGGCCGTACGTTCAGCGTATCGAGGTAAGCGGCGAGACGCTCTTTTGCTATGCGCCTGATCCGGAGCAGGTGCGTGTCCAGCTTCGCGGTCGCGCGGGTCTGCGTCTTCTGGAACGACCACCTAGTCTGGAGGACGTTTTCTTGCGGCTAACCGGACGTGAGATGGAGAAGTGAACAATGGGTGAAGGTTTTACAGCGGCTCTACCCGCCAACGCGTGGAACTGGATCGCGGTATGGCGCCGCAACCATATGGCATGGAAGAAGGTCGCATTTGCTTCAATTCTCGGTACCCTTGCCGATCCTATGATTTACCTTTTCGGGCTCGGCACTGGCCTTGGACTTTTGGTAGGCCGCGTTGAAGGTGCCTCCTACATTGCATTTTTGGCAGCCGGCATGGTCGCGACAAGCGCGATGACCGCATCGACCTTCGAAACAACTTACGCGGTTTTCGGTCGCATGCGCGATCAGGGCACTTGGGAAGCAATCCTGCATACACAACTTACCCTCGGCGACATCATTCTCGGTGAATTGGCGTGGGCAGCCACCAGGGCCTTTCTGGCCGGTACGGCAATTACTGTTGTTGCCGCCACGCTGAGCTATGCCGCGTGGACGTCCGTTCTCTACGTGCTGCCGGTCATCGCTCTCACCGGGTTCGCCTTTGCGAGCCTGGCGATGGTCGTCATCGCGCTCGCGCCTAGTTACCACTATTTTATATTCTATCAGACGCTGGTCATCACACCCATGCTGTTCCTGTCAGGCGCGGTTTTTCCAGTCAGCCAATTGCCAGGCGCCTTTCAGCAGGTAGCGGCTTTCTCGCCGCTGGCGAATTCTATCGACCTAATTCGTCCGGTGATGCTTGGCCGCGTGGGCGACAATGTCGGGCTGCATATCGGCGCACTTTGCATATACGCGGTATTGCCGTTTTTCCTGTCGGCTGGACTGTTTCGTCGACGCCTGATGCGTTGACGCTACTTACGACCAGCACGAGAAGGAGGTCCGCAATGCTGCATCGCGAACTGGCCACGGCGGCCTGGAGGCAAGCGTGCTTGGCCTAGGAATCGTGAGTGGTACAGCAACACCGAAGCTGAGGCGCCGCCCATCTTCGCGACCAAACCTCGAGCTGCGGTCCAGTGGCGTGGAGCGCGGATCTATCCGTCGCGTCTCAAGATATAGCAGCCAGGCTTCTTGTGCTGGGCGTCCCCTAAACCGTCGCGCCATTATTTTAATTGGAAACATATGCAATGACCCACAACGTACCAACGCCTGAGCCTTTTGTGATTCTTGCTATGCCAAGAACCGGCACGCACTATTTAGAAGAATTGATAAACGAGCATCCGACCGTACTGAGTAACGGTGAGTTGCTCAACGAATACGATCCCAATTGGCCCGGCAAGGATCGCCTGCTACGCACCGATCGCGAGCTTCTCGAGCTTGCCTATTTGCGCTGCCCCATGCGGGACGTCAAGAATGTGACGCACCTTGGCTGCAAGATCAATGAACCTCAGTTTCACGAACGTCCGGCATTTTTTGCTGAACTGGCTCGTTGGCCAGCACTCAAGGTCATCCTCGTAATTCGCAGAAACATGTTGGAATCGCTCCGATCCTTTGTGCAGGCGAGGCAAAGCGGTCAATGGCTAAAGTTCAGTTCGGATGCCGCTCGGCCGCCGAGCGTCAGATTGTCAATCGCTGACTGCGAGGCTTACTTCAAAGCCGCCGACGATTTTCACACTCGCGTCGCGCACTCCTTCACGTTGAGCAACCTGCTTGTAGTGGAATACGAGAGCCTTCTTCACGAACCCGCCCGATGCTTGGGAACGGTTTGGGATTTCCTAGGCGTTCCAGCGCGTCCGCCATCAGATCACGCCATCCTGCAGCGCCAGGAAACGCGCCCGCTGGACCAAACGGTGCAGAATTTTGATGAGTTGCGGATTCACTTCGCACGCGGACCTTATTCAAGATTTTTTGACCTCGGAAATTCCAGGCGCTCGTCCACTTAATCGCGTGTCCCGCGTGCTCTGATGGTTGTGTAGGGTATGCTACGCATTCTGTCGCAAAGACGACAAAACCAGGGGCGCACCAAGGCGCCAGAGATATCGGCGGGCAGCCGATCTGCAGCAAAAATCAAAGGGGATGTCGCAAGGCAGCCTAGTCAATTCTCCTCTACTACCGAAGCACTTTGTCAGTACCCGCCCATTGGCGAGCCTTGGCTGCGAGATTCCGCCAACGGTAGAAGGCAGCCAGTGCGAAACCCGCACCAACCTCGCTGGCTGGGACAGGTCTCCCAGTTGGCACGGCGCTTGCGCCGAGATGACAGCAGCGCCCGACCGGAGCGCCGCGACGGGAGAAGCTGGGAAGGGAGACCCCCGAGCCGGTCTGGGAGAGAAACGGTGTTGGTTCCAAAAATCCGCCGCGCGAACGCAGCGCCTCGCAAGCCCCTTTTTGCCCACGCCTACGTACAGGTGCTTGCCGGCATCGCCCTGGGGGCTGCAATTGGCTATTTCTATCCGGAGACCGGCGAGAGCCTGAAGCCGCTCGGCGATGCTTTCATCAAGGTCGTGAAGATGATCATCGCACCTGTCGTCTTCCTGACCATTGCGACCGGCATCGCCGCGAACGATCTTCACAAGGTCGGCCGCGTTGCCGGCAAGGCGATGATCTATTTCGTCACCTTCTCAACGCTCGCACTTGTCGTCGGACTTATCGTCGCAAATGTCGTTCACCCTGGCGCTGGCCTCAACATCGATCCGGCTTCGCTCGATCTCCAGGCCGTGAAGGGCTTTGTGGCCAAGGCCCACGAGCAGTCCGTGACCGGTTTCCTGATGAACATCATCCCGTCAACCATTCCCGGTGCCTTCGCGGACGGCGACATCCTGCAAGTCCTGTTCTTCTCGGTCCTGTTCGGCATCGCTCTGGCGATGGCCGGAGAGACGGGGAAACCGGTCGTTTCCTTTCTCCAGGCGCTTACCGCCCCCATTTTCAAGCTCGTCGGCATCCTGATGAGGGCCGCACCGATCGGCGCCTTCGGCGCAATGGCCTTCACGATCGGCAAATATGGAATCGGTTCGGTGGCTAATCTCGCGATGCTGGTCGGAACCTTCTATCTGACCGCCTTCCTCTTCGTGTTCGGGGTTCTCGGCGCGGTCTGCCGCTACAACGGCTTCTCGATCTTTTCCCTGGTCCGCTATATCAAGGACGAGCTGCTGCTTGTCCTGGCAACGTCCTCCTCGGAGGCCGCGCTGCCCTCGCTCATGGAGAAGATGGAGAAGGCCGGCGCCACGCGTTCGGTCGTGGGTCTCGTCATCCCGACTGGATATTCATTCAATCTGGACGGTACCAATATCTACATGACGCTCGCGGCCCTCTTCATCGCCCAGGCGACGAACACTGATTTGTCAATTGGCGACCAGATCCTCCTGCTACTGATTGCGATGCTTTCCTCGAAGGGTGCGGCAGGCGTCACCGGCGCTGGCTTCATCACTTTGGCCGCTACGCTCTCTGTCGTACCGAGTGTTCCCGTTGCTGGAATGGCTCTAATACTCGGCGTGGACCGCTTCATGTCGGAATGCCGCGCGCTGACGAATTTAGTCGGCAACGCGGTGGCATCGCTCGTTGTCGCCCGCTGGGAAGGCGAATTGGACCAGTCGCGGATGGAAGCCGCCTTCCGCGGTTAGGGCTTTCCGCGATTTCAAACTGGCCACCCCGCCGACCAAGGTTGCAGCAGCGCCACCTGTATCGAGGGGTTTGGCCACAACAATCGAATCGCCAGGCTCCAAAGAGTGCTCAGCGGGAAATAGAAGCACTAACGCGGTGAGTAATACAAACAATATGGACGACCTAAGCAAACGAACGGTTCACGGATACGCATCTGGTTGCACTTGGAGCGCTGTTCGTCGAATCCGCTGTCGAGCGCGGGGTGTGGGAATTACTTCACCTTGCCGCCCCAAGCCGTCGCCGGGGCGCACCGGATGACGGAGAACCGGCCGATCAGAATCGCCAGGGGCAAGCGCGTCACAATTGCCGATCTAGCCCGCGAAGCCGGAGTCAGCGTGGCAACAGTCGATCGGGTTCTGAACGTACGCCTTCCGGTGCGGGAGGAGACTGCCCGGCGGGTCCATGCGGCCGCGCACGCGATCGGCTATCATGCTGCCGGCCTCATCAAACAGCGCTTGCAGCAGCACCTGCCGCACTACAAGCTGGGCTTCATCTTGAGAAAACCTGCCCACCATTTTTACCAAGATTTCGCTCGCGAGATCGAAGCGTCGGTCAGTTTGGCCCAATCCTTTCACGGCCTTCCGGTCATCGAGTTCGCGCAGTCACATTTGCCGCGTGACCTGCTCCCGCTTCTTAAGGACCTTGGAAGCCGCTGCCAGGCGATCGCCATGGTGGCGGCCGATCACCCGAAGATCACAGCATCAGTCGAGGAGCTCAAAGCGAAAGGTATCCCGGTTTTTTCGCTGCTGTCTGACTTCGCCGACGGCGTGCGCGAGGGCTATATCGGCCTCAACAACCGCAAGGTCGGACGGACTGCCGCTTGGGTGTTTTCCAAGGCCGCAAAACGGCCCGGCAAGGTGGCGGTGTTTGTCGGAAGCCACCGTTTCCAGGCCCATGCGCTCCGGGAAATCGCCTTTCGTTCGTATATTCGTGAGAACGCGCCAACATTCGAGGTGCTTGATACGCTCGTGAACCTTGATAAACGGCAGCTCACTTACGAAAAATTGCTGGATCTTATGCACCGGGAACCAGAGCTCGTCGGCTTCTATATGGCCGGCGGGGGGATAGAGGGGGCAATTTCCGCGCTCCGAGAAGAGGGGAGCGGTCAGGATCTCGTCGCGATCGTGAGTGAAATCACGCCGCAGTCACGTGGGGCGCTTGCGGATGACATCTTGACGATGGCGGTCGGCACGCCAATGCGCCGACTTTGCCAGGAGCTGATAATGGCAATGGAGCGGGCCATCAAAGCCGGCGTCGCGGAGAGCTCGGGGCAGACATTTCTGCCGTTCGACATCTATCTTCCAGAAAATGTTTGAGCTTGATGGATTTCTATCATGAGCGCCCAGTTTCTTTCACCGATGAAAGGAAAGCTCGATTGACTAGGCGGTCTCTGTCCGATCTGTGAACCGGCGTGGTTCCGTCTTGAAAGAAGCCGGATGCCGATATGGCGGCCGCGCTTCATGGAAGGAAAGTCAAGCAATGCGCCAGGTATCGCCCCGCTTTGAATTCGATCACATGGCGGCGCCCCGCCTTGACGTCAGTGCGCTTTTCGCGCTTGCCCGTGACCAAGGCCTGACCGACGTCCAAATCCGTTACCCTCATTTCAGCAATCCTGTCGCACGCGGCATTCCGGCTGCGGACGTCCGGTTTGCCGCTACCGAAGCGGGCGTCACGATCATCTCTGTCAACGCCTTGCAGCGCTTCGACGACTGGACTCCAACGCGTCAGGCCGAGGCAAGCAACCTCGCCGATTATGCGACGGCGTGCGGGGCGGAGACGCTCGTGCTGGTGCCGGCCAACCGCAGCTCGTGGCCCGCCAATGGCGAGCGCCAGGACAATCTTCGTTTCGCTCTAAACGAGATCAAGCCAATCCTCCAGTCGCGGGGTCTGATCGGTCTCATCGAGCCGCTGGGTTTCCGAACCTGCTCGCTTCGATCAAAGAAGGAAGCGGCCGAGGCCGTTGCCGCGGTTGATGGCCAGTCCGTCTTTCGCCTCGTGCACGACACGTTCCACCACACCCTGGCCGGGGAGACATGCCTGTTCTGCGAGCTTACTGGCCTGGTGCACATTTCAAGCGTAAATGACCCGACCTTCTGGATTTACCCCGATCGCTTTCTTGGAGGTTCCGACAATGGCAGCCAGATTCAGGCGCTGCTGGATGGCGGCTACGCGGGACCTTTCTCGTTCGAGCTGGTCGAGGAAGTCCATTCTCTGGACGATCTCGCAGGCGCACTTGCCGCCAGCATCGACTTTATCCAGCGAGGGCTATTGTCGTCAGAGTAGATGGTGACAGGAGTAGTGAATATAGGTGCGCCTGAATTTTCCGTGGGTTCACAGCGGGGCAGCCATCCGAGATGCCTCCTGCATCATTATCTCCCGCATCCAGATGCTTGCCGGATCGCTATTGTGGAGGGCCGGCCATTGGAGGGTCTCGGTGAATGTGGGAAATGGCAGCGGAAGTTCGATGACCCGCAGGGGGAACGTTTTTTCGAAATGCCTGACCAGCCGCAAGGGCATGGTCGCTATACGAGCTGTGCCGGACACCATAGGTGGGATCATGCTGAAGCCCTGCACGGCGACCTCGACACGTCTCTTAAGGCCATGCTCAAGCAAAAACCATTCCTCGATAGACGGCTTCATCGTACGCCCGAACCTGACCGCGACGTGCCTCATCGACATGTATCTTTCGAATGTAAGCTGCTGTGGCAGCTGCTTGTTTGTCGGACAGCCTACGCACACGAGCTTCTCGTCAAACAGCGCAACGCTTGAATGCACACTCGACGTGAACATATCCGGTAGAATTAGAAAATCGACGTCACCGCGCCGGAGAAGCTCATCGGGGCTATCGTCGACAGGCAGCAGTTCGAAGCTGACGGCGGGGGCTTCCCGTGAAATACGCTCCACAAGCTTTTCGAAAAACACGAGCGTGACGAAATCGGAAAGAATGATCCTGAAGAGGCGATCGGATCGAGCTGGGTTAAACGGATCCGAAGAAATAATCGAGCACTGGATGTGCTGGAGAGCGTCGCGAACTGCAGGGGCAAATGCTGCCGCACGCGGGGTTAGAAAACGTTCGCGGCCTCTTATCGTAAATAGTTCATCGCGGAAATAATCGCGCAGTCTGGCGACGGCCGCACTCATGGCGGGCTGACTCAGGTTGATCCTGCGTGCCGCCGCCGAGAGATTACGCTCCGTCAGCAGTGCGTCGAGCACAACGAGGAGATTTAGATCAAGCCCTTTGAAACGCATGTCATCAGCCATCCATCGGATGGATGCCTTTAACTGAAACAAACGACTTTAACAATATAACCTTCTTGCAATCTTTTGTCGCAAAAAGTTTACGATGGATGACGTAGGTCCGACATGTCAACGGCGTGATCTGCCGAAGCGAGCAATCGTACGGTAGTGTGCAGGCTGCCGTGAGGCCTGTGCCAATTCTATCGGCGAAGCCAATGCAGCAGTTCGGCAGCGTTCTTGAGAGCTGTTGTAGGCTCGGCCTAAGCCCACTGGCGCAAGCCTGTCTGAACGAAGCGCCTAGCCTTGTCGTTGGCTTGGGCGTTTACGGCCGGGTGAAGACTTTGCAGGTGGCCCGGAAAGCGTTTGACTGTAGCAGAAGCAATTGTCGGTCATTACGCGCTCGACCCGGGTGCCCAGCTTGGCATAAGGGGGCTACGGCGGCCTCCACGAAGGCACCGGCACTCGTCTTGCGCTCATCCGGCATGACGTCCTGCGATGCCCCCGAGCGGATGAGTTCGCCCGGATGCTCCCGGTCACGACGCACGGGTTCGGGTTCCAAGGCGCTCAGTTTGTTCAGGCCCAACCGGTGTAGGACGCGGCAGAAATACGAGCGTGACGAAATCGGAAAGAATGATCCTGAAGCGGCGATTGGGCAGAGCCGGGTCAACTATCCGACGAAATAAACGAGCACTGGATGGGCAGGAGAGCGTCGCGAACTGGAGGGCAAGAGCTTTCGGATGCAGCGTTAATTTTGAATACGTCCGCGGCCATGGTCTCGAGCTCGTCGCGCAAATAATCGAGCAGCCGAGCGCTGGCCGCACTCATGACCGGCTGGGCTCGGTTGATCCTGCATGCCGCGCCCATGAGGTTGCGCTCTGTCGGGAGCGCGTCGAGTTTAACGAGGAGATGTTAGTTCACGACCTTTGAAACGCGTGGTCAACTATCCAAAGTGTGGATGCCTTTCATTGAAACAAACGATTTTATCAATGCTCTGGAATCTTGCATGGGCAGAAGCAGCCTCGCTCGACGAGCCGCCGCCTCTACTGGCAGCGGCATCATGCTGTTGAAGCGAGCAGCGCAGCGGCTACTGTTTCCGCACAACTCGGATGGCAATTGGGGCAAGTCCGCACATGTCGTCACGTACGCTGAACGCCGCAGGTACAGCCAAATTGTGGGCGGGGCGTTTCTCCCGTTTTGATAGAACTCTATCAAGCTGACAATTTTCCTCGCACAAATGCAAGGAGAGCTCGATTGACTACCCTCCCTCTCTTGCGTCAACGATGGGTTTGCAGGTTGCGGTGCGGCAGAAGCCGGACAGAACGGCGGCCGGTCGAGTAAAGGCCTGCGCAAACAAGCCCGCATATTGCGGGCGCCCGACGAGGAGAAGAAGGCGCTCGTCCTGGTGATAGGCAACGATGGCTCAGGCGCCATTGCCATTTGCCGAGGGCGTCCGCGCGCCGGAAAGCTTCGAGGCAACGAAGGCGCGAGATCGGAGGGTGACAATGATGAAATGCAACGTAGCTCACCGTTCCGTGAAGTTCTGTCGGCGGATGGCGGAGTGGGACGGGCTGCCAAATGGAGCGTAAGAAAGTTATCAAGGAGATGATTGGCGACAGTCCGGCGCTGCGCAAGCTGCGTGAGGAGATCGGCAAGGTGGCGAAGGCGAAGACTACGGTCCTGGTGCGAGGTGAATCCGGAACCGGGAAGGAGCTGGTTGCCAAGGCCATTCACGAGCTCTCGCCCCGTGCCAAGCAGCCCTTCATCAAGGTCAATTGCGCGGCGCTCACCGAGACGCTTCTGGAATCTGAATTGTTCGGTCATGAGAAGGGTGCCTTCACCAGCGCATTCAATTCACGCAAGGGGCGCTTTGAGGCTGCCGATAAAGGCACATTGTTTCTGGACGAGATTGGCGAAATATCGGCCTCGTTCCAGGCTAAGCTACTGCGTGTCCTGCAGGAGCAGGAGTTTGAGCGTCTCGGGAGCAACCACACCATTAAAGTCGATGTTCGCGTGATCACCGCAACGAACAGGGACTTGGAAAAGGCGGTTCGATCCAATGAGTTCCGGGAGGACCTCTATTATCGCATCAACGTCGTCCCTTTGCGCGTGCCGGCATTGCGCGAAAGACGAGGTGATATTCCGCTCTTGGCCGCTGAGTTTCTCAAAAATTTCAATGCTGAGAATGATCGCAGGCTGACCTTCACTCCCGAAGCGATTGAGGCGCTAATGAACTGCGATTTTCCAGGCAACATCCGAGAGCTCGAAAACTGCGTTCACCGGACAGCGGTTCTGGCGACGGGTCCATCAATCCTCAGAACTCACCTTGCCTGTTGCGTCGGTCAATGCTTCGCTAAGGCGCTGTGGAAGGACGGACCGTGTAAGATCGCGCAACAGCCGGAGCCGACGCCATCGACCGAGGCTTTGGCCGCCGTTGCCGTCCCGCCCGTCGGCAGCGGGCAAGCGCCGGTAGGGCCTGTCGCGGCAGCCCACTTGAATGGTCGGAGGGTGTCCGATGCCGATACGGTCATTGCAGCAATGGAAAAGTGTGGCTGGGTGCAGGCAAAGGCGGCGCGCCTGCTTGGTTTGACTCCGCGCCAGATTGGCTACGTGCTGAGGAAATACGGCGTCAAGATCAAGCGTCTCTGAAACAAACCGCCGAGCGAGAGTTGGATGTCCGCAGGGCGGGAACTGGTCGCTACATACGCCGGTCGCTTACCGCTCGATATCGCGCGCCAATCTGAGATGGGCAGGAAAGTGAGTTCGACCGCTGGACAGTTGCCGACTTGGTCAGGTAATGGCGCCTGCGACCGGTTGATCTGCGATATCTCCAACGTCGCACTGGTCGCGACGAGACTATCGCCCCGTTTCGTGACCGCGCGCCGGCAAACCGAGTTACAAAGTGGCCGAGGCAGTTTGATGTGCGTTCCTGCATCACTGCACGGAACACGACCTGACGGGAGACTATATGCGCAGCCAAAAAGAAAAGATGCTCGCAGGCGAGTTTTACAATGCGGCGGATCCGGAGATCCAAGCTGACCTGTTGGCCACCGGGGCTTGGATCAAACGGTACAATGATACGCTAGGCCAGACCCCGGGGCATTGGCATGAGCTTTTGTCCGAGCGGCTAGGAGAGGTTGGGCGCGGAACGGTCATCCGTCCGCCCTTTTTTTGCGACTACGGATTCAATATCCGCATTGGCGCCAATGCCTACATCAACTTCAACTGCGTTATTCTTGACGTGGTAGAGGTCACGATCGGGCAAGGAACGGCAATTGGGCCTGCCGTGCAGATTTATACCGCCGATCATCCACATGATCCCGAGCAGCGGCAGGCCGGCCTGCAGGTCGGGCGTCCTGTCCGCATTGGCAGCCGTGTCTGGATCGGCGGTGGAGCAATCATTCTGCCTGGCGTCACGATTGGCGATAATGCGGTCGTGGGCGCTGGCAGCGTGGTCACGCGAGATGTTCCCGCCGGGGCAAAGGTAGTGGGAATTCCTGCTCGTGTGGCCAACCCAAATAAACAGGCATAATCAACCTCCTTGATCGTGGAGGTGTCTGCGGGCTGTCGAACTGTGCCGAATTTCTTGTCGAAGCAGTTGAGCGTTGCATATTTTGTCGCGGTCGGCTCGGGCCGCTTCGGTTCATTTTCCACGGGTCGCGAAATCATACGCCTAATGCGCAGCAGCGTGCTCAAGTCCCCGCCCCAGCGCCTTCGTTGTGCTGCCATTAGCGTTCTACCCCGACGAGTCGAGCCGCGGCGGCGGACGAGCGCAATATGGAGGACTTCCGGGTAGCCCTCGCATTGTCGCGCATGAATGCGCGCATGTGGAAGAGAATGCCGCCCGGGAACGACAATTTCCTGGCATCCTGCTCGACCAGACGCCTGCGGGGTACGTCCGCCTCCTCGAGCGCCAATTCGCCGAAGCTTCTGGTGTGAATACGCCGTTTGTCGCATCTCGGCGCGTCTCGCGCGGAACGAGGAACAGCGCTTCCGAGAGAACCTGACTTCCCGCCTGAACGATGCGCGTACGCATGCCCGCGAGGCCATCCGTTCATACCGGACCCATAGAGATGTCGAGCGCGTTTTGCAGGAAGTGGGCGGAGCGGCTCTGGAGCCGCTACGGATAGCGTCATACCTGTTCGGCCATCTCGATGGCACTTCGGACGAAGAATGTGACGTTGCCGCCGAATTGCAGGCCGCCGATCCTATCTTCGTAGCCGCGATCGGGGAACTCGTATCGCAAATGCGCCTGCTGTGGAACCGACGCGGCGCGTGGGAAACCCATGACGACATGTTGGTGCTGGGCCGGACTGCGTTCGCCCTCGTCCGGGTGTGTGGCGTGCATGCAATAGCTCAACCGGATGGCAGAGCGTATATCAGCGTCCCATTCACTGCCGACACCAATGTAGCGACTTCGCTCGTCCGCGATGGCGGGAACCGAACTGCGGCGTTCCGCTTACAGGAAGTGGCGGCAGGGGGCGTTATCGTGCTTGGGGGATCGTTTAAGTCGGCGGTCGTGTCTCGACCAGGCGTCGAAATCAATAGCCTTTGTCGCTGTTCCCGCTGCTGGGAATAGGATTTGGCGAGCGTTCAGCGCACCTGCTGCGTGCGATGGACCAGGAAGATCGAAACAGCGCAGGCGACGCTGACAACCAGCTCTGCCTCGTCATCGCCGAGTTGCTGTCCCTCCCGAATATGTCTTGCCTTGTCCGAGGCAAAACCCCAGCGCTTTTCCACGGCCTCGCCGAGCGGGCGAGGAAGGCCGAGGCGCGGGCACCAGTCGTCCAGCGTCAGTCCCGGTTCATTGGCGACGTCGCGTGCAACGCTTTCCAGCGCCGCAACGGAAATGCTGGATAGCTGTTTGATCCCAGGTTTTGATGGGCATCAGCAAGGCTGGCTGAATTTGTAATGCGTCCGGGCAAGACTCGGGAAGGATGCGACACACTCCGGACGAACTGACCGGCTCGAAGCCCCGGCCGCAGCATGCAACCCGGTACTGCCGCGGCAGCAATTGCTGGAGCCGTCGCGAATTCCTCTGGGAATGAGGCCCTTAGACGGGAAAGGCGGGGCTCGTCCCCGCCCTTTGATTCCGCGCAGATTGGCCTACGGCTGCTGCGCTCCCGGACGACTGTTGATACGGATTTAGGCTGCGACCTTCTTGCGGGTCCGTTTCGCCGGCGCCGGCGCCGGGGCTTCCGGCTCTTTCGGTTTGCGGCCGAGTCCCATGGTCTTGGCCAAGGCGGAGCGCGTAGCGGCGTAATTCGGCGCGACCATGGGATAATCCGACGGCAGACCCCATTTGGCGCGATATTCGTCGGGGGTCAGACCATAGTGCGTCGCCAGATGGCGCTTTAGCGATTTGAATTTCTTGCCGTCTTCAAGGCTAATGATGTAGTCCGGTTCGATCGACTTTTTGATCGGGACAGCAGGTTTTTTCACGGGCACGGGCTCTTCTGCCGGTATGAGCCCGGCTGTGCCTTTTAGAGCCCCGTGCACTTGGGCGATCAGGGCAGGAAGCTCCCCCGCCGGGACGGGGTTGTTGGAGACGTAGGCTGACACAACATCGGCAGTGAGCTCGATGAGGATGTCGGTGTTGTGGGCTTCTTCTGTCATAAACTTCTCCGGGCAGCTTGAAACACAGTCGGGCGAAGTGTCGCTACATAGTGGCGGTTGCTGCTGAAAGCAAATGGATCGACGGGTGCGCTGCTCCTCCACCATTGAAGTCTCGGGGACGCATCCCGTCAGTTTCGCTAAGACCGCAGCGGGCCTGAGTTTGCCCGGCTCATCGCAGATGATTTGGCGATAAGTCGCAGCGCTCATCAGAACCTGTGCGAGGGCAGCGGATCGCGAACGACATCCATATAGGCTTGGGCTGCGTTGAACAGGATGTTACTTTCGGTGTTGCGCAGGCTTTCGACAGAAGCCTTGACTTGCGATTTGGCTGCGGCGACGCTGTTCTTCGCCTGAAAACCGTCTAACAGCGTCTGATTGATCTCGACTCCATACTTGCCGGAAGTCAAACGCGCGTCATCATTCCTCTCATTGAGGTGGCTGCTTGAGCGATCAACGCTCGCGGAACCCTTGATGGTCGGGCGCCACCCCGACTTGGCGATGGCCACGCTCTCGGCGGTGACGCGAACCTTGGCGCGAGACGAATTCAGCGAAGAATTATACTGGTGGCCTTCGACAGGGCGCTCAAAACGGTTTCGGCCGAGGCGCCGCTCGAATATAGCGATACAGCCTAAAAAAACCGGTCTTTTGCTTGGTCTCAAATCATTTCTGCTTTCGTGAACGCTAAAGCTTGACTGCCATGCGGGCGCCAAGCTGCTACACATCACCTCGCGGGCAACCGTGCACAACACGGGAGTCGCCCGAGCGATACATTCGTCACTTGCCGCGTATCAGCGCTGGTGATTGCACTTTGCAGCCTGCCTCCGGGTCCGCAGCGCTCACGCTGTTGGTTTTGCGCCTGTAGGCTTCGGAAGTCGGATTGCCGCAGCTAATTTCGTCACGCGGACGAATTCAACAGTCGATTGTTTGGATCGAGGGCATCCACACCATTGATGCCTCCAGAATAGATCCAGCTACTATCACCGTGCTCTAATGGCAGGGACGGCCAGCACAAGCGCAACACGATCCGGCTGTGGCTGCGAAAATCATTTCGTCTCGCAAGAGCGCCAGTTGATCATCGGCACCGCGCGCGGTCTGTCGCTGCGTTACGTATTCATGCTACTGCATCGCGCGCTCGGTCGACCCCTTTAAGCCAGGTGGCTCGCCGCATTGCGAGACGGTGACGGGCAAGGGAGAGCGTATCTCGCGGGCAACCACGAAGGCGCTCTGGCAAAGAAGCGAGGCGGATGGCCTTGCGGGTGGCCGAGAGTGATGTCATCCGGCTCTCCTGCCGATCTCTGCCGGCTAGATCTGGAGCAACAGCTTTGCGTAGATATGGCTCTTTTCAGAGGCCATCTATGATGGGAGCCGAGCGCGTCTTCGAGCCGGGGAATAGGCTGCACATGCGCTGTGCCCACCTATTGCGATCGTGCTAACCTTGGCTATTCGGACTTGCCGTTAAGGCAAGCGACAGATTGAAGTTATGCTGCACCATCTGATTCCCTGGCTCGGTTTCGAGAGCTCGCCGATACAGGGCCTGTGCCGCGTCATGCCGCCCCTCAATGTCCAAGATCACGCCCTTCGCATTCAATGCACGTACGTTTGCTGGGGCTGCAACCAAGACGCTGTCGAGCACCTCAACTGCTTCGTGCGGGCGCTTCTGGGCCACCAAGGCTTTTGTAAGCCGTATCGCCGCATCGACATTGTCCGGGTGCTGCTTCACCTCATCCCGCAAAGCCCGCTCTTGAACATCCTGACCAACTTCGCGCAAAATGCGTTCCCGCATAGCGGGATCGATTTGATCGGCGCTGAGCAACTCTGGGGAAGATGTCTCCTGCACGGAAAGAGCGGGCTTTTGCCAGCTGGCGCAACCGCCCAAAGGCAGAATGGCGAGTACGGCAAAAAGAAGTGAGTTCCGGCGCAGAAACATAGGCGATGGAGAAACTGTATTACTAACAAATTTCATATTATCTCTCGGTTATCAGGGAGGCGCGTGGCGTTCAGTTAGGAAAGGTGGAACTACTCTAACAATCCGCTGTTCGATCCGTGCGGGAGTTTGACGGATCCTGCGGGGCGAATTGTAAAGTCGGAGGCGAGGTCTTGATAAGACAGCACGGCGAGATCGATCCCGTTTCGCGTCAGAAAGCCGCGGACGAAACGTCGGACATCCATTGACGTCAACAGAATAGGGCGGGTTTGACCCGGTTCTGTGTTCGAAACGACCTGACGTATCTGTGATAGCATCGCCTCGCTTTGCCGATCCTCCAGTGCGAGATAGGGGCCTGCATCCGAATCTCGAACCGCGCCACGCAACACATCCTCGCTCTCGCGTTCGACGACCAGGGCGGACACGATGCCCTCGGTGTTGGCATAGCGGTGGCAGATCTGTCGCTTCAAACCAGAACGGACATATTCCGTCAGCAGGGCAACGTTTTGCTCACGCTCGCTCCATTCGGCCAATGCCTCCAAGACGAGACGGGTGTGGCGGATTGGTATACCTTCCTCCAGGAGGCGGCGCAGAACATCGGCAATCCGAGGAATCGGCGTCGTGCGCAGCACCTCTTTCACAAGCTCAGAATATTCCTGCTCCATTCGGCCCAGGAAATGTCGCGTCTCTTGGATGCCCACCAATCGCGGTGCGTAGCGGGTCAACGCTGCATGGACGCGCAAGGCGAGGAGTTCGCCGGGAGCCCGATGCTCCGTGCCGGCGCCCGTAAGGGCCTGTGCAGGGGTATGTTCCACCGGGAGTCTGTCCGTTTTCGGCTCACGTCTAAGGGGGATACCGCTCGAGTCGACGTGCGCTACATCGGCTCGGAGCGTCATCTGGCTTGGATCTATCGCGTCCTGTTCGACTGGCACGCCCTCGACATCTATCCGGAATTGCGATGCAGGCAGCTGCTCGTCAACCAAGACAGGGATGCGGGGGACGATAATGCCCAGATCGGCTGTGACCAGGAGCGAGACGCGCCCAATATGTTTTTGCAATTCGGCTTGATCGATCGCCTGCATAAGATTTGGCGCCAGAAAAAATGCGATCGGGAATTCCTTCGCAGGCGCGGCTTGCTTAGGCTCCGCTGCAGTTCCATCTTTCGCATCGGCAGTGCCGGCGCCCAGCACATCAGCCTTGACAATGCTTACCGCAGCGAACACTGCGGCCAGCATCAGAAAGACGGGGAGGGGAAACCCAGGAACGAACCCCATCACAACCAGGACGCCGGCCGCCAGTCGCAAGGCTCGAGTGCTGGCCGTGAGCTGACTGACCATTTCGGTACCGAGGTTGATCCTCGCCGTCCCAGTCACACGGGTGACGATGGTCGCCGCAGTAATGGAGAGCAGAAGGGCCGGAATCTGCGATATCAATGCATCGCCTATCGTCAGCAGAGTATAGTGATGCAGTACCTCGCCGAAGGACATGCCCTTGGAGAGCAGGCCGATCGAAATTCCACCCAGCATGTTGATGCAGATAACCACCAGCCCGGCGATGGAATCGCCCTTCACAAATTTCATCGCGCCGTCCATCGCGCCATAGAGTTGGCTTTCCTTCTCCAATTCGGCGCGCCGCCGGCGGGATTCGTTGGCATCGATGTGGCCGTTGCGTAGCTCTGCGTCGACCGCCATTTGCTTGCCCGGCAGAGCATCCAGCGTGAAACGCGCCGCCACTTCTGCCACCCGTTCGGCACCCTTCGCGAGGACCATGAATTGCACCATGGTGACGACCAGAAATATGACGAAACCCACCACGATATTGCCTGAGATGACGAAATCGCCAAAGGTATGAATAATGCTGCCGGCCTCCCCCTCGGCCAGGATCAGTCGCGTCGTTGCGACCGTGAGCGCGAGACGGAATACAGTGGAAATCAAAATAACGCCGGGCAAAGAGGAAAAATCAAGTGGAGTACTGACATACAGGGCAACCATCATCAGCAGTATGGCCAACCCCATATTGAATCCTATCAGTGCGTCGACCACCACGACCGGAATAGGCATGACCATCATCGCGACAGCCAGAAGCAGCATCAACGCGACCATTAAATCCGGGCTGGCCGGCGCACGCTTGATGAAGTCACGCAGGACGTTGGCCATCGAGACACCTTTGCAATCGGTTGAGACTTACTCTGCTGTTACGCCCTGAAACGTAGCTTTCGAACTCCGAAGGCGCCTCGGCCTTGGCCAGCGCGTGACCCTGCATGAGAGCCACAGACAGGCGCGAAATGGCTGGGCAGCAAATGTTTCCAACGCAGCCAGCTTGTCAGCACCGAGCGCGACAGGATGTTTGGCTGGCCATAGAGTGCTGCTTGATGGGGCCTGCGAGCTTTCAATATGGGAGAGCAGCAATGCGGCCATTCCTGCTCAGCAGCACACGGCTGTCCTCAATACGATCGACCACCCATCCATCAGCCAAAATGGCGCCGACAAAATACTTCTCGCTGTCGATGACAATATATGGTTGGACCCCATGCCACACAGCTTCGACCGCGATTGCGGATGGCGCCTTCTCCTCTTTGATGAGCACTCCGTTCACCAGTGTTAGAGCACCCTTGGTGCGACGATCGAACGATTGCTGAAGCTTCTGCCAGCTGATGACCGATTCAGACGTGACGGTGCCTTCGGCGGTCACAACACCCTTTGCCGACCCAATCTTGACGTCGAGAAGACCCGCTCGATCGACTTCCTCCTGCAGCTCTTGGGCCGCTGCCTCCGTAAGTTCATTGTCAGCGCGGTGACTGATCGTTCTGGACGCGACTTCAGCCCGAAGTGAATTGGGGCTCGATCCACTTGCATTGCCAAGATAGGAGATCGTGCCTGAAAGCGCGCCGATCCCGAGTGAGCTGATTATGACCATGGCGAGCACACCGATCGGTAGGCGCGGTATGCCGGTCGAACCAGGCGGCTCTGCATCCTGCACGGACAAAGCAATGGACATCTCGCCTACGAGCAGGACGACAGGAAGGGGCACAACAACGGACTGGCCTGCGGCGATATTCCGGTTGCCCTCGATACTGAGTCCGGGTGCAAGCGCCTCGAGTTCGATCGACTTGCCAAGAAGAGTTACACGAAGATGATGCGGTGCCAGTCCTTGCTCGACAAAGACCAAATCGGCATCGAAGCCGCTGCCGATTAAACACGTTTGAAGATCCGTCTTGCCGGTCAGTCCGCAATAGAGCCCCGAAAGCACTTCGAAACGGAGGGAAACGGCGTCATCCACAGAGCATCTCTCAAACAGGATAGAAGCCGCACGGCAATTGCCATGCGGCTCATTTCGGGACTACGTCGCGTCAATAAGGAGACGCGCTAGGGGCAGTCTAAAAGCCGCTTCCGACATTACGAAACGCGTTCGTCGGCGGCCTTCTTGATGGTCTGGAGATTGGTCGTTAGAGTGCGCAACTGGACACTCCTTTTCGTCGCCTCCAAGCTAACATTGGTTAGTTCCTGCACTTGCGCCTGAAAAGCAGTAGCATCAGCTCCGCTTGTATTGCCGGGAGTGCCACTGTTAGTTTTATCGGTATTGCCGGCGCTACTGGTATTGGTATTGCCTGATTTTTTATTATTATCAACTGCAGCCATGATCATTCCTTTTTCTGTTGGAGTTGTGCCGTCAATAACGGCCTGTATGACCTCACGCCGGATTTTCCCGCGTCAGGCATCTTCTGTGTCATCCAAAGCTTCATCGGCCTCAGCCATCGCATCGTTCGCGAATTGGAACGCGAACGATCGCAGGATACTTTGGAAGGCTTCACTTTGTGCTGCAGACTGTGAGTTGTCTTGAAGTTGATCATTTGAAACGGTCCGGTTATCCGCCCGATCGTTCCCGCCAGCTGGCTTGCCATCATTCCCACCAGCTGGCTTGCCATCATTGCCACCAGCCGGCTTGCCATCACCAGAATGCTCGGATTTCGAATCCCCATGGCCCTTTCGGATCAAGGAAGTCCCGAGGTTGCCAACTCCACTCCCAATTGCTGCTATCATCAGGTACTCCGGCATTTGCCATTGGCGGCGACGTGTTAAAGGTTAACCTCGATCAAGCTAAGGGCGGGAGCTTTCGAGAACCTGACGGCTTTTGACAAAAACCGGCCAGCGCAAAAACGTATGCTCTGCAGGATGTTGCTCTCGCATCGAACAGTCGACCACGATCTCGGCTGTTCGGCCAATCCCGCCGTCCACGCATGCCGCGACCGAATGGCAGCCGCAGCAGCTCGTTTGCATCCTCGATGCTGTGGTGTCGAACAGGAGACACGGTCCACGTGCTGCATGACCGCAATGACCGTATTCTTGCTGGCTCCACGGGCGCACGCAACGAGCAGGAACTCGGTCTTTGCATCACCATTCTCTCGCCTGCACATCACGGCCCGGCGCGGTGAGCTCATTGGCTTCGAGAAGGTCGGCGACCGTACGAACATGGGATGGTCTGCCGGCTTTGGGAGGCCGGTGCGGATCCTCTTCTCACCATATCGAAAGCTTGAAGCGGTCGGATTTTCTTGCCCTGTTCGTGAGGACTCCCATCGTCAGCTAATCGTCAGCCAAGCGGTCTATCTAGGCCGGCCGTGCCTGACCTTCGGATCCAAAGGTCCCGTCTCGACACTTTTTATAACTATAGATCGAAATAGTTCCCGCGCGATAACAACGCGCACGCTTCTCTGAAGCAAATGTGTGACTTTTTTCGATGGCGAACGAGAGGAGTGACGCATCAATAAAATCTTCAGGCACGTGTCTAGGAAGGGGAGCTAGCCGAGTTGGTCTGATTTCATTCGCTGTTCCTGGAAATCGACGGACTGAAGCGCTGATAATCTCAGGACCAATGGCAACGTTGCGAAAGTCCTGTGAGCTCGGGCCAATCTTGGCCTGCTACTGAGAAGCACTTTGGCGGGAACATTACGCCGTCGCGGGTCTGGCTGACCGTGACGTTAACCGAAAGATGCCGCTGGTCTCGTCGGCCGCCAGCACAATAGCAGCACATTCTCGCCTAATACGGAGACGCAATATGAAGGGCATTGGCCGACCACGGAAATCGCAGGCTGAAACTGGAGCCAGCCGCGCGGGGCGGGCGAGCAGTTCCCTTTCGCAATCAAGTCTTGCCGGGGGAGAAGGTGGACAGTCATTCGATTCCGTCGTGGAGCAGATGCGCTCTAGGGACGCCGATAGGAGGCCCTCCTCCGTTCCCGTTGCGCGCGGTCCAGGCGATGCCCGCGAAAGTCTGCCAGGCGCCTCGATTGGCGAAGATCAAATCCTGAACGCACCGCCACGTGGAGCCGCTGCGCCACCACGCGGAACCGTAGCGCCACGTGGCGCAGCCGCAAGGCGGCGCGGTTCTCCCTCCATGTCTGAGGGTGAAGCAATGGCGCCGGTCGGTAGCCAACTATCAACCGCGCAGGTGGAAGGCACCAGCTCATCGTCAAATGAAGATATCAGTCCGACACAGCTCAGAATGAACAGTCTTGTTCAACAACTGACTGATTGCGAGGCTGCGGCCAGGAAAACCGATGTCCCCGAGGAGGGGGTGGAGCTGATCAGTCGGGTCGTCGATGCAGCCTCAGCAATTCTGGACTACCGCGCTAGCCTGCCTGCGGCTGAGGCGCAGACAATTATGCCAGACGACAAGGTGCGTAGATGTTGCCAGATCGTGTGCGACGCCGCGAATGAAGTAGACACACTTGGCCTGTCGACGATCACGAAATTGGACCAAAAGACCAAGATAGCGGCAGGTATGGTCGATAAACTCTACTCCTACTCCCAGGCGGACCGGCAGGAGCTGTTGATTTTAAATGTGGAGAACCACCATACGGCGGCAATTAAGTGGTGGGAAAAAAAGGCATGGCGCTCCGAACGGCAGCGATCAGCCTGCGCTGCCACCGCTAGCCTATCCAGTGGAACGCCCGTGATGCGGGAAGCCGAGCGGTGCGCACTGCGGCTGCGTGCCGGCTCGGTACTGAGTGTCAGGATCTGGCTGGTCCGTGAGCGGATCGGTCTTGCGCGGGCCAAGAT
Source organism: Mesorhizobium sp. ISC15 (assembly GCF_037162615.1). Taxonomy (NCBI): domain Bacteria; kingdom Pseudomonadati; phylum Pseudomonadota; class Alphaproteobacteria; order Hyphomicrobiales; family Phyllobacteriaceae; genus Mesorhizobium; species Mesorhizobium sp. ISC15. Next base: position 6,418,003 of record NZ_JAVSPX010000001.1, on the reverse strand, counting down.
TGAACTGCGGGCGAGCAGGTTCGAGCCAGATTTGAAGGAACTCCTCGTCGGTCGAAATGGAGTGGTGCAGCTGATGGCAAGCGCCGGTCAAGAAGCTCTTCGCGCCCTCTCTTTGGCGAAGGGCATAATGGATGATGGCAAAGCACTCAACGCTCATGATTGCGCGGTTGTAGAAAAAATCATGGAGCGGCTTTCGGATTTTGGATTGGCGTTGCACGAGGTGCATACCAAGCTAAGCCATACCTACCCAGATGCCGGCCTCCCATTGAAACTGTTCGAACGGATCGTGGACGATGCATGGATCACTGCGCACGATGCCATGCACTTGTTGAACCTGCAGTCTCCGCCGTCAGCCATCATGGCGCCACAGGCCCAGGCGGGCGCTGCGATGCCGGCCAGGGCAGGCGCTGCGATACCGGCTGACACTGCTGGTACGGCTGCAGTGTCAGAAGGCACTACAGCGCGAAGGAAAGGGAAGTCAAAGCATAAGTCGGCAGCTCGCGCCGGGACTTCTGCCGCCGGGCAGCCATCAACACCAGTCGCTGCGAACGCCGGCACAGTGCCAGCAGCCAAGGTTCTCGCGCGCTCGGATCAAGTTGCGAGTACACAGGTGAGAGCGCAAGAGGTGGCTGCGAGTTCGTCGGGGGCAGGCTCGACAATCGGGGGCGCCGCGTTGTCAATGGAGGTATTGACGGAGCGGCTCAAACGATTGGACGAACTTTTGCAGTTCGATCTGGCCGGTCAGCAAAGCGTCGTCTCCCAAGTGCGCCAGATGAAGCCTGAGGAGGCCGGTAAGGTCGTGGACGATGTGGCCCAGTACCTGCGAGCCCAGGCCATTGAGATGCAAACCTGTCTCGCCGGGTTGCAGGGGCGTAATGTACGCCTGCTACTCACCTCCACCCAGCTACCCAAAGTGCACGAACGCACAGACCAGCTCAAAGGGTTGCTGAACATGGTGCTGGGACAGGCCAACGCATTGAATGAAGGAAAAGCCGGCATTACGACTGATTGCATGAAGACCTACGCATTTCCGGCGCAAAAATACCTGGAACATTTGTGCAATGCCGACGAATTGATGCCGCCGGAGGCACCGGTCGCGCTGCGTGGCGAGCCAGGAAAGCTGTTTGAGATGAAGCTGCAGCCCAAGATGCTGGTCAATGGTGCGATGCCGAGCCCGATGTGGGTGCACATCCACACGAGTCGCCCCGTCATGGCCAGAAACTTGGAAGGGCTGGCTGATTCCGAATTCACCGCTTGCCACGTTAAATCCAACGAACAGCGCGGCTACAATCGAGAGCGAGAGGAAGCCGATGCTAGGTCCGGTCGCGAGAAGGTCATAATTCATCGCGGCAAACTCACCCCCGCTTTCTGTAAGTCCTTGTTGACCTCGGGGCTTGGCCGCCAACCACGCCATTCGCGTGCCGAGCTCCCGTCGGCGCAGGCTGCATGACAGGGCACGTACTTTGGGGTCTAGGGCAGAATGCGGCCGGCCACGCTGTGAGTCAGCGAGCATTTCTCCTGGCCAAACCGCGAATGCCGCTGCGCGAGTTGCGGTCCGGCGATTGGAGTCGATCGGCTACCGTCAGGGCCGATTTGCGATGTCGCGTTACCTGCTGTTGACGTGGCGGCGTATCTTGCCTCCCATCCAACTTATCGCCGAGATCGCGCCGCCAAGATCGAGGCGGAAGGTCTTCCTGCGAGCGCGGAGCAGGCATAGCCGATCCGATCGGGATCGGCGCATCGCAACGACCCAACGGTGTGGTGGAGAAAATTGGATTCGGGAGAGCTCGTATCCAAGAGGCGGAGTTCCGGCCCGAATACAATCCGCTCGCAAGCACCCACGATGCGCATCCGCAGTTTATTGTCTGGGAGAATGGGCTGGATTGCTCGGCGGCGCTGGCGCTAAGGCGGGGCTGTCGCCGGACAATTAGCATTCACTGCCAACAGCCTTGCAACCGTCACCAGTTGCAAGGCTCGGCGGCGGGTCGACAAATCACATGAAATCGTCGTCGGACCCGCTATCGCTGCTGTCGCTGTCCTCGGTTTTGTGGAGATAGAGTGGAGGTTTGCCTGCACGCTGCCACTCACCGGCACTGTTCTTCGTCCATTTGTCGGGATGCTGCGTAGGGTCAAGCACCAGGTCGCCATGATCCACTTCAACAAACCCCATCGTCTGCGCGCGCGCTTGTGCTTCCGGATTAGCCGCACGCCAATTCAGCAACGGTCGGTCGCCGTCTATCCGAAGTTGATGCTCCAGCAGAATATCGCCCGCATTTTCGACGAGCGGATGGGCGACTTGAAGATCCACTATGGAAGTGACCTCAGTTCGACCAGGAAATTGTTCCCGCCAACTTTCCGATTCGAACTCGTTCATGCTGAATCCGCCTTCCATTCTCAGCAGTCCGGCACTCCGGTCTCCCAATTGGTAACTGAAATATCGCGCGTGCTCCGTATCTCGACGGATGCCATATTGCTGAGCAACGTCCGCGGTGCGCCTGGCTCGTGACGATACGAACTCCGAATACTCTTGAGGATTGTCGGCGATGTGCGTGATTTCATCACCATGAAATTGCCTCACCTGTCTCCTGAAGGAAGTCCTGTTGATCTCCACCACAGGAGGTCGGGAATTGAGGGAGTATGCTTGGGGAGCCGCCGATGATGAGGCGCCGCTACCTTCCGATCCGGATAAGTGCATTCGGGCAAATGTGTCCGCGAACCCTTCGCTTCCTGCATCCGATTGCTCGCCGGCATTATGCGCGCGGTAACTATCGGATGAGCCACCAATTCGACCATACATGACGATTCGTACTCCTATGTTTCGCAACCGAGCTCAAGTTAGCACGGCTGTTCAACATAGGGCGCTTAGTTGACGACTAGCTGACGAGGGCATTCCAACGGGTGCACCAATCAAATCCGCACTGCCGGCCTCAAAACCTCGGACTGCGCCACGCACCGGCCAGCAGAGGCTGCAAGGTCATGCCCGGAGGACTTGCCGTAGTTGCTGGGTGGCAGATCCGAGGGGAGTGATTGCCCCAGGCCCGCGGTTGCGCGGTTGGCCTGACAGAGACACTGGGGCACGGATGGCCAGCCGACATTTGCCGCTAGCATGGAGCCAGGTCAGTTTTGAACTGGGCAGTCGTGGACTTAAATGACTAGGCCAAGCCTGCGGCAAAGAATGCTTTCGCGACAGGCTGGAAATATTGCATAGGAACCGCGTGGCCGAGTTTTGTAGTGCCTATCAGCTGACGCGCTAAGACATGGTCATGGACGATCGTCAGGCGTAGTGCCCGCGCCTCACTCAACACATGTGAAACGCGCTCACCTTCGGCACGGCAAACTAAGAACGGCACCCCGGTTTCACCGCGAACGTAACGCAGACCGATCAGGACCGCCCTTCCTGTTAAGACCAGCGTGGCGCGATGCACGCCAAGCGCAGGCTCGTCGGCCGCCTCCTCGCGGATGCGACGCTGTTCACCTTTCAACTCTGGCGCTCCTTGCTGATCCTTCGACTCGCGCGTCACTTCGGTATTGGTCATGCGCATTTCGCGCAGATACAACGCGCGCTGGAGCAGGAGATCGATCAGTCCGCCGACCAGCAGTGCGCCGGCGCCAATTCCCATCAGCAATTTTGTCTCCATAAAGATGAGGCCAACACAGCCCATGCCGCAGATCGGCAGAGGGACCATTGTCTTCCACATCCCGAGAAGGACAATGGAAAAGGTTGCGCTGAGAACCAATACCTTGAACATGGTCTTGCAGACTTCGACCATGGAACGAGCAGACCCCAAGCGCTTCAGCCCTTCAAAGGGGTCAATTTTCTTAAAGCTGAGCTTCATCGGCTCCAGAGAGAAGACAAATCCACCATTGGCTAGCAGGCTGGCCAAAATCACCGCGGCGACGAGGGTTCCAAGCAGCGGGCCAACAGCCGCGACGGTGAGTTGGACGAGCACAACCAATGCCTGCGGCACCGCGGTATCGAAAGGTAGGCTCTGCAACTTGGTGGCTAATAGGAGCGCTTCCCGGCATTTGTCCTCGATCACGCTGCCTCTTAGCCAAAGGTAGCCGAGCCCAGCGCAAGTCCCGACCGCGCGGACGAAATCGGAGCTACGTGGCAGCTGTCCTTTTTTGCGCGCTTCACTTAACTTCTTCGGGCTGGCGGCGTGTGTCTTCTCTTCACTTGTGTCGCTCATGGCAGCAATTTGTCGAACCACTCCAGCACGCCGTTGGCACGTGTGACCTCCAGTTTCATGCTCTCCACCAGATAGGCAGCGTAGGTGACCATGAGAACTGGAAAGACAATGTTCTTGATTGCCGGAGACAGTTGGCTCGCCTTAAATTGCGGGGCAAAGCGACGCAGCAGCATCATCGATATATCAATCAGTATCAGGAAGAACACGACAGGCCCCGATACCAATAATGCCGTGCGCATTATGCTGTCGAGAAGCCCCAACAACTCCATTGCTCCTGGCCCGCTCAGTGTCGGGTGAAACTGATACACCGGCCAAATCAAGTAGCTGCGGTACAGGACACTGATCAAAGTTTCCAGGCCTCCTGATCCGACGAATATGGCAATCGCAGTGATCCCCAGAAAAACGCCCATCGCGGAAGCCTGACTGTTCGTCGCGGGATCGGCCGAAGCGGTCGGGCTGCTGATGCCGCGTTGGTTGTCGATAAGCTCCCCGGCAGCCTGAAGGCCCCAAAGCGGAATGCCAAGAAAAGTGCCAAGGAGTACACCGACAAAAACTTCCTTGAATCCGAGCAGGGTTAGCTGGATCAGGCGCGTATCAGGATCCAGCGCCGGCAATCCGCCGCTGACGTGTGCCAGGCATGGTAGTGCGAAGCCAACAGCCAAACAGCCCCGGATCAGCCCACTGATCTGCGAGCGTGTGAATACGGGAAAGATCAGCATGATGCCCATCGCGCGGGCTGCCCCAAGACCTGCCGCAACGACGAGTTCGAGAGCCGTCTGGATCAGAATTTGAATATCGGCCGATGGCGCGTCCATGGGGCGGACTAGTAGCTAAGTGTCATTGCGGGAAACTCGGTGAAGATCTGATCGGCTAGCTCTATGAGCGGGGCGCTTAGCACAGGAGCAAACAGCCCAATCACCGCGACAACGACCAGAAGCTTCACGGTGAGCGGCAAGCTTTCATCCTGGATCTGCGTCGCCGCCTGGAGGATGCCGATGACGAGGCCGACAACCACTGATGCAATGAGCGGCGGTAGAATCCAGATCATGAAAACCACCAGTGATTGGCTCATAAGAGTAATGATGCTGGATTCAGTGATGATCAGCCTCCCGGTAACGTATAACTCAGCACAAGCCCATGCATCAATTTTGACCAACCATCAATGGCAACAAACAAAAAGATCTTGAACGGGACAGATATAACAGTTGGTGAGACCATCGACATACCCATTGCCATCAAGATAGTTGTCACTATCAGATCTATAACAATAAAAGGCAGATAAAGTAGAAATCCTATCTCAAATCCGCGCTTCAATTCTGATAGCAAGAAAGATGGTACAAGTATTGCAAAGTCATCAGGCGTGGCTGCAGCGTGCATTTCCTCTGGCCAGACCTTTTCTGTCGAAGATAGGAAAAATCGCCGCTGCTCTTCATTTGTGAATTTCTTGAGATGCTCGCGCAAGGGCTCACTTCCGGCTTTAGCGGCGCTTACCCAGTCATCGAATGTCTGATAGTGGAGCTTGGGATCCGACATGCGGTCATAGGTCTGCTCAGCAACGGGCGCACTAACGAACATAGTGAGGATCATCGCCGCGGCGTACAGCACCACATTGGGTGGTATGGTCTGGGTCCCGAGCGCATTGCGGACGAGGAAAAGAACAATTGATACCTTTACAAAGGCCGTTGTCGTGGCAACTGCTAAAACCAGCAGACCGAGTCCGGCGGTAACCGCAAGAAGCGCCAGGATTGTCGGCTGAGCTTCACTCATTGCATGCAAACCCGCCACGGAGCCTGATGCCCAGCTCTTCTCCGATGCGGACAATGTCGCCACGCCCGATACGCTGACCATTGGCCACTATGTCGACCGGGCCGTCGATCGGCCATCCAAGTTCAAAAATATGCCCTTCGCCGGCACTTCTTAATTCCCCAAGAGAAATAGGCCAGCGGCCGCATTCAAAGACAAGCACGATCTCGACATCGTCGAGATCCTTAGTAAGCTCCAGTTGCGATCCGGGTTGTGTCATATGCGCACTCTCCAAAGGACACGGTCGCGGGCGGAAAGGCCCCCGCAAGATTAATTCATCGCCGTCAAGATCCGCCTCGGCGCACAACTGGCCGACAGCTAGGGTGATCTGGCCGCGGCCGAACGGCGCAATATCGGGCAACAATGCATCACCGACACATGCGCTTCGAAGAAGCGCCGCAGGAAGGCGAAGCGTGCCGACCTCTCCTGCAACAATGAGCGGGAGCTCTGGAGGCAGCCCGCCCAGCTGCCGCGGCAACTGGGCAAGCAGTTCGCCTAGCGCGCGAAACGCAGGCGGTACTAAGCCGTCAAGTGGCGTGAACAGGAATAGACGGCCCTTGCCCTTGACCGCGCCGAAAATGATGTCGAGTTCAAGATGAGGAGCCAGCATCGTGGCTTCGCATACCCGCACGAGTTGCACGTTCAGACGCGTCGTCTCCTCCAGTCGAGTGACAAGCGGCTCCAGAGCGAGTTCGAGAATTAGCGAAGCAGTTGGCTCGGAAGGGAAGGCCAAGCCGTTCTGCACTGTCGTGATGAACTCCTCTACGAGCGGGCGCGACAGTGACAAGATGACCGTTTCGGCTCCCACTCTCCAGACGCAGTCAAGCATCGGAATGGCAGCAGGTTCCTGCTGCCAGACAAGCCCTGCCGTTCGCACCGATAGCGGCACCTCGTTGATCCGGCTTTGAAACGGCGTGCGCGGCGCTCCTGTATCATTGAGCCACGAGACAACCGTGTGGCACAGTTTCAGAACTGGTTCGAACATGGCGGGTGTGACCACAGCGCCTATCAAAGACTGCACGGTCGTGTCATTCGGACGACCTCTTGCGACCGTCGGATCCGGTTGCGCGGCATTTAGGCAAGCGACCCCCTCGCATATTTCAGCAGTATCTCATCGTCGGCCTCGATCTCGGCTGCGGCCTCCGAATGAGTCTCGACGGCGCGCCGCACGTCGTCCTCGATTTGTTGCCATTTGTCCCTTGCCGCCGAACATATGACCCATAGCTCCCTCGTCCTGGACGCCGCCATCTCAGCCTCCTCTTGAGCGATTTGGGTATCATCAAGCATCTGCCGTCTGGAATTGATCTCAGCGGCAAGCTGTTCAGTGTGAAGGCGGTGACGGTCGAGCGCTGCGCTAGACAAGTTGTCGAGTGACATCAGATGCTGATAGAGCGCTGCTTCTTTTCTTGAACAATGTTGCTGTATCATTGCAAGCTCCCTAGAGGCATTTTGTACGGCTGAGGCGGCCACATCGCGCTGGGCTTCCTTCTTGGACAGCTCGCCAAGGGCACGACGCTCTTGCATTTCCTTCAGAAGCCGTAACCTCGAAGACTGAATCCAGTTTACGCGGTCAGACGCGACATCCATGCGACCGTCTCCTCGAAATCTGACGCGTCATCTTCGCTCTGGCGCAGAAACTCCCTCAGTTCGTCGATTGACGCGACAGCCCGGTCAGTCAGGGGATCTCCACCTGGCTTGTATTCGCCAACATTGATCAAGAACTCGGTCTCGGCATAGCGCGATAGGAGCTCGCGGAAAATGGATGCTGCCTTGCGATGTGTCCCCGAAACGACTGCATCCATGACGCGGCTGCGACTCTGCAGCACATCAATAGCGGGGAAATGCGATCGCGCCGCAATAGCGCGTGAGAGGATGACATGGCCATCGAGAATACCACGCGATTCCTCGGCGATTGGATCACCCGTGCCATCACCCTCTACAAGCACCGTATAGAAGGCCGTGATTGAGCCCCGCTCACCCATGCCGGCGCGCTCGAGCAGGCCTGGCAGCATGCCAAAAACGGAAGGAGGAAAGCCCCGTCGCGTCGGCGGCTCACCCGCAGCAAGGCCTATTTCGCGCATAGCGCGGCAGAAGCGCGTCAGCGAATCCAGCATGAGAGCAACGCGTAGGCCTTGATCGCGGAAATATTCCGCGAGCGCAGTCGCCATTGGAGCGCATTGCGCACGCTCTACCGCCGAGCGGTCGGATGTTTCAACCACGACGACCGTACGGAGAAGGCCCTCTTCACCAAGATTCCTTTCGATGAATTCACGAACTTCCCGTCCACGTTCGCCTATGAGCGCCACTATGACGACGTCAGCGGCGGCACCCTTTACGATCTGTGACAACAGCGTCGACTTGCCACCACCTGGCTCGCCATAAATCCCGATCCGCTGGCCCTCGCCGCACGTCAGCAGACCATCGAGGACACGGACCCCAAGCGGGAATGGCCGCTCAATCATGCGCCTCGTCATCGGATTGGGGGCTCTGCCATGCAGGGGCCGAGTTTCGACGGTCTTGATTTCGCCTTTGCCGTCCAATGGGCGGCAACGACTGTCGATCACGCGACCGAGCAAATCGCCGCCGACGGGCACCTCACGCATTCGGCCAGTGGCCACGACCTCTGCGCGGCTGGATAGGCCCACCAAGTCCCCGATCGGTGTCAGCAATACACCATCACCCGACAGGCCGATCACCTCGGCCTCGAGCGACAGCCCGGTTCGCGGGTCCTCTAGGAGGCAAAGTTCCCCAATACGAGTGTCTGGCAAGACGGCATGAACCAGTGTGCCGATAGCCCGCGTGATCCGACCGCGCACCGCACGCGTGTCAATTCGCTTGGCCGCAGCCCTCAAAGACGAGATTGCTGGAACGAGAGCTCGAGTGTCGGCGTCAGCGTTATGTTCTGGGACGGGCTTTCTCATAGCTCGCCTTTTTCACAGAGCGTCCCGAAACCAAGGCGCAGCGCGCGCATCTGGGCGTCAAGTCCTAGGTCGACATTGCCGTACTCGCTCCACAGCACGCAGCGTTGCGGCGACAACGTCGGGTCGGGCTCGATCCGCACCCTTGGTCGACCATCCTGGCCGTCGCATCGAGCAAACTCTCGTGCAAGCATGTCGACTTGCATGGGAGAAACATGAAGGCAAACTTCGGCGCCGCTGTATTGACACTCTATGGCGTGACGAACAGCCCTCACCAATAGCTCGCCCGGATCGAAAGCGCCGATAAGATCGCTCAATATTTCCATCACGAGCTGCGGCAATTCCTGCTCCAGAGCCGCCTTTCGTCGCGCGATTTCGGAGATTGTCTCCGCAATCAGCCCTGCCATCTCCTCGGTGCCTGCATTCGAGCCCTCCATGTGGCCGCGCGCCCACGCCCGCTGGTAAACGGCGCGTGCCCAGTTTCGAACGCGCTGCCGATGCCGTTCTGCCGCGGCAAGGGCTTGCGCGGCGCTGTGCCAGGTTTCGAGCTCGCTCGCGGGTATCAGTGGTCCGACTGGACGCATCTGCGGCGCTATTGGCCCCTCGGAAAGTTCGACTGTCATTTCACCGGGGTCTCTGTCTCAAAATGAGCTACTACAAGTGAAAGCAATTGGCCGGCGGCGGTCCAATGCTCAGGTGCTGGAGTCTCCGCGGCAGTCCCCTCGGGCAATCGAAGAAGCACGCGGTTACGCTCGGTCGCTGAACTGTCCTGGAGCCAAGCCCCAAGACATGCGTGTCCATCGTATTCGATTTGCTGAGCGAGTTTTTCTGGGTCCGCGATCAGTCTTTTGTCAACAGCATGCAGCAGGTGTCGGATTCCGAATGCGTGTGCATCCACGCCGATGCGTTTAACAAGGATGGCAAGCTCAGGCTGAGAGACAAACGCGACCAGCGAACGGGCATGCCAGATACTACCAGCAAGAAGGGCAGCTCGATATGGATCATGCCCGCGTAGAAGGTCCGGCCTGCAGCCGATGTGGTTCAGATCCACGTCATCGTTGCCCAGCAATTCTGCCAGCCTTGGATGCAGTCTGGAACACTTCTGCAACTTCACTAACGTTTCGGCCGATAACGCTGGATCAAGACGCGCCGCAAGACGGGTCGGATGGGCCGAAGCCGCAAGCTCGCTCGCGCCCGGAAAGTGCGGACCATCAGGTCGGGCGGTCTGTATAGGCATTGGCAATGAGATGTCACCCACGTCCAATTGCAGGCATTCTTTTGCGAATGGCCTCGACAGCAGAAGCATCCCGGCGCCCCTCGACCTTGGAAACGCCGGTTGATTGCTTGCGCCGACGCGTAACAACGCTGATCAAGAGATAACAGGCCACGGCGAATACGGCTGCGGCAAAACCTGTTACGGTCGCCAGAAGTGGCGCAGGAAGAGGTAGTGATGCTTGTGGCAAAACAGCAGTCGGATCGGGCCGTTGCTCGTGTGCGGACCGTTCTACCGGCACCAAAACCACTTCCACCTTATCGTAGGACAGGCCTTCGATGCTGTCGGCTACAAGCATCTTTATCTTTGGCAGCAGAGCCGCGACATTTGTTTTTGCGTCGTGCCTGATAAACACCGAGGCCGAGGATGGCGTGGCACCGGCTCGCACAAGGTCGTTATGCGGCAGCACGACGTGAACACGTACAGAAAAAACGCCATCGATATCGCTGATCGTCCGCGACAACTCTTCGCTCAGGGCATACACGTAACGGGCACGCTCTTCGGTCGGCGAGGCAATCAGGCCTGATCCTTGGAATATCTCACCGAGGTTCTTGAAGGATTGGCGCGGCAACCCCTTGGCGTTCAGAAGGTTGATTGAGAAGGCGAGCAGCTTTTCGTCAACCTGGATCGTGCTGGTTCCATCCTTGGCGACCACCCGGATCGCGGCGACCCCGTTGTCTTCAAGAAGTGCGAGCATTTCATTTGCCTCACGCTCTTGCAATTGCGTGTAGAGGTCGGCTTTGCAAGCAGTGAGGGCGACGAGAACTGGCAGCATGACAAGTCTAACCGACCGCCACCCTGACAGGCCACGCATGATTTCGCCCTCGGCCAAGCCAATCATGCGCGCGGTTCAACCTTCCTTCAAAAGTTTATTCACGGATGATGTGACGCCGCTGACGCCTTTGGAGATAAGCGCCACCTGGGTGACGCCGTTGTAAACATCCCGAAGACCAGCCATCATCATTTCGAAGTCTTGCCCTTGTTGAGGAATGCCCGAGATTCCGGTTCCCGCCTCACCTGGGACGGGAAGCTTCTGCGCCGGTCCCGGTAGAGCGCCCTTCGAAAGGGCTATGTCATGGTCGAGCGCGGGGAAGGAAACAGTGTTGTGTGGATATAGGGAGGAAATCGTCTGCAACACGCGATCGCCCATGCCGCTCGTCGGCGCAGCCGCGCGCTGAACATCCATCGCCGCAGCAACTGGCGCCGCACTCGCTGGCCCCGCGGCGGGATCGTTTTTCAGCGAGTCGGCTGCATGCCCTAAGGCGCGCTCAAACTGGGCCTGCTCGACAATCGACGGTGATCCGACCCTGGGGAGGCCAGCCGTTAGAGTGGCAGAGATCGACGTGACAGGCATCATCATGTAAGGACTCGGTTGCTCTCTCTGACCGGGCGAGCCCCGCCCATTCATCACCCGGTGTCGGCGCAACACTCCTAGGGGGGCAAGCTGACAACAAGCTGACTAACGGCGGCGTCATTTCGACAATCTAAAATCTCTTCGGCAATTTAGTCACTTGTGATGATTTCAGCGTTTGGTTTATCAGTGCGACATGCCGAGAACGCTTATCCAACCCGTCACCCTGCATGTTTTGAGACTTCTTTGTGCCGGGTTTTTTCTGTCCACCGGGATTCAACCGGCGCACGCAGTCCCGCTGTCCCTTCCGGCGACACCCTATAGATACACGGTTCTGGATCAGGAACTCGCTGCAGCGTTGCAGGAATTCGGCAACAACCTGAATATCAGGGTCAACATCAGTCCTGCGGTGAAGGGGCGAATTCGCGGACGTATGCCTGATTTGCCACCGCGCGCGTTCCTCGACCGCTTGACGAACCTTTACGGTCTCCAATGGTACTATGACGGCCTTGTGCTCTATGTGTCTGCTGCACAAGAATCGCAAACTCGAATGCTTTTGATGACGTCGATTCGCTTCGAGGCGTTCAAGGGGGCTCTCGACAAGCTTGATATCTCCGATGAGCGCTATGTGGTCAAACCCGTGCCAGGCAATGGCCTCGTCTTCGTTTCCGGTCCACCGCGCTTCGTCGCACTCGTGGAGCAGACCTTTAACGGCTTGGTGGCGGAGGCGCAGGCGCAGACTCACATAGCGGCCACGCCAAAGGAATCAGTGCTGATCTTGTTTCGTGGCTCCTCCACTACGGTCGTTCGCGACGGACGACCGGATGCTTCTTATTCTTCTGACATCCCACAACAGGATAGCGTTGGCGGGAAGCCTGAGCTGGGCAAGAAATGAACATTGAGGATTTCCCGCAGCTCTGAAGAACATGACTGCGGCTACCCCTTTGTGAACTCTTCGCAAACTCGTCAGTTTCTCGAAAGCTAATCCGCTCATGATGAGTCCCGGCAGCTCTCGCGGTGACTCCGGCCATTGTGTTGGACCGAACCTTGGAGCCGGCCCGGAACACAGCAATTGAAGGCAGGGCAGGCGCATTCGTGACCTGCCGACGCTTGGAATTGTCGAATTTTGTGAAACGCAAGGGATCTTCTGTCGGGGTCTCTTGTGGGGATTTCAACGTCACGTCTGAGGATGCATAATGTCGGCCAGCAATCTTTCAACTTTCTACCGCTCAAATTCGCTACAGTCCGCAAGGGGTTGGCCGGGCCTGAAAGTTTCCCATTTTGCGACCCAGCATCAGCAAAGTGCATCGTGCTTCGAAGCGATGCTGTCCACTTGTGTGCTGGCAGACAAGCCCGGCTCTTTCGCGCAAGGGGATCTGCCAGCGTCGAATCTTGATTCGACAATGGATAACTTGCGGCAGGACCCTTTGGGCCATCTGGCACCGGATGTCGAATTGACATTGAAGGGCTTGGAGCAACACCCACTGGATCTGCTGCCGCCAAATATGAGGGCGGCTCTCAAGGAGGACCAATCGCAACGCTCCAAGGCGACTGAAGCCCAACATCTGCTCGGCGTCACCCCGAAGATCGAGCCGGCTCCCAGGCCGAGCCCCGGAATCACGTGGAACGGTGGGTCGCTGACCACGGCTGAGTTGCAGATTGTTGCGGTACTCAACCGTCACAAGGACCAATGCCCGCTTACTTGGAAGTCGTTGACCGACAAAGCCAATGATCCCTCTACGCCACCGGATCTGAAAGCGGCGATCCAGGGACTGCAGCAGGATTCGGGACTTTTTTATGCGATTGGCTCGCAGGGCGACGGCCGCTGTGGAGGCAAGATCAACGCCAAGGACTTGGCCGGATTTTCAAACCACCACCCACAAGTTGCTGCATTTCAGGAAGCCCAAGCGCAAAGCTACGAGCAGAACTACATACCATCCGACGGCAGCGGAGGTTTGCAGCCTTCGGTCATGACCTTGAGCGATGCCTTGCGGGAGTTTTACCGGTACTCCGAAAATCTGTCCAAGGACCTGAGTCTGGATGAGTTCAAGAAAATGGTCGGCGGCGAATCGAAAAACGGCAAATTTCCGCCCCAGGTCATTGCGGCGGCGCAATATTTCCTCGATCACCCCGATGCTTGGAACCAGTTGTGCGGTGGCTCGAAAGGGAAGATGCACAAAGAGGATTTCCTGCAAGTCGCCTCATCGTCGATGAGCCTCACGCAAACTGAGCTGAATACGGTCGAGATGATCAAGGACCATCAGGACACGTTCTTTGGAAGCGGTGTTCTGACTCGCGACAAACTGGCGAAAATGAAAGACGACAAGAGCCTTGATCCGAAAGTGCGGGAAGCAGCCTCTCAGCTCCTTTCAGATCCTCTTTTGTTTGGCCTCCTGAACAATTCGATCACGGGCTATAAGACCCATCATAAATTCTTCGACTTTGGCGGCGGGCATACGGTTGATTCCGGCAATATCAGCAAAAAAGACTTTGCCCATTTTTGCACAAACATGTCGTCTGCGAACCGCAACGTTCAGCAGCCAATCACCCACGGCGCCCAAACCGCAGAAGAGCAGAATGCCGTCGCGGACATGAAGATGGGCCTGATGGACCAGCCTGACATTAAGTCAGCAAAAAAGAACGGCGGGGCCGTCATGCACGTCGTCGACTCCGTGCTCAAAATCGAGACGAAAGTGCTCGACTTGGCGGCAACGGCGGTGGGACTGCTCAGCTTCATTCCGGGCCTCGGACAAGTAGCCGATCTTGCCTCGATGGTTCTCGAGGCTGAGTCGCAAGCAGCCAATCTCCTGCGTACGGCCATTAACGGAGGCGATATGAAGCGAGCGCTGGAGGAAGCTGGCCTCAATATGGCCGCGCAGGCGATCGGCCTTATCGCAGGCCCCGAGGTCAAGCTGGCCATTCGAAATGGGCTCGTAAAGCACCTGATGGAAGAGGCCTTGGCGGCAGGCATTGATCTTTCGGTCTCGACGGCGCAGGACTACGCAGAAGGCTATGTGAATAACCTCCAAGCGCGCCTTGCAGGCGGCCCTGAGCAAAACCTAGGCCTTCCGAGCATGCCATCATTCCAGAGTGTGGCAAGCAATGTGCCCTTCGTCGGCATTGCCTTATCCTAGCCGTCGCCTTGCGCGGAAGCTTTGGCTCGCGCGCTGACATAAGGGTCATTGTGGCACAAGCAGGGGTTCATCCGCATCAACGCAAGCGGTGTTCCTGACGCCATCTGGATCGGACTGTGAGGGGGATGTCCGAAGTCTGTGAAGGCTTCGGTATATGACGACTTCAGAGTTACGCTGAGCCCAGCCATCTCGAGCCGGTGCGCCGGGTCGAGGTTTTCACGGGCGCCGGCCGGCAGCGGGAATGGTCTCCGGAAGGCACGGCGCGGATGGTGGCGGAGCGGCGCAGCCGAAGGAACGGCTGTCGCGCGCCCAGGGCGGCCTCCCGAACAGCCAGACGATGATCTCCTGCCTTGGGCCTATATCCTTGTGCCCACGCTCAAGGCAGTCGGCTGAAAACAGCGCTGATTTAAAACAGCATTATCCTGCACTGCACCCTCGATCCTTGCGCTCACCGATCGCTCGTCGACACGCACGCGGTCAAGTCGTTATCGGCGCTATGCCGATGGGCTTCGAGAGCAAGGTGGACGCTGAGCGGTGCGTCAGCCTCAGGGCGCGGCTGGCCAGCTTTGCGTCTCACGCTCTATGACGGCAACACCCGGCTGATCCACTTGGCCTGTTGGCGGGCTCCCGGCAGCGGCGCGGAAGCCACGGTCCGCCTTCCTCGGCTTCAGGCCAAAGACACCGCAGCATGCTCCAGAGCTATGTCTGCCGCCTTCGCCCCATCGTCGCTGGTCATGTGGAAAGGACAAGCAGGCTACGCACCCCATAATCCCGTCGGGCAGGATTCGGCAGTCGACGGCGAGACATTCGCCAAACCTCATCCTTGATTCTCAGCAACGTTAAAAAAAATTCACATAATGTTCGTGAGCGTAGTCTCCTGTCAGGTGGTACATTCGCCACAATATCTGGCGTCTTAGTCGTAGAAAGGCTTCCATTAGCATCCATACCAGCGGATTTACAGCAAATGACGAGAGAGGTCTCATGCGGATTGATGGGGATAGAAGGGCTAGCGGCTTGCTGCATCCCGTCCGGGTTGATGCCAACCAATGTTGACACTGGTAAATCGCCTAAGGACGGCAGCGCATCTTGATCGTCTTCGAATCCTGGGCCTTTGCGCGCATGCGGATCTAACCGTCGGCGAGCTGGCCGATATTACCAGTCTGCCTCGCGAGCAGGTTCGACGCCACGTCCGGCGGCTGGTCAGAGCCAACTTTCTTTGCTGCAACGAACAACGTCCGCAGTCTTCGTACCATATGCAAGCAGGAGGCAAGGATGGCGGGCTGGCTCAATTGGTGGTCGATCTCCTGCCCCACGATGATGGCCACCATAAAAGAGACCTACAACGCCTGGAAGCAATACAAGACGCGCGGTTGAAGGGACCGCCTGCTTGATCGTGAAATAGATCAGTCCAAATGGAGCGCGACTACCATGGATAACTCCGCCGGCGGCGCCATCGCGCAGCCCGACACTTACGGGCGGCCTCACTTAGCCGCCGTCGACTCCCGCGTTCACGAACTGCTTCTAAGACAGGAGCGCCAGGAGCGGACAACTCTCAAACTGATCGCCTCCGAGAACTTTGCCTCCTCGGCGGTGTTGGAAGCGACCGGGTCGATTTTCACCAACAAGTATGCCGAGGGATACCCCGGTGCGCGCTACTACGCCGGAAACGAGATCGTCGATGAGCTTGAGACCCTCGCGATCGAGCGCCTGAAAGCGCTATTTGGCAGTGAACACGCCAACGTCCAGCCTTATTCAGGCTCGCCAGCCAACCAGGCTGTCTATCGCGCGCTTTTGAGCCCCCGTGACAAAGTCATGGGCTTGCCTTTACCCGAAGGCGGCCATCTGACTCACGGTTGGTCCGTCAATTTTTCCGGCAGCGATTATCAGCGCGTCCCGTACAGGCTGCACGAAAAGACACAGCAAATTGACTATGACCACTTGCGCGAGACCGCCAAGGGGGAACGCCCGAAGCTAATTTGGGTCGGCGGAACTGCTTATCCGCGTATTTTTGACTACGCGGCAATGGCCGAAATTGCTTCGGAGGTGAACTCGTATCTGGTGGCTGACATCGCCCACATCTGCGGCCTGGTTGTCGCAGGAGTGCATCCGAACCCCGTGTCCCATTGCGATGTGGTCACCAGCACCTCTCACAAGTCGATCCGCGGTCCCCGGGGTGGCTTCATTTTATCAAGGAATGAAGACCGTTATCAGCCCCTCCATCATCCGAAGAGCAAACACAATCTGGCCAAACGTATAGACCGCGCCGTGTTCCCTCTTCTGCAAGGCGGACCGCATATGAATACTATCGCCGCGCTTGCCGTCGCTTTGCAGGAAGCAGCGAACTCGTCCTTTCGTGTCTACGGTGAGCAGATCGTCCACAACGCCAAGGCTCTGGCCCAGGCGCTTCTGGAGCGAGGTTATGAACTGGTCACCGGGGGCACTGACAATCACATGCTGATCCTTGATCTTCGGGACCGGCCGCTGTCAGGCAAAGCCTATGCGGAGCGCTTATCGCGTGCAGGCATCATTGCGAATTTCAATATGGTCCCGGGCGACCGGCGGCATCCGGCGCTGACAAGCGGCATCCGCTTAGGGACACCAGCGGTGACGTCCATGGGCATGCGCGAAACGGAGATGGTGCAGATCGCCGCTTTCATCGACTCGGTCTGCCGCCAGCCCGATGACCAGGAAGTTCATGCGAGCGTACGAAGAGACGTTGCCGACTTCTGCACTGCGTTCGATGTTCCCGGCATCCCCGACCGATAAGCCACCCCAATCCAGAAACTCCTCACTAACTCCAGCACTTGAAGCGAGGGCATTTTTATGACCAGGCAGTTCGTGTTCTCTTCCGAATCCGTCGGCGCGGGACACCCCGATAAGATGGCAGACAACATCTCCGATGCCATTCTCGATGCGGTCCTGCGCACCGATCCGAAGGCGCGCGTCGCCTGTGAAGTGTTGGTGAAGACGGGGATGGTCGTTGTGGCTGGCGAGATCACCAGCCATGCCCACATCGATTACAGCCAAGTCGCCCGCGATACGATACTCGATATTGGCTACGACGATGATGCGATTGGCTTTGATGGTCGACGTTGCGCCGTCGTTCTGGCCCTCACCGAGCAGTCGCCCGACATAAGCCAGGGCGTTGATGAAGGACGAGGGCAGGATCTCGGGCAAGGGGCAGGGGATCAGGGCATCATGTTTGGATTCGCATGCAACGAGACGGATACATTGATGCCCCTGCCGATCCAACTCGCTCACCATTTGACGAAAAGACAGGCCGAGGTCCGGAAAGCGGGACAGCTTGGCTGGCTGCGTCCGGACGTGAAATCTCAAGTGTCCGTACGCTACGAAGGGCTCCGCCCGGTGGCGCTGGATACCATAGTCCTGTCGACGCAGCATGACGAAGCGGTCTCACAAGCCACGGTCCGCGAAGGCGTCATTGAGGAGATCATAAAACCGGTCCTGCCGGCCCACCTGGATACTTCGGGGATCAGATTTCTGGTCAACCCAACAGGGCGGTTCGTGGTCGGTGGGCCTACCGGCGACTGCGGCCTCACAGGACGGAAGATCATCGTCGATTCCTACGGTGGGACCGGGCGTCACGGCGGCGGTGCCTTTTCGGGCAAGGACCCATCCAAGGTTGACCGCTCGGCGGCCTATGCCGCCCGGTATGTCGCGAAGAACATCGTTGCCAGCGGCCTTGCGGAGGTCTGCGAGGTTCAGCTTGCCTACGCGATCGGCGTGGCCAGTCCGGTTTCTGTCATGGTCAATACCTTCGGAACCGCAAGGATCGAGGAAAAAAGGATCGAGCGCCTTGTTCTCGAGGTTTTCGATCTCCGACCGAAAGGCATCATCAAGATGCTTGATCTCTTACGCCCGATATACCGCAAGACGGCGACATACGGACACTTCGGGCGTGAAGAGCCTGAGTTCACTTGGGAGAAGACGGACAAAGCTGACGATTTGCTGCGTGAAGCAGGACCGGCAGCTGCGTGAGGGCGGCTGGATCAAGCGCATGCGGCAACCCATTTCAACTCGCGAGACCACGCCCGGCCGGCATGGCAAGAAGCCGGCTCGGGTTTTTGGCGGAGATTTTGATGCCGGATTATGACGTGCTCTGCATCGGCAATGCCATTGTCGACATCATCGCCCAGTGCGACGATGCATTCCTCGAGACCAACGGCATCATCAAGGGCGCGATGAACCTCATCGACACAAGGCGCGCCGAGCTGCTCTACAGCCGCATGGGTCCGGCGATCGAGGCGTCCGGCGGCAGTGCCGGCAACACGGCGGCCGGCGTCGCCAGCTTCGGCGGCCGCGCCGCCTTCTTCGGCAAGGTCTCCAACGATGCGCTGGGCGAAATCTACGCCCACGACATCCATGCGCAAGGCGTCGCCTTCGACACCAGGCCGCTCAAGGGCGAGCCGCCGACGGCGCGCTCGATGATCTTCGTCACCCCCGACGGCGAGCGCTCGATGAACACCTATCTCGGCGCCTGCGTCGAGCTCGGGCCTGAGGATGTCGAAGCCGACAAGGCCTCTGGCGCCAAGGTCACCTATTTCGAAGGCTATCTGTGGGATCCGCCGCGCGCCAAGGAAGCGATCCGGCAGACGGCCAGGCTGGCGCACGCGGCAGGCCGCGAAGTGTCGATGACACTTTCGGATTCGTTCTG
The DNA here is from genome assembly GCF_037162615.1 of Mesorhizobium sp. ISC15. Lineage (NCBI taxonomy): Bacteria > Pseudomonadati > Pseudomonadota > Alphaproteobacteria > Hyphomicrobiales > Phyllobacteriaceae > Mesorhizobium > Mesorhizobium sp. ISC15. The sequence goes on along the minus strand of NZ_JAVSPX010000001.1, from coordinate 6,398,659 downwards.
CGTCGACCGCTACCGAGACGAGTTCCTCGAGCTGATGCGCTCGGGCACCGTCGATATCGTCTTTGCCAACAGCCACGAGATCAAGTCGCTCTACCAGACATCGTCGTTCGAGGAGGCGCTGGCGCAGATCCGCAAGGATTGCCGCATCGCCGCCGTGACCCGATCGGAAAAAGGCTCGGTGATCGTGCGCGGCGACGAGACCGTGGTGATCAAGGCGACCGCGATCAAGGAGCTGGTCGACACCACAGGCGCCGGCGATCTCTATGCCGCCGGCTTCCTGCATGGCTACACGCAAGGCCGCGACTTGCAGACCTGCGGCGACCTTGGCTCACTGGCAGCCGGATTGGTGATCCAGCAGATCGGCCCCAGGCCCCGTCAGAATTTGCGCCGCGAGGCCGAGCAGGCGGGGCTGACCATTCCGGACCTTCAAACAAGTTAGTGGCCTACCTTCCCGTTGTGCAGGCTATCTCGCCAGAAGCGCAATCACGGAATAGGGAAATCCTGATGTCGAACATGATGAAGGCGCTGGTGAAGGCCAAGGCCGAACCGGGCATCTGGATGGAAGAGGTGCCGGTGCCGGAGATCGGCCCCAACGACGTGCTGATCAAGATCAAGAAGACGGCGATCTGCGGCACCGATGTGCACATCTACAATTGGGACCAGTGGGCGCAGAAGACGGTGCCGGTGCCGATGGTGACGGGCCATGAATTCGTCGGCACCGTTGCCGATTTCGGCGCAGCGGTCACCGAATACAAGGTCGGCCAGCGTGTATCGGGCGAAGGCCACATCGTCTGCGGCCATTGCCGCAACTGTCGCGCCGGGCGAGGGCATCTGTGCCGCAACACGCTCGGCGTCGGCGTCAACCGTCCGGGCGCGTTCGGCGAGTATCTGGCGATCCCGCAGCACAATGTCGTGCCGATCCCCGACGATGTGCCCGATGAGATTGCCGCGATCTTCGATCCCTTGGGCAATGCCGTCCACACCGCATTGTCCTTCGATCTGGTCGGCGAGGACGTGCTGGTGACTGGCGCCGGGCCGATCGGCATCATGGGCGCGCTCGTCGCGCAATGCGTCGGCGCGCGCAAAGTAGTGATCACCGACATCAACCCGGTGCGGCTGGCGCTGGCCAAGAAACTCGGCGTGCAGCATGTCGTCAACGCCTCGAAGGAAAAGCTGCGCGATGTCATGCCGGTGCTCGGCATGACCGAGGGTTTTGACGTCGGCCTTGAAATGTCGGGCGCAGCCCCCGCCTTCCGCGACATGATCGACACCATGAACCATGGCGGCAAGATCGCCATTCTGGGCATTGCGCCGACCGGCTTCGAAATCGACTGGAACAAGGTCATCTTCAAGATGCTGCATCTCAAGGGCATCTACGGCCGCGAGATGTTCGAGACCTGGTACAAGACGATCGCCCTGGTGCAAGGTCCACTCGACGTCTCCGGCCTGATCACCCACCGCATCGGCATCGACGATTTTCAGGCTGGTTTCGATGCAATGCGCAGCGGCAGTTCCGGCAAGGTGGTGATGGACTGGTAGGGATTGCCTTGGCCGCTCTTCAGGAAAAGCTGACGGGACAGCACCCTCTGGTCCGCCGGACATCTTCCAACGAGGGGAACATGGCTGGGTGGAGAGCTATGGCTCCGCTACGTGCGCCCGCTAATCATGATACGGCGACGTATCGCGGCCCATCCGATAACGGTCGATGGTGGCAATTCGCCTCAGCCGATGACGGAAACCCGGTGAACGGATGCTCACAGGCCCCCACGCGATCGTCTATTTCCTAAGATCTGCGATTGAGGTCGAGGTGTTGCCGCCGTTTCAGCGGGTAAGATGCGTTAGGCGACTTCCGGTACCTTCCGGTCAGCGAATTAAGGAAGGCAACGAGCCGCATTGGACAGGTCGTGCCATTCCGGTTCGGGGGAAGTATGGCGCGGCTCAGCATGGCGACACGGTCGGAACTGAAGCGGCGATCGTGGAGCGTTATCGCGGCGTTGACAAGCGGCGCATTCTGAATGAGTTCGGGGCGGTAATCGGCTATTATCGCAAGCGCGCGCGATCCGTCTTATGAACCGTCGTGAGCAGAGGCCGTCTGCGGGCAAGAGCCGCAGCCGCTGTTACGGCAGCGATGTCCGCGAGGCGCTCATCGTGTTGTGGGAGGCTTCGGAGCGGCTGAGGTCCGCATCGTCGCTCGCGGCGGCCAGCGCCGCCGGGCAGGAATGAGTTCGGCAGTTCGCCGCTCGGTGCAAGCCCGCACCTTCGGCGATTGGAAAGATCCGCCGCCCGGCTTTGTTGAGCGCATTCGGGCACGTCTTGGTCGGGGAGCTTCGTGCAGACGATGGTGCTGACCGAAATTGCCACCGGCTGGACCGAATGCATTCCGGTTCGCACGCGCAACAGCTGCAATGTGATCATGGCGATCAAGCAGGCCCGCTCGCGGTTTCCCTGACCCTGTGCTGCTGTTTGCCGGCATCCGCCCGCACAGGAAGAGCTTGGAAAGCGGTCGATCGTCGTGGCCTGAATGCGGAAATCGAGGAGCCGTTGGTCGTCGATCTCCAGCCTGAACGCGGTCGTTTCCTGGTGCCGCAAATCGGCTGTTGCATACACATCCCTGTCAGACGTCAGTTTTCCTCGCCCATTTTGGTGTCGAGACGCGAAGTGCTCTTTTGGACCAGCAAGGCTTTTTGGAAATCTGAGAGCGGCTTTCCGCGGGGCGCTCCATTTTTGAGCATCAAGCTAGCTACCACAGCCAATGACGCGCAGGTTCCACCAGACTCGCCAGCCTTGAAGGACAGCGAAAAAAGCAGAGCACGACAGACACAAGAATCCATCAGGACGCCGCAGTCGTTGAAGATGCGGCGCTGCATCCATACCGTGGATGCATTTGATCCAAATAATCGATTTGTTCAATCAGTTTCTCGAAAGCTAACCCTACCCTCTGTGGGAATCGGGCTCTGAGCCGCGACGCTGCCTTGCGAGCGTAGGGGCTGCACGTAGGAGAGATGATGCAACGAGAAATCGCACGCGGGTTGCTGGCGTCGTGGGTTCGCCGACCGGCGTATTTGAGCCCGCCAGTTGGTCCTCACCCGCGCCTATTGCCACCGAGCGACTTGCATGTCCCTCCGACTCGGACCAGTTCCGAGAGCTGCGACGAGTTGCGCGCCGTGTGCTCCGATCAGATGGCCGCCGGTGACGCGTTCGATGGGCCGTCCCTCTTCGATAGGAGATGAAATGCGAACGCTGCTCGTGGATCATCATGCGGATCTTGCGCGCGCCATGCGACTTGCGCTCGGGGATGGCGGCTTCGTCGTTGATGTCGTTGGTACTCTGGAACTGGCCTCGAGTGCATTTTCTTGCGCCAGCTATGAAATTCTCCTGCTGGAATTGGCTCTGCCAGATGGCGATGGCTTGGGTTGGCTGAGGCAGTTGAGGACCCACGGGCATTCAGTTCCTGCCGTCATTATGAGCAGCCTCAACGATCTCGATAAGCGAATTGCGATCTTCAACGGTGGTGCGGACGACTTTCTGCTCAAACCCGTCTCTACCGATGAGCTTATCGCCAGAATGAGAGCCATTCTGCGCCGGGCGACACAAATGACCGACCTGAGGCTCGTATTTGGCAATCTCAACTTCGATCCGGTTGCCCGACAGGTTTTCGTTGCTGGGCACCCAATGATGATCGCACGTCGCGAACTCTGTATTCTAGAGCATCTGCTTAACCGGGCAGGCCGCATCGTGCCCCGTGCGCAGCTGGAAGATCACCTCTATTCGTTCAACGACGACGTGTCTGCCAACGCGCTTGAAGTCGGAATCTATCGTTTACGTGGACATCTGACCAGATCAGGTGCAACGCCACGGATCAAGACCATCCGTGGCATTGGTTACATTCTAGAATTGACTGACGCGTCATCCGCATAGTTTGTCGAATCGAAAGAAGATCTATTTTGCTGATCCTTCAACATCCTTGCCATGCGCCCAATTGGCGGGCGATCGCCATCAAGGTTCCTAGACCTGCAGTGCCCCGTTACCTGGGCCATCTCCTCTGTGCGCTTATTGTGACTTTCCCACTTGGTGTCGCGGCGCAAAACAAGCAGGACAAAGGCGCGCCGCGTGCGGCTTCGAATAGCATCAACGCCACGCTGACCCTTTCCTCTTCGCTCGGGGAGACCGTTCATCTGCCCGCGCCAGCCACGACCATCTTTGTTGCTGACCCCACGATCGCGGATTTTCAGGCACCATCGAGCAAAACAATCTTCGTCTTTGGCAAGAAATCGGGGCGGACCAGCCTATTCGCCTTGGATGGCAACGGCGAGCCTCTCGCCGAATTGCGTATCGTTGTCACGCAACCGATCGGGGATTTACGCGCCATGTTGCGGGAGCAGGTCGGCGACTATCCCATCCGCGTCAACTATACGCCGCGCGGCGCAATCCTTAGCGGGACAGCGCCCGACGCAGAGGTCGCTGACACCGCAAAAAGAGTCACTGAGCAATATCTGGGCGACGGAGCGCAAGTCGTCAACAACATCAAGGTCGCTGGATCCCTGCAAGTTAACCTCAGCGTGCGCGTAGCCGAAGTCTCACGCAGCGCCATGAAGTCACTCGGCGTCAACCTGTCCGCCTTCGGTCAAATCGGCAATTTCAAAGTGGGCGTTCTAAGCGGAAGCGGTGCAAGCGCTGGGTCTGGTTCAACCCAGGGTGGCGGTACAGCAGAAATCGGATTCGACAACGGTGCCGTCAACGTCAGCGCGGTTCTCGACGCGCTCGCCAAGGAGCATATAGCTTCCGTCCTGGCTGAGCCGAACCTCACCGCTATGTCGGGTGAAAAAGCCAGCTTTCTCGCTGGCGGCGAATTTCCCATTCCTGTCCTGCAGGAAAACAGGCAGGTATCGGTTGAATTCCGTCACTTCGGCGTCAGTCTGGAATTTGTGCCGACAGTTCTCAGCAACAATCAAATCAACATTCACGTAACGCCCGAAGTCAGTGAACTGTCGACGCAAGGTGCCGTGCAAATCAACGGAATTTCCGTGCCGGCAGTTTCCACGCGCCGAGCCGATACGGTCGTCGAACTCGCCAGTGGGCAGAGCTTCGCAATCGGCGGTCTAATCAGGCGGAACGTCAACAATGATGTCAGGGCCTTTCCCTGGCTCGGAGAAATGCCGATCCTGGGACCGCTTTTTCGCTCGTCCTCGTTTCAAAAAGAGGAGTCAGAACTGGTCATTCTAGTTACGCCTTACATTGTAAGACCAGGCTCCAACCCAAACCAGATGAGCGCACCTACCGAGCGGGCGGCACCGGCTTTGAACGGAGGGGGCGCTCCGACGAATTCCGTGGCAAGTCCCCCGCGAGACCGCGCTGCTATCCGTGCGGGCGCGCCAAGCGCCCAGGGCGGTCTCGGCTTCATCATCGAATAGTGTCGTCCAATGATGTTGCGTTTTATAATCCTCTTTGTCGCTCTGGCACCAAGCGTAAGTGGCTGCACCAGCACTACGCCAGTTGATGTCGAACCATCGGCACCAATGCTTGTCCGAGAGGAGACCACCGTCCTGACGTTGCAAAGCCTGCGCGCTTCCGAACGGCAGCGTTTGCGTGTTTTCCTAGACAAGGCCAGTCGCGGCCGGTTCGATGCCCTCCACCTCCTCATCAGCGGTTCGCCCCAGCTCAGCGCAGGGGTAGCCCATCAGGCCAGGCAGTTGGCAATCGAAGCAGACAACATTCAATTGCTCGATCAACACGACGCCGGCTCAGTGCGAATTGAGGCGATTGTCTATCACGCCCGTCCGCCGGTCTGTCCCTCATATGGTGCTTTACCCAATGAAGAATCCTTCAAACAGCCGCTTGGTTGTTCGACAGGATATAACCTGGCCGTGATGGTCAATGATCCGCGCGATCTGCTCGACAATCAGGCCGTCAAGTCCGGCGATGGCGATCGTGCTTCTATACCAATTGCCACTTACAGAACATTCGGGACGGATAAAGGTGGCTGATACCGTCCCTTATCTTGGCAGCACTCCTACCGGGGATTGAAAGCTCCAATCTCGCCCTGATCTAAAATCAAAGGAACCGCTGGATGCAATATAGGCGCGATATCGAGGGCCTTAGGGCTGTTGCTGTACTTCCGGTCGTACTCTTTCATTTCGGAATTTCGGCGATCCCGGGTGGCTTTAGCGGGGTCGATATCTTCTTCGTCATCTCCGGCTACCTAATCAGCGGAAGCCTCTTGGATGACCTTGAACGCGGCCAATTTTCGATCGTCAACTTCTACTGGCGCCGTGCCCGGCGCATTCTGCCGGCTCTCGTCTTTGTGATGCTTCTCACCTGCATTGCGGCATTGTTCATTCTTCTGCCATCGGATCTGCGCGAATTCAGTCTTAGCATCATAGCTGCCTCGACTTTCTGGTCGAACGTTTTTTTCTGGAAAACGTCAAGTTACTTCTCGATCGATGCCGCGCTTCGACCACTGTTGCACACCTGGTCGCTTTCCGTAGAGGAGCAGTACTACATCTTCGCCCCAATCCTGATGTTCCTAATCTATCGCTACATCGGGAAGCGCTGGCTGACGACACTTCTTCCGATAATTCTCTGCAGCTTCGTAGGGGCGGTGATGGCGACATCGCTGGCGCCCACCGCCGGATTCTATCTGCTGCCGACCCGAATCTGGGAACTCATGTTGGGCGCCCTGCTCATGCTCAAACGCCCCCCGCCGTTGGGCAACCGATTCCTGATGGAGTCGGTGGGGTTGGCCGGATTTGGCCTTCTCGCCATCGGGTTCTTCGCGATTTCGGAGAGTGATCCGTTCCCAGGCTACAACGCCTTGTATCCATGCATCGGAACGGCCCTTCTGATCTATGTTGGCCAAAATTCCCCCTCGACGGTCGCCAGCCGCATGCTCGAAGTCCGGCCGCTGGTCTGGATTGGGCTCATCTCGTATTCTTTGTATCTTGTTCACTGGCCGCTCAATGCGTTCGCGCATTATCTTTCGTTCCAAAAACTCGATCCGTTGATGACCGGTGCGATGTTGGTGGCAAGCCTCGCATTGGCTGCATTCTCCTGGAAGTTTGTAGAGCAGCCGTTTCGACAGAAGAGGACCTTCACCGCCCCGGGGCCTATCTTCGCCTTTTCAGCGCTCGCGATCGTTGTTCTTTGTGCCGGCGGAGCGGCGGGGGCGCTCGGCAACGGCTTTCCGCAACGGTTTCCGGACTATGTCCAGCGGCGCATTTCCGTCGGGGACTGGAGGAACGGCATCTGTTTCAACGAGGGCACCAGCCGGATCGAAAGCTGGAATATGGAGGATTGCACGCGCACTCGCGGTTTTCCAACAACGGTTTTTTTGTGGGGCGACTCCTTCGCCGCGCACTATGTTTCCGGCCTGGGTGCTAACATAAATCGGTTGCAGGCGAACATCGTGGAATATACGTACGCCGGCTGCCCGCCGATACTCTCTTACTACTCTTACGCTCGTCTTGATTGTGGCCGGTTCAATCGCAAGGCCTTGGACATCATCTTGGAAGCGGACATCAAGACGGTTATCCTCAGCGGTAAATGGAGTGACTATGAGGTCAGAGGCTTCGACGGTCTTCAGCAAACAATCGATACGCTTCGTGCCCTGGGCGTGCGCGTGTTTGTCATCGGCCAGTCTCCGCAGTTCCCAACTGACGTCCGGAAAATTGCGTTCTTCGCCAAGCGCCAAAATCTGGACGATACGTCCTGGCCGATGGCGATGGACCCCGGCATCAACGAACGTGTGCGCTCATTTACCAAAGGCGCCACATTCATCGATCCGCTGAAATTCCTGTGCAGCGCAGGACGCTGCCCCTATTCCGACAGAGGAGAGTTTATGTATTTCGACTATGGTCATTTCTCTTCAGCCGGCGCCACACTGGCAATCTCGAAATACTGGCCGGCTTTTGGCAAAGACAATGCTCTTCCTAAGACGAAGTAGCGGGTCAGACGGCTGACAAGCACCAGTGCGGGTCCCTGTGATTGCTCCTGCTTCGGCAGCAGCCGCGACGATGGAGCTGTTCAGGTTTAAGGCCACCCGATAGCGACCTAGGATGGGTGCTGCCACGCGGATCGGACTAAGCGTGCAATTATCACGTAAATGTGGAGAGAATGAATGGCGCCGCGAAGGGCAATTCCAGCCATCCACAGCGACAGGCGTGTCGCGGTCCCGACATTGCAGTGGCACTTACCTGACACGGCCTCACACTGCCCTCTAAACGGCCCCGAATTTGAACTGACCACCCTGGCCGGTTCATTGGGCAGGTCAAGGGCTAGGCTGTATTACACAGGGCTCACCCCTTTCAGTCTCAAGTTGGTACGATGGGCCGTGGACGGTCGATGCAGACTTCAAGGATGGCGAAAGAAGCTCTCTATGCGTGCGTTGTCGAGGCAAGTGCCTTTGCCAGAGATGCTCGCGGCTGGAGAGATTTCAAAATGAGCGTTGGAAGCGGAGAATGCCGCCGACGCTGTTCGGCTTGCTCGTGCCCTTGACGGTGGTAGGGTCGGCAGGGCCGACGCCAAAGTTGCCGTAGTGGTCGTAATCGACCTCGGCTGTGACCGTGAAGCCAGGAACGACCATATAGACGACGTTTGCAGCCAAACCAGAATTCTTGAGCTGATCACTCGAGACCTGAAAGTTGAACGAAGTTTTCTCGTCAAACTCGTAGGTGGCGCCCGCCCAGAAAGCCCACTGGCCGTTCCAGATTTTGTACGAGCCGCGCACATGATTGGCGATTGCGCCGTTTGAGTCCTCGTTGAGACTGCCATTGGAACCGTAGCCGAACAGTCCAAACAGCGACAGCTGGTTTGTGACAGCGACGTCGACACGGATCTTGCCGGCCAAAGCTTCGTAGTTGCTGTCATAAGCCGCGACGCCGGTGATCGAGCCCCAGCCTTGCGTGTATTTCAAGCCGGCGACAACGTGCGGAATATAGCTGTCGATAGTTCGCCAGTTCTCACATCCGAGGTTCTTGCGCTGTCATACGATCGGACATCACCCAGGCCGATATCATAACGGACATAGCCCGCCGATGCGCAGGCAGGTCTCGGTGTTGGGAATATAGAAATACCCCGAGCCGAGGACGTCGCAGATCTTGATGTACTCGGCCGGTTCCCGCTCGGCGCCAGCTGCTCGAACGACGGAGGCGGCGATCAGAGCAGTTAAGCCGAGAAGACGACTCTTGATGTACATGTCTAGATCTCCATGAATGAATAAAAAGGATAGAGGCGTAAGAGCAAGCTTTTACTCTAAAGTTTGTGCGTGTTGTCTCCAATTTGTGGACGTAAAAGCGCTTGACATGGGAGGTTAGCCAGCGTAAAAGTCACATGTACTTAGAATACTGTTTTCTGCTAGGGGATTCATTATCGTTTATATGTGAAACACTCCGGTCAGACCGCTGCAGCTCTCCGAATAGAGCAGCAAGCGACATGCCAACCTGAAGCGTAGATGCGGCCGACACCAAAATTGGGCCGACGCGCCTTCGTCTCGCTGGAATCACTTTTTTTGAGGGTCACTGCGAAAAGCAATGTGCGACACGGTTCGCCATGTTCGATATGTGACAGTCTCGTTTAACAGCGACGGCTTCCCGTCTGACCGCAACGGAGGCCGCTTCATGCGCTACCGAGAAGGATTACTGCGCGCGTGCGGTCCGCAAGGGCTGCGCCAGGAACAGAGGGCGTCCACGTCCGATGTGTCGCATGGTGGCCGAAGCACCTTTTCGCCGCTGTAAGTTCGCCGTGCAGGTACATTGCGCGGCCGGTAGCGAGAAGGGAGCGCACCCTGAAACGGTTGCCTACGGCTCGCCTCGAGTAATTGGCGATGAACAGCATTCTCGAGAACTTAGTCTCGACGGAAAGAGCAACGAAAGGAAGCCGCTTGGACGAGCACGATCCGAAGGAAGAACTGATCGAGACCATTTTCCGCAACGGCACAATCACTGCCGTGGGTATCCTGCTTGCCTTTTCGCTCGGCTTCCTCACTCATTGGGCGGCGAACCCCTTGCCATGGCAACTCTACGATCTGTTCGCCGTAGTGCCGATCCTGCTCGGCATCGCACTGCAGATGAGAGCGCTGTCCATGCTGCTCGACATGAGTTCCTTGCGCCGCCCCATCTACGAACGCGCCAATCGCATTTTCATGGTCGGCCTCATCCAGACCGCGTGTGGCGTCGGGATGGCGATCTTGGTCGATCTTTTCGGGATATCGGTAGGGGGCACGCTGCCCGGCGCTTGACGACAAGCCACACCGCCGCTCATCGCTCGAGCGACGTCAAGCTGGGGAGCCTTGTGCACCCCCTAGCGGCGCCTTCCTTTCATCAAATGAGCGGACGTCAGCTTTAGAGCGTCTCGGTGGCTAAAGCCGGTATGGTTTTTCGGCCGGCAAGGAAGGCCGCTGGCTGGACCTGGATGGCGTCTGAACGAGGCTTGACAGGTGCGTTGCGACGTTTGGCGTCGGACATGAATTTCGCATTGCAAAGTTCTTCCCCAGACGCCTCAAGTACACTGCACTGGCGTCACGTACTCAAACGTTGAATGCGGCACCGCACCATCACCTCAGGCGGAACCATGGCACGCGCACTCCCCGGCGTGGTTGATACCGTCCTGTCCAACCGAGACTGCGACATCGCCGCCTCCGCCTTGAAAACGCGGAGAAAGCGGGACGCACTGACTTAGGTCAGAGACAGGACGAGCGCGCAACGAAACAATGATGGATCAGCGACGTGGGACGACAGCTCCTTGCACACCTCAATCCTGACAAAGTACCGGGACCCCCGGCCGCCTTGGTATACCATCTATCCGACTGTGCCAGACTTCTCTGCGGCGGTTGGTGCTGACGATTATGAGGAATGGCTGAGGGGCCTCCCGGCCGACGAATCGGTGTCGCTCTATTTCCACATTCCGTTTTGCCGATCCATGTGCTGGTATTGCGGCTTCCCTACCGCGGTCACCCGTCGCAACGGCCCGATCCTTAATTATTTGGCGGTACTGCGTCAGGAGATCAGTTTGGTGTCGGAGCAAGTGCGGCAAGGGCTGCCGGTGAGCGACGTGCATTTCGGCGGCGGAACGCCTCACCTTATCGGGCCAGCCGAGCACTTGGCGCTGATGGAATTTCTACGCCGCCACTTCGCTTTCAGCAAAACTGCTGCGATCGCCCTGGAGATCGATCCCCGAACGTTCACACCGGAAATGGCCGAAGCCTTGGCAGCTACCGGTGTCAACCGCGCGAGCATCGGCGTGCAGAGCTTTGATCCCGATGTGCAAAAGGCGATCAATCGGATCCAGAGTAAGGTGCAGACGGCCGCTGCCGTCGAAAATCTCCGCCGCCATGGCGTTGGCCATATCAACTTCGATCTCATCTTCGGTCTCCCGAAACAGACTCTGCAGTCCTGCATCCAGACCGCGATGGCTGCGGTCGCCATGCGCCCCAACCGGCTTGCGGTGTTCGGCTACGTGCATATTCCTTCCGTGATAAAGAATCAGCGCCTAATCGAGCAGGCAGGTCTACCGGACGGCGATGCTCGCGCCGAACAGGCTGTAGCTGTCGCCGAGACACTGGTTGGCGCCGGCTACCGGGAGATCGGGCTCGATCATTTCGCTCTGCCGGACGACGAACTCGCGCTAGCGCAGAAGACCGGGCGCCTGCGGCGTAATTCGCTGGGATACTCGGCCGATACTTGCAAAACCGTGATCGGCTTCGGCGCGTCGGCTATTGGCCGAGTCGGCGAGGGGTACGTTCAGAACGAAGTAGCACGGGATTCTTACGCCCGGCACATCGCAAGTGGTCGTCTGGCGACATCAAAGGGCCACCGTCTGACCGACGATGACCGGGTGCGCGCAGCAATCATCGAGCGGCTGATGTGCGATTTGGAGGCCGACGTGCCGACCATCTGTGCCGCCCACGAAATCGAACCAGCTCGTTTTCTCGATTCAGTTGAGCGTTTGGTGACGGTGGCTGAGGAGGGGATCGTGGACGTCGAAAACGGCTTCATCCGCGTGCGGCCGGAGCACCGCTTTGTTGTTCGCGCCGTTGCTGCTGCATTCGATGCTTTTCTCGCGAATCGATGAGTTGAGGCCGCGGCCGAAGGCGTCAGACCTTGTTTGGCGCGGGTCGGCATGGGCTCTCCCAGAAGGCTCCGCAAGCACATGCAGGGGACTTCCACTTGTCGCCGCGTTCACCATCATCTCGCCTGGGTGCGCTCGAAAGCGCACACAAAGCACGCTGCTCGGGGTGTGAGGCTGTGCTCTGCAAAGCACCGGTGATCCACCCTGTCCCTGGATAGCAGCTTGATGGCGTCATCTTGGAGGACGAGAAAAGATTGTCGAGGTACGGGTACGAGCTGCCTCAGTCGTTCGTTCAATCGAAAGCACTGTCTGCGGAGGCAGCTCTCCTTCATGCAGTGCCAGGAGATGCTGGCCGACTTCCTTATCTGCTGCGGTGAGTCGATGATTTAGGCGGAGAAAGTCCATCCAGGTGGGGGTGCGGAATGTCTCCGTCCAAAGTGACGGTGTTTGCAGATTTCGCTGGAGCGTCCAGTTTCGTGCACCGGCACGGCTCTGGACGTGTCGCCGCGTGCGCATGTAGCCCAGAAAGGCCTCGATATTTTCCTCCGATATCAAATACTCGACCTTGGCCACGATAGGGCCACTTCTGGGTTTCAGATCGAGAGCCACGTCCGGCGGATGAAAAACTGAACTTTCTTGATCCGTTTCTTCCCAGGGACGGACCGGCAACACGATCCCCGCAGCTGCAACCAGCAACAGAGCGCCCGCGGCGCCCTCCAATGCTGAGGTCAAGGAATAGTTTTGCGCGACAGAACCCCAGATCCAGCTGCCAGCAGCCATACCGCCTGCGCTCAAGGCGTAGTAAATGGAGAGCGTGCGGCCGACGACCCACCTTGGGCTTGCCAACTGCACCGACACGTCAATGCCCGTCCAGGTGATAAGCCAACCCGCTCCGCCGAGCGCCAGCGAAATGGCCGCCACAGGAACCGACGATGTCAGGGTAAGGGAGAGGCAACAGACTGCACAAGCCACAGAGGCGAAGGCCACCAGCCTGTTTTGAGACGTGACCTTCCTCAAGAAGCCGTTGCCCATGCCCGCGATGAAAGCACCCATGCCGAAGCCGGCCAATAAGATACCGTAGACAATTGGCCCACTCTTCAACTGATCCCGGACGACGAGAGGGAGCAACGCCAGAATGGAGATGCTTGCCAATCCGAAAAGAGCTGCTCGGGCGGTCGCTGCCCTGATCTCCAAAGACATCGCCGTAAAGCGCACTCCGTCATGAATTGCCGTCGTCATTCTCTCACGAGGGAGAGGCGAAGAGCGGACCTCCCATTTGGTGCGCCATATCGCGCTTATAGGCGCCAGATCACTCACCGCAGCCAAGGCGAAAGCGGCCAGCGGCCCAAAGACGGCCAGGATCACGCCCCCCAAGGCCGGACCAACGCTGCGCACAATGTTGTATCCGACGGACATAAGCGTCACTGCGGCCGGAATGTCGCGTTTGTGAAGGATATCGCCGACCGAAGCGTGCCAGGCCGGATCATTCAAGGCAAAGCCGCAGCCGGCCAGGAAACCTAACCCGAGAATCAGCCAGGGACTGACAAATCCCAGACCCACAGAAATCATCAGCGTCGTCGACGCCGATGCTATCAGGCAGTGTCCCGCAAACATCACCCACCGGCGGCTGAAGTTGTCGGCAATGGCTCCGGCGAAAACTGAGAGGAAGAACACCGGCAATGTAGATGCGGCCTGGACGAGTGCAACCATAAGGTCGGACGCAGAAATCGTTGCCATAAGCCAACTGATGGCGACCGTTTGCACTAGCCAACCCAGGCTGGAAATCTGGGTGGCCGTCCAAATTGAGCGAAACACCTTGTTTCGAAATGGAGCCAGCGTCTTTGAAACGGGCGGTTGAGGATTTTCGCTCTGCATGAGGTTTTGCTGGCCTTCGATGAGCGCTGCGATTTGAGCAAGCTGTTGGGTACTTAGACATCGCGGAGCACCGCACGGAACCAGCTCTATGGAGCTTGCCGGCGACTATTTACGTATTGAGCCATTCTCATAGTCTCATTCATGAGCAGTCCTGTGCGCAAGCGTCGCTTTACTAAATTCCCACGACAAGCGCGCCGCCGCTGAGACCCGCACCCGCTGCCGCCAAGAGGACTTTCTCGCCAGGCCGAAACGGCTGCGCCCGATGGGCGAGCGACAATGAGAGCGGGATCGTCGCGGCGGAAGAGTTGCCATATTCGGCGATCGTCTTGACGATCAAGTGATCTGCGATGCCGAGATTCCCGCCGACCGCCTCGAAAATGCGAGCATTGGCCTGATGCGGCACGAAACGATCGAGGTCTTGCGGCCTCAGTCGGGCAGCAGTGAGCGCATCTCTCGAGCAGGCGGTCATCATCTCCACGGCCTTGCTGAACACTTCACGGCCGTCAGTGATCGTCATCCGTGTCTGCTCGAGGTCGAGGTCGCCATGAAACGGGGTGTTGCTTCCGCCGGCGGGAATCTGGATCAGCCCGTAGCCCGAACCGTCGGAATCCACCGAAGCGCCAAGAATGCCCCGGTCAGTGTCGTCGCACGAGCCGATCACCACGGCGCCGGCGGCATCGGCAAACAGCACGGCGCTGGCGCGCTCGGCCGGATTGATGCGGCGGCTGAGGATGTTGGCGGCAATGACAAGGGCCGCCCTGCCGTGCAGGCGGGTGAAGCCGTCGGCGAACATCAGCGCATAGATGAAGCCGGCGCAGGCGCCGGTCAGGTCGATCGCGCCGGCGCGACCTAGTCCCAGCCGATGTGCGACCAGGGGCGCGCTTGGCGGCAGAAGATGATCGGGTGTGGAGGTAGCGAGCAACAGCAGGCCGATGTCGCCGCGGTCGATACCGGCATTGGTCAGCGCCATGTCGCCGGCGTGCGCGGCAAGGGCCGACAGCGTGTCTTCATCCGCTGCCCAGAAGCGCGACCGTATCCCGGTGCGCCGCTCGATCCAGCCGGGTTCAAGCCCGAGACGATCTTCGATTTCCGGATTCTCCACCTTGCGCGCGGGCGCATGATGGCCAAGCCCGAGAATGCGCGATGATCGGCTCATGGCTTTGAGCCGAAGCGTTCGCCGGCCTCCTCGATGGCGTCATAGAGCCCATCCAACTCGTTGCCGGTAATGCAATAGGGCGGCAGAAGGTACAGGACATTGCCGAGCGGGCGCACGAGCAGGCCGCGCTCAAGAAAAAAACCGCGCAGTTTTGGCCCGATCTCGGCCAGATAACCGGCTGAGCCGGTGCGTAGGTCGAGTGCCGCGATGGTGCCGGTTGTCCGGCAATCGGTGAAGCGAGGGTTGTCGCGAAAGCGTCGAAGCCCGGCGGCCTGTCGCTCGCTCAAGGCCGCGATCCGCTCGGCCACCGGCTCGTCGTGCCAGATCTCGACATTGGCAAGTGCCACCGCGCATGCAATCGGATTGGCGGTGTAGGAGCTCGAATGGAAAAACGTCTTCTTGCGATCCTCGGAATAGTGAGCCTGGAAGATGGCATCGGTGGCGATCGTGGCGGCCAGCGGGATGGTACCACCGGTCAGACCTTTCGAGGTGCACAGGATGTCCGGCGAGACGGACGCCTGTTCGCAGGCGAACATGGTTCCGGTGCGCCCCCAGCCGGTCATCACTTCATCGGCGATCAGCAGCGTGCCGGCGGTCTCAGTGATCCTCTTCAATTCGGTCAGAACCCAGGCCGGATACATGAGCATGCCGCCGGCGCCGAGCACGAGCGGCTCGACGATCAGCGCGGCGGCGCGCCGGTCGCGGGAGAGTGCCTCGAACCGATCCAGCGTTTCCTGCTCGCGCCCGGCGGCCGGGAAGGGGATGGTGTCGACCTCGAACAGCAAGGGCTCGTAGGCGGCGTTGAACACGCCACGGGCGCCGACGCTCATCGCCCCGATCGTGTCACCATGATAGCTGTGCTCCATGACGACGATGCGCGAACGCGGCGCGCCGATGTTGCGGAAATAGCCGAGCGCCATCTTCAGCGCGACTTCGATTGAGGTCGAGCCACTGTCGGAATAGAACACCCGGTCAAGGCCGGCGGGTGCGAGGCCGACAAGCGCCTCGGCCAGGCGCTCGGCCGGCTCGTGGGTGAAGCCCGCGAAGATGATCTGGTCGAGGCTCGACGCGGTCGTCTCGATGGCCTTCATGATGCGGGGGTGGCGGTGGCCATGAGTGACGACCCACCAGGAAGAAATCGCATCCAGGATGCGGGAGCCGTCGGCCTTGTGGAGATAGGCGCCTTCAGTCAGCACGATTTCAGGGATCGAGGGCTCTAGCGCGTGCTGCGTGAACGGATGCCAGACTCGAGACTGCGCCATCAGTCGCCTCCGGCAATCATGGCCAGGTCGAAGCCGGAAATCATTGCATCTCTCAACGTTTCACCCGTCAGCGGACCGAGGTGCGGCAGCCTGCCGAGCTGCGGCACGCCGCCGAATTCCACGATTGTCCTTTGCGTATCGGCCACCTCTTCGCCCATGAAGGCAATGCCGATGAGCGGGATGGAGCGGGCTCTCAGGGCCTCGATCGACAACAGCGTATGATTGATGGTGCCGAGCGCGGTGCGGGCGCACAGTATGACCGGCAGCCGCCATTGTTCGAATATGTCAATGAACCTTGTCTGTCGATTGAGCGGCACCATCAGCCCGCCGGCGCCTTCGATGACGAGCGGTGTCGGCAGGACCGGAAATGAAAGATCGTCGGCCTCGATCGCGACGCCGTCGATTTCGGCTGATCGATGCGGCGACAGCGGCATCGTCAGTCGATAGACTTCGGGCAGCACGCGTCCGTCGGGCAAGCCGGAAAGCCGGGCGACGACCTCGCTGTCAGTCTCCTCGTCGAGGCCCGATTGCACCGGCTTCCAGTAGAAGCCGTCGAGCAGCCCGGCAAGTCCGGCCGAAAACACTGTCTTGCCAATTCCGGTGTCTGTTCCGGTGACGACGATGCGTTTGGTCATGCTGTGGCCAACACCTCGACGAGAGCCTCGACCATGGCGGAAATGTCGGTCTCATCGACGTTGAGCGTCAGCGAAATGCGCAGGCGCGATGTGCCCTCGGGCACCGTCGGCGGACGTATGCCGCGTATGTCGAAGCCGCGTGCCTGCAGGGCCGCCGCCACCGCCATGGTGCGCCCAACGTCGCCGATGACAAATGGCTGGATCTGCGAGCCGCTGGGTACGACGCCGCAGCGCTCGGCCAATTGGCGGCCGGCGCAGGCAACGCGTTCCTGCAGCTGAGCGCGGCGCATGGGCTCGTCGGACAGAATAGTCAGCGCTTCGCCCGCCGCGACCGCCATCAGCGGCGAGGGCGCGGTGGCGTAGATGAACGGCCGGCACCGGTTGACGAGATAATCGCACAGTGTCCTCGGCCCGGTGACGAGTGCACCGGATGCGCCGAGCGCCTTGCCGCATGAGTGGAGCGTGACGATGTTGTCGCGGCCTTGGTACGCGGCGGCCAGTCCCCGGCCGTCCGGTCCCCAGACGCCGGTGGCATGCGCTTCATCGAAGACGATGAATGCCTGGTGCCGATCAGCCAGCGCGACCAGGCTCTCCATCGGCGCACGGTCGCCATCCATGCTGTAAAGGCTTTCGACGGCGATCCACACTCGCCCCATGCCGCCTTCGGCGCGCCAGCGGGTGATTGCGCCCTCGACAGCGTCGACGTCGTTGTGCGCGGCCAGCTTGAACTCGGCGCGTCCGGCCTGTGCCCCCTCATGCATGCTGGCATGGGCGAGTTCGTCGAGGACCAGCAGGTCGCCTTTCTGCAGCAGCGCGGTCAGAAGAGCGAAGTTGGCGATGTAGCCGCTGCCAAAGAACAGCGCACGGTCGCCGCCGAAGAATGCCGCGGCGTCCGCCTCCAGTTGCTCATGTTCCGGTGCGTTGCCGCGCAACAGCCGCGACCCGGTGGCGCCAACCGGCGTACCCCGCGCAATCGCCGCCGCAACCGCTTCGCCAGGTCTTTTGGAGGCGGCAAGTCCGAGATAGTCGTTCGACGAGAAGTCGAGCCCAGCGCGCGGTGCGAGCGTCCGCAACCGGTCCTTGCGCGCCAGTCCGCGCAAGGATGCGTCGTAGCGGGCAAGAATTGCCTCGTTCATTGCGTGGCGAGTTCCATCGGCTCGATGCCGAGACGCTGGAACAGAAGGCTATCCTTGTCCTCGCCGGGATTGTCCGCCGTCAGCAGCGTGTCGCCGACAAAGATCGAGTTGGCGCCGGCAAAGAAGCACAGCGCCTGCGTTTCGTCGCTCATCGCCGTCCTGCCGGCGGACAGCCTTACATAGGATTTCGGCATCATCACCCGCGCGAGCGCAACGATGCGGACGAAATCGATCGGATCGATGGCGTCGGCCGCGGCAAGCGGCGTGCCTTCGATGGGAATAAGCATGTTGATCGGCACGCTTTCCGGCGGCTCGGGCAGGTTCGCGAGCGTGACCAGCATGTCGATGCGATCGGTCTTTTCTTCTCCCATCCCGACGATGCCGCCGCAGCAGACTTTCATCCCAACCGCGCGCACGTGCCCAAGCGTTTCCAGCCGGTCGGCAAAAGTCCTGGTTGAAATAACCTCGCCATAGTAGCGCTCAGAGGTATCGATGTTGTGGTTATAGTAGTCGAGACCGGCCTGCTTCAGGCGAGCAGCTTGCTCAAGATCGAGCATGCCGAGTGTCATGCAGGTCTCCATGCCGAGCGCCTTGACGCCCTCGATCATGGCGACCACGACGTCCATGTCGCGCTCCTTGGGACTTCGCCACGCCGCGCCCATGCAATAGCGCGTTGTGCCGCCATCACGCGCCTTGGCCGCTTCGTCGATGACATGCTTGACGTCCACCAGCTTCGACGCCTTCACCCCGGTTTCGTAATGCGCAGACTGGCTGCAATAGCCGCAATCTTCGGGGCAGCCGCCGGTCTTGATGTTAAGGAGCCGCGACAGCTGCACTCGGTTTCGATCGAAGTTCTGGCGGTGGATCGTCTGAGCTAGGAACAGCAGATCGTTGAACGGCATGCCGTAGATGGCCTCGGCCTCTTTGCGGTTCCATCGCGGAGGCGTTCCATCGACCGGTTGCATGGTCTGGTTCACGTCGAACTCCGAGTTCATTCCAATCGTCATCGTCAAACCTTTTGTTGCTAGTCCGGTACGCCTTAAGGAGTCTGTCGACCGGCAAGCCCGGTCCGACTTGGCTTTGGAGCGCACTCGCTAAAAGGCGAGCTGCGGCACGTCTTCCCACCGCCTTCCTACGCATGCCGAGCTGATGTTGCTCCTCATGCCGTAATCCTCAGTTCAAATGCTTGTAGATGTTCTGGTGGCCCGGCATGTCCAGGCCGATGTCGAGGATCGGGGCGCTGTGCGTCAGCCATCCCATGGAGATGAGATCGACACCGGTCGCCGCAATCGCCGCCGCCGTTTTCGGCGTCACCCGACCGGAAGCCTCGGTGATCGTACGGCCGCTCACTATAGAAACCGCGCGGGCAAGATCCTCGACCGACATATTGTCGAGCAGCACCGCGTCAACACCAATCGCGAGCGCCGCATCGAGCTGCTTCAGCGTGTCGACCTCGACCTCGACCTTCACCATATGCCCTGCGGCGGCGCGCGCCCGCTCTATTGCTGTGCGGATATCGCCGGCGATTGCGATGTGGTTGTCCTTTATGAGCACGCCGTCATCGAGGCCGAAGCGGTGATTGGCACCGCCGCCGACGCGCACGGCGTATTTTTCCAATACCCGCAGGCCGGGCGTCGTCTTTCGCGTCGATACGATCCTCGCCTTGTGACCGCGCACGGCCTCAACCATCGCCGCTGTGGCAGTGGCAATGCCGCTCAGCCGGCATAAGAAATTGAGGGCAGTGCGTTCGGCCGTGAGCAGGCCTCGCGCGGGTCCGGACAATCTTGCAATGGTTTCCCCGGCCCCGACATCGCTGCCATCAGGGCGCCAGATCTGGATGTTGATCGCCGGTTCCACAAGCAGGAAGGCGTACGAGACCAGATCGAGCCCGGCAACGACGCCCGCCTGCCTCGATTTGAGCACCAACGTGGCAGTGCAATCATGCGGGATAACCGCATCGCTGGTCAGGTCGCCGCATCTGCCCAGGTCTTCGAGGAGCGCACCGCGCACAATCGGTTCGATCAGGGTCGGGGGGAGGGGGGAGAATGAAATCATATCAGGTGCTCCGTATGGTAGCCCGGCAATCGAGTGCGGCCGCGGCCCGCATTGCGCTGTGCAGTGTCAGCCGTGATGGGCGCGCGTCGGCATCGTGGAGCGGGAAATCGGACCGACAGTGCGCGCCTCGACTCTCTTCCCGCCCCAGGGCCGCCACGGCGATCATCAGTGAGACCAAAGCCGGACCAGAGGCAGCGACATTGTCAGCTGCGATCGGCAGCAGGGTCGCCACCGCTTCGCGCATTGCCTCGCCGTCGCGGATGATACCCAGGGCGGCGGAGACAATTGGGCGGACCGCGGAAGCGTCTGGTCGTGGAGGGACGAATGTGGAGCATCTGCGCGGTCGCCGGGTATACGACGTGCCGGCAACGCTTTCGGCAACCCAGCTCGCGGTGACCGCCGCTTCGGTGAGCGAGTTGCTGGCCAGGCGGTTGGCGCCGTGCAGGCCGGTACAGGCGACCTCACCGCAGGCCCACAATCCCTCGATGGAGCTGCGGCCGGCGCTGTCTACGGCGACGCCGCCCATGTGATAATGTGCCGCCGGGCGCACCGGGATCGGGTCGGTCGCGGGGTCGACCCCTGCGCTCCGGCACAATTCGGCGATGCCTGGAAAACGCTTGCCAAATCTCGGGCCGAGACTTTGCCGTGCATCCAGGAATACGCGGCGTCCAACGGCAAGCTGGTGCCAAATGGCGCGCGCTACGACGTCGCGAGGCGCAAGTTCACCGCCAGGTGTGTCAGCGAGGAAGCGCTCTCCTCGCTCATCGATAAGCACCGCGCCTTCGCCACGCACGGCTTCGCTCACCAGCGGCATTGGCCGGCGCGGACCGTCGAGCGCAGTTGGATGGAACTGTATGAATTCCAAGTCGGCGAGTTCCGCCCCCGCCCATGCGGCGAGCGCCAGCCCGTGACCCCATGAGCCAGCGGGGTTTGTCGTGTCGCAAAACAGCCCGCCGACGCCGCCGGTCGCCAGCACCGCGCGACGCGTGGGCAGAGCGAGCGCGCCGGCTCGTCCTGCGGCGACCACGGCGATGACCGACCCGTCCTGCACGACCAGCCGGCGGACCTCCACATTTTCGATAGTGGTGATCGAGGCTGTACGCCGAACCGCGGCGATGAGCACGCGCACCAACTCGCGACCGGTGGCGTCGCCGGCTGCATGCACAATCCGCCGTCGCGAGTGTGCCGCCTCGAGCCCAAGTCGCAACGCGCGGTCAGGGTGCTGGTCGAAGGCGACGCCGAACCTTTGGATCGTCCTAATCGCTTCGGGTGCAGCTCGGACCACTCGCCGCACCGTGGCCTCGTCGCAGAGTCCGTCGCCGGCAGCTATCGTGTCGCAAAGGTGAAAATCCGGGCCGTCGTCGCCGCCGAGACTTGCCGCAAGACCGCCCTGGGCAAGCTCACTGCAGGCTCCGGTTCCAAGCGGCGCGTTGGTCAAAAGCACGACCGGTTCCGGCGCCAGATGAAGCGCCGTCATCAGGCCGGCAATGCCGCCGCCGATGACGACCGGCGCCCCGGCGATGTCGCGAACCTCCAGGCTCATAGGGAAAGCATGCGCTCGACCGCGCGGCGGGCGGGGCCGGCAATTTCCGGATCAATCCGGACCTCATGCCGGTTCTGCTCGAGCGCGGCGCGAATGTTGGCCAGGTTGATGCGCTTCATGTGCGGGCACAGGTTGCATGGGCGAACGAACTCGACGTCGGGATGCGCGACCGCGACGTTGTCGCTCATCGAACATTCGGTCAGAAGGACGACACGCGTCGGTTTCTCCCGCTCGACATAATCCGACATCGCTGCGGTCGAGCCGGAGAACTCCGCCTCCGCGACAACGTCTGGTGGGCATTCTGGATGGGCCAGCACGATGACGCCTGGATGGGCATCGCGCAGTTCCCGAATGTCTGCTGCGGTGAAGCGCTCATGCACCTCGCAATGGCCTTTCCAGGCGATGATCTCGACGTCTGTATCGGCTGCCACGTTCCTCGCCAGATATTCGTCCGGCAGCATCAGCACACGCGCCACGCCAAGCGATTCCACCACCGCCTTCGCGTTGCCGGACGTGCAGCAGATGTCGGACTCCGCTTTTACGGCGGCCGAAGTGTTGACGTAAGTAACAACGGGGACCCCCGGATACCGCAGCCGCATTAACCGCACGTCGTCTGCCGTGATCGATTCGGCCAGCGAGCAGCCGGCGCTGAGATCCGGGATGAGCACGGTCTTGTTCGGATTGAGCAGTTTTGCCGTCTCGGCCATGAAATGAACGCCGGCAACCACGATGATGTCGGCGTCGACCGTCACCGCCTTGTGGGCCA
Source organism: Mesorhizobium sp. ISC15 (assembly GCF_037162615.1). Taxonomy (NCBI): domain Bacteria; kingdom Pseudomonadati; phylum Pseudomonadota; class Alphaproteobacteria; order Hyphomicrobiales; family Phyllobacteriaceae; genus Mesorhizobium; species Mesorhizobium sp. ISC15. Next base: position 6,376,171 of record NZ_JAVSPX010000001.1, on the reverse strand, counting down.
ACGCCAGGCTGTCGCCGACGATGTCTGCCACGCAATGAAAAATTTCGGGCGTCTGGTAATTGTGCGCCAGCACCACCGCATTGCGCTCACGCTTCAGCGCTAAGATGGCTTCAATATCGCCGGCGAACGCGAGCCATTCAACGGGAGGGATCACCCGCCGGACACGCTCATACAGGGACGCAGCCATAGGTAACGCCCCAGCCATTGGTGCCTCGATTATATTCGGTTTGACAATAAGGGAATATGTCTACCTTGACTATAAGTATGTCAAGCCCGCGCCAGCGGTAATTTTGTCCCGGCGATAGCCCTGTCGTCGAGAACGGCATGGCGGAAGCGATAAAGCTTCGCCGGTCGGCCGCCCGTGTCGAGGGAGGTCTCCCCAGTCTCCTCAACAAGATCATGCTGCTCGACCAGTCTCCGGAAGTTGGGCTTGTTGATGAGCCTGCCAGCCAGAGCTTCCACGGTTCGCTGCAGTTGCAGCAGCGTGAAGGAAGGCCGCATAAGCTCGAACACGACCGGCCGGTATTTGATCTTCGAACGCAGCCGCGCAATCCCGGTTGCCAGAATACGACGGTGGTCAGCGACCATTGGTTTGCCAGCCGCGGCCGCAATCGCGTCCCTGCCGCCACCGGCCTCTTCAATCAGAGCAGCTTCATAGAGCAACTCGTAGCGTTGGAGCGTGAGTTCCTCGTTCCAATGGCGGTCGTCGAAGCCGAAGGCTATCGCAGCGCGCTGCCGGCGCTCGCGTTGAGTGGTCGGCTCGCTGGCGCCGCCGGCCCACTCAATCAGGCGGGGCCGCAATCTATCGAGCAGCACAGGCGGCGTGCCGAGGCGGTGGTCCTCCCAGGGAAAATATTCGTACCAACTTTGCCAGCCGCACGCGGCCGAGTTCGTTGCCTGTTCCTTCCTGGTCAATGCGAGATAGCTGATTGAGATGACGCGCTGGTGGCGCTCAGTGCCGATGCGGTCGCGATCGGCGAAGGTGTAGAGTTGCTCGATGTATCCCAGTGCATGGCCGGTCTGCTGCTCCACCCACCCCCTCAAACCCGACTGCAGCGATCGATGCTCAAGGGCAAAAGGTCCAGAAGGGAGGGTGTCCGCATGACCGACGGTGAGGACACAGGGCTCACTGTCGTTTACGGCGACCACGACGGCAGTCAGGTCCACTTTGGCTTCGTCAGCTTTGACGGCGGCTTTGCCTTTCTTGGTTCTTGTTGTCTGAGGATCCATGTTTGCGAAAGTGCGTTGGCCCAACGGAGCGCCTTAATCGATTGAATGTAACCTTGGCAGCCAGCACGTCAACACCGTAGTACTCAAGCGCTGTTTTTAGCTCTTCGCAGTCGCACAAAAATATGTCAAACGCGACACCCGCTGTTGGTAACGTAAGGAAAGGGGGGCGTCGGTTGAGCGCGGCTGGTGAGATAAAAGGGATTACCCCTCCAGATATTCGATTGCGAAAAGGCCAGACGCCACTTGTATGCTTGACGGCCTACACCACGCCGGTCGCGAGGCTACTCGATCGCCACTGCGACATCGTTCTTGTCGGCGACAGCGTCGGCATGGTGCTGCACGGCCTGTCGTCGACGCTGGGCGTCACGCTCGACATGATGATCATGCACGGACAGGCCGTTCGCCGCGGCCTTGAACACGCGCTGATGGTCGTCGACCTGCCCTTCGGTTCCTACGAGGAAAGCCCAGAGCACGCTTTCGGCAACGCTGCGCGCGTGATGGGTGAGACCGGTTGTTCAGCGGTGAAGCTTGAGGGCGGCGAGACCATCGCGGAAACCATCCGCTTCCTTACCGCGCGCGGCGTACCTGTCATGGCCCATGTGGGGCTGACGCCGCAGGCGGTAAACACGTTCGGAGGCTATCGTGTGCAGGGCCGGGGAGCCGATGCAGAGCGGATCAGGCGCGACGCCAGGGCGGTAACCGAGGCGGGCGCCTTCTCCTTGGTGCTCGAAAAGATACCGGAGCCGCTTGCACGGCAGATAACCGCCGATATCGACATACCCACAATCGGCATCGGTGCCTCGCAAGCTTGCGACGGCCAGATTCTGGTGAGCGACGATATGCTCGGGCTCTTCACCTCATTTCGGCCGAAGTTCGTCAAACGCTATGCCGAGCTCGGTGAGCAGGCCGAGGCGGCAATCGCCGCTTACGCCACCGATGTACGGAACCGGCACTTTCCGGCGGTCGAACATCTCTATGTCAACGCCTTGAAAGCCGGAGACTTCACATGAGCGTGCCGGTCGCTCGAACCGTGAGCGAGCTGCGCGCCGTCGTTGCGCAATGGCGTCGCTCGGGTGCCACGATCGGTATTGTGCCGACCATGGGAGCCTTGCACGACGGGCATCTGAGCCTCGTGCGGAAGGCGCTTGAAAGGGCCGAGCGGGTGATCGTGACGCTGTTCGTAAACCCCAAGCAGTTCAACAGCCCCGCCGACCTGATTGCCTATCCTCGGACGGAAAGCGAAGATGCTGCCAAGCTCGCGCCGCTGGGCACGCATCTGCTCTATGTGCCGGACACAGAGGAAATGTACCCGGCGGGCTTCGCCACGGCCGTTTCAGTGTCCGGCATCAGCGAATGCCTGTGCGGCGCATTCCGGCCCGGCCATTTCAATGGCGTGGCGACAGTCGTGGCCAAGCTCTTCCTGCAGGCCGGCGCTGACTTCGCCTTTTTTGGCGAAAAGGATTTTCAGCAACTTCAGCTTGTTAGGCGCTTGGTCCGGGACCTCGACATTCCGATCACTATTGTGCCCTGTCCGACAGTCCGCGAAGCCGATGGTCTTGCGCTATCGTCGCGTAACGTGCGGCTCTCCCCAGCACAACGCGCCATTGCCCCAAAACTAGCATCGGTCCTGCTCGATACGGCCGAGCGGCTTGCACGCGGCTCTCCCATCCTGCCTGCGCTTGATGAAGCGCGTGCAACAATTCTGGCTGCCGGCTATCGCGAGCTCGAATACCTGGAGCTTCGCGGAGAAACAGACCTGCAATCGTTAGCAAGCCTTGACCGATCGGCACGCTTGCTTGCTGCGGCTTGGCTTGGCGACACGCGGCTCATCGATAACGTCGCAATATCACCCATCGGTAGTTGGTCAGGTGCGCGGAGCTCTCTCCAATCGGAAGCAGCACAGCAATTGCGGTGATGACGGCGGCGCGTCGTACGCCCTGCAGGGACAGGCCATCATTTAGAACCACGTCTCCGCCCGGCTTCCAGCAACCTCCGCGAGGTACGCAAAGCGCAGATGCATCGCGTATTTGAAACCTTGGTCGAGCAACTCTCTGCAAGCGTCGATGCCGTCGATCTCCATGAGGCAATGGCGTCCGCCGCAGCCGGGTTCGATTTTCCGCTCTTCGCTTATTTCACCTACCCATCCGCTTCCGGCGACACGCCGCGATTGATCTCGAACTATCCATCATCATGGACATCACATTACCTGCAACTGCGCTACCACAGCGTGGATCCCGTGATCCTGCGGGGACTGCGGGGCTGGGATACCTTCGACTGGGGTGTGGACCGCGATCACCGTTATTTGCCGACCTCGCAGCAGGAAGTCCTGGAAAAAGCAGCTGAGTTCGGCATTCGCGGCGGACTGACCATGTCGATGCATGATCATCGCGGCCGGTTCGCCGCACTGACCTTCGCCTCCAACGAGGCGCATCCGCCACTTTTGAGGTCGCTGACGCGCTACGAAAAAGCAATGCAGCTGGTTGCGATCACCGTTCATATCCATGCCCGGCGCAGGCTCGCCGAAGATTGCGTGGTAGATGGCATAACGCTCACCCCGCGGGAGTTCGAGTGCCTGAAATGGGCGGCGTGCGGCAAGTCGGCCTGGGATATCAGCCAGATTCTCGGTGTCTCGAAACGCACCGTGACCTTCCATCAGGAAAACGCCAAGGCGAAGCTTGGCGTGCGAACTATCAACCAGGCCATAGTGCGGATGGCTGCTCGGGCGAGATCCTGATCCTCTCCAAGGCTAGCTGTAAAGGTCTACAGGCTGCATTAATGACGGCTTTGCGCTTCGATTGCGTGGACACATCCCGCACGGAGACGACAATGATGCAGCTGATAACACCCGACTGCTACGCCGAGTTCGCGAGCGAACTCAGGGAAATGCACGGGCTTAGGTATCGGGTTTTCAAGAAGCGGCTCGATTGGGAAGTGCAGACCGAAGGCGAAATGGAAACGGACCCGTTTGACAGCCTGAACCCCGTCTACCTGCTTCTCAAGGGGTCCGATTGGCGAACTTGCGGCTGCGTCCGCCTTTTGCCGACCACCGGACCGACTATGTTGCGCGATACGTTTCCGGCGCTGCTGGATGAGATGGTGGCCCCTGCGAGTGCCGATATCTGGGAGAGTAGTCGTTTCGCGCTCGATCTCCCTCCGACAGCGCCGAAGGCTGCTGGCGGCCTGGCACAAGCAACCTACGAGCTCTTCGCGGGCATCATCGAATTCGGCTTGGCCAACAATCTCTCCGGGATCGTAACGGTGACAGATACGCGCATCGAAAGGATCCTTCGTCTCGCGACCTGGCCGTTGTCACGTATCGGACAGCCCAAGCAGGTCGGCAACACCGAGGCAGTCGCCGGCTTCCTCGAGATTTCCTACGCCAGTCTCTTGCGCATCCGCTGGAGGGGACGCCTGAACGGGCCGGTGTTGTGGCAACCAGTTCTCATCCAATCGGCATAGCGCCTGCGGATGCTCAGCCGTGACCTGGGTTAAGTCTGCTCACGGCCGCCACCGCCCGCCGTCAAGCTGAGCGGACCCGGACCCACGAGCATTCGACTGTTCCGGTCGATCGACTCGCGCGGCCGGACTTCGGATTTCCGTAGGCGCAACCCGCAGTCCAGCGTGAGCACGCCAAAATGGCGCCCGTCCGCTTGGAAAGAAGCCAATGTGGCTTCTGAGGTCGCCTTGGAATATTGGACCGGCCGCCGTGAGCGATCCCAACCTCAAACCTTTGCCGGTATGCCGGTTTGGCCGGACCGTCGGCCAGTCGGAGCAGTCCCCCGATAAGGACCCGAGCTGACGCGCGATCCAACAGCGCCCAAGCCTATGCTATGTGCATTACCGTTCGGTTGGCCATATCGTCCAAGACCGCATGAAGAAGGCTTCCAACCTCCTGCGCAGCGAACTCTGGCGCAATTCCTACATCGGACAATTGAATGAGCATTTTCTTGGCAGCACAGCGCCAGAACGCATTCGCCGCCTCGCCGCTCTTGGTCTCGAGGGCCTGGGCGATACTTTCGACCAATGTGCGTCGCCGATGCAGCGGAAATACGCAAATGTTTGAGTCATGCATCAATCACCTCACAGTTTCAGTTCCACAAAGAAAACACCGGCGTCTTCAAAAGCGCCGCGCTAGCGCGGTGACGGTTCGCGGCGACATGACGAGTTCCACTTCCCCTCGACAAGCCATTGGGCGATGAGCCGCCGGACCGCACATCCGGACCGCACATAAGGTGAACCACCATTGCTGATCCGGCTGCGTTTCCTGTGCCGTTCCGCGACGAGGCGTTCCAGCCCGAATTGACGTCCAATGACTTAATTTCTGAAAGGGCAGGGCGGTACGAATCACCCGATTGTTCCGCCGCTTACATTCCTGCGAGCTTGTGTATGAACGATTAAAGCGTGCCCGAGCCGTTCTTGGTGGCCGCAGAAGGGAATCATGTCATCCGCGCCTATCGTAAGGCCGCGCGACTTCTAGCATGGCTGCACTGCCCCGATAGGGCTTTGCAATCGCGCGTTTCGAAGCCTATGCTTTGGCATCGGCCGTCAGTTACTTCGGATGCAGCCGACAGTAAGAGGTACGCGCTCTTGCCCGCATGGGAGAGAGCCTTGCCCGAATCCCTTTTTCGCAACCAGGTGCTGAAATCCCTTTCGCCGGAGGATTTCGCGCTGTTGCGACCATCGCTGCATCACCTCGAACTGGACAAAGGCTCAGTTGGAGATCGCGCATCAGCCGATCAGGAATGTATATTTTCCCGAGAGGGGCATCGCCTCGGTGGTCGCCACCATGACCGGCGGACGGCAATGTGAAGTCGGCATTATCGGATATGACGGGATGACAGGAATAGCCGTCATTCTCGGACAGGACAGCTCTTCCAACGAGACCTATATCCAGGTCGCAGGCAATGGCTGGCGCCTGCCGGTTGAAATCCTTCGTCCTGCGGTTGCGGAAAGCCCGTCGCTGCGCACGTCACTGTTGGACTATGCCCACGCGTTCCTTGTCCAGTCGTCCCGGACGGCACTGGTCAATGGCCACTCCAAAATCGAGGAACGGCTGGCCCGCTGGCTGCTGATGATCCATGACCGCTCTGACGGAGACAAGATCTACCTGACGCATGAATTTCTGGCGACCATGCTCGGCGCCCGCCGTCCCGGGGTCACCACGGCCCTGCAAATGCTTGAATATCCAGGACTTGTCCGTGCCAAGCGCGGCGACGTCACGATTATCGACCGCGTCGGATTGATGGAACTCACGCATGGCGCTTACGGCGAGGAGGAGCAACGTTATTTCGGCCTGGCCACCGCTGCCTGATTGTCCGGTATCGGACATAGGCTTGAAGGCTGCCGAACTCCCGTCCTAGATCGTGTCAGTCAGAGTTTCAGGGAGGCGGGTGAAAAAGCCGCCGAAGCCTATGTTCTGTCCAGAGGCAAAGGCCCGGTTCCTCTCCACCGCCCAGGCGATCCGCGCCATTCGAACGCTTAAGCCGGCGTGCAAAGCGACCGATCGCGAGTTGAGGAATTGGTGGCGGCGACGTCCATCGTTCACGGTGTGCCCCGTCGCCTTCGACGCAAAAACAGCCGATGGAGTAGAACCACGGCTGCATTCCTAGGAGGGCATGCCGCGCCGTCCAGACTGTCAGATCGGGCATTCGTCAGATGGTTGTCCGCTAACTTAACTGGCAGAGTCTACAGGACGTGTCCAGCATTGCGAACTCACCGATCGCTTGGCGGCCAAAGCTGCCGGCAAGCGATCGCCTCATCCAGCCGTCTGCACTATCTCATCACAGACATCATCGGCGATGCTACCTGCCCAGCATATGTCCAGCATTTCGCAGGGCGGCCAGAAGGAGCCTCGCATAGCCTGTGACATCGATCTGGGCCTGCATGGACAGGGGCATGCTGGTCCAGTTCTCCAACGGTGCAATGAAAGGTGAGAAGGTGCCATTGACAAGGCAACAGCAGCTAACAAGGCCCTCTCGGTCCAATGCCACCACACCGATGTTGTCGCCTGGATATCCAATGGCTGCGACTCGCTGGACCTCCAGGTCACCGTCAACCCGCACGTCGAAAAGAAGGCTACCACGGCTCCTCGTGGCTATCTCAGCCGCCTTCTCATCAAAGCTTGAAGAGAGCAAGCGGACGCTTTCCACCGCCATCTGGAAAATCACCAAATCCAGTTCATTCACGGCCATATGGGCAATTGCGCGCAATGGGTGGTGATTGCAATGACACACACTGCTTGTTCACAGATGTCGGTCACGAACGATCATTCGTCGGGTTCCGGTTCCGACCAACGGTGTGGCCACCTGCTCGTGCTGCGGTTCGAACATTCCTAACGCGAGCCGAGCGCGCTGTTGATGAGGATCGAGTCTAGGTCTCGGGCCCTGCCTCGCGGCTTGCTCATCCTTGGCAGACCCCTTGCAACGCCGCCGCGATGGCGCAAACGCCAGATTACGCTGATCCATCGCTTGATCGTGAACTGAGCTTCTGAACACCCTTGGTGGGACAGCAGGGTGGAAGGGCTTGACCAACGCTGCCCCCGTTTTCGAAGAGGGCCCGTCCTCGATTGATTCTTTGGAGCCCCGTGCGGCGCGCAGGCAAATGTTGACGATCTGGACGCAGGTCCCAGACCCCAAGGCAAACAGGGAACCTTCCAGCCAGCCAAGCTGCGCCGAAGCAAAGAGCGACCTTTGGAATTCCCAAGAACTGACCCTTCCATAGTTGACTGGCAACCGCAGCGCGAGTGCGGGGGAGAGCGAACAAGCACTGCGTGAGAGGTCCTGCGCGTTTTCCCCTCTTTGCTATTTGGCACATCGCTTGCGCCGAAGTGGGCGCAGCGTTCGACCGGAGCACTGCATGGAGAAGGAGGAGCCCCACCCCGATCCGGTCAAGGAGAGAAACGGTGTTGGTTCCACAAGTCCCCATAGCGAACGCAGCGGCCCGCAAGCGCCATTTTGCCCGGGCCTGCGTGCAGGTGCTTGCCGGCATCGCCCTGGGGGCTGCAATTGGCTATTTCTATCCGGAGACCGGCGAGAGCCTGAAGCCGCTCGGCGATGCTTTCATCAAGGTCGTGAAGATGATCATCGCACCTGTCGTCTTCCTGACAATTGCGACCGGCATCGCCGGCATGAACGATCTGCAGAAGGTCGGCCGCGTTGCCGGCAAGGCGATGGTCTATTTTCTCACCTTCTCAACGCTCGCACTTGTCGTCGGACTTATCGTCGCAAATGTCGTTCAGCCTGGCGCTGGCCTCAACATCGATCCGGCTTCGCTCGATCTCCAGGCAGTGAAGAGCTTTGCGGCCAAGGCCCACGAGCAGTCCGTGACCGGTTTCCTGATGAACATCATCCCGTCAACCATTCCCGGGACCTTCGCGGACGGCGACATCCTGCAAGTCCTGTTCTTCTCGGTCCTGTTCGGCGCGGTCTGCCGCTACAACGGCCGCTCGATCACCGGCGCCACGCATTCGGTCGTGGGTCTCATTCCATTCAATCTGGACGGCACGAATATGATGCTCGCCGCCCTCTTCATCGCCCAGGCGACGAAAACTGATCTGCCGATCGGCTGCCGGATCCTGATGCTGTTTGTCGCTTTGTTCCCTTCGAACGGAACAACCCGCATTACCGGTGCAGGCCTCGTCACAATGGCTGCAACGCTCTTTCTTGTTCCGGCCGCACCGGTCACCTCCGTGGGGCTTATTCTTGGCGTCGATCAGCTTATGTCCGAATGCCACGCGCTGACGATTTTTCTCCGCAGCGTAGCGGCAACGCTGGCTGTCGCCCGGTCTGGGGCGAGCGGGATAAACGACGATTCGGGGAGCGCCTCACGAGCGGACCGTTCAGCGCTCTGGCGGTGGACGGTCAAGTCGCCCGGCGTGGTGAACGCAGTCCCCGCGCGAACGACGCTCAGCTATTGGCGTGGGCCCGATGGCGCAAAGCCGTATTTGAGAAACCGCCAGATCGCACCGGCACCTGTGCGCCTGTAGCAACTGCGGGGCACGATCCAAAGCGACCCCATTTTACACCAAAAAGGCGGGCCGTTGCTGCCACGCCGTCCATGGATTGGAGCCTCATGTCTAAGACAACTGCCATCACTCTCGCGGTTCTCCTTTTTCTCCTCGCCGTGCTGCTTTCCGTGCTGGCGAGCCATAATAGCGCGCACCCGCACGGGCGGGAAAGGCCGCCCCCGACCATGCAGTCGTGCCAATAGACAGTCAAAAGTGGAGCGGCACTCGTCAACGACCCCGCTTCGCCAATCGCCGGCAACCCGGAAGGTCCGGGAACCCTTCAGCGCTCTGCCGGGTGGACGGTCAGTCGCCCGGCGTGGTGAATGGCGGTCGCGGTTGCCCGGCCCGCGCGAACGACGCTCAGCTGGTGGGGTGGGCCCGATGGCGCAAGGCCATCTTTCCAGAAACCGCCAGAGCGCACCGGCATCGATAGCTGTCCGCCCTCGCGACTGCGCCCTGTGGCAAGTGCGGGGCTCGATCAAAGCATTTTACAGCAAAAGGCGTGCCGTTGCTGCCACCCCGTCCATGGATTGGAGACCCATGTCTAAGCCGACTGCTATCACTGTCGCAGCTCTTCTTTTACTCCTCGCCGTGCTGGCGAGCCAATATAGCGCGAACCTGCACCGGCAGGCGTGGTCGATCGAGAGGCAAAAGTGGAGCGGCGCATTCGACAACGACCCCGCTTCCCCAATCGCCGGCAACCCGCAAGGCGATGCCGTTCTGGTCATATTCAATGACTACCACAACTGTCCGCATTGCAGACTGGCAGATCTCAATTACCAGAAAGCCATCAGGGATGATCCCAATCTGAAGCTTGTGTACAAACAGTTGCCGGTCCTGGGACCGGATTCCGAATTCGCAGCCGTAGCGGCGCTCGCCTCCAGAAAACAGGGAAAGTATGACGAATTCCACCGCGCCCTTATGGCTTTCCCCAGTCGGATTAACGAAAGGATCACTCTCATGATCGCAGCACGTGTGGGCCTCGACGTTGAGCAGCTCAAGCGGGACATGCAAGATCCGGCCATGGCAGATGAATTTGCTCGCACCCGGGCACTCGCGAAAGGTCTGCACATCCTCGGTACGCCCGCTTTGGTGGTCGGCGATAAAGTGATCGCCGACTGGTCGACATGGCCAGCTTGCAACGCTTGCTCGCCGATGCGCGCTCAAAGCGCGCTGGCTCTCGTGCGGGGCAGCATCTGTAGATCGGCCACGCTGTTGTTGCCGGAGCGTGCCGTTTGTGGCAGCTGGCTTTGCTGTTGCTCCTCGGCATCTTGTTGCGGTCATCCAGCTGCCGTGGGCGCCAACAACAATCCTGAGCGCCGCGCCTGAAGGCGCTGGCCGGGTGCTCGTGAACCGAGCCCGCTTTTCTTCGCCAGGCTCAGGCGGTCTCGGCCCTGCGGCTTCGCCCCCTGGCGCGGGGCAGCCTTCGGCTGCTGACGGTCGCCGGCCTGTCGGCCGGCGTCGTTTTTATCGTGGCCTTCCCCGGTGGCGCAGGGTGGGCAGCACTCCCTTCTAGGCCCGCCGCGGCGTCCCGCAACCCTTCGCTTTCGCTTCGGGTCCTCCACTCCGTTCCGGTCCTGCGGATGCAGTCCGCCTCCGACGTCGGGCCTTTCCGGTCGCTTTCGCCGCCCACCCCGCTTCTGGGGAGGGCGCGCGATTGAAGAGCGGAGGACATCACGGTGCGTGCAAACAACAAACGTTGCGGCAGCCGACAGGCTGGCGCAGACAGTGGCGAGCGCACCGGCGCCAGCCTTTATCAGGAAATCACCGACCGCATCATTGCCGAACTGGAGCGCGGCACCGTGCCATGGGTCAAGCCGTGGCGCAGGGCAAGGACAGGCCTCGGCCTGCCGCGGAATGCGGCCACCCAGCGCCGATATTCCGGCATCAATATCCTGATCCTGTGGGGCGGGGTCATCGATCGCGGTTTCCCCAGCCAGAACTGGCTCACCTTCCGGCAGGCGCTTTCCCTAGGCGGCAATGTCAGGAAGGGCGAGCACGGCACCACCATCGTTCACGCTGACCGCTTTGTTCCCAAGAACGAAAAGCAACGCGCCGACACCGATGGCGACGAACCGCAGGCGGTGCCCTTCCTGAAGCGCTTCACCGTCTTCAATGTCGCGCAGTGCGATAATCTGCCCGAACATCTTTACGCCGCCGGCGAGCCTCTGCCTGAGCGCGAGATGGTCCCGCAGGCCGAGGCGCTCATTCATGCAAGCGGCGCTGATTTTCGCATCGGCGGCGAGCGCGCTTTCTACATGCCCGGCAGCGACACCATACAGGTGCCGCCGCAGCCGGCTTTCTTCCACCAGATCGACTATTACCGGACCTGCTTTCACGAGTTAGGTTTCATCTCAAGTGTCCTTGTAGATGCAATACCTTTCGCAGGGAGGGCCTGACCATGGCTACTCTCAATCGCGCAGACGTTTACGCCCGCATCACTGAGGAGATTGTCGCAGCTATCGAAGCTGGCGCCGGCGAGTATGTCATGCCTTGGCACCATAATGGCTCCTCGACAGCGCGGCCCGTCAACGTCGCCTCCGGTAAGGCCTATCGGGGCGTGAACACACTCGCCCTGTGGGTCGCTGCGCAAAGCGCCGCGTATCCGACAGGCCTCTGGGGAACCTATCGCCAGTGGCAGGCGCTTGGCGCTCAGGTGCGCAAAGGCGAGCGCTCCACGACGGTCGTTTTCTGGAAGCAGGCCGGCGGTGACAGCGACGAGGATGATAGCGGCTTGGATGATGGGGCTGAGCGCCGCCGCTTCTTTGCTCGCGGCTATTCCGTGTTCAACTGCGCGCAGGTCGATGGCTACGAGCCGGAACCTATTGCTGCGTACTCAGAAGAAGAACGCGTCGCCCATGCCGATGCTTTCTACGCCAACCTTGGCATCAACACCGTCTATGGCGGCAATGAAGCCTATTATTTGCCATCGGCTGATCGGGTCCATGTCCCAAGTTTCAGTTTATTCAGGGATGCTGCGTCTCATTATAGTGTGCTTTTTCATGAAGGGCTCCATGCCACGGCAGCCAAACATCGACTTGATCGCGATCTATCCGGACGGTTCGGCTCCGAGGCCTATGCCATGGAGGAGATCATTGCCCAAGTAGGATCATCGATGATCCTCGCAGACCTTAGTATTGCGGCGGGTCCACGACCTGATGATGCCTCGTACATCTCAAGTTGGCTAAAGGTCCTGCGCAATGACTCTTCCGCTATCTTCACCGCCGCCAGCAAGGCTCAACAGGCGGCCGACTGGATGCATGCTCGGCAGCCATCCAGCCAGGTCAGCGCAGCGGCCTGACAGACAGTTCAGCGGCGGGCGCCGTTGCCGCGCGCCGCTGCAATGAAGCCAGTTGCCCTTCGGCAACCCTTGCTCTGTGCAAAAGGGCAAGGCTCTCGGTTGCCAACTGTCGCTTTTCTTCGGCGTGCCGACGGGCGTCCGATCGCAGGAGCGCAATTTCTGCTTCCATCTCTTGCACTCTTGCAGCCAGATCCTTGGCCGGCCCCGGTGCCTGCGAAGCTGCCTCGATTTCATCGAGGATGTCGCGGTGTGTCGTGTAAAGCGGATTGCGGCTCTTGCCTGCCTCCCGTGCAACGGAAGCCGGACTGATCCGCACTACGCGACCCTGATGATCTGGGTGGCGTCCTTCGCCGCGGGCCAGACGAGCAAGAGCAGCACGATAGGAACGGGCAGCAGACATTGCTGACGGCGACCGCGGATCAGATGTGCTCATCATCTCCTCCGATCCTGTTCAACACGTATTCGCACTGGTCGATCGCTTCTGTGAGAACGGCGGCCGTCATCGGATTGGCACCCGGCATCAAGGCTTCATTGCGGGCGCGCCGGTCCCGCCAATACGGTGCATGACGCGCCTCGATCACCATGTTGGCGCACCCCAGGCAGACCGATGGGCTCCGGCCTGCCTCGCTCGGCGCAACTTCGCCGCCGCATCGGCTGGTTTCCGACTGGAAGACACACCAGCCGTAGTCACAGGCATGGATCCGCAGGTCCGTTTCCTTCAGCACGAACTCTATGTAATCGCGCCTCACTTGCTCGCCGGCGCGCCCCCGGAAGCGCTCGTTACCCGCGACAATCCGTTCGCCCATCCGTCCCGCGAGCCGGTCGCTCACCAAGAGCCTTCCCATTGCTGTTGCTGTCTCTTCGCGGCTTTCATGGTCGATGAGCTGATGAAGATCGAAGTCGCTGCCGACATATCCGCGCGCGGTCATCGCGACCGATGCGTGCTTGTAATGCTCGGCCAGACCGAGGAGCTGCGATCGGTCTTTACGCGCGATGAAGCGCGCGAAGGTTTTGCGGAACTGGTGAGTGCTGAAGGGCCAAGGCTTTCCTTCATGCAATGGCACTCCAACATGACGAGCAAAATCATTGATCCGCCAGCCGATGTGCATCTGTGTCACCGGTACGATCTCGCCGTACTGCGTATTTTTCACAAGGAAGAGCTCGCGTCTGCCCGACGCCTCCCGGAACGGCTCGCTCAATTGCTCGAGCAGCGCGACCGCTGTCACGACAGGTTCTGGAGCGATCCAGCGCTCCAACCGCCCGCCATGCTGGTCGACGGTCTTGAAGAGCCTGGCCACGACATAGGCCTGCTCGACGCCGGTTTCGCCGATGGCGCGGAACTCGATTGCGCCAACCTCCATCGAGAGGATTTCGCTCACGCGCATCCCGACGAAGCCGGCGATGACGATGTAACAGGCCTCGGCGAGATGGGTGGCGGCGTGGCGTACGGCATAGGCGCCGAGCAGTGCTTCACCGGCGGGGCCTGTCAGGTTTTCGGCGTGCAATGCTTTTCGAACCTGATCTGAAGCCTGCCTCTTCGTCCCTCGTGTCAGCCCATCTTCTTGGGCTTCGCGACGGATGTTTTCCGCTTTCACGATAGTTGGGCCATGCTCTTCGACCCATTGCAAGGCGATGTTAAGCAAAGAGATTGCGATGGCGTCGGGGATGAAGGGAATCGCGCCTTTCGTTGCCGGCGTCAGTCCCGCCGCTTCGTAGGTTGTTTCCAGCGGTAGGGGATCGATCAACGGTGCATCTTCGAGCTTTGCGCGTTGCCGATAAAGGTCCTTCAGCACCACCATGTAGTTGACGATGGTGTTGGCGGTAATGGGCTTTCCGCCGTATCCCGGCCGCGTCAAAAGCCAGCCACGCAACCGCTCCACCGCCGCGGCATCGATGCTGCTGAACGTCTCCAGTCCATCGATCGCCATCCACCTGATCATGGCTTTCAGAGGGATACTCTTGCGCTGCACCGTGCTTGCCGAAAGTCGTTTTCGACCTGTCGGCGGATTGACGATCATGGACCAGAGGAACTGCTTTGCTGCAACGTGGAGGGCAATCCAGGCCTTTGTGCTGATCAGCGCTTCCTTCGGTACCGGCAGCATCCAGCCTATTCTGTTCTGATCGGCGCGCCGGCCAGCCGTTCGGATATCAAGCCGCCATTCGTTGTCGCCAAAGCGGCTCCACGGCGACACCGCTGCATCCATCCACGTTGCTATTGAGGTAGCCTTATCAAGCCGCGCTTTCATTCAATCACCGGCAAAGCTGGCGCCGTCATGCCAGACGCCGCAAGGTGCAGTTCGGGAGAGAAGCGCGACAGGATGTCGTTCTCGAGGATTTCCAGTTTCGGTGCATAAAGAAGCCTCCACCGGTCTGGCGCCAATGCCTTGCGCGCCGCAACGAGGGCATCCCGGGTGGACAGCAAGCGTGCCAAAACGTCCGGATCGAGCGGGATCACAGCATTCGGGCAGGTGAAGCAGCCAAGCCAGGCCGTGCAGAGACGCCCTGCCTTCTGACCTTCTGCGACACCTGCCAGAGGATCGCTGCAGGTGAACCCTGCGGCAGTGGCGTGTCGGGCGTTGATCGGCTTCGTGTCGAGTTCGATGTGCTTGTGGCCATCATCCGCGCCTCGAACAACGTCGACGAAGCGGGTTTGAAGATTACCGATGATCCGTTCTTGCATCCTGCGTACAATCGGCCGATCGACATATCGCTGCGTCGTGTCCGGCGTGGCGTGATTGGCGAGTAGCTGAGTTTTCAGGATATCGTGGCCAAGCGCCTCATGCGCCAGTGTAAGTCCCGTTGGGCGCAATGCCGCCAAGGTCAACGCAAGAGGCGCGCCGCTCTCATCAGCAAGCCCATGGCGCTGGGCGAACAGCCGAACATGTTTGCTCATCAGATAGCCGGGTATCAGCTTGACCGCCCGCGTGCCGTTTATGCTTGCCGCCAGGAACAGCCGATCGTGATCTTTCGCAGTGACATGCGCCAGCAGTGGTGCTGTCATCGCCAGAACGCGGTCGATCAGGTTCGGCACCGAGAGGCTCTTGTCGCGTAGGAAGCTGCGCCGTTGCATCCGACTGGAACGGCCCTTCGCCCAGGTCATGACCTCGCGTCCATCGAGCAGCAGATGCTCGCTCATACAGTCCCGCCGCAGCTCGCGAAGCGCTTCAGGGTTGGCATAGCACTGAGCGCCGATGGCGATCATGTAGGGAATGAGCGTTTCGGGCAGGGTATGAAGATAGCTGGCGAGCTTCTGGTTGCCACCGTGTCTGAGCGATGCGAAGTGAAGCCGCCAGCGGCCCGTGCCCCTCTCCAATGTGACGTTCTGCGGAGGAACGAGACCGCCATAGTGCTCAACGATGACAGCAAGCATCACGCCGAGATCATCGAGATCGAGGCGGCTAAGATCGTACTCCCGCGCGATGATCTTACGATCGACTTGCGAGAGCAGAGCTTGTCCTGTTTGGAAAGTCGACCAGCTCTCCTCGATATCTCTCCTGGCCGCGACTAGCACCGCTTCCATTTCCGATCGGTTCAAGGCGTCACGTGGTCGCGTCTCTGCGTTTTTCCGAGGAAAGGCGTTGAACGGAATCTCCAGATTGGGAGCCACGAACTCTGGCCGGTACCGCTTCAACCAGCGGACCATTTGCTTGAGCACCGACCAGATGCCGTGGCGCGTGCCTTTTGTCCACGATTTGGCATCGAGCCATGCGATGAACGATCTTAACACGTCCGAAGTGACCTCACACATTGAGACGAGAGAGGGCATTTGCTCATCCAGGAATCCGAACCAGCGACGAAGTAGGTGGAAGGCGCTCTCCCGCGTTGCAGCGCTGTGGCCCGCATGATGTTGTCGGAAGGCGAGTGCAATTTCGGCGGCGACCCCAGGCCTGTTGCTATAGACCGAGAAGTCGAAGCTGCGCTCCAGCTTGCCGTCGGGATCAAGGAAGTTGACGATCAGAGAACCAGGAACGCCCGCCAGCGGTAGCGGTGATGGCGCGAGCCGATAATCCTTGCGCCGCCGGACCATTATAGAAGGGCCTCGTAAAGCTCATCGACCGATGCCTCGACAAGGGTCAGATCGGTTGCCAGAACGCGCAGGTAAATGGCGGTTGTGGCGAGGTCGGCATGCCCCAGGAGCACCTGCAGGGTCAGGAGCGGATTAAGCTCCTGCTCGTGCTGTGCCCGCCGCTGGAGGAACCGAAGCATCGATGTTGCAAAGGTGTGGCGCAGGGCATGGAAGCTCGCGGTGACGCCTGCGGCCGTGGCAGCTGTGGTGAACATTGCGCCGATACGCCGCGAACTGATCGCGCTCCCGTATTCCGTAAGGAATACCGCGTCCGGTTCCACATAGTCGGCATGTCGCGATCGCGCACGCCGGACAATGATGGTGCGCTCTTCACGCATATAGGCGCGGGTCCTATCGACCAGAGGCGATGGTGGATAAACGGTCCGAGGTTTCCCACCCTTGGTCTCCTCAATCTTGATGGCTGTTAGGGCATCCGAGTTGGATCGCGGCATCGCCCGTTGTCCCAATCCGGCGACTTCCATCCGGCGCATGCCTGTGGAGACGGCCCATTCAACGATCAGTCGGTCCCGTGATCCCAAATTGGCCATGACACGCCGCAGCGTGGCCGGCGAAAGCGGTCTAGGAAGCGTCGGCGTGTGTCGGACAGTCAATTCGTTGACGACCTGCGGTCCACCCGTCGCGTCAACGTGCGCAAGAAAGCCTTGCGGCCGGCTCCGCGACAAGGCCAGTTCGCTCGCAGTGAACGGAGCATTTTCGGTCAGGCCAGCATTGACACACCATCGGTAGAACAGAGCGAGCGTTCTGATCCGGCCATTGATAGTGCTCCTTGCAAATGCTCGCCTCGTATGATCGCTGCGACCGGAAAGCATCCGGTCGCGGTAAGCGGCGATTTCCGCCACCCCGATCACATTCCAGGCCCACTCATTGGCTTCGAGTGTCTGCCACCAGTCGTAGAGAACCTCGCCGTAAGTCCGCCACGTCTGGACGCTGCGCGTCCGTCCTCTCACAAGGGCAACATGCAATAACCAGGCACAGGCTGGTTCAACCAGCCGCATCTCGCGATCGAGCAGCATCGGAACGTGCGGCCGAGGAATACCGTTCGGCGCAAAGTCATCGGTGGTGAACATCAGCTCTGCCAAACAGGTCTCCAATTCGGGCGACCCGCCGCTTTGCGGGGACAGGCCCTCGGGCCCGTCCCCGCAAAGCGGCGGAACAGCGTCCTACACGTGAAAGACTGTCCTGATTCCAGTGCAGGAAGATGACAGAAAGGACGCGATGAAGACGTGACCTAACACGAGCTTGGCCACTGGACCGGCCACCCGACGCGACTCGCGCGCGACCTGTCCGGCTCCTTCGGGTCCAAGACCTATGCGCGCGAGGAACTGGTCGCCGAAATCGCATCAGCCTTCATCTGCAGCAGTTTCGGCATCGAGCCGACCGTGCGCCATGCCGACTACATCGGCTCATGGCTGACGGTTTTGCGCGAGGACAACCGCGCCATCTTCCGCGCCGCCAGCCATGCCTCGAAAGCCGCCGATTTCCTGCTTGGCCTCAATGCCGATGTCGAAGGCGAGGCACATGCCGAAACCGCCCATGGGAGCGCGCAATCCTCACACGCGACCGCCTTGCGCCTCTGATGACGCAAAAGCCGCGCGCAACCAACTCGACAGTTCTCTTTGAGGTTGCGCTAAAGCCGATGGCCGGCGTTGGCGCCGATCGTTTATCGGACCGAGGTTCGCAAAAAAAGGGCGGCATTGCTGCCGCCCTCTCGTTGCGAAAGCTGCCAGAGCTAGATTAGAAATCCATGCCGCCCATGCCGCCCATGCCGCCGCCGCCCATGCCGCCAGGCATGCCGCCGCCAGCCGACTCCTTCTTCGGAGCCTCCGCGATCATGGCTTCGGTGGTGACCAGCAGGCCGGCGACCGAGGCCGCGTCCTGGAGAGCCGTGCGCACGACCTTGACCGGATCGACGATACCCATGGCGATCATGTCGCCATATTCGCCGGTCTGGGCGTTGTAACCGAAGGTCGCGCCCTTGTTCTCGAGGATCTTGCCGGCAACGATTGATGCTTCCGCACCGGCGTTAGCCGCGATCTGACGGGCCGGAGCCTGCAGCGCGCGACGCACGATGGCGATGCCAGCGGTCTGGTCGGAGTTGGCGCCGACAGCCTTGATGGTCAGCGAAGCGCGCAGAAGTGCGACGCCGCCGCCGGGAACGATGCCTTCTTCGACGGCCGCGCGGGTCGCGTTGAGGGCGTCATCGACGCGATCCTTCTTTTCCTTGACTTCCACTTCGGTCGCACCGCCGACGCGGATGACGGCAACGCCGCCCGCCAGCTTGGCGAGACGTTCCTGCAGCTTCTCCTTGTCGTAGTCCGAGGTGGTCTCCTCGATCTGCTGCTTGATCTGGGCGACGCGGCCCTGGATCTCGGCCTTCTTGCCGGCGCCGTCGACGATGGTGGTGTTCTCCTTGGAGATCGACACCTTCTTGGCGCGGCCGAGCATGTTGAGGCCAACATTCTCGAGCTTGATGCCGAGGTCTTCGGAAATGACCTGGCCACCGGTGAGAATGGCGATGTCTTCCAGCATGGCCTTGCGGCGATCACCGAAGCCCGGCGCCTTGACGGCAGCGATCTTCAGGCCGCCACGCAGCTTGTTGACGACCAGCGTGGCCAGAGCCTCGCCTTCGACGTCTTCCGAGATGATGACCAGCGGCTTCGAGGTCTGCACGACGGCCTCGAGGATCGGCAGCATGGCCTGCAGGTTGGAGAGCTTCTTCTCGTGGAGAAGGATGTAGGCGTCTTCCAGATCCGCAACCATCTTGTCGGCGTTGGTGACGAAGTAGGGCGAGAGATAGCCGCGGTCGAACTGCATGCCTTCGACGACTTCGAGTTCGGTCTCGGCGGTCTTGGCTTCCTCGACCGTGATGACGCCCTCATTGCCGACCTTCTGCATCGCTTCGGCGATCATCGAGCCGACCGAAACGTCGCCATTGCCGGCGATGGTGCCGACCTGGGCAACCTCTTCCGAGGTCTTGATCTTCTTGGCGTTCTTGATCAGCGTCGCGACGATGTCGGCGACGGCGAGGTCGATGCCGCGCTTCAGGTCCATCGGGTTCATGCCGGCGGCAACCGCCTTGTGGCCTTCCTGGACGATCGACTGCGCCAGAACGGTCGCGGTCGTGGTGCCGTCGCCGGCGATGTCGTTGGTCTTCGAAGCGACTTCGCGGACCATCTGCGCGCCCATGTTCTCGAACTTGTCTTCAAGCTCGATTTCCTTGGCGACGGTGACGCCGTCCTTGGTGATGCGCGGTGCGCCGAACGACTTGTCGATGACGACGTTGCGGCCCTTGGGGCCGAGCGTGACCTTCACTGCGTCGGCGAGGATGTTGACGCCGCGCAGCATGCGCTCACGAGCGTCGCGGGAGAATTTTACGTCTTTGGCAGCCATTTTTAGCTCCTGGCAGGGGCTTGAATTGAGCCCGGGAATTCAGTTGACGGAAAGGCCTGATATGAGCCGATGATACCCAGGATGTCGGATTCCTTCATGATAAGAAGGTCTTCGCCATTGAGCTTGACTTCGGTGCCCGACCACTTGCCGAACAGGACACGGTCGCCGGCCTTGACGTCCAGCGGGACGAGCTTGCCGGCTTCGTCACGAGCGCCGGAGCCGACAGCGATGATCTCGCCTTCCTGCGGCTTTTCCTTTGCGGTGTCGGGGATGATGATCCCGCCGGATGTCTTGGATTCGGATTCGACCCGGCGAACGACCACGCGGTCATGCAGCGGTCGGAAATTCGACTTTGTCATTTTCGGATTTTTCCCTGGTGCGGATGTTTAGCGTTTTGTTAGCACTCGCGATAGATGAGTGCTAACGCGGTAGTGAGGTAGGCTGTAAGCGGGCACTCGTCAAGACGGACGAGGGCAGGCGAGGAGCTCTGGCCCCCTTGCCGGTGAAGCCCAACGCATACGCGGCATCCGCGTTGATGGCTCCGAGCCCCACATTTCCGTTGAATTCGGCGTCGTGACGCCAACTCGCGCGCGCCGCTTCCAAGTCGCCAGTCGTGCTGCCGTCAGCACGAACATAGGGCTGCGCTTCACTTCCCGTCGAAGCCGCGGCAAGCAGCGCCGCCGTCAGCACGCTCCTTTGCAGATGCTTGCCAAAGGTGGAGAGTGAGCGCACCTGCGCCGGGCTGTTGGTGCGAACGTAAGACGTCATTGACAAGTCCTTTTTGCAAGTCGAGCCCTTCTCCACCTTCGGCCGCCGTCGACGCGAAGAAGTCCGCATCGCGCTGAATACGGGCGCTGCGAAAAAGAGAAAGATGTGTTTGATGGCTGCGGCCCCAACGGTGCCTTCCAGATTTGAGATCACTTCCGCCGCGATGCGGCTGAAGCTCCTCGCAACGTCACAATCGAATCTGCTGCAAAGCCTCCAGGAAAGGAGAGCATTGCTCATCTCGCGCTTGTGCATGCAGTCAACCTTCGATCCGTGTTGCCACATCTCAATTGCAAAGGCCGTGCCAAAGCTCACTGGGTAGTGAACGCATGGCTCTCCCTGAAAAGCTCCACAAATCCAGCATGGTCGATTGTGCGGAACCCGACATGCGTCTTCTGCCACTGTCAGCTTTCGGACAGGCATGACGCGTTTCGCGCCGCCCACCGGTCGATCGGTTTTGGGGCCGGTCTGTTCGCCTCATAAGAGCGCGTCACGTTGCGTAGCGGCTTCCCGAGCGCCGCCGCCTGACACTGGACCTGCAGGTAGCACCGGCTTCTCATCCAGCCTTGCTTTGGCCCCTTCGCGTATCAGATTCCCGCTGGCGAGCCCTGCTTTCATCGATCGCACCATGCCGGATGTCTGCTCTGGCGCCCGACCCGCTGGCACGATCTCGATCCGGCATAAGGGCGCAGCATCTTTGCAGGCCGTTTCATTCCCGGCGTCCTGCTTGGCTGACAGACCGCACTTGGTGAGCGGTCTCCATGCTCTCTCCAAGGACCATCCCTGCGGCTGGCTTGTCGACCTATGGGCGGGTCCGCGCCGCCCGAAACCCTCGCCATCAGCTTTTTTCCCTGCCGCCTGCGGCGGCTTCCTCGCGCCGCTTCGCTCACAAAAAAGCTGCCCGCTCGGGTCCTTCGCTGTCGCTGCGGCCCTGTCGGGTTCAGGCGGTCCTGACGCGCCCATTACGGTACGCCATCGCAGGGGATGGTCCCCGGCGAAAGCAAAAAAGGAGACTTCGAAATGACCGCGATCGGTTACGTCAACAAGCAGGAAAACGGCGCCTACAAGGGCCAGCTCAAGACGCTCAGCGTCCGCGCCGACATCGATATCGTCCCCAACCAGGCCAAGAGCGCCGATAACCATCCCGACTTCCGGGTGCTTACGCAAGGGGTCGAAGTTGGCGCCGGCTGGATCCGCACCGGCGAGACTTCCGGCAAGGGTTATGTGAGCCTGTCGATTGCAGCGCCGGAGTTCGGACCGCGCAAGCTCTACGCCAATCTCGGCCGCGCCGCCGGCCAGGACGATGACGACACCTACGCCATCATCTGGAACCCGGCCGACTGATCGGCCGACATAGAGCCTCGCGCCGCAGCCCCGGCGTGGGGCTCATTCCCAGGAGTTCCACCCAAACCCCGTCCGCCCTAAAAGGGCGGCGAAAACTCTCCCCCGACTCTTCGCCCGTCCCCGAGACGATCTCCCTCGCCCATCCTCCCCCTCGCTTGTCCGAAGCGAAACGAGGATCATCATGGACGACGAAAACGAACGCGCGGCCCGCGCGAAAAAGGGCAGCCCGTTTCTCAGCACAGCCCAAGCCGCCTTCTATATCGGGCTCTCCCAGCGCACGCTCGAAAAGATGCGGCTCAAGGGCGGCGGCCCGAAATTCCGCAAGCACGGCCGCTATGTCCGCTATCACATCGACGAACTTGACCATTGGTCGAAAGGACACCCGCAGCACTCCACTGCCGGCGATGGCGAGGCCGGTTCCGGCCAGGGCGGCACGGGAGGCCATTCATGAGCCGGCGCCCTTCCATCCATCTGATCGGCAGCCGCCTTCGGCGTGTTCGAGCCCGCAAGACGGTGGCCTTGGCCGCGGCCGGTCTCGGTCTTTTGGGCTTCACGGCGCTGGCAAAGCCCACCCCTTGGCTGGTCTGGAACGCCTCGGCCAGCGCGCCGATCGGCCTTTACCGCATCGCTGCGGGAGCGCTGGCGCGCGGCGATCTCGTGCTCGTGCGCCCGCCTGAATACGCGGCGTATCTCGCCGCCGAGCGCAGCTATCTGCCTCGCAATGTGCCGCTGGCAAAACGTCTTGCAGCGCTGCCGGACGATAATGTCTGCGCCTTCAATGACGCCATCATCATCGGCGGCGACATCGTCGCGCGCCGGCTCAAAATCGACGCCGAAGGCCGACCTTTGCCATGGTGGAACGGCTGCCGAGCGCTCGGCGATAACGAGGTTTTCCTGCTCGGCAGCGACAAAAACCGCTCCTTCGACAGCCGCTATTTCGGGCCTGTTCCCACTCAAAATGTCATCGGGAGGCTCGTACCGCTATGGACCGAGTGACCCTCCTCTTGTTGGGCATGATCGCCATTGCGCCATGCGCCTGTTCCGCCTCGACCGGCGCTGAGCCGGTCGCCATCTCCCAAAGTCCGCAGCTGCGAAAGTGGCAGACGTTGGTATCGGAAGCAAGCCGGCGCTTCCATATTCCCCAAGCCTGGATCTATGCCGTCATGGCTGCCGAAAGCGGCGGCAAGACGATGCGCGACGGCCGCCCCATCACCTCCCGCGCCGGCGCCATGGGCCTCATGCAGGTGATGCCCGGCACCTATGAGGAGATGCGGGTCGAACACGGCCTTGGGCCTAACCCGCACGATCCGCGCGACAATATCCTGGCCGGCACGGCCTATCTCAGCGCCATGTATGACCGCTTCGGATTTCCTGGCCTGTTTGGCGCCTACAATGCCGGTCCCGAGCGCTACGACGAGCATTTGAAGCGTGGCAAACCGCTGCCAGAAGAGACCGTCGAGTACCTCGACCAACTCAAGGCGGCCGGAGTTTCGGCGGCCGACATCGAGACGTTCGAAAGCCAATCTGTCGCTCCAAAGGCGCAAATCGCTCCTCTCGGACGGTCGCTGTTCTTCATCCATGACGGTGTTCACTCAGGCGTGCGAAACGGCGATCTCTTCGTGCCGCTCGGCAAGGACGGCGCGCAGCCGAGGGAGCCGGTGCGTTAGCCATGGGCGGACGGGGGCGCGTCTGGAGGGGCAGGGCGCGTAAGGCAAGATAAAGGTACTGCCTCCAGGAGGCGGTTAAATCTTTGTCTGCACATCGTTTTTCCAGGAGGCTGCCGCCGGTGCCAAGAGGGTTGGACGTGTAAGTGTCTGATTTTGCTTGATATGTCTGGGAGGTCGCATGGCAGATGACGAGTTCAGGCCGAAGCTCGGCAAAATCGGGTCGCGCGGCTCGAAGGCAGGCAAACGCTATGCCGGTCAAGTCCGGGCAGCCGTCAACCGAGCCGGCGGCCAGCCCCAGCCCGGCGGTCGCTTCACGGGCAGCCGGACAGGGCGCGGCGGGGCGGCTGCGGCGCTGCTGAAATCGCGCGACCGGTATGCCGCCTTCCGCCAGCGCCGGGTGATCGTCAAGGCGCGGATCGTCAAGCTCGCCGGCAAGGGCGCGGACGGGGCGCGTGCCCATCTACGCTATCTTCAGCGCGACGGCGTCACCCGAGAAGGTGCGCCTGGCGAGCTCTACGGCGCCGACAGCGACCGCGTCGACGGCAAGGCGTTCATCGATCGCGCGGACGGCGACCGCCACCAATTCCGCTTCATCGTCGCTGCCGAAGACGGCATCGAGTATGAAGACCTGAAGCCGCTGACGCGGCGGCTCATGGCGCAGATGCAGGAAGACCTCGGCACGAAGCTCGACTGGGTCGCGGTTGATCATTTCAACACCGGCCACCCGCACAGCCACATCATCGTCCGAGGCAGGGACGACCGTGGCGAGAACCTGGTCATCGCGCGCGAATATATCTCATCTGGCATCCGCGAGCGGGCGGCCGAGCTGGTCAGCCTCGATCTCGGTCCGCGAACCGACCGCGAGATTGAGCTTCGCCTGCGCCGGGAAATGGAGCAGGAACGCTTCACCAGCATCGACCGTCGGCTGCTCAGCATGCGTGATGATGACGGCCTGGTCTCGCCGGGCGGTCCCGACGCCATTCGCAAGACGCTGCACCAGGGACGGCTGCGCAAGCTCGAGCGGATGGGTCTGGCCGCGGAGGTCGGCGCTGGCTCCTGGCGCCTCCACGATGAGCTCGAAGCCACGCTGCGCCGCACCGGCGAACGCGGCGACATCATCAAGACCATGCACCGCGAACTGGCCGGCAAGGGGCTTGCCCGCAGTGCCGCCGACTGGGTGATCCACGATCGAGCCGGCGAGCCCGTCCAGTCTCTCGTCGGTCGCGTTGTCGCGCGTGGACTGGCCGACGAGATCAATGACCGCCACTACATGATCGTCGACGCCGTCGACGGTAAGAGCCATTGGATCGACATCGGTAGAGGCGAGGCGATGGAAACGATGCCTAATGGCTGCATCGTGCGTGTCGCGCCAAGGAACACCGAGCCGAGGCAGGTCGATCGTACCATCGCCGAAATCGCCGCCGCGCATGGCGGCCGTTACGACGTCGATATCCACCTGAAGCATGACCCATCCGCCACCGAGAGCTTTGCGCGAACGCATGTGCGGCGGCTGGAGGCGATCCGCCGCGCGACCGGCGGCGTCGAGCGAGAGCCGAACGGCACCTGGCTCATCGCGCCGGACCATCTCGATCGCGTCGCGAATTATGAGGGCCAGCGGGCCAGGGCCGAGCCTGTCGTTGCCGACAAGCTCTCCTCAATGGCGCTGGAGCGACAGGTCAGCTTCAACGGCGCCACCTGGCTCGACCGGGAGCTGGTTGCCGATAGACCCGAGCCTTTGCACGGATCCGGCTTCGGCCGCGACGTGAGAGAGGCGCAAGCTCGCCGGCGGCAGTGGCTGATCGCGCAAGGCCTCGCGCATGAAGAACAGGATCGGATCGTCTATCGAGCCAACATGCTTTCGATCCTGCGCCAGCGAGAACTGAACCGTGTTGCTGGCCAACTGTCGGAGGAACTTGGCCTGCCCTATGCCGAAGCGCGATCCGGAGGACGAGTACAGGGTACGCTCCGCCGCTCCGTCGAGCTTGCCAGCGGAAAATATGCCGTCGTTGAGAAGTCGCGCGAGTTCACGCTGGTGCCATGGCGGCCGGTGCTTGAGCGCCATGTGGGCAAGGAGGTCTCCGGTGTCGTGAGTGGGGAGGGGATTTCATGGACCGTCGGCCGGCAAAGGAGCGGACCTGGTGTTTCGTGAGATGGTGTACAGCTTTTTAGCCAGCGGCGCGGGCAGCCATGCGAGCCCGCGTAGACCTTATGGCCGCACGCCCGCAATCGGTCGCATGGACCTGACAGGCGGGGCGGCTTTGGAGCGTTCGGACCCGACACGCTGCGTGAGTGGCCAGACTTCGAGCGCTCGAAGATGCGGACTGTTGTCTGCTGGCCGGCGTTATTCCGGCTGGCCTATGACCGCGGCGCAACAGTTCACCGCTGAAGTTGCCACGGGCGAACATCGACAAGAGAAAAAACACCATTGCGCGATACAAATCGCCGTTGAAAGCGTTTAGGTTGCAGCATGCGCTTCGCCAAGTAAACGGATACCCCAGAAGAGAGCCATGACCACGGCCCGCCATATCGTGACGCTGCTTAAAAGCCACATTGCCGGCGACGAGGATCGTTTCCTCTCTATCGCGATGCAGCTTGCTGCGCATGAGGCACGTCAAGGCCATGGCAAGCTTGCTCAGGAGCTCAAGGGTCTGGTCGACGCAGCCAAGAGCAGGGACGCCCGGATTGCCAAGAGCAGTCGGCCGGTTCCCCTTTTTCAGCCAAAGGGCGAGCTCGCAGGGCTCCTGCATGTGCGCTATCCGGACCTGCGACTGACCGACATGATTTTGCCGGACAGTCTGCGCTCGCGCCTGCACCGCGTGCTGGGAGAGCAGCGCCAACAAGCAAGCTTGCGCGAGCACGGGCTTGTTCCCCGTCGCAAACTGCTTCTGGTCGGCCCGCCAGGATCAGGCAAGACGATGACCGCATCGGCATTGGCCGGGGAGCTTCATCTGCCCCTTTTCATGATCGTCCTCGATGGTTTGATCACCAAGTTCATGGGAGAGACTGCCGGAAAGCTGCGGCTTGTTTTTGATGCAATGCAGGCGACGCGGGGCGTCTACTTCTTTGACGAATTCGATGCCATCGGCGCGCGTCGAGGCGAACGCCAGGATGTTGGCGAGATTCGGCGCGTGCTGAATTCGTTTCTGCAGTTTCTCGAGCAAGACGACAGCCACAGCCTGATTATTGCCGCAACAAATCATCCCGAGCTGCTCGACAGAGCTTTGTTCCGCCGTTTCGACGATGTCATCGAATACGCCGTGCCCGATCGGCCGATTATCGAGGCGCTGCTTCGGGCTCGACTCGACCGCTTCGACACCAGAGGGCTTGCCTGGAACGAGGCGATCTCTCAGGCAGAGAGACTGTCGCAGGCCGAGATCACCCGCGCGGCCGACGACGCTGCAAAAACCATCATATTGCGGGGGGGGAAGCGGATCACCTCGGAAGCGCTCATCGACGCTCTGAAGGAACGCCGGCAGGCTTCGCTGTCTGAGTAGCGACAGCACAGATCATAATGGCAGACGATTTTCCGCGCGACCGCGCCCATATCCACCTTCGCAACAACGGCATTCGGGAAGCCTATCGGCGGCCCAACCAACTTATACATGCACCGCCGCTGCCGGCGCGTGATCGGGCGTCGCATGCTGCGGCCTTGACGCAATCCATCGAACAAGCGGTCGAAAGTGCACGCCAGCAGATTGCGGCGCGTGACCCCCAGCTGTCGGTCGGCACGCCTGGCTTTTACCTCGAGATCGATCTGCCCATGTCCGGACGGGCGGCCCTCGACCAGTTGGCCGATCGTCGCCAGCACATGGAGCTGGTCGCCGTCCATGAGCCAACTCAACCCGGTGCTCCCATCACAGCGTCGGTGTTCCTGCCGCAAAGCGCGCAAGCCTATTATTTGCGGAAAGTCGAGGCGTATCGAGACGTTGACACTGACCGCGGCAGACCGCGCAACGAGCCGCTCGTCTCCCGCATGGAGACAGTCAGGCTGGCGACTGCACGATCGTTGTTTACCGACCACGACGACCTCTTCCCCCAGGCCGCTGACGAGCAGGTGTGGTGGGAAGTCTGGCTGCTGCGCGACGGTCGCCGCGAGAACTTCGAGCACATTGCCGAAGCCCTGAACATCACTTTGCGCACGCATGCGGTCAGGTTTCCGGAGCGGGTGGTCATGCTGGCACTCGCCAGCACGGCAATGCTCGACCGCATGATTGCGCACAGCGATGTCGTCGCCGAGCTGCGGCGCGCGAAGGATACGCCGTCCTTCTTCATGGGCCTTGGCGGCGCGGAGCAAAGGGACTGGAGCGACGAGCTTCTCGGGCGCGTCAGACCGCCTCAATCCGATATTGCGGTCTGCATTCTCGACAGCGGCGTACGTCGCACCCACCCGTTGATCGAACCCGCACTTGCCGTTGAAGACTGGCACACCGTCAAACCGGCATGGGGCAGCGACGACACACCTGCGTGGAGCGGCCACGGGACGCGAATGGCAGGTGTCGGCCTGTACGGTGATCTGGTCCCGCTCCTGGTCGGAGGCGATCCAGTTCCATTGCCCTTTCGGCTGGAGAGTGTTCGTATCCTTCCGCCAGAAGACGAGGCAAACGATCCAGAACTCTATGGCGCGATCACCGCGGAAGCGATCGCCCGCGCCGAGGTGAAGGCGCCGGAGCGCCGCCGCGCGATCGCAATGGCTGTGACAAGCGCCAGTCCGGCGCGTGGAAGGCCTACATCGTGGTCTGCCGCTATCGACCAACTCTGTTTCGAAGAGGAACAGCGACGCTTGATCGTTCTCTCTGCCGGCAACATCGGCGATGACCTCATGCCGGCCGAGCATTTGACGCGCAACGATCTGGAAGCAGTCGATGATCCTTCTCAGGCCTGGAATGCGCTGACGGTCGGCGCTTTCACAGAAAAGGTCGATATCATTGACACCGACTTTGCGGGCTACGCTCCGATCGCGCCGGCCGGCGAGCTCTCGCCGCGCAGTCGCACTTCGGTCGTTTGGGACAGGCAGTGGCCGGTGAAGCCCGAGGTCGTCTTCGAAGGCGGCAATCTCGCCCATGACGGTGTGTTGCCTGGCGAGCCGATCGACGATCTGCAGATATTGACCACTTTCTATCGACCCGAACTGCGCCACTTCACCACCCTCGGAGATACGAGCGCGGCAACGGCCCATGCCGCACGGATGGCGGGACTGATTCTGTCAGCGCGCCCCGAGCTGTGGCCTGAAACGGTTCGCGCCCTGATCGTCCACTCGGCCGAATGGACTCCGGCGATGCGGCGCACGCATCGATGCGTGCAACGGAGCGAAGGGCGAGATCCAGGCGCTCGTGCGGCGCTATGGTTACGGCGTGCCAGATCTTGGGCGCGCGCTTCTGTCAACGGTGAACGACCTCACGCTTATCGTTGAAGATGATCTTCAGCCTTTCCAGCGCGAGGGCGGCGCGGCTGCCAAAACGCGTGACATGAAGCTGCATCGCCTGCCTTGGCCGAAGGAGCAGCTCGCGGCGCTCGGCGCTGCCCAGGTCGAGCTCCGCGTCACGCTGTCCTATTTCATCGAACCCAACCCCGGTGAACGCGGATGGACCCGCCGGCATCGTTACGCGTCCCATGGTCTTCGGTTCAGAGTAAAGTCAGCGACCGAGACAGTCGACGAATTCCGAGCCCGCATCAATCAGGCCGCTCGGGACGAGGAGGAAGGGGCGCCTGCTGGAGGCGGAGAAGAGTGGCTGCTCGGCACCTTCCGCGATCGCGGCTCGTTGCACGCCGATTTCTGGTCGGGCAGCGCCGCCGATCTCGCCGAGCGTGACGCGATCGGCGTGTTCCCGGTCGGGGGCTGGTGGAAGGAGAAGCCTTACCTGGAACGCGTCGACGCTATGGCTCGATACGCCCTGATTGTGACGATTCGGGCGCCTGGGGTCGATGTTGACATCTTCACACCCGTCGAAGCAGCCCTGACTGTCGAGACGTCGGTCGAGACCTGATGCAGCACTGTCCAAACCGGCCAACAACGGAGGTTTGACCAGCCTCTGGTGCCATGGCGGCTGGTGCTGGATCATCACGTCGGCAACAGGGATCATGCGCGGAGGACGATAGGCCGGCAAAGGAGCGGGCCAAGCGTGTCATAATGGCGCCCATGGTCACGCCCACAAGCCGCGCCCCCTGCGTCTACGGAGAGGTGCGCGTCTGCTTAGGCGGCCGAGACATCGCTTACCTGATCAACGCGCTCGCCGTATTTGCGCCTGTAAGCGGCAATGAAATCGTCGTCCCTACAGATGCAGCGGCCGCTGGAGTCCTTGGCCTTCGGATCGTGCAAGTGAGAGCCAAGGGGGCGCAGAAGATTCACCCGAGTGCTCGTCGTCGGGCTCATGGGAAACCCCGCACTATGTTTGACCAAATCCGCGGCAAGCATAATCCCGGCAAGCACCGACTGAAAAGCCATCGGAACCACAGTTCGAACGCGGCGACTTCCTTCGCTAAGCTGGAACACCAGACCGCCGCAGATAGCCTGCTGATAAAAGGAGCGCAGGGGCTGGCCGACAAACGGGGCTAGCGGTTCAAACGGCACAGCCATCGCTGTAGCCACGCGAACTACAAAGTCGTTGGGAACTCCGGCATTGGTCTGCAGGAGCGTTTTCACCTGCTCGTGTGCTTCCGGTATTCCGAGTTCCTCGGCAATCAGCTGGTGCTCGTCCTTGGATTTTCCGGATGGCAGGTACATGCAACAAAGGCAAGCCTGGCCGTCATCGAAACCATGCCGGGAGATACCGAGATCGTGCTCCTGCGTCCAAGCGTTTGCGATCCATCGCGGCAGTGCACCTTGGACAGCCAGACGGTCGGCGGCGGTGTCAAGCGCCACACCCACTTGGTCGAAGACCCAATTGCCCCGGCGCGCAACATATTCTGCCCACGTCAGAGGGTGCGCCTCGACCTCAAGGGCAGTCGATCTAAGGGCGGTGGCTGCAAGAACCGCTTTGGACATACCAATCTCCGCCTGGCCAGCCAATGCGTAGCGCTGCAGGTTTGAGAGTTCGATCGCTTCGTGATCGATTACATGCAGACGACCCTTGAGATCGGGTTGTCTCGCTAGCGCCCAAAGCGAGCCATGGCCTATCGCACCGAGCCCAACGAGGTGGGTTTCGCCAAGGTCGACTGGGAAGTCGATCGGGCCAGGCTCCCCGGCTTTGGTCTTGTCGTAGCTGCATAGCGAGAGGTCGATGGTTTCGTCCAACTCGGCGCCGGTCAACTGGGCGGCGAAGATAGTTCGAAAGACGTTGGCGGCGCCGAAGCAACTGGCGGCGCCAGCTCCATAAGGCAGCAGACTTGGGCCAGAGCCCACCGGGTCCGTACGCGACAGCTTTGCCGCCCAACCGTCCGATCCCACGAAAAAGATCGGGCACCGGAGTGATGGGCGCGTTACCCCTGCAACGACGCAGACGGTGGCAGACTTGCCGGAACGCCGGATGCCGACTTTTGGATTGATCGACTTTGCCAAGCGCTCCAGCGCTTGGGCTTGAGAGCTCGCCGCGCTGTCCAGCGGGAGTATCGCCAGAAC
The DNA here is from genome assembly GCF_037162615.1 of Mesorhizobium sp. ISC15. Classification (NCBI taxonomy): domain Bacteria; kingdom Pseudomonadati; phylum Pseudomonadota; class Alphaproteobacteria; order Hyphomicrobiales; family Phyllobacteriaceae; genus Mesorhizobium; species Mesorhizobium sp. ISC15. Next base: position 6,344,827 of record NZ_JAVSPX010000001.1, on the reverse strand, counting down.
CGGGTAGAGCCTAGCGAGCAATCTCACCGCAAGATCTAGTGTCGCCTGGCCTTCGGCGCAGGAAGCGGCCTGATGGTCGAAGGCGACTGCCACGACCTGCTTTTCAAGAGCTGCTTTGAAGTCTCCCAGATGAAAATCGGCCAGGACCTGAGATGCCGCCGTGGCGGCGCGATCGATGAAGTTAGCGAATGCCATTGTTCAACTCGATATCATGATCATTCGCGACAGTGCCGCGGGAGGGAGCGCATTCCATTTGGCCTTTTCGTCAAGCCGATAGGCGGCGACCCGAGCAAAATCGAAAGGCTCGCGGGCGAAATTCGGCACTACCAGCGACAGACACCCAACCGTGGTAGCAACCGCATAAGCGTCGTCCGTCGTCGAATGGTAGGCGCGGCCCGGATGGCTGTGAATCTGGGCCAAGAGTTTCAGGCCGCTTTTGTAGAGCCAGACATTGAGCCGGTGCAGTTCTTCGGCCGCAACGATCACGCAAACGCCATCGTTTGTCCGAATGTGACGCTGCGCCGGGATAACCGTCTCTGTTACGGCAAAGTGCCGGTCTTGCTGAACGCCGACCCAGAGCGCCATCCCCTCATTGCCCTCGCGACCAACTGAGCGCAGATGCCCATGCGTGGTCGAGATGCAGCCGCGCGGGAGAGTCACGATCGTTACATCTCTCAAACCAGTCATTCTTGTATCGCCTGAGGGGATACCACCATTCCTACGATTGTCGGTTGGAGTTGAATCTGCAACTGCTCTATAGGAACGATTCCGTACTTGATGATCTTGTCCAGGATGAAGGCCAAACAGCCTTCGCCAGAACCCCGATGAAGCAGCCATGGATCACCTGAATGGGCTGGATTGTCGTGGTATTCCCGGACGCCCGCCATGCACAGGAATGGTTCGTCCTCGGGACTGTTGGCCTGGATGAAGTCCGTCAGCGGCACGGCGTTCTGCTGGATGAGAGCTCCTATCATCTCCGGCGGCGTTCCGGGCAGCGGCGGACGTCTAAGCATTTTCAGGTATAGATCTTTCCGGGCAATCGGATGACGCGTAAACGGATCGACGAAGACCACGGACGGTGGTCTTAAGTCGTAGTCGGTGAAGTCGACCTCGCTCGCTGCGCTGACCACCCGTGGCTTTAACTTGGGGCTGGCGAAAATGAAGAAAGCGCGCGGAAAGGTCGCCTCGATCAAGAAGCAGCCCTGAGCCCGATAGACATCAGCATATGGCCGGAACCGGCCGATCTCCCGATTAAACTTCGCTCGGGAGACCTCCGGATCCACACTTTGGGGTTTAGGCACCTGCGACGCCCGCCTTCAGGCTGAGGAACAGGGTCACAGTATTCGGGAAACCGAAATCGCCAAGCTTCTTGTCGACGTCGAGCAAGTTGCCGGCCTCATCCTTCAATTCCCAATTCTCGGCTGGTTGGGCGACGTTCTGCGTGTTCTCAAGGGCTTTGGTACGAATGACGTGAAGCGGCTGGTTGGGATTGGCTTCGACCTGCGTGGGCTGGCCGTTCACCACCACCGTGATCTCGATCTTGCCCGGCCCGCCGCCGTGATTATCGCCCTTACCCGAATCCTTCGACATTGTCCTACTCCTGTGGCTTGCCAACCGTCCCACGCCCTGGCGCCCACCTGCGAGTGAGACCGGCGGTCTTCAATCGTTCACCCGGCGCCACGGCCGCGAGTACGCGAAAGACAGGGGATAAGCTACCAAATCGGTGCTTGCCTTCTTTTATGGGTGACTTGAGCCGCAAGTAAATGGTCTCAAATTGCTCCTCACAACTATAATCGATTAGAGCAATGCGAAAATATTGGCGACACGCCTATTCATCTGCTCTCTCACTCGCCTGCTCCGTGCTTGGCAAGGGGAGCTTTGACTGCGTCACGCGTCCCCCAAGCAGCCGATTGCGCCGGCAGCGCCGTAGGAACCGTCGTTCAGAGTCTTCACCACTCAAGCAGCCGCATGGATGCAGCCGACGCTCGTCTCCACAAACAGCGCAAGTGGTGCCTTGTTGGATAAGGTCGCCTCGTCCCTGGTGCAGCATCTGTCGGAACGGGTCCGCTGCGAGACCATGCCTCATCATCGCGCATGCGCAGCAGCCGGCGGTCGATGCTCGTAAGGCGTTCTGCTCATTTCGTGGCGAAGGCGCTGCTCGACTCGCGGACATATGCGGGCACCGAGGCGGAGGCTGACCAGTCGGCGCCGCGTTCGCGGATGTCGCTTGCAATGTGCTCGCGTGCGTTTGCCGCCGGCGACCTTGCCGTCCTCGCCTGCTATGGCGAGCCGGCGCAAGCGGATTGCTCGATACTGCCGGCGAGACTGCGGGCCGGCTCCAAACGGCCGTTCACAAGAGCTTGCATCAGCAACTGGCAATCGGATCGATAACTTCGCGATCGCCGTTATGGCGCGGAGATGCGGTCTCGCCGGGTTGTGGCTGGCGCTTCGTTGGGGGCGGCGCGTCGTAGCCGAGGGAGCAGGGGCGGCGCCATGATCCAGACCGAACGCGCGCTGCAGCAGGTGCTTGAGTGGGGGCGTGCCCTGACCGGTTTCGCGGATGAGCATGCTGAGGAAGCGGTAAGGGGCGGCCAGTATATCCTGCAACGCATTCACCCGAGCCTGCGCGACACCAGCGCCCGCACCGGCCGCGATCCGCAGAACGAAACGCTGATCGTGGCGTTCTATCGCGAACTGGCGCTGCTGTTCTGGCTAGACGATTGCAACGACGTTGGCCTGATCGCGCCGGAGCAGCTCGCCGCCGTGGAGCAGGCGCTGGGGCACGGCGTACCGTGCGTGCTCTCCGGATTCGAGGGCTGCGCTCAGCTGCGCGCTTCGCTGGCTGCGCTCGCTTACGATCGTCGCGACTATGCTCGGCTTCTCGACTATACCCGGTGCTACTGCGCGGCGCTGCGCGCCGGACACGCGCAGGCGGCAGGGGCGCGACGCTGGTCTTACGCCGAGTACCTGCACAACGGCATCGATTCGATCGCTTACGGGAACGTGTTCTGTTGCCTGTCGCTGCTGTGGGGGCTGGACATGGCGACCTTGCGCGCGCGTCCCGCGTTTCGCCAGGTCCTGCGGCTCATCTCAGTGATAGGGCGCCTGCAGAACGATCTGCATGGACGCGACAAGGACAGGTCGGCCGGCGATAACGCGGCGATCCTGCTTCTGCAGCGCTATCCGGCTATGCCTGTGGTTGAGTTCCTCAACGACGAGTTGGCCGGCCATACGCGCATGCTGCACCGGGTGATGGCGGAAGAATGCTTTCCCGCGCCGTGGGGACCGTTGATCGAGGCGATGGCGGCGATCCGCGCGCAGTACTACCAGACTTCGACCAGCCGCTACCGCAGCGACGCTGCAGGGGGAGGCCAGCGTGCGTCGGCCTGGACGCGCCGGAGGCGGCGGCTTGGGCGCGCTGCCGTCGGTTCGATCCGACGCAACGCCGTCGCCCGCTGCTACGGATGGAGCGAGCATGAGCGACACCGCCCTGAGCCGGCGAAAGGACGAACATCTGGACATCGTGCTGGATCGGCGAACGGCGCCGGCCACGGTGGCCGCTGGCTGGGAGTACATCCATTTCGAACACTGCGCACTGCCCGAGTTGGACCTGACGCAGATCGACCTGCGCGCCTCGCTGCTGGGCAAGGCTATGCGCGCGCCGCTGCTGATCAGCTCTATGGCCGGCGGCATGCCACGGGCCGAGGCCATCAACCGGCATTTGAGCGAGGCAGCGCAAGCCTTGGGGATCGCCATGTGCGGTTCGCAGCGTGTGAGCCTGCAATCCCGCAACTCCCAGGGGCTAACGCGCGCGCTGCGCCGCCTGGCGCCAGACATTCCCTTGCTGGCCAATATCGGCGCCGCGCAACTGCGGGAGGCCGACGGCCTGGACCTGGCGCGTCGCGGTGGACGCGCTGGAGGCCGATGGGCTCATCGTCCATTTCAATCCGCTGCAGGAAGCGGTACAGCCGGAGGGCGACCGCGACTGGCGCGGCGTCCTGGCGCTGATCGCTGGCGCCGCGCGCATCGTGGGCGTGCCGATCGTGGCCAAGGAAGTGGGGGCGGGCCTGTCCGCCTCGGTGGCCTGTGCGCTCGTCGAGGCGGGCGTGGCGGTAATCGATGTCCCCGGCGCCGGCGGCACCAGTTGGGCCGCAGTGGAGGGCGAGCGCGCCCGCAATGCCGCCGACCGTGCAGTGGCGATGTCATTCGCCGATTGGGGGATTCCCACCCTGACCAGCGTGCAGGCGGTGCGTCGGGCGCTGCCAACGGTGAAGCTGATCGCGTCGGGCGGGATCCGCGATGGCGTCGACGTGGCCAAGGCCATCCGCCTGGGCGCGGACATCGCCGGGCAGGCGGCCAGCGTGCTGGGCGCGGCGACAGTGTCCACCGAGGCCGTTGTCGCGCATTTCGAGATCGTCATCCGCCAGTTGGCCGTCGCCTGCTTCTGCACGGGCTCGGCTGATCTGGCGGCGTTGCGTCAGGCGCGCTTGTTGCCCTCGTCGCATTTGTCCGCCGGTTGATGTCGGCGTCGTCCGCACGCTAACAGCAGGCTGCTGAAATACCTACGCCAAAGACAGACTATTGATCCCCCTGGCGAGACGGCTCGATTGACGGGAGCGATGTGTTCATGGAGCAGCTGTTCACGATGAAGCGGTTGGAAGATTTCGTTCCAGCCGGTCATCCTGGTGCCCGCACCGGCTGATGATCAATGGAGCGCTGGTGCGGCTAGACGGCATCCTTTCCGGCATGTACGCCTGCAGTGCCAAAGGCGGTCGCCCCAGCGTTGCGCCGGAGAAATTGCTGCGGGCCGTGTGTTGCAGGTGTTCTACAGCGTCCGTCGGAATTGATGCAGCAGGTGTTGCTGTGGCAAGGCCAAGACCCGGGAATGCCGTCAGCTTTGATCAGGCGCTTCGGGCCGTCGGAAACGCGCGAAGAGTCCGGCTTTCGAAAAAGGCCGAACGCCTCAGATAAAGCCAGAACTCCTTGGGTCACCATCAAACCAATTTGACGCCCCGGGACAATTTCGTCCGGCATTGTCCGGTGTGCGACGATGTTGGGGATGCGACATAGGCGGATTGCCGTGTATTTAAACCGCTTTTCCTTTGGCACGCATATTGCGCCCTATCGGTAAACCTCGTCATGGGCCGGCGGCAATCGCTCGGAGATTGTCGAAATAGCACAATGATTTCTGCCGGGGTGACATCCGGCCCGACTAGAGCAGGACCTTTCAGATGATGCAGAAAAGCAAGCGGCCATACTCGCGGGGAAATAGTCGCGTCAGGGCTGCATGGACGCTCTTTCCTGGTTGTTTCGGCGGCGGACGCCAACTCTTCAATCGGCACCCGAACCAGTGCCTGGATGTCCAAGGAGCGCCCCTGTTGCGCGTGCCTGGCTGCACCCGCGTGCTGGCTCTCCTCCAAGGCGACGCTCGGCGCTGCTGCAGACCGGCGACGAGAACCCAACTTCAAAATTAGCATTCCGAAAACCGAAAGAAGTGAACAGGTATGTCCAGGATCGGCGCTTTGACGCGCGCGGCATGGCGATCGGCAACTCAGACGCTGGCCAAGGGTTCGAAAAGTTTACACCCGACGCTAGCGCCGGCCGATTTCAAGCGCGCACTTACGATCAACGATCGATATGGCGGGCTCACTGTCAATGTCCCCAAAATGCCTTTCTGGCTGACCGGGGGTGAAGCCTTCGTCTACCGCCGGACTAACCACGGCGAGCAGCAGTTCATGCAGGTCGATGCTGCCACGGGTTTCAAGCGGCCCGCTTTCGATCAGGCGCGTCTGGCGGCAGCGCTAAACAAGGTGAGCCATGAGAGCTATCAAGCCGGCAATCTTCCGTTCGACCGTTTCGAACTGAGTGAGGATGGTCGCAGGCTCGACTTCCAGATTGAAGACACCCGGTGGAGCTGCGACCTTGCAAGCTATGACTGTACCAGCACCACATTCGATGCAAGGAAAGGGGACCGTAGGGAGCTCAGCCACCGCTACACGCCGCCAGCGGAGAACAACCCCGACAAGAGCAACGCGTCGCCCGACGGCAAATGGATCGCCTATATCAAGAACTGCAACGTTTTCCTGCGCAGCGAGGACGGATTGCAGGATGTTCCTCTGAGCCGGGACGGAGCCGAAGGCAATTGCTACGTCTTTTCGACGCTGAGCTGGTCGCCGGACTCGCGCCACCTCGCCGCTTACCTTGTTCGCCCCGGCTATAGGCAAAGGTCCGCTACCTCAATTCTTCGACGGACCAGTTGGAGCGGGAATATTCAACAATATTCTATCCCAGGCCGGGCGATGTCCTTCCGCTGCCCCAGCCAGTCCTGTTCGACATTGCCGGCCGGCGCCAGATCGTGATTGACGGTGCCCTCTTCTCGAACGTCTTCGAACTTTCCCCTCTCCGGTGGTGGGCGGACAGCCGCGGCTTCACTTTCGAATATAACCAGCGCGGGCATCAGCTCTATCGCCTGGTCGAGGTAGACGCCGCCTCGGGCCGCGGGCGCTCCCTGATCGATGAGACCAGCGAGACATTCGTTGATTATTTGCCGCTGGGGCATGGCCAGGAGGATGCCGGAAAAATCTTCCGTTACGATGTCGATGACGGGAAGGAGATCATCTGGGCATCAGAGCGCGACGGGTATGAGCATTTGTATCTTTTCAACGGCCGGACAGGCGCGCTCGAAAACCAGATCACCCGAGGTGAGTGGGTCGTCCGGAGGGTCAACCATGTCGATCCGGTCAAGCGTCAGATCTGGTTCGAGGCGAGCGGGATGAACTCGCAGGAGGACCCCTATTGGGTCCATGCTTACCGCATCGGCTTTGACGGCAAGGGACTGACTGCACTGACGCCCGAACCGGCCAACCACCATATCGAGTTCTCGCCTGACAGGCGCTATTATGTCGATCTCTGGTCACGCATCGATCTGCCCCCGCGCATGGCACTCTACCGCGCCAGCGACAATGCCAAGCTCCAGCAGATCGAGACGGCCGACATTTCCGAGCTCGTCGCCGCAGGCTGGCAGCCGCCGCTCAGTTTCCATTCCAAGGGGCGCGACGGCAAAACTGACATCTGGGGCGTGCTCCACCTGCCAGCCAACTTCGACCCGGCGAAGAAATACCCGGTTGTGGAGAATATCTATGCTGGACCCCACGGCTCCTTCGTCCCAAAATCCTTCTCGCGGTGGACAGAGCCGCTCACGCAGCTGGGCTTCGTCTTTGCTCAGATCGACGGCATGGGCACCAACAACCGCTCCCGCGCCTTCCATGATGTTGCTTGGAAGAATCTGAAGGACGCAGGATTTCCCGATCGCATTCTGTGGCACAAGGCGGCGGCCGCGCAATATCCATGGTACGACATATCCAACGTCGGCATTTTTGGCGCATCCGCCGGCGGCCAGAGTGCAGTCAGCGCGCTGCTCTTTCACCCCGATTTCTACAAGGTCGCCGTCGCCAAAAACGGCTGCTTCGACAACAGGATAGACAAGACCTGGTGGAACGAACTGTGGATGGGGTGGCCGGTCGGCATTGAATATTCGCAATCCTCCGCCGTTGACAATGCTCACAGGCTGCAGGGCAAGCTGATGATCGCGGTCGGCGAAATGGATGATAATGTCGATCCGTTTTGCTCGTTCCAGCTTGCCGATCGACTCATCAAGGCAGGAAAAGATTTTGACATGGTCTACGTTCCTGGTGCCAATCACCATACTCTAGGCACCTACACCGAGCGCAAACTCCTAGACTTCTTCGTTCGCAACATTCTCGGTCAGACCCCGCCCGACTGGAACACCAAACCGATCGAGCTGGACTAGCTTGTGGCTCTTGCAATTGTTAGCTCGCCTTATCGGCTGTAATCAGGGCGAGGCGCGAGCAAATCTGCACCGAAGGACGATCGTGGAGTCTAGGACTTGCGCTGCGTATTGAGGATAGGCTCGCCGCGACGTTGGTCTGAGCAAACTGCTTGATAGGCACGCCTGCAGACCGCGTGTGTGCGATTGCAAGATCCCCTATCAGCCTGGTGTGAAGCGTTCAGGGGAAAAGCCGCACCCAACGCCGCTTCCGCTCGCCGTAACGCTACGGCGGTGCGGCCCACCCGATCCGCTCGACGAGCATTGGAACACATAGGTCCCCGAACGGACGATTGCCTTGGCAATAGAAGACCCTCGTCGGTCATCGCCGCTGTGGGTGGCAGCCCGTCGGTCTGGAGCTGCCACGATTCTCATCCTCGCGTCACATATGAGCTGAAGCTTTCCGGATCGGGTATCCAATCGGCATCCAGTTGCTCGGCGATATGGTTGAATTCTGCCCTCAGGACAAGAGTGAGTAGAGCAGCCCCGCTACGAAAATCCTATCCTGGTTCGTTTGACGCATCGACTATTCAGATTGATTGGCGTGATACCCGGCGCGGCCGCAACACGCTAGGCCGTCAACCGCTGAGCAGAAAACCAGCCTTCGCCTTCCGCGGCGGCGGACCTCGTCAGCCTTTCGAAAGCTTGCCTGAGTAGGTTGCTCATGTGATCTGTGGAAGTGAGGATAGCGTGCACCCGTACAAACTGGACATTCATCGTAGCAGCTTGGCTGCAGGTGCAGCACGCCGTACCGCACGAGCAAGCGGACAGGCCGGCCAAGCCGGTTTTGAGCAGCACTTGGGCGAATTGCAGGCGGCGGATGAGTTGATGAGTGCACCAGGCGAGGATGTCCTCGTCAATGGCTCGCATGGCAAAGGTGAGTTGAGACCAACGAAGAAGCAGAGGATCCAAAGCAATCTGCAGCATGCTGTCACTGAGCGGCAACCAGGTCAGGTTGGTGACTCAGGCGCTCGCGTGATGATGCAACTCCCTGCCCATCAGGTGGGTACATCGGAACGGGAGGCGCAGCTCGCGATGCAGGGGGATGAGCACGAATACACCCCAGCGCCGCATCTCGATGGGTCGATGCCCTCGACAGTGCAGCCGGATCGTCCAATTGTGGCCCCCGACGGTGCCGACAAGCGTCCTGTTTATTCCAACGATGCCACCGCCATCGAAGGGCTGAAGTCTGCACTCCTTGCGGGTAAAGCCAGGCCGGACACGGTCACTCGCAGCGCAAATTCTCTTTTCGGCTTTAGTCGTTGGCTCTTTCAAAACAAAAAGCCAGGGTTTGCTGCTCGGCTTTACCATCCGTCGCTGAGCCAGGATCTCGAGGAGTACGAGAGTAGGGGTGGTTCCTCCACCGTGGCTGGCGCACTGCGTCAACTGATGAAGTCGATAGGCGGAGCCGCCCCGATTGTGGGTCGCGCTGTCCTGAACCCCCATCCTGACGACGCCGCGCTCACTAGACATTTCAGATCCGCGAGCGGCTACGCAACTGCTCTTAACCATTTCAGTCATTACCTACGTCAAAATGACAAGCTCGGGATTGCGGGCCGGATTTACGATGAATCGCTGGATAAAGATGTTGAGAGCTACAAGGCCGCCTCCTCTAATCGTGGAGCTCCGATCGAATCTGCACTGGTTTATCTCCGCAAGCACCCGCCGCGCGTTATACTCGGGAGTCATCTGGAAAACGCGGTCAGCATGGAGGCTCGTCCCCGTGGCGACGCTGCTCAGCATACCGCACCACAGCAGGGATTCGATTGGCCAGAGGAGCTCCTGCCGGTAGGTTATAAGGAGGGCACCGATCTACCATTGTCTCTCGCCCCAACCGCGCACCAACACCAAGCACCCGACTTTGGAGAGGCCGTCCCTCACTTGAACTGGCGCCACGGCGACCAGGGCGCCCCGGAGGGGCTGGTAGCTGCACGGGACAGGAGCAGCCCGCTGCCAAGCGAGGCGGTGCCACATAAATCTGGACGGGGACTCGCTACGCAGCCCAGATTGTGGGCGGAGAAATCCGCCTCGCCAGAGCTCTTTCGACGGCGGGCGGAGCAGGCTCTGCCGGCGTCCGCCAGAGGTGTGGAGACATCCTCCGCGGTTGATGAAGCCGCCGCTCGCCAAGCTTTGGCTTGGTTGCAGCAGGAGATGGAGGGGATCGAACCGATGCAGGATCCTCATAAGGTGGCTACACCGGAATGTGAGGCGCAGCTCGTCAGGCAGAGGGATGAGCACGAATCCACCCCAGCACCGCATCCCGGAGGTGGTGGGTCGATGCCCTCGACAGTGCAGCCGGATCGTCCAATTGTAGTCCCCAACGGTTCCGACAAGCGTCCTGTCTATTCCAACGATGCGACCGCTATCGAAGGGCTGAGGGCAGCATTCCACGCGGGTAAGGCCAGCGCGAACACGGTCACTTACAATGTAAATTCTCTTTTCGGCTTTAGTCGGTGGCTCCTTCAAAACAACAAGCCAGGGTTTGCTGCTCGGCTTTACCATTCGTCGCTGGATCAGGATCTCAAGGAGTACGAGAGTACGGGTGGTTCCTCCACCGTGGCTGGCGCACTGCGTTACCTCAAGAAGTCGACAGGCGGAGCCCCGATTATGGGTCGCCCTGTCGTGATCCCCTATCCTGACGATGCCGAGCTCATTAGAGATTACAGAGCCGCTTCGACCAAGGAGTACCTGGCAGCGCCTGCGACCGGACGGAATCCAGATACCGTGGGCGGCTATACAACTTTTCTTAGACATTTTAGCCAGTACCTGCGTCAAAATAACAAGCCTGGGATTGCGGCTCGGATTCACGACAAATCGCTGGATAAAGATGTTGAGAGCTTCAAGGCTGTCTCCTATGGTAATAGGCTAAGGATCGGTTCTGCATTGGCTCACCTCCGGGATATCCTGCCGCGCATTGTGCTCGGGCGCGAAACTGTCCTTGCTGCTCATCCGGCAGACGCAGTCACCAGGCGCGTTGGGGCCGCTGCTGAAGCTGGGCCAGCGGCACCGGCAAGAGCTCCCCAACCCGCCTCGCCAGCAACCGCTAAGCTGCCAGGCACCTACCGCGGCCTTCCACTGGTTGATGTGACCACACTGACGACCAGTTCCTCTGGGGCTCAGATCGGGGCGCTCGATCCGACAGCCCCGTCCAACGTTGCAACGGGGCGGGTGCTCGGCGCCGCCGAATGGCTGAGCGACGCCCATATCCAGAGAGATTACAATTTGCTGGAGGGGCAACTGCAGGGGATCAATCCGGCGCTCGCTGCCCGGACTCGGCTGGTGGATCCTTCCGTATCCCATCTACTGCGACACACGTCGCCGCAAGACGCTCGAGGCATATTGCAGTCCATCTATAATCAAAACAACGCCACAGCCGACTTCCTGTTCTTGCCAGTGAATAATGGCACGGCTACTAGCCCCGGCACCCATTGGTCGCTGCTGCTCGTTGATCGCCGCGACCCCGAAAGGCGGTTCGCCTATCACTACGACTCCCTCCAGCGAGAGGGATATAACGACGTGCCTGCAAAACAGCTCGCAGGACTGCTGAATGCTACCTTGGCGCCAGCCCCCATGGCCAGACAGACGAACCATTATGATTGCGGCGTATTTGTCCTGGAGGGCACGTGGGCGCTGGTTGAACGATTGGTGAAAGGGCAGCGGCCAGACCACGAGCCGCTGCCCCTCGACAACCTCGTTGCCGATCGGCAGGCGCTGCAAGACCGGCTAAGGAGGCGCTTGCCGCACGAGGAAGAGCCGCGGCAGCTGCTGGAGGATGAACCCGCCTCCCCACCGATGATGGCATTCGAGCCAGGGGAACTGCGGCAACTGTTGGAGGACGAGCCTGCCTCCCCACCAATGATGGCGTTCGAGCCAGGGGAACTGCGGCAGCTGTTGGAGGATGAACCCGCTTCCCCATCGATGATGGCGTTCGAGCCAGGGGAACTGCGGCAGCTGTTGGAGGATGAACCCGCTTCCCCATCGATGATGGCGTTCGAGCCAGGGGAACTGCGGCAGCTGTTGGAGGATGAACCCGCTTCCCCATCGATGATGGCGTTCGAGCCAGGGGAGCTGCGGCAGCTGTTGGAGGATGAACCCGCTTCCCCATCGATGATGGCGTTCGAGCCAGGGGAGCTGCGGCAACTGTTGAAGGATGAACCCGCTTCCCCACCGATGATGGCGTTCGAGCCAGGGGAACTGCGGCAACTGTTGGAAGACGAGCCTGCCTCCCCACCAATGATGGCGTTCGAGCCAGGGGAACTGCGGCAACTGTTGAATGATGAGCCTGCCTCCATTTGGGCACAAATCAATTCGACCCCACATGCGCGAGCGGACGGTGTTCATCAGCCAGCCCAGCCGTGGCTCCCTGAACGCAGAAGATAACTTTGCGGAGGAGCGGTCACGCAACTGTCGGCGGCGCCGGGCCTCAGGGTGAATGGAGAGGATGGTGTCAGGCGCAACACGCGTGCTGACCGACCTGCATACGTAGGAAGTCGTTCATTGCTCCCAAATCGTATGTGAGGAACATTCCTGTCCCGGCTGCGCCGCGCGATGCTAGGTCGCGTTGTTCAGCGGGCCAAGCCGATGACACCTACGAAGCTACTGATCGGGCAGATCGCCGTTGTGTGCGCAATTGTCATTATCGGCGTATGGACGGCAACCCAATGGTGCGCTCAAATGCTGACCTACCAGACGCCTCTCGGCGCACCATGGTTTCTCTTCGCCGGCTGGCCAATCTACAAGCCGTGGAAGCTGTTTGAATGGTGGTTCCACTTCGATGCTTATGCGCCGGAGGTCTTCGACAAAGCCGGTACGCTTGCAGGCGCCAGCGGATTCCTGGGCTGTGCCGCCGCAATCGCTGGCTCGCTTTTGCGCGCGCGACAGCGCGGGTCGGTTACGACCTATGGGTCTTCACGGTGGGCCACGACTCATGAGGTCGAGACGGCAGGGTTGTTACGGCCGGCGGGCGTTTTCCTCGGTAGGCTGAACGATCGCTATCTGCGCCATGACGGCCCGGAGCACGTCATGGCATTTGCGCCGACGCGTTCGGGCAAGGGCGTGGGGCTGGTTGTTCCAACGCTACTTTCCTGGACCGGGTCTGCCATCATTCATGATATAAAAGGCGAAAATTGGCAGTTGACCTCCGGCTGGCGGTCGAAATTCTCGTACTGCCTTCTGTTCAATCCGACCGACCCGAGATCGGCACGCTACAACCCGCTGCTGGAGGTACGCAAAGGCCCAGATGAGATCCGGGACGTTCAAAACATCGCCGACATCCTCGTCGATCCCGAGGGCGCGCTGGAGCGACGGAACCACTGGGAGAAGACCAGCCATTCACTCCTAGTTGGCGCCATTTTGCACGTGCTCTACGCTGCAGAGGAAAAGACGCTGGCCCGCGTCGCCACCTTCCTGTCGGACCCGCAACGCTCGTTTGCCGCAACGCTACAGCGGATGATGACGACAAACCATCTCGGGACGGGGCATAACCCTCAGGTCCATCCCGTAGTGGCCTCGGCGGCTCGCGAACTCCTGAACAAGTCGGAAAACGAGCGCTCAGGCGTCCTCTCGACCGCCATGTCTTTTCTCGGGCTTTATCGTGATCCAACGGTCGCGGCGGCCACTTCGTCCTGCGACTGGCGCATCGCTGACCTAGTGGATGGAGAGCGACCGCTGTCGCTCTATCTGGTCGTGCCGCCTTCGGATATCTCGCGCACCAAGCCTTTGGTGCGACTGATCTTGAACCAGATCGGCAGGCGGTTGACGGAGCGTCTGGAGGGGGACCCGAAGAAGAGCCGTAAGCATCAGCTGCTCATGATGCTGGACGAGTTTCCGGCGCTCGGTCGCCTCGACTTCTTCGAAACGGCGCTCGCCTTCATGGCAGGTTATGGCATTCGCTCCTATCTGATCGCACAATCTTTGAACCAGGTTTCAAAGGCCTATGGCGAGAACAATGCTATTCTCGACAATTGCCACGTGCGAATTGCCTTTTCCTCCAATGACGAACGCACGGCCAAGCGCATCTCGGATGCCCTCGGCACCGCAACCGAACTTAGGTCGATGCGCAACTATGCGGGCCATCGGCTTGCGCCCTGGCTTTCGCATGTCATGGTGAGCCGCCAGGAAACCGCGCGCCCGCTCCTGACGCCAGGCGAGGTGATGCAATTGCCGCCGTCAGACGAATTGGTCCTGGTTTCTGGGTTGCCGCCGATTCGCGCCAAGAAGCTGCGCTATTATCAGGATCAGAATTTCACAGATCGGGTGCTGCCTGCGCCGGTGCTGCACGAGGGTCCCTATGCGGACTGCCCTGCATCACGCCCGGACGGCTGGACTGGACATGTGTGCAGCGTCGATAGCCGACTTGCTGCGGACGAGGAAAGCGCCGACGCGCCAGTTGAAGACGAGGGAGGCGTTCAGCAGCAACGCCATCCAAGCCTGCCCGAAGAAGACGTTGTTGTCTCTCAAGAGCCCGATCAGGCCGATCTGTTGAAGCCCGCAGACGATGACAGCGAAGCGCTCGCGGACAAGCGTGTCATGGATCGGATTTCCACTGCGGCCCGCGCCTACGGTATCAACGAGGGCAGGGGCGACGATGTCATTCCCGGCTTCTGAAGTCCGCTGAGTTGCAGAGCGCATCTCAGCGTAGATAACGGCGATAAGCAATTTTGAGCGTCTGGCCGATGCTTCTCCCGTCGCCGGCGCAACGCCGGGCCGTCGGAACGAGCCGCATGAAGCCGCACCGCATTCGCCATCAGTTTCTGCTTGAGCCGGAGCTCAGCGAGAAACTGGACACCCTCAGTCGCGATCCGTCAACGACCAAATCAGCGATCGTGGCGAAGGCGGTCGAGGCGTTCATCGAGCGGCGTGGCGAGAGCGAGTTCGATCGGCGCTACGGCGTAAGGCTTGACCGGCTCTCCCGCGACCTTGCCCACGTCAGGCGCGATGCCGAGGTGATCCTGGAGAGCCTGGCGCACTTCATCCGCTTTTCGATCACGCTTCATGCCCACACGCCGGTCCCGGATCGGGCAACGCAGGCTATTGCCCAAGAGCGTTTCGACAAATTCGTTGAGAAGGTCGGCCGCCAGATCGCTTCCGGCAAAAGGTCGCTTAGCAAAGACAATGGTGCGGGAGGGGAAGGATGAGCTCTCATCCCGAGGCCGACCACAGGCGGCGTGTCATGCTGCGCACCGCCCTGGGTCCGGCAATCACCGAAGCCCTGGCCGATCCGTCCGTCATCGAGGTGATGGTCAATCCCGACGGCGCGCTGCGACTCGACCGGTTAGGCGAAGGTCGGGTCGATACCGACGTTCACATGCATCCGTCCGAGGCAGAACGTATCATCCGCCTGGTTGCTTCCCACGTGCGCGCCGAGGCGCACGCCGACAACCCGATAGTCAGTGCCGAATTGCCGTCGGGCGAACGCTTCGAAGGCCTGCTGCCACCTGTGGTGTTGGCGCCATGTTTTGCCATCCGCAAGCCCGCCGCGAAACTTTACACCCTGGCCGACTATGTTGCCGAACGCATCATGCTGCCGCTGCAGGCCGATGCGCTGAAAAAGGCCGTCCGCGAGCGGCGCAACATGCTGATCGCCGGCGGCACTTCCTCGGGGAAGACAACACTCGCCAACGCTCTGCTGGCTGAAGTCGCCGAATGCGACGATCGGGTGATCCTGATCGAGAACACACGCGAACTGCAGTGCGCGGCCAGGGACTGCGTTGCCCTGAGAACGAGGCGGGGCTCGGTCACCCTTGCCGATCTCGTGCGCTCGACGCTGAGGCTCAGGCCGGACCGCATCATCGTGGGCGAGGTGAGGGGCGCGGAAGCGCTCGACATGCTGAAGGCATGGAACACCGGACACCCAGGCGGCATCGCTACCGTACACGCCAATTCCGCGCGCTCGGCTCTCTATCGCATTGAGCAACTCGCCCAGGAAGCGGTGGTCACCGTTCCCCGCCGGCTCATCGCTGAGGCGATAGATCTGATCGTCTTTATAGCGGGACGCGGCTCGTCGCGCCACATCGACGCAATCGCCGAGGTCACCGGTCTCGACGGCAGCGGCGATTACGCCGTTGCCCCGCTCACGCTTTCGCAACTCCAGCAGCTTTGAAAGGCCTTCCTCATGCGCAAGAAGCTTCGCTTTCTTTCGTCCACAGCGCTCGCGTTTCTTATCACGGCCCCCGTTTATGCGGCCGGCTCCGGCATGCCGTGGGAGCAGCCGCTGCAGCAGATCCTGGAGTCCGTGCAGGGACCGGTCGCCAAGATCGTTGCGGTGATCATCATTATCACCACCGGCCTGACGCTTGCCTTCGGCGACACCGCCGGTGGTTTTCGGCGCCTGATTCAGATCGTCTTCGGTCTGTCGATCGCCTTCGCGGCATCGAGCTTCTTCCTCTCCTTCTTCTCCTTCGGTGGTGGGGCGCTCGTCTGATGACCGCCGGGGAGCAGCATATCGAGGGCTTCGCAGTACCGGTCCACCGGGCGCTGACCGAGCCGATCCTGCTCGGCGGGGCTCCGCGCGCGGTGGCGATCCTCAACGGTACAGTGGCCGCGGCCATTGGCTTCGGCTTGCAGCAATGGATTGCTGGTCTGGTGCTTTGGATCGCGGGCCACTCGTTAGCGGTCTTTGCCGCAAGACGCGATCCGGACTTCGCCAGCGTGCTTGTGCGCCACCTACGTCTGAAGGGGTGGCTTGCATGCTGAACCTTTCGGAATATCGAAGCAAAGCCGACCGGCTTGCCGACCATCTACCCTGGGCTGCCTTGGTGGCGCCCGGCATCGTGCTCAACAAGGACGGCAGCTTTCAGCGGACGTTGCGGTTCCGCGGCCCGGATCTCGAAAGTGCGACGGAGGCTGAACTCGTCGGCGTTTGCGCCCGGGCGAACAATGCTCTCAGACGCCTTGGCTCTGGCTGGGCATTGTTCTTTGAGGCCGAGCGCATAGAAGCGCTGGGCTATCCGAACTCGCATTTTCCTGACGCCGCCTCGTGGCTGGTCGACGAAGAACGCCGCGCTGCTTTCGAGGGGAAGGTAGCGCACTACGAGAGCCGCTATCATCTGACCTTGGTGTTTATGCCACCGCCGGACGCCCAGGCGCGCGCGGAAAGCGCGCTCGTCGACTCTCATTATTCCCAAGGAGAAAGAGACTGGCGCCAGGATCTGGCGAGGTTCCGTGACGAGACCAACCGCGTGCTCGATCTCTTCTCGGGTTTCATGCCCGAAGTACGCGTCCTCGATGATGCTCAGACGTTGATCTACCTCCACGGCACGATTTCGCCTCGCCGCCATCCCATCATGGTCCCGGAAACGCCGATGTATCTGGATGCCATCCTGGTCGATGCGCCGCTTACCGGTGGCCTGGAGCCGATGCTGGGTGAGCAGCATCTTCGCACACTGACCATCCTCGGCTTTCCGAACCTCACCCGGCCGGGGATCCTCGATGCCCTCAATCATCAGGATTTCGCCTATCGCTGGATGACGCGCTTCATTCCGCTCGAGAAAACGGAAGCCACGAAGACGCTGACGCGGTTGCGCCGGCAGTGGTTTGCCAAACGCAAATCGATCGTGGCAATCCTACGCGAGGTCATTACCAACGAGCCGGTCCCGCTTGTCGATAGCGATGCCGACAACAAGGCGCTCGATGCCGACGAAGCCCTTCAGGCATTGGGCGGCGATCATGTGAGCTTCGGGTATCTCACCACGACCGTGACGGTGTGGGGCGAGGATCGCCAAGCCGCTGCAGAGAAGCTTCGCGCGGTCGAGCGCATCATCAATGGGCTCGGCTTCACCACGATCCGAGAAGGCGTCAATGCGGTCGAGGCTTGGCTCGGCTCATTGCCTGGCCATGTCTACGCTAACGTTCGCCAACCGCTCGTTCATACATTGAACCTTGCCCATCTCATGCCGCTGTCGTCGGTTTGGGCCGGTCCTGCGACAAACGAGCATCTCGCGAAAGTCACCCAAACCGAAGCGCCACCGCTTTTCGTTGCCGAGACCAGTGGGTCGACACCGTTTCGGCTTTCCACCCACGTCGAAGATGTCGGCCACATGCTGGTTGTTGGTCCGACCGGCGCCGGCAAGTCGGTTCTGCTTGCTCTGATTGCTCTGCAGTTCAGGCGCTATGCCGGCGCCCAGGTTTATGTCTTCGACAAAGGCAATTCGGCCCGTGCTGCAACACTTGCCATGGGTGGAGAACACCACGCGCTAGGAGCGGACGGTTCCCTTGCCTTTCAGCCACTGCGCAGCATCAACGACCAGGCTAGCCGAAGCTGGGCGGCCGAATGGATCGCCAGCCTTATTGCCCACGAGAACGTCACCGTCACGCCGGAGGTGAAGGAGGCTATTTGGTCAGCGCTGGCCAGCCTTGCCACCGCGCCGGCGCAGGAACGCACACTGACCGGTCTTTCGGTCCTGCTTCAATCCAATGCGCTGAAGACCGCATTGATGCCCTACACGCTCGACGGTCCCTTCGGCCGCCTGCTCGATGCCGATCATGATGGGCTGGCCTTGTCGGATGTGCAGTGTTTCGAGACCGAGGAGTTAATGCACAGCCAAGGCGCTTTGCTGCCGGTGCTTACCTATCTGTTCCAGCGACTTGAGGAACGGTTCGACGGACGGCCCACGCTGATCATGCTCGACGAGGCGTGGGTCTATCTCGACAATCCGCTGTTCGCCGCCCGCATCCGCGAATGGCTGAAGGTGCTGCGAAAGAAGAACGTGTCGGTTGTCTTCGCTACGCAGTCGCTGGCTGATATCGCGGGCTCTGGCATAGCGCCGGCAATCATCGAAAGCTGCCCGCAGCGCATTTTTCTTCCCAATGATCGTGCCGTGGAACCCCAGGCGCGCACAGCCTACGAACGCTTCGGTTTAAGCGAGCGGCAGATTGAATTGATCGCCCGCGCCACGCCGAAGCGTCAGTATTATCTGCAATCGCGCCGCGGCAACCGTCTGTTCGAGCTCGGGCTTGGCCCCATCGCTCTTGCGCTTTGCGGTGCTTCCGATCCGGCCACGCAGACTCTGATCGACAGGATCCTGTCCGAAGACGGGCAAGGCAGCTTTGCCTCGCAGTTCCTGATCGCGCGCGGCCTCGATTGGGCCGGCGAACTTCTCAAGCAATTCCCTAAACCAGACAAGGAGCAATTAGCATGATGCGGCGACGCCTTCTCTCCGGCCTGATCACCGTTTCCCTGATCGCCAAGCCTATGGCCGACTATGTGCAGCCCGCCTACGCCCTTATCGTGTTCGATCCGTCCAATTATGCGCAGAACGTGCTGACGGCCGCGCGCGCCCTGGAGCAGATCAACAACCAGATCCAGTCGCTGCAGAATCAGGCGACCATGCTGCAGAACATGGCGCGCAATCTTCAGCGTCTGGATTTCTCTTCCGTTGGCCAACTCACCGGTTCGCTCCATCGCATCGACGGCTTGATGGACCAGGCGAGTGGCCTCAGCTTTGATCTGGGCAAGCTTCAAGACCAGTGGCGCAGCCAATATCCGGAAAGCTACGACGCCACGATCAAGGTCAGCGATGTAGCGAATGCTGCGCGCGAGCGTTGGCAAAGCGCCATGCAGGCGTTCCGCCAGACCATGGGGGTCCAGTCGCAAATCGTCGAGAACGTCCGCGCCGACGGCGATCTGCTCGCCGATCTCGTCAACCGCAGCCAAGGGGCGGCCGGTGCGCTTCAGGCAAGCCAGGCCACCAACCAGCTGATGGCGCTTTCGACAAAGCAGCAGATGCAGATCCAGACGCTGCTCGCAACGCAGTTTCGAGCTGAGGCCGAGGATGCCGCCCGCAAGGCCCAGTCAGAGGAAGCCGCCCGCGAGATGACGAAGCGATTCTTGGGTACCGGCTCGGCTTATCCCGGCAATTAGTCACGAGCTCATCACGACGAGGAAGGCAGCGGCATGAACGACCTTGGCGTCATCGATCGCTTCATGGAGACCTTCATCCGCTACATCGACAGCGGGTTCGGTCTGCTCTCGGGCGACGTCGCCTTCCTCACTACCATTCTGATCGGCATTGACATCACACTTGCCGGCCTGGCGTGGGCGCTCGGCGACGAGACCAGCGTTCTCGGCCGGCTTGTCCGCAAGGTGCTCTATGTTGGCGTCTTCGCCTTCATCCTGAACAATTTCAAGAACCTCGCCGATATCATTTATCGTTCTTTTGCCGGTCTCGGGATTAATGCGTCGGCCGGCAATCTGTCGGCAGACAATCTCCTGCGCCCGGGCCGCATTGCCGCGACCGGTTTCGAAGGTGCTTGGCCAATGCTTGACCAAGCCAGTCAGCTCCTGGGCTTCCCGGAAATCTTCGGCAACGCACTGACCATCTTCGTGCTGCTGATGGCCTGGTTCCTGGTCATCATCGCCTTCTTCATCCTTTCCATCCAGCTTTTCATCACCATCCTTGAGTTCAAGCTCACCACGCTGGCAGGTTTTGTTTTGGTTCCATTCGCACTTTGGAACCGTTCAGCGTTCCTGGCCGAACGCGTGCTCGGCCATGTTATCTCGTCAGGCATCAAGGTGATGGTGCTCGCCGTCATTGTCGGTATCGGCTCCACGCTCTTCGGGGAGTTCGCTTCCGCATTGCAAGGCAAGGAGCCGGATTTGGGCGCTGCCATGTCCCAGGTACTGGGCGCACTGGCACTGCTTGGCCTTGGCATTTTTGGGCCGGGGATCGCGTCGGGTCTTGTCTCAGGCGCACCGCAGCTTGGGGCGGGCGCCGCCCTCGGCACGACCGCGGCGGCAGCGGGTTTATCACTCGTTGCTGGAGGCACAGCATTTGCTGGCGCGCGTATGGCAACCAGCGGCGGTCTCGCCGCCATCCGAGCCGGCACAACAATGGGATCGGCTGCTTCCACGTCCTGGCAGATCGGGCGCGCAACCTCGCCCGACGCTGGCCTCTCCGGTGTGGCTGCTGGAATGCATGGTGTAACCAGTGCCGCTGGCGGCGCCGCTATACGCATAGCGCGATCCGCCACTGCAAGTGTTGGGCGCAACGCCGATGCCGGGCGCGATGCCGCGTGGACCGCGACCGGCGGCACGCCGACAGCGTCAATGACCGAACGCTCTGCCGGTTCGGCCACTGTTTCGGCGCCGACGTGGGCAAGGCGCCTACGTTCTGAACAGACCGCCCGTGCAAATCGCCACGCTGCCATGCAAGCTGTCCGAGACGGAGACCGGCCGGGAGGCAGCGCCAACCCCTCTCTCAACGACAAGGATGACTAGATGCTCTTCAAGCGACCCGTGCACCGTTACGGCAAAACACCCGAACCGGTCACGCCGTATCAAAAAGCCGCCCAGCTGTGGGACGAGCGCATCGGCTCATCTCGACTGCAGGCCAGGAACTGGCGGATCATGGCCCTTGGCTGCCTGGCCTTGGCGACCGGGCTTTCCGGCGGACTCGTATGGCAGTCGATGCAAAGCCGTGTCGTGCCTTATGTCGTCGAGGTCGATGGCTTCGGCGAGACGCGCGCCGTCGCGCCGGCGATCCGGAATTATGAGCCCTCGGATGCTCAGATCGCCTGGCATCTCGGCCGCTTCATCCAGAATGTCCGTTCCGTTTCCACCGATCCGGTTTTGGTACGGCAGAACTGGTTGGCAGCGTACGACTTTGCTAGCGATCGCGCAGCGCTCTTCCTCAACGAATACGCCAAGGCGAACGACCCCTTCGGTCAGATCGGAACGCGCAGTGTTTCGGTACAGGTCACCAGCGTGGTCAGGGCCTCCGAAAGTTCATTCCAGGTCAAATGGACCGAGCAGGTGTTTGAGCGCGGAAGCCTTGCCAGCACGATGCGCTGGACTGCGATCCTCACGATCGTGATCCGCTCGCCAAGCAATACGGATCAGCTGCGCAAGAATCCGCTCGGCGTCTTCATCAATGCCATTGACTGGTCACGCGAGCTCGACAGCGCCGTCCCAGCCCCCCTTTCTCCGACGGAGTCCACCAATGAAAGATAAAATGTCACCGATTCGTGCCGTGCTGATCCTATCGGTGTCGGCAGCGGTCGTTTCCGCTTGTGCATCGAAGAAGGTGCCGCCGCCTGAGATTTCCTATGACGCTGCCGACTTCAAACCGGCCGCGATCGAGAAGGCGCCGGAGAGGCCGATTAGAATTGTCGAGGTGCCAAAACCACTGCCGCTGCCTGGCCAATTGCAGCCCGAGCCCGGCAAGGCCGAGGACAAGCGCCCCCCTGAAGAACGCGTCGCTGATGCCAACAAAGCCGCGACCCAGCAACCCACCAAGTACGGGTATGTTAATGCCGTGCAAGTCTACCCCTTCACCGATGGCGCGCTTTATCAACTCTATGCCGCGCCGGAGCGCGTGACCGACATCGCTCTGCAGCCGGGCGAGAAACTAACCGCCGTGTCGGCTGGCGACACCGTGCGCTGGGTCATTGGCGATACCGCAAGCGGCACCGGTGACAATCAGCGCACCCATGTTCTGGTAAAACCCTTCGCGCCGGGTCTTGCCACCAATGTCGTCATTACGACGGACCGGCGGACCTATCATTTGCAGCTTCAAAGCACCGAGAAGACCGCAATGGCGGCAATCTCCTGGACCTACAGCCAAGACCAGATCATCGCGCTTCGCCAGCGCAATGCTCAAGCCGAGGCAGTTACACCGGTCGCGTCGAATATCGCGCTCGAAAACCTTCGCTTTCGCTACTCGATCAGTGGCGACACACCGCCCTGGAGACCGACGCGAGCCTTCGACGACGGCAGCAAGGTCTATATTGAGTTCCCTCGTCGCATAGATCAGGGCGAGGCGCCACCACTCTTCATCGTCGGCGCAGATGGGAGCAGCGAGCTCGTCAACTATCGCGTGCGCGGCAACTATTACATCGTCGATCGGCTCTTCGCCGCGGCCGAACTTCGCCTCGGCACCAAGCAGCAGCAGGTGATCCGCATCAGCAGGATTGACGGCCGGCAACCGCAACGGCGGATCTCGCTCTTTTCGCGTTCCAGCCGGCGAGGTGAGGGCTCATGATCGAAAATTCCCGCTCTGGCATCCCGCCGAAACTGGATCCCGAGGAACTGCAGCTTCGGGCCTCTCCCCGCCGCGTGGTGCGGTTCAGGCGCGGTGTGATCATCGCGATCGCAGCGCTCGGATCCGGCGCTGTCTTCGGCGTTACCATGATCGCGCTCCAGGGGCCGGCCCTTCGCATTAGGGATCAGGCGGAAGATCTCTACAACACTGAGCGCAAACCAACCGCCGAGGGACTTGATACGCTTCCCCATGACTATTCCGGCATGAAGCCGAAGCCTCCCGTCCTTGGGCTACCTTTGCCGGGCGACCTCGGCCACCCCATCCTCGAGCGGCAGCGCCAGCTCGGCATCGTGCCGGGCCAAGACATCTCGGCCGAGGAGCAGCGTCTAGCGCAGCAGGCGATCGAAGCGCGTGAATCGCGGGTGCTTTTCCGCGTCGAAAATCGAGCTCAACAGACAGATGTCGGAGAGAGCGTGCAAACTGCTCAGCATCCATTTGAGGCGCTTCCCCAATCCGAAGCAGGACGCGCGTCAGCCTCGGTGGCGGCGGCGGAAGGCCACCAGAACAATCAGCAGCGAAAGCTTGATTTCCTCAGCCAGCGGAGCACTGGCGGGATCTACAATCCGCATGCGCTGCAGACGCCGATCTCGCCATATCAACTGATGGCTGGCAGCGTGATTGCCGCCAGCCTGATCACCGGCATCAATTCCGATTTGCCGGGCCTTGTCGTCGCGCAAGTCACCGAAAATGTGCACGACACGGTCACGGGCAACATATTGCTGATTCCGCAGGGCTCACGTCTTATCGGCGTCTACGACAGCGTCGTCGCGTTCGGGCAAAAGCGAGCGCTGCTGGTCTGGCAGCGCATTCTGCTGCCCGACGGCTCGTCGGCCGAAATCGACAATCTGCCCGCGAGCGACACCGCCGGCTACGCAGGGCTGGAAGACAAAGTCGATTTCCACACTTGGCAGATGATCAAGGGAGTGGCGCTTGCCACATTGCTCGGTGTCGGCACAGAATTCAGCCTCGGCGAAAACGAGAGCGATCTGGTCAAGGCGATCCGGGAATCAGCCCAGCAGAACGCCAGTCGAGCCGGCCAGCGCATCACCGAAAAAAACCTCAATATCCAGCCCACCATCATCGTCCGCCCAGGTTGGCCACTGCGCGTCATCGTGCACAAGGACATCGTGCTGCGGCCATACGCCAGTTGAGCAGGAGTTACCATGGCTGACCTGAAACTTGGAAAGCTTCCGGACCGAACAGCTTCGAAGATCACCATTACCGTCAGCGCGGAGCTGAGCCAAACACTCAAGGAGTATGCTGCACTTTACCGTCAGACCTATGGTCAGTCTGAAACCGTGGCAGAACTCATCCCTTTCATGCTGGCGGCGTTTCTGGAAGGCGACCGAGCCTTTGCCAAGGCCAGAAAAGAAGGTCTGCCGACGGAGCTTGCCGAAAAGTCGTGACTCCTCCGCTAGGGCAGCTGGAACATTGCCTAGCTGTCGCGACCTACCTGCTCCTCGCGAAGCATAGGATCAAACACCTTGGAATGCAGGTATGCGCAAGAGAGGATGTGGAAGGAGATACCGCGCAACAGCCTAAGTTTGCATTTTCGATTGGATGCGGTAGTCGCCTATGAGCGGTCAAAACGAAACGCAGCTGGTTCGCCGATCGACCAAACGGCGAGCGCACTGTGCTTTACTCAGACCGCCACCGAGTGCCTCGCCGTTCCCCCTTTGAAATATGTATCGAACTTGGCCGCGATGGTTCGAACGAAGGGGCGACTTTCAGTCCGTACGATGAAACTGTCACCATCGAATTCAAGCGCTCGGGCAGGATCGTGGAGTGCGATGGACCTCGAGCGATGAAGGAGCTGCTCGCCGGCTTTGCCGAACCGCTCCACCAGATCGACTGCCGAGAAGGCAAAATCACACATCAGCCGCTCGATGATCCAGCCACGGACGCGATCGTCGTCGGAAAGGGCAACGCCGCGGACGGCAGCCAACCCGCCATCAGCAACCATGCGCCCGTACCCGGCAGTCGAAGCCATGTTCTGCACGTAGCCTTGGCGAAAACGACCGATGGACGAAGGGCCAAGTCCGATCAGTGTCGGGCAGCGATCCTCAGTGTAGCCCTGAAAATTGCGATGCAAAACCCCTGCGCGGGCCGCTATGGCCAGCGCATCGTCGGGCTTCGCGAAATGATCGAGTCCTATTGCCTCATATCCCTTGGCGACAATTGCCCGCGCCGCGAGTTGAGATTGGGCGAAACGCTCAGTGGGACTCGGCAGCCATGCCTCGTCGATCATCGTCTGATGCTTCTTGAACCAGGGCACATGTGCGTAGCCGAACAGGGCCATCCGGTCTGGCTCCAAGGTCAGTGCCTGCGCCACCGTGGAACACATCGTCTCGCGTGTCTGATTCGGGAGCCCGTAGAGCAGGTCCAGATTGACCGATTCGACGCCCCGCGAACGAACCCCGTCGACGACTGCCTTGGTCTGCAAAAAACTCTGCTCACGATTAATTGCTTTTTGCACTTGCGGATCGAAATCCTGCACGCCGAGGCTCGCCCGCGTTACGCCGATTTGAGCAAGTGCATCAAGGCGCGCCTTGTCCATGTCGTTGGTTTCGATTTCGATGCTGACCGTAGCATCCGGGAGAAGGTCGAAGCTGTCCCGCAAGGCCGCTCCAAGAGCAACCATATCATCGGGCCTCAGAATAGTTGGCGAACCGCCACCGAAGTGGATTGCACGGACATGTGCCTTGCCGCTCACCAGACCGGCAATCGTGACGATTTCGGCATTCAGCGAGCGCAGATAAGCGGCCACCGGCTCATATTGGTGCGTCTGCTTGGTGTGGCAGGCGCAGAACCAGCAGAGCTTGTCGCAGTAAGGAATGTGCAGATACAGCGAGATTTCGTCGCCGCTTTCCAGCGCCTCCAACCAGCCACGGTAAATGGCAGCATCGATCCCCGAATGGAAATGCGGCGCCGTCGGATAGCTGGTGTAGCGTGGGACGTTCTCGCTGAGTTTGACAGCTATTTCCGATTGCATCTCGCGTTCACCGTGTTGCCCGCCGGAACACTGCACGCATCGCTGAAGCAGACCCTGATCTCGATCAGCCGCGCTCATGGACAAACCGCCGCAGGATTTCTCTACCCTGGATGGGTATCCTGCCGGCAGTTAGGATCGGGTAAGGCGAACGCATGACCTTTCGGCAAGACATTCATAGTTCCGGCATTCCTGTTCTTTGCCTCCCTTGCGAGGCAAGGCGTCGCGGTGTCTGCGGTGCGCTCGATCCAGACAATTTGGTTGGGCTCGCCAAGACTTGCTCGCGTCGCCGGATCGAGTCAGGAATGGAGTTGACCGGCGAGGCACAGAACGTCGACAGCTACTCCAACGTGCTTTCAGGCGTGGTAAAGCTATCAAAGAGCCTGTCGGATGGGCGCCAGCAGATCGTCGGTCTCCAGTTTGCACCGGATTTTCTGGGACGTCCTTTCAAGGTGGAAAGCTCGATCAATGCGGAAGCGGCAACAGCAGTCACGCTGTGTTCGTTTCCGCGAGCGGCCGTCGAACGGATGATGAAGGCGTCACGGGAATTCGAGCATCGCCTGCTCAAACAGACGCTGAATGAACTCGATGAGGCGCGCGAGTGGATGGTGACGCTGGGGCGCAAGACAGCTCCGGAAAAGGTGGCGACTTTTCTCCTCATGATGGCCCGGAATATCGATTCCAGTTTCGATGCGGCTTCCGGGTCGGCGTCCTTCGATCTGCCGCTGACGCGTGCCGAAATGTCTGATTTCCTTGGAATCACCAACGAGACCGTGAGCCGCCAACTGACGCGATTGCGGGCTGACGGGGTGATTCGGATTGAGAACGCACGCCATGTGACGGTGGACAGCATAAGCCGTCTGGAGAAGCGCTGTGGCGGCGGACGCGAGCGGCCCTAAGCGGCGAGGCCATGTCGCATGGCTCCGGGGCGGGCCGTGTTTGCCTTCTCGTGCGATGTCGCCGCGCCTTCGAAGAAGCGGCGTCACGGTCGAGACAGACAGCTTTCGGGCTTTGATAGGGACGTGACCAATCGCCAAGTGTGTTTCGGCATGTACCGGCGAAGCACGGTCCTTAAGCTGCCACGGCTCGGCCGAACGATCGCCTTCGTTTCCAATGGGATCCGAATAACCTTTGGCAGGGCATCGGCAATAGCATCCAACGCCTCGCATAGCCTCAGCTTTCCCCTCAATCGATCGCGTCTGCGCCCGCCCAACCCAGGGAACGCCTTCCATGAGGGGGTGAGCCCGCGCTGCGTTCCTCGTTCATTCGCCACCTGCTGATTGCGCCGCCGACACAAAATCGTGCGGCCTGACATAGATCAGGGCGAGGGGGCGGAGGCTGCGCAATTAGTGCGCTGCGGATTTGGCATCCACCAGATTCGAGATCGGGATCTGCAATGAAATTCGGCACAGAGATCGTCCTTCTAAGCGTGTTCGCTTTTGCGGCCCTGGTGGCCGCCGGCTTCGGCGTGGATGAACCTTTCCGCCGACATATGTGGGTGTTGTTCTTCGCAGTGGCTGGTTTCACTGCGATCCTGTTGCGCAACACGGAGTTCAAGCCAGCAGCTCCGATTGACCCATCCGCTTACATGGATGGTCCGATCCGCTACGGCGCGATCGCCACCGTGTTCTGGGGTGTCGTCGGCATGCTGGTCGGCGTGGTGATCGCGCTTCAACTCGCCTATCCCGATCTCAACATCCAGCCCTGGTTCAATTTCGGTCGTTTGCGGCCGCTGCACACATCCGGTGTCGTCTTCGCCTTCGGCGGCAACGCGCTGCTTTGCACGTCTCTGTATGTCGTGCAGCGCACCTGCCGCGCCCGCCTCTTCGGCCGTGATCTCGCCTGGTTCGTCTTCTGGGGCTACCAGCTGTTCATCGTCATGGCCGCGACCGGCTATCTGCTCGGCATCACCGAGGGCCGCGAGTACGCCGAACCCGAATGGTATGTGGATGTCTGGCTGACCATCGTCTGGGTCGCCTACCTCATTCTGTTCCTTGGCACGATCCTGAAGCGCAAGGAACCGCATATCTACGTGGCCAACTGGTTCTACCTGTCGTTCATCGTGACCATCGCGATGCTGCATGTGGTCAACAACCTATCCATGCCAGTCTCGTTCCTGGGCTCCAAGAGCTACTCCGCCTTTTCTGGGGTCCAGGACGCGCTGACCCAATGGTGGTACGGCCACAACGCGGTCGGCTTCTTTCTCACCGCCGGCTTCCTCGGCATGATGTATTATTTCGTGCCCAAGCAGGCGAACCGGCCAGTCTATTCGTACCGGCTGTCGATCGTCCATTTCTGGGCGATCATCTTTCTCTACATCTGGGCCGGGCCGCATCACCTGCACTACACCGCCTTGCCAGATTGGGCGCAGACGCTCGGCATGGTGTTCTCGATCATGCTGTGGATGCCGTCCTGGGGCGGCATGATCAACGGCCTGATGACCCTGTCCGGCGCCTGGGACAAGCTGCGCACCGATCCGATCATACGCATGATGGTGATGGCCGTCGCCTTCTATGGCATGTCGACCTTCGAAGGCCCCATCATGGCGATCCGGGCGGTCAATTCGCTGTCGCATTATACCGACTGGACCATCGGCCACGTCCATTCGGGCGCGCTCGGCTGGGTTGGCATGATCTCGTTCGGCGCGATCTACTACATGGTGCCGAAGCTCTGGTGCCGTCACCGGCTCTACTCGCTGCGGCTCGTCACCTGGCACTTTTGGCTGGCGACACTAGGGATCGTCGTCTACGCCTCGGTCATGTGGGTGTCCGGCATCATGCAGGGCCTGATGTGGCGTGAATATGACGAGCAGGGCTTCCTGGTCTATTCCTTCGCCGAAACCGTCGCCGCCATGCACCCATACTACGTCATGCGCGCCATCGGTGGGGCCATGTACCTCTCCGGCGCCCTGATCATGGCCTGGAACATCACCAGGACCATCCTCGGCCACCAGCGCGAGGAGGAGCCGATGCCGAGCCCCGTCGCCATCCGACCTGCGCGATCAGGAGCCAGGTAATGGGCTTGATGGACAAACACGCAATCATCGAGAAGAACGCCACGCTTCTTCTCGTTGGCTCGCTGCTCGTGGTGACGGTCGGCGGTATCGTCGAGATAGCGCCTCTCTTCTATCTCGACAATACGATCGAGAAGGTGGAAGGCATGCGCCCCTACTCGCCGCTCGAACTTGTCGGGCGCAACATCTATATGCGCGAGGGCTGCTTTCTCTGTCATAGCCAGATGATCAGGCCGTTCCGCGACGAAGTTGAGCGCTATGGCCACTACAGCCTGGCTGCCGAGTCCATGTACGATCACCCCTTCCAGTGGGGATCGAAGCGCACCGGGCCGGATCTCGCCAGAGTTGGCGACCGCTACTCGAATGCATGGCATGTCGCGCATCTTACCGACCCGCGCTCGGTGGTGCCGGAATCGATCATGCCGAGCTATGGGTTCCTGAAAGACACGCCGATCGACGTGAAGGATTTCTCGACGCATCTGATCGCCAACAGGCGTGTAGCCGTCCCTTACACCGATGACATGATCGCGCACGCCAATGCGGATTTGGCGGCGCAGGCCGATCCCAATGCCGACACATCAGGCCTTGAGGCGCGTTACCCCAAAGCCAAGATCGGCGACTTCGACGGCAACCCGCAACAGGTCACCGAAATGGATGCCCTGCTCGCCTACCTGCAGATGCTTGGCACACTGGTCGACTTCAAAAATTACGACGAAGCCGCCGGCTACCGCTGAGGAGAACGCTGATGACCTACAATTTGATGCGGGCGTTTGCCGACAGCTGGGGCCTGGTTGCGATGGCGCTGTTCTTCGTCGGGTGCATCGCCTTTGCCCTACGCCCCGGCAGCCGAAGGCTGGCCGACGAAGCTGCCCGCATTCCGCTCGAGGACGAGTGATCATGAGCGACGAGCACATCGATGAGGTCTCCGGCGTCTCAACCACCGGCCATGAATGGGACGGCATCAGGGAGCTCAACAATCCTCTGCCGCGATGGTGGGTGATTACCTTCTACGTCACCATAGCGTGGGCGCTCGTCTATACGACCGCATACCCGGCATGGCCGATGCTGACCTCGGCAACCAAGGGCATGCTCGGCTATTCAAGCCGTAAGGACGTCAAGAACGACCTTGCCGCGGCCGAGGCCGCCAATGGCAAGTATGTTGCAGCCATCCAGGCAAAGAGCGTCTCGGAGATCTTGACTGACGATGACTTGCGCGAATTCGCGGTCGCTGCCGGGGCTGCCGCGTTCAAGGTCAACTGTACGCAATGCCACGGCTCCGGCGCTCAGGGATCGAAGGGCTTTCCCAACCTGAATGACGATGACTGGCTGTGGGGCGGCAGCCCCGACCAGATCCAGCAGACGATCACGCACGGCCTCCGCTTTGCTTCCGATCCGGACACGCGACTGTCAGAAATGCCGGCCTTCGGCGACATCATCGCCGCCGACCAGATCGCACAAGTCAGCGCCTACGTGGCCAGCCTTTCCGGCAAGGTCCGCGATGCAAGTCTGATCCAACCCGGCGCCAAGGTCTTTGCCGAGAACTGCGTCGCCTGTCACGGCGACAATGCAAAAGGCAACAGGGAATTCGGCGCCCCCGACCTGACCGACGCGATCTGGCTTTACGGGTCCGGCGAGACGGCCATCGCCGCCCAGGTTCGTGCGCCAAAGCAGGGTATCATGCCGGCCTGGGTTGGCCGTCTCGGCGAAATCAAGGTCAAGGAACTTGCAGTTTATGTCCATTCGCTTGGCGGCGGAGAATAGGAATGGAAGCCCTATTCTTCGGTCCCCCCTGCCAAGCGGACGAGGCCCGGCGTGAGCCGGGCCTCGACACCATTCCTAATGCGATCTGCACAACCCGGCAAGGCTGTCCTACCGCGAGGCTTTTCGACAGGTGCCCCTGACATTGGCTGGGAAAGTGGAGTTGCACGTGCGTGACAAGACGCAGTTGACACGGCTCGAAACAGAAACTGTCAATTCCGCCAAAACCCGCAAGCCCCTTTATGCCGCGCGTCAAAAGATCTTTCCGAAGCGCGCCTCGGGCAACTTTCGTCGCTTCAAATGGCTGGTGATGACGATCACACTTGGCATCTATTACCTGGCTGCGTGGCTGCCTTGGGCTCGCGGTCCATTTGCCCCGGACCAGGCCGTGCTGCTCGATGTCGCCAATCGGCGCTTCTACTTCTTCTTCATCGAGATCTGGCCGCAGGAATTCTTCTATGTGGCCGGCCTATTGGTCATGGCCGGCGTTGGACTTTTCCTGATTACCTCGACTGTCGGCCGTGCCTGGTGCGGCTATGCATGTCCGCAGACCGTGTGGGTCGATCTGTTCCTTCTCGTTGAACGTGCGATCGAGGGGGACCGCAACGCCCGAATGAAACTTGACGCTGGTCCCTGGACCGCCCGCAAGCTGATGCTGCGCGTATCGAAGCATGCCGTCTGGCTGGTCATCGCTGCGGCGACCGGCGGCGCCTGGATTTTCTATTTCGCTGATGCACCGACACTTATGGGCGAGCTTTTCACCGGTACCGCCGCACCTGTCGCCTACATCACCATCGCCGTGTTGACGGCGACCACCTACACGTTCGGCGGCCTGATGCGCGAACAGGTCTGCACCTATATGTGCCCATGGCCGCGCATCCAGGCAGCCATGCTCGACGAGAATTCGCTCACCGTCACCTACAATGACTGGCGCGGCGAGCCGCGATCGCGCCACGCCAAGAAGGTGCAAGCCTCGGGGCAGTCCGTCGGCGACTGCGTCGACTGCAATGCCTGCGTCGCGGTCTGCCCAATGGGAATCGACATTCGCCACGGCCAGCAGCTCGAATGCATTACCTGCGCGCTGTGTATCGACGCCTGCGACGGCGTCATGGACAAGCTCGGCAAGGAGCGCGGGCTGATCTCCTACGCGACGCTCTCCGACTACAACGCCAACATGATGCTGGCGACCGCAGGCGGCTCCAGTTCAATCAATCCGTCGCTGGTCAGGACTGCTGTCGGCACCTTCTCCGATCAGGTGGCGCATTTTCACATTCGCAAGATCTTCCGGCCGCGCACCTACATCTACATGGGCCTATGGTCGCTGATCGGGCTGGGCCTGCTCTATTCGCTGCTGACGCGCGATCGGCTCGAACTGAACGTGCTGCATGACCGCAATCCGCAATTCGTCACGCTATCCGATGGCTCCATCCGCAATGGCTATACCGTGAAGCTGCTCAACATGATCCCTGAGCCAAGGACAATCGTCGTCACCATGCAGGGTCTGAAGGGTGCCGACATGGTCGTCGTGGGCGACGACATCCCGGCGGGCCGGTCTTTCGCCATCCCGGTCGAACCCGACCGCCTGAAAACGTTGAAGGTCTTCGTTCGCCAGCCCGCGGACCAGATCCACGCCCCGGCACAGACCTTCAAGTTCCGTGTCGAGGATAAGGCGAGCTTCGAGTCGAACGAATACACCGCCACATTCAACGCGCCAGAGGCCGCCAAATGACCGCCAATGCCCAAAAGCCTCGCGAATTCACCGGCAGGCACATGCTGGCCATCATTCTCACCTTCTTCGGGGTGGTCATCGCCGTCAACCTGACCATGGCCACGCTCGCCAATACGAGCTGGACCGGCCTCGTCGTCGAGAACACCTATGTGGCCAGCCAGCAATTCAAGAAGGAGGCCGAGGCCGGCCGCGCCCAAGCAGCGCTCGGTTGGACCGGCAAGCTGACCATCGCATGGGGCGAAGTCCGCTACAGCCTCTCCGACGCATTCGGCAAGCCGGTTCCTCTGCACGGCGTCAAGGTGCTGTTTCGTCATCCCGCCTACGAGAAAGAGGACAAGTCCGTCACGCTCGCCCTCGCCTCCGGCCAGGAGTTCGCCGCCCAGCATATGCCGAAGGACGGCGTCTGGATCGTCGAAGTCGACGCCGATGCCGGCCTGACACGACCCTATCGCGACGTCCGCAGGATTATGATTTCCCATGGAGCGCTGCAATGAGCTGTTGTGCACCGGGCGCTGAAATGGCGCTGGATCTGAACGGCGCCACGTCGGTCCTGCCATCCAGCCAGGAGATCAGGTTGGCGAGCCGATCGCTTGGCGACAATCTTCGGCAGACCGATCTTTCAGTGCCGACGGTTCATTGCGCCGCCTGCATCCAGACGATCGAGGCGGCACTTGGAAAGCTCGATCACGTCGAAAGCGCGCGCGTCAACCTGTCGACGAAGCGGGTCGCGGTCCGGTGGCGAGGAGACGAGGTGCCACCCTTCGTCGCCGCGCTTGGCAGGCTGGGCTACGAGGCGCATCTGTTCACACCCGAGGTCGATGACAAGGACAAGACGCTTGCCGAACTGATCCGCGCCGTCGCTGTTGCCGGCTTTGCGGCGGGCAACATCATGCTGCTTTCGGTCTCTGTCTGGTCCGGCGCCGAAGGTGCTACCCGCGACCTGTTTCACTGGGTCTCGGCGCTGATCGCCATTCCTGCCCTCGCCTTCGCCGGCGGAATCTTCTTCCGTTCGGCCTGGAATGCTTTGCGCCATGGTCGCATGAATATGGACGTGCCCATCGCGGTCGGTGTTTCGCTCGCCTATGCCATGAGCCTCTATGAGACGATCAATCATGGCGACCACGCCTATTTCGACGCGTCGGTATCGCTGCTGTTCTTCCTTTTGATCGGGCGCACGCTGGATCATGTGATGCGGGAGCGTGCCCGGACTGCCGTGAAGGGCCTGTCTCAGCTGGCCGCGCGTGGCGCCATGGTGATGCGCGGCGACGGCGCGCGCGACTATCTGCCGGTCGGCGAGATCGAACCAGGCATGCGGTTGTTGATCGCGGCCGGTGAGAGGATCCCTGTCGACGGCAAGATCATCCAGGGAACGTCGGATCTCGACTGCTCGCTGGCCTCAGGCGAAAGCACGCCGAAAAACGTGGCGCCGGGCGAAGCAGTACAGGCCGGCGTGCTCAACCTTACCGGCCCGCTGACGATTGAGGCGACAGCCGCCGCAAAGGATTCGTTCCTCGCGGAAATGGTCCGGTTGATGGAGGCCGCCGAGGGCGGCCGCGCGCACTATCGCCGTATCGCCGACCGCGTTTCAGCGCTTTATGCCCCAGTGGTCCATCTCACCGCCTTTGTGACATTCCTGGGCTGGATGGCGGCGACCGGCGACTGGCATCGGGCGATGACGATCGCCATCGCCGTTCTCATCATCACATGCCCGTGCGCGCTTGGCCTCGCGGTGCCGATCGTGCAGGTGGTCGCGGCGCGGCGGCTTTTCGAGAGCGGCATCATGGTCAAGGACGGTTCGGCCATGGAGCGCCTCGCGGCGATCGATACTGCCGTGTTCGACAAGACCGGCACGCTCACGCTCGGCCAGCCCCGGCTGGTCAACGCGGACTCGATTGATCCGGCGATGCTGGCAATCGCCGCCGACATGGCCGCGCATTCCCGCCATCCGTTTTCAAAGGCCATAGCCGGTTTTGCCGCTCCTGGCGGGCAGCACAAATTCGATACTGTGACCGAGCATCCCGGGTTTGGAATCGAAGCCACTGACGCGGGAAGCACCTGGCGACTGGGTCGACGCGGATGGGCCGGCTGGAAGGCTCGAACTGGCGGTGAAGGCAAACACGGCTACGGCGGAACGGTCCTGACGAGAAACGGGATGATTGCCGCATCCTTCGTTTTCGAGGATGCGTTGCGCGCCGACGCTGGAGCGGGCATCCAACAGTTGAACGGTGACGGGGTGTCGATCGAAATGCTGTCGGGCGATACCGCCGCAGCCTGCGCCGAAGTGGCAAAGCTGCTGGATATCCACGACTTCGTTCCGTGCCTGCTGCCATCGGGCAAGGTCGAGCGCATCGAGACCCTCGCGAAAGTTGGGCACAAGGTTCTGATGGTTGGCGACGGCCTCAACGATACGCCGGCGCTGAGCGCGGCGCATGTCTCGATCGCACCGGCCACCGCCGTCGACATTGGCCGCAACGCGGCAGACTTCGTCTTCCTGCGCGAAAGCCTCCTGGCGGTGCCGCTCGCCCTGGGCGTCTCGCGCAAGGCAGGACACCTGATCCGGCAGAACATCGCAATCGCAATCGTCTACAATGCGGTGGCAGTACCAATCGCCATCCTCGGGCACGTCACGCCCTTGATAGCGGCGATTGCCATGTCTGCCTCATCGCTGCTTGTTATTGGAAACGCATTGCGCTTGCACGGCTTCATGGCGAATGCGACGGTGCAAGTTATTCAAAAAGTCAGACGCTCCGCAGTCAGCTATTCGGCACAATCCTCGTGACGACCTTACTCTATCTCATACCCGTGGCCCTTTTTCTGGGTGCATTGGGCCTGTCCGGCTTCGTCTGGGCATTGCGAAGCGGTCAATACGAAGATCTCGACGGAGCCGCCGAGCGGATACTAATTGATCGGGACGACAAACCGGAACGCTGATTTCAATCCGCTGTGCATAAGATGCGCGGATCGCGCTCGTCAGTCGAGCCGGCTCGGTCGGGAACAAGCTGTCCATGCTCCATGACCACCTTGACCTAAGCTGCGCACTACATCGATTTGTGAAAAGCCTCTGTCGTGCGAAGGACTGCCCTCCCATTGCACCAACTGAGGCGGCTGATGCCACGAAAGTACCTCGCGTGGCCGACGAGAGCTTGGCAATGTGCGCACGGGTTCCAAAGTGGAACGTCGCGATCGATCACCCGACCGAGAACCGACAGTGCCGGTTGGTCATGTCTGGCTGATCCAGATCAGGGTCATACTCATCGGTGTGGTCTATAGACCAGTCTTCGAGGGAGAACTGCATGACTCACGGAAAGTTTGGTCGTCATTATCAGCACCTTCACGGTGCCGGGTTTTTCTGTCGTGTGGTCGGCTATGCCTTGTGCTTACGGCGCAGCCATTTACCTGACCAGGGTCGTGTGTATCTCGCTTGCTGGCTGGCCATCAGCGTGGCTGCGCGGAAACGGGGGCCGATCAACAGCTTTCGCCTTTGATGGGTTGTGTGCGTCGTTCCCGATCCATCCGGATTCCCGGCCCGCGCCTTGAGGCTATGCGACGGCACCGGAACTCAGCGTACGTCACGCGGTTCCGGGCGCGTGGTATCCGCTCGTCACGACGATCAACGAACAAACGGCTGGAGTGCCATGAAAACCGTTCACATCATCGACTGCCACTACGCGAAAGACTACTACCACGACAAGCACGAGGGACCGATCCTGCAGCAGTTGTTAAAGGCTTTCAACATCCACTCGGACTATCGCATTACTTTGGACCGAAAGCATTTTCGTGAGGCTGTAGTCCAAGCGAACAAGGCGAAGTGCGACGTGCTTCACATCGCTGGCACGGCAATGGAGACGGGATCGCTTCGTCCAGTGGGCGAGGTAGCCTACTTTGGGCTGACTTCGTAGAAATGTTCCAGGGCTCGGATCCAGCGCCGAAGATCCTCGTGATGTCAACGTGCTGCGGAGCATCATCGGGGTTGGGACGTGCGTTTTCGAGATCGACCAACCGTCCGAAGTTGATCATTGGTTCGAGTGACGCGCGCTATTTCGACGACTATGTCGCCGCGTGGGCTTTGCTCTATCGGCGACTGAATTGCAAGGACATCGACATCGAAGCCATGCAGCAGGTTCTTGCGAAGATATGCGCGGTCGTGCATAAAAGTTTCCGCTACCTTGGCTGGGATGACGAGAGAGAGCGCTACGTTCGATACCCTAGCAAGAGAACCCGCTTCGACGTCGTGGAGCGTGAGTAGCTATGCGCACGGGTTCCAAGTGGAATGTGGCCATCGATGCGGCGCGGCCGTGGCTGACCAGCGTCGCGAGTGTCTCGCTTGCTGGCGGCGATCTGCGCGGCTGCGCGGCGAAAGGGCGGGTTCGGTTAGCCGCATCCACCTCTGAGCGGGTTGCGTGCTTCGTTGCCGATCCATGCGAATCCCGCGGCCCAGCGCCTTTAGGCAATGCGGCGGGCACGGAGCTCAGCGGATGTCACTCGGCTCAGTTCCACCGTTACACGAGGATAGCCGACGGGATGGCGGCACGCTGATGGGCTCTGACGAGAATTTTGACATCGTTGTCGTTGGAGCCGGGCCGGTCGGCCTTTCGTTCGCTGCGTCGCTTGCCCAAAGCGAACTCAAGGTGGCAGTTGTTGAACAGAACACATTCTATAGTCTGGCGAATCCGGCTTTCGATGGTCGCGAAATCGCGCTGACCAACGCTTCGATCAGAACCCTTCGCGAGCTCGGCGCCTGGGATGTCATCCCGGCTTCGGACAAATCAGCACTTCAAGGCGCGCGCGTGCTCAACGGCTCGAGCGCATTCGCTCTTCGTTTCGATCCTCCCAGCAACTCTGGAGAACCGCTGGGGGTTTTGGTTCCAAATTGCCGGATCCGCGAGGCGCTGTTCAAAATCGTCCGCTTGCAGGATCGCGCCCGGCTGTTGTGCGGCCACTCGGTCGTCGATGCAACAAACAGCCAAGAAGGAGCAGTCGTAACGCTCTCTAATGGCGCGCGTTTAACTGCTCGGCTTGTTGTTGCCGCGGATTCGCGTTTGTCCGCCACGCGTGATCTGCTGGGCATCGGCGCCGATATCAACCGGCTTGGCCACTCGATGCTGATTTGCCGAGTGAGGCACGAGCGCGCCCACCACCAGATCGCCATCGAATGGTTCGATCACCATCAGACGATAGCGATATTGCCCCTCGCGGAAGGCGTGTCGTCGCTGCTGCTCACATTGCGCTCAAACGAGGCCTATAGACTGCTTGCCTTCGATGACGATTTGTTCCTGTCGGAGTTGACGAAACGGTGTCGAGGGCGCCTTGGAAAAATGACCTTGGCAAGCAAGCGCCATACCTATCCGCTGGTCACGACGTGGGCGCACAAATTCCGGGCCCCGAGCGCCGCACTCATCGGCGACGCTGCCATCGGCATGCACCCGGTGACCGCTCACGGATTCAACATCGGTCTCAGCAGCCAGAAGCAGCTCGCCCGTGGAATCATGACTGCGTGCCGCGACGGCCGCAATGTTGGCGACCCCGACATGCTGCACATATACGAAAGGCGGCTGCGCCTGTCGGCGGCGCCGCTCTACCATGCAACGAACATACTGGTTGGACTCTACTCCAGAGACCACCTGGCGGCACGGCTTGCAAGGCATCTGGGGCTTCGCTTTGCCCAACATGTTCCCCTTGTCCGGCATGGGATTTCGGCGGAGCTCCAGCGGTGATACTGCACCAGCAGTTGCATTTTTGCGCGATGTGCTGGGCGAGCGATGGGAGAGAGTGCATCATGCGCCGGAGTAATCCTGCTCCCGACGCTGATCTCCGATTGAAGAATTAACCCGTCCTTCAGGGGGGCTGCGTAGGCTGCGGACAAGCAGGAGTAAGCAAGCTGACCCGTCCAGCCCTGGAAAAAGAAGATCCGCTGGAGGCGAGAATCCTTCAGGACCAGCTCGCTGATCTGAGGGCAGGCCTTTTCGTCTCAATGCCGATAAGCATTGTGCTGTCCGGGCTGATTTTGACCGTGCAGGCCCTTTCCGGGAACGGTCTTGCTGGCGCGGCCTGGTTTTCGGTCGTTAATGCGATAAATGCCGCCCGCCTTGCACTCGCCCGTCATCAGCTGAAGGAACCCGGAGTCCAGGATGATCTGACACGGGTTTGGCTGCGGCTTCGCTGGTTTGGCAGGCTTGCTCTTCTGGCGGGATTCACCTGGTCATTCCTTGCCGTCCTAACGGCTGGGTACACGACGTCTCAAGCATCGCTGCATCTAATAATTCTGGCGGGCATTTCAGCTGGCGCGGTCACGTACGGCAGCTCATATGCTGCGGCAGCGATATACTTCATCACACCGCCACTCCTCATTGCCGCCGCATGCTTGCTGACGAAGGGAACCCTGGAAAACTACATTCTGGCTTTTGCCGTCCTGCTTTTCGAGGGCGGCCTGGTTCGAGCCTCGTTCGTTGGACAAGCGCGCTTCCGTGACGCGAGCCGCCTGAGACATCAAGCCGAGCGGCTTGCCGCGGAAATGGAGCGCAATTCCAGGGAGGACCATCTTACCGCGCTCCTCAACAGGCGCGGCCTCGAACATGCAATCGATCAGTTTGAGAACACTGATGGGCCCTTTGTCGCCATGCTGATTGATCTGGATGGGTTCAAATCTGTCAACGATACCTACGGTCACAGAACGGGTGACGAACTGCTTGTCAGGATCGCCCGCCGAATAGAGGAAGAAGCACCGGAGGGCTCAACGCTCGCCCGCATCGGTGGGGATGAATTCGTGCTGGTTTTTTCTTCGCGAAAGAATTCTCCTTCTCCCACCAATCTCGCGTCCAATCTCATAGCCAAGCTTGCTCGCCCCTATCCTGGGATCGCATCGGTCCGCATTGGAGCGTCTATAGGAATCTACTTGGCTGAAAACCCCGGACTAACGGAAATGTTGTTGCGGGCCGACATCGCCCTTTACACAGCTAAGCGCCGCGGCAGGAATGAATTTTGTCTGTTCGATGCCGAGCTAGCCCGGGAACTGCAACGCCGCCAGTCAATCGAACGCGATCTTCATTCGGCGATAACGATGAGAAGCTTGGTCCCTTGGTTCCAGCCAATCGTAAGACTCGAAACTGAAGCCGTCGTCGGTTTTGAAGCCTTGCTAAGGTGGTCTCACCCGCTTCACGGTCCCATTTCTCCGCCCGAGATCATGACAGCGGCACGCGAAACTGGAATGCTTCAGCTGCTAACTCAAACGGTATTCGCCGACTGTTGCGCTCTTATCGAGGGCTTGGTCAAAGCTGACTGTCGAGATGTTCGTGTGGCGATGAATGTTTCACCGCGCGAATTGGAAGCTGGCGATATTGACGAGATGATTCTTAATGGTCTGGCGGCAAAAGACCTCCCTGCAACGATGTTCGACATCGAGATTACCGAAGAAGCCCCAGTGGATCCGGACAGAGTGGATGAAAAGCTTGGCCGGCTTTCACATGCTGGCATTTCTATCGCGCTCGATGACTTCGGCACCGGTTTTTCGACGTTGGCATCGCTCAAGGACAGTCGGATCAGGAAGGTGAAAATAGACCAGGGCTTCATTCGCGGCTTAGCCAAGTCCCGGGAGGATCGGCTGCTTGTCAAAGCGGTGATTGATCTTGGTAGGACGCTCGGGATCGAGGTCATGGCCGAGGGCGTTGAAACAGAGGCAGATCGGCAAACTCTGTACAAGCTTGGCTGCAGAACTGCGCAGGGCTTCCTGTTCTCTAAGGCAGTGCCTCTCCATCTGGCACTTGATTCGGTAGTAAAAGAGCACGCGAAGGAGTTGTGACCGGCCTCTCCGTCCGTGCTGCTCGCGGAACTTTCATGTGGGGTGGACCTGGCGCGCGAAAGCCGTTTCGGACGGT
Source organism: Mesorhizobium sp. ISC15 (assembly GCF_037162615.1). Taxonomy (NCBI): domain Bacteria; kingdom Pseudomonadati; phylum Pseudomonadota; class Alphaproteobacteria; order Hyphomicrobiales; family Phyllobacteriaceae; genus Mesorhizobium; species Mesorhizobium sp. ISC15. The sequence goes on along the minus strand of NZ_JAVSPX010000001.1, from coordinate 6,304,583 downwards.
AGAGTTATTGCGGGGGCGGAACTGAGCACGTGGTTTGGATGCAGCAATCCGGTCCACCGGCGCACATGCAGCGGCTTGATACAAGCGTTCAAGTTGCGAGATGAGCTTGAGTGAACGACGTCGGAGAATTGCGTCCCTTGGACGCTCGTTTCGCGGTTCCCGTAGGATTCGAATACAGGCAAGCGTTCTTGGCCGCTTCTCGGCTCAGCGCTCATCCGGATGAACAACGTACCCGCGGTCAAGGTCTTCGCGACCTCAACGCAGTCACCATCCCGCAACTTCACGTCCAGAACAGCAGCGGCCGGGGCTGTCCTTGATCAAGCGCTCAGCCTCAGCACAGGTGCTGGAGCAACGGTATAGCCGGCTTCGCAAAGAGCGCACTCTTGATCGAGTGGGATCAAAGCTTCGTCCGTCGACAACGAGAACCAGAGGCTTCTCAAACCCTGCCACGAGATCAATTGGCGCAGCGGTCACGACCGTCTCACGCCTGACGAATTGAAGAGCGCGGAAAACGTGTATCGGAATGCGCTGGCTCACCATAGCAAGCTGCCACGGCATGTCGAATGTCCGCAAGCGGTCGGACCGTTCCCTTGCATTTGTGTCGATGACGGGCTCTCAAAGCTAAAGCCAGGGGAGCTCTATAAAATCGCACCCCATCGGGCTGCGCAACCACGACCAGCTGAGGCCCGATCGGGTGCTAAGGTCGTGCCAAAAAGACGCGTCACTGTCGCATTTCTAACTGGCTTGCGGTGTCGCGCCTCTAAATCGCTTTGACACACAGCGACCGGCTAAGGCTGGATGTGCGGTCGAACATATGGACGCCAGCGTAGCCATATCGCGTTTTCATCCCTTGACCGTACCCATCTATCCGCTCCTCGCAATTAGAGATTGCCTGTCGGCTACTCATATTGAGCGATGTTTGTCGCCTCGATTGCCTCGCCAATGCCGATCATGCAGCCTGCCGGATGAACGGACGAACATCCTCGAGTCGAATAAATGGACCAGACCGACGAGAGTTCAGAGTGGGGCGACAAGCGACGCGCTAGAGTTCTTCGGACGTCATCTCTTGGCGATCATGCCCCTTCTCTCAAGTGCGCTTAGCGGCGCCGATGGCGAATAGCGCAAGCTTTTCCATCCGTTTCTACTCCACTACCGAGACTCGTCACCAACCTCCTTTTATTCGCTTCCATATGGCCCATCCTGTTTCCAATCGAGGAGGAACGCGAACATGAGCCAAGCCGTAGAACGTCTCAGTCTCGGGAATTCTTCTGCTCGCCAAACTGCCGTTGTCGCCGGCACCAGGTTTGGCACCGTGACAGTGCACGACAAGATATCAGGCGTTACTGTCTGGGCTGAACTTTTGAATTCGAGCCGGAGGGACGGGTGTTTCAAAATTTTTGTCGGTTTTAGGCAGAGCGGAATTGTCCCTCCGATGGCCTGCGCACCGGTCAAGCTTCGTGAGCACTTCAGGTTCGTCGATCAGGCATAGGTTTCTGTCACGATGCCACGTGCTGGCCGTTTGCCTAGTTCGGAAGCTTTCGAGAGGCGTTGCGCGCCTTGCTATGGCGTCGCCCCTTTTTCCGATCCATCGGCCACGGAGCTCGAATGCTGTCTAGCTGTTGCGGCCTACTTGGTCATCCGTCATGGAGATGCCTATACACCGACCTTCGAAAGGCTGGAATACGAGGTCGAACAAATGCGGCGGAAGCTCGGAAATCGCGAGCGAGCGCAGCGCGTGCTGGCCACGCTCAACCTAAATGGCTCGGACAGCTGGAGCCGTGAGGTTGGTTCTCACGGCCTGGATGGCGCAATCACATTCGCCCGGGCGGGGTAAAAGCGATTTTTTGGAGCCACTCGCGCTTTTGCGCTAACGAAGGTCCCGCGCCGTATTTCGGCCGGATCCATTTGTGGCCCATCAGAGAGGCAATTACCTTCTCCGGCGCCTCAACTGCCGTCAGCCGGTCCTCGAAAGTGTGTCGCAGGCTATAAAGACTATGCTCGGAAGTCGGCAGAAGTTCCTTGCTGGCGAGCACCTTGTTGACGAGCGCTGAAAGTGAGGCGGCCTTGTCGCGATAACGAGGAAAGCCGTCCGGATGGAGCTTGATGGCTGCAAGTGCGCCGCCAACCAAGGGAATGTCACGGGCTGAATGACCGGTCTTCAAGCGACGGCCATTGGGGCGCACCCGCACATGCGGGATTTCTTGATCGAGGTGGATTGTTTCGGTGGTGAGGTTTGCCGCTTCAGAAAGCCTGAGTCCGGTATCGGCAATTACATAGATTAGATGGCGGGCTTCGTCATTGAGTCCGTCGAGCGCGCCTTCAGCGAGTATCTTCTCCTGAATGAACTCCGCTGGGAACGCAGCGCGTTGCCCGGGGACGGCGCCGGAAAGACGGAGGTTGCGAAAAACCGGCTCCAGCTTGAGCTGGTGAGTCAGATCGACGACGCGCAGCATTTTCGAAACATGGCCGATGTCCTTGTTGGCCGTACCGATATCAAGTCCGTCCTCAACGATCCGCTTTTGCCACCACTCGCGGAACGCGACTGCGTCGTCCCGAGTGAGGCTTGCGATCTCCTTGTCGCCAATGACTCCAACCAGATTGGCAACTGCGCGCTTTTTGGGATTACGCCATTTCTTGATTTGGTTGGGCGACATAGTCAGCAAGTTCTGTTGCTCGATCGTCTCGAATTCCTTGATAAGACCGCTCAGGCGGACCGCTGGCCGCTTCTCCCCACCCATCACCGCCGAGACGTCCTGCGCGTCCTCGATCGATTTTTTGTCGAGAAGCAGGTTGATGCGGGCCATGAGTTCGTCGAGCGGCCCCGCTGCTAGTTCCTCGTTAGTGCGATAGGCCAATCCAAATGACCGCGCGCGCTTCCTCGCGGCTTCGAAACGCAGCCCCGCCTCGGCGGATTGGCCTTCCCGCAGTCTACGCCAATACGCCTCCAGCCCTGCGCCGAGGCTTTGCACTGCATCTCGCGCCCGTACACCGCGGGGATCGTCAGCCACGGCGACCCCCGTGGAAATGCGTACCAGGCAGCGGCGATCAAACGCCGCGAATTCCTTCGGCACCCTGCGAACGAGATACCAGATGCCTTCACGTTTATGGGGCCTTGGCGCTGCGGAACGTCGCATTATCTTTCACTAATGTTACACAGTTTGTTACACAGTCTGAGATAGGTTTCGCTTCGCACTGGTCAAGCGCAACAAGGAAGTTTTTGAAAAGAAAGGATTTTTATGGAAGCTGGATGGCGGAGAGAGCGGGATTCGAACCCGCGTTACGGTTTCCCGTAAACACACTTTCCAGGCGTGCGCCTTCAACCACTCGGCCACCTCTCCGTCTTGGCATTTCGCGTCGGCCGGTTTCGCCACGCGGGTTGGGGAGATGCGTCTCCCTTGGGGGATTCCGGTCCGGAACTCGGTACCGTGGGCGCCGTCAACCAACGGACACCCTTTCCCCGCACCTGAGCCGTCAAAGCAACAGGCGCGGGGCTCATCTAGTCGATCCGGCATCGAATGCCAAGCCATAACGGCACTCTATTCGCTTTGCCGGGTACAGATGGTTTTGTCGTGCTACCGACGCAATGCTCCCGATGCGGCGACTGTCGAACGACGTGCACGGGAAATGCCGAAAAAAACCTGCCGCGCTTGACTTCGCTGTTGGCCGCCTATCGAGTGTCCGTCAGCTTTGCGGGGGCGGCATGACATCGAGCAACGAGCAGCCGGCCAGCGGACGGCCGGCCGGGCGACCGGACAGCGGGCTGTCCTACATCCCGCCTGCCTGGCTCGCCTTGGTCATGGCCTGGTCTGTTTACGGCATGATCTCGGGATGGCCGCTGACCAGCGATTACGGCCTGCCGGATAGCGTTTACTATCTGATCTATGGCAGCCTTGCTGCCAGCATCGTCACCGTCCTGTGGGGGCTCTTTGTCCTGGGTCTCGCCCTCAACCGCTCGGCGCGGTTTCCTCGGCATTTCACGCTTTGGCAGGTCGCCACCATCCTGTGGCTGCTGGCGAGGCAGTCCTACATCCTCGTCACGCCCGACTTCGTTTTCTCGGCCAGAGGGCTGGCCGTCACCGGCGCTGAAATCGCCGTCGGCCTGCTCTGCATCTACCGTCTGCGCCGCGGCTCGGGCGCCGATGCGATCTATACCAACCCGGAAAACGAACGCCCACCGGTGCTGGTCTCGGTGATCGCCGCCCTGCTCGGGGTCATTCTCGGCGCCGGGCTCGGCGCCTGCGCCGGGTTTTTTGCCGGCTTGATGGTCGCGAATGTCACCGACATGAGCTGCTTCGAGGGTGCCTGCGCCTATTTTGCACTGTTCGTCGGGTTGGCCGGGCTAGTTGTCGGCGCGGTGGCGGGCGGTGTCTTCGCTGTCTGGCGCGTCAATCGGCGAAAGCTGAAACCGGCGGCGTAGCTTCAAATTCGCGTGTCGCGATTGCGAACAAAGCGCGCGCACACTATCTCTCTGTTCGAAACAGACGTTGCAGTCTGTCTGCTAAAGTCCTGGGGAGGAAAGGTCTGCATGTTTCGCTTTCTTTTCCGTCTCGCGGCAATGGTTGCGCTTTCGGTTTCCGTCATCATGGCGGTGCTCGACACGACACGCTCGGTGGCGGCGTCGGCCTTGGTCATGACCCCGCTCAACACGAGCTGGCTCGCCGTCTCGCCGGATACGCGAAGCGCCTTCGAAAGCTTCGTCCGCGACAAGCTTGGTTCGCTGCTGTGGGACGGCGCCATCGCCTGGGTGCTCAACCAGCCCGGCTTCGCCGTGTTCGCGGTGCTTGCCTTCATTCTCTACATTATCGGCTACAGGCGGGAGCGGCCGACAGGGCGGTTCGCCCGGACTTGATGAGTTGTTGTTGACGGCCTTCCGGCGTCCCCAAACGAAGAGAAATCCCAAATCAAAGAGAAAGGGAGACCGCGCATGTTTTTTCTCAGCGACATGCTGAACAAGAAGCTCAATCTGCCGAAGCCTGCCGAGGCGCTGCCGGGTCGTGCCAAGCCTATCCCGACGGCATCCAAGCACTTTGTCTCGAAGCGGCCGCTCAAGGGGCCTTATCCCGGGGGGCTGGAGACAGCGATGTTCGGACTGGGCTGCTTCTGGGGCGCCGAGCGTATGTTCTGGCAGGTCGAGGGCGTATGGGTCACGGCTGTCGGTTATGCGGGTGGCGTCACCCCCAACCCGACCTACCAGGAAACCTGCACCGGCCTGACCGGCCACGCCGAAGTCGTGCTCGTCGTCTACGACCCGAAGATCGTGTCCTATGCACAGCTTCTGAAGCTGTTCTGGGAAAGCCATGACCCGACGCAGGGCATGCGCCAGGGCAACGATGTCGGCACCACCTACCGCTCGGCGATCTACACGTTCGGCGATGCGCAATACCAGGCGGCGATCGCCTCGCGCGACGCCTATGAAGCCTCGTTGCGCGGTGCCGGCCGCGGCAAGATCACCACCGAGATCGCGCCGGCGCCAGAATTCTACTTCGCCGAGGAAGACCACCAGCAATATCTGGCGAAGAATCCCTACGGCTATTGCAATCTGCAGGGCACCGGCGTTGCCTGCGCCATCCCGGCTGCCGTCTCCGCCTGAGGCCGTTGTCGAGGCGATGATCCGTGGCGCCGGGATGCGGCGCCACGCTTTTCCAAAAGGTCAAAATTCCGCGTGAATTTTGTTTCGGGCCGTGCCAGATTGGCCCGAAGCGGGAGGAAGACACTCCTGTCTGATGTCGCATGCCTGCCGGAGAACCGGGCGGGCAGGCGGTGCGTAACGGAAAAAATAACCGACAGGGTGTGGATCACATGAAACGTATCGTTCTCGGCCTCCTGGCCGCAACTGCGATGGTTCTTCCGGCCTTCGCCGCGGACATTCAGCCCGCGCTTCTCTACGATCTCGGCGGCAAATTCGACAAGTCGTTCAACGAAGCGTCCTTCAATGGCGCCGAAAAGTTCAAGGCCGAAACCGGTATCGCTTATGTGGAATTCGAGGTCAGCAACGCGACCCAGCGCGAGCAGGCGCTGCGCCGTTTCGCCGAGGATGGCCGCAATCCGATCGCCATGGCGGGCTTCTCCTGGGCGGATGCGCTGGAGAAGATCGCCGTCGAGTTTCCCGACACCAAATTCGCCATCATCGACATGGTCGTCGACAAGCCCAATGTCCGCTCCGTCGTCTACAAGGAGCAGGAAGGCTCCTACCTCGTCGGCGTGATGGCGGCGATGGCCTCGAAGTCGAAGAAGGTCGGCTTCATCGGCGGCATGGACATTCCGCTGATCCGCAGATTCGGCTGCGGCTATGTCGGCGGCGCCAAGGCAGCCGGCGCGACCGATGTCATCCAGAACATGACCGGCGATACGCCGGCAGCCTGGAACGATCCGGCCAAGGGCGGCGAGATCGCCAAGACGCAGATCGACCAGGGCGCCGACGTGATCTATGCGGCGGCAGGCGGAACCGGTGTTGGCGTGCTGCAGGCAGCGGCGGATGCCGGAAAGCTCGGCATCGGCGTCGATTCCAACCAGAACGGACTGCAGCCCGGCAAGGTGCTGACCTCCATGGTCAAGCGCGTCGACGTTGCCGTCTACAACACCTTCATGGACGCCAAGAACGACAAGTTCACCGGCGGCATCAACGACCTCGGCCTCAAGGAAGGCGGTGTCGACTACGCCATGGACGACAACAACAAGGCGCTTGTCGATGACGCGATGAAGGCGGCGGTCGAAAAGGCCAAGGCCGACATCATCGCCGGCACCGTCAAGGTGCACGACTACATGTCGGACAACGCCTGCCCTTATTGATCGACCGACATCGCGGATCTGATCAAAGCCGCCGGGGTGAAAACCCGGCGGTTTTGCGTTATGGATGGCGGACCGCAAAAATAATATCCGGCAAGAGGAGGTAACGGCCGATGGCAACGGTGACGGGAATAGGCGGCTTCTTCTTTCGCGCCAGCGACCCGCAAGCGCTGACCGCCTGGTACGAGAAGCATCTGGGCATTGTCGACATCGCCAAGACCGTCTGGAAACAGGAGGCTGGCCCGACCGTCTTCGCACCGTTCCGTCGAGAGAGCGACTATTTCGGTCGCATGGATCAGCAGTGGATGATCAATTTCCGCGTCGATGACATCGATGCGACCGTGGCCGATCTCAAGGCGGCGGGCATCGCCGTCGAAACTCGCGCCGAATGGGATTCAGAGGCCGGCCGCTTCTGCCGCATTCATGATCCCGAAGGCAATCCGATCGAACTTTGGCAGCCGTCGAAAGCCGCTGCCTGACCTGAGAACCGCGTGGGCCGGCTGCACGTATTCGCGGCCGTCCGGCTATGCGGTCGCTTTCACCGGCCACGCTCGTTGCTCTTCCTCAGTCGCTCACCAATGCGGCGGCTTGGTCACCGGCACGTCCGGTGCGGCCTGTTCCTCCAACGCCAGGAAGCGGTCGGTGAGCGCATCGAGCTTGCGCTGCATGCGCTCGATCACCTTCCACTGCTCGGCGATCTGGCCGGACAGTTCCTCGATGGTCTTCTCCTGCTCGGCGGCGCGTATTTCCAGCGTTGTCAGCCGGTCGGCGGGCATGGTCATTTGAAAAACCTCGGGTTCTTGCTGCGCAACTCCCAAGAGATGCGAATTTTCTGGGTCTGCCACATTAGAGCGACGGGCGTCCAATTGGACGCACAAACTACGCTCTGACACTTACAATCTTCGCATCGTGCTTTCCGAAAATCGAATCCGGTTTTCCGGCCGATGCGACAGCGAATGTGAAGGCTGCGGCCACGTTCGAAATTGACAAGCGCGCGGGGATTTGTCGAGAGTGAACGCTGCTCCGGCCAATTGGCACAGACGGGGCGTCATGCTAGGCGTTTTGACCAAGCGATAAAAAAAATAAGAGTGGGACAGGCTGCATGGCGCAAGCCGCAATCGAGCTGATCGGCATCAACAAGAGTTTTGGCGCCGTGCGCGCCAACCGCGACATCAATCTGGAGATCGTGCGCGGCACCATCCACGGCATTGTCGGCGAGAACGGCGCCGGCAAGTCGACACTGATGTCGATCCTCTATGGCTTCTACCAGGCCGACAGCGGTGAGATCCGCGTCGGCGGCCAGCCGGCGTCGATCAAGTCGCCAAACGACGCCATCGCGCTCGGCATCGGCATGGTGCATCAGCACTTCATGCTGGTCGACAATTTCACGGTGCTGGAAAACGTCATTCTCGGCGCCGAAAGCGATGCGCTGCTGAAGAAGAGCATCGCCAAGGCGCGGTCCGAACTGGAACGGCTCGAGCGCGAATACGGGCTGGAAGTCGATCCCGATGCGATCATCGAAGAGTTGCCGGTCGGCCTGCAGCAGCGTGTCGAAATCCTCAAGGCGCTGTATCGCGGCGCCGAGATCCTGATCCTCGACGAGCCGACGGGCGTGCTGACGCCCGCAGAAGCCGACCATCTGTTCCGCATCCTCAAGCAGTTGAAGGAGCAGGGCAAGACGATCCTGCTGATCACCCATAAGCTGCGCGAAATCATGGCGATCACCGACACGGTCTCGGTCATGCGCCAGGGCACGATGGTGGCGACCAGGGAGACCAAGAAGACGACAGTCGAGGAGCTGGCCGAGCTGATGGTCGGGCGCCGTGTGCTGCTCAGGGTCGAGAAGGGCGAGGCGGAAGCCGGCGGCGTCAAGCTCGCGGTCAAGAACCTGACGGTGAAGGATTCCCGCGGCGTCACCATGGTCGACGACATCTCCTTCGATGTGCGCGCCGGCGAGATCGTCGGCATCGCCGGCGTCGCCGGCAACGGGCAATCCGAAATGCTCGAGGCGATTTCCGGCATCAGGCGCGCCGTCTCGGGCTCCGTCATGCTCGACGGCAAGCCGATCGATCTCACCGGGGCCGCCGATCCCGGCGAGCTGCGCGACCGCGGTCTCGCCCATGTGCCGGAGGACCGCCATCACGTCGGGCTGGTGCTGGCCTTCGAGGAGAACGAGAATTCGATCCTCGGCTATCACGACGATCCGCGCTATCTCCGGGGGCCGTTCCTCAATATCGATGCCATCCGCGACGACGCCAGGGACAAGATCACCAAATACGACATCCGCCCGGCGGACTGCCGCCTCAAGACCGCCAATTTCTCCGGCGGCAACCAGCAGAAGATCGTGTTGGCGCGGGAAATGGAACAAGACCCAGGCGTGCTCATCGTCGGCCAGCCGACGCGCGGCGTCGATGTCGGCGCCATCGAATTCATCCACAAGCGCCTCATCGCCATGCGCGACCAGGGCAAGGCGGTGCTGGTGGTCTCGGTCGAGCTCGACGAGATCCGCTCGCTGTCCGACCGCATCCTGGTGATGTTTGCCGGCCGCATCGTCGGCGAGCGCGGCCCGGATGCGAGCGAAGGCGAGCTCGGCCTGCTGATGGCTGGCGTCGAGCGCCAGGAGGCGGCGGAATGAGCACTCCCTACGCCAAGCTGCCGGCCTGGGCCGATTACGGGCTGATTCCGGTGATCAATCTCGCCGTTGCCTTCGTCGTCGCCGGCTTCGTCGTGCTTCTGGTTGGCGAAAATCCGTTCCGCGCGGCCGCCGTCCTGGTCGAGGGCGCGTTCGGCCGTGGGCAAGGCATCGCGTTCACGCTTTTCTACGCCACCACCTTCATCTTCAGCGGGCTTTCGGTGGCGGTTGCGGCGCATTGCGGCCTGTTCAACATCGGTGGCGAGGGCCAGGGCTATATAGCCGGTCTCGGCATCGGCATCGTCTGCCTGGCCTTCGACAGCGTGCTGCCCTGGTGGCTCACCTTCCCGCTGGCGATCATCGCCGCCGCGGCAATGGGGGCGCTGTGGGCGCTGATCCCGGCCTATCTGCAGGCCAAGCGCGGCTCGCACATCGTCATCACCACCATCATGTTCAACTTCATCGCCGCCAGCGTCATGGTCTATGCACTGGTCGGATTCTTGAAGCCGGCCAATTCGATGGCGCCGCAGACACGCACCTTCCTCGACGGCGCGCAACTGCCGAAGCTCAACTGGGTCATCGAGCTGTTCGGCGCCAAGATACGCTCGGCGCCGTTCAACATCAGCTTCCTGCTGGCGCTGGCCATGGCCTTTCTGGTCTGGGTGCTGATCTGGCGCACCAAGCTCGGTTACGAGATGCGCACCTACGGCCACAGCCCGAAAGCGGCGCGCTATGCCGGCATTTCGGAGACCCGCATCATCATCGTCGCCATGATGATCTCGGGCGCGCTGGCCGGCATGATGGCGCTTAATCCGACGATGGGCGACCAGCACAATGTCGCGCTCGAATTCGTTTCGGGCGCCGGTTTCGTCGGCATCGCGGTGGCGCTGATGGGGCGCCTGCACCCGGTCGGCATCGTGCTCGCCGCAATACTATTCGGCATGCTCTACCAGGGTGGCGCAGAGCTCGCCTTCGAGATGCCGGCGATCAGCCGCGATATGATCGTCATCATCCAGGGCCTGGTCATCCTGTTCGCCGGCGCGCTCGAGCACATGTTCCGGCCCTATGTCCAGGCGCTGTTCGCCTCGCTCAGCCCGAGATCCGTCGGCATGGAAGCGATCAAGGAGAAGGGTGCCTGAGATGGATTTTTTCAACGCCATCGTCCAGGTTCTGGACTCGACCATCCGCCTGTCGGTGCCCTTGCTGCTCGCTTGCCTCGCCGGCCTCTATTCGGAGCGGGCCGGCATTTTCGATATCGGGCTCGAGGGCAAGATGCTGGTCGGCGCCTTCGCCGGTGCCGCCGCAGCCTCCGTCTTCCATTCCGCCTATCTCGGCCTTGGCATGGCCATCCTGATCTCAGTCGCCTTCGCGCTGATCCACGGCTTTGCCTCGATCACCCATCGCGGCAACCAGATCGTCTCCGGCGTGGCGATCAATTTCATCGCCGCGGGATCGACGATCATGCTTGGCCAGGCCTGGTTCCAGCAAGGTGGCCGTACGCCGGCTTTGGCCTCGGACGAGCGGTTCGGAGCGATCATCTGGCCTGGCGCGGACGCGCTCAGGGGCGTGCCGATCCTCGGTCCGATATATTCGGAACTAATCTCCGGCCATTCCGTGCTGGTCTATATCGCGTTCCTCGCCGTGCCGTTCACCTGGTGGGTGCTGTTCCGCACCCGTTTCGGCTTGCGGATGCGCGCGGTCGGCGAGAATCCGGCCGCGGTCGACACGGCCGGCATCTCGGTCGCCTGGCTGCGCTACCGGGCGCTGATCTGCACCGGGGTGCTCACCGGCATTGCCGGCGCCTACCTGTCGATGGTGCAGAACGGCGGCTTCGTAAAGGACATGACCGCCGGCAAGGGTTATATCGCGCTGGCCGCGCTGATCTTCGCCAAGTGGAAGCCGGTCAACGCCATGTTCGCCTGCCTGTTGTTCGGCTTCCTCGACGCGCTGTCGATCCGCCTGCAGGGCACGCCGCTGCCAGTGATCGGCAAGGTGCCGGTGCAACTCATGCAGGCGCTGCCCTATATCCTCACCGTCATCCTTCTCGCCGGCTTCATCGGCAAGGCGATCCCGCCGCGCGCCGGCGGCGTGCCCTATGTCAAGGAACGCTGAGCATGGCCCCAAAAAGTGGAAGCCGGTTTTCGGACCGGCCATGCGAAAAGGAAAATATGAGCATGGCCCCGAAAAGTGGAAGCCGGTTTTCGGACCGGGCCATGCGAAAAGGAAAATATGAGCATGGCCGCGAAAAAGTGGAAGCCGGTTTTCGGACAGATCATTCTAGGGAAAAACTAAATGTCGCATGACCTGTTCGAAGCGGCCAAGGCCGCCATGGCCAAGGCCTATGCGCCCTATTCGAAATTCCCGGTCGGGGCGGCACTGCGCACCGAGGACGGCCGCGTCTTTGCCGGCGCCAACATCGAGGTCGCGTCCTATCCGGAAGGCTGGTGCGCCGAAACCACCGCGCTCGGCCACTACATCATGGGCGGCGGCGGCAGGATCACGGAGATCGCCGTGATTGCCGAGCGCATGGCGAAATGCTCGCCCTGTGGTGGCTGCCGGCAGCGGCTGGCCGAATTCTGTCGGCCGGAAACCAAGCTTTATCTCTGCGACAATGGCGGTGTGGTCGAGACTGTGACCATGGGCGATATGCTGCCCTACGGCTTCCAGGGCGATATTTTGAAATGAAGGAAGCGATCGATCATCTCGTCGAAAGGCTGGACGGGCTGGCGCCCGCCACCGCGCTCGTGCTGGGTTCGGGCCTCGGCGGGCTGGTCGACCAGGTCGAGGACGCCGTCCGCATTTCCTATGCCGAATTGCCGGGCTTTCCCAGAAGCGGCGTCACCGGCCATGCCGGCGAGGTGGTGGCAGGACGTTTTGCCGGCACGCCAGTGCTGATGCTGTCCGGCCGCGCGCATTATTACGAGCACGGCAACGCGGCGGCGATGCGGCCGGCGCTGGAGGTGCTCGCCGGCCTCGGCATCTCGCAACTGATCCTCACCAATGCCGCCGGCTCAGTCGATCCGGACATGGGGCCAGGCTCGGTGATGCTGATCACCGACCACATCAATTTCTCGGGCTCCAACCCGCTGATCGGCGAGCCCAGCGACCGCCGCTTCGTCGGCCTGACCGAAGCCTATGATGCTGGCCTTCGCTCGGCGATCGAGACGGCGGCGAAGGCGACGGATACCGCGCTGCACAAGGGTGTCTATATGTGGTTTTCCGGGCCCTGCTTCGAGACGCCCGCCGAGATCCGCATGGCGCGCGTCATGGGCGCCAATGCCGTCGGCATGTCGACCGTGCCGGAAGTCATTCTCGCCCGCTTCCTCGGCCTGCGCGTCGCTGCCTGCTCGGTCATCACCAACCTTGCAGCAGGGATGACCGGGGCGGAGCTTTCGCACCAGGAGACCAAGGACATGGCGCCGGTCGGCGGCGCGCGGCTGGCGACCATTCTCCAGCGTGTGTTCGAAGACGGGCTGCCGGAGAGTAAGGTCTCGGCCTGATGCTTCCCCAGGAAATCATCCGCAGCAAGCGCGACGGCCATAAGCTGTCGGCGCAGGAGATCGCCAGCTTCATCGAGGGCGTGACCACCGGCACCGTCTCGGACGGGCAGGTCGGGGCGTTCGCCATGGCGGTGTTCTTCAACGGCATGAGCCGCGACGAGGCGGTGGCGCTGACGCTGGCCATGCGCGATTCCGGCGACGTGCTCGACTGGTCGGACCTGCCGGGCCCGGTGACCGACAAGCATTCGACAGGCGGCGTCGGCGACAATGTCTCGCTGATGGTGGCGCCGATCGTCGCCGCCTGCGGCGCCTATGTGCCGATGATTTCCGGCCGCGGCCTCGGCCATACCGGCGGCACACTGGACAAGATGGATGCCATCCCCGGCTATATCAGCCAGCCGGATGTTACGCGCTTCCGCAAGGTGGTGCTCGAAACCGGCTGCGCCATCATCGGCCAGACCGCCGATCTCGCGCCCGCCGACCGCAGGCTCTATGCGATCCGCGACGTGTCGGGGACCGTCGAATCGGTGCCGCTGATCACCGCCTCGATCCTGTCGAAGAAGTTGGCCGCCGGCCTGCAGTCACTGGTGCTCGACGTGAAGGTCGGCAACGGCGCCTTCATGGAAAGGTCGCGCGACGCAGCGGCACTGGCGAACAGCCTGGTCGAAATCGCCAACGGCGCAGGCCTGAAGGCCTCGGCGCTGGTCACCGGCATGAACGAGCCGCTGGCATCGGCAGCCGGCAACGCGGTCGAGGTGCAAAATGCCGTCGACTTTCTCACCGGCCGCGTCCGCGATCGGCGCCTGGAGGATGTGACGCTGGCATTGGCCGCAGACATGCTTCAGTCGGCGGGGCTGGTATCGTCCAACCAGGACGGCATGCGGCGCGCCGCCGAGACGCTTGCCGGTGGCCGCGCGGCGGCCGTCTTCGCGCGCATGGTGGCGGCGCTCGGCGGTCCGGCCGACTTCATCGAGAATCCGGAAAAATACCTGCCGAAGGCGGCGACCGAGTTTGCGGTCAAGGCGACCGAAAACGGCTTTGTCACCGGCATCGCCACCCGCGACATCGGTCTTGCCGTCGTCGGGCTTGGCGGCGGGCGCATACGGCCGGACGACAGCATCGATCATGCGGTCGGCATCACCAGGCTATTGCCGGTCGGTGCGGAGGTACGCGCCGGCGAGGCGCTGGCGCTGGTCCATGCCCGCAACGCCTCCGATGCCGAGGCGGCCGCGGCCGCCGTGCTTTCGGCCTATACGATCGGCGCTTCGAAGCCGCCTGCGGAAAAAGCCGTCATCCGGCGGATCCTGCCGCGCGGGTGATCACTGGACGAGCAACAGCGCGCCGTTTTCGACCTGGTATTTTTCAAGCCGCTGGAGAAAACTCAGACCGATCAAATTGGTGCGCAGTGCCTTGTCGTCGAGCACCACCGCCTGGACGCCGTCGACCGTGATCTTGCCGATCTGCAGGCGATCGACGGTCACCAGGGCAGCCTTGATCGCCCCGTTGGCGGTGTTGACGGTGTGGCGGAAGTCAGACGCGTTCAGCGAAATGCCGATCCTGCGTGCGGTCGAACTGTTGATGGCGACGAGCGTGGCGCCGGTGTCGATCATGCCGTCGACCTGACGGCCGTTGAGCTTGAACGCCGACGTGAAATGCCCGCGCGCATCCGCCGTGACCACGACCTTGCGGCCGAGCGGCTGCGGCGTCGCCGATCTGTCGGGAACCCCGGCCAGGTTCAGGTCCGTTTGCGTTTCGATCGTGGGCCTCGCCCCGACCGCCGATTTCAGCAGGCCATCGAGCATCTGCGGATTCGATTGATAGAGGATCGGGAACGACGCCGATGTTACGGCGAGCACGCCAAGGATGAGAAGATTGCGCAGCAGCATGGACCGGCCTTCGTGAACGCCCATGCTTATCGCGACATGGTGTTTGCCGCTTTAACAGATGCGGAAAGCGGCCGTTTGCGTAAACGATCGGTAAACGAGTGGCACGGTCATTTAGTGCCGTACATGCGGTCGCCGGCATCACCGAGGCCGGGCATGATGTAGCCTTTCTCGTTGAGCTGGCGATCGATGGACGCGGTGAATACCGGGACATCGGGATGCGCCTTGATGAAGCGCTCGAGGCCTTCTGGCGCAGCCAGCAGGCAGAGGAAGCGGATGTTGGTGGCGCCGCGCCCTTTTAGCTTGTCGATCGCCGCGATCGCCGAATTGGCGGTCGCCAGCATCGGGTCGACGACGATCACCAACCGGTCGGCGAGATCGCTCGGCGCCTTGAAGAAATATTCGACCGCTTCCAGCGTCTCATGATCGCGGTAGAGACCGATATGGGCGACGCGCGCCGCCGGCACTAGGTCAAGCAGGCCCTCGAGCAAGCCGTTGCCGGCGCGCAGCACTGAGGCGAAGACCAGCTTCTTGCCCTCCAGCGTTGGCGCTTCCATCGTCTCGATCGGCGTTTCGATCGTTGTCGTCGTCAGTTCGAGGTTGCGAGTGACCTCGTAGCCGAGCAGCAGCGAGATCTCCCGCAACAACCGCCGGAAGCCGGCCGTCGAGGTTTCCTTCTTTCGCATGATGGTCAGCTTGTGCTGGACAAGCGGGTGGTCGACGACGGTGACGCCCTTCATGGTGTTCTCCTGAAATTCCGGCTGCTTACGTGAACCCTATCGACAATGCGCCGGCCAAGGAACTGCTTGCGATCACCTACCACAGTTTTTGCAGGAGGAGAGAGTTAGCGGGCGGCGTTGAGGCGGGCGAGAAGCGCCGTCCTGGTCTTCTTATCGACGAAGGCGGCCTCGATTGCGGTTCTGGTGACGGCGGCGAGCGCCTTGTCGTCCATCGAAAAATGCTCTGCGGCAATGTCGTATTCGCGCTTCAGCGACGTCCAGAAATAGGGCGGGTCGTCGGAGTTTAGCGTCACCTTGCAGCCCGCCGCCTGCAGCGCCGGAAAAGGGTGATCGGCGAAACTGTCGAAGACCTTCAGCGCGATGTTGGAGCCGGGACAGCATTCGAGCACGACGCCTTCGTCGGCTATGCGCCGGACAAGGTCGGGATTTTCGATGGCGCGCACGCCATGGCCGATACGGGCGGGGCGGATATGGTCGAGCGCCGCCTTGACGCTTTCCCAGCCCATCAGCTCGCCGGCGTGGACGGTGATGCCGAGGCCGGCCTCGCGCGCGATCTCGAAGGCCCTGACATAGTCCTCCAGATCGCCCATCCGCTCGTCGCCGGCGACGCCGAAGCCGGTGACCAGCGGATGTCCGCAGCGGGCCGCGAAGCGCGCCGCCTGCTCGATCGAATAGACGCCGGCGTTGCGCACGCCGGTGACGATCATGCGGCCCTCGATGCCGGTCTTGGCCTTGGCACGCGCCATGCCTTCGCCGAGCGCGTCCGTATAGGCCTTGGGCGACAGGCCGGCCTTGCCGGCATGGTCCGGCGAGGTGAAGATCTCGGAATAGATGGCGCCGTCGCGGGCGAGACTGGTCAGGTAATGATCGGCCAGCCGCGCATAGTCTTCTTCCGTGCGGAACAGGTCGGAGGAGAAATCATAGGCGGCGAGGAAGGAGGTGAAATCGTGCCAGACGAAGGAGCCGTCCTGAATGTAGGGCGAGGTGTCCTTGCCGTATTTCTGCGCCTGGCGGATGACGAGTTCGGGCGCCGCTGCCCCTTCGATATGGCAGTGCAGTTCCGCTTTCAAAGGCATGCAGTCATCCCGTCAGGTCAGCCCAGTTCGCGGAGCCATAAGCATGATTCCACGACCGAGAAGCGCGGCCGAACACCGCGCCTTAAACAATAGCGTCGGCACCATCGATCGGCTATGGTCCCGCCGGTTTTATGGCGGATCAAAAATAATGTCGGTTGAGAGAACCACGGCCGTTGGCGGCATGGAGACCTCCTATGGTTTCAAGCGTGTAGGGGCAGGCGAGAAGCAGTCCCTGGTCAATGACGTTTTCCACAAGGTCGCGAACCGCTACGATCTGATGAACGACCTGATGTCGGCCGGCCTGCACCGGCTGTGGAAGGACGCTATGGTCACATGGCTCAATCCACCGAAACGACCGCGCTGGAGCGTTCTCGACGTTGCCGGCGGCACCGGCGACATCGCCTTCCGCATCGTCGAGGCGAGCGGCAGGAACGCCCATGCCACCGTTCTCGACATCAACGGCTCGATGCTCGCCGTCGGCCGCGACCGGGCCGAGAAAAAGGGACTGACTGATAACACCGATTTCGTCGAAGCCAATGCCGAGGAGCTGCCATTCGCTGAGGCCACGTTCGACGCCTACACGATCGCTTTCGGCATTCGCAACGTGCCGCGTATCGATGTGGCGCTTGCGGAAGCCTATCGCGTGCTGAAGCCCGGCGGACGCTTTCTCTGTCTCGAATTTTCCGAGGTCGACATGCCGTTGCTCGACAAGGTCTATGAGGCGTGGTCGTTCAACGCCATCCCCAGGATCGGCAAGGCGGTGACCGGTGACGGCGAGCCCTATTCCTATCTGGTCGAATCAATCCGCAAGTTTCCCAATCAGCAGAATTTTGCGGCGATGATTTCCCGCGCCGGCTTCGACCGCGCTTCTTTTCGCAATTATTCCGGCGGCATTGCTGCGCTTCATTCGGGCTGGAAGCTTTGAGGCTAGCGCAGTCATGAGCAGGGTCGGCGCTGGTTTCAGGCTCGTGCGGGCCGGCTGGGTGCTGGTCCGCGAAGGCGTCGTGGCGGCCTTGCCGGGCGACGAGCTTTCCGGCCTGCCGAAACTCGGCTGGCGGATGGCACGGCTGTTCACCCGCCGCCGCGCGCTTGCCTATGAGCGTGGCGACCGGCTGGCCAAGGCGGTCGTCCGGCTCGGGCCATCCTATGTCAAGCTCGGGCAGTTCCTGGCGACACGGCCCGATGTCGTCGGCAACGACATGGCGCTCGACCTCGCCATGCTGCAGGACAAGATGCAGACCTTTCCGCAGACCGAGGCCATTGCGGCGATAGAGGCTTCGCTCGGGCGCAAGGTCGGCGACCTCTACGCCAGTTTCGGCGATGCCGTTGCCGCGGCTTCGATCGCTCAGGTCCATATCGCAGAAACCCTGCACGACGGCGTCGGTTCGCGGGTGGCGGTCAAGGTCATCCGGCCAGGCGTGCGCCGCCTCTTCTTTCGTGATCTCGAGAGCTATTTTCTCGCTGCCCGCCTGCAGGAGAAGTACATCCCGTCGTCGCGCCGGCTGCGGCCGGTCGAAGTGACCGAGACGCTGGCGCAGACCACCAAGATCGAAATGGATCTGAGGCTCGAGGCGGCAGCGCTTTCGGAGCTCGGCGAGAACACCAAGGACGATCCCGGCTTTCGCGTGCCGATGGTCGACTGGGAGCGCACCGGCCGCGACGTTCTGACCATGGAATGGGTCGACGGCATCAAGATGAACGACATTGCCGGCCTCGCTGCTGCCGGCCACGATCTGAAGGCGATCGCCGCCAATCTGATCCAGTCGTTCCTGCGTCAAACGCTGCGCGACGGCTTCTTTCATGCGGACATGCATCCGGGAAACCTGTTCGTCGAGGCCGACGGCACCATCGTTGCCGTTGATCTCGGCATTGCCGGCCGGCTCGGCAAGAAGGAGCGCCGTTTCCTCGCCGAAATCCTCTATGGCTTCATCACCCGTGACTATCTGCGCGTCGCCGAAGTGCATTTCGAGGCCGGCTACGTGCCGCGCCAGCACAATGTCGCGGCGTTCGCCCAGGCGATCCGGGCGATCGGCGAGCCGATCCACGGCCAGCCGGCCGATACCATCTCGATGGCCAAGCTCTTGACGCTTCTGTTCGAGGTGACCGACCTCTTCGACATGGCGACGCGTTCCGAACTGGTGCTGCTGCAGAAGACCATGGTGGTGGTCGAGGGCGTCGCCCGCACCCTCGACCCGGCCTTCAACATGTGGAAGACGTCCGAACCGGTGGTCAGCGGCTGGATATCGGGCAATCTCGGCCCGCGTGCTCTGCTGGCCGACGCGCGCGACGGCGCAAGCGCGCTGCTGGCGCTGGCCCGCCAGGCGCCGGATCTCGCCGCCCGCACCGAGCGGCTGTCGCGCGAGATCGATTTGATGGCCGAACATGGGTTGCGCTTCGACGAAAGGACAGCGCACGCGATCGGCAAGGCCGAGGCGCGCCACACCCGATCCGGCCGGCTGGCGCTGTGGGTGATCGCGGTGACGCTGGTCTATATCGCTTGGAAGCTGCTTTGAATGCAAGCAATGACAGCAGTGCTGTCGGCGCTGTCATTGAAAGCATTCCTTTCATCAACTATGTTGGATGAGAAGGAGCAATGCCATGGGTACGCTCACCATCCGCAATCTTGACGACAGCGTGAAGCAGGCCCTTCGCGAGCGCGCCGCCGCGCGAGGTGTTTCGATGGAGCAGGAGGCTCGGGAAGTTCTTGCGCGAGAGGTTAAAAGCCCTGCACGACGAAGGATCGACGTTGACAAGGTTCTGGCGCTTGGCGTGAAACCAGCGGAGCCTTTCGACCTGAAGAAACTCACAGATGAAATGTGGGACGAAGGCCTCCGGTGAGCGCTCTTGTCGTCGACACGTCGGCATTGATTTCCATTCTGGGGCGGGAATCAGACAACGTGTTGTTCGCCAACGCCATCGCCCGATCGGAGCTGCCGTCGATCAGTTCTGGCACGCTATATGAAGCATATTGCGTCGCCTTGCGAGGCAGATATCCGGAGGGAGCTGCCCGACTTGAAGCGATAGTTTCGGAGCTTCAACTCGAAATTCTAGCCTTCGATTTGGTGCAGCTTTCTGCAGCTCGCCTTGCCTATTCAACCTATGGCCGCGGCACCGGCCACCCGGCCAACCTCAACATGGGCGACTGCTTCGCCTACGCTCTCGCCAAGACCCGAGATCTGCCATTGCTTTTCAAGGGCGATGATTTCATCCATACCGATATCACGCCGGTACTGAAGCCGGCATGACTTTGGACAAGGACTGGTCTCGGGCATGATCCTTTCCGGCAAGCGCATCCTGCTGATCATCGGCGGCGGCATCGCCGCCTACAAGGCGCTCGACCTGATCCGCCGGCTGCGCGAGCGGGGCGCTGCGGTGCGTGTCGTCATGACCGCTGCGGCGCAGGAGTTCGTGACCACGCTGTCGGTTGGAGCGCTGGCTGCCGACCACGTCTCCACCGATTTGTTCGACCGCAATGACGAGCACGATGTCGGCCACATCCGCTTGTCGCGCGAGGCCGACCTTGTCGTCGTGGCGCCGGCCACCGCCGACCTGATGGCGAAGCTCGCCAACGGCCACGCCAATGACCTTGCCTCGACCGTGCTCATCGCCACCGACAAGCAGGTTTTGATGGCGCCCGCCATGAACCCGAAAATGTGGTCGCACCCGGCGACCCGGCGAAACCGCGCGACGTTGCAGAAGGACGGCATCGCATTCATCGGCCCGGCGAAGGGCGAGATGGCAGAGAGCAACGAGGCAGGCGAGGGCCGCATGGCCGAGCCGCTGGAGATCGTCGCCGCGATCGAGGCGCTGCTCGACATCAGGCCGAAGCCGCTGGCCGGCAGAAAGATCATCGTCACCTCAGGGCCGACGCATGAGCCGATCGACCCGGTGCGCTACATCGCCAATCGCTCGTCCGGCAAGCAGGGCCATGCCATTGCGGCGGCGCTGGCAAGGCTCGGCGCCGATGTGCGCCTCGTCTCCGGTCCGGTCGGTATTGCCGATCCGGCCGGGGTCACCACGCTGCATGTCGAAACCGCGAACGAGATGAAGGGCGCGGTCGAACAGCTGCTGCCGGCGGACGCGGCCGTGTTCGTGGCTGCCGTTGCCGACTGGCGTAGCGAGACTTCGGCCGGCGAGAAGATCAAGAAAGTGGCAGGCGAGGGGCCGCCGGCGCTGCAGATGATCGAAAACCCCGATATTCTTGCCGGTGTCGGTCATCACAAAAGGCGGCCCAGCCTGGTCGTCGGCTTTGCCGCTGAGACGCAGGATCTCGTCAAGAACGCCGAGGCCAAGCTCAGGAAGAAGGGCGCCGATTTCATCGTCGCCAACGACGTGTCCCGCGTAGGCGGCGTGATGGGCGGCGATCGCAACCGGGTGCGGATCGTCTCGAAGGCCGGTGTCGACGAATGGCCCGAGATGAGCAAGGACGAGGTGGCGACGCGGCTTGCGGCACTGATCGCCGAGCGGCTGAAGACAATTACTGTCTAGCCCGTTGCTTCCTGTGGCCGGGCTGCCGGCCCCGAGATCCTCAGGGCTGCAAGGCATCCCAGAAGGCCGAGTGGCACGAAGGCAAGGAACAACCAGGTGGCGACATTCGCTGCCGCCTCTCGGTTCAGGCCTTCGGAAAAACCGCTGGCGTTGGCGACGATGCCGGTCAGTGCTGCACCGACCGCATAGCCGATGCGCTGCATGGTCGGCACGGCGGCAGAGGCGATCGTCTGCTCACCATCCCTGGCCGATGCCACGATCACGCGGGTGACGAAGGGCCAGGCAATGCCGAAGCCGCCGCCTTGCAGCAAGGCGCAGAACAGGATCAGCGGAATCGAACCCGCCGGCACGGCATAGGCGAAACCAGCGATGCCCATCGCGATCATCAGCGCGCCGCCGGTGATGATCAGCCTCTCGCGCTCCGGCGGCGCATTGGCGACGAGGATCGACAGGATCGACCAGGCGATCGATTCGGCGGCGATGATGTAGCCGGTGGTCAGGATCGGAATGCCGTGCAGGCTGGTCAGAAGCAGCGGTCCGTAGACGGCGAAGGAACAGGTCGCCACGGAGAACGCGGCGACCATGGTCATGCCTGCGCCGACCGGCGAGCGCCAAGAGAACAGCCGCGACGGGAACAGCCGCGAGCGCGGCTTCAGCGCATCGATGCGGACAAACAGCGCAAGCCCGACCAGGCCGAGGGCCAGCAGCAGGGAGGAACGCAGCAGGGCAATGTCGACCCCGGCCGTGGCGATCAGCACGACGCTGACGGCAAGGCAGCCGAGCGCGGCGAAGGGGAAGGGCGGCGCCGTCCCAGTGATCGCCTGCGGCTTGGTCGCCTCAGGCGTTTCGAGCACGATGAAGCTCGCCAATGCCATGGCCGTGCCGCCGAGCGTGAAGACGCCGAAAGCCCAGCGCCAGGAGAGCAACTCGGTCATCAACGCGCCCAGCACCGGGCCGCTGAAGGCGGCGACGCCCCAGATCGCCGACATGACGCCGAAAAGCTGTGGCCAGATGGCGCGTGGAAACAGCCGCTCGACCGAGACGAAGGCCAACGACACTAGCGCGCCGCCGCCAAACCCCTCGATCAGGCGCCCGGTCAGGAACAGCGGCATGGAGGGCGCGATGGCGCAGACCAGTGCGCCGGCCGCATAAAGCAGGGCGGCCACCACCATGTTGGTGCGCAGCGCGACGTAGCTCACCAGCCGCCCGGCGGCAGCGCCGGCGACGATGGCGCCGAGCTCGTAGATCGCCAGCGACCAGCCGACCAGCTGAACGCCAGCGAGTTCGCCGACCATGGCCGGCATCACCGTCGCCACCATGGTTTCATTGGTGGCGTGCAGCAGGATGCCGAGGCTGATGAAGCAGAAGCGCGCCAGATCGCCGCTCGCCCACAGCGCGCGCCAATCGACCCTGTTTGTGCTGGTTTCGGTCACCCCGCCCTCCGAACGTTCTTATACGCCGATTCAAAAAATGGTGGAGCGCCCTTCGTCTCCAAAGGGCAAGCGGCGCTTCGGGGGTTGTAAAACCTCAACTGCAGTTGAGCTCAAGCGGTTTTTTGCGGGTGCGCTGAGAATGCTGATGAAGGCGGGAAGTCAAAATGATCGTGCGTCCCGGCTCCATCGATCCGCCGTGCTGCGCATCTGGTACTGCTGACGCCGATGGCGATGTTGACGCCGCTCTACCGAATCGATTTAGCGGCACGTCAACCGGTGGATGTAGATATTTGTTGCCAACTTCCGCAGGTACGGTTAATATATTAGCAATAGCGAATATTATTCTGCTTGCGGTCGTACTGGAGCGCGACAATGAGCGTTGCCGATTTGCACAGGCCAAGTATCGCGGCGGTTCTACGCGCCGCAGAGGGACCTTCACCCGAAAGAGTCTTGGGAGGCCCGGCGGCGTAACCCGCTACTGGCGGCCTCATAACTTCCGCATCTCCCACAGCATAATCGATCGAGCCGGATCGAGGGCTCTCTTGCGCCCTCATGCTGCCGACCAGTGCCAGAGATGGCCTGCGCAGCACCCTCTAGCTCTGGCAAATTCGGAGGAGAACATGATTGTTGGACATAGTGGTTTAAAGGTAGCCGCGGCTGCGGCTTTCTGGGGTGGGACACTGTTGCTTGGAGCAGGCGGCGCGCTAGCGCAGAACGCCTGTCCTGGCGTGTCGGCGACGCAGTGCACAGACTTCTGCGGCGCCGCTGGCGTGGCTACTTGCACAAAGACAGGGTCGGTTCCGGACTGCCAATGCAATGAGACCACGAAGGATGTGAGTGGCAATGCGTTCGGCACGGCAACGCAGGACACGGCTGAAGGCAAGGGCAACATCGACAACAAGACCGAAACAGCCTGCGAGGGCAATCCGGGGCAATGCAAGCAGTAAGATCCGGAACTTTCGAATCGATCTCTGTGCGGTTTGCTGTGATGGATTTCTTCAATAGGTGAAATGAGTTCCTCTACGGCATTGCCGATCACAGATTAAAGAGCTGGAAGGGATTACCTTTCCCTTCCGGCTCGGAGGTGGTCAGAAAATGATGCGCAGCGTTCTGTTCGTTACGGCAATCCTCGGCGCCGCGGTGACGCCAGGGAGTTCGATGGGACCGACGCCATCGGCGACTTCCGGCCAGGTTTTGTCGGCCTTCAATAACCTCTCAGCTCTCCTCAAGCCGTCCTCGATCCGGCCCGATACCCCCGCCTATCGCTCGCAAGCCGTGGAGCGCGGCGATATCATCACAACAGTTCAGGCGGCTGGCACGCTGAACGCACTGGTTATGGTGGAAGTCGGTTCTCAGCTCTCGGGTCGGGTGAAGGAACTCTATGTCGACTTCAACTCCAAGGTCACCAAGGGTCAGGTCATCGCCCGGGTTGACCCGGAGATTTACGAAGCAAGACTGGCGCAAACCCTTGCCGAACGGGAGATGGCCCAAACGCAGGTTTCCGTACAGCGAGCCCAAATCGAGCGGGCCAGGGCAGAGATGGAGACCGCCGCGGCCAGATATGATTCTGCCGCAGCACAGACTGCACGCGCCGAAATCGCGCTCGATGGTGCGGCGCAGGAAGTGAACCGCAAACGCTCGCTGGCTAAGCAGAAGATCATCGCGCAGGGTGAATGGGAGCGGGACAACACTGCGCATAACTCTGCCAAGGCGCAGGCGACTGCTGCCCAAGCGGAGGAACTGTCGCAATCGGCAGCCGTTCGAGCCGCCAAGGCGACACTCAATATGGCCGAAGCCGAGCTCGCCAACACGCTTGCCCAGGTGAAGCAGAAGGAAGCGGTGCTTCAGCAGGCCCAAATCGATCTTGACCGCACGTATGTACGCGCGCCGGTCACCGGCACAGTGGTCAATCGCGCCGTTAGTGGTGGTCAGACCCTCGCGGCTAGCCTGCAGACACCGATCCTGTTCACCATAGCTCAGGACCTGACTGAGATGCAGGTGGAGGCTTCGGTGGTGGAAGCCGATATTAGCCGTTTTGCGCTTGGCCAGCCAGTTACTTTCACCGCCGATGCCTATCCCGACCGAATCTTCACCGGCACGGTAAAGCAGATCCGCAAGGCACCGCAGGTCGTCCAAAATGTCGTCACATACATAGTGGTGGTCGGTACCGAAAATTCCGATGAGCTGCTGTTGCCCGGCATGACCGCCAATCTGAGTGTGGTAGTGGCCAAGCGACAGGGCGTCTTGAAAGTGCCGAACGCTGCCCTGCGTTTCCGGCCGCCGAATGATACCGGGGACAAGGCGCGTTCAACCGCGCCGGCCATTGCCGAAACGGGCGCAGAGGCAGGAAGCCCGGGCGAGGTCTTTGTAGTTGGGCCAGACCGCGAGCCGAAGCTGGTTTCGCTCCGGCTTGGAATCACCGACGGTCGTACAACAGAGTTGCTGGCAGGCGACCTGACCGAGGGGCAGCAGGTCATTACAGGGCTTGCCACTGCTCCGCGTCGGGACGATGACGCGTCTTCCGTCCTGGTCAAGTTCCGGTTGCGGTGAGGCATCCATGGCCCTGATCGAAGTCGATCGGCTGCGCCATTGCTACCGTGTTGGCGGAGGACCGGTGTGGGCGCTCGAAGGGGTGACCATGACGATTCAAAGAGGCGAATTCGTCGCGGTGATCGGACCTTCTGGGTCAGGCAAATCTACCTTCATGAACATACTGGGCTGCCTCGACAGTCCCAGCGAAGGCCGCTACCGCCTGAACGGGGTTTACGTCGGTGGTCTCCATCACGATGAGCTCGCTGCAATCCGCAATCGCAACATCGGTTTCGTGTTTCAGTCGTTCAATCTGCTGCCGCGGGCCAGCGCACTAGAAAATGTGGAGCTGCCGCTTGTCTATCGCCGCATGTGGGCTGGAGAGCGGCGGCGCGCAGCCCTGGCGATGCTGGCCAGGGTAGGGCTCGCCGATCGGGCCAGACATACGCCTGCCGAACTCTCGGGCGGACAACAGCAGCGCGTTGCGATTGCCCGTGCTCTGGTGACGGAGCCTTTGCTTCTGCTCGCCGATGAACCCACTGGTGCGCTCGACAGCCAGACCGGGCTGGAGATCATGGCGATTTTCCGCCGCCTCAATGTAGAGGGCCTGACCATTGTGCTGGTCACCCATGAGGCGCAGATTGCTGCCCATGCCGATCGCATTGTGGCCTTTCGAGATGGTCGCGTTGTGTCCGACACCCCTGTCGCGCAACAGGCACGGTCTCTAGGTAACGCTCGCCATCTATCGCTGGCTTACAACAATGTCCGGTAGCACAAGAACTGCCCTGCGATCATTACGCTCCCATCATTTGCGCAGCGCGCTCACCATGTTGGGCATCATCATCGGTGTGGCCGCTGTCGTGGTGATGATCGCGATCGGGGTTGGTGCGCGCGAACGCATCGCAGCTCAGATCCGCAGCCTTGGCGCCAATCTCATCAGCATCAGTCCGGGCAGTGCGAAGATGGGCAGCGTCCGGCTTGGGGCCGGTGGCGCGCCGCGGCTGAGTGAAGAGGACGCGGCGGCGATCGGAATGGAAATCCCCGGCGTCGTGGTGGCGGCGCCACTCCTCCACGCACGCGAGCAGTTCACGATCGGTTCCAGCAATTGGCAAGGCGTGGTGCGCGGCGTGACGCCGGAATATTTCTCGGCGCGCGAATGGCGGGTTATCGTCGGGCAGGAGATGACCCCGGAGGACAACAAGCGCGTCGCCAATGTGGTGCTCCTCGGAACAACGATGCGGGAGAAATTGTTCGGAAGAGCCGATCCGGTAGGCGCCGCGATTCGCATCCGCGACGTGCCGTTCACGGTGATCGGACTGCTGGAGCGGAAGGGTCAGAGCGTATGGGGCGATGACCAGGACGATGTGGCACTTGTGCCGCTAAAGACGGTGCGACGTCAGTTCATCGGCACGAGCCGCGCCAATCCGACCTTCGTACACAGCATCACGGTCAAGTTCGCCAATTGGGCCTCGGCAGAGGACACGATGGCAGCTATCCGCAACCTTCTGTGGCAGCGCCACCGGTTGCGGACGGGTCAGGAAGACAGCTTCGTGGTGAGCAACCTCGCCGAAGCTGCGAATGTCGAGGGTTCGACCACGCGCGTGGTGTCGCTGCTGCTTTCGGCGGTGGCCTCAATTTCGCTGGTGGTGGGCGGGATCGGCATCATGAACATCATGCTGGTGACGGTGACGGAGCGGGTCCGTGAGATCGGACTGCGGCTTGCGGTCGGCGCGCGACGGCGAAATATCCTTGCCCAGTTTCTCGTTGAGGCAGCAACGCTGGCCTTGCTCGGCGGTATTCTGGGTGCCGCTATTGGGATTGCTACGGCAATCGCCGTTGGCTCTATCGCCCAATGGCCGGTGATCATCGACCTCAGCGCCGTCCTGCTGGCTATCGGCTTTGCGGCGGCTGTAGGCGTCTTCTTCGGCTATTATCCCGCCCGCAAGGCCGCAAGGCTACAGCCAATCGAAGCGCTGCGCACAGAATGAGGTTTGGCGCCACCGCGCGATAATCGGTTAATTTCGAAGCCGCAAAGCGCCTAATCAAAAGGCTACCACGCGCCGGGGACCACGCGGCGCGGAACAGTTCAATCCTGTTCCGCGCCGCAGAGCCACGCTATGCCGCTTATTTGAAAGAGTGGATCAGCTCCAGCGAGGTTACGGCGACTGCCAGATTGACGCCGGTCTGCGCCTGTACGTTGAGAGGCTGCAGCGAGAAGGCGCTGTTCAATCCGCCGACCAGAAGGTTGGCGCCGCCGCCGGTCACCAGGCTGGCCTCGGCGTTGACGCCATAATAGCTGCCGGCAAGATCGCCGGAATTACGATCGCGAGTGGCCGCCAGAACAGCCCATATCAATTCGCCTTGGTGCGTCTTGCCGACGTCGACGCCGAGCTTGGAAATGACCCCGGTATAGGCTTCGGGCGGGCCGCCATGATGAGGGCGAAAGGTGCAGGCCACGCCTTTGTTGGATGTGACGATATAGCCGGTGCCGCCATCGATGGTGCAGTCGAGCACGCCGAGCTCCAGCCTGCCCGCGCTGGCAGGGGCAGCGAGCACCGTGGTGGCGAGGGCGGCGGCACAGGCGAGTTTCTTGATCATGGGAGGGGTCCTTTTGCGAATTGCCTTGAACAACGGCTGAGCATCGCGAGCGTTCCGCCGAAAACTTGGCGCGATCAAGGCGGGCGTTAACGCACAGTGATTGAAGGCTTCGAAGGCATGCCAAAAACGGCAGGCCTGCCATATCAGGCCCAACGTCGCCGTCGGTTAGCCGGCGCTGGTGCGCGCCAGGCCGTCCTTGGCCGGCTGGTAGGTGGGATTAAGACGCACTGCCTCGCGGTAGGATTTCGCCGCCTTGGCCTTGTCGCCGCGCCGCTCGTAGATCAGCGCCTGGTTGGACCAGGCCTCGGCATTCTTGCCGTCGAGCTTGATCGCCATGTTGATGTCGGCGAAGGCATTATCCTCGTCGTTCATGGCGAGGTAGGAGAGGCCGCGGCCATTGTAGGGTTCGGCGGCGTCCGGCGCCAGCGAGATGGCGGTGGAGAAATCCTCGATGGCGAAAGCGTGCTGGCCCTGGCTCTGATAGATCAGGCCGCGATTGTGGTAGGCGCGGGCATCGGTCGTGTCGAGCTGGATCGCCTTCTGGAAATCGTTGAACGCTTCCTGGATGCGGCCGGCTTTGCGGTAGAGATTGCCGCGGCCGATATAGGCGGCGTCATAGTCGGGATTGATCTGGATCGAGCGGTTGTAGTCGGTAAGCGCGGCCGCCTGGTCGCCGAGGAAGCGCTGGATGAGCGCGCGGTTCGAATAGGCCTGGTAGAAATTCGGATTGAGCTGGATGGCGGTGTTGAAGTCCTTGAGCGCTGCCTGATACTGGCCGCCGCGGCCATAGGCCGAGCCGCGCACATTGTAGCCTTCCGGGTCCTGGGGACTGCGCTGGATAACGGCCGACAGCGAGGAGATGTTCTCGGCCGACCCTTGTGCCTTGTCGATGTTGGTGAATTCGCCGGTCGGGGCTGTCTGGCAGCCGGCGAGCGCCAGCCCGGAAAGCAAGGCTGCCGTCAGTGCAAAGCCGCGCAATGCGGTTCTGCGCTCCACGCTTATTGCATTCATGTCTGCTCTGTCCTCACTGCCCGCCGCGCCGTCAGGTCTGTTCCCTTCCGAACCGGCCTCTCCGAATCGAGGAATTCAAAACAAAAAGGTGGCGGCGATTACGCATCGCGCCACCTTGGATATCCTTCGAAAAGGACGAAAAATTGGCGTCAGAACCGCGGCGGACGCGGAGCACCGGCACCAGCAGCACCACCAGCCGCCACCGGGCGCGGGGTCATCGGCAGCAGGCCTTCGCGCTGGGCGCGCTTGCGGGCCAGCTTGCGGGCGCGGCGAACGGCTTCCGCCTTTTCGCGGGCGCGCTTCTCGGACGGCTTCTCGTAATGTCCGCGCATTTTCATTTCGCGGAAGATGCCTTCGCGCTGCATCTTTTTCTTGAGCGCGCGAAGCGCCTGGTCAACATTGTTGTCGCGGACGAGTACCTGCACGGGCAATCCTGTCTTTCGTGTTTGATATCAACAGGCAAGCGGCCATAGCCACTAGCCTCCGCGGCGATTTACACCACGAATTGTGGCGGCTGATAGCAGAATCATGCCGCTCTGTCCACTGCCGAAACGAAAAACCCGCCTCCGCGGCGGGTCGTCGGCGCAAATCAGCACCATGCCCAAGTACTTAGCATAACTGCCGTCAAAAAGCAAGAATCACGACCTCGGGTGTGTGCCTTCGCGACCGGGGTTCTGTCGCGCGGATGAGCGATCGTTGGCATTTCCGCCACCGATAAATTTCTGCTGCCCAATCCGGCAAAACGGCCCGCCTGGCTTGATCGATGAAGGAACCAACTTCGCTCCGCGGTGGTTGTTGCGGCGACGCAAGCAGAGGAGAAAACCGATGTCAGACACCCGTGAATGGCTTGTCCAGTGGCTCAGGGACGCGCATGCGATGGAGGAGCAGGCCGAAACCATGCTGAACGGACAGCTAAGCCGGCTGGAGAGCTATCCCGAGCTCAGTAAGCGCATCAGCCAGCACGTCGACGAGACGAAGGGGCAGGCCGCACGCCTCAGAACCTGCCTGGAAAGTTTAGACGAGGATACATCCACGCTGAAGGACGCCGGCGGCAAGCTGATGGCGGCGGCGCAGTCCCTGAGCGGCGTCTTCGCAGGGGACGAAGTGATGAAAGGTTCACTCGCGAGCTACACTTTCGAGCATATGGAGATTGCCTCCTACAGGATCCTCATCGCGGCCGCCGAATCTCTTGGCGAAACAGAGGTCGCCCGCGTCTGCGAGCAAAACCTGCGGGAAGAGGAGGCGATGGCCGAGTGGCTGAAAAACAACCTGCCCGCGACCACGGAGCAGTTCCTGGCTCGCACGGCGTCGGACAGCGACGATGCCAAGCGGTGAGGACAGCAGGCCGTCGGGCAAAGTGAAGCCATCTTCGGTGTGGCGGGCTTACAGCTATGCCTGGATTACCCTCGGCTTCTTCATCATCTCGCTTGTCGGCCACTGGGTCTTCGGCTGGTTCGCCTATCTCGACGAGCAGCGAGCGCTTGGCCAACCGCCCGAGTTCGGCGGCTATCTGATCGAGATGGGCCGCGACACGCTCGAAAACTGGCAATCGGAATTCCTGCAACTGCTTTGGCAGGTCGGTGGCCTGGCGTTCCTGCTCTTCGTCGGCTCGCCGCAATCTAAGGAGGGTACCGACCGGATGGAGGCCAAGATCGACGCGCTTCTCACCCTGGTCGATCCGCAGAAAGGCCAGGAGGCAATTCGCGAGTTGGACCTGCAGTATGACGGCCGGCATACCGACGAGCCGCACGCCCAGCGAAACTAAAGCTGGGGGCTGGAAATTTGGCCCGGAGCCGATCATCGCTCCGGGTTTTCTTCAAACGACGCAACCAGATCGCTATGATGCCGTGGCCAAATGAAGTCGCTCGAAATCCTCGAAGAACTCGCCGTAGTCGCAGGTTATTTCCTCGCCCGCCGCTATGTCGCGGATCGCGGTTGCCCCGCCATACCGCGAAAAATCCGTGTTCGGCATTTCGGCGTGGTTCATGAAGCGCCCATTGTCGACTTCATAGACCATGAATCCGGGCCGGTCCGGGCTTGGATAGGCATATCTGTCGAGCAATTCCTTGAGATGCGGCGGCGCGGCCTCATATTTTTCCATCGGGATCAGCCGGTCGAAATCCGGATCGAGCTGCCAGATCGACGTTCCCTTCCCGATCGGCTCGGCGGCGAACACGCCGACGCCCTCGATTGCGCTAGCAGCGATGTAGGTCCTGATCAGCAGCATGTTTTAGGCCCGTCTTCGAACAGCATTCTTCGAACAGAAAACGGAATCGCCAAATCGCGCCAAGAAAGCAAGCGCGGTTTTACGACATGCCCTTTTCCATCGTTCGCCGACGCGAAACGCCTCACGTCCGATTGATCGAGACGCCGCCATCGGCAAAGAGCGCCGTTCCGGTGGTGAAGCTCGACGCATCCGACGCCAGATAGAGCGCCGAGCGGGCGATCTCTTCCGGCTGCGCCATCCGCTTCAGAGCGTGGATGCCTTCGACGAAAGCCCGGGCTTCGGGTGTGGTCGTCGTCGCGCCCGGCGTGTCGGTGCCGCCGGGCAGCAGTGCGTTGACGCGCAACCCTTGTGCTCCGTATTCGGCCGCCAGAACCTGAGTCAAACCGATCAGCCCGGCCTTGGCCGCAGCGTAAGCGGCCATGCCCGGCATGCCGGCGGTGCGACCGACGAAGCTGGAGGTGAAGATCAGCGAACCGCCACCGCGCTCCAGTAGCGCCGGCACCTGGTATTTTGCACCGATAAAGGCGCCGGTCAGATTGATGTCGATGGTCTCGTGCCACGTCGCCAGCGACATGTCGGGAACCGGTCCCATCTGGCCGACGGAGCCAGCGTTGTTGAAGGCGATGTCGAGACCGCCGAACCTGTCCACCGCAAGATCCACAAGGGCATTGGCATAGGCTTCGTCTCGGACATCGCCAGCAAGGGCGATCGCGGTGCCGTCGGCTTCCTCGATTTCAGCGACGAGCGCGTCCAGCTCTGCCTGGCGACGGGCAGCGACGACCACCTTGGCGCCTGCCTCGGCAAAGAGTTTTGCCGTGGCGCGGCCGATGCCGGAACTGGCGCCGGTGACGATGGCGACCTTGTTGGTGAGTGCGAACATTTTTTTGCATCCTTTTTTCGCGCCAGCTTGGCCGGCAATCGGGGTGTTGATCGCAGGTCGAGGCGGCGCGAGCCACCCGATACCTGCGAAGGTGCCCGGATGCATCGTCGTTCGGCCCGCCGCTTCGGACCGGTCTTTTTTGTCGCGGCGCAAAACGGCAAGCGCCGTCGCAAACAGCGCAAGGCTGGCAGCGCTGTTTCGCTAGTGATACACCTCGCGCGCCGGCGCTCGATTGGATGCCCGGCCGCTATCTGCGAGGCTGGAACGTTGAAGAAATACTCGGTATTCGCCATCGCCCGTGAGGCCATGCGCGGCCACAAGGGCTGGGAGGAACAGTGGTCCTCGCCAGAGCCGAAGAAGGAGTACGACGTCATCATCGTCGGCGCCGGCGGCCATGGCCTGGCCACCGCCTACTACCTCGCCACGGTGCACGGCATCACCAATGTCGCGGTGCTGGAAAAGGGCTGGCTCGGCGGCGGCAATACCGGCCGCAACACCACCATCATCCGCTCCAACTATCTCTATGACGAGAGCGCCGGCATCTACGACCATGCGCTGAAGCTGTGGGACGGGCTCAGCCAGGAGCTCAACTACAACGTCATGTATTCGCCACGCGGCGTCATGATGCTGGCGCATAATGTCCACGACATCCAGGTGCTGAAGCGCCATGTCCACGCCAACCGGCTGAACGGCATCGACAATGAGTGGCTGACGCCGGAAGCGGCGAAGGAATTCTGCCCGCCGCTCAACATTTCGCGCGATGCCCGCTATCCGGTGATGGGCGCGACCCTGCAGCGTCGCGGCGGCACCGCCCGTCACGATGCCGTTGCCTGGGGCTATGCGCGCGGCGCTTCGGCGCGCGGCGTCCACATCATCCAGAATTGCGAGGTCACCGGCGTCAAGCGGGCGCCGAACGGTGCGGTCATGGGTGTCGAGACGACGCGCGGTTTCATCGGCGCCAGGAAGGTCGGCGTCGTTGCCGCCGGCCATTCGTCCGTCATCATGAACATGGCCGGCGTGCGCATGCCGCTGGAAAGCTATCCGCTGCAGGCGCTGGTGTCGGAGCCGGTCAAGCCGGTATTCCCCTGCGTGGTGATGTCGAACACCGTGCATGCCTATATCTCGCAGTCCGACAAGGGCGAGCTGGTCATCGGCGCCGGCACCGACCAGTATATTTCCTATTCGCAGACCGGCGGCCTGCACATCCTGCAGCACACGCTCGACGCCATCTGCGAGATGTTCCCGATGTTCACCCGCATGAAGATGCTGCGTTCGTGGGGCGGCATCGTCGACGTGACGCCCGACCGCTCGCCGATCCTGGCCAAGACGCCGGTGCCCGGTCTCTATGTCAATTGCGGCTGGGGCACGGGCGGCTTCAAGGCAACGCCCGGATCGGGCCATGTCTTTGCCCACACCATCGCCAGGGACGATCCGCATCCGATCAATGCGCCTTTCACCATCGAGCGCTTCCGCACCGGTCGCCTGATCGACGAGGCGGCTGCGGCGGCGGTGGCGCACTGATGATGGCCGAGATGGCTGTCGCCATGCCGCTGATGCTCGCGGGAGAGCAAGGCCTGTTTCATTTTCCGTCGCCGGACGAGGTGCGCGTGCAGCCGATCAGTCGCGCCGAAAACGAGGCGGAATGGCCGTTTGCTGTCGATGACGGCGTTCTGGCCTGCGTCTGGAGCGGCGGGCAAAGAATCGTTTCCTTCTTTGAAGGCCGGCCATCCGATCTGGACGAGGACGAGCCATTCGAGCCGCGCGGCCTCATCGTCACCACCGATCCGATCCAGCTCACTATCGGCAACATGGCGAACCGCGCGCTTTTTCGCCCCGCGGCAAGCATCGAGGAGCGCATCCGGCTCGTCGCTCCTTTCGTGACGTTGGGCCAGAGGCTTTGCGATCAACCTGCCGGCGCTCGCGTCGGCCACGGCGAATTGTAGGAACAATCATGCTTCTCATCCGCTGCCCCTATTGCGAGGAAGAGCGTCCGGAACTCGAATTCCGCAACGCCGGCGAGGCGCATATTGCACGTTCGTCAGATATGGCCGCGACAAGCGATGACGACTTCGAAAAGTTCTTCTTCATCCGCTCGAATCCCAAAGGCATCATCTATGAGCGCTGGCGGCACATGCATGGCTGCGCGCGGTTCTTCAATGCCGTGCGCGATACCGTCAGCGACAGGTTCCTGATGACCTACAAGGCCGGCGAGCCGAAGCCCGCGAAGCTGCCGGGAGCCTCCAAATGATCGCAGCGTTCCGCATTCCCGGCGCTGGGCGCCTCAAGCAGGCAGAGACGGCCAGCTTCAGCTTCGACGGCCGGCCCTATGCCGGTGTCGAGGGCGATACGCTGGCCTCGGCGCTGCTTGCCAACGGCGTCCATCTGGTCGGCCGTTCGTTCAAATACCACCGGCCGCGCGGCTTCCTGTCCGCCGGGGCGGAAGAGCCCAACGCGCTGGTTGAAGTCAAGCGCGACGCAGCGCGCAAGACGCCGAATGTCCGCGCCACCGTGCAGGAGCTCTATGACGGGCTGACGGCACAGTCGCAGAACCGCTGGCCGTCGCTTTCCTTCGACGTCAGCGCGGTCGGCGACATCGCCTCGCCGCTGCTTTCGGCGGGCTTCTACTACAAGACCTTCATGTGGCCGAAGTCCGCCTGGAAGAACCTCTACGAGCCCAAGATCAGGGCTGCGGCCGGCCTCGGCGTCGCCCCCGACCAGCCGGATCCCGACCACTATTCGGCGCGCTATGCCCATTGCGACGTGCTGGTGGTGGGCGGTGGCGCTGCCGGCATCGCCGCCGCACTTGCCGCGGCCGAAACCGGCGTGCGCGTCATCCTTGCCGACGAACAGGCGGATTTCGGCGGCAGCCTTCGTTTCGAGAGTGGCGCCAGGATCGACGGCCAGGATGGTTTTGCCTGGGCGCAAGGTGCAGTCGCCAAGCTCAAGGCCATGGACAATGTCCGCGTGCTGTCCCGCACGACGGCCTTCGGCTATTACGCGCAGAATTTCGTCGGGCTGGTCGAGCGCGTCAGCGATCATCTGCAGAGCCCCGGCCGCGACCTGCCGCGCGAGCGGCTGTGGCAGGTCCGCGCCAGCCGCGTGGTGCTGGCAACCGGCGCCATCGAGCGGCACATGGTGTTTGCCGACAACGACCGGCCCGGCATCATGCTGGCGTCGGCGGCGCGGACCTATCTCAACCATTACGGCGTCGCGGTCGGCAGGA
This sequence comes from Mesorhizobium sp. ISC15, assembly GCF_037162615.1. Lineage (NCBI taxonomy): Bacteria > Pseudomonadati > Pseudomonadota > Alphaproteobacteria > Hyphomicrobiales > Phyllobacteriaceae > Mesorhizobium > Mesorhizobium sp. ISC15. The sequence goes on along the minus strand of NZ_JAVSPX010000001.1, from coordinate 6,269,577 downwards.
ATGTCGGCGTCTATACGGCCAATGATTCCGCCTATGCGGCGGCGATCGACCTGAAGAAGGCCGGCGTCGGCGTGGCGGCCATCGTAGATCTGCGCGACAACCCGACCGGACCGGTGATCGATGAGGCGAGGGCGCTCGGCATCGAGGTCAATTTCGGCCGTGCGGTGATCCGCGCCGGCGGCAAATTGCGCGTCTCATCGATGACCGTGCAGCCGAAGAATGGCGGTGGCGAGCGCACCATCCCGGTCGACGCGATCCTGATGTCGGCCGGCTGGACGCCGTCGGTGCATCTGTTCTCGCAGTCGCGCGGCAAGGTTGCCTTCAACGACGAGACCAAGCGCTTCGTGCCCGGCGCCTATGCGCAGGACTGCGTCTCCGTCGGCGCCTGCAACGGCACGGACGGGCTGTCGGCGACGATCGACGAGGCCTATGCGGCGGGCGCCAAGGCGGCCAAGGATGCGGGCGTCAAGAATGCCGGCGCCGACACCGTCAAGGGAGCCAAGCCGAAGGTCGACGCCAGCGAGAGCTGGTCGCGCGGCATGCTGGGTGCGGCGCCCGGCGCCGGTGCGGACACGACGGTAAAGGCCTTCGTCGATTTCCAGAACGACGTCACCGCCAAGGACATCCGCCAGGCGGTGCATGAAGGCATGCGCTCGATCGAGCACGTCAAGCGCTTCACCACCAACGGCATGGCGACCGACCAGGGCAAGACCTCCAACATGCACGGCCTGGCCATCGCAGCCGAGACGCTGGGCAAGCCGATCCCGCAAGTCGGCCTGACGACGTTCCGCGCGCCCTACACGCCGGTCACCTTCGGCTCGATCGTCGGACACGCGCGGGGTCCGCTCTTCGACCCGACCCGCAAGACGGCGATTCATCCCTGGGCCGAGCGCCAAGGTGCCGTGTTCGAGGATGTCGGCCAATGGAAGCGCGCCTGGTATTTTCCCAAAGCGGGCGAAGACATGCATGCCGCCGTCGATCGCGAGTGTGTCACCGTGCGCAAGACCGCCGGCCTGTTCGATGCCTCGACGCTGGGCAAGATCGAGGTGGTCGGGCCGGATGCGGCCAAGTTCATGGAACTGCTCTACACCAATCCGTGGGAGAAGTTGGAGCCCGGCCGCTGCCGCTATGGCATCATGCTGCGCGAGGACGGCTTCATCTATGACGACGGTGTCGTTGGAAGACTGGCGCCGGACCGTTTCCATGTGACGACGACGACGGGCGGCGCGCCGCGGGTGATGAACCATATGGAGGATTACCTCCAGACCGAGTTCCCGCATCTCAACGTCTGGCTGACCTCGATCACCGAGCAGTGGGCGGTGATCGCCGTGCAGGGACCGAAGTCTCGGGACATCATCGCGCCGCTGGTCGAAGGCATCGACATGTCGGACGACGCGCTGCCGCATATGTCGGTGCGCGAAGGCAAGATCTGCGGCGTGCCGACGAGGCTGTTCCGCATGTCGTTCACCGGCGAGCGCGGTTTCGAGGTCAACGTGCCGGCCGACCACGGCCAGGCCGTCTGGGAAGCGCTGTGGGCCGAGGGCCAGAAGCATGGCGCCTGCGCTTACGGCACCGAGGCGATGCACGTGCTGCGCGCCGAAAAAGGCTACATCATCGTCGGCCAGGACACCGACGGCACGGTGACGCCTGGCGATGCCGGTCTCGACTGGGCGGTCGGCAAGAAGAAGACCGATTTCGTCGGTATCAGGGGCATGGCGCGGCCGGATCTTGTCGCCAAGGGCCGCAAGCAGCTTGTCGGCCTGAAGACCAAGGACCCCAAGGTGGTGCTGGAAGAAGGCGCGCAGATCGTCGGCGATCCGAAGCAGGCGATCCCGATGACCATGATCGGCCATGTCACCTCCAGCTATTGGTCGCAAAATTGCGGCCGCTCGATCGCGCTGGCTCTGGTTGCCGGAGGCCGTGATCGGACGGGCGAGACGCTTTACGTGCCGATGCCAAACGGGACGATCGAGGTGGAGGTCACCGGCATGGTGTTCTTCGACGAGAAGGGGGAGCGCCTCAATGGCTAAGGCTGCCGCGAAGAAAACTGCCGCCGCTGTCCCGTCGGTCGAACGTCGCCCGGCTATCGCCGGCCAGGAATTTTCCGCCACTGGCGTCACGCTTGCTGTGTTGCCGCCGGCGGAGCGCATTTCGCTGCGCGCGCCGGAGGCCTCAGTCGCGGCGCTTTCGAAGGCGCTCGGCGTGACCCTGCCGCGAAAGCCCAAAACCTCGGCGGCAAAGGCCGGGCGCACTGCATTGTGGCTAGGGCCGGACGAATGGCTGGTCATCGACGAGGCGGCAAAAGATCCGCTCGCCGACTGCGTTGAGGTGACCGCGCTGCATTCGGCGGTCGGCATCTCGCATCGCAACGTCGCCATATCGGTCACCGGCCCGGCAGCCGCGGCAACAATCAATTCAGGCTGCCCGCAGGATCTGTCGCTTGACGCCTTTCCGGTAGGCGCGGCGTCGCGCACCATTCTGGGCAAGGTCGAGATTGTGCTGTTGCGCACCGCGGCCGATGCGTTCCGGGTCGAATGCTGGCGTTCCTTCTCCGATTATGTCTTTACTTTGCTGTCGGAGGCGGCAGGCGACGCAGCGGCTTAGGAACATTCGCTGCGCTCGACCGTTTGCCGGAGCAAGTCGAGGGAGAATGTCGATGCCGTCGAAATCCGCGCCGAATCCACCGGTCCAGAAGACGTCGGCCGTGCGCTCTCTCGAACACGAGAAGCACGAAGAATCAAACATCGAAGAGGAGCTCGAGGAAGGGCTCGAGGACACGTTTCCGGCCAGCGATCCGGTGTCGATCACCGGGACTTCCATTTCCGGCGCTCCCGCAAGGCCCGGCAAGGCCAAGATCGTGGCTGGAATGAAGAAGCGCAGGAAATAGCTTCCATCAGGCTCCAGCGGAGCCGGGCTGAAATGGCCACGAAAACGGGCGGTCAGGATTTCCTGCCGCCTATTTGTTTTGAACCTCAGAATGTGCTGGGCACGATCCACGGATCGATGTCGATGCCGAGCCGCGGGCCCTTGCTTTCAGTCGAGCCATCGCGAGTGGCCGAGCCTGCCTTTTCCACCGATCCGGTCGCGCCGCAATCGAGCTTGATGTTGGTGTCGGCGCAGGCGGCTGGCGCCTGCTTGCCGGGCTGACTCTGGCCGGCGAGGGCCGCACCCGACAATGCCAGGACGGCTACGAGGGCGAGGATTGTCTTTTTCATCGTCTGTCTCCGGTTTCGTCGGCTGAACTTTTTCGTACATGTACGATATGGCGTACATATACGCCCGACAGCCGCGGGGTTCAAGCCAGAAGTCGTACATGTACGAACAATTTTATTTGAATGTTTGGAATCGCATCGCGTCGGCACGCGCCGAGTTGTGCCGCCCGGCGCCGTTCACCAGTGCCTTGCGAGATATTCAGGTCTTCGAAACCGAAGAATCCTTCAGCAGTTGGCCGGCGTTCCGGTCAGCGGCGGCACGTCCTGCGTGGCCAGCCCGGCAAGCGTGAAGTCGCACATCCGCTTCACGAAAGCCTGCTGATCGCCGAACGGATAAAATGGAAAGGTGATCAGCAGCGAGATCGTGCCGTGGCCGACCGCCCACAGCATGGTGGCGATGGCGCGTGGGTCGCCCTTGAGCCTGCCGGCGGCAACGCAGGCCTCGACTCTGCTGATCAGCACCTTCATCAACGGGTTGCCCTCTTGCATCTCGGCGAAGGTCCTGCCTTCCGGCGGTCTGGTCTTTTCCGTCATGAACACCGTGCGGTATTCGTTGGGATTGCCGAGGCCGAAGGCCGCGTATTCGGTCATGATCACCTGCAGCGCCTCGATCGGATCGTCGGCCGGATGATCCTCGATACGCTTTGCCAGAGTCTCGAACGCATCCTCGGCCAATGCGAACAAGATGTCCTGCTTGTCGGCGAAATAGGAATAGACCGACATCGGAGCATAGCCGACGCGCTTGGCCAGCTTGCGGATGGTGAGGCCTTCATAGCCTTCCTCCTGCACGAGCTTGTGAGCCGCATCGACAAGCTCGGAGCGCAGTTCGGCCTTTTGTTTCTCGCGGCGTGTCTGGACGCTGAGCTGCAATTTGCCTGCCTTTATCCGTTGGCGGTTGGCTAAATTATATACGCTGTACGGAAACGGACAAGGCGCTGTCAAAACCAGCTTGAGCGTTCCGACATGCCCGTTTTCTTCTCACGTGAGGTGTTACCCTGACCCAGACGGGCAACATCGGGCCGTTACAACCGACCGATAGTTCGCGACTCTGCAAAAATTTCCGTTTTGGGGAGGCCAACATGGCCACGACTGAGCTTTCGTCCGGCGTGTCGGACGTGGATCCACTTTCTCATGGCGCCAGGCTGGCACTCAGGCGAGTCGTCATGGTTGCATGGTTGGCGATCGCACTCGGCTTCGCCATGGAGGCCCTTATTCTGGCTGGCAGATTTGCAGCAGGCTCCCACCCGGCTACCACCCAGGTCCCGATCGAATTGGCGCAAGGCGTGACATGGGCGTTCTTCGTCTGCGCCGGCGTCAGCCTCGGCACGGCGCTCGCCAAGGTGCGAGCCTCGCTCGGCGGCTTGATCAGCGCGATCTCGGCGCCACTGGCGATGGGCATCGCCAAGGGGACGCAAAAGGTCATGGTAAGTGCGCTTGATGCGGCCGCAAAGCCGGCCATCCTCTCGCTCACGACGTTGGGAGTGCTGCGGGCGATCGAATACGGCCTGCTCGGCTGGATACTGGCCTCGATGGCGTCGAAGGAAGAACCCCGTCCGCTCCATTTCGCGCTGGCAGGCGCCTTGATAGGCGCGGTGTTCGGCGGCGGAATCACGGTGCTGACGATCGAGACGGCCGCGGCGAAGGACGTTGCCCTCGCACTGCCGCAGGCTATCGCAACCGGCCTCAACGAGATCGTGTTTCCGATCGGTTGCTCACTGGTCGTCTACATCGCCCTGCAGATCGGCCGGCACATGAAGTTCATCTCCAGCGACGCTCGCTGAGCCGTCTATGCCGCTTCTGGCTGGCGCTCTATCAGTGTCAGCGTCAGCCAGCGGGCGGTCAGGGCCGGCTTTTTCGAACCCTCGATCTCGATGGTCACGTCATGCGCCGTCTGCACCCAGCCCGACGGCCTGACCTTGACGTCGGCCAGCACGAAACGGGTGCGGATGCGCGCGCCGGTCTTCACCGGCGCCAGGAAGCGCAGCGAATCGAAGCCATGATTGACGCCCATCTTGCTGTTTTCGAGCGGCGGCATGGTCTCGAAGGTCATCGCCGACAGCAACGAAAGCGACAGGAAGCCGTGCGCGATGGTGCCGCCGAACGGCGTCTCGCGCTTGGCCCGCTCCGGATCGCAGTGGATGAACTGGTGGTCGTCGGTGGCATCGGCAAACTGGTCGATCATGCGCTGCGAGACCACCCGCCACGGCGACACGCCGACTTCCTTGCCGACGCTGGCCAGAAGCACATCGAGACTGATCGGTTCCACGCTGATGTCCTCCATTTCAACCGTCCGGAGCGCGAGCGGCTTCATTCCTTGAACAGTGTCAGCCCATGCTGCACCGACTGCCCGCCATCGATCGGCAGGATGGCGCCGGTGACGTAGCTGCCGGCACGGCTGCACAAATAGAGCGTTGCGCCGGCAATGTCATCCGGCGCGCCGATGCGACGAAGCGGAACATGGCCGCCGACATGGTTGGCCTGTTCCTTGGTCGCGGTGGCGAAGGCGGTCATCCTGCTCTGAAAGGGCCCGGGGGCGAAGGCGTTGACGGTAATGCGACGCGCGGCGAGCTCGATCGCAAGCGTGCGCGTCAGATGGTGAACCGCAGCCTTGGAGGCAGAGTAGGAATAAGCGTTGTCGGCCAGCGGCTGCGTGCCCATCACCGAACCCAGATTGATCACCCGGGCCGGATCGGCGTCGCTGGCGGCAGCATCGAGCAGCGGCAGAAGCTCGCGCGTCAGATGGAAGACGGCGGTGACATTGACGCCGAACACCTTGGCCCAGGCATGGTAGGGGAAGCTTTCCAGCGGCGCCCCCCAGGAAACACCGGCATTGTTGACCAGGATGTTCAGCCGCTCCGTCCGTGCCTTGACCTCGGCGACCAGCGCCGCGATGCCAGCCTCGCTGGAAACATCCCCGGAAAAACCCTCGGCCCGGCCGGAGCCGCCGAGGCCGTTCAATTCGCCGGCAACGCTGATGCAATCCTCGCCCTTGCGCGAGGCGATCATCACGGTGGCGCCAGCCCTGACCAAAGCGGTTGCCGCCATGCGGCCGATACCGGTCGCAGCCCCGGTCACCAGCGCCGTCTTGCCGGCCACCGAAAACAGCTCGTCCAGATAGCTCATTGTAGGGTCTCCGCGCCTTTGCTTCGCGGCCCCGGGGGGACGGCGTCGCGTTGACAAGACTATTCGAACTACGATCATCCTTGTCACGGGTAAAGGGCCAGAGCCGAGGCGATGGAGTGCGTGCCGGCTGAACTGGTCAAGCCCAACGGCAAGGTGGAGGCGATCCAGGAAAGCGTGGAAGTTCCGCAGGCATAGTCCTAGACTATGATGCTGAAGGCCACATCGTCGGGATGGAGGTGCTGGATGCCCGAGAACACCTTCGCGGCGATGCTGAAGGCGGCCTGACCCGATCCTACTCCGCCGGCTCGACATTGGTGTAGGCGGCTTCCTCGAGCTCGCGCTTCAGCCGTGATGCTTCTTCCACCTTCGGCGTGACGAAGCGGCCGAGCAAGAGATAGGCGACCGGGGTCAGGAACAGCGTCGAGACGGTGGCCAGGCCCAACCCGCCGACGATCACCCAGCCGAGCGCGATGCGCGCCTCGGCGCCGGCGCCGCTCGCCAGCACCAACGGCACGCCGCCGAGCACGGTGCAGATCATCGTCATCATCACCGGCCGCAGCCGGATGGTGGAGGCCTGCTCGATCGCCTCGCGCACGCCGAGCCCGCGGTCGCGCAACTGATTGGCGAACTCGACGATCAGGATGCCGTTCTTGGCCATGACGCCGACCAGCAGCACCAGGCCGATCTGGCTGTAGGCGTTGAGGCTGGTGCCGCTGAGCAAAAGGGCAAAGATCGCGCAGGCGAGGCCGAGCGGCACTGTCGCCATGATGATGATCGCGCTGACGAAGCTCTCGAACTGAGCGGCGAGCACCAAAAGGATGATGACCAGCGAGAAACCGAAGATGGTGATCATGGCGCTGTTGGTTTCGCCCAGCGTCGCCGCCTCGGCCAAGGGGACGATGCGGCTGCCCGGCGGCAGGAGCGGCGTGGCGATTGCCTCGGCGCGGGTGAGCGCCTGGCCGAGCGCGAAATCGCCGCTGAGATTGGAGGTGATCGCCACCGACGGCTGTTGCTGCTCGCGGGTCAGCGAGGGTGGCACGGCGCGCTCGGTCAGCGTGGCAATGGTCGACATCGGCACGAAGCGGCCGTCGGCCGTCTTCAGGAAGATATTCTCCAGGTCGGTTGGATCGTTGATCGGGTTGGTCGTCGAGACGAGCTTCACCCCGTAGCTGCGGTCGGCGATATAGACGTCGACGACATCATTGCCGTCGAGCATGGCCTGGAAAGTGTCGGCAAGCCCGGTGATGTCGATGCCGAGGTCCGAAGCGCGCTCGCGGTCGATGGCCACGGAAAGCTGGGGTTGCGTCGGGTCGACGGAGAGCCGGGGCGACTGGAAGCGGGGATCCTTCTGCATCTCGGCGATGATCTTCACCGCAGCGTCGCCGAGTGCCGCGCGATTGTTGCCGACCAGCGCGAACTGCAGGCCATTGCCGGCGCCGCGAATGCCGAGGCTGTTGGGCTGCATCGGAAAGACGCGCACGCTCGGCACCTGCCGGGTGAGCCGGCTAATGTCGGCCATGATCTGCTGCTGGCTGCGCGTGCGCTCGTCCCATGGCGCCAGCGTCATGACCATGAAGCCGGCATTGTAGGCGCCGTTCCGGCCGGCGCTCTCGAACGTGTTGCGGATTTCGCCGGAATCGCGCAGCGGCTGGATCAGTTTCTCGATCTTCTCCATCTGCTGCGTCGTGTAGTCGAGGCTGACCCCTTGCGGCGCGTCGACGCGCATGAGCACGACGGCACGGTCCTCGGTCGGCGTCAGTTCCTGGCGGATCGTGCCAAACAGCGTGAAGGCGGTGGCTGCAAACAGCAGCGCGACCAGAAGCACGATCCACGGCGCGTCGAGGCAGATGCGCAGGCAGCGCCGGTAGAGCGTGTTCAGCGCGCCGCCGATGCGGGCGCCGATGCCGCTGCCGCCTTCGTGGTGAAGCGGCGCGGCCGACAGCATGCGTGAGGCAAGCATCGGACAAAGCGTCAGCGCCACGACGGCGGACAGAAGCACCGATATGGCGAGAACGAAGCCGAATTCGCGGAACAGGCCGCCGGTCTGCCCCGGCAGGAAGGAGATCGGCACGAAGACGGCGACCAGCGTCAGCGTGGTGGCGATGACGGCGAAGAACACTTCCTGGGCGCCGAGCACGGCTGCGGCGCGTGGTCCCATGCCTTGGTTGCGTCGTCGCACGATGTTTTCCAGAACAACGATGGCGTCGTCGACGACCAAGCCCGTCGCCAGCACAAGGGCGAGCAGCGTCAGTATGTTGACCGAGAAGCCGGCGAGATAGATGGCGGCGATCGTCCCGATCATGGCGACCGGCATAGCCAGCCCCGGAATGAGCGTCGCGCGCCAGTCGAGGAGAAACACGTAGATGACGATCAGCACGATGGAGACGGACAGGCCGAGGGCGATCTCGACCTCATGCACCGCACCGTTGACGAAGACCGCATCGTCGCTGGTGACCTTGATCGACATGCCCTGAGGCAGATCTGCCTGCAGTTTGTCGACGGCGGCCCTGACGCCGGTCGAAATATCCAGCGTGTTCGATTCCGCCTGGCGGATAATGCCGAGGCCGATGCCGGTCTTGCCGTTCGAACGCAATGTGGTCTGGCCGATGTCGGGGCCGAGCGTGACGGTGGCGACGTCGCGGATGCGGGTCGTGCCGCCGATGATGATGTTCTCGAACTCCTCCGGCGTGGTCACGTCCGCCGTCGTGCGCACGATGAGGTCCTGGTTGGTCGTGGTGATCGAGCCGGCCGGCGAATCGAAAGCGACCGAGGCCAGCGCTGCCCTCAGGTCGGCAACTGTGAAGCCCAGGCTGGCGAGCTTGTTCTGGTCGACATCGATGCGAAAGATCTTGTCGCGGTCGCCATAGACCTGGACGTCGGCTACGCCGGGCACGGCGGCAAGTTCATCCTCGATCTGGTCCTGGACCAGCACCGTCATGTCCTGCACCGACATGGTGTCGGAGGTGACAGCCAGTCGCATCACCGGCTCGGAATTGGCATCGGCCTTGACGATGCGCGGTGCATCCGCCGTGTCCGGCATCTGGTCGGCGACGCGGCCGACGCCGTCGCGCACATCGGAGGCGGCGACGTCGAGGTCGACGCCGTCGTTGAATTCGATGGTGACGCGGCTCGTGCCGAAGGACGAAGTGGACGAGATCGACTTCACACCGGAGACGCGGGCGACCGCGCCCTCAATCACGTCGGTCAATTCGCGGTCGACGGTCTCGGCCGCCGCGCCTTCAAAGGTCGTGTTAACGGTGACGACGGCGCGATCGACATCCGGCAGTTCGCGGATTTCGACGCCGTAGAAGGCGGCAAGGCCGGCGACCGCGATCAGTGTGTTCAAGACGAAGGCCATCACCGGCCTGCGGATGAATAGCGCGGTAAAGCCTGTGTCGCTGGCGGCGTTGTTGGAAGCGGTCATCAGCCGTCAGCGTCCGCGGCGCGCTGTTCTTCGCCGGCGATGGCGACCTCGCCGCCTTCGCTGACGCTCTGGGTGCCTTCGGTCACCACCATGTCGCCGCTGACGATCGGGGCGTCGATCAGCACGGTTTCGGTGTTGCGCTGGATGATGCGCACAGGCACCCGCTTGGCTTTGCCGTCCGCGATCGCCCAGACATAGGCACCATCAGAGCCCCACTGGATCGCCAGCGGACTGACCGCTGGATAGCTGTCGCCGGGGAATTTCATGGCGATCCGGAAGGACATGCCTGCACGCAGCGAATCGGCCGGATTGGCGATCTTTGCCTTGACCAGAAGGGTACGGCTGGCTTCGTCGATGTGGTTGTCGATGGCGGCAACCGTTCCGGTATAGGCTTTGTTGGGATTGGCGATCGGCGTCGCCGACAATTGCACGCCGACCTTGACGGCGGCGGCGAAGCGCTCCGGCACCCAGAATTCGACCAATATGCTGGAGCGGTCGTCGAGGGTGGCGACCGCCGACTGGCTGGTCACATAATTGCCGGCTGATATCGGCAGGATGCCGACGACGCCGGCGATCGGCGCGACGATCGAGCGGCGCTGCAGGGCCAGTTCCGCATCGCGAAGCGCCAGCTTGGCATTGGCCAGCACCACTTCGGCATCGGCAACGGCGACCGCCGTCGCGGCGTTGGATGCGCGCAGCGATTTGACCCGGACGAGCTTGGCCTGCGCGTCCTGCAAAGCAACCTTGGCGCGGTCCTGTGCGATCACCTCGGTGTCGGAATCGAGGGCGGCAATGACCTGCCCTTTTTCGACATGGGCGCCGGACTCGACCACGAATTCAACGAGGCGGCCGGAACTGTAGGGATTGACCGTCACCGAGGCGTTGGCGCGGCCAGTGCCGATTGCCTGCAGGCGATCGTTGATGATGGCCGCGGCCGCTGGCAACGCGACGATAGTCACCCTCTGGCCAGCGGCGTTGCCGCTGCCTGCTTGCCCGACCTTATCGACGGCGCCCGTTGGCGGCGTTGCGGCATGAGCCCAGTCGATGCCCCAGCGCGCCAGCACATCCGGCGCGCCTGGAAAAAAGCGAACCCAGGCGGCCGCGGCCGCGACCAGGATCACAAGTGCAAAAACGATCTGTTTCCAGGTGGCCATCGGCGCTCCGGTTGGCAAATATACCGTCTACGGCTCCCAAGGTGAAGTAGACGCGACGGCACACTCCGACACGCAGGATGACTCGTCGATATCAAAGCTTTATGGCAATTCTCCCACTCGCTTGCACATTAAATCGGTGTAACCTTGATAAGGGCTACGCTTGGGTCAAATTGGATCGGCCGCTGCCGCCGGCTTCAGATGTGGCTCCCTTTGCTATCAATCTTCTTCAAGTCGAGCCGCGGAATGAGAAAGTCCAAGAATGCTTTAACCTTGGGGGGCTGAACGCCGCCGCCTGGCCGGATCGCATAGAGGGTCGGCTCGGGCCCTGCCCACTCGGGCAGGACGCGGACCAGTCTTCCAGCGGCAACGTCCGACTTGACGCGCACATGGTTGGTCATGAACAGGCCAACTCCTTCCAGCAGGAACCCGTGAAGGGCCTCTGGATCGCTGGCGACGGCCACTGCTCGTACTTTGAACTGGGACCGCTCGCCGCCGCTCGATAGGGGCCATTCTACTGCCGGACGATTGAAATAGAACTCTGTCAACAGACAGGCATGTTCCGCTAGCTCCGAAGGACGCTGTGGCGTTCCTGCGCGTTCCAGGTAGGCCGGGGCTCCATAGATGCCCATCGGCAATGCGCCGAGCCGCCGAGCCGTGAGCGTGGAATCGGGGAGGGTGCCTTCCTGGAGCCGGAAAGCGATGTCGATGTCCTTGGCGACGAGGTCGACGACCTCGTGCCCAAGAAGCAATTGCGGGAGCACCTCTGGATAGAAGCGGCGAAACTCGGTGAGCAGCGGCGCGAGGACGCGAGTTGCCAGCCAGTACGGGGCTGTAATCCGAAGCCACCGGGCGGATGTTGCTGCAACTCCGCCACTGCGTTCTCCGCATCCTCCAGATTCTTCACCACTCGCTCGCAGTGCTGGAAATAAACCGCTCCCGCTTCAGTCAGCTTAAGGCTGCGCGTTGTCCGATTCAGCAATTGTGTGTGCAGTCTGGATTCCAGCTCCTGCACCTTCCGGCTGACCCGTGTCTTCGGCACCTTGAGCACGCGCGCTGCCGCTGTGAAGCTCCCTTCCTGCACCACCTTTACGAAAGCGACCGTATCGCTGAAGTCGCGCAGCATATGGGGCCTCCAGCAAATTCGGATTGTCTCTCATTTTGAGA
>NZ_JAVSPX010000001.1:0-355000 GCF_037162615.1 Mesorhizobium sp. ISC15 | reverse complement strand
GGTGCTTGGAAAATCAGAGTAGCAGGGCAACCTGCTGCTGTGGTTTCCAAGTATCGATAATAGGTAACTTACCCTGAATAAAATAGGGGTAAAGTGGCGAACGCGGGGAACTGAAACATCTAAGTACCCGTAGGAAAGGACATCAACCGAGACTCCGGCAGTAGTGGCGAGCGAACCCGGACCAGGCCAGTGGCGATGATGAGACAAGCGGAACCTTCTGGAAAGTAGGGCCATAGTGGGTGACAGCCCCGTACGCGTAATGCAAATCATCGTCCTCGAGTAAGGCGGGACACGTGAAATCCTGTCTGAAATTGGGGGGACCACCCTCCAAGCCTAAGTACTCGTGCATGACCGATAGCGAACTAGTACCGTGAGGGAAAGGTGAAAAGCACCCCGACAAGGGGAGTGAAAGAGTACCTGAAACCGATTGCCTACAAACAGTGGGAGTCCAAGGTTCGTCCTGGGTGACCACGTACCTTTTGTATAATGGGTCAGCGACTTAGTGTGACGAGCAAGCTTAAACCGCTAGGTGTAGGCGCAGCGAAAGCGAGTCTGAACAGGGCGTTCAGTTCGTCGCATTAGACCCGAAACCGAGTGATCTAGCCATGAGCAGGTTGAAGGTAAGGTAACACTTACTGGAGGACCGAACCCATAACTGTTGCAATAGTTCGGGATGACTTGTGGCTAGGGGTGAAAGGCCAATCAAACTCGGAAATAGCTGGTTCTCCGCGAAATCTATTTAGGTAGAGCGTCGACCGAATACCCCAGGGGGTAGAGCACTGGATGGGCTAGGGGTCCTCACCGGATTACCAAACCTAACCAAACTCCGAATACCTGGGAGTACTAGTCGGCAGACACACGGCGGGTGCTAACGTCCGTCGTGAAAAGGGAAACAACCCTGACCTACAGCTAAGGTCCCCAAGTTATGGCTAAGTGGGAAAGGATGTGAGGATCCCAAAACAACCAGGATGTTGGCTTAGAAGCAGCCATCATTTAAAGAAAGCGTAACAGCTCACTGGTCTAAATAAGGGTCTTTGCGCCGAAAATGTAACGGGGCTCAAGCCATACACCGAAGCTTAGGGTTTGCAGCAATGCAAGCGGTAGCGGAGCGTTCTGTAAGCTGATGAAGCCATACCCGTGAGGGGTGGTGGAGGTATCAGAAGTGCGAATGCTGACATGAGTAACGTAAGGGGAGTGAGAGACTCCCCCGCCGAAAGTCCAAGGGTTCCTGCTTAAAGCTAATCTGAGCAGGGTTAGCCGGCCCCTAAGTCGAGGCAGAAATGCGTAGACGATGGGAACCACGTTAATATTCGTGGGCCTGGAGGAAGTGACGGATCATTGAGGTAGTCCAATCTTATCGGATTGAAAGGGCTGCTGCGTGGTTCCAGGAAATAGCTCCTCCTTATAGACCGTACCCGAAACCGACACTGGTGGACTGGTAGAGTATACCAAGGCGCTTGAGAGAACTATGCTGAAGGAACTCGGCAAATTGCACGCGTAACTTCGGAAGAAGCGTGACCCTTTTCCACGCAAGTGGAGGAGGGTGGCACAGACCAGGGGGTAGCGACTGTTTATCAAAAACACAGGGCTCTGCGAAGTCGCAAGACGACGTATAGGGTCTGACGCCTGCCCGGTGCTGGAAGGTTAAGAGGAGGGGTGCAAGCTCTGAATCGAAGCCCCAGTAAACGGCGGCCGTAACTATAACGGTCCTAAGGTAGCGAAATTCCTTGTCGGGTAAGTTCCGACCTGCACGAATGGCGTAACGACTTCCCCGCTGTCTCCAGCATAGACTCAGTGAAATTGAATTCCCCGTGAAGATGCGGGGTTCCTGCGGTTAGACGGAAAGACCCCGTGCACCTTTACTATAGCTTTACATTGGCATTCGTAGTGGCATGTGTAGGATAGGTGGTAGGCTTTGAAACCTGGGCGCCAGCTCAGGTGGAGCCACCCTTGAAATACCACCCTTATCACTATGGATGTCTAACCGCGGCCCGTTATCCGGGTCCGGGACAATGTATGGTGGGTAGTTTGACTGGGGCGGTCGCCTCCTAAAGAGTAACGGAGGCGCGCGATGGTGGGCTCAGAACGGTCGGAAATCGTTCGCTGAGTGCAATGGCATAAGCCTGCCTGACTGCGAGACTGACAAGTCGAGCAGAGACGAAAGTCGGTCATAGTGATCCGGTGGTCCCGCGTGGAAGGGCCATCGCTCAACGGATAAAAGGTACGCCGGGGATAACAGGCTGATGACCCCCAAGAGTCCATATCGACGGGGTTGTTTGGCACCTCGATGTCGACTCATCGCATCCTGGGGCTGGAGCAGGTCCCAAGGGTATGGCTGTTCGCCATTTAAAGCGGTACGTGAGTTGGGTTCAGAACGTCGTGAGACAGTTCGGTCCCTATCTGCCGTGGGTGTAGGAATATTGAAAGGATCTGTCCCTAGTACGAGAGGACCGGGATGGACGGATCTCTGGTGGACCTGTTGTGGCGCCAGCCGCATAGCAGGGTAGCTATATCCGGACGGGATAACCGCTGAAGGCATCTAAGCGGGAAACCCACCTTAAAACGAGTATTCCCTGAGAACCGTGGAAGACGACCACGTTGATAGGCCGGGTGTGGAAGAGCGGCAACGCTTGAAGCTTACCGGTACTAATAGTTCGATCGGCTTGATCGTTCTCATTCCTTATGCCCATCTCGGCGCAATCTGAAGGATTGTCGCCTGACACGATGGTCTTACCAGCGCTCACGCATGAGCGGCCCTTACGGGCCTATGCTCCGCGAGGGCGCCGGACGACCGGCGACGTGCAGTCGCACTTGCGGGCTTCGCCCGTAACGAACTGCAATGTCGCCTTGGCACAGAAAACAGCTTCTCGAGCAACGTGCGCTTTGCCGACCTGGTGGTTATGGCGGAGCGGCTGCACCCGATCCCATTCCGAACTCGGCCGTGAAACGCTCCAGCGCTGATGGTACTTCGTCTCAAGACGCGGGAGAGTAGGTCGCTGCCAGGTCTGCAAAACGCACGTTGAAAAAATCTTCTCCTTACAAAACAGGCCCGCCATACGGGAGCCCGGGCCGCGCAAGCGGCCCTTTCATTTGGCGGAACCAACTAAGCGCTGACTTGTTTCAAAAGTTGACGCGGGGTGGAGCAGCACCCGTCCGCCCACAAAGGCCAAGGCCTTGAGGACGGACAAACCAACAAGTCCGGGCTGCCCGGCCGGCATTCGCCGTTAAGTTGACGCGGGGTGGAGCAGCCCGGTAGCTCGTCAGGCTCATAACCTGAAGGTCACAGGTTCAAATCCTGTCCCCGCAACCAAATCAAAAACGGCCCGCTTCACGCGGGCCGTTTTGCGTTTGCGGCCCGGCACGGTCGAGACCCTGTTCACGCGGCCGGGGCATGAGCGCTGAGCAGGCGTTCCAATTCAACGGTAGAGTCGCGCAGACAGAATCGACAATCTAAACCGCAGCTCATGCCGCAACAATTGCGGTTTGGGCAAGCCCGCCCGTCTGCCGTCCGTCGGCGGTCTCAGAGCCGCGGACCCTCAGTCGAAACCTGCCGCGGTGCCGCCATAAGGGCGTTGCTCAATTCACACGGTTTTCCGACCCCGCCATCAGCGGTATCTCAAGCCCTCGCCGCAATCCCGTCGCAACGACCGACACCCTGAATTTTCCGGCGAGCGCCTTGTCGAAAATGGCGCCGACGATGATATCGGCGTCGGCGTCGACCTCCTCGCGTATGCGGGTGGCAGCTTCGTCGACCTCGAACAGCGTCATATCAGTGCCGCCCGATATCGAGACAAGGACGCCCTTGGCGCCCATCATCGACGCTTCGTCGAGAAGCGGGTTTGCGATTGCCGCCTCGGCCGCCTTCCTGGCGCGGTCCTCCCCGGTGGCTTCGCCGGTGCCCATCATCGCGCGACCCATATCGCGCATCACCGACTTCACATCGGCGAAGTCGAGATTGATCAGCCCTTCCTTGACGATGAGATCGGTGATGCAGCCGACGCCCGCGTAGAGGACACGGTCCGCCATGGCGAACGCGTCCGCGAACGTCGTCTTGGCATCGGCGATCCTGAAGAGGTTCTGGTTCGGGATGACGATGACGGTATCGGCGCTCTCGCGGAGCCGCTCGATGCCCTCATTGGCCGCATGCATTCGACGGTTCCCTTCGAACACGAACGGCTTGGTGACGACGGCCACCGTCAGTATTCCCGCGTTGCGCGCGGCCTGCGCTATGACCGGTGCCGCACCGGTTCCAGTTCCGCCTCCCATGCCTGCGGTCACGAAACACATATGCGTTCCCGCGAGATGGTCCATGATTTCGTCGATCGATTCCACGGCAGCGGCATGGCCAACTTCGGGCAGCGATCCTGCACCCAGGCCCTCCGTCACGTGAGCTCCCAATTGGATCAGCCGCGTTGCCTTCGACATGGTGAGCGCCTGAGCATCGGTGTTGGCAACGATAAATTCGGTGCCCTGCAAGCCTTCGGCGATCATGTTGTTGATGGCATTGCCGCCACCGCCGCCAACTCCGATGACGGATATTTTGGGCCTCATCTCGGAGATTACCGGCCTCGTTGCAGTGTTCATTTGCCGTCTCTCCCGTTGAATGCGCAAGCGCAGGGGTCGGTGGAAGGCTTGTTCCCGACGCACTGCAAGACTTTGGACAGTGAGCGAATCAGGACAGCCCAGCGTGCCTAAGGGAATCAGACGGTTGACTCGGCTGCAAGTGCACTATGCAAACTCGCGCATGTTACGCGCCATTGGTTCGCCGTCAGTGCTTCGAAAGTTGTCTGATGTCAGCGTCTCTGGGTAGGGCCGGGGCGATCTTCCTGTTCTACTTCACGCCGATGCCGGCCGTCAGGCCGCCATCGATCTTGTAGTCCGCACCAGTGCAGAACCCGGCTTTCGACGAACACAGAAAGGCGATGAGTTCCGCCACTTCCTCCGGCTCGCCGATGCGTCCGATGGGGTGGGCTTCGCCGAAGCGCCTGTAGGCCGCCTCGACATCGGCATCGGTGCCATTCTCGCCGCGCGCCGCCTTTTCCAGGATTGGCGAGCGGATCGAGCCAGGGCTGACGGAGTTGACGCGAATGCCGGAGCGTGCGTAGTTGAGCGCCAGAGAGCGCGTCAATGTGTGGATGGCACCCTTGGTCGTGGCATAGGCGGCGACGTTCTGCTGGCAGGCAAAGCCCTGCACCGAAGCCACGTTGACAATGGCGCCGCCGCCCCGCTTGATCATTTCCGGGATGCCGAAATGCGCGGTCAGGTAGATCGAGCCGACATTGACTGACATCGCCTGGTTCCAGGTGTCGAAATCGGTGCTGGTAGCGGTTCCATATGGATGGACCGCCGCGGAATTGACGATGATATCGAGGCCGCCGAACCGCTCGACACCGGCCGCGACCGCGTCGCGAACCTGATCCGGCACCGACACGTCGACGGCCATGACCAGCGCCTCGGCGCCGGAGCTGTCCAGTTCCGCCGTCATCGCCGCGTTGGCCGCGCGGTCGATGCCGCAAGCGATGATCGCAGCACCCCCTGCCGCGAGACGTCTGGCAGTTGCCAGGCCGATCCCGGTCGTCCCCGTCACCAGAGCGATCTTGCCGTCGAAATCCTTCATTGCGGAAAACTCCTTCATTGGTCGTCGGAAGCCGGCTTTAGTTTGACTTCCATTGTGGCCCAACAATACCTTTCTGTTCTGTTTTTATCGCAAAGGGAAAGTCTCAATGGAACAGTGCTGGCGCTGGTATGGACCGGACGATCCGGTGACGCTCGATCATGTTAAGCAGGCAGGTGCGACAGGCGTGGTGACGGCCCTGCACGACATATATGACGGGCGTGCCTGGCCGCTCGACAGCATTTTGGAGCGGAAGCGGATCATCGAGGCGGCAGGGCTGACCTGGTCGGTCGTCGAGAGCATTCCCGTTCACAACTCGATCAAGATCGGCTCGGCGGAACGGCTTCGCTATGTCGGCTTCTACAAGGACACGATCCGTGCGCTCGCCAAGGCCGGCATTGCGACGATCTGCTACAATTTCATGCCCGTGGTCGACTGGACCCGCACGGATCTGGCCTATCGGCTTCCGACAACGGGTTATGCGCTGCGTTTCGATGCGATCGATTTCGCCGCCTATGACCTGTTTGTGCTGAAGCGCAGGAATGCCGAGGCCGGCTACAGCGCCGCCCGTATCGCCGAGGCGGAATCGCGACTGAAGGAACTGAGCGACGAGCAGATCGACAGGATAGAGCGCAATCTCATTGCCGGCCTGCCGGCGACCGAGCGCAGCTATAATCGCGAAAGCTTTCGCGAGGCATTGGCGGAATATGACTCGATCGGGCCGAAGGAGTTGCGCGACAATCTTGCCTGGTTTTTGCGCGAGATCATTCCGGTGGCCGAGCAGGAGGGAGTGCGCATGTGCATCCATCCCGACGACCCGCCGTTCTCGCTCTATGGCTTGCCACGGATCGTTTCGACCGCCGAGGACGCGCGTTTCATCCTTAACGCCGTCGACAGCCCGGCCAATGGGCTGACGTTCTGCACCGGCTCCTATGGCACGCGCGCCGACAACGACATTGTCGGCATGGTCAGGGAATTCGCCGACCGGATCCATTTCGTCCATCTGCGCAATGTAACCATCGAGGATGACGGCTCCTTCTACGAGGCCGAGCATCTGGAGGGCGGCACCGACATGGCGCATGTCATCCTCGCTTTGATGCAGGAAGAGACGCGCCGTCGCAGGGAAGGTCGCGCCGACTGGCGGATTCCGATGCGTCCCGATCATGGCCATTTGCTCGCCGACGATATCGGCAAGACCAAGATCAATCCCGGCTACTCATTGATCGGCCGCCTGAAGGGCCTCGCCGAGCTGCGTGGCATCATGCGCGCCGTGGAGCGTTTTGGGCTGGCCTGAGATCGCCAAACAGGAAGCCCAAACGTAGTTTTCCTATGTGAAAATATCTTGCGCAGGTAAAAATACCTGCTAGTAATCTCGGATCGGGCTAGCGCCCGGTTCGGGAGGAATTTTTCAGGAATGACAAGGCTGCGCGGTCTGGCGTGGGATCATCGACGCTGCTGGGGTCCGCTCGACGCCAGCATCGAGACGTACTGCTCCGACAATCCCGGTCTGGAAATCGAATGGGACCGCCGCAGCCTCTACGAGTTCGGCGAGGGCGTGCTTGGTCCGGTGCTAGGCACCTACGATCTGATCGTATTCGATCATCCCTTTATCGGCGACATCGCCGACGGCGAGTTGATGGTGCCGTTCGACGGCTATTTGTCGGTGGAGCAGCGCCGCTTCTTCGAGCACGACTCGGTCGGCGCGTCCTGGCGATCCTATGCACGGAACGGCCGCCAGTGGGCACTGCCGATCGATGCCGCCTGCCAGGTCGCCTCCTATCGCCCGGATCTCCTGGAGCGCTACGCAGCGGTGCCCACTACTCATGAAGAGGTGCTGGAGCTTGGCCGTCGCGTGCGCAAGGACGGCAAGTGGCTTGGCCTGCCGTTCGTGCCGACGGACGCCATGTGCCTGCTCTTGACCCTCGGCCATCCGCAGGAAAACGGCGAGGAATTCATTGCAAGGGACAGGGTCGAGCAGGCTGTCACGCAGTTGCGTCAGCTTGTCGAGTTGTCGCATCCGAATTCGTCGAAATGGAATCCGATCCGCTGCTATGACCACATGATCGCGCATGACGATGTGGTCTATGTGCCGTTCGCCTTCGGCTATGTGAACTATGCCTCGAAGGCCGACAGGCCGTATCTGCGTTTCGCCGATGTGCCGACCCCGCGATCCGCTGGCGCCTTGCTCGGCGGCGCCGGTATCGGCGTCAGCGCCCGGTCGAAGCAAAAGCAGGCGGCGATCGACTACGCGCTTTTCCTGTGTTCGCCCGAGTATCAGCGGGGTGATTGTGTGAGGTCGGGCGGACAGCCGGGATCGCTGGCGGCGTGGAAGGACGCCGAAGTCAACGATCTTTCCGGCAATTTCTTCAGCTCGACGCTTGCGACGATCGAAGCGTCCTACCTGCGCCCAACGCATCCGGGCTTCATCACCTTTTTCCGCGAATGCGCTCCGCATGCGGCCGCTGCCATCGCCGGCGGCATGCCCGCGACCGAACTCGCGGATCGGCTGAACCGCCTCTACCGCGAGACCAGACGAGGCCAACCGGAACGGAGCGTCGCATAATGGCCGCCGACATAGCCCAGATCGTCGAAGAAGGCGAAAGCGGCCGCAACGGATATCGCGTGCCGGCGGTGGAAAAGGCGCTCGACGTTCTCGAGTTCATGGCGTCCAGTGCCGAGCCGCTGACCCAGACCGAGATCGCCGCCGGCCTGGGGCGTTCCATCCATGAGATATACCGCATCCTGCTTCTGCTGGAGAAGCGCGGCTACATCTTCCGGACGCAATCCGACCGCTTCCGCCTTTCGCTAAAGCTGTTCGAGCTGGCGCATATGCATCCGCCGGTAAACCGGTTGGTCGAATGCGCCCTGCCAGTGATGCGCGAGCTCTCGGCCAATACCGATCAAAGCTGCCATCTGGTTGTTCGCGAAGGCGAGAGCGCGCTGGTGGTGTTGCAGATCGATTCGCCTTTGCCGATGCGCTACTCGGTCGCGCTCGGCTCGCATTTCCCGATCCTCGAAACGAGCTCCGGCGCAGTGCTGCTCGCACATTCGAACCAGGCCGAGCGCGACCGCATCGTCGAGCGAATCGTGGCTGCCGGCGAGGGGCAGGGTACGCGGGCCGAAATCGAAGCGCGGCTGAACGAGGTCGCAAGGCTCGGCTATGAGATGCGCCCCTCGTTGGCCGTCGAGGCCTGCACCAACGTCTCAATGCCGGTGCGCGATCACACCGGCGCGGTCATTGCCGCGCTCACAGTCCCGTTCCTACCGCAGAAAGCCGCGCGCTTCGATCGCGAAACCATCTTCGAACGGGCGAAAGCGGCAGCCGAGACGATATCGGCGGCGCTGGGCGCAGGTGAAATCATCGCTTCGTCACGTGCCGACCCGGAACGGCGGGACTATCCGTTCAGCAACTAAAAAGATGATAAATAGGGAGAAGAAGATGAATTGGTCCAAATCAATCCTGTTTGCCTCGGCGGCCGCGCTGGCCCTGAGCGCCGCTGCCGCGCAGGCCGAAAACATGCCGAAGCGCATCGGCTACGTCACCAACTACGCCACCCATGAGTGGTATCAGAATGTCATCAAGGGCATGCAGTCTCGCGCCAAGGAACTCGGCATCGAGCTCGAGGTGCAGGACGCCAATCTCGACATCGCCAAGCAGGTTTCTGCCGCGGAAGACTTCATGGCCAAGGGCGTCGACGTGCTGATTGTCACGCCTGTCAACGAAGAGGGCGTCGTGCCGCTGCTGCGCCAGGCGAAATCCAATGACGTCCCCGTCGTTCTGGAAGGCAATCCGGTCAAGGGCATGACGACCATGGTCGCGATCTGCGACTATGATACCGGCTACACGGCTGGCGTCGAAGCCGGCAAATACGCCAAGGAAAAGCTCGGCGGCAAAGCCCAGGTGATGAATGTCGGCCTGCCGCTCCTGTCTGCCACCGTCCTGCGTTCGCAAGGCTTCATGGACGGCCTGAAGACCATCATCCCTGACGCGGTCATGGTCCACGATCTCGATGGCGGCGGCAATCCTGACCGCGCGCTCGAAGTGTCTTCGGCGGCACTTGCCAAGAACGCCGACATCAACATCATCTATGGCATCAACGATTCCTCGTCGCTGGGCGGCCTGCAGGCCTGGAAAGCGGCCGGCAAGTCGCAGGATAATTTGTTGACGGTCGGCACGGGCGGCGAGGGCCTTGCCTTCATCAATGCGATACAGAACGAGCCGTCCTACCGCATCGAAGCCGCGATGTTCCCGGAAAAGGAAGGCTACACCGCCATCGATGCCGCAGTGAAGCTGTTCAACGGCGAAGAGGTGCCCGAGCACATCGTCAGCCCGACCGCGCCGATGAACGGCGACGATTGGAAGAAGTACTACGATTACGACGGCACTGTCCGGACGATCAAATGGGATGCCGTCAACGCGCTTCAGCCGCCGGAAAAGTGCATGAAAACCTCCGCCGACCTGAAGAAGTAGGATCCCAAAATCGCCCTTCCCGCTCGGCGGGAAGGGCAGCGGATCGGATGGCGACGGCAAAACAGGTCAACCGCCCGGTTTAGGCAGGTTTCCAAATGGCGACGGCACCCCGATGCCGCCCCGGAAATGAAATGGAAATGAGCGAGCTTACGCAATCTTCCGCGCCAAGGCGTTTCATCGGCGGCCAGTTGCTGGGCAGCAGCCAGCTCGTGCTGGGGATTATTCTGGCCGTGCTCTGCATCGCCATCTCGATCGCGGCGCCACAGTTCTATTCCGAGGCCAATATCATCGCCATCCTGCGCCAATGCGCGCTGGTGCTGATCGTCGCCTCGGGCATGACCATGCTGATCATCACCGCTGAGGTCGATCTCTCGGTCGGGGCGTCGCTCGCCTTCGTCGGCTGTATCGGCATGGCGGTGCTCAACTCGACGCACAGCCTCGTGCTCGGCCTGCTGGCAGCGCTCGCCTTTGCCGGCGGGGTCGGCCTGTTCAACGGGCTGGTCGTCACCAGGCTCAAGGTGAACTCGCTGATCGCCACCATCGGCACGATGATGATGCTGCAGGGCGGCGTCTATCTGTTCACCCGCGAGGCGGTGCAGAACCATCACCGGCTGGTCAGCTTCACCGATCTCGGAGCCGGCTATATCGGCGCGATACCGCTGCCCGTCGTCATAGCGGTGGGTATCTTCGCCATCGCGGCCGTGACGCTGCGCTTCACCACGCTTGGCCGTTACCTCTATGCGGTCGGTGCCAATGAGCGTGCGGTTCGCCTTTCCGGTGTACGCTCGCAACGCCTGAAATTGTTCGCCTTCGTCGTCACCGGCCTGTGCGTCGGGGTTGCCGGCATGATCCTGTCGTCGCTGATGAATGCGGGCCAGCCGACCGCCGGACGCGGCTTCGAGCTGACGGTGATCGCCGCTGTCATCCTCGGCGGCACCAGCCTGCTCGGCGGGCACGGATCGCTGTTCGGCACGCTGCTCGGCGTTCTGGTGCTGAAGGTGATCGACAACGGCATCATCATCCTGGGCTGGAACCAGGACCTGCAGATGGTGGTGCCCGGCGTGGTCATCATTCTGGCAACCTATCTCGACATCATCCGGAACAGAGCCAATGTCCGTTGATTTCCTTCACCCCGGCGAAGGCGCGGCCGTCGACAAAAGCATGCCGGCGCTTGAGATGCGCGGCATCGATAAACGCTTTCCGGGTGTGGTGGCGCTGGACAATGTCGACCTCACCCTAGAGCCCGGCAAGATCCACGCCTTGATGGGTGAGAACGGCGCCGGCAAGTCGACGCTCATCAAGATCATGGCCGGGGTCTACGGCAAGGATGCCGGCACCATCCGCATGCACGGTCGCGAGCTAGACATCAAGTCGCCGCGCGACAGCCTGAAAGAGGGCATCAAGGTCGTGTTCCAGGAGATCGCGCTGATCTCCGAATTCACCGTGGCCGAGAACATCTTCCTCGAAGGTTATCCGACCGGCAAAGGCGGCTCGATCGACTGGAGGAAAATCCGCGCCGATTCCGCCGCGCTGTTCAACCGCATCGGCTTCAACGTCGATCCGGCGGCGCGGACGGGATCGCTGCCGGTCAGCCAGCAGCAGATGGTCGAGATCGCCCGCGCGCTCGCCCACGAAGCCCGCGTCGTGGTCATGGACGAGCCGACGTCCTCGCTGACGCCAAACGAGATTTCGCTGCTGTTCACCGTCATCCGCCGGCTGGCCGCGCTCGGCATCGCGGTGCTCTATGTCAGCCACAAGCTCGACGAGGTTTTCGAGATTGCCGACACCGTCACTGTTCTGCGCGACGGTCGGCACGTCTCGACCCGACCGATCGGCGAGCACACCAACGACACGCTGATCCAGGACATGATCGGCCGGCGCATCGAAAGCCTGTTTCCCCGCAAGCGCGGCGCGCCGGGCAGCAAGGTTGCCCTTTCCGTGCAAGGGCTCAGCACGGCGAAAAAGCTGAAGGACGTGTCCTTCGAGGCGCACGCCGGCGAAGTCCTCGGCTTCTTCGGCTTGATGGGAGCGGGCCGAACCGAGCTTGCCAAGGCGATTGTCGGCTTCGATCCGATCACCTCCGGCACGATTTCCGTCGACGGTCACCGCCTGCTGCCGCACGACACGCATACGGGTGTCCGGCTCGGCATCGGCCTGCTCACCGAAGACCGCAAGAGCGAAGGGCTGATGGGCGAATTGCCGGTTTACCAGAATGCCAGCCTCGCCTCGCTCGGCGCCTTCGCCCGTATGGGCTTCATCGACAAGGTCGGGGAACGCAAGGCGGTGCAGGACTATGTCGACCGCTTCCGCATCAAGACCCCCAGCCTGTTCCAGCAGATCAAGAATCTGTCCGGCGGCAATCAGCAGAAGGTGCTGATCTCGCGCTGGCTGATGCGGGGCCTGAAAGTGATCGTCGTCGACGAGCCGACCCGCGGTATCGATGTCGGCGCCAAGTCGGAGATCTTCGCGCTCATCGACCGGCTCGCCGGCGAAGGCCTGGCGGTCGTCATGATGACGTCGGAAATGCCTGAGCTGCTGGGCCTTTCCGACCGTGTCGCGGTGATGTGCGAAGGCCGGCTCACCGCGATCATGTCCCGCGACGACGCCACGCAGGAGAAAATCCTCAATGCAGCGATCGGATAAGACGATGACGCTTCGCGGCAGCATTCCCTGTCATCCGGCCGGCGCCTTCGAAGGGAGCAAGCGATGAGCCTGGCAAGCACTGACACCATGAAAGCCGGGCCGTCCATGCTGGCGCGACTCCTCGCGCGACAGGAACTGGCGCTGCTCCTCTGCCTCATCCTGGTGATCGCATTCTTTTCCTTCACGGCCGAGAATTTCTTCTCCGTGCGCAACATGACCAACGTGCTCGGGCAGGCGTCCCTCGCGCTGACCGCCGGCATCGGCTGCGCCATCGTCTTCATGTCAGGCGAGGTCGACATTTCGATCGGGTCGCTGCTGGCGACCATCGCGCTGCCGCTGATCATCATCATGAACGACACGAACTCCCTGCTGCTCGGCATCAGTGGCGCGCTGTTGTTCGGGCTGATCATCGGTGTGGTGAATGGCTATCTCACCGCCTATGCCGGGATCAACTCGCTGATCGTGACCCTGGGCACGATGTTCATCATGCGCGGTGGGGTGTATCTTTATACCGGCCAGCGGGCGATCCCCGACGATGCCGCTCTCGACAGTTTCATTGCACTGTCGGATGGCCGCCTGTTCAATGTCGTTCCCTATTCGGCGGTGATTGCGCTCGTCCTGCTTGCTGCCTTCGCCTACATGATGCGGCACCGGCCGTTCGGACGGCAGATCTATGCTGTCGGTGGCAATCCGGAAGTGGCGCGGCTCGCCGGCTATGACGTGCGCCGCGTCAAGTTCATCTGCTTCATCATCAGCGCGCTGCTGGCGACGGTTGCCGGGATCATCCTGGCGGCCCGCGTCGGCTCAGCGCAGCATACGGCCGGGCTGAATTTCGAGTTCCAGGTCGTTGCCGCCACCGTGCTCGGCGGGGTGAGCCTTGCCGGCGGCATCGGCAGCCTGACCGGCATGGCGCTGGGCGTGCTGATCCTGCAGTTCCTGTCCAACGGGCTGCGCGGGCTCGGCCTGCCGACCGAGTGGCAGCTGGTCATCACCGGCATGATCATCATCGCCGCAGTCGCCTTCGACGAAGCGAAGCGCCGGCGCATCATTGGAGGCTGACATGGATCGTCTCAAAGGGAAAACCGCAGTCATTACGGGTGCCGCCGACGGCATCGGCCATGCGATTGCCGAGGCGATGGCAAGGGAAGGCGCGCATGTTTTCCTGAGCGACATCGCCGACGAGAGGGGTGAACATTTCGCAGCGGAACTGCGCGCGGCCGGCCAAGATGCCGACTACGTGCATTGCGATGTGTCGAAAGAGGCCGACATCGCCAACGTCATTGCCACGGCCGTCGGCAAGACCGGCCATCTCGACGTCATGGTCAACAACGCTGCCATCGCCATCGGCGGCATGCCGGTCCACGAGATGACCGAAGAGCAATGGCACCGCCTGATCGCGGTCAATTTGACCAGCGTCTTTCGCGGCTGCAAATACGCGTTGCCGCACATGATCGCGCAGAAATCGGGCTCGATCATCAACATGGCCTCAGCGCAGGGGCATATCGGGCTCGACGGCTGGACCGCCTATGCCGGCGCCAAGGGCGCGGTGATGGCGATGACGCGCCAGATGGCGGTCGAGTTCGGCCCGCTCAACATCCGCTTCAACTCGATCTCGCCAGGCACCATCAACACGCCGATGAACGACAAGCTAATCAAGGAGATCGGCGGCAATCTCGCCAAGGCGTGGGTGAAGATGCATCCGCTCGGCCGCATCGGCGAGCCTTCCGAAGTGGCGGAAGCCGCCGTCTATCTCGCCTCCGATGCCGCCGGCTTCACCACTGGCACCGACCTGCGCGTCGATGGCGGGCTGACCGCCGCGCCACGCTATGTTCCCGATCTGCTTTGACACACGAAACGAGACATAAAATGAACAAGGCCCTCGAAGGCGTCCGCATCCTCGATTTCAGCCATCTGCTGCAAGGGCCGTTCGCCACGCAGCTGCTCGGCGACATGGGCGCCGACGTCATCAAGATCGAGCGCGCCGGCGCTGGCGACATGTTCCGCAGCATGACCTTCTTCGCCAAATGGGTCGGCGGTTCCGAGAGCCCGAACTTCCTCGCCTGGAACCGTAACAAGCGCTCCATCGCGCTCAATTTGAAGAGCCGCAAGGTGCACGCCATCGTCATGGACATGGCGAAGAAGGCCGACGTGGTGGTGCAGAATTTTCGCCCCGGCGTGCTGGCCAAGCTCGGCTACGGCTACGAGGACTTCAAGGCAATCAATCCCGGCATCATCTATTGCTCGGGCTCCGGCTATGGCGAGGAAGGCCCCTATGTCGAGCGTCCCGGCCAGGACATGCTGATCCAGGGGCTGTCCGGTCTGATCTCCAACACCGGCCGCGGCGATCAGGCTCCTGTTCCGGCGGGAGCTGGTCTCGCCGACCAGATCGGCGCGATGAACATGGTCTACGGCATATTGTCGGCGCTCTACTATCGCGAGAAAACCGGCAAGGGCCAGAAGATCGAGGTCAATCTGCTGGCCGGCCTGCTTGCACATCTCAACCAGGAATACGTCGCCGTGCTCAATCTCGGCGAGGATTTCGTGCGCCCGAATTCTGGTATAGGCCATCCCGGCATGCAGGCGCCATTCGGCATCTACGAAACGAAGGATGGCGGCTATTTGTCGATCGCCATGAGCCCGTTCAAGACGCTGTATCAGACGTTGGAGGCGCCGCAGCTTGCCGTCTACGACGATCTGAAGACGCTGTTCGACAAGCGCGACGAGGTGTTCGAGAAGGTCAATGCCGAGACCAGGAAGTTTGCGACGCAGGATCTGCTGGCGCGGCTGCTGGCAGTCGACATCTGGTGCGCCGAGGTGAAGGATATCCGCCGCGCGGCGGAGGATCCGCAGGTCAAGCACATGGGCATGATCACCAGCTATGATCATCCGCGCGGCGGTAAGGTGAAGGTGGTCGCGCCGGCCGTCAAGATGAGCGAGACGCCGGCAACCATCGAACGGCCAGCCCCGCTGGTCGGCCAGCATGGCCGCGAGATCCTGGCCGAGTTCGGCCTGTCGAAGGACGAGATCGCCGCCCTGGAAGCGTCCGGCGACATGACCGTGGACGCTGCCTGACGATGCCCGTCTATCAGACACTTACGGTCGAAATCTCGGGTCGCGTCGCGGTCGTCACTTTTCGGCGCGCCGACCAGCTCAACGCCATGAACCAGCTGATGCAAGGCGAGATCATCGATGTTTTCGAGGCGCTGTCCGGGGATGACGGTGTCGGTGCGATCGTTGTGACCGGCGAAGGACGCGGCTTCATGGCTGGCGCCGACATCAAGGAATACGCCGCCCAGACGGCTGCCGAGTTCGACGCCTTCCAGGCCGCCGGCACGCGCATGTATGCAGCGATCGAGAATAACCGCAAGCCGGTGATCGCCGCGGTCAATGGCTTCGCGCTGGGCGGCGGCATGGAGCTGGTGCTGTGCTGCGACATCGTGATCGCCAACCAGTTCGCGAAACTCGGCCTGCCGGAGATCAAACTCGGACTGATCCCCGGCGGCGGCGGCACACAGCGCAGCGTCCAAAAACTCGGCCGCAACCGCGCCAATCTCCTGCTGATGACCGGCGCCATCGTGCCGGCTTCCGAATTCATCGACGCTGGACTGGTCAACGAGGTCGTCGACGTCGAAAGGCTGATGCCGCGGGCGCTGGAACTCGCCGAGATGATCGCCGCCGAACCGGCTGCAGCGATCGAGGGACTGAAAGCGTTGACGGCGCATGCCGTATCGGGCGACTTGGCCGATGGCCTCGCCATGGAACGCGACATTCTGGGCGGGCTTTATCGCAGCGAGATCGGCCAGCAGCGAGTGAAGGCGTTCGCCGAGAAAAGCGCGGCGCGCGCGAAGGCTGCGCAATGATATCCCTGGTCAAGCCGAACCGGCCGCGCTTCACCGATGTCGAAGGGCTGGCTGCTTTGGTTGGAAGTGGCGACGTCATCGGCGTCGGCGGCCACCATTTCGCCCGGCTGCCGATCGCCTTGCTGCGCGCCATCGCCCGCTCGGATATCAAGGATTTGCGCTACGTGTGCTGGGCCGGTGGGCTGCCGCTCGAGTTGCTTCTCGAAGCGGATGCGGTAGCGGAAATCGACCTCTGCTTTTCCAGCCTGGACATTTTCGGCCTGCCGCCGCGGTTCCGCGCGGCTGCCGAGACGAATGCCGTGCCCGTTCGCGACTGGACGGCGCTGGCGATGATCCAGGCGTTGCGGGCGGCGCAACAGAACCTGCCGTCGATGCCGTTCCAGCTTCCGCAGGGCTCGGACATGCTCGCGCGTGTGCCGGGCGCGCTCGCCGCTCCCGATCCCGTTGCCGGGACCGAGACCGGGTTCATCCCGCCGCTGCGGCTCGATACGTTCGTCGTTCACGCTCAGCGGGCGGACGAGAGCGGTAATGTGCAGATCATCGGGCCAAGGGCGCTCGACTTCGCGATGGCGGGCGCGGCACGCCAGGTGCTGGTCACTGTCGAGGAAATCGTTCCGGTCGGGACGCTACGGCATGATGGCCGGCAGAGCATCCTCACCCGCAATCAGGTTTCGGCCATAGCGCTGGCGCCCGGCGGCGCTTATCCGGCCTCATGCCTGCCGTTCTATGTGACCGATTATCAAGCGTTGTCGGGGGCGTTCGCAGCCAGGGAAACACCTTTGGCGGACACTCTCCGCCTGCCTTCCGAAGGCGTGCCGGAGCCGGTTCAAGACGCTGCGCAGGTCCGCGCCGAAACGGTCATCGCGATGCCCGCGCTCGTGCACGGCGAAAAGAAAGCGTCCGTCGACGAGATCATCGCAGCCCGCATCGCCGCCGAACTCGACAATGAGAGCTTTGCCAGTGCCGGCGCGGTGTCGCCGCTGGCCAACGTGGCCTACCGGCTGGCAAAGGCGACGCACGCGCCGGACATGATCATCGCGACGATGAGTTGCGGCCACCTCGACATCGCGCCTAGCCCGATGATCCTGTCGCTGATCGAAAGCCTCGATTGTGAGACGGCAGTGGCGCATGCCGGTGGCGACGACACCTACTCGACCTACTATCAGGCCGGCGCGGTGACCCATGAGATCGTCGGCGCCGCGCAAGTCGATCGACGCGGTCGCGTCAACACTATCGCGCTGCGCAAGCGCGACGGCGGCCTCATCCGGCTGCCCGGGCAGGGCGGCATGGCCGATGTCGCCAACATGCATCGCGACTATTTGCTCTACGTTCCCCGCCATTCGGTGCAGTCGCTGGTGGACGACGTCGAGATCGCCAGTTCGGCGCGCGGCTTACTCACCCAGAATGAACGCGAGCCGATGGGCTATCGGACCGGCGAGGCGCTGGTGTTCACCGATCTCTGCGTCTTTCGGCTCGACCGGTCGAGCCGGGAATTGATCGTCATCGAAACCATGCCTGATATCACGCAGCAGCAGATCCGTGATGCCACTGGTTTTCCCGTGTCATTCGATGCCGACTGCCGGCAAATTTCGCTCCCCTCAAACGACACGCTTGATGTCCTGCGAAACAGGATCGATCCCCTCGGTCTGCGCCGCCTGGAATTCGTCAGCGCCAAGGAGCGGGGTGCGCTCATCGCCGAGATCCTCGCCGCCGACCGCATCATGGTCGAGCGTTGCATCGCCGCGCAGACCGCAGGAGGCTGAAGCTCCCATGGCAAAGCCGTTGCTTGAAATGGCCGCCGCCCGGGTCTTCTTCGACGGCATCTTCACCAGTCCGCGCGTCGCGCATCCGGAGGGCGTGGCCGTCCACCGCGACGGGTCGATCTGGTGCGGCACCGAAACCGGCGATCTCTTGCGGCTTTCCGCCGATGGTGGCTCGGTCGAGCGCATGGGTGGCACGGAAGGTTTTCTGCTCGGCATCGCTTTCGACAGCGCGGGAAACTGTTTCGCCTGCGATCTGAAGCATTCGGCGATCTTTCGCTGGAATGCCGGGACGGGTCTTATGGAACGCTTCGCCTCGGCCGGCATCCGCGTGCCGAACTATCCGATCGTCGACGAGACACGAGGTTGTCTCTACGTGTCGGACAGCGTAGGCGAAGACAATCGCTCCGGCATCTTCCGCTACGACCTCAAGAGGGGCGACGGCGGCCTGTGGTGCCGCGAAACCATGGCCTTTGCCAATGGAATGGCGATGGCACCGGACGGCAGCGGGCTTTATGTCGTGGAAAGCAATGCGGCGCGCATCAGCTATGTGTCGATCCTGGCTGACGGCGCGGCAGGGGCCTGGCGTGTCGTCGTCGAAGGCGTCGACAATGTCCCGGACGGAGTGGCTTTTGCGCCCGACGGCTCGCTTTTCATTTCATGTTACGAGCCAAGCCGGATCTATCGCTGGCGAAAGGATAGAGGCCTCGAAGTGCTGATCGAGGATCCGGCTGCGACGACACTCACCCACCCCACCAACATCGCGTTCAAGGGCGATAAACTCTACACGGCCAATTTGGGTCGCTGGCATATTACCGAGATCGACCTGGCCACAATTCCAAACTAGCGCCACGCGTGGTCGATCAGTGTCGAGTCGCCCTATGGCCGATGGCTTGACGATACAAGCTCGGCCTTGCGCCGTGACGTCTCCAGCCCGATGGCGATGAAGCGGCGTGCATGCCGGGCCAGCTCCATATTGTCGGCCCACAGATTGCGCCAGATGGCGGTCTTCTTCGACAGGTTCTCGTCAACGATTTCCGACGAGAAGGATTCGAAGCTGAGATCATCGCCATAGCCGATTGCGGTCAGCGCATCGAAGATCGCGGCAAAGTCGATGTTGCCGGTGCCGAGGAAGCCGCGATGGCTCTCGCCGATATGGACATAGCCGATCTTCTTCGCGGCGTGGCGGATGGCCAGTCCGACATCGGCCTCCTCAATATTCATGTGGAAGGTGTCGAGATGCAGGAAGATATTGTCGGAGCCGGTGTCCTCGATGAAGGCCAACCCTTGCGCCGCGGTGTTGAGCAGGTTGCTCTCGAAGCGATTGACGATCTCGAGGTTGAGCGTGACGCTGGCGGCCTTGGCGGTCTCCGCGACCTTGGCGAGCGTTCCGGCGCTGCGGTTCCATTGATCGCGCGTCGGCGCCTGCGTCTGCAATCCATGGCCGGTGCTGAGGATGCCGGCGACCTTCTGACCGCCCAGATCGCGGGTGAGCGAAATGGTATCATTGAGGATTTCGACGCCGCGCGCGGCAATCGTCTTGTCGGCGCTCGAAATGTCGCCGTCGGCCGGCAGTCCGATGCTGATCGCCACGCCGAGATCGAGGTCGGCGATGCGCTTGGCCAGCCCGCCAATGTCGACATTGGCAGGGTCGAGATAGGAGAATTCGATCAGGTCGAAGCCGGCCTCTTTGGTGTTGGCCAGCGTCCGTTCGAGGTCGCCTTGCGCCGAGCTTGCCGACCAGACGAAAGAATGGATTCCAATGCGCGACATAATCGTCTCCGGTTGCGCGGGAGCATCGGACCCAAAAGTGGAAACCGGTTTTGGGAGAATCCGATGCTCAAACAAAAAAACGGTGCGGCCGGTCATCCCGGCCGCACCAGCCTTGGGAGGCTTAGCGGGCTGCGGTCCAGCCCTTGTAGTCCTTCAGGTTCTCGGCTGTGATCAGCTGCGGGTCGAGCAGCACCGTCGCCTCGGCCGGTTTTTGGCCGGCGAGCACTTCAGCCGCCATCTGCAGCGACTGGCCAGCCATCACATAGGGGTCCTGCGAAGCCGAAGCCTTGATCATCGATGTGCCGGACGACAGCTCCTTCTCGATGTCGGGCGCACCGTCGACCGCGGTGAAGATGAACTCCGAGCGGTTGAGCTGCTTGGCCGCGAGTTGGGCGCCGATCGCCGTCGGATCGTTGATGGCGAACACCGCGTCGATCTTGTCGAAGCGGGTCAGCAGCGACTGGAACACCTTCAGGCCGCCGTCGCGCGAGCCTTCGGCATTCTGGTCGTCGGAGAGGATCTTGATATCCGGGTGCTTCGCGAGAACGTCCTTGCAGCCCTTGACCCGCTCCAGGATCGACGACGATGCCGGGCCATTCAGGATGACATAGTCGCCCTTGCCGCCGGTATGGTCGACCAGATACTGGCAGGCCGCTTCGCCGGCCTTGACGTTGTTGGTCATCACGGTGACGTCGGCGCCCGGCGCCGAAACGTCGAACGCGGCAACCACGATGCCCGCCGCCTGCGCCTTCTTGACCGCCGGTGCGATCGCCTTGGCATCGACGGCGTTGAGCATGATCACGTCGACGCCGGCAGCGATGAACGAGTCGACCTGAGAGACCTGCTTGTTGAGGTCGTAGTCGGCCGACACCGACGTCACCTCGACATTCGGGTTGATCTTCTTGGCCGCGTCTTCGATGCCCTTGATGGTGGCGACGAAGAACGGGTTGCCGAGCAGGCCGACCGAGATGCCGACCTTGTTCAAATCCTTGGCCGAAGCCGGTGCGATGGCGACGGCCGCGAGGGCAACGCCGCAGAGCAGTTTAGCGATGGTCTTCATTCTTTCCTCCTGATGCCCCGCGCCTCTCACGGTGCGTTACATGAAACCGGGTCGTTGACGCCGGCGACTAAGGTCAATCACGTTCTTGCTCCTGCCTGGAGCCTGTAGCGGTCGAGGGCGACCGCCACGATGATGACCAATCCCTTGATGATGTACTGCCAGATGTCCGAAACACCGGCCAATATGAGCCCGTTGGAGAGCACCGCGATGATCAGGCCGCCGATCAGCGTGCCCCAGATCGAGCCGACGCCGCCGACGAAGCTGGTGCCGCCGAGAATGACCGCGGCGATGGCGTCGAGTTCGTAGGACTGCCCAAGCTGCAGCCCGTTGGCGGCGTAGAGCCGGGCCGCCGACATGGCGCCGCCAAGGCCGGCCAGAAGGCCGGAAACGCCATAGACGAAGAGCAGCACCAGCGGCACCTTGATGCCGGTGAGACGGGCGGCCTCGGCATTGCCGCCGACGGCATAGATCCAGGTGCCGAGCACGGTGCGTTTGAGCACCAGCCACGACAGCACCACGACCGACAGAGCGATGATGACCAGCCAGGGGATGCCGAACAGCGAACCGTTGCCGATGAAGTCGAACGGCAGGTCCGAGTTGAACACCGTGGTGTCCTGGCCGAGCAGGCGGGCGACACCGCGCACAGCTGTGAGGGAACCCAGCGTGACGATGAAGGGCGGCAGCTTGATGTAGGCGACGAGCAGCCCGTTGATGATGCCGAAGCCGAGGCCGACCAGAATGGCCGCCGGCACGCCGAGCATGCCCCATTCCGGCACCAGCGACACCATCACCGCCACCATCGCGGAGGCGGCAAGGATGGCGCCGACGGATAAATCGATGCCGCCGGTCAGGATGACGAAGGTCATGCCGGCCGCAAGCACGATGTTGATCGACGACTGCTGGGTGACGATCAACAGGTTGGTCTCGGTCAGGAAGCGCGGGTTCATGAACTGGAAGCCGGCCGCCAAAAGGATCAGGACCGGCAGCATGCCAAGCGCGGCGAAGGCGGTGCGCAGCCGCCGGTTCTTGCCGACAGCCTGGTCGCCCGCGCTTATCTCGGTTGCCTTGTCGGTCATCGCTTGGCCGCCCCCGTTGCAAGTTCCATGATTGCTTCCTGACTGAGCGGCTGGCCTTCGGATGCCGTCACCTCGCCTGCTATGGTGCCGTCGCGCATCACCAGCACGCGGTCGGCGACGCCGATCACCTCCGGCAGTTCGCTGGAGATCATCAGGATGGCGATGCCCTTCTTGGCGAGATCGTCGATCAGCCGGTAGATTTCCGACTTCGCCCCGACATCGACGCCGCGGGTCGGCTCGTCGAGGATGAGGACCCGCGGCTCGGTTTCGAGCAGGCGGGCGAGCAGCACCTTCTGCTGGTTGCCACCCGACAGCGAGCCGGCATTGGCCTGCACCGACCTGGTCCGGATGGAGAGGTCGGAAACGGCCTTGGCGGCGCGCCTTTCGGCCGTCGCAAAGTCGCGCAAGCCTCCAACCTGCGCGTCTCTTGCGAGCACGCCCATGCTGATATTGTCGGAAATCGACATGTCGAGGAACAGGCCGAGTTCCTTGCGGTCTTCGGTGAGATAGGCAATGCCGGCATCCAGCGCCTCGCGCGGCGAGCCGATGGCTATCGGCTTGCCGTCGAGTTCCAGCGTGCCTGATGTGTGCCTATCGGCGCCGAAGATCAGCCGTGCGAGCTCGGTGCGGCCCGAGCCGACCAGGCCCGCCAGCGCCAGCACTTCGCCCTTGTGCAGGTCGAAGGAGCAGTTCTTCAAAAGATTGCCGTCCGACATACCCTGCACCGATAGCGCGATCGCGCGCTTGCTGTCCGGCGGGCGGTGATCCTTCTTGTAGAAGGCGGACAGGTCACGGCCGACCATCATCGAGACGAGACGCGAGGCGTTCAGATCGGCGCGCTCGAGCGTGCCGACATAGCCGCTGTCGCGCAGCACGCTGACGCGGTCGGCAAGCTGGTAGACCTCTTCCATGCGGTGGCTGATGTAGATGATGGCGATGCCTTGCGACTTCAGCGTTGCAATGACCTCGAATAGCCTGTCTGTCTCGCGCGAGGTCAGCGACGTCGTCGGCTCGTCCATGACGATGATGCGCGCGCTGGTCGACAGCGCGCGGGCGATCTCGACCATCTGGCGCTCGCCGAGCGACAGGCTGGAGACAAGGGCGCGCGCCGAGAAGGAGACGCCGAGCCGCGCGATGATCTCGTTGGCGCGCCGGTTGCACTGGTCGCGGTCGACGATGCCGAACCGTCTCGGCTCGTTGCCGAGGAAGATGTTCTGCGCGACCGTCAGGTTGGGCGCCAGCGACAGCTCCTGATAGATGACGGCAATGCCGTTGGCGCGCGCCTTGATCGGGTCGCCGGTGGCGACCGGTATGCCGTCGATCAGGATGTCGCCGCCGGTATCGGGCCGGTAGGCGCCGGACAGCACCTTCATCAGCGTCGACTTGCCGGCGCCGTTTTCGCCCATCAGCGCGTGCAGTTCGCCGGCGTGGACGGTCAGCGACACATCCTGTAAGGCGCGGATCGGACCGAACGTCTTCGAGATATGCCGCATCTCCAGCACCGGCTGGCTCACTGTTTCGATCCGGGCCGCGGCGGTCATCGTGCACCTCCCGCTGCAGCATCAGCGACGCCTCGGTCGGTGGCGAGACTACGCCAGCTGTCGCGATAGCCGGCAAGCCCGGCGAAGCTTGAAGCACGGACAGGCTCCGGCGCCTCGGCGGCGAACTCGCGTCCAACACTCTCGAACGCAAGAGCCGCCGCTCCGGTGGCGCTGCCCTCCAGCGTGGCGCCCTGCATGAAGGCCTGGCCGGGACGCAGCTGCGCCAGCAGGCTGGCGAGCAGGCCACCACTGTTCAGCCCGCCATCGACGATCACGGTGTTGTTCGAATGGATCAGGTCGAGACACAGATCGACCATTAGCGCGACATAGAGCAGCGCCACGGCCGCGCGCTCCTCCGCGTTGGGTGCGCGCCCGACCAGTTCGCCGGGATGGCCAGGCATCGGCCCACCTGGCGCGAAGCTGGGCAGCGCCATGATGCCGGCGTCGATCACCTGCTGTAGCGTGGAGCGGTCGATTGCGCCTTGCCAGCCGGCGCTGATCGTCGCGAATTCACGCCCGCCCATGAAGCGGATGGTGGGCACCGGGCCACCATCGACATCGACATTGACCAGCATGTCGCGGTCGCGATCGAGCGCGTCGAGTGGGCAGTCCGGGTTGAGCACGATGACCCAGGTGCCGGTCGAGACGACAGTGACCGGGCCAAGCTCCTGCCGGCGATAGGCATACAGTGCCGCATTGCTGTCATGGACACCGTTGTGGATGGCGATCGGCCACGCCGCCTCGCCGAAGCGCTGCTCGCCGATGACCGCGCCGGCACGCTCGAAGTCGGGCATCTGGCCGCGCCATCCCTCTGCGTCGACCAGCGAGGAGAAATCGCGCTTGCGCGGCGCCCACAGATGCGAGTGACAGCCCAGATACGACACTTCCGAGACCGCCCGGCCGCCAAAGCGCCAGCTCCAGTACTGCGGATAGCCGAGGATCGACTTTGCCGCAGCGAACGCGCCGGGCTGCACTGCCTTCAGCCACAGCATGTGGCGGCCATAGTTGAAGCCGAGCGGCAGATGCGGCGAGAAGGTCTCGGCAAAATCCGGAATGCGGCGATCGATCTGCGCGGCAATCTCAGCCGGCGGTTCCTGCTCGTAGTCGAGGATCGGATGCGTCAGCGCCGCATCGTCAACCAACGCAAAGGTGCAGCCATGGCCCGAAACCATCAAGCCCTCTATGCCATGATTGTCGACCGCGTCGTCGACGGCGCGAGCCGCCCAATCGTGAAGCGCTGTCTCGTCGAGCACGCTGAAGCCGCCTTTGCGCGTCCAGCTCGGCTGGGTCCGGCGCTCGTCGAGAATCTGCCCGTCCTGGCCGAAGACGAATAGCTTCGAGTTGGTCTTGCCGAAGTCGAGGACAGCCACCTTCATTGGATGGCTCCCGAGGCAGAGGCGATCCGCACCATGACGCCGGCGTCTTCCAGCATGCGCGCGTCAGCGTCGGACAGGCCGTCATCGGTGACCAGAGTGCCGATGCGGGACAAAGGCAGCGCGACGTTGCGCGCGTGGATCGACAGTTTGCGGCTGTCGGCCAGCACCACGATCTGGTCGGCGCATAGGCTGAGTTCGACGATGGAGCGGACCAGCAGCGGATGCGATTCCAGCAGGCCCTCCTGGCCGATGCCTTGCGCGCCAAGAAAAAACTTCGACGCATAGAACGGCACGGCCTGAGTGAGCGAATGGATGATGCCCGGCTCGCGATGAAGCTCACCCCCGGCAACGGTCAGGCTGCAATGGCCGTGGTCGCTCAGATAGGCCACGAGCGGCATCGAGTTGGTATAGAGCCGGATGTTGCGGTCGGCGAGCTTGGCCCCGAGATGGAAACAGGTCGAACCGCCATGCACGATGACGGCGTCGCCATCGCGCACCATGGTCGCGGCGAGAGCGGCGATCTGCCGCTTGGCCTCGACCGCGAGATCGCGGTTCTCGTCATAGGGCCTGGCATAGGCGACGCCCGCCTGCGAGGCGCCATCGAGCGCCGAGATGCCGCCGTAGACCTTCCGTGCTTCACCGGCCTCATCGATCTTGTCGATGTCGCGCCGCACCGTCGCAGCCGACACGCCGAGCCGCTCCTGCAGCTCGCGCACCGAGGCGAAGGGGCGATCCCGCAACAACTCGACGATCTGACGCTGGCGGCCGGAGTCGCTCAACGGATACCCTCCCGAAATGCCATTTTGCCACGGCAATTGGTGCAACTTACTCAAGGTGTATCAGATTGCAAGCTCGATTTGACGAGATAAGATCACTATTGACGTAACTTACTCGCATCTGCGATACCAGC
This sequence comes from Mesorhizobium sp. ISC15, assembly GCF_037162615.1. Classification (NCBI taxonomy): domain Bacteria; kingdom Pseudomonadati; phylum Pseudomonadota; class Alphaproteobacteria; order Hyphomicrobiales; family Phyllobacteriaceae; genus Mesorhizobium; species Mesorhizobium sp. ISC15. Next base: position 328,916 of record NZ_JAVSPX010000001.1, on the reverse strand, counting down.
GTCAACATCCAAAGCCGTGGCCACGCGGCCGGTTTGTGGAGGAATTTCGATGGCAAACTATGCGGATGCGCAGGAATTGGCTGCTTTGCGGTCGCTTTCGGCCAGCATCGGGCGCGACCCGCATTTGACCCAGGCCGCCGGCGGCAACACTTCGCTGAAGGCCGGCGACACACTCTGGATCAAGGCTTCCGGTACCTGGTTGAAGAATGCGCTCGCCGAGGACATCATGGTGCCCGTGGCGATCGCGCCGCTGCTTAAGGCTGTCGAACAGCGCGACCCGGCCGCCGATCAGCCTCAGGCGTTCGCCATCGAGGCGCTCAATGCCCGCAAGCTGCGTCCCTCGATCGAGACCACAGTTCATGCGCTGATGCCGCAGCGCGTCGTTCTGCATGTCCACTGCGTCGAAACCATTTCGCTTGCCGTGCAGGCCGACTGCGAGGCTCAAATCGCCAAGCGCCTGGATGGCATCGAATGGGCGTATGTTCCTTATCGCCGGCCGGGCCTGCCGCTTGCCCAGGGCATTGCCGAGCGCCTTCGGCCTGGGGTCGATGTGCTGATCCTTGCCAATCACGGCCTGGTCGTCGCAGCCGAGACCGTCGCTGGAGCCGAGGCGCTGCTGCGTCGCGTCACAGGACTTCTGGCGCGGCCGCCGCGCGAGGTGCCGGAGCCCAACGTTGTTGCATTGACGGCGCTCATCGGACGCACCGGTTACAGGTTGTCTGCGGATGCCGAAGCACATGCCGTCGCGATCGATCCTGAAAGCTGCCGCATGGCCTCAGGGGGCAGCCTCTATCCCGATCACGTCATCTTTCTCGGCCAGGGTTCGGTCGTGGCTAGACCCGGCGAGGATGTGAAGCGTGTCACCGAACGGTGCGGCACGGCACCCGCGGCAATCCTGTTTCCCGGGCTTGGCGTGCTGATGCGCGGCGACGCCAGTGCCGGCGCCGATGCCATGCAACGCTGCCTCGCCGACGTGACGGCGCGGGTCGACGTCGCGGCGAAGCTGAACTATCTGACCGCCGCGGAGAATGATGAACTGATCAACTGGGACGCCGAGCAGTATCGCCAGAAACTCAATGCCGCCGGCGGCTGACATGGCGCGTTCAATCGACCAGCTTTCGATCGGCATCGATATCGGCACATCAGGTGCGCGCGCCGTCGCTATGCGGCCGGACTTTTCGATAGCCGCGCGTTCCGCCGTTCCACTCGACAGATTTGGCCAGGATGCCCGCGACCCCTCGGTGTGGTGGTCAGCGGTCGGCGCGGCGCTGACGGAACTGCTTTCAGGCATCGATCGCGCGGCGGTCCGGTCGATTGCCGTCGACGGCACTTCGGGCACGTTGCTGCCGGTCGACGGCGCCGGGCGGCCGCTGGTCGAGCCGCTGATGTACAACGACAAAGTCGACGACGACGCGATCCTCGCCGTGATCGCGCGCGAGGCGCCGGCAACGAGCGCAGCACTTGGGCCAACGTCCGGTCTCGCCAAGGCGCTGTCGTTCCAGCGCCTGCCCGGCGTCGCCGCGGTGCTGCATCAGGCCGACTGGATCGCGGGGCAGTTCTCCGGCCGCTTCGATATCAGCGACGAGAACAATGCCCTGAAAACCGGCTACGACGTCGAGGGCCGCCGCTGGCCGGACTGGATCGCGGCAACCGGCATGCGCATGGAATTCCTTCCCGATGTCGTCAAACCGGGCGATGTGGTCGGAACGCTCACCGCGAGCGCTGCGGACCTGTTCGGCCTGGAGCGTGACGTCGCCGTGGTCGCCGGGACGACGGACGGCTGCGCGTCGTTCCTGGCGACGGGCGCTGCGGCAGTTGGCGACGGCGTCACCGCGCTGGGGTCCTCGCTGACCATCAAGATACTCTCCGACCGGCCGATCTCGGCGCCGCAGTTCGGCATCTATAGTCACCGGTTGGGAGATGCCTATCTGGCGGGTGGTGCGTCGAATTCGGGGGGCAAGGTGCTGGCGCAGCATTTTCCCCTCGCGCGCATCATCGAGCTGAGTGCGGCGATCGACCCCACGACGGAGACCGGCCTCAACTATTATCCGCTTCCGGCGGTCGGCGAACGCTTTCCGATCGCCGATCCTGCTCTGCCGCCACGCCTGACGCCGCGGCCTGCGGACGACGCCGACTATCTGAAAGCGATGTTGGAGGGCATTGCCGGGATCGAGGCGCTCGGCTATCGCCGGCTTGCCGAGCTCGGCGCCCCGCGACTGACGTCGGTCAGAAGCGTCGGCGGCGGTGCGGCAAATCCTGCCTGGACCGCGATCCGGCAGCGCAAGCTGGGCGTCGGTTTCTTGCTGGCGCTTTCGGACGAGGCGGCTGCCGGCACGGCGCGGCTGGCGCTGGTGGGCGCAATCGAAGCGGGGCTTTTGTGAGCACGAAAACAATTGAGCATCTAGACGGCATCGGCGCGCTGGTTGAGCGCTATCAGGTGTTCCTGCTCGATCAGTTCGGCGTGCTGCACGATGGCACCAATCCTTATCCGGGCGCCGTGGAGGCATTGTCGGCGCTGAAGCGCGCAGGCAAGACGATTGTGCTGGTCTCGAACTCGGGCAGGCGGGCACTGCCCAACGAGGCCCGCTTGCTGAAGCTCGGCTTCGAACCAGGAAGCTGGGATCAATTTGTCTCTTCCGGCGAGATCGCGTGGCGGTCGTTTCATGAAATGGCGGCATCTGGAAAGCTGCGTCCAAACACCAAGTGCTTGCTGATCAGCAGGGAAGGCGACCGCTCGGCGATTGAAGGTCTGTCTTTCGCGTTGACCAGCGACGGCGACGATGCCGAGCTGGTGCTGATCGCCGCCAGCGAGGGCGATCGCTACGATCTCGAGCATTATCGCAGACTTTTTGAACCGGCAGCAATGCGGCAGGTGCCGTGCTTCTGCACCAACCCCGACAAGATCATGCTGACGGCAGTAGGCCCCCGCTTTGGCGCCGGCCAGCTTGCGGACCTCTACGAGAGCCTCGGCGGCAGCGTCACCCGCATTGGCAAGCCCTACGCGCCGATCTTCGATGCCGCGCTGGCGCTGGCGGGCAACCCGGACCGAAGCACCGTGGTCTGTGTCGGCGACAGCGTCGAACACGATATCGCCGGTGGAATTGGCGCCGGCGTGGCGACTGCGCTGGTCTTATCAGGAATACTGGCGGACACCCCTGACCTGGCCGACCTTTTCGATGGGCTGAACGCATACCCGGATTACACGACAGATCTTTTCAAGTTTGCGGATTGAGCTCGGCGATCTCCCAAGGTTGAGCGCTGCACGGTGATTGTGGTGTCGGTCGTGGTGCTTTCGGTGGCGTAGCTCTTTGGCTGCCGTTGCCAGTTCACATCTGGTTGGTCGGAGGCTATTGATCTCGCATGCGTGATTTTCAACTCCCTGGGCGGTCGCCGGTTCGTGCGACGGAAGCGATGGCCGCGTCATCGCACCCGCTGGCGACACTGGCGGCGGTCGAGATGCTGCGGTCCGGCGGCAACGCGATGGATGCAGCCGTGTGCGCGGCTGCGGTGCAGGCAGTCGTCGAGCCGCAATCGACCGGTATCGGCGGCGACTGTTTCGTCCTTTACTGCCCCAACGGCCAAGGCGAGGTTCTGGCCTTCAACGGCTCGGGCCGCGCACCTTCAGCAGCGACGGCTGAGTGGTATCTGGACAGGGGGCATGACGCGCTGCCTGAATCAGGTCCGCACGCGGTTACCGTGCCGGGGGCCATCGACGCCTGGTGCCGGCTGCTCGAGGATCACGGCAGAAAGGGCATCGACGCCGCGCTGGCGCCCGCCATACGTTACGCCGAGCAGGGCTATGTCGTCCAAGATCGCGTCGCCTTCGACTGGGCTGACAGTGCTGCCTTGCTGGCCGCCGACGAACATGCCGCGCGGATATTCCTGCCGGACGGAAGGGCACCGCTGGCCGGCGAGCTGCATCGGCAGCCGCAACTGGCCGACACCTTGCGCATCGTCTCGCGCCGTGGCCCCGCCGGCTTTTATGAAGGCGAGGTTGCCGACGACTTGGTGTCGCGCCTGCGCGCCCTTGGCGGGCTGCATGCCCTCGAGGATTTCGCGGCGACGAAGGGCGACTATGTGAGGCCGGTCGGCACATCCTACCGGGGCTACGACATCCATCAGATGCCGCCGAACAACCAGGGGCTGACGGCACTGATCATGCTGAATGTGCTGTCGGGCTTTTCGCTCGGCTCGCTGGAGCCGAATGGCGCCGAGCGCTTTCACCTCGAGATCGAGGCGGGGCGGCTTGCCTATCAGGACCGCGACAATTTCATCGGCGACCAGAACCAGGTCCATGTCCCCGTGCAGCAGCTGTTGTCCAGATCCCATGCGGACCAGCTTCGCGCCGAGATCGACCCGGCGCGCGCGATGACGCATCTGCTTCGGCTTGAGCTTCAGCCAAGCGATACCGTTTATATCTCGGTGGTCGATCGCGACCGTAATGCGGTCAGCTTCATCAACTCGACTTTTCATTCGTTCGGCAGCGGGGTGGTTGGCCCAAAAACCGGAGTCGTGCTGCAGAACCGCGGCAGCAGCTTCCGCCTGGCGGCGGACCATCCAAACCGCATCGCACCGGGAAAACGCCCGATGCACACCATCATGCCGGGCATGGTGACCGCCAAGGGCCGGGCGATCATGCCGTTCGGCGTGATGGGTGGCGGCTACCAGCCGTTCGGCCATGTCCACCTGCTCACCAACATGATCGATTTCGGCATGGACCCGCAGGAGGCGCTGGATGCGCCGAGGGTGTTTTACAGACAAGATACTGTGGAGGCGGAGCGTGGCGTTCCGGCCGATGCGATCGCCGGCCTGCGCGAGCGGGGCCATCAGCTGTCCATCGCGACCGAGCCGCATGGCGGCGGCCAGCTGGTGCTGATCGACTGGGACAAGGGCACGCTTACCGGCGCGTCCGATCCACGCAAGGATGGTTGCGCGCTGGGTTACTGACGATTGGACGCGTCTGAGCCTTTGCTGGTCCTGTTCAGTTTTGGCGCTGCCGCCACCAGCGCCTTGCCGATCGCCGACTGCGGCGCGTCGATGACGGCACGGGCGTCGCCGCTCTCGGCGGTGCGGCCGGCGTCGAGGACGACGACACGATGGGCGATGGCGCTGATAACGCCGAGATCATGCGAAATGAACAGATAGGCGATCCGCTCTTCGCGTTGCAGATCGAGCAGCAATTGCAGGATCTGCCGACGCACCGATACGTCGAGCGCCGACACCGCCTCGTCGAGCACGATCAGCAACGGGTTTGTCGCGATGGCGCGAGCGATCGCGATGCGCTGGCGCTGGCCGCCTGAAATCTCGTGGATGGCGCGGCCGGCGAGATCAGCGCTCAGGCCGACGCGCTCCAGCAAAGCAGCGATGCGGCGCGGGCGCTCCTGTCGAGAGGCGATGCCATGGATGCGCAGGGGGTCGTCGAGCACGCGTGCGACGCTGGCGCGCGGGTTGAAGGCAGCAAGCGGGTCCTGGAACACCATTTGCATGTGCGCGCGCCGGGCGCGCAAGGACGCGCCGTTCAGGGACAGGAAATCGCCGCCTTCGAACTCGATGCGGCCGCCGTCCGGTTCGATCAGCCGCAACAGTAGCCGCGCGATCGTCGACTTGCCGCTGCCGGAAGGCCCGGCCAACGCCAGCGTCTCGCCGGGCTCGATGTCGAAGGAAACGTCATCGACGGCGGCAATCGTCTTGCCGCCGCGACGATATCGTTTGGTCAGGCCGGAAACGGCCAGCAATGGGCTGTTCATGCTGACGTTCCGGCCTGCCGCAGCAGCGGTTCGGCGTCGAGGCCGAGATGGGCGTCGAGCAGCGCTCTTGTGTAGGCGTGGCGCGGGCTAGCGATGATCTGCGCCGTCGCGCCGAGCTCGACCAGCTCGCCGTGCTGGAATACGGTGATGCGCTCGGCCAGCTCGGCGGCCAGGGCGATGTCGTGGCTAACGAACAGCAGCGTCATACCGTCCTCCGCTACCAATTGTCGGATCAGGGCGACAATCTCGGCCTGCACGATGGTGTCGAGCGCGCTGGTCGCCTCATCGGCGATCAGCAGTTTCGGACCGGCCGCGATTGCGGCGGCGATCGCCACGCGCTGCTTCTGGCCACCGGAAAGCTGGTGCGGAAAGGCGCGCAAAGCGGCGTCCGGGTCGGGCAGGCGGACGCGTTCAAGCAGGGTTTTCGCTTTGGCATAGGATTGCGACCAGGTAAGGCCGAGATGCGCGTGCGCGACTTCCGCGATCTGCTCGCCGACCGCCATCACCGGATCGAGGCTGGCCGACGGGTCCTGGAAGACGAAGCCGATGTCGCGGCCGCCGAGGGGGCTGTGGGTGGGTTTGGCGACGGATTTTTGAGCTTTGCGTTCCATGAGGCCCCCCTCTGTCCTGCCGGACATCTCCCCCTCAAGGGGGGAGATTAGCAGTTTCGCTGTTGGGTCCCTTCCTGCAACCTTGGAGATCGGCGAAGGCGGAGATGAGAGCGCAATCTCCCCCCTTGAGGGGGAGATGTCCGGCAGGACAGAGGGGGGTGCCTTGGCGCCCCAGGATGACGGCGATCGCAAAAACCAGTCAATACGGCCGCCAATCCTGGCGGAAGCCGGCAGCAGCCCGGCTATGGCCAACGCCAGCGTGCTCTTGCCCGAGCCGCTCTCGCCGATGATGGCGAGGCGCTCGCCGGCGGCGACATCGAGGCTGACATGTTTCAGCGCCGCCACCTCGCTGCCATCGCGGCGATAGGTCACCGTCAGATCGCGGATCGAAAGCAGTGCCGTCACGACAGGCTCCTTCTCACCGCCGTCGTCTCGACGACGCCTTCGCCGGCGAGATAGACGCCGAGCACGGTCAGCACGAGCGCTACGCCGGGAATGATCGACAGGAAGGGCGCGGTGCGCAGCACGGCGCGGCCTTCCGCGATCATGCCACCCCAGGTCACGCGGTTGGGGTCGCCGAGGCCGAGAAACGAAAGGGCCGCTTCAGTAAGGATCGCGGCGGCGACGATCACCGACGACAATGCCAGTACCGGCGGCAATGCGTTGGGCAGCACTTCGCGAAAGGCGATCTCCAGCGGATGCATGCCGATGACGCGGGCGCCAGCAACAAAATCGCGCTCGCGGATCGACAGCACTTCTGCACGGGCAACACGCGCTGGCCCCGTCCAGGCACCGAGCGCGATCGCCGCGACGACGACACCGAGCGATGGGCCGACGACGCTGACGAAGGCCAGCGCCAGCAGGAAGCTCGGCACAGTCTGGAAGGCGTCGGTGATACGCATCAGCACTTCGTCGACGCCGCCGCCGGCAAAGCCGGCCAGCGTGCCAACTGTCGCGCCGACGGCAAGGGCTGTGGCTGCCGCCGCCAGCCCGACCGCCAGCGAGGTGCGGGCGCCGTGGAAAAGCTCGGCCAGCACATCGCGGCCGAGCCTGTCGGTGCCGAGCGGCAGCGACCAGTCCTGAAAGGGTGGCAGCAATGCCGGCCCGGCAATGGCTTGCGGATCGCCGGGAAAGAACAGTGGTGCGGCAAGCGCCATGGCGCACAGCGCCGCCAGGATGATCGCGCCGGCGACCGCTTCCGGCTTGCGAAGAAAGCGGCGAAGCGGGCTCACGCGCTCGCCTCGCTGGCGCCGACACGCGGATCGAGGAAGGCGTAAGCGACATCGACGAGAAGGTTGATGACGATGACCAGAACGGCGCTGACAAGAATGATGCCAAGCAGCAGGGGCGTATCACGCGCCGCCACCGCTTCCTGTGCCAGCCGGCCAAGGCCGGGCACCGAAAAGACGCTTTCGATGACGACGCTGCCGCCCAGCATCTGCGCCGATTGCAGCCCGAGCATGGTGACCAGCGGCAACAGCGCATTGCGGGCGACGTGAGCGAGCACGATGCGGCGGCGGGATAGGCCCTTGGCGCGAGCGGCGAGGACAAAATCCTGCCGCCAGACCTCGGCCATGCCGGCGCGCATCATACGCAGGTAGAGCGCCAGATAGATGAAGCCGAGTGCGGACACCGGCAGGACGAGATGGCTGGCGATATCCACCGCCCGGTCGAGGCCGGTCTTGCCCGACGCGAGGCTCTCGATGCCGCCGATCGGAAACCAGCGCAGGTCGACGGCAAAGACGATGATCAGCACCAGCCCGAGCCAGAAGCCCGGTACGGCATAGAGCGCCAACGAGCCGATCGACAGGAAGCGGTCGCGAAAGCCACCGGGCCTGGCCCCGGCATAGATGCCGAGCGCCGAGCCGAGGCCGAAGGAGAGCGCGGTGGCACTGCCCATCAAAAGCAGCGTGTTGGGCAGGCGTTCGAGGATCACCTCGCGGATCGGCCGCGAAAAGGCCACCGACTGGCCAAGGTCAAGATGCAGCAGCGCCCAGAGGTAGTTCGCCAGCCGCGTCAGCGCCGACTGATCGAGGCCCCAGCGATGGCGCAGCAATTCGATCATGCCGGCGTCGCCGCCGGTCGAGGCGATATAGGCGTCGACCGCATCGCCGGGCGCGGATTCCAGCAAAAGGAAAGTGCCGATGACGACAATCAGCAGCACGAAGATGCTGCCGACGAGGCGGCGGCGAAGAAGGGAGAGGGCGCGGGTCATGGCGGCGCCGGCTGCTTGGCGATGTGCCGATCCTGGGATGCGCAGTGCCTAGGCGCCCCCCTTTGTCCTGCCGGACATCTCCCCCTCAAGGGGGGAGATCGGCCGTCACTCGCCGTAGCGCCAATCGCAAGCATCGCTAAGGGAAGGGCCGGCATCAAAGCAAGCCAATCTCCCCCCTTGAGGGGGAGATGTCCGGCAGGACAGAGGGGGGTATCGTCGAGCACGGACATTACCAACTTCACCTACTGGCGAAGGTCAATCTCAATTAATCGCAGCTCACCCCTCCAGCCAGGTGTCCGCCCAGTTCGACACCGCCCAGCGCGGGTTGTTGGCGACATTCCCCACCGTGTCTCTGATAACGCTGATGAAGCTCCATTCGGCGACGTTGATCAGCGGCAGGTCGGCTGCGACCTTTTTCTGAAACTCCTTGTAAAGTTCTGTCCGCGCACTGGTGTCGAGCGTCTCGGACGCCTTGGCGATGAGGGCGTCGAGTTCGTCGTTCTTGTAGCCGCCCTGGTTGGAGAAAGGCACGCCATCCGGCATGCCGCTCTGCACCAGGATGGTGGTCGAGATCGCCGGATCGCCGCGGAACACTGGCGGCCCAACCGCAAGGTCGAAGGCGTGGTCGGTGTAGACGGCCTTGATGTGCGCGGCCGAGTCGTTGTTGACCAGCTGGGCGTCGATGCCGATGGCGGCGAGCGCCTGGCGCAGATAGTCGCCGAACTGCTTGGTCTCGTTGAAGTAGGGCGCCGGCAACAGCTTCAGCGAGAAGCGCTTGCCGTCGTCGCCTTTGCTGTAGCCGGCTTCGTCGAGCAGGGCGTTGGCCTTGGCCACGTCGAAGGCATAGGTCGGCACGTCGGCCGTATAGAACTGCGGATCGTTCTTTGGCACCGGGCCGGTGGCTGTGGCGGCGTAGCCGAGGAACACCGTCTTGACGACGAAATCCTTGTCGATGGCGTGGGCGATCGCCTGGCGCACCTTGAGGTCGGCCAGCACCTTGCGGCGATGGTTGACCTCGACGACGAGCTGGTAGGTCAGGCCCTCGTAACCCTTGGTGATCACCTTGAGGCCAGGCACTTTGGAGATGCGGTCGAGATCGGCCAGCGGCACGGCGGAAAAGGCGGCGAGCTGGATCTCTTCGGCCTCAAGCGCGCTTGCCGCCGAAGTGCGGTCGGGCAGCACCTGGTATATGATCTCGTCGAGGTAAGGTTGGTCCTTGCCCCAATAGTCGGCATTCTTCTCCAGCCGATAATACTCGCCGGGTTTGTGTTCGGCGAATTTGAACGGGCCGGTGCCGACAGGCGCATTGTTGGCCGGGTTCTCTTCGATCTTTCCAGTCTCGTAGATGTGCTTCGGCACCACGCTGCTCAGCGCCGGCAAGGCGTTGCGGATCAACTGGAACGGTGTCGGCTTGGCGAATTTGAATACCGCGGTCAGTTCGTCGGGCGTGTCGACGGTCTCCAGGTCCTTGAACACGGTGCGGCCGAGATTCTGCAGCGGCTTCCAGATCTGCAGCGCTGAGAAGGCGACGTCGTCGGACGTGAAGGGCTTGCCGTCATGCCATTTGACGCCTTCGCGCAATTTGAACGTCACCGACAGGCCATCGGCGGCGCCCTCCCAGCTTGTCGCCAGGCGCGGGTCGAGCCCGTCCTTGCCGTCAAAGGATGCCTCGGCCAGCGTCTCCACGACCTTGCTTGAGATGAAGAACACGCCGTTGGAAGCGACGATCGCCGGGTTGAGGTTGCGCGGCTCGGAATCGGCGGCGACGACCAGCCGTCCGCCTTTCCTGGGCGTCTGTGCCAGACCGATGGTCGGCAGCGCCGTCGAGGCCAGAAGCAATGCCGAACCCGCAAGCACGGTGCGTCTGGAAATCGTGACATCTGACATGATCGAACTCCGTCCCTCTCAGCCACCCGGCCGGGTGGGCCAATACCCTCGGACGCCGGACGGCATCCTTGCAAGGCTGATTATGAGCCTTGCCGAGGGTTTCGCCAGAGAGGGAATTGGCGCATTCTGGCGTGGCTTTGAAAATTTCGTCCGCTGGACCAGTTACAGGGAAGCGGTTCATTGGAGCTTATCTGGTAGGACCAGATCAGGTTAAGCATCGCGATATACGACGACGGAGTGTGCCGAAACGGGCGTTTCACCTATTCTGGCTGGACCAGACTGGGCAAAGTAGTGCAGATTTGTCCGACAGCCGGAGTATCGTGACCAAGACAACCGGCGATGCGACCGGCCGGCCAGGGAATTCAGGGAGAAAGAAAGATGAACGTCGCCCCGGGCAAGAATGCCGTCAGCACCATTCCGTTCGATCATGCCAGGGTCGATCGGCTGATGGAGGAGGCCGGCATCGATGTGCTGCTCGCCACCTCCAAGCACAACACGCAATATCTGCTTGGCGGCTACAAGTTCATCTTCTTCGCCGCCATGGATGCGATCGGCCACAGCCGCTATCTGCCTGTTGTTGTCTACGAGAAGGGTGGGCCCGAGCATGCCGCCTATATCGGCAACCGCATGGAGGGCGGCGAGCACCAGAACAACCCGTTCTGGACGCCGACCTTGCACGCCGCCTGCTGGGGCACGCTCGACGCCGCCAATCTTGCGGTTGAGCACCTGACGAAAATCGGCAAGGGCAACGCCCGCATCGGCATCGAGCCGGCTTTCCTGCCGTCGGATGCCTACACCCTGATCCGCAAGGCGTTGCCGGACGCCAAGCTGATCGACGCGACTGATATGCTGGAGCGGATGCGTGCCATCAAGACGGAAGCTGAGCTGGAGAAGCTGCGCATCGCCTCCGAACTGATCACCGATTCCATGCTGGCAACCACTGCCTGGGCACGCGAAGGCACGACCAAGACCGAGATCATCGAGCAGCTCAGGCGCGAGGAGACCAATCGCGGCGCGCATTTCGAGTATTGCCTGCTGACGCTCGGCGCCAGCCATAACCGCGCCGGCTCACCACAGGCGTGGAAAAAGGGCGAGGTGATGTCGATCGATTCCGGCGGCAATTATCACGGCTATATCGGTGACCTCTGTCGCATGGGCATCTTAGGCGAGCCGGACGCTGAACTGGAGGATTTGCTGGCCGAGGTCGAGACGGTGCAGCAGGCTGCCTTTTCCAAGGTGCGCGCGGGCATGCTTGGCGGCGATATGATTTCCTATGCCGAGGGCGTGCTGAAAGCGTCGAAGGTCGCGCCGTATACCGATTTCTTTGCCCATGGCATGGGATTGATCACGCATGAAGCGCCGTTCCTGATGACCAACCATCCGGTGACATATGAAGGCACTTACGCCGAAAAGCCGCTGGAGAAAAACATGGTGCTCTCGGTCGAGACGACGATGCTCCACCCGACGCGCGGCTTCATCAAGCTGGAGGACACGGTGGCCGTCACCGACACAGGGTATGTGATGTTCGGCGACCGGGGCAGGGGTTGGAACCGGGGTGATATCCGATAGAGCTGAAATCTCAATAATCAAAATATATGTGGCGCGCTTATGTTTGCGGATATTTCAAAATTAGCAAAACTGCTATTGAAATGGACGCTCACCGTCCTACATGCGATCTATCGATAGTTTAAACTTAAGGAGAAACGATATTGAGCCAGGATTACGCCCGTGAGAAATTTGTGACCGCCACGTCCACCCTCGTAGGGAATGGAGATATCAGAACGCGGTTGCTCGGCGCCTATATGTCCTTTCATCCGATCAAGGAAAGCGATTTTCGCACCTCGGAACTTTCCAAAGTATACAAGGAGATCATGGACCGTCTCACGAAAATTACGCCTAAAGATTCGGACGAGGGTCGCGTGCCGGCAACCGTGAAGCAACTCTCTGATGACGAAGCCGGTGAGATTGCGGAACTGATTTGGAATCTGACTTACAGTCTTTTGACTGCGCCTCGCGTCGATAGATAGAAGATCAAGGTCGGCTTGGGTCATTTCCTGCCCGCCGGCAACAGCCTGAAATCCGGCAGGTCGCGCAGCGCCAGTTCCGGTCCGGCTGGCGAATAGACGACGAAGAGCTGCATGGGCGCATCGCCGGTGTTCAGCGTTGAGTGGAAGCGGCTTTCCGGCACATAGATGGTGCAGCCGGGGCCGACCTTCGCAACAACTGGATTGCCGTTCTCGTCCTCGACCATCTGCTCGCCATTGCCCGATATGACGAAGATGATCTCCTCAGCGCCCGGATGGTTGTGGCGCGTGTGGCCCTTGCCGGATGGAAGGTCGACGACGCCGCCCGAAAAGCGCGTCGCGCCGTTCACCTCGGGCGCCACCGTCAGCGAGAGCCTGCCCCAGTCGAAGCCGAAGGCGCTGACATCCTTCGGATAGACAAACACCTTGCTTTTGTCGGTCATCGTCTCATCCCTTCTTTTTCTTCGCAGTCGTTTTGGCACCGCTTTTTTTTGTTTGCGCATCGGATTTTCCCAAAACCGGTTCCCACTTTTGGGTCCGATGCTCGAGCGTGACGGCCTTGAAATCGGTGGTCTGCCTGGCGATCGCCGCTTCTGCCGGCAGCCGTTCCATGGAGCTCGCGCCATAGAAGCCATGCAGGCCCTTGCAGCGTTCGAGGATGTATCGGGCGTCGTCCGGCATCGAGATCGGCCCGCCATGGCAAAGCAGGATAACGTCCTTGCGCACCGACCGCGCAGCGGCTGCGATCGCGTTGATCTCCGTCACGCAGTCGTCCAGCGACTTGGCCGACGTCGCGCCAATCGAGCCGCCGGTGGTCACCCCCATATGGGCGACAACGATGTCGGCGCCGGCCTTGGTCATGGCGCGCGCCTCGTCGGGGTTGAACACATAGGGTGTGGTCAGGAGGTCGAGCTCGTGTGCTGCGGCGATCATGTCGACCTCGAGCCCGAAGCCCATGCCGGTTTCCTCAAAACTCTGGCGCATCTGGCCGTCGAACAGGCCGATGGTCGGAAAGTTCTGCACCCCGGAGAAGCCCATCGTTTTCAACTCCGCCAGCAGCAGCGGCATGATGACGAAGGGATCGGTGCCGTTGACGCCGGCCAGCACCGGCGTCTTCTTGACCACCGGCAGCACCTCGTAGGCCATTTCCTTGACGATCTCATTGGCGTTGCCATAGGCGAGCAGGCCGGCGGCCGAGCCGCGGCCGGCCATGCGGTAGCGGCCGGAGTTGTAGATGATGATCAGGTCGATGCCGCCGGCCTCCTCGGCCTTGGCCGACAGGCCGGTGCCGGCGCCGCCGCCGACGATCGGCACGCCGCCGGCAATCATCTTGCGGAATTTTTCCAGGATTTTCTTGCGCGGTATGGCGGCCATGTTTTCTTCTCTCACTGTCCGGCGATGTCGAGAAAGGCCGCTGTTGCCGCCTGGGCGAATTCGGGATCGTTGATGTGCAGCGGCAGGCGCGTCACTCGGCGCATGCTGTTCGGCATGATCGTGCGCTCGATGGCCTCGAAGAGTGCTGCATCGGCCTCGGGGTCGAAGAAAGCGCCGCCTTCGATATCGAGCGCCGAGATGCCCTTTTCGGGAATGAGGAACCGGATTGGACCCTCGCAAAGGCTCAGTCTTGCGCCGATCCATTCGCCGATCTTGCGGCTTTCCTCAGGGGTCGTGCGCATCAGCGTCACGTTCGGATTGTGCTCGTAAAACAGCCGCCCGCTGTAGCGTTCCGGAATGGTCGGCGGCGCCCAGAAATTCACCATGTCGAGCGCGCCGACCGAGCCGACATAGGGCAGCCTCGTGCGGGCGATCGCGCCGAAGCGGTCTTCGGTTGCAGGCAGCACGCCGCCGAACAAGAGGTCGCAGACCTCGGTCGTGGTGATGTCGATGACACCGGACAGCAAGCCGCTGTCGGCCAGCTTTTCCATGGTGCGGCCGCCGGTGCCGGTGGCGTGGAAGACCAGGCAGTCATAGGTCGAGCGAAGCTGCTCGGCGATGGAAGTCACGCATGGCGTGGTGACGCCGAACATGGTGAGCCCGATCGACGGCTTGCCGTCGGGCGGCGCCGCCGGTTTTGCAGCCATGCCTGATATCGCCTGGGCGGCATTGTGCAGCACGACACGAGAAAGCCGGTTCAGGCCGGCCATGTCGGTCACCGACGGCATCATGACGATGTCGGAGACATCGACGTAAGGCGCGGTGTCGCCCGAGGCGAGCGTCGAGACCATGATCTTGGGCAGGCCGAGCGGCAGAGCGCGCATGCCTGATGTGATGATCGAAGTGCCGCCACCACCGCCGATGCCGATCACACCTGATATATCGGTGCGCGATTGGATAAACCGGGTCAAGGCGATGGCCATTGCCGCGACCGCGGTGCCGCGGTCGTCGATGCCCAACACGGCACTGCTGCCACCGGGATGGTGGCCGGCGACCTCTTCGGCCGGGACATCGACCGGCACGGTGGCATCGCGCGTTCCGACATCGACACGGGCGACAGCAGCACCGGTGGCAGCGACCGCATCGGCCAGAAAAGCTAGTTCCTCACCCTTGGTGTCGGCGGTGCCCACCACATAGACGCGCTTCATGGGCGTGCCTCCCTGGGGGCTGGCTGAACGGTGGCCGCGTTCAGTACATGAGAACGGAGTGCTCTACGGCGCCCCCCTCTGTCCTGCCGGACATCTCCCCCACTTGGGGGGAGATCGGCAGTTCGCTCGATCGGCGCCTTCCATGCGATGTTGGAGATTGGCGAAGGTGCAGATGACAGCCAATCTCCCCCCTCGTGGGGGAGATGTTCGGCAGGACAGAGGGGGGCGCCGTAGGGCTTCAACGTAACCAGAGGGATGGCCATTGCAATTTTTTGAGACGCGCGTATCGTATTGACATGAATGTCTCACGTCAACAAGCGGCAGTGTCCGAGGACGCCGGCTCTGCCGCGCGCGGACCGCGGGCGCGCACAAGGCGGTTGATGCTGGAGACGGCGACAAGGCTGATGCAGGCGGGCGCCACGCCCTCGGTCAGCGAGGTCGCCGAAGCGGCGGAAGTCTCGCGCGCCACCGCCTATCGGTATTTTCCAAGCCAGGCGGCGCTGGTGCAGGCGGTGGTCAACGAAGGGCTCGGGCCGATCCTCACCTGGAAATCAGCCTCGACCGATCCCGAGCGCCGGGTGGTCGAACTGTTCGACACGGCCATGCCGCGCATCGAGGCCTTCGAGGCAACCTTCAAGGCGGCGCTGAAGCTGTCGCTCGACCAGTGGGCGCGGCGGCAGGCCGGCACACTGGGCGGCGAGCCGGCGTTTACGCGCGGCCATCGCGTCGATCTGCTCAAGGACGCGATCGCGCCGCTCAAGGACAGGCTGCCGCCACGCGAATTCAAGCGCCTGGCCCAGGCCCTGTCGCTGATCTTCGGCGTTGAAGTGCTCATCGTGCTGAAGGATATATGGGGGCTGGACAGCCGCAAGAGGATGTCGGTAGCACAATGGGCAGCCGGCGCCCTGGTACGAGCTGCAGTGGTGGAATCGATGGCCAAAGGAGACAGAAGCGCGCCGGCGATAGCCACGAAATAGTATCGATCTGGTTCGACCAGATTGGGATGTCAAGTACCGACAATAATCGTAGCGCCGCAGCCAAAACAAGGCTCTTGCGTATCAAGGAGTAGGAAAATTTAAGAAAAACAGGCAGATGTTGCTGGAATCCGCTTGTCTGAGGGCCTGCCATCGTCCAAGAAAGAGCTTGACGTGCGCCGGAAATTGGTAATACCAGATCAGGACAATAAAGCGGATTAAATGTGAGGGCTGCGAGCCATTTCTGGCTGGGCGAGGAGGCTCAAAACCGGAACGCTGCCGTCACGGGAGGAACTACCAGGGTCGGCTCGCCGCCGGCTCGCATGATACGGTAGAATGCGCACAAGGGAGGAAATCATTATGCGCAAGACAATGACCAGTATGCTTGCTGGTATCGGCTTAGTGCTCGCCTGCGGAACGTCCGTCTACGCGCAGGATAAGGAACTCACCATATTCTGGGCTGAATGGGATCCGGCAAACTATTTGCAGGAACTCGTCAACCTTTACGAGGCCGAAAGCGGCGTGAAGGTCACGGTCGAAACCACGCCTTGGCCCGACTTCCAGACCAAGGCGTTCACCGAGTTCAACGCCAAGGGCAGCGCCTACGACATGGTGGTCGGCGACTCCCAGTGGATCGGCGCCGCCTCTGAGGCCGGCCACTATGTCGACCTCACCGACTTCTTCAACAAGCACAATCTGAAGGAAGTGATGGCGCCGGCGACGGTGAAATACTACGCCGAATATCCGTCCAACTCCGGCAAATACTGGTCGATCCCGGCCGAGGGCGACGCGGTCGGCTGGTCCTATCGCAAGGACTGGTTCGAGGATCCGAAGGAGATGGAGGCCTTCAAGGCCAAGTACGGCTACGATCTCGGCATACCGAAGGACTGGAAGCAGCTGCGCGACATCGCCGAATTCTTCCACCGTCCCGACGAGAAGCGCTACGGCGTCGCCATCTATACCGATAACTCGTATGACGCTCTGGTGATGGGCGTCGAGAACGCCATCTTCTCCTTCGGCGGCGAACTTGGCGACTATGCCAGTTACAAGGTCGACGGGATCATCAACTCCGAGCAGAACGTCAAGGCGCTCGAGGCTTACAAGGAGCTCTACTCCTTCACTCCTCCTGGTTGGGCCAAGAGCTTCTTCATCGAGGACAACCAGGCGATCACAGAAAACCTGGCGGCGATGAGCATGAACTATTTCGCCTTCTTCCCGGCGCTCATCAACGAAGCCTCGAACCCGAATGCAAAGGCCACCGGCTTCTTCGCCAACCCTCCAGGACCGAACGGCGACCAGTTCGCCGCGCTCGGCGGCCAGGGCATCTCCGTCATCTCCTATTCCCAGAATCAGGAAGAGGCGATGAAGTTCCTGGAATGGTTCATCAAGGAAGATACGCAGAAGAAATGGGCGGAACTCGGCGGTTACACGGCAAGCGCCAAGGTGCTCGAGTCGCCTGAATTCCAAAACGCCACGCCTTACAACAAGGCCTTCTACGAAACCATGTTCAAGGTGAAGGACTTCTGGGCGACGCCGGAATATGCCGAGCTGCTCATCCAGATGAACCAACGCGTCTATCCGTACATCACCGGCAATCAGGGCACGGCCAAGGAAGTGCTCGATTCGCTCGCCGCGGATTGGAACGCGACGTTCAAGAAATACAACCGCGTGAAGTAAACGGCATTAACGCTCGGAGGGGGCGGTAGCCTGCCCCTTCCGTTTTCTTTTCCGGACAAGGAAGGAACGGGCCTTGGCCACTGCAGTCATGACCACCCTGGATCCCAACTCGCGCTCCGCCGCCCGCGGCATGAGCGATCTCACGATCCGCAATCTCTTCATCGTTCCGACGATCGTTTTCCTGATCGTCTTCAACATCTTTCCGCTGATCTATTCGCTCGGCTATTCGTTCACCGACTTTCGCGCATCGAGCCCGGCGGCGGCCAATTTCGTCGGACTGCAGAATTACCGCGAGCTGCTCAACGACCCGTTCATCTGGTCGAATTTCGCCATCACCGCCAAATATGTCATCGTCTCCGTCGTCGGCCAGGTCATCGTCGGCTTCGGCGTG
The DNA here is from genome assembly GCF_037162615.1 of Mesorhizobium sp. ISC15. Classification (NCBI taxonomy): domain Bacteria; kingdom Pseudomonadati; phylum Pseudomonadota; class Alphaproteobacteria; order Hyphomicrobiales; family Phyllobacteriaceae; genus Mesorhizobium; species Mesorhizobium sp. ISC15. The sequence goes on along the minus strand of NZ_JAVSPX010000001.1, from coordinate 310,808 downwards.
GCGTTGCTGCTCAACCGCGATATCCCGTTGAAGGGCCTGCTGACGACCCTGCTGCTGTTGCCAATGATGCTGTCGATGGCTGTCGTCGGCCTGTTCTGGAAGCTGCTCTACGATCCGTCCTTCGGCATCATCAACTATACGCTCGGCCTCGGCTCCTTCGAGTGGCTGTCCAACCCCGACATGGCGCTCTACGCGGTTGCCATCACCGACATCTGGATGTGGTCACCCTTTGTGATGCTGCTGTCGCTCGCCGGCCTGTCGGCAGTGCCGAAGCACCTCTACGAGGCGGCGGCGATCGACCGCGCCGGCTCGTTCTACACCTTCTTTCGCATCACGCTGCCCTTGGTCGCGCCGATCCTGATGATCGCGATCATCTTTCGCACCATGGAGGCGTTCAAGACCTTCGATCTCGCCTACATCCTGACCAGCCAGCCAACCACCGAGGTGATCTCGATCCGGCTCTACAAGATGGCGTTCCAGGAGTGGCAGACCGGGCGCTCCTGCGCGCTAGCCTACATCGTGCTGATCATGATCCTGGCTATCACCAACATCTACGTCAAATACCTGAACAAGGTGAAGGAGCGCTAGAATGGCCGCTGTCACCACCTCTACCGAGCGTTCGCTCAACAAGCTCGCCATCGTCGGTGTGCTGATCATCACGATGATCTTCCTGGCGCCGATCTACTGGATAGCCTCGACGGCCTTCAAGCCGCGCAACCTTGCCACCACCATTCCGCCGACGGTGATGTTCCAGCCTGAGATATCACCCTTCGTAAAGCTCTTCACCAAGCGGTCGCAGTTGCGCACTGCGCCGACGCCGGAACAATACGCCGCCGCCCCGTGGTGGGAGCGGCTGGTGTTTGACGGCGGCGAGAAGGTGGTGCGCTCGGGCAGGGGCGAGGTGCAGTGGTCCGGTTATCCGAGCCGCTTCATGAACTCGCTGATCGTCGCCATCACCTCGACGATCCTGGCCGTCGGCATGGGCACCTTCACCGCTTACGGGTTCTCGCGCTTCAAGATAAAGGGGGAACAGGACCTGCTGTTCTTCATCCTGTCGACCCGCATGCTGCCGCCGGTGGTGGTGGCGATCCCGATGTTCCTGATGTACCGGGTCGTCGGCCTCAACGACACGCATTGGGGCCTGATCATCCTCTACACCGCCTTCAACCTCAGCTTCTCTGTATGGCTGATGAAGGGGTTTATGGACGAAATTCCGAAGGAGTACGAGGAGGCGGCGCTCGTCGACGGCTACACGCGCATGGAAGCCTTCTTCAAGATCGTGCTGCCTGAGGCCGCCACCGGCATCGCCGCCACCGCCGTGTTCTGCTTCATCACGGCGTGGAACGAATATGCCTTCGCGCTGATCATGACCAACCGACGCGCCCAGACGGCACCGCCCTTCATTCCCAGCCAGGTCGGCTCCGGCCTGTCGGACTGGACGGTGATCGCCGCCGGAACCTTCCTGTTCCTGCTGCCTGTCGCGATCTTCACCTTCCTGCTCCGCAACCACCTCTTGCGCGGCATGTCCTTCGGAGCGATCCGCAAATGATCCGCCATGCTACAATCCAACGCACGGCCGAGATCGTGATGGTGTGCGGCATCATCGCGCTCTGCCAGCCGTGGAATCTCTTCCTGCATCGCTACGGGCTGACGATCATCATCGTCGGGCTGGTGACGTTCATGATCACCGGCTGGGTCGGTCCAAGGCAGAAGCCGCAGGCGACCGGCACCCCGGAAAAAGAAGGTCACGCATGACCCAGATCGAGCTTCGTGGCGTCCAGAAATTCTTTGGCGCCGTTCAGGTCATCAAGGACCTCAATCTCAAGATCGACGACAACGAGTTCATCGTGCTGCTCGGACAGTCGGGCTGCGGCAAGACGACGACGCTTCGCGCCATCGCCGGGCTGGAGACGATCGACGGCGGCGATGTTCTCATCGACGGCAAGCCGGTCCAGCATCTCAAGGCTGCCGACCGCGACATCGCCATGGTGTTCCAATCGTTCTCGCTCTATCCGCATATGAGCGTCTACGAGAACATCGCTTTTCCGTTGCGCGCCATGCGCAAGAGCAAGGCGGAGATCGACGGCGAGGTGCGCTCGGTCGCCAAAGTGCTGCAGATCACCGACCTGCTCGGCAAGAAGCCGTCGGCGCTGTCGGGCGGCGACATGCAGCGCGTGGCCATCGGCCGGGCGCTGGTGCGGCGGCCGAAAGCGATGCTGATGGACGAGCCGATCGGCGCGCTCGACGCCAAGCTGCGCGAGGAGATGCGCGCGGAGATCAAGCGGCTGCACATCAAGCAGGGCTCGACCACCATCTACGTCACCCACGACCAGATCGAGGCGATGAGCCTAGCCGACCGCATCGTCATCATGCATGAGGGCGTTCTGCAACAGGTAGGCAGCCCATCGGACGTGTATACGCACCCGGCCAATTTGTTCGTCGCGCAATTCGTTGGCTCGCCTGTGATGAACGTCGCCAACGCGGCGGTGACGATGAACGGCTCCGGCGCCAGGGTCACCGTCGACGGTGCCGCGGAAGGGTTCCTTTTCCCGTCCGAGCTGGTCGGCCAGCTCGACGCCGCGAACGTCGGGCAGGACCGTCTTGCGCTCGGCATCCGCCCCGAAGGAGTGATGGTCTCGCGCGAGGCGGCGGACGGTTATCTGCCGGTCGAGGCGCACATCATCGAACCGCTAGGCTCCTACGACATTGTCGACCTCAAGGTTGGGGCACAGATGTTGCGTGCCCGCACCCGTTCCGGTTTCGTCGGCAAGCCGGGGGTCCAGGTCTTCGCCAAGCTCGACCCCGCGCAGGCGCACTTCTTCGACACGACAAGCGGCAATTCGCTGGGGGTGAGACTCTGATGGCCCATATCCAGCTCAAGAACATCTCGAAGACATTCGGCAATCACACCGCATTGACCGGGCTCAATCTCGACATTGCCGACGGCGAGTTCTTCGTGCTGCTCGGCGAGACCGGAGCCGGCAAGACGACGACGCTGCGCATGATCGCCGGCCTGGAAAAGCCGGACGAGGGGCAAATACTCATCGACGGCGCTGACGTCGCTGACTGGGGTGCGGCCGAGCGCGACGTGGCGCTGGTGCTGCAGCAATATTCGCTTTATCCGCGCTACACGGTGCGCGAAAACCTCGAATTCCCGCTGAAGCCAAAAATCCGCCGCATCGAGCCGGACGAGATCAAGACGCGCGTCGACCGCGTTGCCAAGACCTTGCGCATCGAGCATCTGCTCGAGCGCAAGACGGATCGCCTCTCTGGCGGCGAGATGCAGCGCGTCTCGATTGGTCGCGCCATCGTCAGGAAGCCCCGCGTATTCCTGATGGATGAGCCCCTTTCGGCGCTCGATGCCAAGCTGCGCGAGGCGCTGCGCACCGAGCTGAAGAACATCCAGATGAACCTTGGTCAGACCTTCCTGTTCGTGACGCACGACCAGATCGAGGCGATGTCGATGGGCGACAAGGTCGGCGTGCTCAACCATGGCCGCATCGTCCAGACCGGCACGCCGTATGAGATCTACAACAATCCGCGCGACACCTATGTGGCGAGCTTCGTCGGCTCGCCGCCGATGAACCTCATCGACGGCAAGCTCGTCAACGGCCGCGCGGTGATGGCACCGCTGAATTTCGAACTGCCTTTTGCGGGGGGGGCCAAGACGAGCGGTGCGACCGACGGTCGCCCGCTCGTCTTCGGTATTCGTCCCGAGGATGTCTATCTCGAGAGCGGGGCGCCGGTGGAAGCGCGCGTCCACGATGTCGAGAACCATGGAGTCGAAAAGATCCTGACGCTGCGGGTCGGCGACGCCATGCTGCGGGCCACGGTGCCGGCCAGAACCGATGTCGAGATCGAGCAGCCGGTGCGCTTTGCCTGGGATCCGGACAAGGTGGTGCTGTTCGACAAGGCTAGCGGGATAAGCCTCCGTCACGCGGGCTAGAGCGCGTCTGTTCGGCGGAGGAGATACTACGCGGCTTGAAGCCTCTGGCCAGGCTTAGCCGGCTTGACGGGTCTCGGCCTGTTCCTCGGCCCGGAAATGGCTGGGAGCCGACCCGATGACGCGCTTGAACGCCCGACTGAAGGACGCGTCGGATTCATAGCCCAGGCGCGCGGCGACGACGGAAATCTTCAGCCGGTCGCGGACCAGCCATTGCCGTGCCTGGTGCATTCTCACCTGGGTGACATATCTGGCCGGGGTTTCACCGACGATCGTCGCGAAGCGTTCCGCGAAACCCGATCGCGAGGCGCCCATCATCCTGGCGAGCGTTTCCACGGTCCAATCGCGGTCCGGTTCGAGGTGGATTGCCGCCAGCACGCGGCCGATCTCGCGGTCTCTCACCGCCGCGATCCATCCGGACGAGTCGCCGCAGCCGCGCTCGACCCACGAGCGGATGACGGTGGCGGCGAGCACATCGGCAAGCCGTGCAAGGATGCCGCCGGATCCGACGCGCTCCATCGTCACTTCGCGGGCCATGGCCTCCAGCAGATGCGGGATGCCGGGTTCATAGGCTTCCAACTCGTGCGCGCGCATCACGTCCGGCATCATGCCGAGCAATGGGTGCAAACCGTCGAGATTGAAATACATGCTGCCGAAAAAAAGCAGCGTCCCCGGCCGGCGACCTTCATTGGACATGCAGTAAACGTCCTTGCAGACCTCGGCGACCTTGTAGCCCTGGATCGGCGAAGCCTCGATACCCGGCTCGCTCGCCAGGACGTGTGCTGCACCACGCGGCAGCAGCACCGCGTCGCCCGCCTTGAGCTCCACCCATTCGCCGGACGGTTGCAGCAGCCAACATCCCTTGCGGCCGATGAAATGAAACCGTGCCGCCGTCTGGGCCGGAAACTGGAGGCCCCAGGGCTCCTGCATTTCACAGCGGCCGTATTCGACGCCGTCGAGCCGTAACCCGCGCAATATGTCTGTCAGCGGATCGCCGGTGATCGGAACTTTGGACGAATAGTCAAGCATGATGGTGTTTCTAGCATGGAAACTCCAGGCGGTCACTCCCTATGTTGCATTGCAGCCAAATGCTGCGCTGCAACCAGACCGGAGATTCCATCATGACCGAACCCGCGACAGGCGTCATGGACGCCGTTCTTGATCCCGCGGAAACCGACGAACGAGCCGAGCCGGCGTGGGGGGCGGTCGTGTCCCTTGCGCTTGGGGTGTTTGGGCTGGTGACCGCAGAATTCCTGCCTGCCAGTCTGCTGACGCCGCTGGCGCAGGACCTCGGCGTGACGGAAGGGACTGCGGGCCAAGCGGTGACAGCGACGGCCGTTGTCGGCGCGATAGCCGCTCCGACCATGGCCATCATCACCAAACGCCTGGACCGCAGGCTGGTCATGTGGGGACTGACGGTGCTGCTGATCCTGTCGAACCTGGTGGCGGCGTTTGCCTCCTCGCTTCCCGTTCTTCTAATCGCTCGCATCATGCTCGGGATCAGTCTCGGCGGCTTCTGGTCGATGTCGGCGGCCATGGCGATGCGGCTTGTACCGATGCGGCTCATGCCGCGCGCCATGTCGATCATCCTCACCGGCGTTTCGGTGGCGACGGTCTGTGCCGCCCCGGTCGGTGCCTATGTCGGCGACATCTGGGGATGGCGAACGGCCTTCATGATCGCAGCTGTTGTCGGCGCCCTGGCGCTGCTCGTGCAGATCGCCACCCTTCCGAAGCTGCCGCCGGCGGGCGTGGCAAGCGTTCGGACCTTGCTGGACGTGATGAAGCGCCCGATGATCAGGATTGCGCTTCTGGTGGTCCTGCTGGTCGCTTCGGGACACTTTGCCGGCTTCACCTATGTCCGCCCGTTTCTCGAGAAGGTGCCCGCGCTGGATATCGAGACGATCTCGCTTGTGCTGCTCGCCTACGGCATCGGTGGCTTCTTCGGCAATTTTGCCGGTGGCTTCATGGCCGAGCGCAGCCTCAAAACCGCCGTCGGCCTGGCGCCTCTGCTGATTGCTGTGGCAGCCGCCTTGCTGCTCACTCTCGGAGCCTCGCCAGTCGTTGCGGCGATAGCGGTTGCCGCCTGGGGCTTTGCCTTCGGCGCGGTGCCGGTCGGGCTGCAAACCTGGCTGGTGCGAGCCGCTCCCGACCAGGCTGAAAGCGCCGGCGGGCTGATGGTCGCCACGTTCCAGGTGGCCATCGCGCTGGGGGCCGTTTTCGGCGGCCTGCTGGTCGACAACGCCGGCGTTGCCAGTGCGTTCGCCTATTGCGGAATCGCGACGTTGCTGGCGGCCTTGGCGGCGTTCCTGCTTGGTCCGAAGCACGCAGACTAGCCCGTCCGCCCTTGCGGATTTATCTTTGATCGGCCCGGAGATCGGTTACGCTCTTCGGGCCGTTATCGCCGTTACGAAACGGGTCAGGCTGTTTTCGACATAAGCGGCCACTTCGACCTCGGGGTCGAAGCTCCACCACAGCAGCGAGCCCTGCCAGTGCGAAGCCATGAGCAGTCCGACGCCTTCGGGCGCATCGGCTGCTGAGGCAAAACAGGCGTCGAGCACGGTACACAGCGAAGCTTTCCACGACGCGCCGCGTGCGCGAAGCAGCGGATCGCGCAGATCCTCGCGCAGCACCAGAAGGCCTTCGGCATAGGATTCGATGCCGCCATAGTCCTGCGATAGCGCCACCAGCAGCCCGATCGCTCCACCAGGGGTTCTTGGGATCGTCTTCGACAGCCTCGCCGTCTTGTCATCAAGCCGGTCCCATGCCTGCAACAGAGCCCTCTGCTTCAGAGTGGCCTTGCTTTTGAAACGCTGCACCAGCGTCGAGCCGGACAGCCCGCAGGCTACGGACAGCCGCTCAAAGGTGAGCGCTTCCGGGCCATGCGCGTGGATCAGCCGGTTCGCCGCTTCGAGCACGTCTTCGTCGGACTGGGTTTTTGGCCGGGGCATCTTGACATCCATTTATAACCGAATGATCATTTATATATTACGGCACCGGCAGAGACCAGCACCTCCTGGTCGAATCGAGCTTTGGGAGAGCCTAATGACGCTTCGTGGAAAAGTCGCTCTGGTCGCGGGCGCCACGCGTGGCGCCGGCCGAGGCATTGCAGTCGAACTGGGCGCTGCCGGCGCGACTGTTTACGTCACCGGCAGGTCGACGCGCGGGCATCCGTCCGAATATGCGCGTCCTGAAACCATCGAGGAAACGGCGGAACTGGTTTCGGCGCTTGGCGGCAAGGGCATTGCCGTGCAGGTCGATCATCTGATTTCGGAAGACGTGCGCAAATTGGTCGACCGAATCCGTGCGGAGCAGGGCCGTCTCGATATACTGGTCAACGACATCTGGGGCGGCGAAAAGCTGTTCGAATGGAACAAGCCGGTCTGGCAGCACAATCTCGAGAACGGCCTGCGCATGCTCAGGCTGGCAATCGACACGCACCTGATCACAGCTCACCACGCGCTGCCCTTGCTGATCGAGCGTCCGGGTGGGCTGCTTGTCGAGGTCACCGACGGCACCTCCGAGTATAATGCAGACCACTATCGGCTTTCCCCGTTCTACGACCTCGCCAAAGTGTCAGTGACCCGCATGGCCTGGGCCCATGCCCAGGATCTTGCCCCGCACGGTGCCACCTCGATTTCGCTGACACCCGGCTGGCTGCGTTCGGAAATGATGTTGGAAGCTTTTGGGGTGACGGAGGATAACTGGCGTGATGCGACAGCGAAGGTGCCGCATTTCATCATTTCGGAGACACCGCGCTTCGTCGGCCGCGCGGTGACGGCGCTGGCGACGGACGCCGATCTCTCACGCTGGAACGGGCAGTCGCTGTCCAGCGGCGGGCTGGCGCGGGTTTATGGCTTTACCGATCTCGACGGCTCGCGGCCCGACGCGTGGCGCTACGTTCCCGAGGTTCAGGACGCCGGCAAACCTGCCGATGCGACGGGGTACCGTTAGACCGCTCGAACGCTGGGAGCCGGCAATAGTTTCGGTTTCAGGCCGCGCGGCCGTCGAAGTCGAAAATCGACACAGCGTCCAGATTGAGATCGTCTATGCAATGGATGTTGACGTAGGCGCTTCGTTCGCTCCCTTCGCTGACATCCTCGGCGAAGGGATGGATGCCGCAGGTCCGGCAGAACCGGTGGGCGATGACATGGTTGCCGAAGGCGTATTTGCCAAGATCGTCACCCCAGGCAAGCACCCGCAATGCCGCATGCGGCACGGCCCATAGCAGTGCGCCCTTGCGCGAGCAGATCGAGCAATTGCATCGCACGGCTCCGGTCAGATCGCCTTCGACCTTGAAGGCGATCTGACCGCAGTGGCAGCTGCCTTTGTAGAGCATCAGGTCTCCTCCTTCTTTCGACAGGGTGCAAATGTGCTTGTGCCGGGTTATGTCTCTGCAGGTCACGCACCAGTCGTTGCCTGTAAGACGTTGCAGGCGTCCGGAGTCCGACACCGAAAATGCAATCTGCCCGCGACCGCCTCGAAGTCGTCCTTTCGCGTCTCGCCGTCCGCGCGGACAATGAAAGCGTATTCGTAAGACTCTATCCGGAAGCCGGGCGGGCAGCAGCCGATGCCGCCGATATCAGGCGCAAGGCCGGCGTGACGCTCGGACCGCTCGACGGAGCGATCGTGTCGATCAAGGATCTGTTCGACGTCGCCGGCGAGCCGACCACAGCCGGTTCGTTGTTGCTCGGCACCGCGGCGCCGGCGCTGTGGGATGCCGTCATCGTTCGACGATTACGGCAGGCGGGTGCCGTCATCTTCGGCAAGACCAACATGACCGAATTTGCCTTCACCGCGATCGGCGTCAATCCGCATTACGGCACGCCTGGCAATGCGACCGACACCAGCCGGATTGCGGGCGGCTCGTCTTCAGGCGCCGGCGTTTCGGTCGGCGAAGGCACGAGCGAGATCTCGATCGGTTCCGACACCGGCGGTTCGGTCCGCATTCCGGCGTCGCTGAACGGTGTCGTCGGCTTCAAGCCGACCGCACGGCGTGTGCCACGCGGTGGCGTTTTCCCGCTGTCCAACACGCTCGACTCCATCGGCCCACTCGCGCGCACCGTTGCCGAATGTGCCGCAGCCGACGCGGTGATGGCGGGCGAGGAGCCTGTGGCACTGGTTCCGCTTCCGCTTGCCGGGCTGCGCATCGGCGTTCCGCGCGGCGTGCTCTTCGAGGATATGGAAGAAGAGGTCGCGGCGGCGTTCGACCGATGTGTTGGCAAGGTAGAGCTTGCGGGCGCGCGTCTCGCCGATCTGTCCATCGATGACCTCCTTGCCGATTTGCGCGCGGTAACCAAGCGGGCCTCGATCGCGGCAATGGAGGGCGCCGAGGTCCATGCAGATTGGCTGGCGGCAGGTGCGACGACACCGGTCGATCCGCGGGCGAGCGAGCCGCTGTCGCGCGCTGCCGCCGTTCCGGCCACAGCCTATATAAGGGCAATCCGCCGCCGCACGGCGCTTGTCGCCGCCATGGACGAGCGGCTGGCGTCTGTCGATGTGCTGGCCCTGCCGACCACGCCGGTCACCGCCCCGACCATCGTGTCGATGACCAGCGACGAAGTTCTATGTGAACGTACGGAAGGCCTTCTGCTGCGCAACACGCAAGTCGCAAACCAGTTCGATCTCTGCGCGATCTCGCTGCCGATGCCGGGAATGGCGCGCCCGGCCGGGCTGATGCTGGTGGCGCGCAACGGCCACGACCACCGTCTGCTGCGCATCGCTGCGGGGGTCGAGGCATTGCTTGGCCGTTGAAGACGTGAACGTCAGTGTGACGAACAATGGCCGCGTTCGCTGTCCCTGGAGGCGCGTTCGATACCGGCCGCGACCAGCCATGGCAGAGTGTATCGCTTGCCGTTGAGGGTCTGGGTCCGGTTCTCGATCGAGCCGAAAACCACGACCTTGCCGGCGTAGAGGTTGTCCGAGAGATCGAGCGCCTTGTCCTCCCGCGGCAATTCATCGATGTCGATCGACACGCCCTTGATGATTTTGCCGGTGGCAAGATCGAGCGCGCTGTTCGATGGACAGGGCGCCATCACGCAGCGCAAGCCGTTGTCGCAATAGACATAACTGCTCTCCGCCACAGCGAGCGAGGGCAGGACGCAGATCGAAAAGATGGCAGCAAGCAGCGCCATGCGGCGAAGAACGAGCATGGGTCCAGCGTCGTGGAGAAATAGGGCGAAACGGCGGTGACGCTACGCGTCGGCCGGAAACCGCCGCCGGTAGTGCTCGACCACTTCGGGATTGCGCAGGTTGACCGGCAATTTGTTGGCCAGCACCAGCAAGGTTTCATCAGCCGACCCGACGCCCATGCGCATCATCGACTGCTCGGTGATCCCTGCCATATGCGGGGTGACGATGACATTGTCGAAGCCGAAATAGGGATGATTGGAAGGCAGCGGCTGCGTCGCGAAGACGTCGAGCGCGGCACCGCCGATACGGCCCTTTTGCAGCGCTTCGATCAGCGCGTCGTCGTCGATCACCGGCCCGCGCGAAATATTGATCAGCAGCGCATGTGGCTTCATGCGGGCGATGCGCTCGCGGTTGATCAGGCCGCGCGTCTCCGGTGTCAGCGGGCAGCACAGAACGATGATGTCGCTCTGCTCGACCAGCGCGTCGATCGACAGAAAGCCGACCCTGTCCAGCGCCGGCCCCATGCTGCGCGTCGTCGCCACCACGTTCAGGTCGAAACCATGCGCCGCGATATGGCCGACTGCCTGTCCGATGGCGCCGAAGCCGACAATGCCGATCGTCTTGCCGGCGAGCTCGCTGGCGAGAGTGGTGTGGTCGCGGCCGGCCAGCCAGCCCTTCGCCCGCAAGTCGCGGTCCACCATGCGGAAACGCCGAAGCAGCGCCAGGGCCGCGAACATCACGTATTCGGCGACCGACCGCGCATTGACTGCCGGCACGTTGGCGACCAGCACGCCGGCTGCAGTGGCCGCTTCCATGGGGACCATGTCGAGCCCAGCACCATGGCGGATTGCGGCCCGGAGCTTCGTCGTGCCCTCGAAAAGCGCTGATGGCAGCGGAGCGCGAACGATGATGATATCGGCGTCCCTCGCCTCAGTCGCCAGCGTGTGGGCATCGAGGGCGGAGGCGACAACGAGTTCACCGGCACCGGTCAGCATGGCGGAGGCGCGCGGGTGCAGCGTGTGCGTCGAGAGGATTCTAGGCATATCAGACCTGTTCGAGCGCTGGGCTTTGAGCTTCTTCGCGGCCTTCGATCAGGCCTTTCCAATAGCTCTCCGCGCCTTGCAAATGGGCGCTCATCAGCGCCTGGGCGAGGTTGCCGTCGCGGCGCAGCAGCGCCTCATAGATCTGGATGTGCTCCGCATGCGAGCGCACGCTGCGTTCGGGATCGTTGAAATAGATCGGCAGGCGTTGCTCGCCCATCATGTAGTAGACGCTGCATATGTTGTGAAAAACGCTGTTCTTGGTTGCTCGCACGATCTCAAGGTGAAACTCGCGGTCCTCCTTGGCGAGGCCTTCGCCCGCAGCAATGCGATCCTCCGAAGCCTTCAGGATTTCGCGCAGCCGCTCGAAATTTTCCTCGGTGGCACGCGAGCAGGCAAGCTCAGCGGCCTTGATTTCGTGGATCTTGCGCAACTCGACCGTCTCGTAGATCATAATCGGGTCGAGCGGCAGGCCGGCCCGCGCAAACAGTGCCATCGCTTCGACGCTGGGCTGCTTGGTGTCGATATAGATGCCGGATTTGGCCCGGCGCTCGACGATGCGCATGGCTTCGAGGATGGCCAGCGCCTCGCGGATCTGGCCGCGACTGACGGCGAAATGCTCCGCCAGTTCACGCTCAGACGGCGTTCGGCCCGTCGCCTTGTCGGAATGGGAGAACAGATAGGCGGCGAGTTCCGCGAGGAGGTTCTTTTCTTTCATGATCAGCCGCGTAGCGCGTGCGCCTCCAGGAACCGTTCCGAAAGGGTGAATCCCAGTCCGGGCTTCTCGGGGATCGCTATCATACCGTCCTTTGCTTCGACAGTCTCTTCGATAAGATCGTGGATCATCGGGTTGGCGCCGAGCGAATATTCGACGGTAAAGCTAGCCGGCGAAGCAGCGCAGACATGCAGCCCGGCAAAGAAGCAAGGGGCGCCGGCCCACAGATGCGGCGCGAAGCGCAAATTGAAGGCGCTGGCGATGGTGCCGATCTTCATCGCCTCGCTGATGCCGCCGCAAAAGGCCGGATCCGGCTGGAAAATATCGGCCGCCTTGAGCATGGCGAGGTCGCGGAACGCATAGCGCGTCGCCTCGCTTTCGCCGGTGGCGATCGGGATGGAGCCGGACGCCCGCACTTCGGCCATCCCAGGCTTATCGTCGGCGATGACCGGCTCCTCGAACCAGGCCAGATCGAGATCGCCGGCGAGATGGATGAAGCGCTTGGCCTCCGCCACAGTGTAGGTGCCATGCGCATCGACCATCAGGTCGACTTCGGGGCCGAGCGCCTGTCTGGCGGCGCGGACGCGGGCGGCGGAATTGTGCGGGGTGCCGTCCATCGCGCCGATCCGCATTTTCAGCGCCTTGAAGCCGCCCTTGGCGATATAGGATTTCAACTGGTCGCCGATCGCCTCGGTGGAGGCCCAGCCACCGGAAGCATAAGCCGGCATGCGTTCGAGCTTGCGGCCGCCGAGCAGCCGCCAGACCGGCACCCCCAGCGACTTGCCCAGAATATCCCACAATGCGATGTCGACGGCACTGATCGCCGCGACACTGATGCCGCGCCGCGCCAGTTGCGGCATGGCGTGGCCGTTTTGCGCGGCGCTGTCGTGGCGCACGCCATTGTAGAGCATCTCCCAGATCACCCCGATGTCAGCCGGATCGCAGCCGATCAGCTGCGGGCCGACTTCGTGGTTCAGCATGTGGACAAGGGCGCCGTAGCTGCCGGTGCTGCCGGCGGCATTCTTGCCTTCGCCCCAGCCGACCAGCCCATCAGCGGTCTCGATGCGCAAGATGGCGGCGTCGAACGTCGTCACCTGACCGAAGTCGCTGCGATGCTGCTTCGCGGCTTCGATCGGTATGCGGACCCACCAGGCTTGGACCGTCTTGATGCGCATGTTCATCCCCGGCCCTGCCGCCGGTCAGGGCGGAAGGCTCATTCCCAAACGGACCGACTACTTGATCAGCGGCAGCAGCGTTTCAGCATTGATGCGCATCTGGTCGGTGTAGAATTTCTCCGTGAGCACGCTGGAACCGTGGTCTTGGATGAACTTCAGCTGCTCCGGCGAGATGTCGACTGGATTGCGCTCGACCATGTCGGGATAGGGAGCGGCCGGCGTGCGGTCGACAGGGGCGACGAACTCATTGGTCAGCGCGCCGTCGTAGCCGACCTCCTTCAGCGTGCCGACGATCTTCGGCCAGTCGATCTGTCCGAGCCCCGCGGCGAAGCGGTTGTTGTCTGCGACATGGAAGTCGAACAGCCGCTTGCCGACCTGCCGGATGGCGTCATAGACGTTAAATTCTTCCATGTGGATGTGGTAGGCGTCGAGGCAGACACCGCATTCGGGGCTGACCGCATCGGCCAGCGCCAGCGCCTGGGCGCCACGGTTGAACAGATAGGTCTCGAAGCGGTTGAGCGGCTCGACCGCGATCTTGACGCCGACCTTCTTGGCATGGGTGAAGCACTCCCTGGTGGCGTCGACCACCCATTTCCATTCTTCTTCTTCGGTGCCGTCCGGCACCACCTTGCCGACGGTCGCGGGAACGAGGGTGATGATCTCGCCATCGAGCTCGCTGACCATGGTCAGCACGTCCTTGACGTACTGCACGGAGCGCTCGCGCTGGCCCTGGTCCTTGGCGGCGAGATTGCGCTCGCCCAGCATCAACGTCACCGCCCCCCAGCAGCGGATGCCGTGCTCCTTCAGGAGCGCACGCGTCTCGTTGGTCTTGTATTGCTCGGGCTCGCCGGAAATCTCGATCGACTCATAGCCGAATTTCTTGATGCGCTTGAGCGTCGTCTCCAATGGCTCCGCCCGCATCCAGTTGTGCGTCGAAAGATGCATGGTCTGTCCTTCCCAGAATTCGCCTGTAACAGCTCGCCTGCAACGCACCCATCGGAGCGCGCCGCATGATTCCTCCCCAAGGCGCTCCAGCGTTCTTCGTAAACTGGTTCGACCAATTGGGCCTGAAGCGAGGTCTACAGCAATTTGATCTGAACGGCAAGAAGTGCAGGATTTTCGCTCTGATGGCCGGTTTACATCATTGATTACATTGCAATATGTCGCGCAACTCGGCATGGTTGCAGGCTTCGGATGGCAAGCAAGGTGGCTTGACGAGATTTCGACATTTGGTAATACCAGAGCAGCGATGCGTAACGCACTGTGCGAAAAGACCAAAGAGGCTGGCCCTGCTTTCAATCGGCGCTATGCTTGGTCGTGGAAAAATTAGGGAGGATGCCGATGCCGTCGACAATGAAGGGGCCTGGGCTGTTTCTGGCGCAGTTCGCGGGCGATGCCGCGCCGTTCAATTCGCTGCCGTCGATCACCAGGTGGGCGGCCGGGCTGGGCTACAAGGGCGTGCAGATCCCGACCTGGGACAGCCGGCTGTTCGACCTCGAGAAAGCGGCGTCTTCTCAGGCCTATTGCGACGAGGTAAAGGGCATCTGCACCGAGGCCGGCGTCGAGATCACCGAGCTGTCGACGCACCTGCAGGGGCAATTGGTGGCAGTGCATCCGGCCTATGACGCGCAGTTCGACGGTTTCGCGCCGCCAGCGGTGCACAACAATCCTAAAGCCAGGCAGCAGTGGGCGGTCGAACAGATGAAATTCGGCGCCAAGGCTTCGAAAAATCTTGGGCTCAAGGCGTCGGTATCCTTTTGCGGAGCGTTGGCCTTCCCCTACCTTTATCCGTGGCCGCAACGGCCGGCGGGATTGATCGAGGAAGCATTTTCTGAACTCGGCAAACGCTGGAAGCCGATCCTCGATGTCTATGAGGACAATGGCGTCGACCTTGGCTACGAGATCCATCCGGGCGAAGACGTGTTCGACGGCGCGACCTTCGAGATGTTCCTCGACGCGGTGGGCGGCCACAAGCGCTGCAACATCAATTACGACCCGTCGCATTTCCTGCTGCAGCAGCTCGACTACCTCGAATTCATCGACATCTATCACGAGCGGATCAAGGCGTTCCACGTCAAGGATGCCGAGTTCAATCCGACCGGCCGGCAAGGCGTCTACTCCGGCTATCAGAGCTGGACAAACCGGGCCGGGCGTTTCCGCTCGCTCGGCGACGGGCAGGTGGATTTCGGCGGCATCTTCTCCAAGCTTGCTCAATATGACTATGATTCATGGGCGGTGCTGGAATGGGAGTGCTGCCTGAAGCATCCGGAGGACGGCGCGGCCGAAGGCGCGCCCTTCATCGAGCACCACATCATCCGGGTGACGGAAAAGGCCTTCGACGATTTCGCCGGCGGCGCGACCGACAAAAAGGTGCTGCGCGCCATGATGGGAATCTAGCACGGCTTCCCTCCCCCTCGAGGGTGTTTGGACCGGGGACATCGCGAACAGGTGTGCGAGGACATCGCGAACAGTTTGGCGCGCTTTGCGCTGGGGGGTTCGAGATGCCATTCGAGGACACGAGCGTGCTGAAACGGAAGCTGGAGTTTGTGCGGCTGGCTGCGGCGGAAGGAGCGAATATGAGCGCGTTGTGCCGACGCTTCGGGATCGGCCGGACATGCGCTTACAAGTTGCTCGCGCGTTGGCGGGCTATTGGCGAGGCCGGGCTTTTGGAGCGTTCGCGCCGGCCGCAGTCGAGCCCGACGCGCAGCGCACACGAGATCGAGGCGGCAGCGCTTTCGGTGCGCACGACGCATCCGGCCTGGGGCGGGCGCAAGATCGCCCGGGTGCTGGCGCGCCAGGGGCTGGGCAATCCGGCCGCCTCGACGGTGACTGGCATCCTGCGCCGCAACGGCGTCGAGTTGGGTGCGCTGGGTGGCGGCGCCAAAGCGTTCATCCGCTTCGAGCACGCCGCTCCCAACGACCTGTGGCAGATGGACTTCAAGGGCCATGTGCCGTTGCGCGCCGGGCGGCTGCACCCGTTGACCGTGCTCGACGATCATTCGCGCTTCTCGCTGGTGCTGGAAGCTTGCCCCGACCAAACCACCGAAACTGTCAAAACCCGCCTGATCGCCGCCTTCCGGCGCTACGGCCTGCCGTGGCGCATCGCCACCGACAACGGCCCGCCCTGGGGCGACGGCGGCCGCAACAACTTCACCATGCTCGGCGTCTGGCTGATCGAGAACGGCATAACGATCGGCCATTCCAGACCCTGCCACCCACAGACGCTGGGCAAGGAGGAGCGCTTCCACCGCACGCTCAAGGCCGAGGCGCTGCAGGGGCCGCCCTTCGACAGCCTGCAGGCGGCACAGCGCGCCTTCGATGCCTGGCGTCACATCTACAACGCCGAGCGGCCGCACCAGGCCATTGCGGACGCTGTGCCGCTCGACCGCTATCGGGCTTCGGCGCGCGACTTCGCCGATGCCGTCCAGCCATTCGAATACGCGCCCGGCGACCAGGTCCGCAGAATCCAGCAGAAGGGCACAACTTCGCTGTTCGGACACGCCGTCAAGATCTGCAAGGCGTTTGCCGGCAAGGCCGTCGCCTTCCGCCCTACCGAAACCGACGGCGTCTTCGACGCCTACTTCCGTCATCAGAAAATCCAAACCATCGACCTCAACGCAAGCCAACGATAAGATGGGAAACTGTTCGCGATGTCCTCGCACACTTGTTCGCGATGTCCCCGGTCCA
Source organism: Mesorhizobium sp. ISC15 (assembly GCF_037162615.1). Lineage (NCBI taxonomy): Bacteria > Pseudomonadati > Pseudomonadota > Alphaproteobacteria > Hyphomicrobiales > Phyllobacteriaceae > Mesorhizobium > Mesorhizobium sp. ISC15. Next base: position 294,119 of record NZ_JAVSPX010000001.1, on the reverse strand, counting down.
AACAGAGGGGAGGGTCGATCCGCGTAGCGGATCGGGGTGGGGTCGCTGAGCGTAGAGCTCGGCATGAACCGACCCCTCCCGGCCCTTCGGGCCACCCTCCCCTCAAGGGGGAGGGGTATCTCAGACGACGAGGGAGAAAATCATGGTCGGCGCATCGAAGTCGGAAACGGGAGGCGGCCCGATCCGCTACGGCATGGTCGGCGGCGGGCAAGGCGCCTTCATCGGTGCCGTGCACCGGATCGCGGCGCGCATGGACAATGAGTTCGTGCTGGTGGCAGGTGCCTTATCGTCGGATCCGGCACGTGCGAAAGCGTCCGCCGCGGAACTCGGGCTCGATCCCACGCGCAGCTACGGCTCTTTCGCTGAGATGGCCAAGGCCGAGGCCAAGCGACCGGACGGCATCGAAGCGGTAGCCATCGTCACGCCCAACAATGTGCACGTGCCGGCGGCGAAGGCATTTCTCGAAGCCGGCATTCACGTCATTTGCGACAAGCCGCTGGCGACGACGTTGGCGGAAGCGAAGAAGCTGGCGGCACTGGTTGAAAAGACCGGCAAGGTCTTTGTGCTCACCCACAACTACACCGCCTATCCGATGATACGGCAGGCGCGCGAGATGGTGGCCAAGGGGCAGCTCGGCGACATCCGGATCGTGCAGTCGGAATATCCGCAAGACTGGCTGACCGAAGATCTCGCCGCCACCGGCCAGAAGCAGGCGTCCTGGCGCTCCGACCCCAAGCAGGCCGGCGCTGGCGGTGCGCTGGGCGACATCGGCACGCATGCCTACAATCTCGCGCGCTTCGTCTGCGGGCTGGAGCTTGATTCGCTATCGGCAGATCTCGATGCCTTCGTGCCGGGGCGGCAGCTCGATGACAATGTCAACGTGATGCTGCGCTTCAAACCGGTCGGCAAGTCGCACCCGGCCAAGGGCATGATCTGGGCGAGCCAGGTGGCGCCCGGCCACGAGAACGGGCTGAAGCTGCGCATCTATGGGTCGAAGGGCGGGCTTGAATGGGTGCAGGCCGATCCGAACTATCTCTGGTACACGCCGTTCGGCCAGCCGAAGCAGTTGATCACCCGCAATGGCGCTGGCGCGCTGCCCGTCGCCGGGCGTGTCAGCCGCGTTCCGTCAGGCCACCCGGAAGGCTATCTCGAAGGTTTCGCCAACATCTACCAGGAGGCGGCCCGCGCCATCCGCGCGGCGCGCCGCAAAGGCGGCAAGCCGGCTAAGGACGTCATCTTTCCGACCATCCAGGACGGTGTCGAAGGCATGGCGTTCATCGAAGCCTGCGTGAAGTCGTCGAAGAAGAATGGAGCTTGGACGAAGCTTTAATCGCTGCGCCCGGTTAACGGGAAGCCCCCTCACCCGGATTGCCAGCCGAATTGCAAGGGCAATTCGGGGCAATCCGACCTCTCCCCGAGGGGAGAGGAGATCGCCGGCGCTGGCGTCTGCCGGATGAGGGGGCTTGTGGCGAAGTCGGCGGAGGAGCCAGCCGGCTGAGGGGGCTTGTGGCGAAGTCGGCGGAGGAGCCAGCCGGCTGTCAAAGGGGAGGGAGCGTCGATGAAAATCGGCATGTGCATGTTTTTGTGGACGACGGCCGTATCGAAGAAACACGAGCCACTGCTCAGGGATATCAAGGCGACCGGCTTTGATGGTGTCGAGATTCCGGTCTTTTCCGGCACGCCCGACGACTACACAAAACTTGGCGAGCTGCTCGACCGCATCGGACTGGAGCGCACCGCGGTTTCGGCAATGGGCGATCCGGCGATGAATCTGATCTCGGCCGATGGCGGAACGCGCAAGGCCGGCATCGATTATATGAGATGGGCGATCGACTGCTCAGCTGCGCTCGGCGCCAAAACGTTGAGCGGCCCGCTGCATTCGACACTCGGCGCATTTTCCGGCAGCGGGCCGACGGCGGCGGAGAAGAAGCGCTCGGTCGCCTCGCAACGCGCCATCGGCGACCACGCCGGCAAGAAGAACGTCACAATCGGGCTGGAGGCGCTCAACCGCTTTGAATGCTATCTGCTCAACACCATGGACGATTTGTCGGAGCATGTCGACGCAATCGACCGGCCGCACATCAAGGCGATGTACGACACCTTCCACGCCAATATCGAGGAAGCCGACCCGATCGGCGCCTATACGCGCAACCGCAGGAATATCGTCCATATCCATATTTCGGAGAACGATCGCGGCGTGCCTGGGCGCGGCCACATTCCGTGGAAGGAGACGTTTTCGGCCATCCGCAAGAGCGGCTATGACGACTGGCTGACGATCGAGGCCTTCGGCCGCTCGCTGAAGGATTTGGCGGCGGCAACCAAGGTCTGGCGCGACTTTTCGGAAAGTCCGGAAGCCGTCTATCGCGACGGCTACAAGCACATCAAGAGCGGCTGGAAGAGGGCTGGTGCTTATTAGCACGCAGCTAAGCCTTCCTCTCAGGCGACCCGAGTTGCCGGCGCCAGGCCGGCGGGCGCTCGCTCGCGCCGCTCCGCGTTGCCGTTTCGACCGATCCCATCAGTTTGCGGCGGAGAAAACTGGAAATGTTGTCGAAGATAAAGACGACAACCAGGATCAACAGAACCATATAGAAAACATTGGCCCAATTGGTGTTGGTGCGCATGGCCTCCCACAATTTCAGGCCGATGCCGCCGGCGCCGACAGCGCCTATGATCGTCGCTGACCGCGTGTTCGATTCCCAGAAATAGAGGGATTGGCTAAGGAATACCGGCAGAACCTGGGGCAGCACGCCATAGCGCTGCACCATTGCCGGCGTGGCGCCAACCGAGCGGATGCCCTCGCGCTGCTTGTCGTCGATGTTTTCCAGCGCCTCGGAATAGAGCTTGCCCAGGGTTCCGGTGTCGGTGAAGAAGATCGCCGACATGCCGGCCAGCGGCCCCGGACCGAAGCCACGCGTGAAGAACAGCGCCCAGATCAGCATGTCGACCGAGCGCAGGAAATCGAAGAAGCGTTTTGTTGCCTGGTTGGCAATCCGGCTCGGCGTGACGTTGCGCGCAGCCAGGAAGGCGAGCGGAAAGGCGACGATCGATGCCAGCACCGTGCCGACGAAAGCCATGACGATGGTCTGCAAAAGCTTCAGCCAGACGTCGCCGTGCTGCCACTCGGCGTTGTTGAGGATGTTGTCCCAGGCGAGCGCCGCGTTTGATCGCGACGGATCGATGCGTGCTCCGGAGATAATCAGTGAAGCGACCTCGCCGAACGGCTTTCCCCAGAATGGCGAGTTCGTGTCGAACACGAAATTGGCCCAGCCGAAGAAACGCCTCCAGGCAACGACTTCGTCGTTTTGGACTTCAGCGCGACCGAGAAATCCGAACGAGACATAGGCTGTCGAGCCTGGCCTGCGCTGCTCGATCCAGTCAGGCAGCGGTGTGCGCGGCGTCACAGAGCTGTCCTTGGCAATGTCGAAAATGACGCTTTCGGCGCCGCGCGTCACGGTGACAAGGTCTGGCGCGATGGCGATCTGACCATTGCCAAGAGTGACAGTCGCGGCCACGACGGCGTTTTCGCGCACCGTTTCAGGCACAGCCGGAGCGGATTGGCCTGACGGGACGGCTGGATTCTCGGCGGTCGGCGCGCCAGGCGCCATAAACGAATCCTGCGACGACTTGCCGGTCGCGCTCGCCGGTGCTGGCGCTGCGTCGACCCGCCGCTCGATCACCGCCATCTGCTTGGCCACCCAGTCGGGATTTGGATTGGATCCCAGCTTGGAAAAGCGGGAGTAGTCGATCGTCAGATGGTTGTCTTTGAATTCGATGTCAGGCCGGATTTCGTAAGACACCCAGTCGGCGAGATACGCGCCGGCAAGGTTCCAGTTCGCTTTTTCGAGAACGGTGACGATCGAGAAGAACCACGCGCAATAGAATGTGTAGAGGATGCAGAGAACGATACCGAGCGGGGTGGCGTAGCGCTTCCATAGGGATCGCCGGAACGCATTCGGATGGCGAGTGGCGATGTCGTTGATGGCGTCGGCGTTCATCGCATTACTCTCCGCGCCCGTATGCGAACGCTTGCCGGCCGACAAGACGATGTCTCAGCCACGCCGAAAACTGATCGACGGCGACAATCGTGCAGAACAGCAGGAAGACGATGGCGATGGTCTTGGCCTCATGGCCCCGGCTGATCGAAAGACGCAGGGATTCGCCGATGCCGCCGGCGCCGACGGCGCCGAGAATGGTCGAAGCGCGCACATTGATCTCGAAGCGGAGCAGGAAATAGCTCATGAAGTTGGGCAGAACCTGAGGCACGATGCCGAACCACACGCGTTCGACCCAGTTGGCGCCAACGGCTCGCAAACCTTCTTCAGGCTTCATGTCGGCATTCTCGACCACTTCGAAGAACATTTTTCCGAGTGCGCCGACGGTGTGGATGCTGACCGCGAGGATCGCCGGAATGGGTCCTAGCGAGAAGACCGCCAGAAAGAAGCCGGCGATGACGATTTCCGGAAAGGCGCGGACAATTTCAAGGAAGCGGCGCGTGGTGAAACGGAGCCAGCGGCTGGCCGTGATATTGCCCGCAGCCAGGAAGCAGAGCAGGAAACCGAATGTGGAGCCCACCAGCGTCGAAAACAGGGCAATGTTCAGCGTCTCGATCATCCGGTAGAAGTATTCCGGAACGTAGATGCTTTGGGTCAGGTAGACCCGGCCTTCGGGGTAGTCGAACTTGAGGCTGCCATCGTCGTAGGGGGACGGCAGGTCGAACAGCGCGCGCACCGGATCGAACCAGTCGCGCGGCTTCAATTCCGTGAAAAAGTCGGCGATATATGGAAGGCGGTCGAAGAACTTTCCGGCGTTGGTTTCGTTGGCGAACCAGAGCGAGCCAGAGAGCGCGAGAAACAGGAAAACCAGGCCTCCGATCGTGTAAAGGCGCCGGCGGGCGGCGAGGTCACGCCAGTGCCGCTCGACAGTGGCTCCCTCCGGTGAAAGCGCAGGCGCACGGTAAACGTCGGTCGCACTCATTTATCGATCCCTGGCCCATGATGCGGCAACGCCGCCGGCGGCACATGGCCCCGGCGGCGTTGTGGCAGTTTACTTACGAGCCGATCTTCGCCTTACGGGCGTCGATGATTGCCTGATAGAATTCCGGGGTGACCGGCGAATAGCCCTTGAAGTCGCCGCCCTGTATCGCCGAGAAACAGGCTGGATCGGTTTCCGGAAGCTTGGTCAGGAAATCGGTGACCTTCTGTTTGGCGCCGGCATCGATCGACGCACGCAGCACCAGCGGGCCGTTCGGGATCATCGGCGACTGCCACAATTCGACAAGATCGTCCATCTTGAGGACGCCCTTGTCGACCATCTTGCGCAGATTGCCCGAGCTGTAGCCGTCCTTGAAGTCGCCGACGCCGGAGGCCCAGGTGGTGCCGGCATCGAAGGTGCCCTTCAGGACCTCGAGGACGAGCTGTTCATGGCCGCCACCAAAACCGGTCGACGCGAAGTAGCTCTTCACATCCATGCCGATGTCCTTGGGCAGTGAAGTGACCGGGATCAGGTAACCCGAAGTCGAATCGGGATCGGCGAAACCGAGTTTCTTGCCCTTCATGTCGGCGAGCGTCTTGATGCCGGAATCGGCACGGGCGACCATGACCGAATGATAGCCGGTCGAACCGTCGGTCTGGACCGTCGTCAGGATAGGCTCAACCGCGTCCTTGTTTTCGAGATAGATCTTGGCATAGGCGGAAGCGCCGAGCTCGGCATAGTCAAGCGTGCCGCCGAGCAGGCCCTGGATGACGCCGTCGTAGTCGGCGGCCGGGAACAGCGAGACTTTCTCGACGCCCAGCACTTCCTTGATGTGGTCGGCGAAGCACTGGTAGTTGCGCAGACGGTCGGCTTCGTTCTCGCCGCCCAGAATGCCGACGCGGAATTCCTTCAGGTCCTGTGCCTGAACCGCGCCCATCGCCATGGCGATGATGGAAACAGCACCGAAAAGCATCTTTCTAAACATGTCGCGTCTCTCCTGTTGGTTCCGGCATCGCGCCGGTAGCGTTCGAATTTTGACAGCGCCCTTGACGTGGGCCGGCGATCCAGGCGCTCTTTTGCTTGTCCATGATCGTTTCCGGATACCGGTATCCACTTGTCGGGATCATGGAACTAGTAGCCCGGAAATGCGGGCTCGAGCGGTCCGGCGGATGCGGCGATTTTTTGCTTGATGGTGACGCTGGTCGAGGTGATGGCCTCGGAGATTTCGCCGCCATTGCTGTCGGCGCCGTAGACCATGCGCACGGCTTCGCGGTTGAGGTCTTCGGGTGGGCCGTCGAACACGACCTTGCCGGCGGCCATGCCGATGATGCGGTTGCAATAGGTGCGCGCGGTATCCAGCGTGTGCAGATTGGTGACGACGGTGATGCCCTCGCGCAGATTGATGTCCTGCAGCGAATCCATAACCACCTTGGCGTTGAGCGGGTCGAGCGAGGCGATCGGCTCGTCAGCAAGGATCACCTTCGGCTGCTGCATCATGGCACGGGCAATCGCAACGCGCTGCTGCTGGCCGCCGGACAAGGTGCCGGCCGGCTGCAGCGCCGTGCGGGCAATGTCGAGACGCTCGAGCGCCGCGATCGCCTCGGCCCGTTCCTCGCGAGAAAAGACACCGAGCAGATTGACAACGGTCGAGCGGTGATTGAGCCGGCCGAGCAAGACGTTGGTCAGCACGTCGAGACGCGGCACCAGGTTGAACTGCTGGAAGATCATGGCGCAGTCGCGCTGCCAGCGCCTGAGCAGCGAGCCGCGCAGGCTGGAGACTTCGGCGCCGTCAAAGAAAATCGACCCTTGGCTGGGATCGATGAGGCGGTTGATCATGCGCAAAAGGGTCGACTTGCCGGCACCGGAACGGCCGATGATGCCGACCATCTGACCGTGCGGGATCGAGATGTCGACATTGCTGACAGCGGTGTTCTTGCCAAACCGGCGGGTGACGCCGCGGATTTCCAGCGTGGCTGAGGTTGCTGACATAGGCAAGTTCCAGTCCAGTCGCAGTTGAAGGTCCGTTGACCCTCGCTAGCGCAGCCGCATGAACCTGCGGTGTCGGATTGATGTCAGTTTTGTTACTGCCCACAGGCAGAGACGTCGCGCCGTCAGCCCAGGACAAGAAGCTCCTCGAAAGGCTTCATGTCCTTGAAGCTGCAAAATGCCGGAGGCCGCAGCTCGATCACCGGAGCTTGACTGGCGAGCAACGAGAGACAGTCATCAAACAGGTCCTGCCATTGAGATGCGCTTTCGTCGTCGAGACGGCGGAGCTGGTAGGCGAAGGTTATGTGGAACGCGTAGGTGTCGTGGTCAGGATGCCGGTATCCGAACGGCACCGACAGGGCATCGCGCCACGCGCGCATGACGCGCTCATCCTCGTCGGAGGCGCCGGCAACGGTCAGGCCGGTCGGCACGACGTCGATAACCCTGACTTTGAACGCGCCATGGTCCTCGACGCCGTTCAGGCGCTCAAGATAGAGCCGGGTCATGTCGTCGATGCTGGTGTCGAGGGGCACATCCTCAGGCCAGAAGGGAAGCCGGCGGCGATATTCGATGATGCCCTGGAACAGCGTCATGTGCAGGCTGGAGATCGGCGTGAAGGCCAGTCGGTCGGCATCGGCCATGGCGCGCATCCGCTCACGCACTTCGATGACCGCCGTTTCGGACGCTGAGCCGCTGACAAGGTGGCAGACAACCGTGTTGCCAGGCTCGATGAGAAAATTGCCTGACCTGTCGTAGCGCGTGCCGAGATGCACGGGAGGGTTCGGGTTCGAGCCGGCAAAGAATCCGGCGAGCGAAGGTTTGATGGGCATGGCGATCTCCTGGGAAAGACCGCCTTTGTCCGAGTCATGTGTCAGGGATATGAATGGTGTGGTGGTGGGAGTGAGTAGTGTGTTGGGAGTGAGTAGTGAGTAGTGAGTAGTGAAAAGAGAGACCTTCGTCCAATCCGCGACTTCCTATCTCCTACTCACTACTCACTACTCACTACTCACTACTCACTACTCACCGTACTTCTCCAGAAACGCTTCCGCCGAAAGCGCGCGAAAATCGTCGAGCGCGGCGCGCAGCCTGATATGGTCCCAATCCCACCAGGCGAGCGCCTGATAACGTTCCGCCGTGCGGCGGTCGAAGCGTTCGCGGATCGGTTTCGCCGGCACGCCGCCGACAATGGTGTAGGGCGCGACGTCCTTCGACACCACGGCGCCGGCGCCGACCGCTGCGCCATCGCCGACGGTGACGCCGGGCAGGATGGTCGAGCCGTGGCCAAGCCAGGTGTCGTGGCCGATGGTGACGCGCTTGGCGCGACGCTGGGCGAAGAATTCGCTCTCGTGCTCGGCGTCGTCCCAATAGTCCGAGGCGCGATAGGTGAAATGGTGCAGCGTCGGCCGCCAGGTCGGGTGGTTGGTGGCGTTGATGCGCACATTGGCGGCAATGTTGGCAAATTTGCCGATCGTCGCGCACCAGACGCCGCAGTCCTGCATCATGTAGGAATAGTCGCCCAGCGTGCTTTCCGAAACCCGGCAGCGGTCGGCGATCTCGGTCCAGCGGCCAAGCGTCGAGTTCTCGACTTCCGCCGTCTCGTGGACAAGCGGCGCTTCCGACAGTTTTCTGGTCATGCGGCGATTTTCCCGGCGGCAAAAGCGGTCACGTCGATGACGCGGTCGGCTACCGCCTCGCGCACGTCGTGGTCGTGGAAGATGCCAAGCAGGGCGACGCCGGCCGCCTTCTTGGCCGCGATCAGCGCAATCACCACGTCGCGGTTCCTGGCATCGAGCGAGGCGGTCGGCTCGTCGAGCAGCAGGATCGGATGCTCGGTGATGAAGCCGCGCGCGATGTTGACGCGCTGCTGCTCGCCGCCGGAAAAGGTCGCCGGCGGCAGCATCCAGAGTTTTTCGGGCAGGTTGAGCTGCGCCAGCAAGGCGCGCGCCTTATTGCGCGCGACCTCACGGTCCGCGCCGCGCTCGACCAGCGGTTCGGCGACAACGTCGAGGGCGGAGACGCGCGGCACGGTGCGCAGGAACTGACTGACATAGCCGATCGTGAGCCGGCGCACGGCAAGCACGGTGCGCGGGCTGGCCGTTGCGAGATCGATGAGCCCATCCTCGTGCTGGACGATGATCTGGCCTGCGTCGACGGCGTAGTTGCCGTAGAGCATCTTCAGGATCGAGCTCTTGCCGGCGCCAGAGGGGCCGCCGAGCACTGCGCATTCACCGCTCCTGATCGAGAACGAGACGCCGGCGACGACAGGCAGTTTGATGCCGTCGCGCAGATGCATGGTGAAGCTCTTGGCGACATCGGAGACGACGAGAGGGGTTGCCATCAGAAGGTGCTCCAATCGTCGTTCGTTGGCGGGACAGCACCCCCCTCTGGCCTGCCGCCCATCTCCCCCTCAAGGGGGGAGATCGGCTGTCGTATTCGGTTTCGCCATTCTCCTGCGTTGCAGAAGGGGCGAGGCATGAAAGCTGCTAATCTCCTCCCTTGAGGGGGAGATGGCCGGCAGGCCAGAGGGGGGTGACTTGGCGCCATCGTCAAACCTGCAAAATCGAGGAAACCAGCAATTGCGTATAAGGCGCGCGCGGATCGTCGAGCACGCGGTCGGTGAGGCCGCTTTCGACGACGCGGCCGTCCTTCATCACCATCATGCGTTGCGACAAAAGCCGCGCCACCGCAAGGTCGTGGGTGACGACGATGGCCGCGAGGCCGAGATCGGTGACAAGGCCGCGCAACAGATCGAGTAGCCGCGCCTGCACCGAGACGTCGAGGCCGCCGGTCGGCTCGTCCATGAACACCAGCCGCGGCCCGGTGACGAGGTTGCGCGCGATCTGCAGGCGCTGGCGCATCCCGCCGGAAAAGGCGCGCGGCTCGTCGTCGATGCGGTCTTCGTCAATCTCGACGCGCGACAGCCAGTCGACGGCAGTGGCGCGGATTTTCCCATAATGGCGGTCGCCGACCGCCATCAGCCGCTCGCCGACATTGGCGCCGGCGGACACCGTCATGCGCAGGCCATCGGCCGGGTTCTGGTGGACGAAGCCCCAGTCGGTGCGCATCAGGAAGCGGCGCTCGGCCTCGCTCATCCGGTAGAGCTCACGGAACTGGCTGTCGCGCATGCGATAGCTGGCGGTGCCGGAGCTCGGCAGCAGCCGGGTCGACAGGCAGTTGAGCAGCGTCGTCTTGCCGGAACCGGATTCGCCGACCACCGCCAGCACCTCGCCCGGCCACAGGTCGAAGGTGACGTTCTCGCAGCCGACACGCGAGCCATAGAATTTGGAAAGCGCGGAAACGCGCAGCAGCGGCTCGTCGGTCATTGCGCCGTCTCCGTTTTTTCCAGGGCAAGAGGGGTTTCAGGCGCAAGGTGGCCGCGATGGCCTTGTTCGCGCCGCTTCTCGCAATGGTCGGTGTCGGAGCAGACGAACATGTGGCCGCCATGATCGTCGAGGATGACCTCGTCGAGATAGACGTTCTCGGCCGCGCATAGCGCGCAGGGCTGGTCGAAGGTCTGCACCTCGAACGGATGGTCCTCGAAGTCGAGGCTGACCACCTCGGTGAAGGGTGGCACTGCATAGATACGCTTTTCGCGGCCGGCGCCGAACAATTGCAAAGCCGGCGAACGGTGCATCTTCGGATTGTCGAATTTCGGCGTCGGCGAGGGATCCATCACATAGCGGCCCTCGACCTTGACCGGATAGGCGTAGGTGGTGGCGATGCGGCCGTGCCTGGCAATGTCCTCGTAGAGCTTCACATGCATGAGGCCGTATTCCTCCAGCGCATGCATTTTCCGCGTTTCGGTCTCGCGCGGCTCGAGGAAGCGCAAAGGTTCGGGAATCGGCACCTGAAAGACCAGCACCTGGCCTGATGTCAGCGGATGTTCTGGGATGCGGTGGCGGGTCTGGATGATGGTCGCCTTCGCCGTCTCGGTGGTGACGGCGACATTGGCGACCTTCTTGAAGAAGGCACGGATCGAAACCGCATTGGTGGTGTCGTCGGCGCCCTGGTCGATGACTTTCAGCACATCGTCCGGGCCGATGATCGAAGCGGTGACCTGGACGCCGCCAGTGCCCCAGCCATAGGGCATCGGCATTTCGCGTGAGGCAAACGGCACCTGGTAGCCGGGAATGGCGATGCCCTTGAGGATCGCCCGGCGGATCATCCTTTTGGTCTGCTCGTCGAGATAGGCGAAGTTGTAGGCGGCGATGTCGGTCGGTTGTGCGGTCATTCCGCTGCCTCCCTTTTCTCCTCGGCTTTGCCGGCGTTTTCGCGAGCATCATGCTCGGCGCGCATGCGGCGCACGAGGTCGAGCTCGGCCTGGAAGTCGACATAGTGCGGCAGCTTCAGATGCTCGACGAAGCCGGTCGCCTGGACATTGTCGGAATGCGAGATGACGAACTCCTCGTCCTGGGCCGCGGCGACGACATCTTCGCCGAATTCCGAAGCGCGTAACGCCCGGTCGCACAGCGCCATGGCCATCGCCTTGCGCTCGCTCTGGCCGAAGACGAGGCCGTAGCCGCGGGTGAATTGCGGGGGCGCCTTGGCCGAGCCCTTGAACTGGTTGACCATCTGGCACTCGGTGACGCGAACGGAGCCGAGCGGTACCGCGAAGGGCAGCTCCGCGACATCGAGTTCCAACTCGACCTCACCGATGCGAACCTCGCCGACGAAGGGGTGGTTGCGGGCATAGCCGCGCTGGGTGGAATAGCCGAGTGCGAGGAGAAAACCCTCGTCGCCGCGTGACAGCGCCTGCAGGCGGATGTCGCGCGCCATCGGGAATTCCAGCGGCTCGCGGGTGATGTCGCCGGGGACATGGTCCTGCGGCATGTCGCCGTCGGGCTCGATCAGGCCTTCGCGGGCGAGGATGGCGGAGACACGGGGCATGGCTTCCGCCTCGCTGGCACGCTGCTGCGGCTCGGCGACGTCGCCGCCCGCGGCAAGCTCGGGATCGAGCAGCCGGTGGGTGTAGTCGAAGGTCGGGCCGAGAAGCTGGCCGCCGGGAAGATCCTTGTAGGTCGCCGAGACACGCCGCTCGACCAGCATCGCGCCGGTGTCGATCGCCTTGGTGTAGCCGAAGCGTGGCAGCGTCGTGCGATAGGCGCGAACCAGGAAGATCGCCTCGATCATGTCGCCGCGCGCCTGGACGATGGCGAGCGCCGCCAATTCCCTGTCGTAGAGCGAGCCTTCGCTCATCACCCGGTCGACGCCGAGCGCAAGTTGCTCGACGATCTGGTCGAGGCGAAGCGCCGGCACCGAGCGGTCGCCGCGCCGGCGGTCGGCGAGCAGGGCGTGGGCGTTGGCAATGGCCGCTTCGCCGCCCTTTACCGCGACATACATATCACGCCTCCATCGTCTTGATGCGCGTCGTGCGCGGCAGGCAGGCGACGCCGTCCGGGGTGGCGAGGACGATGTCGACGCCACGCGGAAAGCGCTGGTTGTTCTGCTTCCACTGTTCGACGAAATGGCGCGGCATCTGTGCCGGCGCGATGCTTGCAGTCTTTTCGATGCCAGGACCTTCGAGCAACAGAGGGGCGCCTGAAACGAGATCTCCGACTTGCAGGATCAGCGTCGTGGAGCGGTCGGGATAATCCTGGGTGCCTTGTGAGAAGCCGTCGAGCGCCATCATTTCGGCCGGCGTGGCGATCAGCGCGAAATGCGCATCGGCCGGCGTGTTGGCCAGGGGCGCGCCGGTGTGGAAGCCGAGCCAGGATTTCACCGCTACCGGGGCCTGCAAAACGGGGTCGAGCCACAGCGGCGTGTCGTTGTCGCACAGCGCCAGCGCAATGGCGCCCGCGGTGGCTGACAGCGGCGCCGGCGGGCGGGCAAAGACCGGCAGAGGCTGCAGGGTGCCCGGCCGCGCCATTGCGTCCATCACGGCGCGGAACACCGTCTGGGCGTCGAACACCGGATCGGCAAAGCCGCCTTCGATCGCTTGGGTTACGATGTCCATCAGTCTTCTCCGCGTACCATGGTGAAGAAATCGACCTTCGTTGCCGCCGTCTCGGCGCGACGCCGTTCACGTGCGCTGGCCAGTGCGGCCTGCAGCGGCGCAATGAGTTTGGTCTCGACCTCACGGCGCAGGGCAGGGTCCTGCCAGAGCGCGTCGGCGATCGCCGCCAGTTTTGCTTTCTGCCTGTCACGGCCCAGCGCGTAGCAGTGGCCGACCTGTCCGGAGGCGAGCCGGACGGTAGCGCGGGTGACCGTCGCCTCGCCAACGTTGAACGGCGCGCCGCCGCCGCCGATGCGGCCGCGCACGGTGACCAAGCCGGTTTCGGGGCCGCGCAGGAGTTCCGCCTCAGAAGGCAGGCCGGCTTCGTTCCACAGCCGGACGATATCGTCGCCGGTCGATTGCGCCAGCGTTGCCATAACGGCCTTGCGCTGAGCCTGATCGCGCGCTTCCTGTCCTCGCATGGTTAACATTCCCTTGCATCGAAAATTCGTCTATTGATATAGACAATTATACAAATTATACCTATTATCTAATGCGTGTCTATGACGGGTGCATGACACCGGCGAAAAGATCGGGGCAAGACATGATCGGGCAGCCCAGCAGCATAGAGCGGCGCAGCGGCGTCTCGCTGTGGCGGCAGATCGCCGATCAAATCCTGCGTTCGATCGCCGTCGGCGACTTTGCCGAGAATACCGCGCTGCCGCCGGAAGTCGCGCTGGCCGAGCGCTATGGTGTCAACCGCCATACGGTGCGCAGCGCCATCGCAGCACTGGTGCAGGATGGCGTGCTCAGGGCCGAGCAGGGGCGCGGCACTTTCGTGCTTTCGCGCAAGCGCCTGTCCTATCCGATCGGCGCCCGCACCCGTTTTTCGGAGGGCTTGCAGGGGCAGGCGTCCGAGCGCCGCAGCGTACTGCTCGAATCGGCGGTCGAGCCGGCCAGCCGGCGCGTCGCCGAAGGGCTGGGGCTTGCCAAGGGTTCGAATGTGATACGCCTTGAGACACGCGGCGAAGCCGATGGACAGCCGGTCTCGCGTGCCACCGGCTGGTTCGAGGCGGGACGCTTCGCCGGCATCGATGCTGCCATGGCTGAAACAGGATCGATCACCGCCTCGCTCCAGCGTTTCGGCATCAGTGACTATCTCAGGCAATCGACGGTGCTGTCGGCGCGCCACGCGGATGCCGCCGACCTTGCCGATCTCGATCTGCAGCCCGGCGCCATCGTGCTGGTCACGGTCGCCGTCAACATCACGCCGGACGGCCAGCCGATCCAGTTCGCCGAAACGCGGTTTCCGGCTGAGCGCGTCGAGCTCAAACTGTCGGCGCTGTAGGTAGTGCCGGTCTTATACGAGACCGTGATTTATCTGACTCACGCTGATGTCATACCAGCTCGGTCGCGCTTACATGTCAGCGGCTTGGCGTTTGAGGACCGCCTTCCCCCACTCCGTCTCGGCTTCGCCGAGCCACCTCTCCCCCCTCCGGAGGGAGAGGAAGGGAGCCCGCTGACGGCGAGAGAAGGAGTCTGGTTGAGGGAGCGTTGGCTGCAATAGGCTCGCACCCTTCCTCTACCCCGTCGATCGGGGGAGAGGTGGCTCGGCGAAGCCGAGACGGAGTGGGGGTCGACCTGCGCGGGGCGTTGTCATTCGGGCCGGTTCACCGCCTGCCGTGTTATGACCCGACTTCGATTACCGCCTTGATCAGGCCGGATTTCTCATGCGCCCAGCGGGCGAGGTCGCGCGGCGTCTCGCCAAGCGTCGTGCGATGGGTGATGAGCTTTGCCAGCGGCACAGCACCATCGCGGATCGAGGCGGCGACATGGTCGAAGTCGGCGCGCAGCGCGTTGCGGCTGCCGATCAACGTCATCTCGCGCTTGTGGAATTCGGGATCGGAAAAGACGATGTCGTCCTTGACGACGCTGACCAGGACCAGCGTCCCGCCATGCGCGACATGGGCGAAGGCCGACTGAACGGACTGGGTGTTGCCGGTGGCGTCGAAAACCACGTCAAAACCTTCGCCGCCGGTCGCCTCCCGCACCAGATCGGTCGCAGACGCCTGCGAACCGTCGAGGGTCGCAAAGCCGAGTTCGTTTGCGGCGAAACCCAGCCTCTCCGCGCTCATGTCGAGCAGCGTCACGTCGAGACCGGCGATGCGGGCGAACAGCGCCGTGCCGAGGCCGATCGGCCCTGCGCCGATGACCAGCGTGCGCGCGCCTGGCTGCGCCAGCGAGCGCCGCACGGCATGCGCCCCGATCGCCAGGAATTCGACGGCGGCGGCATCCGCCAGCGACAGGCCGTTTGCCGGATAGAGATTTTGCGCCGGCACCAGGATCCGTTCGCACATGGCGCCGTCGCGGTGGACGCCGAGCACCTCGATCCTGACGCAGCAATTCGGCTTGCCCTGCCGGCAGGCGATGCATTTGCCGCAAGCGAGATAGGGGTTGATGATCACCGGTTCGCCGACGGACAGATCGACGCCTTCGCCGGCCTCGATCACAGTGCCAGAAACCTCGTGGCCCATGATGCGGGGATAGGCGAGGAACGGATGCTTGCCCTCGAAGATGTGATAGTCGGTGCCGCAGATGCCGACATGACTGACCGCGACCAGCGCCCAGCCAGAGGGCGGAGTGCCTGGCGCCGGGCGGTCTTCCAGAACAAGCTCACCGGGCGAGCGGCAGACGACGGCTTTCATGCTTTGATCCAGTCGGTTCATGGCACCGCCGGCCCCGGTTGCGCCGGGCCGGCGGTTGTTAAGATAGTCTACTTGCCGCGGCGGCGCAGGCCGTCGAAATAGACGATGACGATGATTAGCACGCCGGTAATGATGCGCTGCCAGAAGGCATTGACGTTCAAGAGATTGGCGCCGTTGTTGATGGTGGCGAGGATGAAGGCGCCGAGCAGCGGCCCGTGCACCGAGCCGACGGCGCCGAACAGCGAGGTGCCGCCGATCACCGACGAGGCGATCGCCTGCAACTCCCAGCCCTCGGCCTGCGTCGGATTGCCGATGCCGATGCGCGACGCGAGCAGCACGCCGACGAAAGCCGCACACAGGCCCGACAGCGTATAGGCCATGTAGATGGTGCGCTGGACATTGACGCCGGACAGACGCGAGGCCTCGGCGTTGGAGCCGACCGAGAACAGATACCGGCCCCAGCGGCTGTGATGCAGGAAGATGTAGGCGGGGATGCCGACCAGGATCACCATCCAGAACAGATTGGGGACGCCGAGAAACGAGCTGCGCGAAAACAACTGGAAGGCGTCGTTGTTGATCGAGATCGAGTTGCCGTTGGTCATCAAAAGGCCAATGCCACGCAGCGAGGTCAGTGTCGCCAGCGTGATGATGAAGGGCGGCAGGCCCATCCTGACGATGCCGAAGCCGTGGAACATGCCGATGGCGACACCGACCAGCAAGGTGACCAGGATGGCGAGGAAGACCGGCACCCCGGCGTTGATCAGCATCGCCACGATGACGGTGGCGAAGCCGACCACGGCGCCGACGGAAAGGTCGATGCCTCCGGTGATGATGACGAAGGTCTGGCCGACCGCCAGGATGGCTATCATCGAGCCCTGCCGCAGCAGGTTCGAGATATTGTTGGCGGAGGCGAAGCTCGGCGTCGCCACCGACAGGATGATCCACAAAAGAACCAGCAGCGCCAGCAGCGTCAGCCCGAACAGCGCGTTGTAGTTGCGTTTCGGCCTTTCGGCCGGGATCGCCTCGGTGCTCATATCTGTCCTCCCGGTTTTTCTTGTTTCTCGGCGAGCGCCTGATTGAGAATGTCCTCATGATTGGCGGTGCGGAAACCATGCGTGGCCACCAGCTTGCCGCGCCGGAATACATGCAGCGTGTCGGCCAGTTCATAGACCTCGGGCAGATAGGACGAGATCAGGATGATGCCGGCGCCCTTGGACAACAGTTCGCCGAACAGACGGTAGATCTCCGCCTTGGTGCCGACATCGACGCCAACTGTCGGCTCGTCGAAGATGAACAGCTTGGCGCCGTGCGCCAGCCATCTGCCGATGACGATCTTCTGCTGGTTGCCGCCGGACAGGCTGGAGGCGAGCGCGTTGCGCGTCGGCGTCTTGATCCTGAGATTGGCGATCTGGCGATCCGCCTCGGTCTTCTCCTGTGCGCTGGAGATCAGCAGATTGCTGGAGATGCGCTTGTAGATCGGCAGATTGAGATTGAGGCCGACCGGCAGGTTGAGGCAGAGGCCCTGGTCACGGCGGCTTTCCGGCGCCAGCGCCATGCCGAGCCTGATAGCGTCATGCTCGGAGTTGACCTGAACCTCCTTGCCCTCCCAGAGGATCTGGCCGGCCGACTTGCGATGACGGCCGTAGAGCGTGGTGACGAACTCGCTGCGCCCGGCACCGATCAGGCCGTAGAGCCCGACGATTTCGCCGGCCCGGACCGTCATCGAGACATTTTCGAAGCCCTTGCCGGAGAGATTTCTGGCTTCGAGGAGCGTCGCGCCCGGGGTAAAATGCTCCTTGTGGTAGACTTGCTCGATCGAGCGGTTGATCATCATCTTGACCAGCTCGGCGTCGTTGGTCTCGGCGATGTTCCTGGTGCCGACAAGCGTGCCGTCGCGCAGCACCGAGACGCGGTCGGCGAGCTCGAACACCTCTTCCATGCGGTGGCTGATGTAGATGATGGTGACGCCTTCGCCCTTCAGCCGGCGGATCAGCGTGAACAGCTGGTCGGCTTCCTTCCGGGTGAGGTAGGCGGTCGGCTCGTCGAAGATCAGGAACTTGGTGCCGCGCACGGTGGCGCGGGCGGCGGCGATCAGCTGCTGCTGGCCTATGGTCAGGTCACCCAGCACGACATGCGCCGGCAGATCGAAGCCGAGATCGTCGATGATCTTCTGCGCTTCCCTGACCATAGCCCGCTGCTGCAGGATGCCGAAGCGGGAATCCTCCTCGCCGAGGAACATGTTGGCCGCGACAGTGAGATGGCGGCACAGAACGACCTCCTGATGCACGGCATTGATGCCGAGCGCCATCGCCTCATGCGGGGTCGCCAGCGCTGCCGGCTTGCCCTCCCAGATGACGTCGCCGGCAGTGCGCGGCATAACGCCGGTCAGCAGCTTGATCAGGGTGGATTTGCCGGCGCCGTTCTCGCCGACGATGGCGTGGATTTCGCTGGCCTTGAAGGCGAGGTTAACCGGCTTCAGCGCGTGCGTCCCAGGATATCGCTTTTCCAGTCCCTTGAGTTCGAGGATCGTCCTGCCCGGTTCCAGCGTTGGGGCCGGATGCAGTTCCTGCGCCGTCGATGTCATGACAATCCTCCCAGATTGGCCTCACGAGTGGCACGAGTGTAGGTCGTTTCCGGGGCGAAAAGCCCCGGAAACGGTGCGCCAATGCCGGTGCTCAGTCGAGCTTCGGATTAAGCAGCGCGTCGATCTTCGGATCCTTCATATTGGCCTTGGTGACGAGGTTGGCGCCGGTATCGACATTGGCCTCGACCTTCTCGCCCTTCGAGGCGGCGAGCGCCGTCTTGATGCCGTCATAGCCCATGCGGTACGGATCCTGGACGACGAGAGCCGAAATGACGCCGTCGTTGAGGAACTTGATCAGCTTCTCGTCGCTGTCGAAGCCGACGAGTCCGACCTTGCCGGCCAGGCTGTTCTCGGCGATCGCCTGACCGACGCCCTGCGCCATGATCAGGTTGGAGGCGAAGATGCCCTTGAGGTTCGGATTGGCGGTGATCAGGTCGGTCGCGATGTTGAGGCCGGTCGTGGCTTGGCCGTCGGCATATTTGTCGGCGACGAGCTTGAGGCCCGGATACTTGGCAGCAAGCTGCTCCTTGAAGCCCTGGGCGCGCTGTTCGAGCGACCCGGCACCCGGAAGCGCGGTGATCAGGGCGACGTCGCCCTCGACTTTGCCGCCATTGGCCTCGCCGATGGCTGCCGCCAGGCCGTCGGCGGCGACGCGGCCGCCCTGGATGTTGTCGGTGGTCAGGAACGAGGTGAAGGCCTTGGAATCGGCGCCGGAGTCGATGCCGATGATTTTGACCTTGCTGGCAGCCTCATCGATCGGCTTGCCGAGCGCCTTGGCTTCGGTCGGTGCGATGACGACGGCGGCGGGGTTGCCGGCGACGGCGTTTTCAAGGATCGAGATCTGGCCGTTGACATCGGTCTCCGCCTGGGCACCGAGTTCCGGCACGTTGACGCCGAGGTCCTTGCCGGCCTTGCGGGCGCCGGCCAGAACGATCTGCCAGTAGAAAGAGGTGGTGTCCTTGACGATGATCGGAATGGTCACGTCCGCCGCCGAAGCCGGCGCCGAATGCATCACGCCGGCAAGCATCGAGGCGGCAGCGAGCGCCACGAATGCGCGGCGGTTGAGAATGCTGGTCACGAATTTCATTAGGTTTCCTCCCTAAGTCGCCCGGTGAAGGTTGCGGAAGCTCGGTTTGGATAGGCGCAGCCCAAACGGAACTTTATCAATAAAAAACATTTACCGCATTTTGATAGTGCATAGGATGGGCCGGCGCAAGCGGTGTTTCGTATCGGTCTCCAGATGGCTGGACCGGAAGGGGCCTCCTTGCCGATCCTCATTTCCAACCCTACAGATCCTCTTCGAAAGGTATGGAATATTAATTCCACTAACCAGTCAATATGGAATATTCATTCTTTTTTGAGGCGTACGATTGTGACGCCTCCTGATCGCACCGTCCGCCGTTTAACCGGCGAACGGCGAAGGCCGCAGCGCATCAGCCAAGTTTCTGTACGACTGTGTAGGGATCATATTTGGCGAACTCTGTTTCGGGCACCGGGATGTCGAGCAGTTGGAGATTTCGCGCCAGATTGGCCGGTTTGGCGGTGCCCGTCAGCACAGAAGCTACCACAGGCTCATGCAGCGGAAACTGGAACGCCGCCGCGGCAAGCGGATAGCCGCCCTCGGCGGCGATTTTTTCCATGGCGCCGACGCGGTCGAGAATGTTCTGGGTGGCCGGCAGGTAGTCGAAATGCGCACTCGGCACCGGGCCGGTCGCCAAGATGCCGGAATTGAAGACGCCACCGATGATCAGCGAGGTCTGCCGCTGCCGGCAAAGCGGCAGCAATTCGGCTTCGGCGGTACGGTCAAGCAGCGAATAGCGGCTGGCAAGCAGGATGCAGTCGAGCGGCGCCTGGCGCAGCACATCGAGACAGATCTGCACCTCGTTGACGCCAAGGCCGTAGGCGGAAATGACCTTGGACGACTTCAGTTCTTCCAGCGCCTTCAGCCCGCCGTCCATCAACTGGCGGAAATGCAGCTTCGTTTTCTCGACGCCATGCGTGTAGACGCCGATGTCGTGGACGAACAGGATGTCGATTCGATTGAGGCCAAGCCGCGCATAGCTGAACTCGACCGAGCGCATGATGCCGTCGTAGGAATAGTCGTAGTCGAGCGCAAAGGGCAGCGGATCGACATAGGAATGGTCCGGAATCTGGTCTTTCGGCACCGGCCGGAACAGGCGCCCAACCTTGGTCGACAGCACGTAGGAGTCCCGCGGCTTGTCGCGCAGGAAATCGCCGAAGCGGCGTTCCGAGAGGCCGAAGCCGTAGAAGGGCGCCGTATCGAAATAGCGCAGGCCAGCATCCCAGGCGACCTGCAGCGTCTGCATCGCCGCCTCGCGCGGGCAAGCTCGGTAGAGGCCGCCGACCGCCGCGCCGCCGAAGCTGACCTCGGTTATTTCCAGCGCGGTGCTGCCGACACGGCGTTTCTTCATGCAAAGCCTCCCACCGGCCATTTGCCTGGCCGTCTATGTCGTAAGTCAGTTAGTGGCTGGTCTAGAGGGTCGCGCCGAGGTGCCAGGGCACGAACTCGTTGTCGCCGTAGCCGAACTCCTCGCTCTTGGTCTTGCGGCCGGAAGCCGTCTCGACGATCAGTTCGAAGATCTCGCGGCCCATGCCGGCAATGGTCTTTTCGCCCGAGGCGATGACGCCGCAATTCACGTCCATGTCCTCTTCCATCTGATGATACATGGTCGAATTGGTGGCGACCTTGATCGACGGTGTCGGCCGGCAGCCGAAGCAGGAGCCGCGGCCGGTGGTGAAGACGATGACGTTGGCGCCGCCCGCAACCTGGCCGGTGGCCGAAACCGGGTCGTAGCCGGGCGTGTCCATGAACACCAGCCCGTGCCCGGTGACCTTCTCGGCATAGCCGAAGACGCCGTTGAGCGGCGTCTGGCCGCCCTTGGCGACCGCGCCAAGCGACTTCTCCAAAATGGTGGTCAGGCCGCCGCGCTTGTTGCCGGGCGAGGGATTGTTGTCGATGGAGGCTCCATGCTTGGCGACATGGTCTTCCCACCACTTCACATAGCCGTCCAGCTTGGCTGCGATCTCCGGGGTCGCCGCGCGATAGGCGAGCAGATGCTCGGCGCCGTAGATTTCCGTGGTCTCGGAGAGGATGCCGATGCCGCCGACGCCCGCCAGGATGTCGACCGCGGCGCCCAGCGCCGGATTGGCGGTTATGCCGGACATGCCGTCCGAGCCGCCGCATTGCAGGCCGACGACGATCTCGCTGACCGGGATCGGCTCACGCTCAAGCTTGCCGATCTCCTCGGCGATCTCGGCCAACACCAGCATCGCCTTCTCGACCGATTTGCGCGAGCCGCCGGCTTCCTGGATGTTGAAATGGCGTTTTCCGGCGGCGACGCCCTTCTGGCCATAGAGGGTGAGCTGATTGACCTCGCAGCCGAGCCCAACCATCAGCACGCCGCCGAAATTCGGATGGCGGGCATAGCCGGCAAGCGTGCGGTGTAGCACCATCATGCCGTCGCCGGTGGCGCTCATGCCGCAGCCCTGGCCGTGAACGATAGGGACAAAGCCGTCGATCCCCGGATATCTGGGCAGGAGCGTGCGGTTCGCCTCATCGGCGATGGCGTGGCAAACGGTGGCCGAGCAATTGACGCTGGCGAGAATGCCGATGAAGTTGCGCGTGCCGGCACGGCCGTCGGCGCGACGATAGCCCATGAAGGTGCGGGTGCGATCGGCCTCGGTCGCGTGCACGGCTTCGCTCGGCGGCACCACCGGCAAACGCCCGGACTCGAAGACCAGATTGTGCGAATGAACATGCTCGCCGGGCGCGATGGCTTCAGTGGCGCGGCCGATCGCCTGAGCGTATTTGACCACGGCCTCGCCAGCGGCGATCGGCTTGATCGCAACCTTGTGCCCGGGTTCGATCAACGCTGTGGCAACGGCGCCGTCCGGCAGCACCGCGCCGATCTCAATGCGGCCATTGGCGACCGCGACATTGTCAGCGGGAGACAGAAGAATGCTGTTTGCGGCGTTCACGGGCAGTTTCCTGGGTGTTCCTGGGATGTGCGAGCGGATTGACACGCGCCTGTTAAAAGATAATGTCTTTTATCGTGAAAAAACAGTTTTGCGTCAATTGTTTTTTCGCGAAAGCGTCGTGCGTTCTTAATGGATGTGCAAAGGGCCGGACACTGGAACCAGGGCTGACTTCCGAAAAGCGATTCCGCTTTTTGGGAGCCTGCGCTAGCAACGTTTGTCCATATCGCGCTTCAAGCCGGCCGCCGCAAGCGCTGGCGCGCAATGAGGCAGGGGATGTCAAAGAGCAACAACGTCTACAAGGACGCCTACAATCGCGGTCTGCGGCTGCTCGATGAAACGAAAAGCCTGCCGTCGGAGCCCGAGCTGGGCACGCTGCTCGGCGTCAGCCGCACCACCATCCGCACCATCCTTGCGCGCATGGAAGAGACGGGGCTGATCGCCTGGAACAAGCGTAGCAAGACGGTTTTGCGCGTGCCGCGACCGGACGATTTTTTCCCCGAGGAAGAGACCGACACGCTGTCGCAGATCATCGAGCGCTCTTTCATGCGGCGGCTGCTTGCCGGCGGCGCCGAGCCCGGCATGCAGATCAACGAGCTCGAGCTGGCGCGCGAGATCGGCGTCGGCACCACCAGCGTGCGCGAGTTCCTGATCCGCTTTTCCCGCTTCGGGCTGATCGAGAAACGCCGCAACAGCCATTGGGTGCTGAAAGGTTTTACCCGCGCTTTCGCGCTGGAATTGACCGAAATCCGCGAGATGTTCGAATTGCGCTCGGCCGCCGCCTTCGCCGCCCTGCCCGAAGACAGCCCGGTCTGGGCCGACCTAGACCTCCTGGAAGGCGAGCATCGCCTGCTGGCGCGCGAGATCGCCACGCGCTTCAATGAATTCTCGGAGCTCGACGAGCGCTTTCACCGGCTGATCCACCGCGCATCGCACAACCGCTTCATCGTCGATTTCTACGACGTCATCGCCATGATTTTCCACTACCACTACCAATGGAACAAGGCGCAGGAGCGCGAGCGCAACGAGGTGGCCGTCACCGAGCATCTGGCCTATATCGCCGCGCTCAAATCGCGCGATCTCGGCAAGGTCGACGCCGCCTGCCGCAAGCATCTGAAGTCGGCGCGCAATACGCTGCTGACTTCGATCCCCGAGGGCCAGCAGCCGCAACGGGCTTAAAGCGCGTCGCGTCTGAACAATGCGACGCGCTTTAAGTTCTTGTTCTTGTGCATGTCGTTCTCCCAAAACCGCTGCGCACTTTTGGGCGACATGCATTGATCGCGCCGCGTTGCCGCAGCAATGATTTGGCGATTTTCCACCTGCTGAGCCCGTGCTAGATATCTGGCCGTTGCTGCGTGAAGAGGCAGGTCTTTGAATATCCGGCGGAGACGATGGAGCATGCCGGCCGCGTTCGCCGCGGCCTATTTGCTCGTGCTCCAGTCGGTGCTTGGCGCATTCGCCTTCGGCTTAAGCCCGAATGCCTCGCAACTCGACGCTTTCGGCAATGTCATCTGCACTCAGGAGGGCGCCGCCCAGCTTCCGGGCGGCGATCCGCACCAGCAGCACATGCCGGCCTGCTGCATGCTTGGCTGCGGTGTGGCCTCGGCTGCTTACGTGCCGCCGCCCGCTGCCGGGATGGTGCCCGGCAATTTTCCCGTCGAAACCGTCGCGTTTGTGCTGCCAGCGTTCCGGCACCTCGATTTCAGCCGCGACCGCTCGCCGTCGAATCCGCGCGCGCCGCCGGCGTCGGCCTGATCCGTTCCAGATCGCCTTGCGAAAGCCTTCGCAAGCGCATTCATTCAACATCGAAACTGTTCGCGACCGGCCGACGGCGCGATTTCTCAGTTCTTGGAGCTATCATGTCTCACTCTTTCCGCGCGCCGTTCGGCCGCAACAGCCTCTTCCTGCGCCGCTTTGAGGAGCGGCTCGGCATCACCGTGTTCGTCCTCGCCCTCCTGTTCGTCAGCGCCCAGGCCGTTTTCGCGCATGAGTTCAGGGTTGGCGACCTCGAGGTCGGGCATCCCTGGTCGCGCGCCACACCGCCCGGCGCCAAAGTGGCTGGCGGCTATTTCACCGTCACCAACACCGGCAGTTCGCCGGACCGGCTGCTGTCGATTTCCTCGGAAATTTCGGCCAAGGCCGAACTGCATGAAATGGGCGTGAGCGATGGCGTCATGACCATGCGGCCGGTCACCGGCGGCCTTGAAATTCCCGCCGGCGGCAAGCTCGCGCTGGCACCCGGCGGCTATCATCTGATGTTCGTCGGGCTGAAGCGGCAACCGAAGCAAGGCGAGACGTTTCCAGCCACGCTGACCTTCGAGAAGGCCGGCGCCGTCACCGTCGACTTCGCCGTGGAAGGCATCGGCGAGACAGGCGGCATGGACAACCATGCCAACTGACCCGGCCAGATCCGGACAATTCGAAATTTGAGGGAACCATCATGAACAGGTATCTTTTGTCGGCCGGCGCGTTTCTCGTCTTGGGGACAAGCGCGGCCTTTGCCCACATCACACTCGAAACGCAGGAGGCGGCGGTCGGTTCGACCTACAAGGCCGTCCTGCGCGTGCCGCATGGCTGCGACGGCAAGGCGACGACCGCCGTGCGCGTGCAGATCCCGGAAGGGGTGATTTCGGTGAAGCCGATGCCGAAGCCGGGCTGGACGCTGCAGGTCAAGAAAGGCAGATACGAGAAATCCTATCAGCTCCATGGTCAAGAGGTGAGCAACGGCGTCAAGGAAGTCGACTGGAGCGGCGGCAGCCTGCCGGACGAATTCTACGACGAATTCGTCTTCCGCGGGACTCTGGCGGTAGACCTGCCGGCCGGCCAAACGCTCTACTTCCCGGTGGTGCAGGAATGCGACGGCGCTGCCGAGCGCTGGATCGAGATTCCGGTGGGCGGCCAGGATGAGGATGCGCTGGAATATCCGGCGCCCGGCCTCAAGCTTTCGCCGAAGAAATGATTTTTTGGCGGCGCGCTTTATTCGAAAGAGCGCGCCGCCGCTTTTGTGACATTGACATGAGCCTGGCATCTTTTCGGTGGACGACCTGCAGGTTCGACAAGCGCGCCGGTTGGCCTGCCATTGGCCTGCTGGCCGCGATCATGCTGCTCGCCGTCATTACCGCGCCAAACCAGGCTTTTGCCCACGCAGCGCTGGTCACAGCCGATCCGGCCGACGGCACGGTGCTGGCACAGAGCCCAGCGCACTTCTCGCTGAGTTTCAGCGAGCCGGTCTCGCCGCTGGTGCTGACCTTGGTGCGGCCTGACGGGACGGCGGTTCCGCTGACATCCTTTCGGCGCAATGGCCAGACGGTCGAGATCGACAATCCGCAGACGCTTGGATCCGGCATGCATGTGGTGAGCTGGCGGGTGATTTCCGCCGATGGCCATCCGGTCGGCGGCTCGGTGCTGTTTTCCATTGGTGCGCCGAGTGCTGCGCCGGCCGTCTCCGAAGCTGTCGACCGGGGCCTGAGGTCGGCGATCTGGATCGGCAAGGTCTTTCTCTATATCGGTCTCTTTCTTGGTGTCGGCGGTGCCTTTGCCATCGCCTGGCTGGCGAAGGGCGGACGTTCCGGCCAGCGCTTCGTCATCACCGCAATCCTGTGCGGCCTTGTCGCGGCACCCTTGTCGCTCGGCTTCCAGGGACTGGACGCGCTCGGTGCACCGCTCGCCCGGCTGGCGCAGCCGAGCGTTTGGCAGGCCGGGCTCGGCACCAGCTTCGGCTGGACGGTGCTGGTCGCGCTGGTGGCGCTCGGGCTTGGCCTGCTGTCGCTGGTCGGGCCGCGCGGCGGTGCAAAACTGTCTGCCCTTGCCGGCTTGGCCGGTGTCGGTGCCGCTCTCGCCGCCAGCGGTCACGCAAGTGCCGCCGAACCACAATGGCTGACAAGGCCGATGGTGTTTCTGCACGGTGCCGGCATTGCCTTCTGGGCCGGGGCGCTGACGCCGCTCGGTCTCGCCATGAGGCGGAAGCCGGTCGAGGCCATGCCTTTCCTGCGCCGGTTTTCCCAAGCGATCCTGCTCGTGGTGGCCATGCTTGCTGCCACCGGCATCGTGCTGGCTATCATCCAGGTGCAGGCGCCCGCGGCATTGCTCGGCACCGCCTATGGCCGGCTGCTGCTGATAAAGCTGGTGCTGCTGTTCTTTCTGTTCACGCTCGCTGCGACCAATCGCTGGAAACTGACTGGTCCGGCCGAAGCGGGAGAGACGGAAGTACAAAGGAGGCTGGTCCGCTCGATCGGCGTTGAAATGCTGATCATTCTAGCGATCTTCGGCGTTGCCGCCGGCTGGCGCTTCACGCCGCCGCCACGCGCCCTGGCGATCGCAGCAGCGCAGCCGGCATCGATCCATATCCACACGCCGCAGGCGATGGCCGACCTCAGCATCACGCCCGGCCATGTTGGGCCGGTTGCCGCGTCTATCGTCATCATGACCGGCGATTTCGGTCCGCTCAATGCTGAGCAAGTGACGTTGGTGTTGTCAAAACCCGATGCCGGCATCGAGCCGATCAAACGCGCGGCGACAAAGCGCGGTGATGCCACTTGGCGTGTCGACGATCTCGTCGTCCCGGTCCCGGGCCGATGGGCGGCGCGGCTCGATATTCTCGTCTCGGATTTCGAGATCGTGAAGATAGAGGCCCCGATCGATATCAGGCGATGAGGACCAGCCGGCAGTCTGCGCAACACATTTCGGCGAGGCGGTTGACGCAGCCTTGGAGGCCCGTCATTCATTTCGGCAAGATTGGCATCTCGACAAGAATGGCATCCCAGGAAGAATGGGCATCGCTACAAATCGCGGCCTCAACAAAAGATCCGAAAGCAGGGAAGAAACGATGGAAAAAGCCGAAATCGGCCTGATCGGCCTTGGCACGATGGGCTCCAACCTGGCGCTCAACATCGCCGAGAAGGGGCACCGCATAGCCGTCTTCAACCGCACCGCCGCGCGCACCGACGCCTTTGTCGAGAATGCCGGCGCGCTGAAGAACATGGTCGTGCCCTGCTACAGCCTGGAGGAGCTCGCCGCCGCCATCCGGCCGCCGCGTCCGATCATCATCATGGTGCTGGCCGGCAAGCCGGTCGACGAGCAGATCGCGGCGCTGCGCGGCGTGCTGTCGGCCAACGACATCGTCATCGATGCCGGCAACGCCAATTTCCGCGACACGATGCGGCGCTTTTCCGAGCTTTCCGATTCGGGTCTCACCTTCATCGGCATGGGCGTGTCCGGCGGCGAGGAGGGCGCGCGCCACGGACCGTCGATCATGGTCGGCGGCACGGAAGAGTCCTGGAAACGCGTCGAGAAGGTGCTGACCGCCATTTCGGCCAAGTTCAGGGATGAGCCCTGTGCGGCATGGCTTGGCACCGATGGCGCAGGGCATTTCGTCAAGACCATCCACAACGGCATCGAATATGCCGACATGCAGATGATCGGCGAGATCTACGGCATCTTGCGCGACGGCTTAGGCATGGGGCCGAAGGAGATCGCACAAGTGTTTGCCGGCTGGAACAAGGGCCGGCTCAACTCCTATCTGATCGAAATCACCGCCAAGGTGCTGGCCGCCGACGATCCGAAGACCGGCAAGCCGGTGGTCGACATCATCCTCGACCGCGCCGGCCAGAAGGGCACCGGCAAATGGTCGGTCATCGAGGCGCAGCAGCTCGGCATTCCCGCCACCGCGATCGAGGCGGCGGTGGCAGCGCGCGTCTTGTCGTCGATAAAGGACGAGCGCCTGGCCGCCGAAAAGGCCTATGGCAATGGCGGTGTGACCAAGATTTCCGGAGACAAGGACGCGCTTCTCAACGATCTCGAACTGGCGCTGTTCGCCGGCAAGATCGCCGCCTACGCGCAAGGCTTCGCGGTGATGAGCGGCGCGTCGAAGGAATTCAACTGGAACCTGCCGATGCCGACCATCGCCAAGATCTGGCGGGCCGGCTGCATCATCCGCTCGCAAATGCTGGACACGATGGCGGAAGCCTTCGGTACGGGCGGGGCGGCCACCAATCTGCTGATGGCACCGGCTTTCATTGCGATGATGCAGGAGGCGCATCCATCGCTTCGGCGCATCGTGGCAAGGGCATCGGAGGCTGGCTCGCCAGTGCCGGCGCTGTCGTCCGCGCTGGCCTATTTCGACAGCTACCGCCAGGGCCGCGGCACCTCGAACCTGATCCAGGCGCAACGCGACTTCTTCGGCGCGCATGGCTTCGAACGCCTCGACGGGCCGGGCGCGTTCCATGGGCCGTGGGGGAGTGGCGCGGCAGGCTAACGCCGAGACTTGGACTAGAGTCCAATTTTGCGGTTGCCAGAAAGCAGACATCTCCAGCGACCAACTGGGTGCCGGGGTCGTGCCAGGAACCTGCTATGCCAGTAGAGACGATTGACGGTCTCATCGGTATCGGCGGAGCCGCGAATCTGTGGTAAGCCGCCGCTCAACCAACCAAAGGACGACACCTGTGAGCGAACCTACCGTGGCCGAGGCGACCGAAAGTATCTATGCCTCGCTGCGGGCGGACAATGCCGACATCGACGCACATATCGCGACGCTTAAAGCGGCGCTGACACGAGAAGGGATAAAACAGGCGGTGTTCGATCCGACCAAGTTGGCGCAGAACAACCGCTCGGGCCGCAAGTTGATGCAGGCCTATTTTCGGCAGCGCGGCGTGAGCGTGAGGTTTTCGGATTAGTAGAGCCGCGCGCGGGTGATCTCAAGCGCGCCGTTGGGAGTTCTCGGGCCGGTCCGGCGGTTCGCCATCTGGACGTCGGGACTGCGCTACATTTCGGCCGGTTGGGTCGCCTTGAGGCTGCCGTGAAAGCTGCCGGTGACCTGCCGACATGCAGCGTGGTGCAGGCATGGCCGGCCTTGGGCGCGGTCATCGGAGTTCCGTTCAGCCGCTGTTGAGTGCTTCGTCCAGTGCCGTCGTCTGGGCCTTGACGAAGGCCTGGGAGATGGCGGCTTTCGCTTCGATGGCGTCGAAGTTGTGGTAGGCGCCGGGCACTACGTGCAGGGTGCTGGCGACGCCGGCCTGCTGCAGTCGCCGAGCGTAGGTGACGTCCTCGTCGTGGAACAGGTCGTTGGTGCCGACGCCGATCCATGCGGGCGGCAGGCCGGAGAGGTCGTCATAGCGGGCCGGCGCGGCTAGCGGGGGCACGTTGCCGTCCGCGGTGGCTGGGCCGAGGTAGGAGCGCCAGCCGAACCGGTTGCTGGCCGGGCTCCAGAGGCGGAGCCGCCGCGGGTCGATGTCGATGCGGGTGGTGGTCCGGTCATCCAGCATTGGGTAGGACAGCAGTTGCAGGACCGGACGGATCTCGCCGCGTTCCTTCGCCAGCAGCGCCAACGCGGCGGCCAGACCGCCGCCGGCGCTGGCGCCGCCGATGGCGATGCGTGCGGGATCGATGTCGGGTTGGCCGGCGAGCCATTGCAGCGCGGTGTAGCAGTCTTCCAGCGGCGCCGGGAACGGGTGCTCGGGCGCGAGCCGGTACTCCACCGAGACGACGACGATGTTGAGCTGATCGGCGATCAGGCGGCAGAAGGCGCTGTCCTGCGCCGCGTCGCCGAGCACCATTCCGCCGCCGTGGATCCACAACAGTGCAGGAGTCCGAGGCCGGGCCGAAGCCGGGCGAAAGACGTGTACCGACACGTTGGCGTCCACGGATACGACCTGCGCGTCCGGCCGCCGGGTGATCCCGGTGAGCTTGGTGAGGAGACGGAGCGCGGGAAGCGTTCCGGCGGTGATGATGGTGCGGGGAAGGAACCGCGCGGCTCGCAGTTGTGGGTTGAAGGGTTGCTCGGTCATCGTGGTTCCTGTCTGATGGAGGGCGACGTCGCCGGGTGTGCCGGGGCTTGTCACAGAAATGAGGGTCATGGTCGGAGCTCGGCGTCCACCAGGGCCAGGGCGTTGCGGAGGCCCTGCTCGAGGAGGTCGTCGGAGAGTTGTCGGTCGGTCAGGGCGCGGCAGAGTTGTAGCGTCCCGGCCATCAGGCCGAGGAGGCTGAGCGCCTTCACGCGGGCCGAGGGCGGATCTTCGGGTGCCATGCGGGCGGCGAGGCCGTCGATGACGACCAGCACGCCGTCGGTGTACGCCTGCCTGATTGCGTCCGCGCTGCGCCCGATCTCGTCGAGCAGGGCGGCGTTGGGGCAGCCGTCGCCGGGGTTGTCACGGTGGTGGGCCGACAGGTACCAGCGCACGATCTGTTCGAGGCCGGCCAGGCCGGGCTCCGCCAGCTCGACGATGTTCGCGTGCAGTGTGTGCAGTTGGTCGGTGACCGCCTCCGCGACGAGGCCGTCCTTGGATTCGAAGTGGGCGTAGAAGGCGCCGTTGGTCAGGTCCGCGTCCTTCATCAGCGTCGCGACTCCGGAGCCGTCGATACCGTCCCGCTTGAGCCGTCGACCGGCCGTCGCAACGATCCGCTGCCTTGTCTCCTGCTTGTGTTCTTTCGTGTAACGCACCATGCGTTCCTCCATCTCAACCGGGCTTCGCGCTCCGGATACCGCTATGTCTTGGTCAGTTGTCAGTGGATCTAAGCAGCGATCAGCTCGGCATCCGGTTGAATCTGCGGATGACGCGGTCGAAGATCCGGGCCGGGGCGACGCGGTGCACCGCGTTGATGATCCGGGCGGTCGTACCGGCGGTGCGCCGTAGTTTTGGGTTCCGGTCGGTGGCCGCCGCGACGATCACCTTGGCGACGACGGCGGGGTCGTCGCCGCTGCTGAGGTTCTTCTCCAGCAGCTCGTCGTAGTTGCGCCGTCCCGCCGCGTAGAGCGGCATGGGGGTGTCGGCCTCCACGCTGTGGCCTGCGAACGGAGTGTTGATCGGGCCGGGCTCGACGAGCAGGACCCGGACGCCGTAATCGCGAACCTCGTGGTCCAGCGATTGGGAGTAGCCTTCGACCGCGTGCTTGGTCGAGACGTAGAGGGCCATGAACGGGCTGGGGACGAATCCGCTGAGGGAGGAGACATTGATGATGCGTCCGCGGCCTTGGACGCGCATGTGCGGCAGGACCGCCTTGGTCGTCCGCATGATGCCGTAGACGTTAATGTCGAAGATGTCCTGCGTCTGGGTAATCGAGAACTCCTCGGCTGCGCCGGTTGTGCCAACGCCGGCGTTGTTGACCAGGACGTCGATGTGGCCGAGCCGATCGATCACCTGCTTGACCGCTGAGGCGACCGACTCGTCGCTGGTCACGTCGAGGTCGAGGTAGGTCACCCCGGCGGGCGCGGTGAGTTGCGCGGTGTTGCGGCCGGTTCCGATCACCTGGAAACCTGCGGCGGCCAAGGCGATCGCTGTGGCCTTGCCGATGCCTGAGGTGGCGCCTGTTACGAGCGCAACCTGCGGAGTTGTTGTCATCATGAGCTCCTGAAGTTTTGAATTACGTTCGTACGACAATAGCCGTTTGGTAGTCGCAAAGCAACGATTAAATTATGTTCGTACTTTCATGGAGGGCGAGACGAGGACCACAGCGGGCCGGACGGGCGAAGGTATGCCGGTCTCGCATGAGCCGGCCTTCGTGGCCGACGTGGATTGCATCTGCGATCCAGCGACCGTGGTCGAGATCCTGGAGGGCTATCTGGCGAGGCTGATCGTCGATGGCCGCAGCCTCTGTTGAAATCATTGATGTTGCAGCTAATTTGCAATCCGGTGCGTGTGCCATCCGAACGGTGGTCCCGTCGGAGTGACCGCTATCCGCGTTTCGACGCCAAAAAGCAGACAGGCGCTTTCGGCCCCAAGGCTGCCAGTCAGCAGCGCGTTTTTTGCAGGCAAGTGGAATCACTGGCGTCGCAGAAATGCGGCTAAGGCAAATAGATGGAGCCGGATGCCCAGTTCAATTTGAACGTATCCCGCTCTAGTCGGGACGGCGATAGGCCAGGACTTCGGTCGGCACGCTCAGGCTCTGCAGTGAGCCAGGTGCGGCGCCGCCGATCCAGCCCAGCACGGAACGGGCCAGCTCGGCGCCGGCCAGCCGGAAGTCCTCGTTGACGACCAGCAATTCCCTGCGGAACAGATGCAGCAGGTCCGACGATTGCTTGGACACCACATCGACGTCCTGGCCGAGCTTGAGGCCGGCGTCCTCGATGCCGGCGACGATGGCGAGTGTCGCGGCGGCGGCGCTGCTGACGAAGCCATCCGGCCTGACGTCGCGACGCATCAGCTGCGCGGTCCTCATCCTGATCTGCTCGATCGAGTGGTCGATCGAAACGGTGTTGAACGGGATCTCGCTGGCGCCGACCTCGCTCAGCGCATCGGTAAAGCCGTTCAGCGCATGGCGGTGATAGGTCAGCTCGACTGGTGGTGCCAGCAGAGCCAGCCTGCGGCGGCCGATGCCGGCCAGGTGGCGCACAGCCTCGGTCGCGAACGCGTAGTTGTCGAAATCATGATAGGGGTGGATCAACCCCATATCGGTGCGGCCGTGCGTGGCAAAGGGGATGCCACGCTCCAGCAGGTAACGGGCCCTGGGGTCATTCGGCTGGGTTCGCGAAATGATGACGCCGTCGGCGGAGCCGGTTTCCACCAGATAGCGTATCGGGTCCAGGGGATCCTGCGAGCGTGAGTACGGCGTGACGATCAGGTGATAGGGCGTGTCGGCGATGACTTCCGAGACACCGTAGATGATATCCGAGACAAAGCTCATGATCTCGTGCTCGGTGTTGAGCACGAGACTGATGACGTTGGTCTTTCCGGTCCGCAGGCGCACGCCGGCACGGTTGGGGCGGTAGCCGATCTGCTTGGCGACGAGCTGGACGCGCCGCCTGGTCTCGGCGCCGATTTCGGGCGCGTCCTTCAGCGCCCGCGACACGGTGGTGACGCCCAGCCCGGTCATGAAGGCAAGCGTCTTCAGCGTCGGCCGGCCCTGTCCCGACGCCTCGTCGTCCTTTTCCGTTCGATGTCTGTCCATTCACCCCGCCCGTCAGGCGCATAGCAGTTGCCGTGCAGGCCGGCAATCGGCGGATTGCGGCTCGCCAGCGACTCTCCGCCTGGTGAACATCCTATATACTGAAACGTTACAGATTGTCACTTGCCATCGCGCAGCGGTTCGGGGCAGGTTCTCTGCACGCGCGACGTTTCATTCGAGGCAAAGTCGTTGGACGTTGGCAAGGGCTTGCCAGCGGGAAACAGAATTTGGCCGACTTTCATGCGTGCAGCATCATTTTTTGCGGTGCAACCTGTCTTGCTGCGACGCAACGGCCGGCAATTGGCATGCGGATTTGTTCGCGGCTCGAAAAAAATGTCGAGCCGCTCCTATTTCGGGGGTTGCACGCCCAACGCAATTGCCGTATCGAAAATCTGTAACGTTTCAGATTCTGGGAGGAGCCGAAATGCGATACCAAGTCATGACCGCTGCGTTGGCGGTGACAACCGCGCTGCAATTCGCCGGCCCGGCGGCAGCGACGGATCTGGAAGTCACCCATTGGTGGACTTCGGGCGGCGAAGCGGCGGCGGTCGCCGAGTTCGCCAAGGCATTCGACGCGACAGGTAATCATTGGGTCGACGGCGCTATCGCCGGCTCCGGCGGCACGGCACGGCCGATCATGATCAGCCGCATCACCGGCGGCGATCCGATGGGCGCCACCCAGTTCAACCATGGCCGGCAAGCGGAAGAATTGGTGCAGGCCGGTCTGATGCGGGACTTGACCGATCTCGCCACCAGGGACAAGTGGGCGGAAATCGTGCAGCCGAAGAGCCTGCTCGACGGCTGCACCCTCGACGGCAAGATCTATTGCGTGCCGGTCAACATTCACTCCTGGCAGTGGCTGTGGCTGTCGAACGCGGCATTCGAAAAGGCCGGTGTGCCGGTGCCGAAGAATTGGAATGAATATGTTGCAGCTGCGCCCGCGCTGGAGAAGGCAGGCATCATACCGCTCGCGCTCGGCGGGCAGCCCTGGCAATCCTCGGGCGCCTTCGATGTGCTGCTCACGGCGGTCGGCGGCACGGACACTTTCTTGAAGGTTTATCGCGACAAGGATGCGGAATTCGCCGCCGGGCCCGAGGTCGCCAAGGTGTTCAAGGCCGCGGACGATGCCCGCAAGATGGCAAAGAACACCAATGTGCAGGACTGGAACCAGGCCACCAATCTTGTCATCTCCGCCAAGGCCGGCGGCCAGATCATGGGCGACTGGGCGCAGGGCGAGTTCCAGGTTGCCGGCCAGACCGCCGGCAAGGACTATACGTGTCTTCCCGGCCTTGGCCTGAACGAGGTCATCGCCACCGGCGGCGATGCCTTCTACTTCCCGCTGCTGCAGGACGCTGAAAAATCCAAGGCGCAGGAAGCGCTGGCCGAAACGCTGCTCGATCCCAAGACGCAGGTCGCCTTCAATCTCAAGAAGGGCTCGCTGCCGGTGCGCGGCGATATCGACCTCAAGGCCGCGAACGACTGCATGAAGAAAGGGCTCGACATCCTGGCCAAGGGCAGCGTGATGCCCTGGACGGACCAGCTGCTGTCGCAGGACACCCAAAAGCAGAAAGAGGACCTTTTCTCCGAGTTCTTCGCCAAGCCGGACATGACCGTGGAAGAAGCGCAAAAGCGCTTCGCCGACATCGTCGCCTCAGCGGACTGACGATCGACGAACCGCTCGCTCCCGGCCCGCCGCGGGGCCGGGAGCTCAGGGTCAAGGCCCTAACCCTTCGGCCTTGACCCTCCCGTCCTTACCCAATCCAGCCCGGCTGTGCAGATGAGCAAGAGCGAACGTCCCAATCAACTCTTCCGCAACCTTAACGCCAAGGTTGCCTCTATTCCGATGGTCCTCACCGCACTGGTGATCTTCGTCGGCGGCAGCGCGTGGACGGTGCTCTATTCCTTCACCAATTCGAAGCTGCTGCCGCGGCTGAACTTCGTCGGGCTCGACCAGTATTATCGGCTATGGTCGACGCCGCGTTGGCTGGTCTCCATTGAGAACCTCCTGGTCTACGGCGTGCTGTCGCTGGTGTTCTCTCTCGTGATCGGCTTCCTGCTGGCGGCGCTGCTCGACCAGAAGATCCGCTTCGAGGACACGTTCCGCACCATCTTCCTCTATCCCTTCGCGCTCTCGTTCATCGTCACCGGCCTTGTCTGGCAATGGCTGCTCAATCCGGAGTTCGGAATCCAGGGGGTGGTGCGCGGCCTCGGCTGGGAGAGCTTCAACTTCGATCCGCTCTACAATTCCGACATCGTCATCTACGGCATATTGATCGCCGCGCTCTGGCAAGGCACGGGGCTCATCATGTGCCTGATGCTGGCAGGCCTGCGCGGCATCGACGAGGATATCTGGAAGGCCGCGCGGGTGGATGGGATACCCACCTTGAAGACGTATCTCTTCATCATCATCCCGATGATGCGCCCGGTCTTCATCACCGCGCTGGTCATCATCGCTGCCGGCATTGTCAAGGTCTATGACCTGGTTGTCGCGCAGACCAGCGGCGGTCCCGGCATCGCCTCCGAAGTGCCGGCCAAATATGTCTATGACTACATGTTCTTCGCCCAGAACCTGGGCCAGGGCTTCGCCGCCTCGACCATGATGCTGCTGTCGGTGGTGGTCGTCATCGTGCCGTGGGCCTATCTCGAATTCGGAGGCAAGAAGCGTGTCTGACCATGCCGTTTCCCTGCCTGCCGGCACGGGCTCTATCGGGCTTGAGGCATCCGGGCCGCGAGGGCCGAAGCCGCGGCATGTGTTCTCGCGCCGCAACATCTTCCTCTATGGCACGCTCATCGTGGTGGCGCTGTACTATCTCCTGCCGCTCTATGTGATGGTGGTGACGTCGCTCAAGGGCATGCCGGAGATCCGCCTCGGCAACATCTTCTCACCGCCGCTCGAGATCACCTTTGAGCCTTGGGTGAAGGCCTGGTCCAGCGCCTGCACCGGCCTCAACTGCGACGGGCTCTCGCGCGGCTTCTGGAATTCGGTGCGCATCACCGTTCCGTCGGTCATCCTGTCGATCGCGATCGCTTCCGTGAACGGCTATGCGCTCGCCAACTGGCGCTTCAAGGGGGCCGACACTTTCTTCGTCATCCTGATTGTCGGCGCCTTCATCCCCTATCAGGTGATGATCTATCCGATCGTCATCATCCTGCGCGAAGTCGGCCTCTACGGCAGCCTAAGCGGCCTGGTGATCGTCCATTCCATCTTCGGCATGCCGATCCTGACATTGTTGTTCCGCAACTATTTTTCTTCCATGCCGGAGGAACTGTTCCGGGCGGCGCGCGTCGACGGCGCCGGCTTCTGGGGCATCTATTTCCGTATCATGCTGCCGATGTCGCTGCCGATCTTCGTCGTCGCCATCATCCTGCAGGTGACCGGCATCTGGAACGACTTCCTGTTCGGTGTGGTCTACACCCGCCCCGACACCTATCCGATGACGGTGCAGCTCAACAACATTGTCAACTCGGTGCAAGGCGTGAAGGAATACAACGTCAACATGGCCGCCACCATCCTGACCGGCCTGGTACCGCTCGTCGTCTACTTCATTTCCGGCAAGCTCTTCGTGCGTGGCATCGCCGCCGGCGCGGTGAAAGGATGATGATGACAAGAATGGAAAATCCCATTGGTTCAATCCAGAATCCCAGTGTCTCGATCCAGGACCTGTCGCTGAATTTCGGCGCGGTGTCGGTGCTGGAGACGCTCAACATCGATGTCGCCGAGGGCGAGTTCATCGTGCTGCTCGGGCCGTCCGGCTGCGGCAAGTCGACCTTGCTCAACTGCATCGCCGGCCTGCTCGACGTTTCGGACGGCCGCATCTTCATCAAGGGCAAGAACGTCACCTGGGAGGAGCCCAAGGACCGTGGCATCGGCATGGTGTTCCAGTCCTATGCGCTCTATCCGCAGATGACGGTGGAGAAGAACCTGTCCTTCGGGCTGCGCGTCGCCGGCATCGCCAAGGACGAGATCGCCAAGCGGATCGCGCGGGCCGCCGAGATCCTGCAGATCGAGCCACTGCTGCAACGCAAGCCGTCGGCGCTTTCGGGCGGCCAGCGCCAGCGTGTGGCCATCGGGCGGGCGCTGGTGCGCGACGTCGACGTCTTCCTCTTCGATGAGCCGCTCTCCAATCTCGACGCCAAGCTGCGGGCGGAGCTGCGTGTCGAAATCAAACTGCTGCACAGCAAGCTGCAGAACACCATGATCTATGTCACCCACGACCAGATCGAGGCGATGACGCTGGCCGACCGCATCGCGGTGATGAAGGGCGGCGTGATCCAGCAGCTCGACGCACCGCAGACGATCTACAATCGCCCGGTCAACCGTTTCGTCGCCGGCTTCCTCGGCTCGCCGGCGATGAATTTCCTCGACGGCCGGCTGGAGAAGGACGATGGCAACTGGCACTTCGTCGTGGAGGATGTGCGGATCCCGCTTGCCACCTACGCTTTCGAAAAGGAGCCCGTGCCGGGGGCGGCCGTGTTCGGTATCCGGCCCGAGCATGTCGCGTTCAACAGCGGCGCTGGATGGCCGTTCACAGCCATGTCAAATGTCGTGGTCGTCGAGCCCATGGGTTCCGACACGCTGGTCTGGCTGAAGCTCGGAAATCAGAATTTCACGGTGCGGGTGACATCTGAGCGCACGCCAAACAGCGCCGACACCGTGAGCATCGGTTTTGATCCGACGCGCGCTTCGCTGTTCGACGCCGCAACCGGCACCCGCCTTTAACTCTCCAGAACCTCAATCCCAAGAATTTCACCTCAAACACATCCATCCCCAGAGAACGGACAGAGACGATGAATTGGTCATTCCAACTTTACAGCGCCCGCAATTTCCAACCTTGGGAAGGGGTGCTCCAGATGCTCGGCGAGCTCGGCTACGCGCAAGTCGAGGGGTTCGGCGGCGTCTATGACGACCCCAAGGCATTTCGTGCCGAACTCGACAAGAACGGCCTCACCATGCCGACCGGCCATTTCTCGATGGATGCGCTCGAGAAGGATTTCGACGGCGTGCGCAAAATCGCCGATGCGCTCGGCATCACACTGCTGATCTGCCCCTATTTGGTCGCCGAGAGCAGGCCGACCGACACGGAAGGCTGGCGCGGCTTCGGAGCACGCCTGGCCAAGGTCGGCGAGACGGCTGAGAAAGCCGGCTACGGCTTTGCCTGGCACAACCATGATTTCGAGTTCAAGAAGCTTGCCGACGGCTCGGTGCCGCAGGACCATATCCTGGCGGCAGCGCCCGACATCGGCTGGGAGATGGACGTGGCCTGGGTGGTGCGCGGCGGCGACGATCCGCTGCCCTGGATCGAGAAGTATGGCAAACGCATCGCCGCCGTCCATGTCAAGGACATTGCCAAGCCCGGCGAGGGACTCGATGAGGACGGCTGGTCGGATGTCGGCCACGGCACGATCGACTGGGCTGGTCTGATCAAGGCGCTACGCGCCAAGAGCGCCGCCAAATACTACGTCATGGAACAGGACAACCCCAACGACATCGCGCGCTTCGCCCGCCGCTCGATCGCAGCCGCCAAGACCTATTAGGAGCAAACCAGCATGGCAAAAAAACTTGGGATCGGCGTCATCGGCTGCGGCAACATTTCGAAGGCGTATTTCTCGTTTGCGCCGCTGTTTCGCGGCATCGAGATGCGCGCCTGCGCGGATATCAACATGGATGCGGCCAAGGCGCGGGCGAAGGAGTTTAAGCTGCGCGCCGACACAGTCGAAGGGCTGCTCAAGGCTGACGATATCGACATCATCGTCAACCTCACCGTTCCGGCGGTGCACTATGAGGTGTCGAAACAGATCCTCGATGCCGGCAAGCACGTCTATTCGGAAAAGCCGTTCGTGCTGTCGGTCAAGGAAGGGCTCGACCTGAAGAAGCTGGCGGAGAGAGATGGACTGCGCATCGGCTCTGCGCCCGACACTTTCCTCGGCGGCGCGCATCAGCTTGTCCGC
This sequence comes from Mesorhizobium sp. ISC15, assembly GCF_037162615.1. Taxonomy (NCBI): domain Bacteria; kingdom Pseudomonadati; phylum Pseudomonadota; class Alphaproteobacteria; order Hyphomicrobiales; family Phyllobacteriaceae; genus Mesorhizobium; species Mesorhizobium sp. ISC15. Next base: position 255,121 of record NZ_JAVSPX010000001.1, on the reverse strand, counting down.
AACCTGATCGACACTGGCAAGCTCGGCAAGATCACCAGCGGCACATGCCATGTGATGAGCCATGGGATGGAGCATTGGCACCCCAATCCGGACTTCTTCTTCCAGCCTGGCGCTGGTCCGGTGCTCGATATCGGACCCTATTACATCACCAATTTGATCCAGCTGATCGGGCCGGTGAAGCAGGTGGCAGCCTTCGCTTCGATCCCGAAGACAGAGCGCACGATCTCGTCCAAGCCTCGCGCCGGCGAAAAAATCCTGGTCGCAACGCCGACGACGATCCACGGCGTGATGGAGTTCGAGAATGGCGCCGTGGTGACGCTCAACACCAGCTGGGACGTGTGGAGCCATGGCCATGCGCCGATGGAGCTCTACGGCGAGTTGGGCACGGTGTTCTTGCCGGATCCGAATTTCTTCGGCGGCGACGTTCGCGTCACCGACGCCGCCAAGCCGGTCAAGAAGCTGCCGAAATGGAAGCATCCGTTCGGCGTGCCCAACCAGATGCATTCGCATGGCATGATGGCCAACTACCGCACCGCCGGTCTCGCCGACATGGCACTGGCGATTGCGGAAGGCCGGCCGCATCGATGCTCGATGGAACTGGCGCTGCATGCCGTCGATGTGATGACCGGCATGTTGCGGTCGGGCGCGAGCGGAAAGTTCGTTGCCATGCAGACCACCTGCGAACGGCCTGCGGCACTGGGCGTCAAGGATGCGGAAGGGCTCTTGGCAAAGAAGAAAGGGCTCTTGGCGAAGAAGAAATAGGGTAAGCGCTTCAGTGATTGCGACACGTGCTGTTTACCGTCGACCCCTCTCCCCATAGAAACGGGGAGAGGCTAAGGGTGAGGGGCAGAGCCGACTCACCCTTTTTCGCGGTGGCAACTGCCGGGCTCGCTTTTGATTTGAGGATCTCCCATGCCCTATGTGCCCGCCGAAAACCGCTACGAGAAAATGATCTACAATCGCTGCGGGCGATCCGGCCTGAAATTGCCGGCGATCTCGCTCGGGCTCTGGCACAATTTCGGAAACGACACGCCGCATCGGACCAAGCAGGCGATCGCGCGCAAAGCCTTCGATCTCGGCATCACGCATTTTGACCTCGCCAATAATTACGGCCCGCCGCCCGGTTCGGCGGAGACGGCTTTTGGCGAAATCCTGCGGACGGATTTCTCCTCCTATCGCGACGAGCTGATCATCTCGACCAAGGCCGGCTATGAGATGTGGGCCGGACCCTACGGCGAATGGGGCGGGCGCAAATATGTGCTGGCCAGCCTCGACCAGAGCCTGAAGCGGATGGGGCTCGACTATGTCGACATCTTCTATTCGCACCGCTTCGACCCCGATACTCCGCTGGAAGAAACGATGGGTGCGCTCGATCACGCGGTGCGCTCGGGCAAGGCGCTTTATGCCGGCATCTCCTCCTACAATTCGCAGCGCACGCGCGAGGCCGCCGACATATTGAAGCAGCTCGGCACGCCTTGCGTCATCCATCAGCCGAGCTATTCGATGCTCAATCGCTGGGTCGAGGACGACGGTCTGCTCGATACGCTGGAGGGGCTCGGCGTCGGCTCCATCGTGTTCACGCCGCTGGCGCAAGGCATGCTGACCGACAAATATCTCGGCGGTATCCCGCAGGGCAGCCGCGCCAGCCAGGGCAAGTCGCTGAAGGCGGCCTTCATCAACGACAAGACCATCGCCAACATCAAGGCGCTGAACGCGATTGCCGGCCGACGCGGGCAGACGCTGGCGCAGATGGCGCTGGCCTGGGTGCTGCGCAAGGGCCGGGTGACCTCGGCGCTGATCGGCGCCAGCCGGCCGGAGCAGGTCGAGGACTGCGTCGGCGCGCTGAAGGTGCTCGACCTCAGCGATGCCGAGCTCGCCGAAATCGACACCTACGCACGCGAAGCCGACATCAATCTGTGGGCCGCCTCCGCCGAGCGCCAGGGTCCGCCACGGAAGTGATCCACTATGGAAGTGACTGGCAACGCATAGCCGAACACGTGCGGCGGGAACTTTCCCGCCGTTTTTACTCGGCCCGCCAATGTCTGCCTCGAAGTTTGGGCCAGCTCGGAGTTGGTCGGCTTCTGGGCCATGCCGTCACAGAAACAGTAGCAAAAACGCCCGTTCGTCGCTATCTGGATAGGACTGGAGCCGCTTGTATGCGGAAATGACGTGCGAGCGGCGCGAACGGGTTGGAAACAGGATCATGGCGGCAAGGGATGTGCTGACGAAAAACCAGTTGTGCGTGCTCGAGAAACTCGAGGCCGCCAGCGGTCCGCTCAGCGCCTATACATTGCTCGACCAGCTTCGCGAGCGGGGCTTCCGCGCACCGCTGCAGGTCTATCGCGCGCTCGACACGCTGGTTAAGTCCGGTTTCGTGCACAGGCTCGAAAGCCTCAATTCCTTTGTCGCCTGCGCCGAGCCGCACGACCACAGCCATTCGATGACCGCCTTTGCCATCTGCGACACATGCGGGCAGGTGACCGAATTTTCCGACCATGATGTCGGGCACCGGCTCGACGAATGGGTGCGCTCGACCGGCTTTGCCGCCAAGAAGGCGGTGATCGAGTTCCGCGGGACGTGCGCGAAGTGCCTGGCCAAGGCGGCTTGAGGCGCCTCTACTTCAGCGGCGGCGTTGTGGCGTTTTCGAACTCGTTCAAGAAAGTCTCATAGACCACGTACCGCGTGGTCCGATGTGCCAGCTGCTCGACAAGCAGGGGTCTTACCTCGTCCTGCCAGGATAGTTTGCCAAGTCCTGAGCCGATTTTCGGCAAGGCAACGGATTCCACCGAGTTCCTGTCGGCCCATTTAGCAAGCCCGCGAATTGCTTTGCGCAGGTAGGGAAGCGTGGCGTGGTACATATCCGGTTGCGTTGCTAAATAGATGAATCCTGGCTGGTCGCCGTCTGGCTCTGACGTCCAAAGCTGACCACCTGTAAACTTGCCGGTCCGAGCGTGTTTTTTGAACGCGGCCTGCACATTTGGCCACTTCCTCGAAATCTTCAGTGCAAGTCCGGTACCAAGGCCCTCTTGATTGCCTTCTGCCACCCCTTGGGCGATGTAGTTTTCCTCTGCTGCAAGCAGGTCTCCAGCGACAAAAACGATCATCGCACTTTCAATGCGCCTCTTCCCAATTGTTGGCGGCGCGGGCGTCGACATGCAGCGGCACCGACATCGAGACCGCCGGCATCGCGGCGTTCTCCATCACATGGCGCACGACGGGGATCGTCGCCTCGACCTCCGCTTCCACCGTCTCGAAGACCAGCTCGTCATGCACTTGCAGCAGCATGCGGGCGGAAAGCTTCGCCTTTTCCAGCGCGTCGTCCATACGTATCATGGCGCGGCGGATGATGTCGGCGGCGGTGCCCTGCAGGCGTGCGTTGATCGAGGCGCGCTCGTTGAAGGCACGGATTGAAGGGTTCGACGACCGTATCTCCGGATAATGGATGCGGCGGCCGAAGATCGTTTCGACGAAGCCGTGCTCGCGGGCATAGGCCTTGGTTGCGTCGATATAGTCGCGGATGCCGGGGAAGCGCTCGAAATATTTCTTGATGTAGGCGCCCGCCTCCTCGCGCGGGATCGAGAGCTGGTTGGCCAGGCCAAAGGCGGAAATTCCGTAGATGATGCCAAAATTGATCGCCTTGGCGCGGCGGCGTATTTCCGAGGGCATGCCCTCGACCGGCACGTTGAACATCTCCGACGCGGTGATGGCGTGGATGTCGGCGCCGTCGGCAAACGCCTGCTTGAGCTGCGGGATCTCGGCGACATGGGCGAGCACACGCAGCTCGATCTGGCTGTAGTCGGCGGAAACCAGCTTGTTGCCCTTGTCGGCGATGAAAGCCGTCCTGATCTTCCGCCCCTCGACCGTGCGTACCGGAATGTTCTGCAAATTGGGATCGGAGGACGACAGCCGGCCGGTCGTCGTCGCAGCAAGGGCGTAGGAGGTGTGGACGCGCTTCGTATCGGGATGGACGAAACCGGGCAGCGCATCGGTATAGGTCGATTTTAGTTTGGTCAGCTGGCGCCAGTCGACGATCTTGCGCGGCAGCTCGTGGCCTTCGGCGGCGAGGTCTTCCAGGAGCTGCGCCGAGGTCGACCACTGGCCGGTCTTGGTCTTGGAGCCGCCGGGCAGGCCCATCCTGCCGAACAAGATGTCGCCGAGCTGTTTTGGCGAGCCGATATTGATGCGCTCGCCGACGAGCTGGTAGATTTCATCCTCTAGCCGCGCGGCGCCCTGTGCCAGTTCGCCGGAGAGCCGCGACAGGATCTGCCGGTCGACGGAGATGCCGCGCTGCTCCATCCTTGCCAGCACCGGCACCAGCGGCCGTTCCAGCCGCTCGTAGACCGAGACGAGGCCCTTGGCGGCAAGCCGTGGTTTCAGCACCCGCCAGAGCCTGAGCGTCACATCGGCGTGCTCGGCGGCATAGGCCGTTGCCTTGTCGATATCGACCTGGTCGAAGCCGACGAAGCTCCTTCCCGAGCCGGCCAGTTCCTTGAGCGGAATGGTCGAGTGGCCGAGCCATTTTTCCGAGAGAGCCGCCATGCTGTGGCCGCCGGACGTGCCTGCATCAAGCACGTAGGAAATCAGCATGGTGTCGTCGAAGGGGGCGATATCGATGCCGTGGCGGCTCATGACGACGAGGTCGTATTTCAGCTCCTGAACGATCTTGAGAACCGACCTGTCCTCCAGCAGCGGCTTCAGAATGCCAAGCGCCTCACGGATCGGAATCTGGTTTTCGACCACTCCGCCGCCGAGCAGGTCGCCGTTGCCGCTTTTGTGGGCGAGCGGCACATAGGCGGCGCGACCGGGCGCGGTGGCCATGGAGAGGCCGATCAGCTCGGCCTGCATTGGGTCAGCTGAGGTGGTCTCGCTGTCGAAGGCGACGATGCCGGTCTCCATCGCCTCGGCCACCCACGCCTTCAGCGCTGCTGTGTCGCGGATGGTGACGTAGGCGCTGGTGTCGATCTTGCTGGCGGTGGCGTCCTCGAAGCGAAGCGCCGAGAGAAGCGAAGGGGTGTCGCCTTCCTTGGGTTCCACCTTGACGGTGGCCGGCACCGCTTCCCCGGCTTCGTCTGTCACTGCGCCTGCTGCGCTTTCGGCGGCTGCCGGCACTCCAAACCCGACATCGGGACCATGCGCGGTGTCCGCGCGCTCGATAATGACGGGAACGGCCTTGACATCAGCCGCATCCGTTCCGGTCGCTTCCGCCACGCGGCGGGTCAGCGAGGAGAATTCCATCGTCTTGAGGAAGCCGATCAGCTTTGGCCCGTCGGGCGGGTGCAACACGAAATCATCGAGCCCACCGATCCCCGGCACGTCGTTCTTCAGCGTCACCAGTTCACGCGAGATGCGCGCCTTGTCGGCATTGGCGATGATCGATTCGCGACGCTTGTCCTGCTTGATCTCGCCGGCGCGCGCCAGCAGCCCGTCGAGGTCGCCGAACTGCTCGAGCAATTGCGCCGCCGTCTTCGGCCCGATGCCGGGCACGCCCGGAACATTGTCGACCGAATCGCCGGTCAGCGCCTGCAGGTCGATCATCTTTTCGGGCGGCACGCCCCATTTCTCGACGACTTCGGGAATGCCGATCTGGCGGTCCTTCATCGGGTCGTACATGCCGACCGTTGCGCCGACCAGCTGCATCAGGTCCTTGTCGGAGGAGATGATGGTGGTGTCGGCGCCGGCTTCGCAGGCAAGCCGGCAATAGGTGGCGATCAGGTCGTCGGCCTCGAAGCCTTCCATCTCGATGCAAGGCAGGTTGAAGGCCCTGGTCGCCTGGCGGATCAGGCCGAATTGCGGGATCAAATCCTCCGGCGGCGCCGAGCGGTTGGCCTTGTATTCGGGGTAGAGATCGTTGCGGAAGGTTTTCGACGAATAGTCGAAGATGACGGCGAAATGCGTCGGCACCACGCCGACATCGGTGTTGCGGGCGTCCTGCGTCAGCTTCCACACCATGTTGCAGAAGCCGAGCACGGCACTGGTCGGCAGCCCGTCGGATTTGCGGGTCAGTGGCGGCAGTGCGTGATAGGCACGGAAGATGTAGCCGGAGCCGTCGACAAGGAAGAGATGATCGCCTTTTTTCATGGGACGAAGGGATAGCGCGGCGCAGCGCCGTGGTCCATGCCAAAGGCGGCCTCAACCACCGGTTCCCGCAACATCCCTGACAAGTCGATCGGATCACGGGTATGTTACAAAAGTGTAATCTTCGTGCCCTTGAATCGCCACGTTCGGAGACACAGATAAACGCCATCGGCATTTTTCGCCGAAGTCCGGAGCAAGGCCCGTCCCCCGCCTATCCCGGACACTTGCGGCAGCCTATCCCCCCTCTCCGGGCTGCCGCATCGTTTCGAGTAAAGGCCGCCGTGGTTCCCCCTCCACCACGGCGGCATTTTTTTACCTTTCGACGCCCGTGGTCCAACGACCGCCGGCTTTTCGTTTCTGCCTCGCAGCTTTAGGGTTGCCGCTCAGAATCGAAAGGCTGATAAAATGTCCGCAGTTTCCCCCGTCCTCGACCGCCTCGACAAAAACCTCGACGAGAGCCTGGAGCGCCTGTTCGGCCTGCTCAGGATCAAGTCGATCTCCACCGATCCGGCCTACGCCGCAGACTGCCGCAAGGCGGCGGAATGGCTGGTGGCGGAGCTCAAGCTGATCGGCTTCGACGCCAGCGTGCGTGACACGCCAGGCCATCCGATGGTGGTGGCGCATCATGACGGGCCGGCGGGCGCGCCGCATGTCCTGTTCTACGGCCATTACGACGTGCAGCCGGTCGACCCGATCGAGCTCTGGGAAAGCGATCCGTTCGCACCTTCGGTGAAGGAGATCGAGCCCGGCCATCAGGTGATCACGGGACGTGGCTCGGCAGACGACAAGGGGCAATTGATGACCTTCGTCGAGGCTTGCCGCGCCTGGAAGCAGGTGCATGGCGGGCTGCCATGCCGCATCACGATCCTGTTCGAGGGCGAGGAGGAGTCCGGCTCGCCCTCGCTGAAGCCGTTCCTCGAAGCAAACGCCGCCGAGCTCAAGGCCGACTTCGCGCTTGTCTGCGACACCGGCATGTGGGACGGCGATACGCCGTCGATCTGCGTCGCGCTGCGCGGGCTAGTCGGCGAGGAGATCACGGTGAAAGCCGCCGACCGCGACTTGCATTCCGGTCTCTATGGCGGTGCTGCCGCCAATCCAATTCGCATCCTGGCCAGGATCCTGGCCGACATCCACGACAAGGACGGCCATGTCACCATTCCGGGGTTCTATAACGGTGTCGAGGAGACCCCTTCGCAGATCCTGAAGTCATGGGAGACGCTCGGCGAGACCGCCGAGACATTCCTTGGGCCTGTCGGACTGTCGATCCCGTCTGGCGAAAAGGGCCGCTCGGTGCTCGAGCTCACCTGGGCGCGACCGACGGCCGAGTTCAACGGCATTACCGGCGGCTATACCGGCAAGGGGTTCAAGACAGTGATCGCGGCGGAAGCCTCTGCAAAAGTGTCCTTCCGCCTCGTCCACAAGCAAGACCCGGAAAGGATCCGCGCCGCTTTCCAGGCCTTCGTGAGGGAGCGCATCCCGGCCGACTGCTCAGTCGATTTCCACCCACATGGCGGCTCGCCGGCGATCCAGCTTTCCTACGACTCGCCGTTTCTCGCCAAGGCCAAGGACGCGCTGTCCGACGAGTGGCCGAAGCCGGCGGTGACGACCGGAAGCGGCGGCTCGATCCCGGTGGTCGGCGATTTCCAGACCTATCTCGGCATCGAGTCCTTGCTGGTCGGTTTCGGGCTCGACGATGACCGCATCCATTCGCCGAACGAGAAGTACGAGATGAGTTCCTTCCACAAGGGACAACGCTCCTGGGCACGCATTCTCGATGCGCTGACACGCTGACAGGGCAAGAATTCAACTTTCTGTTGATTTTTCATCGGATCGCGGCGAGGACGGGCTAGAGCGACGTGCGTCCGGTTGGGTGCACAAATCACCGCACGGGCTGCGACCGGAGAATACGATGAGCGATATCCGCTTCCATAAGAACGACCTGCCCGGGCTCTTGCACTACGACGTCGGGTCGGTCGCTATCGACACGGAGACGCTGGGGCTCAATCCGCATCGCGACCGGCTTTGCGTGGTTCAGATCTCGCCGGGCGACGGTTCCGCCGACGTCATCCAGATCGCGCCCGGCCAGAAGAAGGCGCCAAACCTCGTCAGCCTGCTCAGGAACCGCAGCATAACCAAGCTCTTCCATTTCGGCCGTTTCGATCTCGCCGTGCTCTACAATGCCTTCGGCGTCATGCCGGAGCCGGTGTTCTGCACCAAGATCGCCTCGCGGCTTACCCGAACCTACACCGACCGGCACGGGCTGAAGGACATCTGCTTTGAGCTTCTCGGCGTCAGCCTATCGAAAGCGCAGCAATCGTCGGACTGGGCGGCGGAGACGCTGTCTCCCGAACAACTCGAATACGCAGCCTCCGACGTGCTCTATCTGCACCAGCTGCGCGATGTGCTGACGGCGCGGCTGGCGCGCGACAACCGGGCCAAGGAGGCCGAGGCCTGCTTCCGCTTCCTGCCGACGCGTGCAAAACTCGACCTGATGGGCTGGGATGAGGCAGACATCTTCGCCCACAGCTAACGGAACCAGATGTTCGCCGCGACGTTCTGTCGGTCCACGGAGGGGATGAAATGGCTGCCCGGAAACCAATCGAAACGGCACCCAAGGATGGTTCCAAGGTCACCGTCTACTGGAAGGACAGCGACGGCGTGATGAACGAATCCATCGCGCAGTACCGGTCGCTCGACCGGCTGAAAGCGGCCGGCGGCGACTGGGACGAGAACGACACCGGCTGGTGGGCCTATACGGACGGTCATACGCAAAGGAAGATTGAGCCGATCAGCTGGCGGCCTGCATCTGGGGACGACGACGAATGACGCCGCTGGCGGGGCCGTCTCGTTTCCAATAGTTTGGGCCTGTTGCAATCGGGGGTCGATTCGGAGCTTTCTGCTCCACGACCGTTCGCTCAGGAGGGATCTGCAATGGGCACTGAGAGCCTGCTTGTCTTCATCGTCATCGGTGCGATCGCCGGCTGGCTCGCCGGCCTGATGGTCAAGGGTTTCGGCCTCGGCCTTGTCGGCAATATCGCCGTCGGCATTGTCGGTGCCTTTATCGCTGGCTGGCTCTTCCCAAGGCTGGGATTCGCGATAGGCGGCGGCATATTTGCCTCCATCGTCCACGCCACGATCGGCGCGGTCATCCTGCTCGTGCTGATCAAGCTGGTGAAGCAGGCCTGATCCTTCGAAAGACATCAAGGGCGCCATGAAACAGAACACGCTCTATCTCATTATCGGCGCTCTCGTCGTCGTGGTCATCGCGCTCGGCATCTATGTCTATCGCGAGCAAACCAGGCCGAAGGGCGTGGAGCTTAAGATCGACGATAAAGGTATTTCGATCCAGCAGAACTGAGCGCGCCGGGTTCTGCCGCGCAAGGGTGCCGATGACATTACCCCATCCTGTCCGTCGTTCTCGCCCTTCAGGCCAGGCTCTCAGGTGATATCCCGAATCGACTTCAAAGCCAGCGATTCTGTACGAGCCGCGCTCTCGACCATCGGACGCACGGAAGACCTGCGCTTTTCGCCGGACAATCGATTGCTGGCAATTGCTGGATACACGCGAGAGCGCTGTCTGATCCTGCGGGTCGACGTCGAAGCGGCGCCGAGCGGCCCACGAGTCACCGTCCATGATTTCATGGAGCTGACGTCGGAAAGCATGGGCGAGGTCCACGGTCTCGATTTCATCGATGACCGAACCCTGGTGATTGCCAATCGTGATGGGCTGGTTGCGATATTTGCCTTGCCCTCGGGAGAGCCGGCCGGCCGCCAGTGCGACATTGTACCCATTCGCGAGATCACGGGCGGGCTGTTTTGCAAGCTGAAAACGCCAGGGTCGGTCGCGGCCAGGCATGAGTCGCGTGGCCGAGTCAGCCTCCTGGTCTGCAACAATTACAGGGACCGGGTCACGCGGCATGTCGTCGACCGGTGGGGCTACCGCGCGTGGAAGAACCAGGCGCTTCTGAAGCGCGGCCTGAGCATACCCGACGGCATTGCGCTCAGTCATGATGGCCAATGGATCGCCGTCAGCAGCCACGGCACCAACGATGTGAAGCTCTACAACATGTCTGCTCCGCTGGGGCCGGATACCGAACCCGCCGGAATCCTGCAGAACGCCAATTACCCGCATGGCCTGCGTTTTACGGGCGATGACCGGCAGATCCTTGTCGCCGATGCAGGCAGTCCACTGCTTCACGTGTACGATCGCGATGCGGGCTGGAGCGGCAGCCGCACGCCCTCCCGTTCTGTTGCCGTCCTTGACGACGAGACTTTCGGGCGTGGCAGGGCCAGTGTCGAAGAAGGCGGCCCGAAGGGTCTCGACATCGATCGCTCGAACAGCGTTGTGGCGGTGACCTGCGAAGAGCAGACGCTGGCCTTCTTCTCGCTGACATCGATAACCGGTCGACCACCGAAGTTTGAGCCCAGTTAATGCAAGTCATTGGTTTTGTTGCCGCTATTGCCGACGAGACCAAAAATTGACGCCAAGGCAGGGCCGCTCCATCCTTCGATGCGCCCGGAGAGAAAAGCCAAGCCGAATATGGAATGAGAGTGACGTGTCGACACATCCGCGGTATGATCTTGGCACAGGGAGTTTTGGGGCCAACCCACCTACTTTTAGGAGGTTGCCATGAGGCACCAAACACTGGACCAACTGCATACGGTGGCAAAGGTACACAGAGACCCAACACCTCCTGGAATGGACCGAACCCAGCGTCTCGAACGTTGGTCAAAACTTCTCGAGCGGCAGCCCAATCGGCTCCTTACCGCACTTACCGGGACCGAATATCGTTCGTCGCCCGAGCGCGACGTAATGCGTGGCGAAGGCTCGCCAATATCGGTTGCCTTCGACGATCCGATTCTGCGCGATGAGGGGTTGAAAGACGACACTTATGGCGAAGCAAAGCGTTTCTTCGAACTGACCGACGATCAGCTCCACGAAATCGTCTGCTACTGCCATGTGGGCGAGACGATGCAATCATCCCGGGCAGCGCTTTGCGTTCGTGATGCGATCGACTAACGGAAGATCCACCAAGGTGAATGACTTTGGTGACAAGTCATATGCAGATTCAATTGTTTAGAGCGCGATCGAATGTAAACCCACTTTACCGGTCGCGCTCTAATGACGGCATAAATTACGGCTACCTTGCTATGAGCGGTTCGCGCCGAACGACGGTGGCTGAGCAGTTGACGCCGAATGCGAGAAGGCGCCGCCGTCTCGCCAGGGATTCCGTTGTTGCAGACCGCCAGAAGCAAGAAACGCAGCGGTGACATGCATAACGCATTGAATTAACTTTGAACCATTTAACCCGCCCTTAAATCGCCGCATCTACTCTCCACCCCGGACGCCATGGAGCGACGTGCGACCGTTCGGACGCACAGAGTACGCTCTTGAAGCTTCGCATCGTGCTTTCCGAAAATCGATTCCGATTTCGGGCCGATGCGATAGGCATCGGGATAGACAGCACAGCGCATGGCGAACCGCAGAGACAGCCGCATCGAACCCAGCTTCGAGGGACCGCCACGGGCGAAATCCTCGGCCGGTTTTTCGGTGAGCGAGGAGGATCGCGTCGTGCCGAGCAACCGGAAGACCTCTGCAAAGCGCCAATCGGCCAAGACAAAATCGTCGCGTCGCGGACGCGGCAAAAGCCGGCGCGGTCTGTTCGGCGTGCTCGGCCGGTTGTTCTACTGGTGCTTCGTGCTGGCCATCTGGGGCGGGATCGCGACTGCCGGCATCGTCGTCTACTACGGTGCGAAAATGCCGGCGGCCACCACCTGGGCCATTCCCGACCGCGCGCCCAATATCAGGATCGTCTCCGTCGATGGAAAGCTGCTCGCCAATCGCGGCATGAGCGGCGGCGAAGCCGTCGGCCTGCATGAAATGTCGACCTATATTCCCGAGGCTGTCATCGCCATCGAAGATCGCCGCTTCTATTCGCATTTGGGCATCGATCCGATTGGTCTGTCCAGAGCCATGGTGGCCAACGTTGTCGGCGGGCGTTTTTCGCAGGGCGGCTCGACGCTGACCCAGCAATTGGCGAAGAACCTGTTCCTGACACCCGATCGCACGCTGGAACGCAAGGTGCAGGAAGTGCTTTTGGCGCTGTGGCTCGAGCACAAGCACACCAAGGACCAGATCCTCGAAATGTATCTCAACCGGGTCTACTTCGGCTCCGGCGCCTATGGTGTCGAAGCGGCCTCGCGCCGCTATTTCGGCAAGAGCGCGCGCGATGTCACGCTGCCCGAGGCCGCACTTCTCGCTGGCCTGTTGAAGGCGCCGTCGCGACTGTCTCCGGCGCGTGACCCGAAGGCGGCCGAGCAGCGCTCGCAGCTCGTTCTTGCCGCCATGCGCGACGAAGGCAAGATCAGCGCCAAGGAACTGACCACGGCCATGAGCGCACCAGCGACGCGGGTGGCATCCTACTGGACGGGCTCGGAAAACTATGTCGCCGACACAATCGTGGAAGAACTGCCCGACCTGATCGGCGATATGCGCAGCGACATCATAGTCGACACCACCGTCGACCTCACGCTGCAGAAGCTCGCCGAACAATCGATCCGCCGGCTGATCGACGGGAGCGGCAAGAAGCTCAATGCCAGCCAGGGTGTGCTGGTGTCGATCGACAATTCCGGCGCGGTGCGTGCCATGGTCGGCGGCTATGATTATTCGACCAGCCAGTTCGACCGTGCCTCGGAGGCGCGCCGCCAGCCGGGCTCGGCGTTCAAGCCCTTTGTTTACATGGCGGCACTGGAGGCCGGCCGCACGCCCGACAGCGTGCGCAATGACGCGCCGATCAGAATAGGCAAATGGACGCCAACCAATTACGGCGGCAAGTATTTCGGCAAGGTGACGCTGGCGACGGCGCTGGCGAAGTCGCTGAACTCGGTGGCCGCCCAGCTGACCATGGAAGTCGGACCTGACGCCGTGGTCGAGGCGGCGCATCGCATGGGCATCCAGTCCGACCTCACGGCCAACACCTCGATCGCGCTCGGCACATCTGAAGTGACGCCGCTGGAATTGACGTCGGCCTATGTCCCCTTCGCCAATGGCGGCTACCGGCCGGAGGTCCATTTCATCCGCCGCGTGACGACAACCGGCGGCAAGGTGCTCTACGACAACAATGGCGGCGGCGCCCCGCGCGTCGTCAAGCCCGAGATCGTCGGTATGATGAACTCGATGATGACCGGCACGGTCGAAATCGGCACTGCCAGGAAGGCGGCCTTTGCCTGGCCGGCAGCCGGCAAGACCGGCACCAGCCAGAATTCGCGCGATGCCTGGTTCATCGGCTATACCGCCAATCTCACCACCGGCGTCTGGTTCGGCAATGACGATGGCAGCCCGATGAAGAAGGTCACCGGCGGCGCGCTGCCGGCGCAGGCCTGGCATGAGTTCATGGTCGCCGCGCATGAAGGCGTGCCGGTGCGGCCGCTGCCTGGAACTTGGCGGTCGACGCCTGCGGATACGATCGTGCAGGACGAAATACCGTCCAACACGGCGCAACCGGCGCCGGTGCCGTCCGCTTCGGTTGGCCAATCCGCGCCGTCCGCCCAAAAAGCGTCATCGCCTCGCGCTGTGCGTCCCGCCGAAACGGTCGATGGCGGCGGCTTCGGCATTCCGGGCGGTGACAGCGCCACCGCATCGATCAAGCGCCCGGTGCCGCCGGGCGATGTCGGCGGCCCGGTCAAGAAGCGGCAGACCTCGATCCTCGACATCCTCACCGGCGGCTGACCCCTCGTCATCGCGACAGTGTTCCGCTACATCTCCGGGTTAAAAGTGCTAGAGCGTACTTTGTGCGTCCAAAGGGACGCACGTCGCCCTAGAGAGATCGCGAAATGGCCGAAACCGACACCAGAAAGACAATCGTGCTGACCGGAGCCAGCCGCGGCATCGGCCATGCCACGGTCAAGCGCTTTTCGCGTGAAGGCTGGCGCGTCATCACCTGCTCGCGCCAGGCCTTTGCCGAGGACTGCCCGTGGCCGGCCGGTCCGGAAGACCACATCAAGGTCGATCTCGCCGACCAGGAGGATGTCGGCATCGCGATCTCGGAAATCCGCCATCGGCTGGAGGCGCATGGCGGCCAGCTTCATGCGCTGGTCAACAATGCCGGCATCTCGCCGAAGCTCAAGGACGGCAACAGCCGCATGAATTCGATCGACACGCCGATGCATGTCTGGCGCGACGTCTTCCAGGTCAATTTCTTCGCGCCGATCATGCTGGCGCGAGGATTGTTTAAGGAGTTGGCGTCGGCCAAAGGCTCGATCGTCAACGTCACCTCGATCGCCGGCACCCGCGTGCACCCCTTCGCCGGCACCGCCTATGCGACGTCGAAGGCGGCGCTCGGCTCGCTGACGCGCGAAATGGCGCATGATTTCGGCCCGCACGGCATCCGCGTCAACGCCATTGCACCCGGCGAGATCGACACGGCGATCCTGTCGCCGGGCACCGAAAAGATCGTCGAGACGATTCCGCTGCGGCGGCTGGGCACCACGGCAGAAGTCGCCGACATCATCTTCTTCCTGTGCTCGCAGCAGGCTTCCTATGTGACGGGCTCGGAAATCCACATCAATGGCGGCCAGCACGTGTGAGACTTGAGGCTAAGGACTGCTCATCCGGTTATGGTGAGAACAGCCTTGCCGCTAATGCTGCGCCGTCGCAGTGCGTCCAGGGTTTGGGCGATGTCTGTCCACTGCACGGTCAAGGCCACGCGGGTTTCTAGCCGGCCAGCCGCGACCAGAGCGAGCAGCGAGGCGATGTCCGCGCCAATGCCCGGGCCAGAGGCGTAGTACGCGAAAGTCTGAAGCCTCGCCCCCTCGTGACCCGGAACGAACTGACGGAATCCAACTGATGTGAGTTCGCCACTGCTCGAACCGAACATGACGATGATCCCGCCAGGTGTGACACGTTCGATCGCGTGTGCGAGGCTTTCACCGCCGACTGACTCAGTGATCAGCGAAAACGGCCCCTCAGCCAATTCGATCGACTCGACAACTTGCTCGGCTCCAAGGCCGCGGAGATCGTCGGCATGCCGGGCGGCGGCGATCGCGGTCACAGACGCGCCCTCCTGGCGGGCGATCTGGATCTGGAAACGACCGACCGCGCCGCTTGCGCCGGTGATCAGGATCTGCTGGCCGGCCAGGTCGCCGCCATGGCGCAATGTCCTTAGCGCCGTCGTGCCCGCGACCGGAAGCGTGGCTGCGGAAACGAAGCTGACTCCATCCGGCAGGACGGCGAGACGATCGGTTGAAACGGCAACACGTTCGGCCCAGCCGGCCTGGTCGACCAAAGCCGCAACGCGGTTGCCCACGGCTGGCCCGGAGCCATCGGCTGCTGCCCGTTCGACAACCCCAACGATGTCCTGGCCGGGTATCCAGCCGTTCGGACGTATGGTGAGCAGGCGCAGTTCGCCGCGGTTCAACGAGGTTGCGTGGACCGAGACAAGCGCCTCGTTCGCGAGGGGCTGAGGTTCCTCGGACTCGGCGAACCTCAGCCCGGTGGCGCTGTCGGGAGACGTGACTAGGGCGAGCATGGGGATCGTACCTTCATACTGGTTTGTGGACGCCAGCTTCCTCCTGGAAAGCACGGCAAGCTGGCCCACTCAGAATACTCATCGAGATCGCAAGTCATGCCGGCGATGGGCGCGCGCGCAGCGTCAACGCGATCAACTGCTGCCTGCCATATTTTTGACCGGGGGGCGCAAACCGAAGCCTATCGACTTTCCCGGTTAAAGAATTTAGCTATCACGGCGTTTAATCGCTAAAAGCCGTCAATCATGAGACAGCCTCTTCGCTGGCCCTGGCCCGATCTCGATGTGGATGATGTGCTCGCGCCGGCGATTGCGGTGCGCGTTGACGTCACCGAAACCAGAGCGGAGGTGCCCGTCCATCGGCACCGCAAAGGCCAACTCGTCTTCGCGCTCGGAGGCGGCGTCACGTGCCACGTTCCAAGCGGCCTATGGATGGTCCCGCCTCATTGCGGGGTCTGGATTCCCGGCGACATGGAGCACAGCAATGTTGCGACGGCCAACGCCCTGATTTTTTTCGTGTACGTTGAGCCGGAAGCCGCCGATCTGCCGGACCGGTGCTGCACCCTTTCAATCTCGCCGCTGCTCCGCGACTGATCATCGAGCTGTCTGATGGCGTGCAAGACGACCACGCGAGGGATGAGCTTTTGACCAAGACCCTGCTGACCGAATTGCCGCGTATGCCTGTCCAGCGGCTGCATCTGCCGATTTCATCCGAGCCATGCTTGAGGAGGATCGCCGAAGCGTTGGCGCAAGACCCTGCCGACCGTAGCACATTGGCGGAATGGGCCAACCGCGTCGCGCTCAGCGAGAGCAGTCTCGCTCGCCTCGTGGTTAAGGAGACAGGGCTGAGCTTCGGGCGCTGGCGCCAGCAATTGCACTTGATCGTCGCAATTCGAGAACTGGCCTCCGGTGCCAGCGTACAGCAGGTCTCGGGTGATCTCGGCTATGGTTCCGTCACGGCCTTCATCACCATGTTCAAGAAGGCGCTTGGGAAGCCGCCGGCAAAATACCTCGGCAGTATCACTCAAAATGGTGGCTCTGCATTCGTGGCGTGATCAACTCGCTGCGGGCGGAGATCGACTGTGCGATCTTCCGCCGGCCATCGGCCAGTGGCGACCAGTACGCATGATCGTGCAAGATCGGCTCAGGCAGCGGACGGTTCAGCCGCCTCTGGCTTGTGACCAAGCACCACTTCGACGATACCACGGGCGATTTCGCGCTCGCCCATGATCACCGTGTCGGCACCGAGCCCTTTGAGATGCTCGACCTCGGCATCGGAGTGGGCGCGGGCGATGACGTTGATCTTCGGGTTGGCGGCGCGTGCGCGCAGCACGATCTGTCCCGCCTCGAAGGCATTGGGGATGGCAAGGATCAGCCGCTTCGCGCCCTCGGGATTGGCAGCGGCGAACACCTCGCTGTTCGCGGCGTTGCCGGACACGGTTTCGATGCCGTCGTCCCTGAGCTTCGCCAGCGTCTTGTCGGCATCCTCGATGACGAGGAAGGGCAGGGCGGCCTCATTCAATGATGCGCCGACGAGGCTGCCGACACGGCCGTAGCCGACCAGGATTGAATGGCCGGTAAGCGCTGTCCTGGGCGGCGGCCCGTCCTCTTTCACCGGTGCCGCAACCGAAGCCAACTGGCCTGGCTCCGTCGCGGGGCCAATCGGCTTTGCCTCGTCGAGCGGCGCCGTCTTGCCGGCGCGCCTTTCCAGCCACGGTTTCATCCAGTCGACGGCAAGGAACATCAGCGGGTTGAGAACGATCGACAGGATAGCGCCGGCGAGGATGAGGTCGCGTCCTTGTTCGGGCAGCAGCTTCAGCCCGACGCCAAGCTCGGCCAGGATGAACGAGAATTCGCCGATCTGGGCAAGGCTTGCCGAAATCATCAGCGCGGTCGGTATCGGATAGCGGAAGGCGACGACAATGACGAAGGCCGCCAGCGATTTGCCGATGACGATGATGGCCAGTGTCGCCAGGACCGGCCGGCCATTGCTGATCAGGCTGAACGGGTCGAACAGCATGCCGACCGAAACGAAGAACAGCACGGAAAAAGCGTCGCGCAGCGGCAGCGATTCCTCGGCCGCCCGATGGCTGAGTTCGGATTCACTCATGATCATGCCAGCGAAGAACGCGCCCAGCGCCAGCGAGACGCCGAATAGCTTGGCCGCGCCGAAGGCGACGCCGAGCGCGATGGCAAGCACCGCCAGCCGGAACAATTCACGCGACCCGGTATGGGCGACGTAGTGCAGGATCCAGGGGATGACCCGGCGGCCGACCACCAGCATAACGACGACAAAGGCCGCGACCTTGGCCAGCGTGACGCCAACGACGCCCCAGATGCCGTAGCTGGCTGGCAGCGACAGCAGGCTGCTATGGGCCTCCACTTGCTGCTGGCCGCCCAGCACGCCAGCCAACGCCGGCAAGAGCACCAGCGCCAGCACCATCGCCAGGTCCTCGACGATCAGCCAGCCGACGGCGATGCGGCCGCGCTCCGTCTCGATCAGCCGCCGTTCCTGCAAGGCACGCAACAGCACCACCGTCGAGGCGACCGACAAAGCCAGGCCGAATACCAGTCCGGCGCCGATCGACCAGCCGAGCAGCCAGGCAAGACCGGCGCCAAGCGCTGTCGCGAAGCCGATCTGCACGATGGCGCCGGGCACGGCGATGGCGCGGACCGACAACAAATCCTTCAACGAGAAATGCAGGCCGACGCCGAACATCAACAGGATCACGCCGATTTCGGCGAGTTCATTGGCGAGGCCGGCATCGGCGACGAAGCCCGGCGTGTTCGGCCCGACCAGAACGCCGGCGATGAGGTAACCGACCAGCGGTGGGATGCGGAAGCGATTGGCGATTGCGCCGAAGACGAAAGCCAGCCCCAGACCGGCGACGATGGTGGCGATAAGGGGCGTGTCATGCGGCATGGTCTATGGAGCGCCTTTCAAAAATCACGATGTCGGATATGCGCCGCCAAAAAAAGCCGCCGCTTTGGCAATATGGGGGCTCGGGCGGCCGCGAGGCAACCCATAATGCCATGAAATCGATGACAAGAATGGCAGAAGGCAAGCCGCCTCGAGGCTGGCAATGGTTGCTGCAAAAAGGAGAAGGCTTGCGCGGCTGATGCCTGCGATCAGGCCGCCTGCAGCAGGTTCTCGATATCGACGATGGTGTGGTTGGTCAGTGTCTTCGGAATTTCCACTGTGATCTTCTCGGCAACTTCCTTGTGCAGTTTTCGGCGCATGTCGCCCAGCACCTGCGGCGGTGCGATCAGCACCATTTCCTTGAAGGCGCCGCGGTGCGCAAGCTTGTACAGCCGCTCGGCAATTTCGTCGGCGAAACGCTCCTTGCCGAGGCGATGCCAGTCAGTGTCCTCGACTGCGCTGCGGTGGACGGAAGGGCCGTCGCTGTAGCGGCCGGGGCGGTCCGAACCCTGCTCTCGCGTCGCCGGATTTGCCTGCTCCATCTCCTGCACGACCTGGAGGTCGGGATATTGGGTGTCGCCACGGTTCTCGAGGAACAGCGCCTTCTCGCCGTCGGCCACCACGATCCACAGTCCGCGTTTCAGCTTGAGGTTGTTCACGGAGCGCTCCTTTTTCCTGTTTTTCATGGTTTTCTAGGCCCTTCTCTGGAGCCATTGCCGCAGCTGAACAGCCAGGCTCGGATTCGCAGGGCAAACGCGCGTCGAGGCAGGAATGTTCCGATGACGACAACAACAGCGAGCGAGCAAGCCGACCAACGAGGATGACGGTGTTCTGCGCGTGTCGGCTTTAATCTACTAGATTGGTAGAATTTAGAAAAAATTGTTTTGCGATACACCTCGCTTGCCGCTAGAACGGCCGCAGATCAAGGCCCGCAACAGCGGCTTGGATCCGCTCCATTCGTGGGTGTGGAATTTTTTTCTCCTGCCTTTGGTGCTTGCAGAAAAGCGATTGCTTCGCACGAAGCGATGCGCGAGTGCTTTCCTTCTGCTTTTTCGCTCCCGCGCGTAGAACTGACAGCATATTCAGGATTCCACTCGCCATGCCGCAGGCCACACCCAAGCTCAACGCCTTTCCCGTCTTCATGCGGGTCGAGGGCGAAGCCGTGGCCATCGTCGGCGGCGGCGAGGAGGCTCTGGCCAAGGCGCGGCTGATCGGCCAGTCCAGCGCGGTGCTGCGCATCGTCAGCGATGCCGCCGAGCCTGAGTTGCTGGCCTTCATCGCCACGAATGGCGCCGCCATACACATCGCTGCTGCCTATGATGCCGCGCATCTCGAAGGCGCGGTGATGGTGTTTGCCGCCAGCGGCAATGAGGCGCTCGACCGTCGCGTTGCCGAGGATGCGCGCCGGCTGGGCATTCCGGTCAATGCCGTCGACCGGCCGGAGCTGTGCGATTTCTTCACTCCGGCGCTGGTCAACCGCGCGCCTGTCGCCATTGCAATCGGCACGGAAGGGGCCGGCCCGGTGCTTGCCCAAATGCTGCGCAGCCGCATCGACCGCATGCTGTCGCCGTCGCTCGGGCCGCTTGCTTCGCTTGCTGCCTCGTTGCGCGGCACCGCCGAGAGATTGCTGCCGAAAGGCAATGCCCGCCGCCGCTTCTGGAGCGACTTTTTCGGCGGCTCGCCGGCCCGCGCCATGGCGGCCGGCCAGCTTTCGCAGGCGCATGATGCCGCCGTCGATCTGTTGCTTTCGAATGCGCCGGCATCGGGCCATGTTGCCTTGGTGGGGGCTGGTCCGGGTGCCGAAGACCTGCTGACGCTGCGCGCTCACCGCCTGCTGATGGAAGCCGATGTCATCGTCCATGATGCGCTGGTGCCGGAGGCGATCGTCGCCATGGGCCGCCGCGACGCCGAGCGCCTGCCGGTAGGCAAACGCAAGGGCTGCCACACCAAGAGCCAGGCCGAGATCAACGCGCTGCTGATCGAGCTCGGCCGCGACGGCAAGCGCGTCGTGCGGCTGAAGTCCGGTGATCCGCTGGTGTTCGGGCGGGCGGGCGAGGAAATGGCAGCGCTGCGCGATGCCGGCGTCGCCTATGAGGTGGTTCCGGGCGTCACCGCGGCCTTCGCCGCCGCCGCTGATTTCGAGTTGCCGCTGACGCTGCGCGGCGTGTCGTCATCGATGGTGTTCACCACCGGCCACGACCTCAAGGGAAATTCGTTGCCCGACTGGGCAAAGCTCGCCATTTCCGGCGCCACCGTCGCCGTCTATATGGGCCGCTCGGTCGCGGCCGAGGTTGCCGGCCGGCTGATCGAGGCGGGCCTGTCGCCGGACACGGCGGTCGCCGTGGTCGAGAATGCCAGCCTTGCCAACCGCCGCCGTTTCCACGGCACGCTCGCCGACCTACCGTCGCTGGAGGTCCGCGCCGACCTTACCGGCCCGGTCATGACGATCATTGGCGATGCGGTCGCCGGCGCCAACTTTGAACGTTCCGAGCCGCTCGCGGCACACAGGCATGAAGGCGCGGCCCAAACGGCCGCCGAAGGAGCTGAACGATGAAAGTTCTGACCGCAAACCGCCTCACCGATGGCGAAGCCGTCTGGTACGCCAATGGCGGCTGGGCCGAGACCATCGACCATGCCGACGTCGCCCATGACAAGGGGGCTGAAGACCGGCTGGAGGCGATCGGCGCCACGGCCTATGCCAACAACAAAGTGGTCGACGTCAATCTGATCGACGTGACCGTCGCCAATGGCGTGGTCGAGCCGGTCCGGCTGCGTGAAAAGATCCGCGCCGCCGGCCCGACCAACCGCAACGACCTGGGCAAGCAGGCGCGCCCGGAAGCCGCTCGGGCGGCGTAAACGACCACATTGATGAAACGGGCGGACGCGCCCGGAAAGACCAGACATGTACCGTTACGATGAGTTCGATCACGATTTCGTCCAGGCCCGCGTCGCCGAGTTCAGCGACCAGGTCGCGCGGCGGCTTGCCGGTGAGATCACCGAGGATCAGTTCCGGCCGCTGAGGTTGATGAATGGCGTTTACCTGCAATTGCACGCCTACATGCTGCGCATCGCGGTGCCTTACGGCACGCTGAACAGCAAGCAGCTGCGCATGCTCGGCCATATCGCCCGCAAATACGACAAGGGCTACGGCCATTTCACGACGCGCCAGAACATCCAGTTCAACTGGCCGGCGCTGTCGGATATTCCGGCGATCCTGGCCGATCTGGCGAGCGTCGAGATGCACGCCATCCAGACCAGTGGCAATTGCATCCGCAACGTCACCGCCGACCATTTCGCCGGCGCCGCCGCCGACGAAGTCGCCGATCCGCGCCCCTATGCGGAAATCCTGCGCCAATGGTCGTCGGTTCATCCGGAGTTCTCGTTCCTGCCGAGAAAATTCAAGATCGCGGTGACCGGCGCCGAGCGCGACCGCGCCGCCATCCAGACGCATGACATCGGCCTGCATTTGAAGAAGAACGCGGCCGGCGAACTCGGTTTCGCCGTCTATGTCGGCGGTGGCCAGGGCCGCACGCCGATGATCGCCAAGAAAATCCGCGACTTCCTGCCCGAGGCCGACCTTCTGTCCTACTGCACAGCGATCCTGCGCGTTTACAACCTCTACGGCCGCCGCGATAACAAATACAAGGCGCGCATCAAGATCCTCGTCCACGAAACCGGGGTCGAGGAGATCACCCGCCAGGTCGAGGCCGAATGGCAGGAGCTGAAGGATGCGGACCTGAAGCTGCCGGAAGCCGACATTCGCGCCATCGATGCCTATTTCGCGCCGCCGGCGCTGACGGACCGGCCGGAAGGCGACGAGGCGGTCAAGCTTGCCCGCCTCGATTCCAAGAGCTTTTCGGAATGGCTCGACCAGAACGTGGTGACCCACCGCCATCCCGATTATGCCGCCGTCACCATCTCGCTCAAGGGCATCGGCGAAGCGCCGGGCGATGCCTCCGACAGCCAGATGGAAGCGATCGCCGACCTTGCCGAAAAGTACGCCTTCGACGAGCTGCGCGTCAGCCACGAGCAGAATCTGATCCTGCCGCATGTTGCGCGCGCCGACCTCAAGGCGGTCTATGACGCTCTGGTCGACATCGGATTGGCGACGGCCAATTCAAACCTGATCACCGACATCATCTCCTGCCCTGGCCTCGATTATTGCGCGTTGGCCACGGCGCGTTCCATTCCGGTGGCACAGGAAATCTCGCTTCGTTTCGCTTCGCTTGAGCGGCAGCGCGAGATCGGTGAATTGAAGCTGAAGATTTCCGGCTGCATCAACGCCTGCGGCCATCACCATGTCGGCCATATCGGCATCCTCGGCGTCGAGAAGAAGGGCGCCGAGCTCTATCAGGTCACGCTCGGCGGCTCGGCCGACGAGAACACATCGGTCGGCGAGATCATCGGCCGCGGCTTCTCGTCGGCAGAAATCACCGACGCCATCGAGCAGATCGTCGAGACCTATCTCGGCCTTCGGCTCGACAGAAACGAAAAATTCATCGACGCCTACCGCCGTGTCGGTCCCGCGCCGTTCAAGGAGGCGCTCTATGCTGGCGAAGCCAAGGCCGCTTGATCGTATTGTCGACGTCGAGGCCGGCATCGCTGCCGAAGCGGCGGGGCTCGATGCGCTCTATGGTCATCTGAAGCCGCTGGAGATCATCGAGCGGTCGGCCCAGGAATTCTTTCACGGTGAAATCGCCGCGGTTTCCTCCTTCGGCGCCGATTCAGCCGTGCTGCTGCACATGATCGCCAAGATCGACCGGACGCTGCCGATCATCTTCCTCGACACCGGCAAGCACTTCGAGGAGACGCTCGGCTATCGCGACGCGCTCGTTGCCGATTTCGGGCTGACCGATATAAGGGTGATCACGCCCGAAGAAGCGGCGCTCGAACGGATCGATCCGACCGGCAATCTGAACGAGACCGACACCGACGCCTGCTGCGATGTCCGTAAGGTCGAGCCGCTGGCGCGCGGCGTTGAGCCGTTCCGCGCCTGGTTCACCGGCCGCAAGCGTTTTCAGGCGACGACGCGGGCGGCGCTTCCGGTGTTCGAGGCGGTCGGCTCGCGCATCCGCATCAATCCGCTGGCGCATTGGACGACCGCTGACCAGGCCAACTACATGCGCGCCCATGCGCTGCGCGAAAACCCGCTGGTCGCCTATGGCTATCTCTCGATCGGCTGCTTCCCGTGCACGCAGCCGGTGCAGCCGGGTGAGGACGCGCGCAGCGGCCGCTGGGCAGGGCATGCCAAGACCGAGTGCGGCATCCATCTGTCGGGGCTGGAGAAGTCACTGACCGACGCGTCGCTTTAGGGTATGTTGATATTCAGCCGGCCTGCGAACGGCAGGTTCCTGCGCTTCGGTGCTGACGTATCCAGAGTGCGCGCCGCTCCGGTTCTCGGAAGCCTCCATCCCCGGCCCGGACCTGAATCTCAGTCCACCCTAGGATTTTTTGGACTTTAGGATTTTTTGATGACTGAACCGACGCCGGTGACCGTTACCCGCCTCTGGACCCCGAAGGGTTTTCGCGAGGACGAGTGGGCCCATGCGGAAAGTGCCGACGCACTGTCCGGCAATGGCCGCTTCATCCTGCCGCTGCAGGTGTTTCTCGACCTCGACCCAGCGGTGCGCCGGTCGGCGAAGGAACGCATCGGCGTGCTGCTTCAGCCCGGCGACCAGCTCGAAAAGATCGCCGACCTGCTCGACCAGACATCGCTGGTGGCGTTGGCCTTCCCGGCTTTCAGTGACGGCCGGTCTTTCTCCAAGGGCGAATTGCTGCGCAGCCGCCACCGTTTCGAGGGCGCGGTCCGCGCCACCGGGCAGGTTCTGGTCGATCAGCTACCGCATATGCTGCGCCTCGGCTTCGATGAGTTCGAGGTGTCGCATCCGGTGCTCTTGAAAAGGCTCGAGGCCGGCCGCACTGGCGGCCTGCCTCTGCACTATCAGCCGACCGAGAAGCCGGAGGCCAAAGGCCCCAAATATTCCTGGCGGCGCGTGCGCGCCGACTGATCGCCTGCGCCGGCCACGGCGAGATCCTGACGCGCGACGAACGCAAAGCGGCTTGAGTCGGCTCTTGGGAAACCGCCGCACTTAGAGCGGTTCAGCTTTTGATAGAATCGCCGAACCGCTCTAAGTATTTATTTTTACGCAATTCCGGACGGAAAACCGCTACGCACTTTTCCTGGAATTGCTCTAGGTGCGGCTGCGCGTTTTATGCAGTCATCCGCGCTTCGCGAAACGACACCAGCTTGCTGCGGCTCTCATCCCACAGTGCGAGCTTGACGCAGCGCAGGCTGTCGAGAAGCGTGACGCGGCCGATTTCGCGCAGTTCCGGATAGTCCCTCAGGACCTCCTGGAGCCGGTAGCACGGCACCTTGGCGGAGAGGTGATGCACGTGATGGACGCCGATATTGCCGGTGAACCAGTTCAGCACCGGCGGCAGGTCATAGTAGGACGAGCCGTGCAGCGCCGCATGCTGGAATTCCCATTCGGAATCCTTCGCCCACTCGGTCTCTTCGAACTGGTGCTGAACGTAGAACAGCCAGATGCCGGCGGAACCGGCGAGGACGACGATGGGCAAATGGACAACCAGGAACGCTTCGAGGCCGACGAACCAAATGAGGGCAGCGGCGGCAACCGCGATGGCCACATTGGTGGCCATTGAGGAGACCCAGGGCGTGAGGCCGCCTCGCATCATGCCGACCGGCAGTCGCTGCTCAAAGATGAAAAGCCAAATCGGGCCGAGGCCGAACATGACCAGCGGATGGCGATAGAGACGATAGGCAAGGCGGCCCCGCCAGGACATTTGCCGGTATTCGGCAACAGTCAGCGTCCTGATGTCGCCCGTGCCGCGCTCATCGAGATTGCCGGCGCTGGCGTGATGGGTTGCGTGGGCGCGTCGCCAGCAATCGTAGGGGGTCAAGGTCAGGATGCCCAGCCCGCGGCCGATCCAGTCGTCGGCAGTGCGGTTGGCGAAGAAGGAGCCGTGGCCGCAATCATGCTGGATCATGAAGATCCGCACCAGAAAGCCGGCGGCCGGTAGGATGAGGATCAGACCCCACCAATGACCATGGGCATAGGCAGCCGTGGACAGGGCCCACAGCGTGGCAAAGGGGATAAGTGTGATGGCAAGTTCGACGGCGCTGCGCCGCCTGTCAGGCGTCTTGTAGCGCGCCAGGATCTTCAACCAGGCACGTTTGCTGTTCGCCACAGCTTCGGGGGAAATCATGTTCATCAGGAAGCATAGACGGACCATACCGTCGCCGCAAGGCAGGGATCACGCCAAGTTACTGCGCGTAATTGTCGCGCGACGCGCAAGAGGCTGCATGTGGAAGGGCATGCTTGGTTCCGACGGCACGCGACGACAGGCGAATGTGCTCGTCTACCGCCGGCGGCCACCGGCGGCTACGCTGCTCTCGATACCGTCCAGGCGGTCGAGCAATTCCTTGAAACGATCGGGAATATCGTTCTCCATCCGAAACGCCGGCAACGCACGCAGAAAGCCCATCGTTGCCTCGGTGCCGAACTGGCGCCTGATGCCGGCCGCGAGCCTTTCACGTCTTTCATCATTATTGCGGTCGCCATTCTTGTTGCGGTCGCCGTTGTTGCGGGTCGTCATCTCAAAATCCTGTGTCGGCTTCGAAACTCTTCCAGCAGACGAATGGTTCCCCCATCGCAGCATCTTGGCAAGCAAAGCTAGCGGTTACAGTAAAATTTGAATTAATATCGAAAGGTCTTCATGATGCGTCGTCAAAGCGCGAGCGGCCTCTCCAGTATCGCTTGCCCCTTGATTTTTGGCCGCCAAACCTCGATATCGGGCACAAAATCCACATCATTCGAAATGACGGGAAACGGCGATGAGCGACCAGGCAAAAGACGAACGCGCGCCCGATGAAGCCGAGACGGTCGGGGCTGCCACCGAACACACGGAAGGCAGCGTCGACGGCGACTACGAAGCGCTTGTGCGGCTGTTGAAGGAAAACGACGAGTTGAAGGACCGCGCGCTCCGCGTCGCGGCCGAGATGGAGAATCTGCGCCGCCGTACCGCCCGCGACGTGCACGACGCGCGTGCCTATGCCGTTGCCAATTTCGCCCGTGACATGCTGTCGGTATCGGACAATCTGCGCCGCGCGCTGGACGCGATCCCAGCTGAGACCAAGGCGTCGGGCGATGCCGGCTTCAAGGCGCTGATCGAGGGCGTCGAGCTCACCGAGCGCGCCATGCTGTCGGCGCTGGAGCGGCACGGCGTGAAGAAGCTCGAGCCGGAAGGCGAGAAATTCGACCCGAATTTCCACCAGGCGATGTTCGAGGTGCCCAATCCAGAGGTGCCGGCCAACACGGTGGTCCAAGTCGTGCAGCCAGGCTATTCGATCGGTGAGCGGGTGCTGCGGCCGGCCATGGTCGGCGTTGCCAAGGGCGGCCCCAAGCATGTGGCTGGTGAAGCGCCGGTCGAGCCAGGGCCGGTGAATGAGCAGGCTGAGAAGGATGCTTAAATTAGACTAGGGGAGTAGGGGAATAGGGCAGTACGGGAGTAGGGAATAACGCTACGCACGGCAAAGTAGAGCAATTGCCTACTCCGGCCGTTGCCTTCTCTCCCCCTACTCCCCTACTGCCTTATTCTCCTACTGCCCTACTCAGGCCGCGAAGCGTTGGGCTTCCCCGCCATAATAGCTGACGTAGCGGGCGCCGATCTCCTTGACCGGCATCACCACGAACACGTCGACCGTCGAGAATTCGCGGTCGATGACGCAGCCGTCGCCGATGCGCGCTCCGACGCGCAGATAGCCCTTGACCAGCGGTGGCATAGCCGCGATCGCGGCCTTGGCGTTGACCGCCTCGATCGGCATTAAATCCATGGAACAGTAGCGGCCGGCGACCGCGCGCACGTCCCAGGCCGAGTTCGTCCGGCAATGATGGGCGAGATAGGTCAGCGCTTCGGCGTGCGCCGCCGGCACGGTGCCTTGGAATGAGGCGCAACCGGTCATCACGCCGATGCCGTAATGGTTGATATAGGCCCAAATGCCTTGCCAGAGCGCCTCGATGGTGCGCTTCGAGCGGTATTCCGGCAAGACGCAGGAGCGACCGAGCTCGAGGAAACGCTGGCCGGGGTGACGGGCGATAAGATTGGTCAGCTCGAATTCGCCCTCGGAATAGAAGCCGCCGGCCGCTGCCGCGATTTCCTGCCGCAGCAGGCGGTACGTGCCGACAATGCGGCGGTGCTCGGGACCCGACAGCGAGGTGTCGAAGACGAGCAAATGATCACAAAGCGGATCGAAATGATCAGCATCGCGGCAGTCCTGCGCCTGGAACAGGTTCTTCCTGGCGCCAAGCTCGTCGTAGAAAACCCGGTAGCGCACTTCCTGCGCGGCAGCGACCTCGGCCTCGTTGCGGGCGAGCCGCACTTCGAGGTTGCCTATGCGGCCGAGCGCTTCGCCTTTTATGACGGCATCGACGTTCCGCCCGGTGAGCAAAGCACCGCTGGCGTTCGGCCGAGCGTCACATTCCGGCATAACTGTATGCACGAGTGATTCTCCTTCGAGCCATCCCTCTTGGCACGGGGATACGGTGTAGGTGCAACAGGATTGTGACAGTACCGTGATACGGCGTTGCCGGCAATACTTCGTCGGCTGGGTAATCCTTCAACCGGCTATGTTACGCCGGGAAACTTGGTAGGACAGCTCGGCGGATCATGCCGCCACCTGGCCTTCGACCGCATGGACAAGCGCGTCGGGGTCGAGCGGCTTGGTGACGAAGCCGCTGGCGCCATGGGCAAGCACGGCGTGGCGGGTCTTTTCCTGACTATCCGCCGACAGCACCATGATCGGAACCGGCGGCACGGCGGTTTCCTCCTCGTGGCGGCGGATTGCGGCGATGGCGTCCAGCCCGTCCATGACAGGCATGTGCAGGTCCATCAGCACCACGTCGAAGCGGTGCTTGTGGCCGGTGCCAGTGACGGCCTCGACGGCGGCCTTGCCGTTGCCGACCACTTTCACGCGGTGCCCGGCCTTCAGCAGCGTGGCCCGGGCAAGCATGGCGTTGATGTCGTTGTCCTCGGCGATCAGCACGGACAGGCCCTGCCGGCGGCCGGCGATGGCGCGGACGGATGGCGCGCCGCGCTTTTCCGCCTGTGGCTGGGTGAGGGCGGGTACGCTGCTGGTCAAAAGCACGCGCAGCAACGTCTCGCCACGCACCGGCCTTGCCAGGAAGGTGGAGTAGCCGCTGGCGCGGAACTCGCCCAAGATGCCGCGATCGGTCGGTGCGATCAGCGTGATCGCCTCGCAATCGGCAAAGCCGCTCTGGCGAAGGCGCTTGAGCAACCTGCCGTCGCTGTCCTCCATGGCCGCGTCGACCAGAAGCACGTCGCAGCCTTCGGCGAAGGGTTCTGCCTGGGCGGCGGTCGCGGCCAGATCGACCATGCCGCCATTGGCGCGGATGGTGCGAGCGATGGCGTCGGCCTCGATGGCGTTCTTCGACAGGATCACGGCGCGCCGGCCAGACAGCGCATTCTGGCGCATCTGCGGTGCTTCGATGGCCGATATTACGGGGATTTCGAAAACGAATTCGGAACCTTGGCCGAGCCGGCTCGACACCGAAATCGTGCCGCCCATGGCGGTCACCAGGCGCTTGGAGATGGCAAGACCGAGACCGGCGCCACCATGCGCGCGGGTTGACGAGCCATCGACCTGTTCGAATTCCTCGAAAATGCGCTCCAGGTCGTCCTCGCCGAGGCCGGGACCGGTGTCGGTGACGCTGAAGCGCATGCGATCGGTGGTTTCGGTGCGGGCACGGGCGACGGTCACCAGCACGCCGCCGCTGTCGGTGAACTTGATGGCATTGCCGATCAGGTTGAGCAGCACCTGCCTGACTCTTCCCGGATCGGCTGATATCATTTGCGGCACGTCGGGCTCGACATGGCAGCCAACGCCGATATTCTTGGCGAAGGCGCGCGCCGCTAGGAGCTCGATGATGTTGTCGGCGATCTCGCGCACGGACATTGGCTGCGGTTCGGGATCGAAGCGGCCAGCCTCGATCTTGGAATAGTCGAGCAGATCCTCGATCAGCGCCAGCAGCGCGCTGGCCGAGGTCGATACGGCGCCGACATAGGTCCGTTGTTCAGGCGAGAGATTGGTGTCCGCCAGCAGCCTGGCCATGCCCATGATGCCGTTCATCGGCGTGCGGATCTCGTGGCTGACGGTGGCGAGGAAGCGCGATTTGGCCTGGCTCGCATATTCGGCTCGCTCACGGGCGGTGATCAGCGACGATTCTGCGTGCTTGCGGGCGGTAATGTCGCGGGCGATGGCGCGATGCGAGACGGCGCCGCTCTCCTTGTCGCGCACGGACAGTTCGATCCATGAGAACCAGCGCGGGCCGCTCGGCATGTTAATGGCGACGTCGGTGGAACTCAGGCAGTCGTGGTCGGAAAAGGCGGCATCGGGAACGATGCCGACGTCGATGCCGAGCTCGGCCAGAGTCCTGCCGGCAAGGTCGCGCTGGTCGCTTCCGACAAGATCGGCGAAAACCTTGTTGGCATAGACGATGTGGCCGTCACGGTCGCGGTGGACGACGAGATCGCCAAGCGCGTCGATCAGCCCGCGAAAGCGTTCCTCGCTCTCCTGCATCTCCCACATGCGGTCGGCCAGGGTCTCGACCTCGGCGCGGCTGCGAGCTGCGGTCTCGCCAAGGAGGGCAACGGCGCGACGATCCGTGCGCCTGGCACGCAAATGCACGGCAAGACCGGCCATGCCAGTCGCCAAAAGCCCGACGGTGATGAAGATCGGCGCTCCGGTCAGATGCGACAGGCCTGCCAGCACGACGATGGCGACGAGCGTCAGGAACGGCAGGCCTTCACGATTGGCAGCGGGCAGTTCGGGCGCTAGTGGCGGCGCTGCAATATGCTGCCGCCTTGGCGCCTCCGGGCCGATCCCATCGACGCTTTCGGCGCTCTCCGTTTCTCTGATGCCGGATTCCGTGACCATGCGAAATCCTTGCCAGACAGAGATTATGGAAAATTGCGGCCGTTCGTTCGAATTTTATCGGTCGCGCGGTTTTTGCCCTCCTTTCTTGCAAAAACGGCAGACGACGGAACTCACATGTCCACCACCACGCGGCCACGGATCTTGCCGTCGACAATGTCGTGCGCGGCGTCGATGATGCCGTCGAAGCCAATGGTCGTGGACAGGCTGGCGAGTTTCTGGAGGTCGAGGTCAGTGCCGATGCGGCGCCACGCCTCCATGCGGACCGCTTTTGGCGCCATCACCGAATCGATGCCGAGCAGACAAACGCCGCGCAGGATGAACGGGGCGACGCTCGCCGGCAGATCCATGCCGCCGGCCAGGCCGCAGGCGGCGACGGCGCCGCCATAGGAGGTCATCGAAAGGACGTTGGCCAGCGTATGACTGCCGACCGCATCGACGCCGCCGGCCCAGCGTTCCTTGGCGAGCGGCTTTGCCGGCTGGGCAAGCTCTTCGCGCGAAATCACTTCCGCAGCACCCAGGTCGATCAGATAGGGGCTTTCAGCGCTGCGGCCGGTCGAGGCGATAACGTGATAGCCGAGGCTGGACAGGATCGAGACCGCGACCGAACCGACGCCGCCGACCGCGCCCGTCACCACCACCGGGCCGCGATCGGGCACGATGCCGTGCCGTTCCAGAGCGATGACGCAAAGCATGGCGGTGTAGCCGGCGGTGCCGATCGCCATGGCATCATGCGGGCTCATGCCCTGAGGCAGCGGCACCAGCCAGTCGCCCTTGACACGGGCGCGCTCGGCATAGGCGCCAAAATGCGTTTCGCCGACGCCCCAGCCGTTCAATATGACCTTGTCCCCCTTGCGCCAGTCGGCATGGGAAGACGAGATGACGGTGCCGGCGAAATCAATGCCCGGCACCAGCGGCCAGCGGCGGATCACCGGCGCCTTGCCTGATATGGCGAGGCCGTCCTTGTAGTTCACCGTCGTCGCCTCGACGGCGACGGTGACATCCCCTTCCATCAGGTCGGCTTCGGTGAGGTCGGTCACCGCGACCGACTGTTTCTTCTCGGCGTCGCGCGAAACGAGGATGGCTTTGAAGGTTTCGGGCATGTCTTCTCCTCGGGCTTTTCGAATGGGCACTGTATGGCGGCAGAAGGCCAGGTCAATCGCTTGAGGGCTTGGCCTCGCGCCGCCAACCGATGAGTTCGTCGAAGACGACCAGCACCGCGCCGACTGCGATGAAGGCGTCGGCGAGGTTGAAGATGGCGAAGGACCATACCGGGGTGTGGAACAGGATGTAGTCGATCACGTGACCATAGGTAGCGCGGTCGAACAGATTGCCGAGCGCGCCGCCGACGATCAGCGCAAAGCCGATGCGGGTCAGCACGTGGCCGGGCGGAGTGCGGGCCGCGAGATAGAGCACGAAAGCGACGACGAAAGTGGCGATGACCACCAGGCCGGTGTCGCCGAAGGACGAAAACATCGAGAAGGCAATGCCGGTGTTGTAGGTGCGATACAATGCCAGGAACGGCACAAGATCGACCTTTTCCTGAAAGGCGAGACCGGTCTCGACCAGGTATTTCACCCACTGGTCGAGCGCTACCGCGGCGGCGACCAGCAGGACGTAGGGGAGCCATGATTTTGCCGTTTGGGATGTCACCATTTGGGATGTCACGGTTTGGCGTCCTCCGGGGCAAGTTTCAGCGCGCCGCGCCGGATCTCGAACAGCATAATGCCGGTGGCCACCGCGAGATTGAGCGAATCGGCGCGGCCGGCCTGTGGAATCCGCAGCAACCTGTCGCAGCTTTCGGCTAGGCCGTCGGGCAGGCCCTGCTGTTCGTTGCCCATCATCAGCAGCACCGGGCCTTTGGAAAAATCGACTGAACGGTAGTCAACGGCACCCTTCAGATGCGTGCCGGCAACGAGGCCAGGAAAGCTTTTTCGCCACGCGAGGAAGGTTTCCGGCGTCGCCTTGGCGACCGGCACCGCGAAGATCGAGCCCATGGTGGCGCGCACGGTTTCGACGGAAAAAGGATCGGTGGTCTCGCCGACCAGGATGATGCCCTTGGCGCCGACGGCATCGACGGTGCGGATGACGGTGCCGAGATTGCCGGGATCGCGCACGCGATCGAGCGCCACCCAGACATCGCTGTCTTGAGCGCGGATGTCTTTCAGCGGCAGGAACTTCTGCGAAAAGACGCCGACCACCATTTGCGGGTTGTCGCGACGGGTGATGGCGACGAGCACTTTTTCCGAAACTTCGAGCACGGTGCCGCCGGCGGCGACGGTGCGCGCCGCGACCTTTTCGACCGCCGCATTGCCGCGCCCGGCCTTGGCGAAGACCAGCGTCCGGATCGACCAGCCGAGGTCGAGCGCGTCGATGACCAGCTTCAGCCCCTCGGCCATGAAGGCGTTCTGCTGGTCGCGGAATTTCTTCAGCGCCAGCGCCTTGATGTCCTTGACCAGCGGGTTGGCGAGGCTCGTGACCTCTTTCACCTGTCCGGGCGCGCCTGCATGCCGCTCGCTCATTGTCAGGCCACCCAGCGCGAGAACAGCGAGGTCGACAGCGCCCGGCCGGCGGATTTCTCGCGGATGATCAGCTCGCCGGATTCGACCGTGCCGCCCATGCCTGCGAAAGTGTCGCGCATCAAGGCATGGATGGCGAAGAAGGAAGCGCGGATCGAATAGGCGGTCAGCACAACAGCAATCGGCTTCGGCGTCAGGATCGAGCGGCAGAGGTCGGTCAGATCAGGCAGATCCTCGAACAATTGCCAGACCTCGCCCTTGGGGCCACGGCCATAGGCGGGCGGATCGAACAGGACGATGTCGTAGCGGCTGCCGCGGCGCTCCTCTCGCTCAGCGAATTTCATGGCATCGTCGACGATCCAGCGGATCGGCTTTTGCGACAGGCCCGCCATCTCCTGGTTCTCCCTGGCCCAGCCGATCGCCTTCTTGGACGCATCGACATGGGTCACCTCGGCGCCGGCACGCGCCGCCACCAGTGAGGCAAGGCCGGTATAGCCGAACAGATTCAGCACCTTGACCGGTCGCTTCGCCGCCGCGATCAGCCCGGCCATGTGGTCCCAGTGCGAGGCCTGCTCGGGGAACACGCCGACATGGCGAAACGAGGTGAAGCGGCCGAGATAATCGATGCCGTCATGCTTCATCGGCCAGGTTTCGCCGAGCGGCGTCCTCGGGAAACGCCAGCGGCCGATGCCTTCCTCGTCGGTGTCGCCGGTGAAAATGGCGTCGGCGCGGTCCCAGTCTCTGGCCGGCAACGCTTTTTGCCAGATCGCCTGGCCTTCGGGCCGAACGATGCGATAGGGCCCGTACTGCTCGAGCTTTTGCCCGGCGCCGCTGTCGAGCAGCGCATAATCGGCGTTGGGCGCCACTTCGAGGATCAGCGGCAGGTGTTCGACCGGCAGGGCGCCGTCGCGGCGCGAAAGGACGCGCGGCGTGGGCTTCGGAACAGACCGGTCGTCCGGTTTTGTGCCGGTTCCGCGCGGCTGTTCCGCCCCGCCCTTTGCGGGCTGATGCGAGCGGCTGTCGCGGCGTTTGTCGCGAAAAGGTTTCAAAAAGAGCATCTCCGGGGCGACTTGGCCCGCTTCTGCCACAGCACATTCACCGGTGCAACAAACGCGGTCGCTGGAGATTTCCGAAACGATCAGCCGCGCTTGATCCAAAGCAGGGCGATAACCAACGATACGAAACCGACGGCCTTGAAGCCGGCGACGACCATATGGCCGGTTTCCCAGCGCAGCCGGATCGCTTCGAAGTTTTCCGGGATCGGTCCAGGCACCCAGGTGGCTAAAACATCGTTAGCCGGTTTGACGAGAGCGGACCACGTCGCAAGAGACACAGCAAAGAGCACGGCGGCGGCCAAGGCGAACCAGAACGCCGGACGGTCGTTGCGCAGCATCCATGCGAGAAGTGCCGGGCAGGCGATCGCTGCCACATCAAGCGGCGCGCCAATCACGGCAAACAGCTGGAACTGGGCGTTGAAGACAGTCGTCTCGCGCCAGAGAGAAGGCGGCCACTTCAGCCGAGGAGCCGATTCCAGGACATGGGCGAAGGATGGTCCAAGGCTGAGCGCCGCGACGACAGCGGCCAAGATGGACCAGAACAACAGGAATCCGCGTATCTCCATAACGTCCGAACAACGGCGTGACGCCGGAGACGTTCCCGTCCGAACGGGAGTAGGGGAATAGGGGAATAAGGGAGTAGGGGAGTAGGGGAGTAGGGGAGTAGGGGAGTAGGGGAATAAGGGAGTAGGGGAGTAGGGGAGTAGGGGAGTAGGGGAATAAGGGAGTAGGGGAATAAGGGAGTAGGGGAATAAGGGAATAAGGGAATAAGCGAGTAATGGAATAGGGAAAGTATGACTAGCACGAAGCCGTACGGTTGGTATGGCTCCCTACTCCCCTACTCCCCTACTCCCCTACTCCCCTACTCTTGAGCGCCTTGTACACGGCAATGCCGGCGGCGAGGTCTTCAAGGGCCGCGCCGACCGATTTGAACAGCGTGATCTCACCGGGGCTCTGCCGGCCCTTCTTCTGGCCGCGCGCCAGTTCATGCAGATCGGCGACGATGGCTTGCGCCTTCAGCACGCCCGAGGCCAGCGGCTGGACGATGTCGCCTGCTTCCTTGGTGGCGCCGGCCCGGGTATCGACATAGACGCGGGCACGCGCAATCGCATCGTCGTCGCTCTCGCGCATATCAGGCGTGAAGCCGCCGACCAGATCGACATGGGTTCCCGGCTTCAACAGCGCGCCCTTGATCAGCGGCGTGGTCGTGATCGTCGCCGACGAAATGATGTCGGCCAGGCCGAGTTCGGCGTCGAGATCGCTTGCTGCGGCGGCGGCAAAACCCTCGGCGCGCAATTTCGCCGCGACCTTTTCGGCATTGGCCGGCGTGCGGTTCCAGATGCGGATCGTCGTGATCGGCCGCACCGCCGAATGCGCCTTGGCGAGGAACGGCGACAGCGCGCCGGCGCCGACCACCAGCAGCCGTGAAGCGTCCTCGCGGGCCAGATAGGAGGCGGCCAGCGCCGAGGCGCAGGCCGTGCGCCACTGCGTCAGCCGCTGGCCGTCGATCATTGCCTCGGGCTCGCCTGTCGCGCCGTCGAGCAGGAGGTAAAGCCCCATAACCGCGGGTTTGCCTATGGTGTTGTTGTCGGGCGACACCGTGACGATCTTGACGCCAATATGGCCGTCTGCCGAAGTGCCGGCCGCATTGAAGTCGGTCCAGGCCGGCATCAGGAGCAGGGTCGAGGCCGCGCCGTCGGGCCGTTCGACTGTATGATGATGCCTGACCGGTTGCACCGCGCCATCGCGAAAGGCCGCGCGCAGCGTCTCGACCAGTCCGGGAAAGGTCAGTGCATGATCGACCTCGGCCGCCGAGATGGTCAGCATGGGGAAACTCCGTAGAGAGAAATGCGCCTCGGCATGATCTCGAAAATCGGAACCGATTTTTCGGAAGGATCATGCGTAAATCAAAATGGTACAGCGCCCTTTGCGCGTCCAAAAAAGACGCGGCGCTTCATTGGCTCAGCTCGTCGGCTTCGGCAAGGCCGGGCCCTGTGGTGCAGCCGGTGCGCGGCTGACCGCCTGGCGCAAGTTCTCGGCTTCGACGCCGCGCTGGCGCGCCAGCTTGCGATAGCGGCCCTGCTTGACCCAGGTCGCCAGGCTGCCGACGACCATGCCGATGGCGAGAGCCAGGAACAGGAAGATGAAAAGCGGCAGTGTCATCGTCAGTGCCGGATTGCCGGGGTTGAACGGGTCCAGGGTGAAGGCAACCGGATCGCGGTTGGCGACCGCCAGCGCAATCAGGATGACGGCCAGCGGCACGAAGACCACGATGAGCATGAAGCGATTGAACATGGAATTTCCTGTCGAAGGCGGGTTCTACCGAGGGCCGGGCCCTACTGAAAAGGCCGGCGCGTGAGCCCGCGCGGCGACTATTTGCCGCTGTTCAGCCTTTCACGCAATTCCTTGCCGGTCTTGAAGAACGGCACCCATTTCTCCTCGACCTCGACGGATTCGCCGGTGCGCGGATTGCGGCCGGTGCGGGCGGGGCGGTTTTTCACTGAGAAAGCGCCGAAACCGCGCAGCTCGACCCGGTTGCCTTCGGCAAGCGCGTCGGTGATCTCGTCGAAAATCGCGCCGACAATGTTTTCGACGTCGCGCAGAAAAAGGTGCGGGTTGCGTGTGGCGATGATCTGCACAAGTTCGGATTTGATCATGAGAAGGCTCCCCGTGAAAACACTGTGGTCAAAATTATGAGGATGATTTTATTTGCTTTTTCACTCGTCTCAAGGGTGCCAGACGGAAACGAGACCGTCAAGAAACAAGCGGTCGGCACCAAGTTCGTGAATGATGTCGCCGCCATAGTCGGGCAGGCCGAGCGCACTGCCGATGGTTCGCGCCATCGCCTTGGAGAACAGGAAGCCGCCGCTTTCGGTATCCTTCCACTCCACCACCTTGAGCTTGGCATCGACGCCCTTGGTTGCGAGCCAGTCGATCGCTTCGGTCTCGCCGCCGACCGCGTCGATCAATTTATTGGCAAGAGCCTGCCGGCCGGTGAAGATCGAGCCGTCGGCCAGCGCCAGCGCCTCCGGCTTGGTCATGTTGCGGCGTTCGGCGACGATGCCGACGAACCAGTCGTAGCTGTCCAGGATGAGCTTGCGGACCATTGTGCGCTCGTCGTCATTGGTCGGCTTGAAGGGCGATGGCGAGGCTTTCAACGGCGACGATTTCACTTCCTCGAGCTTGATGCCGAGCTTGTCCATAAGGCCGCTGACGTCCGGATACTGGATCAGCACGCCGATCGAGCCGACGATCGACGATTTGCGCGCGACGATATGATCGGCTCCGGTGGCGATCATATAGCCCGCCGATGCGGCCAGCGTGCCGACTTCGGCCACGACCGGCTTCTCGGCGGCCAGCTTGCGCACTTCCTCGTAAATCGATTCGCCCCCGACGGTGGTGCCGCCCGGTGAATCGATCGACAGGATCACAGCTTTCACCCTCGATGATTGACGGATGTCATCCAGCCGTTTGATCAGGTCTTCGTCTTCGGTGATGGTGCCCTCGATCTTGACCTTGGCGATGTGGTCGACCGCCGTGCCGGTGAAGTCGTCACCGTAGATCCAGGTCGAAAGGGCAATCAGCCCGGCCGCTGCGACAACAAGCGCTGCGACGCGCCAGAATGTCAACTTGCGGCGCAAGCGGCGGCGGTCGATCAGGTCGTCGGCTCTCAGTGCCATGGTCAGCCTCATAGTCGGTGGGAGCAGATGCTTTTAAAGCAACCATCCGCGCCCGGCTACCGATTCCTGACGAGCTCGCGCCAAAGACAGGGTGTCGACGTTCGCGAGCCGGCGTTTCAAGTGACATCAAGACCAATCCACAGGCCCTAACGCTGTCCCGCTGTATCTGGTATGACGTGCAAGTTGTGGCGGTTTCATTTTCGTTTGTGCCACAGCAACCGTCACACTTTTGCGGTTTTCCTCCGCTTGTGCTTGCTTGAGGGCGCCGGCATCCCACCTATAGGGTGCTTGGCGGCAGGGGTTTAAAAGAAAGCAGTTATGTTAGCGCGACCGATCGAACCGACCAACACCGAGACGGAGTTGCCCCCCCCGAACGTAGGCCCGGCACGGGTCGACGCATTCGGCATTGCCCAGCGCCATTCGCGCCGCGTGCGTATCTTGAAGCTGGCGGTGCCGCTGGTCGCTGCAGTGATCGCGGTCGCCTTCCCGGTCTATTCGTATCTCGCGGCGCCTGTCTCGATCCAGGTCCAGGCCGACGGCAGCGCCTTCGCCGATGGCAAGCTGGTGATGGCCAACCCCAAGCTCAACGGGTTCACCAAGCAGAAACTGCCCTATTCCATGACCGCCTTGCGCGCCATACAGGACGTGAGCAAACAAGGCATCATCGATCTGGAGGGCATCGACGCCAAGCTGCCGATCTCGGCCGACAATGTGGCGGCCGTCAATGCCTCGCGCGGCACCTACAATCGCGATGGCAACACGATGAGCCTGACCAGCGATGTCACCATAACCACCACCGACGGCTTGGAGGCAAAGTTCAAATCGGTCTTTCTCGACATGGGCAAAGGCACTATGAAGACGAGTGATCCGGTCGACGTCAGCCGTGGCGGGTCGCGGATTACCGCAGATTCGATGTCGATCCAGGACAACGGCAAGATCGTGGTTTTCGAGAACAGAGTGCGTGTCAACATCGACCCCGCCAGCTTGAAGGCGGCAGAGGCAATGAGCGGAGCATCCAATGCGGTTCAGTAGTTCGGCACGGCTCGTGGCCGCGGCTTCGGCGTTGCCGGCCCTTGCGCTGGTTTTGGGGCTGGGCTTGGGGATGACGCCGGCTCTGGCGCAGTCCAAGGCCACCAGCCAGCTATCGGGCCTCAAACTGTCCGGCGACAAGCCCATTCAGATCGAAAGCGACAAGCTCGAGGTTCGCCAGGCGGACAGCGTCGCCGTGTTTACAGGCAATGTAAGCGTCGTCCAGGGTCCGACCGTGCTCAAGGCCGGCAAGATGACGGTCTATTACGTCAAGGATGCCGGCGCTGCCGCCAAGGGGACGGAGGCCGCCGGTGCCGCGATGACCGGCTCGGCCAACATCGACCGCCTGGAGGTCGCCAACAAGGTCTATATCAAATCGGATGACCAGGTCGCCACCGGCGACCGCGGCACTTTCGACATGAAGACTGAAGTGCTGGTGCTTTCAGGCAGCAAGGTCGTGCTTTCGCAAGGCGACAATGTGCTGGTCGGCTGCAAGCTCACCGTGCAGATGAAGAGCGGCTTGGCCCAGGTCGACGCCTGCGGGGGCCGCGTCATGATGTCGATCACGCCGCCGAAGTCGGGAGCGGCGAAGCCCTGATGGCCGACGTAGCATCGCTGATGGCGCGTCTCTCAGGACGCGCCGCCGGCAAACTTGCGGCGCCGGCCACGGTCACCGTCGACGCGGTAAAGTTCAAGGGAACCTTGATCGCGAAGGGCCTGACCAAGAGCTACAAGGGCCGCAAAGTCGTCAGCGGCGTGACGATCGGCGTGCGCGCCGGTGAGGCGGTCGGGTTGCTCGGCCCCAACGGCGCCGGCAAGACGACCTGCTTCTACATGGTCACCGGCCTGGTGCCGGTCGACGAAGGCACGATCGAAATCGACGGCTTCGATGTCACCTCGATGCCGATGTACCGCCGTGCCCGCCTCGGCATCGGCTACCTTCCGCAGGAAGCATCGATCTTTCGCGGCCTGACCGTCGAGCAAAACATCCGTGCCGTGCTCGAAGTGGTCGAAAAGAGCCGCAAGGAGCGCGAACGCAGTCTCGACGAATTGCTCGAGGAGTTTCACATCAGCCATCTGCGCAAGGCCCCGTCGCTGTCGCTTTCCGGCGGCGAGCGGCGGCGCCTAGAAATCGCGCGCGCACTGGCGACCCGACCCGCATACATGCTGCTCGACGAACCTTTCGCCGGCATCGATCCGATCGCCGTCGCCGATATCCAGCAACTCGTGCGCCATCTGACGGCGCGGGGCATCGGCGTGCTCATCACCGATCACAATGTCCGCGAGACGCTCGGCCTGATCGACCGCGCCTACATTATCCATGCCGGCCAGGTGTTGACCCACGGTCGGGCCGACGAAGTTGTCGCAAACCCGGATGTGCGGCGGCTTTATCTCGGTGAGGGATTTACACTCTAAGCGTGAATATTTCTGTCCAAACGCGTTTTTTGACGCGAGACAGGCCTTTTTCTCCGATTTCTCGTCCGAATAACGCGACGATAGGCGAGTTTTGATCGCCATCGCCTTGACAAGCAAAAGCCGGGCCAGTTTCTATGCCCAACTCCTTCCGGCAGTCCGGATGCGTAGACAGGGCGTTTGAAACCGAACCATGGCGTTGGCGGCAAAACTACAGCTACGACAGTCCCAGTCGCTGGTGATGACGCCGCAACTCATGCAGTCGATACGACTGCTGCAGTTCACCCACATCGAGCTGGAACGCTTCATCGACGACGAGATCGAGCGCAATCCTCTGCTCGAGCGCGCCGAGCCGCAGGACGATGCCGTAAGCGACCAGGCGCAGAAGGTCGACGTCGCGCCGGAAACGGCTCCCGGCGGCGACTGGTTCGAGACGGAAACGGCGTGGAGTGCCGAGGCGATCTCGGAAAAGCTCGATACTTCGCTGGAAAACCTGTTTCCCGACGACCCCGGCACCAGCGAGCGGCTCGGTCCCGACCTGACGGCCCAATGGAAGTCGGCCTCCGGCAATGGTTCCGCGTCCTCGTCCGACGGCTTCGACGTCGCAGACATGGCGGCCGCCGCCATCACGCTGCGCGAGCATGTCGGCGAACAGGTCGCGCTTGCCTTCGCTGACCCGGCAGCACGACTGATCGCCAGCGAACTGGCCGATGGTCTCGACGAGGCCGGCTATATGCGCGCCGACATGGCCGAGATCGCCGCCCGTCTCGGCACCGACAAAACAGCAGTGACGAATGCGCTCGCTGTCTGCCAAACGTTCGAGCCGGCCGGCATCTTTGCCCGCGACCTCGCCGAATGCCTGTCGCTGCAGCTCGCCGTGCGCGACCGGCTCGACCCGGCGATGAAGGCTTTGATTGCCAATCTCGAACTCCTGGCGCGGCGCGATTTCCAGACCCTGAAACGGATTTGTGGGGTCGACGAGGAGGATCTGCTCGACATGCTGGCCGAGATACGTGCGCTCGATCCGCGCCCAGGGATGGCGTTTTCGGGCGGCGCCAGCGACGCGATCGTCGCCGATGTCGAAGTGCGGGCGGCCAATGACGGGAGCTGGGTGATCGAACTCAACTCTGAAACGCTGCCGCGCGTGCTGGTCGACCATATCTATTTCGCCCAAGTTTCACCGCATGCGAAGAACCAGACGGAAAAGGATTTCCTGGCGGAATGCCTGCAGAATGCCAATTGGCTGACGCGTAGCCTCGACCAGCGGGCGAAGACCATCCTCAAGGTCGCCTCGGAAATCGTGCGCCAGCAAGACGCTTTCCTCGTCCATGGCGTGCGTCACCTGAAGCCGCTCAACCTGCGCACGGTGGCCGATGCCATCGGCATGCACGAATCGACCGTCAGCCGGGTCACCGCCAACAAATACATGCTGACGCCGCGCGGCGTGTTCGAACTGCGCTATTTCTTCACCGCCTCGATCGCTTCGTCGGGTGGCGGCGACGCGCATTCGTCGGAGGCGGTGCGCGACCGCATCAAGCAGTTGATCGACGAGGAGAAAACCGTCGACGTGCTTTCCGACGACGCGATTGTGGATATGTTGCGGGAAAGCGGCGTCGATATCGCCAGGCGCACGGTCGCCAAGTATCGGGAGGGCATGAATATTCCCTCGTCGGTGCAGAGGCGGCGTGAAAAACGCGCCTTGGCCAGCGCCGGGCGGTGATCTCCGACGGAATTTCCACAGCTTTTGCGCTTCATTGACAAGCCGCAACGAAGTGGCTAGAAGCCCGCCCGCATGAGACGGGCTACTGCCCGCATGCGGATGGTCCGTCACGACGTTGGCCACGGGACGGTCAAAGAAGGCGGCTTGTGATCAACCGGAAAGTTCGGATTTAAAATCGGCGCAAGTGACGCCGCAAAGCTTGTGCGCACAGATCACGGGTATAAACTCGGGACAGTTTGAAGCCTGAGCAAGGAAGGTCAGTTTTCAGATGACACTGCGCATATCAGGAAAACACATGGATATCGGCGATGCGTTCCGTACGCGCATCAACGACCGTGTCGGGGAAGTGATCGGGAAATATTTCGATCGGGGCTTTTCAGGTCAAATCGTAGTCGTCAAATCGGGATCGCGCTACACGGCCGATTGCATGATCCGGCTGGATTCCGGCGCTTCGCTGCAGGCGACCGGTGAAGCCCAGGACCCGACGCTCGCTTTCGAGGCCTCGGCGGATCGCCTTGAAACCCGCCTTCGGCGCTACAAGCGTCGGCTGAAGTCACATAATTTAGGCAATGCCAATGGCGAGCTCACCGACATCGCCTATACGGTGATGGCGCCGCTTGCCGACGACGATGAGGAAATACCGGAGAATTTCGCGCCAGCCATCGTTGCCGAATCAACCATGACGCTGCGGACCATGTCGGTGGCGTCAGCCGTGATCGAGCTCGACACCAAGGACACCCCGGTCCTCGTCTTTCGCAATGCCGGAAACGAGCATCTCAATATCGTCTATCGTCGGCCGGACGGAAATATCGGCTGGATCGACCCATCTACGACCAAAGTCGCGCAGGGATGACGACCCAGGGTCACACAGAGATGACGACCCAGGGTCACACAGAGATGACGACCCAGGGTCGCACAGAGATGACGACCCAGGATCGCACAGAGATGACGGCCAAGGCCGCACTGGGATAGGGAACCAGCCGCACGCGAGAGTGAGGACTGGCGACGGCAGGCGAACAAGGGATTTCAAGTATGGATCTGAGCGATCTTATCAACGTTCCGGCGATTTTGCCGGCGTTGAAGGCGAACTCCAAGAAGCAACTGCTGCAAATGCTGTCCGAAAGGGCGGCGGCGATTTCCGGCATTCCGGAACGGGAGGTGTTCGACACCATCCTGCAGCGTGAACGGCTGGGCTCGACCGGTGTCGGCAACGGCATCGCCATTCCGCATGGCAAGCTGGCCGGGGTGAAGCGGATCGCCGGCGTTTTCGCCCGGCTGGAGACGCCGGTCGATTTCGAGGCGCTGGACGACCAGCCGGTCGATCTGGTGTTCCTGCTTTTGGCGCCCGAAGGCGCCGGCGCCGATCACCTCAAGGCGCTGTCGCGTATCGCGCGGGTGCTGCGCGACGCTGACACGGTGGCCAAGATCAGGGGCACCCGCGACGCCGCCGCGATCCATGCGCTTTTATCGGACACACAAGCCTCGCACGCGGCCTGAGCTTTTTTTGATCAGATCCGTTGAAGGGCCGCCGTGGGCGGCCCTGTCCGTTCCAACCAGATCGCTATGCCGTATTGTTAATTTAGTGGATGGCGACGGGGGTCAGGTCGTTTTCCAGGGCGCCGGCCAGCGCCCGGTCGCGAGCGTCCGAAAGCAGGATCGGCTGGCCATTGGCGGCAAACAGGGCCCACAGTTCCAGGCCGGGCGCGATTTCGCCGAGGCCCGGGAAACGGCCGCGCAGATCGTCGCTCGACACTTTCCTGAGATAGGCGACCGTGCCTTCGCCGAGATGGGCGAATTCGCCGCTGGTCATGATGAGATTTTCGTCAGTTCTGGTCATTTAAGCCTCCTTGGCGCGAGGACGCCGCTCAAGGCCGCCTCGCATGAGAGCCATCGGTGAAGATCAGTCTTTCACCGATATGTTTATTTTCCGTACCAGCCGTTCGGACTCGGGCCGATCGAGATCGATCGACAAAAGGCCGTTCTTCAGCTCCGCCGCGATCACCCGCATGCCGTCGGCCAGCACGAAACAGCGCTGGAACTGGCGCGCGGCAATGCCGCGATGAAGAAATTCGCGCTCGGTATCGTCGTTCTGACGGCCGCGCACGACCAACTGGTTTTCCTCCGTGGTCACATCGAGATCGTTTTCAGCGAAACCGGCGACAGCGAGCGTGATACGCAGCCTTTCGGCCTTGCCGTCGGCACCGCTGAGGCGCTCGATGTTATAGGGAGGGTAGCTGTCACCTGACTTCGCCAGACGTTCCAGGGTCTTTTCCATGGCGTCGAAACCCAGAAGAAGCGGGCTGGAGAAAGGCGTCATTCGGCTCATGTTACACTGTCCTCTCAAGAGCGACATAAAGCGGAAAAACCCGGATGGCATTTTTCCCGATGGTCTTGATATGGTCCGCCCCGCGGTCAAGTTCAAGCCGTCGAAAGCCCCGCCCAAAAAGACTCCCCAAACAAGGAATTGAAATGCCCCAATCCCGCAAGATCATCATCGACACGGATCCCGGCCAGGATGACGCCGTCGCCATATTGCTGGCACTCGGCAGCGCCGAGCTGGAGATCGTCGGTATGACCGCCGTTGCCGGCAACGTGCCGCTGAGGCTCACCGAAAAGAATGCACGCAAGATCTGCGAACTGGCCGGCAGGCCTGACATCAAGGTCTATGCGGGCGCCATCCGGCCGCTGGCGCGCGAACTGGTCACCGCCGAGGAGGTGCATGGCGAGACCGGCCTCAACGGACCGCAATTGCCCGAGCCGACAATGAAGCTGCAGGACCAGTATGCGGTCGATTTCATCGTCGAGACGCTGATGAAGGAAGAGAGCGGCACGATCACGCTCTGCGCGCTCGGACCGCTCACCAACATCGCGCTGGCGCTGATCCGCGAGCCGAAGATCGCGCCGCGCATCAAGGAAATCGTGCTGATGGGCGGCGGCTTCTTCGAAGGCGGCAATGTCACCCCGACCGCCGAATTCAACATCTATGTCGACCCGCATGCCGCCGATGTCGTGTTCAAATCAGGCATTCCGATCGTCATGATGCCGCTCGACGTCACCCACAAGGCGTTGACCACGGCCAAG
The DNA here is from genome assembly GCF_037162615.1 of Mesorhizobium sp. ISC15. Lineage (NCBI taxonomy): Bacteria > Pseudomonadati > Pseudomonadota > Alphaproteobacteria > Hyphomicrobiales > Phyllobacteriaceae > Mesorhizobium > Mesorhizobium sp. ISC15. The sequence goes on along the minus strand of NZ_JAVSPX010000001.1, from coordinate 210,134 downwards.
CGCACCGAGGCCTTCCGCAAGCTCGGCACCAGGGTCGGCACGGCCACGGCGGAGATGCTGGAGTTCTTCGAGCGCTTCGACGAGGAGAAATACGGCACCGATGGCGGACCGCTGCACGACCCCTGCGTCATCGCCTATCTGTTGAAGCCGGGGCTGTTCAGCGGCCGCAACTGCAACGTCACCGTGGAAACCGCCTCGGATCTCACCATGGGCATGACCGTGATCGACTGGTGGGGCGTGACCAAGCGGCCGAAGAACGCCATGGTGATGCGCGACATCGACCATGATGCGTTTTTCGCGCTGCTGCTGGAACGGCTGGGGCGGCTCTAGGGCCGCTCACTCGCGGAGCAGTCGATAGGTCTCAGTACCGTTTTGACGGTGCTGTCGCTCGATCGAGACTTGCGAGCCGATGGCTCGCGGTGCGCTTGCGTCGCCATGCACAAACACCAGGAGGTTATTTTCGTCGAGGCGGATTCCGTACAGGTAGCGGGGTCTGCCGCCGATCGCGCCTTCGGGATTTGGAGAAGCATTGAGGACGTTGACCACAGCGCCTGTCAGGCGTGCGACATCGACGATGGGGCTGCTCCGCCTGGCAATTAGTGCGCCGATTGCCAGAATGCAGATGCCCACCACAAGGGCAGTGATGATGATGCCTCGGAGGTTTTCCCGCAGTATCAGCAAGGTGAGGGCCAGCCGCGCTCTTGCCATATGGTTCAACTTGCAAACCGGTAGAAGATCGAACCGTTGTCGCGCGTGACGCGCTCTATGGTTGCTCGCGCGCCGATCAGATGCGGGCGTTTGTCCTTGATGAGAACAGACGGACCGTTCTCGATAGAGACCAGATAGATGCCGACGCGGTTCCACTGGACACTTCTGACCATTGCGTCGACGGTGTCGACCGACCGGATCGGGCTGGCTTTATTCGTCCACTTGAGCGGATTGAGGGCCAACACCGCCGCAAACAAAGCAACGATCAAGATCACGCCGATCGCGTGCCTTTTCACATCCGCAAAAGTCCATGGCACCGACATGAATCCCCAACTATCGATTCATGTGGTGCACAGAAGGCCGACTTTCAATCGGCCCTCCCGTTCCAGGAGATTGTTGTTTGCGTCCCGGCTCTCGGCCGCCGTTACTTCGCCTTGGAAAACGCCAGCCACAGGCCGCCGCCGACCAGGAAGCTGCCGCTGATCCTCGACAGCAGCTTGACGCGGCCGGCCGAGAGCAGGCGTCCGGCACGACCGGCGGCCAGCGCGTAGGTCGAATCCGACACGGCGGCGAAGATCATGGCAGTGAGACCCATGACGCCGATCTGCAGCGCGTAATTGCCTTCAGGGGTGATGAACTGCGGAAAGAAGGCGCCGAAGAATACCAGCGTCTTGGGATTGCTGATCGCCACCAGCAGGCCCTGCAGGAAGAAGCCGCCGCGCGGTGTCTTCGCCGATCCGTCGGCGTTCAGCTTGCCCTTGGAGCGGAACATCTGCACGCCCATCCAGATCAGATAGGCGGCGCCGATCAGCCTGACCCACTCGAACCAATGGCCCATGCCTGCGATCAGCGAAGTCAATCCGATGCCGACAATGGCGATCATGATGGCCAGCCCGGCCTGGGTGCCGGCGACGTTGGCGAGGCCGGCGCGGGAGCCGTGGCGGATGCTGTTGGCGATGATCAGCGTGACCGTCGGTCCAGGCACCAGGACAATGACGATGCAGGCAACGACATAGGTAGCGTAGAGTTCCAGCGACATGGTTTTCCTCGACAATATACGGCTTTGCGACGCGGCCGACCGTGATCAATGCATGACAGCAACGACGGTGCAAGCCGGCAGCATATGTCGCTGGCAGCCTTGACCTGGATTTAGGCTCCGGCCGGCCACGGCAGCGTCACCTCGTAGGCCGCCGCTGCTCTCAGCACGGCCATGTCGCCGCGCGGCCGCCCGATCAATTGCATGCCCATCGGCCTGCCTCTGGCATCGAAGCCCGCCGGTACGTTGACCGCAGGGCAGCCGCCCAGCGTGGCGAGCGCTGAAACCTGCATCCAGCGGTGATAGCTGTCCATGGCACGCCCGGCCACTTGTGTCGGCCAGTGGGTGGAGACTTCGAAGGGGAAGACCTGCGCGGTCGGCAGCGCAATGAGGTCGAAGCGGTCGAAGAGCGACAGCAGGGTTTTGTGCCACGACGAGCGCCTCACCGTGGCAGCGTGGATCTGCGGCGCCGTGAGGCGCAGCGCATGTTCCACCTCCCACACGGCCTCCGGCTTCAGAAGACTGCGTTTCAAGGGATCGTCGTAATGCGCCTTGAGCGCACAACCGCTGCTCGCCTGGCGCAGCGTCACAAAGGCCTGCCATAGCGCTTCGAAGTCGAAATCCGGCACCAGCGCTTCGGTCTGAAAGGATATGTTGGCGAAGCGGCCGAGAGCGGCCTCGCAAAGATCAAGGATGCCGGGTTCAACCGGCAGATGGCCGCCAAGATCGCCGAACCAGGCGATGCGGCCGCCGGCCGCCGCCGTTTGCAGCCCTTCGAGGAACGAGCCGTGCTTGTGATGTGAGAGCGGCGCGCGAGGGTCGTAGCCGGCCTGCTCGTCTAGCAGCAGCGCCATGTCGCGCACGCTGCGGCCCATCGGCCCTTCGACGCCCATCTGTGCGTGAAAGACGTCGAGGTCCGGGCCCGCCGGGACCAGTCCTTGCGACGGGCGAAAGCCAAAGACATTGTTGTAGGCGGCCGGGTTGCGCAGCGAGCCGCCAAAGTCGCTGCCGTCGGCGACAGGCACCATGTCGAGCGCCAGCGCGACCGCCGCGCCGCCGCTCGAACCGCCGGCGGTCAAGGCTGGGTCGAAAGCGTTGAGCGTCGGGCCGAACACGGCGTTGTAAGTGTTGGAGCCAAGCCCGAATTCGGGAACATTGGTCTTGCCAATGACGATGGCGCCGGCCTTGCGGACGCGTTCGACGAAGAAATCATCCTCTTGCGGCACGAAATCGGCGAAGATCGGCGAGCCGAAGCTGGTCCTGAGGCCCTTGGTCTGCGCGAGATCCTTGATGGCGATTGGCAGGCCGAACAGGGGGCCGGAATGCCCTGCATGCGCCAGATGGGCGTCTGCCTGATCGGCCTCGCGCAAGATGTCGGCACGGTCGCGCAGCGAGACGATGGCGTTGACCAGCGGATTCACTGCGTCGATCCGGTCGAGGAATGCCGTCACCACCTCGCGGACGGAAAGCTGACGGCGCCGGATCGCGCCGGCAAGGTCCACGGCGGACAGGCGGCAGATATCGCCGGCAGGCGGCACGGCGTGTTTTGTGGCAGGACGCATGGCTCTCACCTAGCTGGCGGATTTTTGTAGCGCCGCGTCGACTTCCTTCGCCTGCGGGATCGACGGCTGGGCGCCGGGCTTCAGGCAAGCGAGCGAACCAGCGGCTGCAGCACGGGCGAGCGCCTGTTCGAGCAGCAGGCCGGACGACAGGCCGGCGGCGAAATAGCCGCAAAACGTGTCGCCGGCGCCGACCGTGTCGACCGGAGTGATCTTCAGCGCCGGAACCATCAGAAGATCGGCTGGCGTGGCAGCCAGAACGCCGTCACCGCCGAGCGTGACGACGATTGTGCGGCCGGTCTTCCCGGCGTAATCGCGCATCCGCGCCGGGCGATCGCGACCGCTCAGCGACAGCGCCTCGCCATAGAGATCGAATTCGGTTTCGTTGGCGACGACATAGTCGGCCTTGCCGAGGAAGGCGGTCGCCTCTGCACGGAAGGGTGCCGTGTTGAGCACGGTGATCGCGCCTGCCGCCCGTGCCGCGTCCAGTGCGGCATCGACGGTGTGCAGCGGGATCTCCTGCTGCAAGAGCACGACATCGCCCTTTTTCATGAAAGCCTTGGAAAGATCGCCCGTCACGACCGAATCATTGGCGCCCGGCACCACGGCAATGGCGTTCTCGCCGTCGTCGGCGACCATGATCAATGCCGTGCCGGTCGAGGCGAATGTTTCACCGACACCAGACAGGTCGATCTTGCCGTCCCGCAGCAGCGCCAGCGCTTCAGTGGCGAAGTTGTCCTTGCCGACGGCGCCGACCATGCGCACCTTGGCGCCGGCGCGTGCGGCGGCCAGCGCCTGGTTGGCGCCCTTGCCGCCAGGTGCGGTGGTGAAGCCGGAGCCCCGAACCGTCTCACCCGGTGCGGGCAAGCGGTCGACATTGGCGATAAGGTCGAGGTTGATCGAGCCGACAACGATTATCAAGTGGTGCCTCCCTGCTGACTGCGCGGGAAGCTAGCCCGGAAGACAGCTGCTTTCCAGAGCGGGCAGTCATTTCGCGGGTTAACGAAAAACACCGGCGAAAGCGTCTCGCCGGTGTCGCAAGGTCTGTTTGGGTATCAGCGCACGAGGCCGTGAACTATTTCAAGGCGCGACCTGTCCCGCTTCCCAGCCAAGGATGGCGCGTTTGCGGGTCAGGCCCCAGTGGTAGCCGGTGAGCGCGCCGGACTTGCCGAGAGCCCGGTGGCACGGCACCACGAACGACATCGGATTGGCACCGACCGCGGCACCCACCGCCCGGCTGGCGCTCGGTGCGCCGATGCGGGCGGCGATCGAGGAATAGGTGCAGGCCTTGCCCATCGGGATGCGCAGCAGGGCTTCCCAGACGCGAACCTGGAAGTCGGTGCCGATCATGACGACGCGCAGCGGCTGGTCGGCGCGCCACAGCGCCGGATCGAAGACGCGCGCGGCATAGGGCGCCGTCGCAGCCATGTCCTCGACATAGTTTGCGTTCGGCCAGCGGCTGGACATGTCGGCGAAGGCCGCACGCTCGCCGCCGGCATCGTTGAAGGCGAGGCCGGCAAGCCCGCGGTCGGTGACCATGATCAGGGCGATGCCGAATGGCGAGATATGATAGCCGTAGCGGATCGTCAGCCCGGCGCCGCGCGTCTTGTAGTCGCCCGGCGACATCGCCTCGTGGGTGACGAAAAGGTCGTGCAACCGTCCGGGACCTGACATGCCGACCTCGAAAGAAGCTTCAAGCAGCGGCATGCCGGAATCGAGCAGTTTGCGCGCATGGTCGAGCGTGACGGCCTGCAAGAAGGCCTTGGGCGACAGGCCGGCCCAGCGGGTGAACAGCTTCTGCAGTCCGGTCGGCGTCTCGCCAACCTCCTCGGCCAGTATTTCGAGCGACGGCTGGTCACGGTAGTCAAGGCTGATCTTCTCGATCGCGCGCCGAACAACTTCGTAGTCACCGCCTTCGGGCGTGATGTCTTTCTTCAGAATAGCGGTCTGTGCGTTCATAGGACTGTCTCCTTGACGCGAATATCGTCCTTCGCGGCGCCGATCACCACCCGAAACTTGCCTTCTTTCCGCACATCCCCAGATAGAGTTGGCTTCGGGAAAGGAGCCGATGATGGCTGGCGAAAAGGTGCATCTCACCAAGGAGAAGGAGACGCTGCTGATTACCGTGTATGGCAAGGCGTTGGAGAGCCGGTTGCCTCAATCACTGCTGAAAGATCATTTCGCGGACGAGGCGGTTCGCCGCATCTAGCGCGCCTTCGCAGTCGCCAGAGCACGTGAAAAGGCTGACGCAAAGCTCTCCCGGTCGTCGGGATTGAGGAAGCCGCCGATCGGCACATTCTGGCCTTGTGCTTCCACCGCCATCCTGGTGATGCCGATCTCGGCGTGCCGGGCGACCGAAAAACGCGCCCAGAACGGATTGAAGCGATGCGCTTCCGATTTACCTGACGGCGCCGTCTTGCGGATATCGAGACTGGTGCGCGAGACCGACACCTCCTCGCGGGCGCGGGCGGCACGATAATTGGCGCGAAAGGCGATGTAGACGGCGATGACGTCGAGACCGAGGAAGCCGAACACCGGCCAAGCGCCGCGCGACAGGAAAAACGCTCCGGTGACCAACGAGCCGAACAGCAGAGCGCCCATCAGGATGGCAAAGCCGGTTTTGCCGAGCGACCGATGCGGTATCAGCAACGCCTCGAAGAATGGCTCGTCGGCCTGAAATGAGGCGTTTGTGTCGCTCATGGCGGGATATTATAGGAAGGGGATGACGAACCCCAAGTCCAAAAATTCCTCCACGCTCGAAAATCAACTGCCCCCCGGCCGACGCGACGGCTCGAACGCCAAGCCGCGTGCCCGGCCGGTGCGGTCCCATTCGCTTTACAGCCCGGCCGAGGTGCACGAGATTTTCCGACGCTTTTCCGTTCAGCGGCCCGAGCCGAAGGGCGAGCTCGAACACATCAACGCCTTCACGCTGCTGGTGGCAGTGGTGCTTTCGGCACAGGCGACCGATGTCGGCGTCAACAAGGCGACGCGGGCGCTGTTCAAGGTCGCCGACACGCCGCAAAAGATGCTGGCGCTCGGCGAGGCCAAGGTCGGCGATTATATCCGCACCATTGGGCTTTGGCGCAACAAGGCCAAGAACGTCATTGCGCTGTCGGAAGCGCTGATCCGCGACCATCACGGCGAGGTGCCTGACGACCGCGACCAACTGGTCAAGCTGCCGGGCGTCGGCCGCAAGACCGCCAACGTCGTGCTCAACATGGCCTTCGGCCAGCATACGATGGCGGTGGATACGCATATCCTGCGCATTGGCAACCGGCTCGGGCTGGCGCCCGGCAAGACGCCGGAACAGGTCGAGCAGGGGCTGTTGAGGATCATCCCGGACGAATACATGCGCCACGCGCATCACTGGCTGATCCTGCATGGCCGCTATGTCTGCAAGGCGCGCAAGCCGGATTGTCCGGTCTGTGTCATCGCCGACATCTGCAAGGCCGAGGAAAAGACGACCGATGTGCCGGCGCCGCTGGTCGAGATCGCCCCACTCGAACCGGTAGGCGAAATTCAGTAGCCGTAGCCGCGCGCCATCGCCGCCGCGAAGACCGGGATCAGCAGGAAGATGAACGCTTCGGCGCGGACATAAGTTCGAACGGATGCAAGTTGCGCAGCAGGCACCTGGAAGCCGGGGCTGGCCGAGGCCTGCCTGCTCCAGGAGCCGAAGCGGACCGTCGGGACGATCGACAACAGGCCGACGATGACGAAGGTCGCGATCTTTGCCCAGAACACCCAGTTGTAGACGTAAAACTCCCAACCCTTCAGGCCGTAGATGACGCGGGCGATGCCGACGATGATGATCAGCATGGCGATGATGCCATAGTGGCGATCGATGCCGACAAGCCGCCGGAGCGTCGCGGCGGGCAGATCGCCGCGGATCAGGACAAATTCGGCGCCGATGATGCCTGCCAGTGAAAACACCAGCAGATGATGAAAGATGGCAAGCAGAAGGTCGGTGGTATCCATGCCCTTTTCCCTCCGTCGGATGGCACAGCGGACGCTGAATCAGCTGCTGGTGAAAAGTAGCACCGCTGGGCAGGATTCACATTGGGCTGGAAGATGATCTGCACAGGCTTTGGCTCTTGTTTGGTGCAGGCGATTTGGATCTCTGTCGCATGTCGTTATCCCCAAAACCGCCGAGCAGTCTTGGGCGACATGCACTAAGCACACAGGCAACCGCAACCGAAGGCATGACACATGGGTAATCTGCAGGCGCTCGTCGCTCCCGTCATCGAAACCCCGCGCACGGTGCTGCGGCCGCACCGGCTCGACGATTTCGACGCCTATGTCGCCATGTGGGCCGATCCGGCCGTCACCCGCTTCATCGGCGGCAAGCCGCGCACACGGGAAGAAAGCTGGATGCGCTTCCTGCGTCATGCCGGCCTGTGGTCGCTCTTGGGCTACGGCTTTTGGGCGATCGAGGACAAAGCATCCGGCCGCTTCATCGGCGAGGCCGGCTTTCACGATCTGAAGCGCGATATCGTGCCGTCGATCGAGGGCGTTCCGGAGGCCGGCTGGGCGCTGGCTTCGAGCGCACATGGCCAAGGGTTCGCCAGCGAAGTCGTCGGACGGGTTCTCGCCTGGGGCGATGAAGCATTCCGGCGCGCAAGGACCGTCTGCATCATCGATCCGGAAAACACCGGTTCGCTGAACGTCGCCGCAAAATGCGGCTACAGGGAAGTTTTTCGGACCACCTATCACGACAATGCGACGATCCTGCTCGAACGGCGGCCTTGAGGGTTGCTGCCTATCATCCTGTGGTTCTGATCAGGCAGAATCGAGGCTTTCTGAGCCCTCCGCTTCGGCCTTGCGGGCCGCCTGTTCGAGCATCGAGGCGTCTTCGCCGAAAGCGCGGGTGGCGCGCGCGGCCGCCTCGAGCAAAGGTTTTTTCATGCGCTGGAGAAAGGCCGCGTCGACGCGCGTGCTCGGGCCGGAAAGCGTCAATGCACCGAGCAAGGTATGCCCTGGCCCGAACACCGGTGCCGAGACGCCCGCCGTCTCGGGGTCGCGATCGCCGACCGACAAACAGTGGTAGGTCTTGCGGATCGTCTCGTAAGGCTCGTCCTGCTGACCGGAAAACGCGGCAAGGACACGGCCGCCCGAACCGGCCAGCAAGGGCAGCACGTCGCCCTCCCGTATGGTGTAGCGGATGGGATGCTTGGACTCGACGCGGTAGAGACAGGTCCGCACGTCGCCCGAGCGGACATAGAAAGCGACGCTTTCCCAGCTTCGCTCAGCCAGATCGCGCATGATTGGCAGCAGGATGTCGATCGCCACGACCGAACGCTGGTATAGCGCGCCCAGCCGGAAGGTGGCAGGGCCGACGCGGTAGCGGCCGTCGTCGAGACGCTCCAACAACTGCCCGCGCAGCAACGATTTCGCCAACCTCAGGATGGTGCTCTTATAGAGGCCGGTCCGCGCCGCGATTTCGGCTAGGCTGAGCGACCGGTCGGCAGTGGCGAAAGCATCGAGGATAGCGATCGCACGATCGAGCGCGGCAACGCCGGCGGTCGAGGCAGGCTTGGATTGTGTTACGGTCATCTGCTTGACCACGTCGTTCCGTTCCCGTTGGACAGAAGGGGCCGATCGGAGCAATTGTGCCGCACGTAATCAGTTCTGTCCAGTAGAACGCCGTTCCTGTTGACAGAACTAGTCAAAGACTGCATGAATTTTTGTCGAGCGGGTCTGAATTCAGGCTACTTTGCTGGCAGGCACCGGAGGAGGTGTCGTGATTGGAGGAATCCCCATGCTGAACAGACGCAGATTTTTAATGAGCACCGCAGCTGCCGGCGCCGCCGGTTTCGCGGCGTTGCATCTCTCGCCCGCTTTCGCGCAGGATGCACCGCAGATCCAGATCTTCGTGCCGGCAGCCCCCGGCGGCGGCTGGGACCAGACGGCGCGCACGATGGACCAGGTGCTGCGCAGTGAGAAGCTGATCTCCGGCTCGCAGATCACCAATGTCGGCGGCGCCGGCGGCACGGTCGGCCTTCCGCAGTTCATCAGCCAGTGGAACGGCAAGGGCAATTCGCTGATGGTTGCCGGCATGGTCATGGTTGGCGCCATCATCGCCAACAAATCGGCCAATAATCTCACCGAAGTCACGCCGATCGCCCGCCTCACCGGCGAGTTCGAGGCGCTTGTGGTGCCGGCGGCCTCGCCGTTCAAGACAGCAGCGGATTTCGTCGCCGCCCTCAAAGCCGATCCGACCAAGGTCCCGGTGGCTGGCGGTTCGGCCGGCGGCTCGGACCACATATTGTTCGGCCTTATCGCGAAGACGGCCGGTGTTCCGGCAGCCAACCTCTCCTATGTGCCGTTCGCCGGCGGCGGCGAGGCGCTGTCGGCGCTTCTCGGCAACCAGGTCGCGGCCGGTATCTCCGGCTATGGTGAGTTCTCCGAACAGGTCAAGGCAGGCGCGCTTCGGCTGCTCGCCATTTCCGCGGACAAGCCACAGGAAGGCATCGACGCACCGACGCTGAAGGAAGCCGGCATCGATGTCGAACTGTTCAACTGGCGCGGCGTCTTCGCACCGCCGGGCGTTTCCGACGCCGATAAGGCGGCGATGATCACGCTGGTCGAGACCATGGCCAAAAGCGATGCCTGGGCCACCGAATGCAAAAACCGCAACTGGACGCAAATTCTGCTCACTGGCGACGACTATGCGAAATTTCTCGCCGAAGACACGACCAGGATCGCGGCCATCCTCAAGGATCTCGGCCTTGCCTGATGCCCTCGGAAAGGGGTGGCCTGCGCTGCCCCTTTCCGATGTTCGCCAGCCGCATGGACATACGATCCAGCGCGGGTGAAACTGCGGTGAGGTCGGCTGTGGGAGACCGGCTATCCAGGGAGGACGATCATGAGCACCAGCGACCAGCAGGCGGCGCGGCCGCGCCTTGCCGCGCCCGAATTGCTGATCGGCATCGGGCTTCTCGCTTGCGCCGGCGCGGTAGCCTGGCAGACGCTATCGATTCCTGTGTCGCCGCTCTACTCCAAGGTCGGCCCGACCGTCTTTCCCTACATCACCATGGTTGGCATGACGATCCTCTCCCTCTTGCTGATTGTCGCCGCCCTGCGGGGCGGCTGGCAACCGGACGAAGAAAAGGAAACGCCGACCGACTGGAAGGCGATGGGCATCGTCGCCGTCGGGCTGGTCGCGAACCTTGTGCTGATCCAGCCGCTTGGCTTTACCGCGGCCTCGGTGATCATGTTCGTTCTCATCTGCCATGGGTTCGGCAGCAGACATCCGCTGCGTGATGTGATGCTCGGCCTTATCCTGGCGCTTGCCGCCTATTTCGGCTTCGCCAGGGCTCTCGGCGTCAATATCGGCGCCGGCTTCATCGAGAACCAGCTGAACACGGTTCTCGATTCGGCTATCCGTTTGTTGAGGGCGTGACGCCATGGAAACGCTTGGCCATCTCGCGCATGGATTTTCGGTCGCTTTTACGCCGGTCAATCTCATGTGGTGCCTGCTCGGCACGACGCTGGGGACCGCGATCGGCGTGCTGCCCGGCCTCGGACCGGCGCTGACCATCGCCCTGCTTTTGCCGATCACCTATCAGGTGGCGCCGGAAGCGTCCTTCATCCTGTTTGCCGGCATCTATTACGGCGCCATGTATGGCGGTTCGACGACATCGATCCTGCTCAACACGCCGGGCGAAAGTGCTACCATCGTCACCGCGCTGGAAGGCAACAGGATGGCCCGTTCCGGCCGCGGCGGCGCTGCGCTTGCCACCTCGGCGATCGGCTCCTTCGTCGCCGGCACGCTCGGCACGCTGGGCGTCGCCTTCCTGGCCCCGGTCGTGGTCAAATTCGCGCTGTCTTTCGGCCCGGCCGAATATTTTTCGCTGATGGTGTTGGCGTTCATCACGGTTTCGGCGGTGCTCGGCTCGTCGTCGGTGCGTGGCCTCACGAGCCTGTTCGTCGGCTTCGTCATCGGCCTAGTCGGCGTCGACCTGCAGACCGGCCAGCCGCGCTTCACCTTCGGCATGAGCCAGTTGCTCGACGGCGTCGACGTGATCGTCGTCGCCGTCGGCCTCTTTGCGGTCGGCGAGACGCTCTACATGGCCTCGCGCCGCTATGCCGGCAAGGACGAGATCGTGCCGCTGAGGGGATCGCTCTACATGACCGCCGCCGAATGGGCACGCTCGTGGAAGGCTTGGCTGCGCGGCACCCTGCTCGGTTTCCCGATCGGCGCCTTGCCGGCCGGCGGCGCCGAGATCCCGACGTTCCTGTCCTATGCGATCGAGAAGAAGCTCTCCAAACACAAGGAGGAGTTCGGCACGGTCGGCGCCATCGAAGGCGTTGCCGGACCGGAAGCCGCCAACAACGCATCGGCTGCCGGCGTGCTGGTGCCGATGCTGACGCTCGGCCTGCCGACCTCGGCGACGGCCGCGATCATGCTGTCGGCCTTCCAGAGCTATGGCATCAATCCCGGGCCGATGCTGTTCATGACGCAGGCCAATCTGGTCTGGGGGCTGATCGCCAGCCTGTTCATCGCCAATGTCATCCTCGTCATCCTCAACCTGCCGCTGATCGGTCTGTGGGTGCGGCTGCTGAAAATCCCGGCGCCGCAGCTCTATGCCGGCATCCTGGTGTTCGCCACGGTCGGCACCTACGGCATTTCTCAGTCGCCGACCGACCTCGTCATCCTCTATCTGCTCGGCGGGGCCGGATTCCTGATGCGGCGCTTCGATTTCCCGACGGCGCCGGTCATCATCGGCATGATCCTCTGGCCGCTCGCCGAAGCGCAGTTCCGCCGGGCGATGACCATCTCGAATGGCGACTGGTCGGTGTTCTACAAGCATCCGCTGTCGCTGACACTGCTGACCCTGGCGTTCATCGGGCTGATTGGGCCGCATATCTGGGCCTACGTCGAGCGCAGGCGCACGCGTGGGCCGGAGCATGTGCCGGGCGATGCCTGACCTGTTTGTGACATCATGACCGATCTGCTGTCCGGTGTCCGCGTCCTCGACCTGACCAATGTTCTGGCAGGTCCTTACTGCGCCTATCAGCTCGCGCTGCTCGGGGCGGACGTGATCAAGGTCGAGGCGCCGCAAGGCGGCGATCTGGCGCGCCAGCTCGGCGGCTCGCCGGAGCTCAACAGTGCCGGAATGGGCGCTTCGTTCCTGGCGCAGAACGCGGGCAAACGATCGGTGGTGCTTGATCTCAAAAAAGAGGCCGATCGCGAACGCTTCCTCGATCTGGTCGCCTCCGCCGACGCTCTGGTCGAGAATTTCCGCCCCGGCGTGATGGACCGGCTGGGGCTTGGCTACAAGAAGCTGAAAGAGGTCCGCCCCAGCCTGGTATATTGCGCGATTTCGGGTTTTGGACAGACCGGGCCGATGCGCGACAATCCGGCCTACGACCAGATCATACAGGGACTGTCCGGCATCATGAGTATCACCGGCACGCCGGAGACCGCGCCGCTGCGTGTCGGCTATCCCGTTGCCGACACGTTGGGCGGGCTGGTTGGTGCCTTTGCCATCACTGCTGCACTTGTGAAGCAGAAGACGACAGGCGAAGGCGCTTTTCTCGACGTGTCGATGCTCGAATGCACGCTTTCCGCACTGGGCTGGCCGGTCTCCAACTATCTGACGGCTGATGTTGAGCCGCAGCCGATGGGCAATGAGAACATGACGGCGGCACCTTCTGGAACGTTTCGCACCGGCGATGGCTTGCTCAACATCGCTGCCAACAAGCAGGAGCAATTCGTGGCGCTCTGCCGGCTGATCGGGCTGCCCGATCTGGCGTCGGACCCGCGCTTTGCCGAGCGCGAGACGCGCAAGCGCAACCGCATCGCCTTGAAGGCGCTGATCGAGGATGCCCTGGCGAGCGGCTCGGCCGCGGCCTGGGAGGAGACGCTCAATCGCGAAGGCGTGCCGGCGGGCAGGGTGCTGACGATCCCGCAGGTGCTCGCGGAGCAGCAAGTGATCGGGCGCGACATGACCACCCGTTTCGATGGCATGCCGAACATCGACCGGCCGCTGACCGTCGTGCGCGGCGGGTTCATGGTCGATGGCACAGCACCCTTGCCGACCAAGCCGCCGCCAACGCTGGGCGAGCATACGGACGAGGTGTTTGCCGGCTTGCCGCCCCGGGCAAAAACGAGAGCGCGGGCATGAGCGACGCGAGACCATGAGCAACGTTGGGAAAAAAACCGGCCGCGAGCGCGGCGAGGAATGGTGGCAGACCGATATCATCGAAATGCGCCCCGGCGTGATTCGGCTGCGCGGCTACGAGATCCAGGATCTGATCGGCCGCGTCAGCTTTCCGGCGATGATCTGGCTGATGCTGCGCGGCGAACTGCCTAGTGAGGAGCAGGCGGCGTTGCTCGGCATCGCGCTCGGTGCCGCCGTCGACCACGGCCCGCAGGCGCCGTCAATCGCCATTGCCCGGATGGCGGCTACCTGCGGCGTCGGCATCAATAGCGCCATGGCCTCAGCCATCAACGTCCTTGGCGACGTGCATGGCGGCGCTGGCGAGCAGGCGCTTGCCTTCTACGGCGACATCGCCGCGGCACTGGACGGAGGCATGACGCTTGCCGACGCTGTCACGGCGCGGCTCGATCGCTTCTTTGCCGAGGAAAAATCCTATGTGCCGGGGCTCGGCCATCGCTTCCATCCGGTCGATCCGCGGGCGCCGCGCCTCATCGAGCTGACCCGCGATTTTGCCGCGCGCGGCATCGTCGGCGGCCGTTTCGCCGACATCGCCGAGGCTGTTGAGGCCGAGGTTGAGCGGCGCAAGGGCAAGAAAATCCCGCTCAACATCGACGGCGCCACCGCCGTCATCTATGGCGAGCTCGGCTTTCCGCCGCCGCTGACGCGCGGCCTTTTCGTGCTGTCGCGCTCGGTCGGCATATTGGCGCATGCGTGGGAGCAGTCGCAGCAGAGCGACCGCAACAAGGGGCCGCTGCCGCGCGAATGGTTGTGGGCCTATGCCGGCACGCCGGTACGGCCTTTCCCTCAGGGAGACGACGATTCCGAATGAGGCCCCGGTTCAAGCTCGCCAGCGGGCGCAGGTTGGGGAACCTTCAAGTTCTTCAGCAGCGTTGAAAGGTCGGGCTCGTCGATAAGCACTGCTGCGTCTTCCGGCGTCAGCCATGCCCGCTGCCGTCTGTTGGCTTCCTGCCAGTTGGGCAGCTCCTCGGTCACCGCCAGCAGATAGACGGTGACATCGACGCGGACGAAGCGGTTCGTCAGCCGCTTCCAGTAGGAATAGGTGCCGGCTGGCTGCTTCAGCGTCTTGCCGAGGACGCCGGCTTCCTCCTGCGCTTCGATGGTGGCTGCCTTGCGCCCACTCTTGCCCTTCATCGGCCATCCCTTAGGCACGATAAAGCGCCTTGTCGATATCGAGGTGACCAGCATCACCTCGACGTCCCCATGCTCGCTCAGCCGAAAAGGAATAGCCGCGACCTGACGGACCCGCTCCCCCTTCCTTGCCTTGCGTACGGCCTTCTTCTTGGTGGCTGCCATTCCCGACGATCCAATCAGGGCAGTGCCCAAGCACAAAGGCACGTTGCGAAATCAAAACCGCCTTCGATGCTACTTCAAGTAGAGCGGTGTTCAAGGCTATAAGTCGGCTAAATAAATGAAAAGTACCGGCTCATCAGCGGCAGGTGCTGATAAAGCGGCTGCCCGACCGTCGCAACTGGCACGTAGGCTGCATCTGCTGCACATCTGGCCGTTGCGGCGCGACCTCGCGATCCTGGGCACGGAACTGCTGTTGCTGCTGCTGATATTGCTGGCGCCGCAGCCTGTTCTCGAGCACCTGCAATTCGTTTTGCCGGACCAGCGCGTTGCGGTCGGCGGGGTTGAGGACCTGTGCCAAGGCGGCCGGACTTGCGCCCGGCAAGATCGCTGTTGCCAGCAATGCCGACGTGAAAATCGTTGAAAGACGAGACTGCGACATCCGTTCATTCCCGCGCGGAGGAGACACCCTCCTAATATAGGATGTCTGCGTGGCGATGCCATCGCCAAGGCCCCGATCGTAGTGGAATCGATGCGCCTGCCGCCAGGACATTATATTCGTAATCTCTAATATTTCGGCAGGCCGATTGAAGCATTGCCGTCATATGACGACTATGAAACGTCAGACGTTTTGGCCAGTGTCCTTCACGCAACACTTCGATTCCATCAAGCGCAAGTTCAACAATTCGAATTCCATTGGGCAGAAGTTAATGTATTCTAATCAAGCCAGCGCTTCACAACGAATTGGGAGCGCTGGCCTTAATGCGTTGAGTTCTATTACGAATGTCCAGCATTTTTTACTGCCTGAGTAGATGTGGCGGCAGCGGCGGATCCAAGTAGGGATTGGGAACGTCGCACTCTAGGGGGTAGTGCATGGCTTTGTTCTCAAGGCTCTCCGTGTCGGATTCCGTGCGGCGGACCGTCATCGGCAATAAGGCCGTTTCGACGGAACGCCCTGTCGATATCAGATCGAGCAAGAAAGCCGGACCCGCGCCGGAAGCCGCGCGCGGCGAGAACCGGCGCATTTTGCCCGGCCGGGCCATTCTGCCAAATCGCCTGGCGCTGCTGCTTGGCGCGACGGCGCTGGCCGGGCTCATTCCGCTTTCGCCGGACATCGTTCATGCTCAAGTCCTCATCAACCAAAATGGGGGCAACGGAGGCAACGGCAGCGGTTATGACGGCGATGGCGGCAATGGCGGCGCGGGTGGCAACGCGGTGCATGTCAACAACATCGACCAGAGCGTGCCTGCGCCGGCTCTGCCCCTCGTTAGCGCCTACGATGTCACGGCCGACGGCGGCAATGGCGGCAATGGCGGATATGGCTTTCTGTTGCTCGTAGGCAATGGTGGCGAAGGCGGCAATGGCGGCAACGCCGGAAGCGCCAGCGCCACCTATACCGCCAGCCTGTTCACGGAGGGCAATTTTCATCACGGCATGGTTGCGACAGCCACCGGCGGTCAGGGCGGTGATGGCGGCGGCAGCGGCGGTCTTGTTTTCGCGGATGAAGGTGACGCTGGGCATGGCGGCGCCGGCGGCAACGCCAGTGCAACCGCCACAGCCTCGAGCATTATCGAAACGACCGGCGAAAACTCGTTCGGCATCATCGTAGACGCCAGCGGTGGCAATGGCGGCACTGGTGGTAACGCCGTCTCCGCCGGCTATGCAAATGCCGGCGAAGGGGGCAATGGCGGCAGTGCCGGCACCGCGAACGGCAGCAACGCCGGGCAGATCATCACAGGCGGTCGATTTTCATATGGCATGATTGTCCGCTCCGCCGGTGGCCGCGGCGGCGACGGAAATCAATCGTCTTCGATTTTGTCGGATCCGGCAGCAATGGCGGCTCACCCACCAGCGGCGGCAATGCTTCGGGTGAAAATTCCGGTGAGATAACGACCCATGGGGACTTCGCCTCCGGGCTGGTCGTGCAGTTCGTCGGCGGCGCCGGCGGCAGTGGTGGCGGTGCTTTCGGTCTGTTCGGCGGTGGTGGAGCTGGCGCCGATGGCAACAACGGTGGAAACGCCACGGCGACCAATACCAACAGGATCACGACCAACGGCATTGGTGCGATCGGCATGTTGGTGGAATCGATCGGGGGTGGTGGCGGCGACGGCGGTGGCGCAGCCGGCATCGTGTCTGTTGGCGGCATTGGCGCTGGCGGCGGCACTGCGGGAACGGTGACCGCCAATGTCGGCGGTGAGATAATCACCGGCTTCGACGGCAGTGGCGACGGCGCGCATGGCGTGCTCGCCCAGTCGGTCGGCGGCGGTGGCGGCAATGGCGGCTTCGCGCTCTCAGCCGGGCCAATCGCGGCGGTTGCCATCGGCGGCGGCGGCGGCACCGGCGGCAATGGCGGCGTCGTCAACGTCAATCAGGCTGGCGCCGGCGCGACAGTCAGCACGCATGGCAGTTCGGCTATCGGTATCCTCGCTCAATCCATCGGAGGTGGCGGCGGCAATGGCGGCGGCAGCTTTGCCGCCGGCGGCATCGCTTCGGTTTCGATCGGCGGTGGCGGTAGTGCGGCGGGCGACGGCGACGAGGTCAATTACAACGTCGGCAATTCGCATGTCACGACAAACGGCACCGATTCGATCGGCATCCTGGTACAGTCGGTCGGCGGTGGCGGCGGCAACGGCGGCTTCGCGCTGGGCGGCGCGGGCGTCGTTGCGGTCGGCGTCGGCGGTGAAGGCGCTGCTGGCGGCATCGGCAAGAAGGTCGATATGACGACCGGCGGCACGGTCGAAACCAGCCAGGCTCGTTCGGCCGGCATCGTCGCGCAGTCGCTTGGCGGCGGCGGCGGCAATGGCGGCTTCGTCGTTGCAGGCAGCCTGGGGGTGAGCGTCGGCGTCGGCGGCAAGGGCAGCGGGGGCGGTGACGGCGGTCAGGTGTTCTTCCGCACCGCTGGCGGCGGCCAATCCATCATCACGCATGGCGCCGATTCCGCCGGTCTGATCGTGCAGTCGGTGGGCGGCGGCGGCGGCAACGGCGGATTTGTCGGAACGTTTGGCGCTATCGCTAATCTTGGCATCGGCGGCGGCGCCGGGGCGGCGGGCAGGGGGCTGGCGGTCGACGCGATCTATAACGGGTCGGTCGTAACCTTCGAGCAGCGCTCGGCCGGCATCATCGTCCAGTCGATCGGCGGCGGTGGCGGCAATGGCGGCGGCGTCATCGGCGTCGGCCTTGGGCTCACGGTCGGCATCGGCGGCAATGGTGCCGGCGGCGGCGATGCCGGCTCGGCTGAATACAGATCCACGACAACCACCATCACAACCCATCAGGTCGATTCCGTCGGGCTTGTCGTCCAGTCGATCGGCGGCGGCGGCGGCAATGGCGGCTTTTCCTTCAACCTTTCGGCCGGCGCCGCGGTTGGCATAGGCGGCAAGGGTGGTGCAGCCGGCGAAGCCAGCACGGTCAAGGTCGCTGTTGACAGCGGCTCTATCCATACTGTCGAGGACCGTTCGACGGGCATTATCGCGCAGTCGGTCGGCGGCGGCGGCGGCACTGGCGGCGGCAGCGTTGCCGGCAGCTTTGCGCTCAATGTCAGCATAGCCGGCTCGGGCGCCGGCGGCGGTGGCGGCAAGACGGTCGATGTGACCAATGGCGCCAGGATCACCACCGAGGGCGTGCAGTCTCATGGCATCCAGGCGCAGTCGATCGGCGGCGGCGGCGGATCGGGTGGCTTCTCGATTGCCATCGGTGGCCCGTCGCTGGCGGTTGGCGGAGCGGGTGACGCTGGAGGGTTGAGCCAGAAGGTCACGGTTCACAACAATGGCGAGCTTTCCACCGCAGACGACCTCTCGGTCGGCCTGCTGGCGCAGTCGATCGGCGGCGGCGGTGGCGATGGTGGTTTTGCCGGAGCCGGCGGCCTATTCACCGCGGTTGGTGTCGGCGGACATGGCGGCGGCGGCGGCAATGGCGGCGAGGTCGAGGTTATCAACACTGCCAGGATCACCACCATAGGGGACCTGTCGCACGGCATTCTCGCCCAGTCGGTCGGCGGTGGCGGTGGCAATGGCGGCAGCGCCGGAGCGGTGTCCGTCGGCGCCTTTGTGGGCGTCGGCGTGGCGGTCGGCGGCGACGGCGGCGTTGGCAGGGACGCGATGGCGGTCAACGTCACGCATGCCGGCGATATCGCGGTCAGCGGCGCGGAGTCCAAGGCTATTCTAGCACAGGCGATCGGCGGCGGCGGTGGCAACGGCGGCAAAGCGTTCTCCGGCGCGTTCAGTGCCGGTCTCTATGCGTCCGCCGCCGTAGCGGTCAGCGTCGGCGGCGGCGGTGGTAATGGCGGCTCGGGCGGCGCTGTCACGCTCAAAGCGGATGGCAATCTTCTTTCCCTGACGGATGAGACGGGTTCGGGCGGCATCGTGGCGCAATCGATCGGCGGCGGCGGCGGCAATGGCGGCCGGACCACTTCGATCGCAGGCGCCGTCAGTAATGGCGTGGCGGTCAATCTCGGCGTCGGCGTGGGCGGCGGCGGCGGTGGCGGCGGCGAGGGCAAGACAGTCCGGGTCGAGATCGGGCTTGTCGGCGGCGGCAGGATCGAAACCCAAGGCTTCCAGGCCGTTGGCATCATGGCCCAGTCGATCGGCGGCGGCGGCGGCAATGCCGGCGATACGTTCGGTGGCGCCGGCGGCTACGGCAACAATGTGACGGTGAGCGCCACCGTCAATATCGGCGGCGGCGGCGGCAATGGCGATTTCGCCGGTGACGTCCATGTGACCAATGCGATGTCGGTAAAGACCACTGGCGATTCGAGCAGCGCGATCGTTGCGCAGTCGATTGGTGGCGGTGGTGGCAATGGCGGCACCAGCACTGGCGGTCGGCCAATGTCGGCGGCGGCAGCGGCGTCAACGTCGCGGCAAATTTCGCCATGGGCGGCGGCGGCGGCACGGGCAGCTACGGCAACACTGTCGACGTCATCAATTCGGGCACGCTGACCACGACCGGCGCTTTCTCGTCGGGCATCATCGCCCAATCGATCGGCGGCGGCGGCGGCATTGGCGGCTCCAGCACCGCCAAGTCCTACAATATCGGCGGCAGCAGCCAGACCAGCGTCAATGTGAATATGGGCTTGGCTGGACATGGTGGCGGCGCCAGCGAAGCCAGAAAGGTGACCGTCATCAATTCCGGCCTCATCACCACGCAGGGCTTCGGTTCGTCCGGCATCATGGCGATGGCGGTCGGCGGCGGCGGCGGCGCGTCTGGCGCGGCTTCAGCTTCCGACGAGGACGTCGGCGGTGGCGCCGGCGACAACGGCGAGACGACCGTTTCGATCGGCGTGGCCCTGTCTCTCCCGGGTGGCACGGCCGGCGACGGCGGCGAAGTGTCGGTCACCAACAGCAATTGGACCATCACCGATGGCGCGTTCTCCTACGGCATCAGCGCCAGCTCCATCGGCGGCGGCGGCGGCGTCGGCGGCTCTGCGTCGGCCGGTGCCAAAGCCGAATACGCGATCGGCGGCGCCATAGCCGGCTTTGGCGGCAGCGCAGGCGACGGCAAGCGGGTCGAGGTCATCAACCAGGCCAGCGGCCTGATCTGGACCAAGCAGGAAAATTCGATCGGCATCTTTGCGCAGTCGATCGGCGGCGGCGGCGGCGCCGGCGGCGCCGGCAAGAGCACGGGCAGCGACGGCGGCACCGTCGATGTCAAATTCTCGATGGGCGGTCTTGGCGCTGGCGGCGGCGACGGCGGCGAGGTCCATGTCACCAACAGCGGAATTGTCCTGACGGACAAGGCCAATTCGCACGGCATCATGGCGCAGTCGATCGGCGGCAGCGGCGGTGTCGGTGGCGCTGCGGGTTCGACCTCCGCCGACGCCTCGGTTTCCATTTCGGCGGCTCTCGGCGGCCTCGGCGGCGATGGCGGCCTCGGCCAGTTCGTCCATGTCACCAACAATGCGACCGGAACCATCATCACCCAGGGCGACAATTCGTATGGCGTTTTCGCTCAATCGATCGGCGGCGGCGGTGGCGCGGCCGGTGGCGGCTCGACCGAAACCGGCGAGGCCGAGCAGGTGGCGGTCAACCTGTCGATCGGCGGCATCGGCGGTGACGGCAATCGCGGCGGCGACGTGACGGTCGACAATCATGGCTTGATCCAGACCACCGGCTATCTGTCGCACGGCATCTTCGCCCAGTCGGTCGGCGGCGGCGGCGGCGCGTCGGGCGCCGCGGCCAGCGCCTCGACAGCAGACATGTCGATCGGCGGCGCGGTTTCGCTGCCGAGCGGCGACGGCGCTAATGGCGGCCATGTCATCGTCAACAATGACGGCATCATCGAAACCACCAAGGACGGCGCGATCGGCATCTTCGCGCAGTCGATCGGCGGCGGCGGCGGCTATGGCGGCACCGTGTCGGCAGACACGGCCGGGGACAACTCGATTGCGCTGCAACTTGGCGGCTTCGGCGGCAATGGCGGCGAGATGGACGTCACCATCTCCGGTGCGATCATCACCCATGGTGAGCGCGCGCATGGTGTCGTCGCGCAATCGGTCGGTGGCGGTGGCGGCTATGGTGGCGACGCCAAGGGCAAGAGCTCGAATGCGCTCGCCATTGGCGGGCTCGGCGGCAATGGCGGCGATGGTGGCGACGTCACCGTGATCCGCACCGGCACGATCACGACGACGGGCAAGGATTCGATTGCCATCATCGCGCAATCGGTCGGCGGCGGCGGCGGCTTCGGTGGCGCCGGCTTTGGCCGTTTCGGCGCCGACGACGATGGCGGCGGCCCGAACGCCATCGGCTTCAACACCCCTGGCGGCACCAAGGGCACCGGCGGCAAGGTCACCATCATCCAGGACGGTGAGATCGAGACGGACGGCGACCGCGCCCATGGTATTATCGCGCAAGCCGTCGGCGGCGGTGGTGGCGCTGGTGGCATGGCCTCACTGGCGATGGGCCAATCGGCTGCCGGTTCTCAGGGCGGCATCGGCGACGCAGCCGCTGCCGCTGCGACGGCGATGAGCCAGGTCTGGGTCAAGGGCGCAAGCTCCTACGCGCTGTTCGGGCAGAGCGCCACGGGCCAGGGCAATTCCGGCGCCGTCGATTTGATCGCAGAGGGCAGCCTGTTCGCGCAGGGTGCCGACTCGGTCGCGGCCTATGCCGAAAGCACGGCCAGCGGATTGAAGGGCAACATCAGCTTGGACCTGAAAGGCCAATATGCGATAGGCGGCGGCGGCACCGGCGTGGCGGCGATGCTGGTCGGCGGTCAGAACAATACGCTGAACAATAACAGCCTGACTTATGCGATGGGGCTGACGGGATCCTTTTCTTTCCAGAATGAGGCAGACCTGGCCGAATACCTCCAGGAGCTTGCGGCCGGTGGACCCGTTGCCCCGAAGAAGGCGATCCTGGAATCGCTGCTGGACGATTTCAGCCCGTTGTCGATCACCGGCACCTCGGGCAACGATCTGGTCAACAATCAAAGGACAGCCAGCACGCTTGGCCGCGTTATCGGCAATATCGATCTCGGCGGCGGCATAAACGGTTTCCACAACTTCGCCAATTCCTCGATGGTCGGCCTCAAGACCATCGACCTCGGCGGCGGCACCTTCCTCAACGACGGCCTGATGACCAACAAGGGTATCGCGGTCGTGGAGACAGTTGATGTGACCGGCGGCTTCACCCAAATGGCCACCGGCGATTTCGTCACCGACGTCGATCTCAACAATCAGATCACCGACGCCCTTGCCTTGACCGGCGCCGGCGACTTCAACGGCGAGGCGCCGCTCAACTTCCTGTCGATCGACAAGCTGTTTACCGAATATCTGCTGGCGAAGGGCTCCTCGATGGTCGATTCCGGCATCACGCCGACGACCTTGCATCCGGCGGTCGGCTTCAATTTCCTGACCAGGGTGGACGACGGCACCGATCTCGTTCTCTACGCCGACAATCCGACCTTCCTGGAACTGGCGCAGGATCCCAACTCCGGCACCAACGACCCGGGCGTGTTCGAGATGGCGCAGTATCTCGACGATGTCGAGGCGTCGTCGAGCCCGGACAATCCGATGGCGCGGCTGATCAATATGCTGCGGTTCCTGCCGGATGAGGCGTCACTCGGCGCAGCGCTGACGCGACTGACGCCGCATTACGCGGTGCATGCGTTCGAGATGGTCAACCGCTCGGCCGACATCATGCTGGAAACGGCGCGCGAATGCACCGGCGTTCCCGCATACAGCAATCCCGACGGGCGCTGCGTCTGGGGCGTGATCAGCCCGCAGGCCGACTACAGCCGGGACGCCGGGGCGGGAACGACCAGCCGCGACGATGTGTTGAAGACGATGTCGTTCGGCGCCATTGGCGAGGTCAACCAGAACTGGTCGCTGGGCGGCACGATCGGGCGGACAGAGTTCGATTCCGAGATCCATTTCAACCAGGATCTGCTGTCGACCACTCAGGGTGAATCCTGGCAGGCCTACGCGTTGGCGAAATACGAGAACAAGAACTATTTCGTCGACTTCGCCGTTGGCGGCGGCACCGGCATGTTCGACGGCCAACGCGACACGCATGTCGACCAGGTCGGCTATATTCCCGGCGAAACGCTCGAAGGCGTCTATCTGCCGGAGCTGCTGCTCGAGGGCATCGGCAACAGCGTCACCTATACGCAAAGGACCGCCCAGTTCGGCGGCTCGGCACGGTTCGGCGTGACCCAGCAGATGGGCGCGTTCTACCTGCAGCCGACCTTGCAATTCGATGCACGCTGGCTTCGCGTCTCCGGCAAGGAAGAGGGTTCGGTTGCCGCCTTCAATTTCGACGACAGTTCCAACACCTATTATTCCGCGACGCCAGGCCTCGAGCTCGGCACCGACATCGCGCTTAGCGACATCGCCAGCCTTCGCGTCTACGGAAAGGCAGGCGTGGAGTTCTCGAACAAGAAGTGGGAGATCGAGGGCCAATTCGCGGCCGCGGAAGATCTGCCCGGCAATCCGGCGCTGCACTTGACACAGGAGGTCGATTCGCCGCTCTATCGCGTCGGTGCCGGCCTCGAACTCAATGGCGTGAACGGCGTCGGCATGGCTGTCAGGTACAATGGCGCCTTCGGGGAAACAGTAAAACAGAACGCGGTCAGCGCGTCCCTCAAGGTCAGCTTCTAGCTGGCTTGAGGTGGAGGGCAAGAGGGGGTCTTCATGAGAAAGCGGGCGTATTTCGCAGCTGTGCTGGGCATCGCCTTCATCGCCGGCCTGCCGGCGGCAATGGCCTTGGCCCAGACCAAGACCGACAAAGCCGTGCCGGCCGACGTGGCCAAGCCGCCGCAACTGCCCGGTGGCGCGTCGGCCTTGTCCGAGACGCATGGCGACTGGACGGTCAATTGCCAGATCATTGGCAAAACCAAGGCATGCAGCCTGTCGCATCAGCAGTTCAACAAGCAGAACGGCCAGCGCCTTCTGGCGATAGAATTGGCGACCAAGGCCGCAGAGCAAGCCAACGGCACCTTGGCGCTGCCGTTCGGGCTGGCCCTGGCCAAGGGCATCAATCTCGAAGTTGACGACAAGAAGCTGCAGGGCATCCTGCAGTTCAGCACCTGTCAGGCCGTCGGTTGCCTGGTTCCCGTGACATTCGACGCGAAAATCACGCCGCTGCTCAAGGCCGCCACCATTTTGAAGATCAACGCGGTCACGGTCGATACGGGCCAGCCGATCAGCTTTCCCATCTCGTTGGCCGGCTTCAGCGGCGCGCTTGCCCGAACTGCGGAACTCTCGGCAGACTGAGCGTTGTCCACCCGGATTGTATTCAGTCAACTTCTCGCAAGCGGTATCCGACGCCGGTTTCGGTGGTGATGTAGCGCGGCTGGTCGGGCGTTTTCTCGATCTTCTGCCGGAGCTGCCGCACATAAACCCTGAGATACTGCACGTCGGTCGAATCGCCCCAGACCTGGTTCAGCAGAAACCGGTGGGTAAGAACCCTGCCGGCATGCTGGACGAGGATGCGGAGGATGTCATATTCCTTCGGCGAGAGCTTTATCTCCCTGCCCTCGACGGTGACGATCCGTTTCACCAGATCGACCGTGAGATCGCCAGTGTGGAAAACAGGCTTCTCGCCCTGCTGCTGTAATTTGTGGCGAAGCGCCACGCGAATGCGCGCGACAAGCTCGTTCATGCCGAACGGCTTGGTGACATAGTCGTCGGCGCCCAGTTCAAGTGCCGAGACGATGCCGGCCTCATCGGTGCGGCTGGAGAGGA
This sequence comes from Mesorhizobium sp. ISC15, assembly GCF_037162615.1. Lineage (NCBI taxonomy): Bacteria > Pseudomonadati > Pseudomonadota > Alphaproteobacteria > Hyphomicrobiales > Phyllobacteriaceae > Mesorhizobium > Mesorhizobium sp. ISC15. The sequence goes on along the minus strand of NZ_JAVSPX010000001.1, from coordinate 185,186 downwards.
TGACCACGGGGACGTCAAGGCCATCATCTCGCCATTTGCTCAGCAATTCGTGGCCGCCCATGCCGGGCAGGCCGAGATCGAGCAGGATCAAGTCCGGTTTTTCCGTCTCCATGAGCTCGATCGCCGCCTTGGCGTTCGGCGCCTCGCTGATCGCATAGCCCTGGCTGCCAAGGCCGACGCGAAGCAGCTTGCGGATCGGCGGTTCGTCATCGACGACCAATATCCTGACGTCCAGATTCGTCATGCCAAATCATCCAGATCGGGGCCGCCCACATTTTGGTCATCGCCGTTGGGGTCGTCCACGGCGGGCAATTCCGTCGGCACCGGCATTCTGATGGTGAAAACCGCACCCGAGCGGTCGGTCCTGCTGGCCGCCGAAATTGTCCCGCCCATCGCTTCGATGAAGCCGCGGCAGATCGACAGCCCGAGCCCGGTGCCGGCACGGACCTGATCGCCCTTGCGCACCCGGTAGAATGTGTCGAAAACGCGTTGCAGATCGGCCGGCGGAATGCCCGGCCCCTCGTCCATGATCTGCAGGATGACGAAGCCATTGTCGAGCCAGCCCTGCAAGCGGATCGTCGAACCAGGCGGCGCATATTTTGCGGCATTGTCGAGGAGGTTGAACAGCACCTGCTCGAACAGGACGGGGTCAAGCCTCAGCATCGGCAGGTCAGCGGGAATGTCTATGTCGGTCTTGTGTTCGCCGATGATTTTCCTGGCTCGGTACAGCGCGGAGCCGACAATATCGCCGACATAGTGGAACGCGTAGTTCGGCTCCATCGCTCCGGATTCGATCTTGGTCATGTCGAGCAGATTGGCGATGAAGCGGTTTAGCCTTTCCGATTCGTCGAGCACGGTCGAAAGCAGGTCCGCACGGTCCTGTTCGGGAAGTGCCGGCGCGAATTCCCTTAGCGTGCCGGCCGCGCCCATGATGGCGGCAAGCGGTGTTTTCAAATCATGGGAAATGGAGGTGAGCAGCGCAGAGCGCAGCCTGTCCGCCTCGGCGGCGAGCTTGGCCCGGTCGACGTCGGCGACAAGCTGGATGCGCTCGATGGCGACCGCCGCCTGGTCGGCGAGCGCATCGAGCAGGCGCTGCTGCTCGGGCGTCAGCAGCGGGCCTTGCTTGTCGTTGTCGAGGCCGACGACACCGACGGCGGTGCGCCCCGTCCGCAGCGGGAGATAGAGGCGTTTTGCCCCTGGCAGCGTGTCGGCGCCGCGTCCCGCGGCGCGGTTGTGTTCCCAGGCCCAACGGGCGGCCGCGATGTCGGCCTCGGCCAGCGTGTCGTCGGGCGGATAGCCGGCCTTGACGGTGATCGAGCCGTTTTCGGGCAGAAGCAGCACGACCCGCAGCTTCAGCATGGAGGCGATCTGGAAGGCAGTCGCCCAAAGCACGTCATCGAGCGTGGCAGTTCCCGCTAACTTCTTTGAGAACAGATAAAGGTCCTCGGTGGTGCGAGCGCGAGACTGTGCCGCCACGGCCTGGCGCTGCACTCGTGCCGTCAAATTGCTGGCGATGATCGCGACGCAGAAGAGGAAGCCGAGCGCGACGACACTTTCCGTGTCGCTGATGTTGAAGGTGTAAAGCGGGTCGAGAAAGAAGAAATTGAAGGCCAAGGTGCTGAGAACAGAAGCGAATATCGCAGGCCACAGACCCGCGGTGACCGCAGATACCAGCACCGCCATGAGGAAGACTAGGGCGATGTTTCGCACGTCGAGCACACGCGACAAGAGCAGCCCGAAAAGTAGCCCCGCGACGACGTAGCCGGTAACGATCAAATAGGGCTTGATGTCGAAACGCGCCGGGTGGGTCGGGGTGATACCGCGCGACGGCTGCGCTTGTGCCTGGACGTCGCCGGAGACGACATGGACACTGATCTTTCCCGCGTCGCGTATCAAATCATAGGTGACGGCGCCGTCAAACAATTGCCGCCAGCGCGGCTTGCGCGGCTTGCCAGTGATGATGTGGGTGACGTTGTTCGCGGCCGCGTAGCGCAGAATGTCGGCGGCGACGTCCTGGCCGGGTATGGTGACGGCAGCGCCGCCCAATTGTTCGGCAAGGCGAAGCGTCGATGCTAGCCTGTCGCGATCCTGCTCGGACAGGCCCGTCGAACGCGGCGTCTCGACGTAGAGCGCGAGCCATGGTGCGCGCAGCCGCTCGGCCTGGCGGCGAGCATAGCGCACAAGGGACGCGCTGCGCGGATCCTCGTCGACCCAGACCAGGACACGTTCGCTGGCCGCCCAGGGCCCCGGTATCGCGTGGGCCTGCATGTGGATCAGCAACTGCTCGTCGACGCGCTGGGCGGTGCGGCGGAGCGCCAGTTCCCGAAGCGCCGTCAGATTGCCCGGCGAGAAATAGTTCTCGATGGCGCGCTGGGCGGTGCTGGGGATATAGACCTTGCCTTCCTCGAGCCGCTTGATCAGGTCGTCGGGAGTGAGATCGATGATCTCGATGTCGTCAGCCTGGTCTATGATAGAGTCTGGGACCGTCTCGCGTACCCTGACGCGGGTGATCTGCGCCACCACATCGTTCAGGCTTTCGACATGCTGGATGTTGAGCGTCGTATAGACGTCGATGCCGTGCGTCAGGATTTCCTGAACGTCGAGATAGCGCTTGGGATGGCGGCTGCCCTGCGCGTTGGTATGGGCAAGCTCATCGACGAGGACCAGCGCTGGACGCCGGGCAAGGATGGCATCGAGGTCCATCTCCTCGAGGATGCGCCCCTTGTAGTCGACCTGACGACGGGGAATCAGCTCATAGCCGTCGACCAGCGCCTGGGTTTCTTTGCGGCCGTGCGTTTCGACGACGCCGATCACCACGTCGACCCCGTCGGCCAATCTTGCACGGCCCGACATCAGCATTTCATAGGTCTTGCCGACACCGGGCGCTGCGCCCAGGAATATTCGCAGGCGACCGCGCGCCTCCCGCTCCGCATGATCAAGCAGCGCGTCGGGTGAGGGTCTGGTTTCGTTGCGGCTGTCGTCCGGCATCAGAATCGATCATGAATGGCGCCGGGGATGGTGTCGATCCCCGGCCCACCATTCATTGCTTGGTGGCCTCGTCCAGTGCCAGATTGAGCGTCAGCACATTGACCACCGGCTCTCCCATGAAACCGAGCTCGCGGTTCTCGACATGGCTGTCGACGAGGGATTTGATCCCGGCTTCATCCATCCCCCTGGCCTTGGCTACCCTGGCGACCTGGAAATAGGCGGCTTCTGGGCTGATATGCGGATCGAGGCCGCTGCCTGAAGTCGTGACCAGATCCATCGGTACCGGCTGGTCCGGATTTTCTGCCTTCAGCCTGTCGGCGTCGCCCTTGATGCGGTCGATCAGCTTGGGATTGGTCGGACCGAGATTCGAACCGCTCGAAGCGCTGGCATTGTAGCCGTCGCCGGCGGCCGATAGGCGACCGTGGAAATAGCGGTCGCTGGCAAAAGCCTGGCCGATCAGTTCGGAACCGATGACCTTGCCGTCTTTCTCGATCAGACTGCCATTGGCCTGGCGCGGGAACACAGCTTGAGCAATGCCGGTCATGCCGATCGGATAGACCAGGCCGGTTAGCACGGTGAAGAAGACAATCATGACGATCGCGGGTCTGATTTGCTTGAGCATGGACGTAATTCCTTATGCGAGGCCAAGCGCGGTGATGGCCATGTCGATCGCCTTGATGCCGACGAAGGGGACAATGATACCGCCGAGGCCATAGACAAGAAGGTTGCGGCTGAGCAGCGCGCCGGCGCCGATGGCGCGATACTTGACGCCTCTCAGCGACAGCGGGATCAGCGCGATGATGATCAGCGCGTTGAAGATGATGGCCGAGAGAATGGCGCTCTGCGGCGTTGCCAGATGCATGATGTTGAGCGCCTGCAGCGGGCCTGACGTCTGCCCCGGCGCGATGTAGAAGACGGCGAAGATGGCCGGGATGATGGCGAAGTATTTGGCCACGTCGTTGGCGATCGAGAAGGTCGTCAGCGAGCCGCGCGTCATCAGCAGCGCCTTGCCGATTTCGACGATCTCGATCAGCTTGGTCGGATCGCTATCGAGGTCGACCATGTTGCCGGCTTCGCGCGCGGCGACCGTGCCGGTGTTCATGGCAACGCCGACATCGGCCTGGGCAAGGGCGGGCGCATCATTGGTGCCGTCGCCGCACATGGCGACGAGCTTGCCCTTGGCCTGTTCGTCGCGGATCAGCTTCAGCTTATCCTCGGGCGTCGCCTGGGCAAGGAAGTCGTCGACGCCGGCTTCCGCCGCGATCGCCGCCGCCGTCATCGGATTGTCGCCGGTGATCATCACCGTTCGGATGCCCATCTTGCGCAGTTCGGCGAACCGTTCCCTGATGCCGCCCTTGACGATGTCCTTGAGATGGACGACGCCGAGCAGGCGTCCGTCGCGCTCGACCGCCAGCGGCGTGCCACCGGATTTGGCGATGTCGTCGGCGATTGCCTGCAGGTCGCGGACGGTGTCGCTGCTGGGGCGCGTGGCATGGGTGGCGACGGTCGACTGATTGACATGGGCGAGCACGGAATCGACCGCGCCCTTGCGAACCGATGAGCCATCGATGTCGACGCCGCTCATGCGGGTTTGTGCGGTGAAGGGCACGAAAGTGGCATGCAGTGTTGCCATGTCGCGGGCGCGGATGGCGTATTTCTCCTTGGCCAGCACGACGATGGAGCGGCCTTCCGGCGTCTCGTCAGCGAGCGAAGCGAGCTGCGCCGCGTCGGCCAATTCCTGCTCGGTGACGCCTTTGACCGGACGAAATTCCGTCGCCTGGCGATTGCCGAGCGTGATCGTTCCGGTCTTGTCGAGCAACAGTGTGTCGACATCGCCCGCCGCCTCGACGGCGCGACCCGACATGGCCAATACATTGAACCGCACCAGGCGATCCATGCCGGCGATGCCGATGGCTGAAAGCAGCGCACCGATCGTCGTCGGGATCAAGGTCACGAACAGGGCGACGAGCACGGTCACCGAGATGTAGCCGCCCGAATAGGAGGCGAAACTCGGGATCGTCGCCGTCGCCAGCACGAAGATCAACGTCATGCCGACCAGCAGGATGTTGAGCGCGATCTCGTTGGGTGTCTTCTGGCGCTCGGCGCCTTCGACCAGCGAAATCATGCGGTCGAGGAACGTATGGCCGGAGGCGGCGGTGATGCGCACGCGGATCCAGTCGGACAACACCTGCGTGCCGCCGGTCACCGCAGAACGATCGCCGCCGGATTCTCGAATGACCGGGGCGGATTCGCCGGTGATCGCCGCCTCGTTGACCGAAGCGACGCCTTCGATCACCTCGCCGTCCGACGGAATGATGTCTCCGGCCTCGACGAGCACCGCGTCGCCGACCTTGAGGCTGGTGCCGGGCACCAGCTTGAACTTGGTGCGGTCGTCGCCGGTCAACAGCTTGGCCTGGGTCTCGGTGCGCGCCTTGCGCAGCGAATCGGCCTGCGCCTTGCCTCGGCCCTCGGCGACCGCTTCGGCGAAGTTGGCGAAAAGCACGGTGAACCACAGCCAGATAATGATCTGCAGGGAGAAGCCGAGATCGCCGCCGCCGGTGACAAGATCCTTGACGAACAGGACTGACGTGAGCGCCGAGACGACGGCGACGACGAACATCACCGGATTCCGCATCAAGGTGCGCGGGTTCAGCTTCCTGAAGGCGCCGCCGATGGCGGGCAGCAGGATGCGGGCATCCATGATAACAGCGGATTTGGACTGGCTCATTTAGTGGCTCCAGTGTCGATGTTGTTGGACGGCACCGATCGATCGGATGCCGAAAGCAGATGCGGAAGCCCGTAGGCCAGCAACCAGATCACGATCATGACTGCCGCGATGCCAAGGAAGGTGGACATGGTCGGGAAAGGAGGAGGGGTTGCCTCCCCCTTCCGATCGGCTCGATGCCGGATCTTGCGACGAATGGTTTCGAACCAGGACATGACATTGATCCAAGGCGGGGATCCAAGGTGGGGCGGTTTCAGAATGTCTGCCCGTGGATGCCAGCCAGGTGCTCGACGATCGGTCCGACCGCCAGCGCCGGGAAGAAGGTGAGGCCGCCGACGATCAGGATGACGCCCACCAACAGCCCGACGAACAGCGGCCCGTCGGTCGGGAAGGTGCCGGCGGAGGCGGGGGCCGTCTTCTTGGCGACCAGCGAACCGGCGATTGCCAGAGCCGGGATGATGACCAGGAAGCGGCCCATCAGCATGCCGATGCCGAGCGTGATGTTGTACCAGGGCGTGTTGCCGGTCAGGCCGCCAAAGGCCGAGCCGTTGTTGGCGGCAGCCGAGGTGTAGGCATAGAGAACCTCGGAGAAGCCGTGCGGGCCGGCATTGGCGATGGAGGCGACGCCTGTCGGCAGCACCACCGCGATGGCGGTGAAGATCAGCATCGCCAGCGGCAGGCAGAGGATGGCCAGCATTGCCATCTTGATCTCCTTGGCCTCGATTTTCTTGCCGAGATATTCGGGCGTGCGTCCGACCATCAGCCCGGCGACGAAGACGGCGATTACGATGTACATGAGGATGCCGTAGAGACCGGCGCCGACACCGCCGACAATGACCTCGCCGAGTTGCATATTGATGATCGGGATCATGCCGCCGAGCGCGGTGAAGCTGTCATGCATGGCGTTGACGGCGCCGCAGGACGCGGCCGTGGTGATGACCGCAAACAGCGCCGATAAAGCGATACCGAAACGGGTTTCCTTGCCTTCCATATTGCCGCCGTCGATGCCCAGCGCGTGAACCAGCGGATTGCCTGCGGCTTCCGCCCAGTAGCAGACGGCGACGTCGGCGATGAACAGGACGCCCATCGCGGTCAAGATCGCCCAACCCTGGCGCTGGTTGCCGACCATGCGGCCGAAGACGTTGGTCAGTGCCGCGCCGATGGCGAAGATCGTCACCATCTGGATCAGGTTCGAGATCGCATTGGGATTTTCGAAGGGATGCGCGGCATTGGCGTTGAAGAAGCCGCCGCCATTGGTGCCAAGCATCTTGATGGCGATCTGCGAGGCGACAGGCCCGACTGCGATCGTTTGCTGCGCGCCTTCCAGCGTCGTTGCGTTGATATAGGCGCCGAGCGTCTGCGGCATGCCGAGATAGACATAAACCAGCGTCAGCAGGACGCAGAGCGGCAACAGCAGGTAAAGGGTGGACCGGGTCATATCGACCCAGAAATTGCCGATCGATTTGCCGGAAGCCTTGGCGAAGCCGCGGATCAGCGCGACGGCGATGGCGATACCGGTTGCCGCGGACAGGAAGTTCTGCACGGTGAGGCCGGCCATCTGCACGAGATAGGACATCGTGCTTTCGCCGCCGTAGTTCTGCCAGTTGGTGTTGGTCATGAAGCTGGCCGCGGTGTTGAAGGCGAGCCCGGGTTCGACGGCGGTCATGCCGGCCGGATTGTAAGGCAGGCTGCCTTGCAGCCGTTGCAGGAAGTAAAGCACCAGGAAGCCGGCCAGATTGAAGAACAGCAAGGCTGCCGCATAGGAGGTCCAGTGCTGCTCCTCGCGCTCGTTGGTTCCCGAGATGCGATAAAGGCTCCGCTCGAGAGGACCTAAAATCGGCGAGAGGAATGTGCGTTTGCCGCTGAAAACGCGATACATGTAGCCGCCGAGCGGCTTCACGAGCAAAATGACGATCCCGCAATAGACGAGGATCTGCATCCATCCGTTGAGAGTCATTGAAATATATCTTTCCGTGCCTGGCGCCAGTTGTTGTCAGAAGCGTTCTGGGCGAACGAGGGCGTAGGTGAGATAGGCGATGAGGAACAAAGTCACGCCGCCACCGAGGACATAGTCGAGAAGCATGTTGCGATCCTTCCGCTTAAAGATTGTCGCAGGCTTTGATGTAGGCGAAAGAAAGGGCGAAGAACAAAACCCCTATTCCGAGAACGATGATGTCCATCGTGCATGTTCCTTATTTTCGTTTGTTTTCGCTTCTCCTGCTGGCGGCAGGCCGAATCATGCGGAAGCGTTCCGCCACAACGGCAGAATGACCGAGATGTGTATTCCCGGTAGAATATGGCTCGAAACACCATCAAGGTTCGAGACGTGGCAGAGGGGAAAGAAATAAAAATCCTATAAGGATTTCGCCGTCGCGACCTCAACAGAAGTACGGCGTTTCAGGACAAGGTGGCTGGGACAGTCGTGCGCCCGGCGCGAGAAGCTGGCCACGACGCCATGCCGGAGCGTGCGGCTGGCCGGCCGCGTGCGACAGTGATGCAAGGGACGCGGCGAAAGGCGGATGTTCCACCAATCGGCGGTTCAGCCTTCGGCCTTGAAGTTCTTGGCTTCCTTCTCGATCTTGGCGCTGTCCTTGCCGTGCTTGCGCATCAGATCCTTCGCTTGGTTGGGAGAAACGTCGGTGGTCTCGGCCAGGCGCAGGGCCTCCTTGTCGTCCGGCTCGCGTTTCTTCCGATCGGCCATTGCGGTCTTCTTGTCAGCCATCACAACGCCTTTATGCTCTCGGCGATTTCGTTCAGCACCTTGCGGTCGGTGCCGTGACGCTTGATCAGCGTGCGTGCCTGGTCGGGAGTGATGCCGGCTTCCTCGGCGAGATGCCTCACCTCATAGTCTTCGTCGCCGGCAACTTGTGAGCGATCGCGGTTGTCGGTCTTGGTCTTGTCGTCGGCCATGGCAGTTCTCCTCGTTTCGACCTTGAGCATAACGACGGAGATTTCGTGAGGTTCCTTAGTGCCGTCCTTCGCGCACAAACACATGGGCTTCCTTGGCGGCGGCCGTGAATGCCCGCCGCGCACTGCCAACCGCCCGTCGCTGCTCCAGCGCATCCATCATGGCTTTCAAGGCCGCGCGATATTTCGGCCCGCGCTTTTCGTCTGGCCACTTGTCGACCAGAAGCGAGGCCGCCTGGACCGTCCTCGTCACAGAGAGGGAATGTCCGATCCCTTCGCTCTCGATTGTCACGGGAACGTCGAATTGTTCATCACGCATTAACGCCACTCCTCAACTCCAACGAGAGAACGGCGCAACGGGATATTCGTTCCGATGACGAATGGCGTGATCCATCCGGTCACAAACTCATGATTCCAGAGTCGTTCCTGTCGCCGGTGTAGTTTAGATCGTGAGCAAGCTCGTTGCGGGCAGGGCGACAGGCATTAGCGGGACCGATGGTCGAACACGACCCCCATGGTCCTACCAATTGCGGTCATGACGACAAGCTCGACCAGATGGTCGTCGCTGTCCTCACAAGTTGGGTCTGCTCGGCGGATGGCATCTATTGCGGCTCTGGTCGATATGGTGTCGCCTGCGCGGAATTTTGAAAGCGCAGACGAAACTAGTTCCTGGGCCGTCAAGTCAACGACAGACGCTCTCGAAACGACGTTCATCGGCCTCTCCACCACGAGCCCTCTTCGACGAGAATGATACGCCGAATGGTGGTTTCCGCCAGCGAAATAGTGGTCCGACCAGGGGCCAAATCGGACCGGGAACGGTCACCTTTCGTGGGGGCTTAACGCGACGTGGCCGATTTCGATTTCTCTCGGCTCCTCGCAGCCGGTTTGATCCTTATGCGCATCGCTCCACCCTCGGGATGATCGATCTCAAAGGCATTGGTCTTCCGCACGAGATCGCTCAGCTTGCGGAAGCCGAAGGTTCTGGGATCGAAGTCCGATGCCAGATTGGCGAGCTGATTGCCTACAATGCCGAGCGGCACCCAGCCGTCCTCGGTTTCCATCTGCGAGATGACCTTGGTGATAACCGGCGTCGCGGCGCTGGGCGGCTGCAAAGATTTCGTCGGCGTCGCATCCTGAGCGTTGGCTGGCGCGGTCGGAAGCAGGTTCTCGGTATACACGAACCGGCGGCATGCCTGCCGAAAACTCTCCGGTGTCTTCTGCTCGCCAAACCCATAAACGTCGATCCCATGCTCCCTGATGCGAGCGGCAAGGCGGGTGAAATCGCTGTCGGAGGACACCAGACAGAAGCCTTCGAACCGTCCGCTGTGAAGAAGGTCCATCGCGTCGATGACGAGCGTGATGTCGGATGCGTTCTTGCCGGTGGTGTAAGCGAACTGCTGCTGCGGGATGATCGCGTGCTTCGACAGCACATCCGCCCACGCCTTCGAACGGGTGCTGGAGAAATCGCCATAGATGCGACGAACGCTTGCCTCGCCGATCTTTGCGATTTCCTCGAACAACCCGTCGGCAATCTTGGCCGAGGCATTGTCTGCGTCGATCAGCACTGCAAGCCGTGGAGAACGCGGTTCGGTCGGCAAGGTGAGCCCCCTGTTTCTGGCTTCGCACCAAATGACATAATGCCATATGGTGCAGCGGTAACCTTTTTATCGAGATTCGACGAACGTCACCTACTTCTCCTGATACAAGATCATGCCTGCATGGTGCAGCACGCCGTCGATAAATTCGCCATCGGCTGTGAAGCCGGTGTCGTCCCAGTAATCGATATGATTGGCTCGGATCTCATAGCGCCCCTGGTATGCGCTCTCACGGTTTCCGCGCGCTTCGTCATAGCGACCGTTTGGAAGCAAGTTGTGGCGGATATGGCCATCGGCTGTGACCCACATCCCGACATACGGGTGGCTTTCCGGAACCTGGGTAGCGGTTTGCTCGATATTCATCTGGGCGAGGCCTTTCTGTATGGGTAAGATGGCTGCGCCGGCGAGAAGCACGGCAGCGGCAAGTATTGAAATCGGCTTCATGGGACAGCTCCTCAGGGTTGTTTGCCGGGAGCGGCGCGACGCTCGGCAAACAGCTTGGAGAGCGCTTGGGATGCTGTGATCGCGCGGGGGAATCCGGCCGGAACCGTCACCATGTAGATGACTTCCGTCAGTTCCCCTCGGACACGCCGATATTCAGTGCATAGAACCGCGCCGAGCAGCAACCCGGCGGCAATCACGATGTACGAGCCGTGAATACGAAAATCCATTTTTGCCTCCCTATTTGTTGGCTGTCGGCCGGACGACGATCTCGCTCACATCGACATCGTCCGGCTGTTCGATGGCAAAGCGCACGGCACGGCCGATCGCATCGGGCTGCAGCGCAATGGCGCGATAGGTCTTCATCGCTTCCGCCGCCACCGGATCGGTGATCGTGTCGGCAAGCTCGCTCTCGACCACGCCGGGATGGATGCAGGTGACGCGGATATTGTCGTGCTCCTGCCGCAAGCCATCGGAGATGGCGCGGACCGCGTATTTGGTTGCGCAATAGACAGCGGCTGTCGGCGACACCGAAAGCGCGCCGATCGAGGCGATGTTGATAACATGGCCGGAGCCTCTGGCCGTCATCTCCGGCAGCACCGCTGCGATGCCGTAGAGCACGCCCTTGATGTTGACGTCGACCATTCGATCCCACTCGTCCACCTTCATCGAGGCCATCAGCGACAACGGCATGACGCCGGCATTGTTGACGATCACGTCGACGCATCCCCAAGCCCGGCGCGCCGCCTCGGCAAAGGCGGCGACATCGGCACGGTCCGCCACGTCGAGGCGGCGTGTCATTGCCTCCCCGCCGTTGGCCCTGATCTCTTCCGCGAGCGCGTCCAGCCGATCGGTGCGGCGCGCACCGAGCATGACCTTTGCTCCGACAGCACCGAGCTCCCGGCCGATGGCGGCGCCAATGCCGCTCGAAGCTCCGGTGATGAGCACAACTTTGTTGAGGGACATGTTTCGTCTCCGTCTGGTTGATCTGCGAACCGCCATGCAGCGGTTGCCACGAAGATGGATCTGTTTCATTGTTGCGATAAGACGGCCATTCCTTCCCAGTGTGGAAAGCACAGCTAACCAATGCAGCCGGATCTCAATGCGCTCGCCGTCTTCGCCCTCGTCGCCGAGGAGCGGAGCTTTCGCGGGGCTGCGGACCGCATGGGCGTCACCCGCTCGGCGGTGAGCCAGACGATGAAGCGGCTGGAAGAGACGCTTGGTATTGCGCTTGTCCGGCGCACGACGCGAAGCGTCAGCCTGACCGAGGCCGGCGAACGCCTCTACGCCGAGATAGCGCCCGCCATTGCCGACATGCGCGCGGCAATCGAGACCACCGGGAACCTGCGCGAGCGCCCGCGCGGGCAGCTGCGGCTTGCCGTCTCGTCGATCGCCGAGCGCTTTCTTTCAGGGTCGTTCCTGGCGACCTTTGCCGAAGGCAATCCGGAGGTTCAGATCGACATCACGGTAACGGACGAGGAATTCGATATCGTGGCAGAGGGATACGATGCCGGCGTCAGGCTCGGCGAAGTGATAGAGCAGGACATGATCGCGGTGTCTGTCGCCGGTGACGAGCGGCAGCTGGCCGTCTGTGCGCCGGCCTATCGCGATCGGTTTGGGGCGCCTTCGCATCCGAGGGAGCTCGCGGGCCATCGCTGCATCGGCTGGCGCCGTGCACCGAAGGTCGCACCCTATCGCTGGGAATTCGCCGAGAACGGCAAGGAGTTCAGCGTTGCCGTTGCGCCGGAGATCACGACCAACGACATGGCGCTGATGATTAAGCTCGCCATCGCCGGCGCCGGCATCACCTTCGGCATGGAGGAGAGCTTTCGCCCGTGGATCGATCGAGGCGAGCTGGTACCGGTTCTCGAGGACTATTGCCCGCGCTTTGCCGGCTTCTACCTCTATTATCCGAGCCGTCGCAACGTGGCGCCGAAGCTGCGCGCGCTTGTCGATCACCTACGGCGTCTTCGTTAGCGCGTTTCGGCGCGGACGCGCATGTTCTACATGGAGGCGGCGCCAACCAGCCCACCATCCTTTTGGGGCAGGAGTCCAGATCGTCAACCTCGCTGGACGCACCGGCATCTCGATGTTGCAATTATATTAGCGTTAGCGCATGTTTTCATCAGCCGGCGCAAGCCGGTTAGGCCCGGTAGCCGGCCGGTCACCCCCAATAGGCTGCCGGGCCGCCCGCCTGCCGCGTTTTCCCGATGTCACGGCTTTTCTGGTTTGCTCGGCAATCCGGTCCAGAAGTGCTTCGCTGCCGATCGGCCAAGCAAATGCCGACATCGGCGGCGCGGCAATGCAAGTCGAGCCATGCGTTCAATTTACACACAGCGACAGCCGAGCAAACATGGCAGCACTGTCACCGTAATTCTGGAGTTCACGCGTAAAGCCCGCGCGATGACTTGCGCACTCCACACGCCAGTTCCGATCGCCACGATTACCGGTCTTCGCGCGCTGACTCTTGTTAAGAGAGTCGCAGCGCGTTCACTAGTGCAGACAGCGCAGCAGGCTGATGCCGGCGACTGGGGTAATACATGAAGAAGCCGGGAATTGGCGGCGTCCAGTCCCCCAGCACACGAACAAGGCGGTGATTCGCAACATACTCTGCGACCTGGTCTTCAAATGCGAGTCCGAGGCCGACTCCAGCGAGCGCCGCCTGAATCACTAGGTTGGTATCATCGATTATGAGCGGGCCGTTGACGCCGATCGTAACCGCCTTTCGTCCTTGCTCGAACTCCCAACGATACGGACCGCCCGGAAGACGCAGGCCTATGCATCGATGGTCATTTAGATCCTTGGGCTTCTGAGGAATGTTTCGTGACGCAAAATAGCCAGGCGATCCGACCACCGCCAATCGCAGCTCCTGCGTGACGCGCACCGCGATCATATCCTTTTGAACGTACTCGCCGAGTTGAATACCGGCATCGAACTCGCCCGCAACGAGGTCTACAGGGCCAGTGACAGTAACAACGTCAAGAACGATGTCAGGATAGGCCTCAGCGAATGCCGTCAGCCTCGGCAGCAATACCATCACCGCCGCCGACCGTGACATTACAATTCGAAGGCGCCCCGCAGGTCGGTGGCGAACGCTTCGGGCTTTGTTTAGGGCACGAGCAATTTGCTCAAGTGCCGGAGACAAGTCTTCCAAAAGAGCTGCCCCTGCGGCGGTTGGCGCAACGCTCTTGGTTGTTCGAGCAAGGAGTTGCAACTCGAGTCGTTGTTCAAGTCCCCGGATCGTGTGGCTCAGGGCAGACTGGGACACACCTAGCTTTACCGCGGCCCGCGTAAAGCTTCGTTCGCTGGCGACGACTGCAAACGTAGCGAGTTCGTTCAGTTCGTGTCTCATGATTTATGAATATCACTCATGACCCCATCCCATGCAACACGCCTAGTCTCCTAAGCCGCTTTGTTCTAGGTTTGGCCAACAAGGAGACGTGAGGAACTTTCCGCACGTTTCGACCTGCTTGACGCTCGGCACGGGATAGCTGGGCGCCTGAATCGGTTCGGTGTAACAACTTTTTCGGGACGGCTATGGATACCGATGTTCGTGCCTTGCGCTCCCTAGCGCATACATATTTCGACGCTGCCTATGAAATGGATGCTGAGAAATTTGCGTCTAATTGCAAATTCCGCCACGTTACTTCACAGACATGTTGTCATGTTTAAAGGTTAACGGGACCTGGAAGATCGTTCAGAAAGTGATGACTTCGAAAACGTAGTGGCTTCAGTGTCCGCTTTACAAAATTGAATCACCCGCTTGGCAGGTTGTCCGTGGAATTTCTATCACAAAGCGCCAATACCTTGGGCTGCGTTTCGGGATCATGGAAGATTTGGTCACTCTCTGACGGATATGTCGACCTGCCCGCCGAATCCCTCAGATATCCGAACAACAGAATATGTAGGCAGACCGAATGGCCTCAGCGGGAAGGTTCGCTCGTTCGATTGTCGGTAAACTGCTTCCTATTCGATCACTCTGGCATCGACCGCATTTTGATTGATTGTGGAGCGGGAGGGAGTTGGGACCCGTCCATGGGTCACCTTGAGGAAGCGATGGCGGAGGCAGATATCGACACGTCATCGATCACTATGGTCGCCCTTACCCACGCTCATGGCGACCACATCAATGGTCTTCTTACGCCTGACGGCCGACGAGCATTTAACAACCTGAGCAAGATCATGATTGGGGAGGACGCCGTTGAGGGGTTTCTTGCCGAGCCAAAACTAGCGGAGTTTCGTCCACTCCTTGCCCCAATTAACGGAGGAGACCGGCTGGCCGATCATTTGCTGGCGGTGGCAATACCTGGGCATGCTCCGGGCCATATGGGTTATCTCCTCAGCACTGGCGAGGACGATATCTTGTTCTGCGGCGACCTGATCCACGTTCCTGCTGCACAGTTTGCCCGTCCCGAGCTTACTTAGGCCTATGACGATGACGAGTCCATAGCGAGGGCTAGCCGGATCAAGTTGCTCCAAGACGCAGCGGATGCAAATACTTGGCTAGCCGGCGCTCACCTAGGTCGACCAGGCCTCGGTAGAATAGCTAAGGAAGGGCAGGGATATGCGTTTATCCCGGCCGCGTAGCCGCCAGTTACCGAATTAGCTTGGTACAAGAGCGTTTGAGCAGCCGCTTGATCGTCGTATGGCCAATGAACTAGTATGCGACACAGGGATCAAACCTGCTCGCAATTACGGTGACAGTGCACCTTTTTCTTTTCCCCGCCTGCCGCGTTTTCCCGATTTCACGGCTTTTCCGGTTTGCTCGGTAATCCGGTCCAAAAGTGCTTCGCTGCCTAGAGCGAACGGCCGATTCTGAGAATGGGTACAGGACAGGCGTCAGTCCTGTCGAATGACCGTCATAAGGGTGGATGTACGATTCCGAGATCTTCCAGTTCGGCTTAGATGCTACTTGAAAGAAGTAGCCAAACTCTGACCGCCAACGAAATGCTTCCATCTGTCCAAATTGGGCGATCAGCATGACGGCGCAGGCAACGACAGCATCGACAGCGTGAGACAGAGTCCCCTCTTCAAAACTTCCTTCACGATCATGTTTCACTGCGTTGTATGCCCGATACCAAGGTAGCGACTCCGTTGGGCGGGCGCTGTCCCAACCCTCAAAGGATCTCACCTCCTTCATCCATGGATAGTATGGAAGCAAAATTCCAAACTCACCCAGCCGCATTGCACTTTGAAGGGCGACATAATTTAGCGTGGTGAATTTGCCCGATAGTCCATTTGCCTCAAGCACACCGCGCCAGTGCATCTCCACCTCTGTGCAGGCAAGAATGAGAAGATTTCTTATCGGGGCTGGGGCACCAGCGTGTGGCACAGGCAACTCGGCCAGCTCCAAGAAAGCCAGCGGAATCAGGCAGTCAAGAAAGCTCTGGGGACAATGGCGGAGAGAGCGTCTTTCGACTTGACGCTTACGTCCTTGAAAATATTGAGCTTTTCGCGGCATTTGTTACACAGTCTGTTACACGGCTACAGCGTTAATTTAAGCTCTCGGCATCTGAGCTCGCGCGCCCGAGCATCGACCTAATCAAGCGGCTCGAGGAAGGCAAGGTCAATATCCCCAGCACCGCCACCGCGCCATCAAGAATTACTTCTCGCGGGGTAACCTGAGGGCGTAGGGAACTGGCGCTCCGCCGCACCGCTCAGCCTGGTACAGCAAGCCGGCAAGGTTCTCACCCACCAATTTCTATTGAGCGAGGTCTGGGGCGATTCCACCGACGTCAATGTCTCAGAGTTCCGCCAGCTCAGGCAAAAGACTGAAAAGGTGCCCGTCGGCCGCGCTATAACACGACCGAGCGATACCGGCTGCGCGGAGCTCGAGTAGGTTTGCGGCGAAGGGCAGCCAAACTATTCCACTATGCGGGCAGTCTCAAAAATCCGATACTGGCTCGGGGCAGCGTTGCTCCCGGAGCTTCAGCATAGTCTCGCAAAAATTCCCAAGCCGCTTCGGCGCTGACGAGTCTGCGAAGCCGACGAGCGATAGGCAATACCGAGACGCAGACATTACGTGACGGCACTTGATATTGCAGTGCAGCAAGCGTAGAGCACCGCCCGCTTATCGGAGTGTCGTCCATGGCCCTTACCAATGCTGGTAACGAGGCAGAACCTGTCGAACAATCGAGCCATTCTGAGGTCGAGCAGCACAGCACCAAGGTGCTGATGCTGGGCGCGTTGGGCGTGGTTTACGGCGATATCGGCACCAGCCCGATCTATGCATTCCGAGAGGCGTTGCACGCATCGGCCGGTGGCAACGTCGCCAACCGTGGCGACATCCTCGGCGTACTCTCGCTGATCATCTGGTCGCTGACGATCACCGTCACCATCAAATACATCATGTTCGTGCTCCGTGCCGACAATCGCGGCGAGGGCGGGGTGCTGTCGCTGATGGCGCTGGCGCGCAACAGTTTCCCGACGCGCTCGGCGGTGATCCTCGGCATCGGCATTGTCGGCGCGGCGCTTTTTTTCGGCGACGCAGTCATTACGCCGGCGATCTCGGTGCTGTCGGCGGTCGAAGGTATGAATGTCGTCACGCCGACATTCCAGCCCTATGTGGTGCCGCTGACACTGGCCATTCTGGCGGTCGTGTTTGCGGTACAGCGGTTTGGCACCGGCGGCGTAGGATTGGTGTTCGGGCCCGTTACCGCGCTGTGGTTCCTGGCCATCGGCCTTTCCGGCCTCAACCACATCATGGACGACCCGGAAATCCTGCTGGCAATCAGCCCGCATTATATCGTGTCATTCCTGATCAACTCGCCCGAAGTCGCCTTCGTCACGGTTGGTGCGGTTTTTCTCGCCGTCACCGGCGCTGAGGCGCTCTATGCCGACCTTGGCCATTTCGGGCGCAAGCCGATCGTGCTTGCCTGGCTGGCCATCGTGTTTCCTTGCCTGTTGCTCAACTATGTCGGGCAAGGCGCCTTCGTGCTGGCGAATGGCGGTGTCGTCGGTCATCCCTTCTTCGAGATGAACGAAGGCTGGATGCTTATCCCGATGGTGGTGCTGGCGACGGCGGCGACCGTGATCGCCAGCCAGGCGGTAATCTCCGGCGCTTTCTCGCTGACCAGGCAAGCAGTGCAGCTCAACATGCTGCCGCGCCTGGAAATCCTGCATACGTCGGAAAAACAGTCGGGCCAGATCTATCTGCCGCGCATCAACCTGATGCTGGCGCTCGTGGTGATGCTGCTGGTGGTCGGCTTTGGCGAATCCAGCAAGCTTGCCTCGGCCTACGGCATTTCGGTGACAGGCAACATGCTGGTGACGAACATACTGCTTTATGTCGTCATGACGCGCATCTGGAAATGGCCGCTCGGCGTCGCGGTCGCCCTGATGGCGGTGTTCGCCTTCGTCGATACCGGCTTCTTTGCAGCCAACATCGTCAAGGTGTTTGAAGGGGGCTGGTCCTCGCTTGCCATTGCCGCGGTTATTGTGCTGACCATGTGGACCTGGATCCGCGGCACCCGCTATTTGTTCGAAAAGACCCGCCGGAACGAGATCCCGCTGGATTTCCTTGCAGGCAATCTGTTGAAGAGGAAACCGCAGCTGATGTCCGGTACGGCCGTGTTCCTGACCAGCGATCCCGCCAGCGCGCCGACCGCGTTGATGCACAGCCTGAAGCACTACAAGGTGCTGCATGAACAGAATGTCATCCTCTCGGTGGTGACGGCGCCGCAGCCCGTCGTGCCCGACAGTGACCGCGTCAAGATGGAAACGATCAATGAGCTGTTCATGCGGGTGACGCTGACCTTCGGCTACATGGAACAGCCCAACATTCCGCGTGCGCTGGCGATCTGCCGCAAGCAGGGCTGGAAGTTCGACATCATGACGACCTCTTTCTTCCTGTCGCGTCGCTCGCTCAAGGCGTCGCCCAATTCCGGCATGCCGGTGTGGCAGGACAAGCTGTTCATCGGCTTGGCGCGCACGGCCGCCGACGCGACGGAGTATTTCCAGATCCCGACCGGACGTGTGGTCGAGATCGGAACACAGGTGGCGATTTAGTGCATGCCGCAGTTCAGCAGCTGAGAAGCCACTTGAGCGTGTCCATAGAAAGCGCCTCACTGACTACCAAACATCCCCATCCTCTGTTTGGTACGTTTCCAACTCTTGATTTCTTTAGGAATTGACCCAAGGATCGCTGCTTGGGTTCTGTCTCGGGAGGCGCGACTTCGGTGAGCAGAACTCTAGCAGCCCTTTCCCAGACTCTCCGCATGAATCGGAGTAGTCTGCTTCCATCGGCGATTTACATCATGGGCATCGCCGTTGAGCGACGGCCACGCTTCCGCCCTAATGGGAGGAACAGCTATGGTCAGTAACACCAGCTCAATGAGTGGCATTGACTATCCCAGCGACCTGGCTTTGTTGAAGCAGGTCTTTGATCGTGTCTGCGCCGAGGCAGGTATCTCCGTTAGTAGCATGCAGGCGGAGCGCCTGAGCGTGAGCGTAATGGCACTGTTCTCGGACGGCGAGTTCGATGAGACCGTTCTTCATGAACGCCTTAAGCTTGATGCCCGCTCCCTGCCCAGAACGGGCAGCGTATGACCTCCGATCATCAGGAAGTCCTCACGAGCCTTGTAGCTCGTTATGAAACCGTAGTGTCGATACAGGACCGGATCGTTGAGCGTTTCGGCCTAGTATCCGAATTGGAAAGGCCTACTGGAGCGGCTGCTCGTCTCGTTACGGAAGGCCCGCGTCGCCCTGGAGCGCGAGATTGGGCCTACTTTTTAGTCCCGCTATAACTATCATTGGAGGTCCGCCACCGAGAGGAATTGGCGACGGACCTCGACAGTGGCTGCACCGAGACGGATCGACCGCTGCAAGTCTTTAACCGACGTGGACCTGCATTTGTTCCCCTAATGCAACCATTCCCTGATCTGCGGGTTACGCCAAAGGCGGGGAACCTCGGCCGACATGATAAAGCGCGACATAGCTGGGCATAAGTCCCTTGCAGACGCCGTTCGGGAGTTGATCGGAACCGAAGACAATCGTCGTCATGTACAGAAGCTGTTTGGGCCAGTCGACACAGAGCTAAGCCAACCCTAGCTTAATTACTCGAGGCGATTGGTAAGGCCAGAGGCGACGAAGCTCTATAGCCGCCCTACATTCCCCTAATGGTTACCTATTGGTTCTCCCCGCCGGTGTACGTCAAGACCGACCGGGCCTACGGAGTAAACCACCTAGAGGGTGCAGCCGAGGAACTCATGAAGTGGTCCAAGCGTGGACCTAAGTGGAGGAGGCGGTCCAGGCCTGCGTTGACGCGTTTGAGAACCGGGCGACCCCGATGGATATCCGTCAGGCCTTCGAGGCTGCTGCCAAGGAGGAGGGGGTGCTACGGTCCCGTGAGTAGCGCTCCGGGTTTGTTTCCGACTGCCGGCCCAATCACTGGAAGGGCGTCAGGAGCATGTCAGACCGGCATCTAAGGACATCAAAAAACGCGTAGCTTCGCAGGGCCGTTCAGCCGTGCGTCAAGGCTGTGTGAAGCATTTCAAGGGCGAGAAGACCTAGGCCCGCTTAACTAGGAACAATCTCACAGTTCGGCAGTTCTCTTTTGTCACAAAGGAGATTTCAAATGTCAGAGTCGCGAGAATGGCTGGTGCAATGGCTTCGGGACGCTCATGCCATGGAAGAGCAGGCCGAAACAATGTTGAACGGGCAGCTAAGCCGTATTGAGAACTATCCGGAACTCAGCGATCGAATGCGTCTGCACCTTGATGAAACGAGGGAACAGGCTGCTCGGCTGAAAGCCTGTCTCGACGGGATGGATGAGGGTTCATCCACTATGAAGGATGCTGGCGGAAAGTTGACTGCCCTGGCGCAATCCTTGAGTGGCGTCTTCGCAGGCGACGAGGTGATGAAGGGCTCCCTTGCGAGCTACACGTTCGAACACATGGAAATCGCCTCCTACACGATCCTCATTGCCGCCGCTGAATCGCTGGGCGAAACCGAGGTCGTGCGGGCTTGCGAAGAGAACCTGCGAGAGGAGGTCGCCATGGCGGAATGGTTGAAAGACCATCTTCCGTCGACAACCGAGGAGTTCCTCGCGAGGGCCGAAACGGACAGCGACTCTGCCAAGCGCTGATCTGCTGCACTTGGCTGAGCGGTGCCTGGCGTCGGACGCGCAGCCCGTCACTCCAGTCGGGCACGTCGCCTCGAACAAAGAGGGTCGTCGGCTCGCCGTATTCGCCCCGCCGAGTTAGCATCATGGGACCACGCAATAGCCGCGGCATGTTTGCTCGCAAGAGCGTTCGCGGTCCTTACTGCCCGATCTTCCGACTGCTGCTCTGCTGGACCGAAGACAGCCTGAAGGTGCCCGGTCTCGTCGGCGTCGAAGGCGGTGACCACAATGAATTGGGAGCCTTCTGCTGCGGCAGGAGCTCTCTCGCATGCTGACTGCCTTCCTCTGCCGCGAACCTGTTCGGTGTCGCTGGAACCATCTTCGGCGGTGCCATCCCCTGCTAAACTCATGACTCAAAGTAGCGGCCGCTAGAGCCAGCCCAGGGCAGCGTTGGCGACGAGAAGCGCCTTGACTACTTCTCTGGCCCCATGGGCCGCTATGGCCTCGTTGGTCGCGAGCTTTCAGTCGGCAGCATCAAGTTGCTGTTCCTGCGATCTCCGCTTTGTTGTCCCGTGCCTGTTGGTCTCTCTGGGCTGTCCAGCGGCACGTGTTGGGTGGAAGACGTTGGCTCGGCACCGAATGCAAGCTCAGCAATGCCACGGGGCTGGGCTCTGATATTTAGTGCTGGCTTCTGCAAAGCAAGCGCAGCTTCCAGCGGCGTGAACTGAAGGGAATCTTCGGGGACATTGAGCCGGAATTCGTGGGGAATGAGCTGCGAGCGAGCGAAGGTTTCCATCATCAAGGCGACAAAACTGCATGGCCGGCCCGTGGGCAATTTAAGCACTGGGTCCGCCGTTTTACGTGGCGCGCGCTAACCCATTCACCTTCTTGGCGGCCCCGAAGCGGCGTCGGCGAGCGCTTGGCTTGCGAGTTTTGCTTTGATGTCGCGCGCCATCCGCAGATGCTCGAGCACAATCGGCAAAGTATCTGAGGCGAAATGCTGGAGGTCGGTATCCTGGCCCGAACCAATCTCCCATTCGAGCAGCTGCGCGGTCCTCTGGTGATCGGTGATCTGGCCGCTGATATAGGCGAGGTCGAACGCAGCCCCTTCGAGCTTTTCAAGCTTGGCGCGCAGCTGCTTGTGCTCGTCGTCGAGCCCCTGCGGCAGTGGGATCTTGTCGGCTTCGGCAAGCGATTTCAGTTTCTCGTTTGCCGCTGAGTGATCGTCGACCATGCGGCTGGCAAATTCCTTGATGGCGGAATGGCCGGATTTTTTCGCAAGATTACCGAAATCGACTTCTGCCGTGCCGCCGGCCGCGGCGAGTTGCGCGAACAGCCGGTCCTGGCAATTGGTCTGGTGGGGCATGGGCTGACCCGGCGAGGCAATCAACGTATCCGGAGCATTGCCGGCCGGGTTTCCGATCTGCGCAAAGAGAGGCGATGCGCACCCGTGCGCCGATGGATCCGTCTGTTGATCGCACAGCGTAGAGACCTCGCTAAGAAAGGCGAAGACACCGAGAGAAAGGCGCCGCCATCGCACGTGAGCGGCTCAGCTATCGAGTGGTTGACGCCTGAACGCGGAGGGCTAGCTAGATCCCAATTTTGCTTTTGCCCGGCCCTCTGCGGCAACGGACTCTGTTCCCCAATGTGCCGCTACATGCGGATCGCTATGTTCGAAGTACCGGCCTTCTAGGTTCTGATAAAAGGAGTGACCCCATTTGTTGCGTGCGAGATCTTTTCCCATCGCGGCAAGGGCTGCTTTTCTGGTCACACTGGCCGGTGTCCTCGTGCTCGCGCTCTCACCGGTGTGGCTTCTGCAGAATTTTGGTTTCGGCTTCACCTCTCATGATGACAAGCTCAATCACGCCGCAGCATTCGTCGTGTTGACGGCCATCGGCTCGGTTGGCCAGAGCGCAGGGCAAGACTGATAATTTTTCTCGCCCTTACCGGCGCCGGGATCGAGATCCTGCAGGGCACGCAAATAATAAGTCGCGACATGGGCATATTCGACTGGTTTGCCGATTGTGTCGGCATCGCGTGGCCAACCGACGATCTTGCGTGCTTCTCCCTCAGCCACGTCGAGCCGCGCAAAATATCCAGATGGGATATGGTTGGTGGGTCCCCATTCGGGGTCCGGGTGACCGAGGTCTGGGTCTGGAGGAATGAACCCCTGTTCTCTCCATTGAAAAAGACCATTATCGTTTTCATAGAAGACTACGCGTCGCTTGCCGTCTGCGGATAAGAGGACCTTGGGTGTTTGTTTCATTCTTGCCCCACAGATTCCTTTGAAAAATAATCAATCAGAAATCAAACAATCAATCACGGCGCGTGGTGGCAATAGTGCCCATTCAACCCCGCAAGTCTGGCGTGGCTCCCTCCGCCATACAATCGATTTTATCCGACGTGTCACATCCGCGTGATCTAGCGGTGCCCAATGAAACCGGCTAAGGGGGATCGCGGGTTTGGGGGAAAATTCTCGTGAATAGCCAAAAAGACGCAGAGCGTATCCGTGCCGAAATGTCGATCGCACAGGCGATTTATGACGCCATTTGCGAGATGAACGGATCTTCGTACAGGCAAGACAAAGAACCTTTGCGGTGGGACACTTCGTCGGGCACACCGTTGAGCCTGATGAGTATTGACGGCTTTTTCGAACTGCGGGAACTCGCCCGGCGCATAGCGTCGAAAATCGACACGCCTGCGCTGATCAGTCTGAAAAGCCACACCGCGCAACTGCCAAAAAAGATTGACTTCCACTAGGATAGATTTGCCATCGTGGGCAAGATGAACGTAGCCTCGTCGGCCAGGATCATTATCCCGCGTCTTCGTGCGCTCTTTCGAGCCCCGCCTGAACGATTCACAGCGTCCTCCAAACATCGACGCTATAGAGTTCGGATTCGCCGGAGCTAACGGCGACGCCAAAGCCGGCCGTGTTGCTTGTTGTCGTGCAGAAATGCTCAATGGGGTACGCCTTCCCAGCGACAGCGGTTCCCCATCCAACCGAGTCAGTTTGGGCGTGAGGGCTGGTGTCCGCCACGGAACGCGAGCCCGGATGAGACGACCACTCGGGTTTTGACGTGTGCTTCCCGCCGCAACAGAAACTCGGGTGGTCGCTGATGTCTTCGCCCGATCTCGAAGGAAGCCAACGGCTGGTAGGCGTCGGAGAATCATGGCACGGTGGAGCAATAGGCGTTAGGAGCCCCTAGATGTTCGGCCCTCTAGGTGCTCTGGTTCTGGCCGATAAACTAGGCCCAGAATGGTTTGGCGGACCGGCGTCTTTCGATTTCACGCCTATCCCCATGAAAACATTCGACTTTTCGCGCTCTTTGTTACACCGTTTGTTACGCGGCTGCAAGACGATTCACAATCGCGCGAAGCTCTCAGTATTGAGTTGTTGTAGACACTCCCGCGTGTGTAATTTGGAAGCCTGGTCAGAGGGTGACCCTATGACCAGGTCGCTGTCGCCGGCGGCTGGAAACATCTGACCAGGGCGGCGTATGCCGACGCCATCCGCAGTGCAATCGGGGGTAACGAGCGCGCTGCCGACCTCACGCAGTCAGAGGTGCTCGTGCTGATGTGTGGCGTACTTCCAGCCGATCACCCACGCCGAGTTGTCGTCTTTCTTCGGCAAGGAGATCAGTCGCGATTTTATTGGTCATCTGCGCGGTGCCGGTCTGATCGCGTCCGGTCCGCGCAGTCCGTCGCCCGGCGCTCCTTACACCTACGTCACCACGAAAGCGTTCTTGCTGGAGTTTGGGCTCGACACGCTGCGCAGATTTCGAGGCGCTCGAGGATGCCGGCCTGCTCTCTAAGGAGAAGCTGTTAGCCGGACAGATGCCGACAACTTTTGCCAACAACGCGGAAAACGACCCCGATGGCGACTCGCTGGACGGCGGTTAGGCAACGTTCCAAAGGAGGCGTCAGCGGTGCGGCCGGTGCGCCGCTTGATGGAGCCACGGTGCGACCTGTCGACCGTGGCGGTCGGCGCGGCTCTGGACGATCTCTTTCGACAGGGCGTTGTTAATCCGAATTCGCCCAGCATTCTCGCGATCGAGGATCTTGCGGCGGCGGATGGGGTCAAACTCCCACAGTAGCGCCCCCTGACATTCCAGGATGCCGGCGCGCTCGATCAACACTTTCGGTGCGCGTGCATCCAGCGCGCAAAGGCAATGGCCCCCGGCGTTTGCTGCCAGAGGCCGCCGTAATGCTCCAGATATTCGCGGGCGATTTCTGGTGCGGCGAGGTTCGAGCCGTGCCAGATCGCGAGCGGCATCGGGTCGGGATTGCCACATAGGATTTCGGCGATATAGCCGTTCGCAACAAAGCCGTGACGCAGGCTGGTCGCGGCGGAGACGGGTTGTCCGGCACGGAGCTGCAGCAAGGCGCGCTCATAATGATAGGGTGGATAGTGGGCAGCCTCATCCGCAAAGATGCGGTCGGCTTTCTCTAGCTCACCAGCGCGCAGATATTCCGAGCCGATCAGGTGGCGAATGCCCTGATTGTCGTTGGGATTCCATGCGAGGATCTTTTCCATGAGCGCTAGCGCCTTACGACGTTGACCAAGCCGAAGTTGGCACAACATTGAGCCCTGGGCGGCACGGAGAAAGGGACGGTTCTCCAGAATCCCCCATTCGATTGGCCCCGTGAAACCCGAAGGAATGGCGCTTTCGCCTACTTCGAGGCCGCGCAAGCGCGCCTGAAGCGCGAGCTTCGGCTTGCCCTCTTCCATCAAGGCGCTTCCGAGATGGGCGTAGCCGTCAATGAAGTGCGGCTAATGCTCGACCAGGCGTTTTGAGTGTCTTGAGATATTTCGCCGGCGTGATCCGTCCAGCCTCGCGCTGCTCGAGAGCTTCATCCAGTTTTTCGACGACCTCTTCGTGGTTCTCGCCGTGCCGGAAGACGCCACCGTCTTCGAAGATTTCCAGTGCGAGCGGGCCGTCCATGGTGTCGAGGCTCCTCCTTGCTAGCGATTGCGTTGAAATTGATCGACCGCTCTTGGATCGCACGAATCGCAACACCATATGCAACGATTAACCGGGGAGGGCGTATTTTGGCAGACTATCTTGTTACTTATGACTTCAAGGACGGAGCTAGCAAGCAATGGGAAGAGTTCGTCGACTGTGCTGAGGCGGAAGGGCTGCTTTACGTGTTTCATGCCACGTCAAAGCTCTTCCGTTTGACAAACACGACCCTATGGGGCGTGTTTTCCGACACCGATGCTGCCACAGCCGCCTTCGACAAAGCTCTGTCCGCTGCCGAAAAGGCTGTCGGTCGCAAGATCGTCCTCGAAAAGCGGTTTATTGCAGCGATTCCCACCTGGTCCATAGGGTCGGACAAGAACAAGGCGCCAGAGAGCCGTTGGACGAAATCAACGAAGTTCGAGACTTGCCGCGCGGATCAGAAGAATGATCCATTCTTCGCGTACTGATCCCGTGTGGAGGTGTCCGCCTGTTCGTTCTGCGAGCGTGCCGGAAAAGCCGATCACGCCTGCCTGATGCGACCTGTACGAAGGGCGGAAGGGGTCTCAGCTCTTTCCGATGAACAATTTCACTGCGCAGCAAATATTGACTTGACGTCGAATATGCGATAATTTCATGTTATTCGCTGCGCAGAAAATGACGATGGAAGAACAGACGGTCGAAGCACTCATTGAGAATTTTGCCGAGGCCCTGACCGAAATCGCCGGTGCCGCGCCCCACATTCTGCGGGAGCCGGAGGGCGCGCGAGGCTCGTATCGACCGGACTTCATGATGGAAATGAGCCCGGACGGCGAGCCCTATCGGCTCATTGTCGAGGCCAAGCTATCGCTCTTTCCTCGGGATGCCCGTGAGGCAATCTGGCAGCTCAGGAACTATCTCGCCCACCACGATGTCGGTGCCGATCCGGTTGTGCCCGTTCTTATGGCCGAGACTATTTCGCCAGGCGCCCGTCAGCTGCTCCGCAAGGAACGAATTGGCTATTTCGACTCCAGCGGGAGTCTGTTCATCGCAGCGAGGGGGCTTTACCTGCGTGTCGACAAGCCGGCATCGAGGAAACAGTCCCGCTCACTGAACAACCTGTTCGCTGGCCGACGTGCCCAGGTCCTGCACGCTGTCTGGGTCGCCAAATCGGATTGGTTCGGCGTCCATGAACTCGCGGAGCGGGCCGGTGTGTCGCCCGCGACGGCGTCGGAAACCTTGATCGCTGTCGAGCGCCGGGAGTGGGTCGAGGTGCGCGGCGCTGGTCCCTCGAAAGAGCGCCGGTTGGTCAACCCCCGTGCTCTGCTGGACGCCTGGTCGACCTATCAAGGCTCAGTTAAACCGAACGCCGTGCGGCACTACTACGTCCGTTCGACGACGCCTCCGGACCTGCAACGTCGGCTTGATCATGCATGCCAGGTCGAAGGCGTTCCTTACGAGCTCACCGGCATCTCAGCCGGGCAAATCCATGCTCCTTACCTGTCGAGCGCGTCCCAGGTTTCCTGTCGCATTCCTGCTGGTCGGGCGATGCATGCCGTGCTGGACGCTATCGAGGCACGTCCCGTCCGGGACGGCTGGAATTTTGGCGTTCACGAGTTGAAGTCCGACGACGAACTGCGATTTCGCCAGAGGATCGATGATCTGTGGGTTGCCGATCCGCTCCAAACCTATCTTGACTTGCTGCAAGCGGGAGGCCGGGCCAAGGAACTGGCGCAGCATCTTCGTGCCGAGAAACTGGAGGCATGATGTCCAAGCCGCAGTTTCTCGTCGACTACAGCCAGGAGGTCACGCGGGACTGCGAGCGTGTGCTTGTCACGCTCTTCAGCGGTCTCGGACCGTGGCGAAATTCGGTGTTCCTGGTCGGCGGTCTGACGCCGCGCTATCTGGTGACGGCGCGGCCGCCGGCCGTTCCGGCCCATGCCGGCACGGGTGATATCGACGTCGTCGTTGATCTTGCCGTTCTCGCGGACACCGAAGCCTATCGTACGCTTGAGGAGAACCTCAAGCCGATGGGGTTCGAGCGCGCGGAAAACGACAAAGGCGTGAAGGTCAATTGGCGCTGGAAGACCAAGACCGACCACGGGGTCACGGTCATTCTCGAATTCCTGGCCGACGACCCGAAAGTGAAAGGCGGTGCGCTGCAAGAGCTGCCGACCGAGGGAAACATCTCGGCCGTCAACATTCCTCACGCATCGCTCGTTTTCGATTTCCATCATCGTATGGAGGTGACAGCCGATCTCCTTGGTCAGAAAGGGTGAGCGACCGAAACGATACCTTACGCGAACATCGTATCGTTCAGCTGCCTGAAGGCGTTCGCCTTCGACCATCGTCGCGAGGGCAAGGACGCCCATGACCTTGTCTATTGTCTCGAGCATGGCGAGGGCGGGCTGTACGGCGCTATCGCTAAATTCAAGGATGCCCTGACTAGCAAGCACGCCGGAATCATCGGCGACACGCTGGCTATCCTTCAGAAGCGATTTTGCGACCCCAAAGCGGATGAAGGCTACCTTCGCGAGGGACCGGTTGCGGTCGCGCGATTCGAGATCGAGGGCGATGATGGGGATCCCGACATTCGCGAGCAGCGTGCACTGCGGCAGCGCACGGTGAACGATGTCGTTTCTCGGCTACTCGGCGACTTGGGCATCGGGGGTTGACCGCTTTTTATGTCGCTTCTCGCCGCCACCCAGATTCCAAAGCCTGCCGACGAGCAAGCCTTCGAGCGCGCCTCTGTCGTGCTGTGGCGAGGCTTGCTCAATGATCGGTCGATGCAGCGGAATGGTCGGCGCGGCCAACGGCAGAACGGCGTCGACCTTTTCGGGATCCGTGACGATGACGCGGATTGGCACGTTGGCATTCAATGCAAGCTGAAGAGCGAAGGGCATTTCCTCACCGAGGATGAGGTTCGGGAGGAAGTCCGAAAGGCCCTGACCTTCAAGCCGCCTCTCAAGGAATACTACGTCACGACCACTGCGCCGGACGACGTCGCGATGCAGGAGCTTGCACGCGGGATCACGGCCGAGCTGGCGAAAACGGGACGTAAGCTCCGCGTGTTCGTCTGGGGATGGAACACCCTAGAGGAAAAAATCAGCGAGGACGCGGGGGCCCGCAAGGCATTCGATCCGACCTACGGCCCGTTCAGCGAGCATATTCTCGACGAAACCCGCCAGATCACCATCGCCCAGACCGAGACCCGTGCCGAAATGGGTGCGGGTTTCTCTCGCATGGAAGCGATGCTCACGGAGGTGAGCGCGCGGCTGGCTGTTCCGCCAGGTGACGCAACGGTGGCTTTGAGCGGGTTCGAGGCGCATCTCGACGCGGAGATCGACGAGTACCGGGAGCTCAACAACAGCGGAAAGACGCTGACGGCGTTACCGCTTCTGGAAAAGCTGCTCGAGCGTGTCCGGAGCACGGCCTCTGGCCGCATCCTCTTTCGCGTCAAGGCGAATATTGGCCATTGCCTGCTTGCGCTCGGTAAGGACGACGAAGCCTCAGCGATGCTGCTGTCGTCCTATGACCATGCGCCGGACGAACCGAAAGCCGTCGCCAACAAGGCTTTTGGGCTGCTGTTGCGAGGAGAATGGCGGGAACTTCTCGCCTTTGGCGGAGCGAAGCTTGACGCGGACCCGGGAAACGACGGCCTTGCGGGCTATCTGGTGCAGGCCGCCCGGTTCGATTCTTCCGTCAGCGATCCGCTTAGCATCATTCCCGAACAGCTTCATCACACTGCGGCTGTGCAAATCGGTCGGGTGGATTTTATCCGGCGCCGTGGACAGCCGGGCGAGTGGTGGCCCGTCGCCAAAGAGGTACTCGAAGCACACCCGTCCGAACCCCACGCGGTCCAGTTTGCGGCGGAGGCCGAGCTCGACCAGATTCTGACGAGTGAGGGCTTTCAGCGCACGCGTGTTTTGTCGCCTGCGGAGCGGGCCAGACTGGAAGCCGCTACGGCAACGCTGGTATCGCAATGGGATCGCGAGCGGGTGACGGAGGGCGCCTTACGGCCTGAGGATGCCGCGCTGTGTGGCAATGTCCTGGTTGGACTGCATGCGCTCGGCGATCTGCCCAAGGCGCTCGAGGTCGCGCGCCAGGGTCTTTCGCTTGCGCCCGATGATGTCGAAATCATCACCCGAGCGGCCGTTGTCGCTCTAGACGCCGATGATGAGGCCTTGGCGCACGAGTTCCTCGCCAAACTGCCTCGGAACTCCAATGCGACCGTCCTGAAGTTCCGCTTCCACGCATCCCGGGCCGATTGGGGCGAGGTCGCACGTCTCGTTGAGGAAGATGCCTCTTTGATCCCGCCGGTGGAAGCGCCGATCATTTCGACGACCGACAAGCTGGCAGCGGTCAAGATCGGCGGCAGTGAGGAGGAAGCGCGTCGGCGGGAGATTTCCGCTGTCGCGGTGGAAGCGGCCAGCAACCCGCGCGCAAGCGTCGTTGTCGCCGATTTTGCCCGCCGGGAAGGTTTCGAAGAAATCGCAGACCGCGCCTTCAAAGCCGCCCTAGGTCATATCGCGATTGGAAGTCACGCTGCAGACAGGCTGATGGTCGCGCATCATGCAGCTCGCCGTGGCGATTCTTCGATCGTTGCGGATTTGTTGGATGGCCACGTCGCGGAAGATCACGACAACAACGAGTTGCGGGTGCTGGCTCGCGCCTTTGTCAACGACAGCCCCATCCGGCAACGAGCACTGTCCTTCTTCGAGCGCCTTCCTGCGGAGGTGCGGGGGCTTCCATTCTTCCTCCATGCCGAGGGCCTGCTGCATTTCAACCGCGGTGCGCTTCCCGAGGCGGAAGCGGCGCTGAGGAAAGCCATCGCGACGCAACCGGAGCTCGACACCTACCTGGCGCTGTTCTCGGTCCTGCATCGTCTCGACCGAGGCGCCGAGGTGAAGGCGGTCATCGAGGGAATTGATCTCGATGAGGTGGTGGGGACGCCTGGCCAGAGTCTTTGGCACAGGTTATGCGCAAAGTGGGGGAGGGAGCCAAGGCGCTCGAATACGCCTACGCCGTTCTTCAATCCGCCAGGAACGATCACGAGGCGGCTCTCCGCTATTTCGGCCTGATCATGATGGATCCGGAGGACGGGTTTATTCCGTCTGCGGAAACCGTGGCCGTCGATACCTGGGTCCGTCTGGAGAGCGATCGTCGTGAGGTGCACGCCTTTCTCATCGAAGAGGGGGAGGACCGGCCTGCGGAGGGTGTTTTAAGCCCGACACATGCGACCGCGGCCGCTGCTCTGGGCTTGAGCGTCGGAGATGAATTCGAAATGCCGGCGGTCTTCGGCGAAGTTCGCAAATGGCGGGTCGCCGAGATCAAGCACAAATATCTGCATGCTCTTCACGACGTGATGGAGAACTTCGAAAAAAGGTTCCCCGACGCGGAGGGCTTCTACAAAATCACAATGGAAGAGGGGGATATTCAGCCTGCGCTGGATCAGGTGAGGCGCGTGTCTGAGAGCAATCGCAAGCTCGCCGATCTCTACCTGCGGAACAATTGCCCGCTCAGCCTGGTCGTCTCCAAACGCGGCGGCGATACCATCCGGTTTGTCGAGTACGTTCGCTCCCTCGATTTCGACATCCGAACCTGCGTCGGCACGGACGCCGAACGCGTCGCCGCTCGCCAGATCATCGAGCGGCATAGAAGTTCTGGCGCCGTCCTCGATACCTACACCGCCTGGACCGTCTCGACGATGGATGCCTTCGATGTTCTGAAATCGATATTCGGATCGGTCATCGTTGCGCAATCCGTCATTGATGAGCTGCGAACGCTGAGAGACGAGCAGGATCTCACGGCCGAACGCTCGATGACCGTCACTTGGCATAACGGCGAATACATCAAACAGGAGCACACCGCCGAGGACGCCGCTGCACGGCGTGCCTATATCCAAGAGCAGCTTTCTAGGATCGAGGCGGCCTGCGAGGTCCGCCCCGTTATTGTCGCCGACAATCCGTCCGAACTGGCGGCGATGATCCACCAATCCTTCGGTAGTCATGTGCTCGACGCCGCCAATTTGGCGGGAACGGAGCATGTGCTCGTTTCGGAGGACATGCATTTCCGCCAGTACGGTGAAGCGGCGTGCTCGACCAGGGGTGTTTGGCTACAGACCGTTTTTTCGTTTGCCCAAGACGTCGGAACGATCGATCAATCCCGGTACGTCGATCTCGTCGTGAAGCTGGCGTGGCGTCGCCATGGGCATCTTTCCTTGGAAGCCGACGTGATGCTCACATCTCTTCGACAGGACCAGACCGACGATCTCGCAAACTTCCGCGCCTTATCGAATTTCATGGGTACGGCGAACGCCGACATGAGGTCCCATCTCAAAGTATCCATTGAATTTCTCAACAAGCTTTGGAGTGGGCTTGGGCACTACGATCTGAGATCCCAGCAGGCTACCAGCATTCTGCTCGAACGCATGATCAGGCATCGCGCCAACGGGTGGGCGCTAACGCTAGCGTTCATCAAAAGAGGAAGCGCCCAGCCCGTCAAAGACTACATCAACGGATGGATAACCGGCCACTTCCTTTCTGCCGGCGCGATTGCGCTTGCTGAGACTGAAATCGAGAAAATGGCGCAGCGTTTGAAAGCGCGTCGTGAGCCACAGCCAAGATCTCAGCGCGAAAAAGCAATCCGCGGGAGGGACAAGCGCCGGAAAAAGAGAAGGTAACTAATGTCACCTTGCTGGCGGCGCCGCCGACAGGACTAGCTGCCTGGTCGCCATTGCGACACGGGTCACTTGGAGTGTAGCAACCATAATTAAGAGGAAGCCGGTAGAGACTTCCCAGGACGGATAATCGCCCAGCTGGCATCAATGAGGCCATTCTCGGCTTTTGGCTTGGCTGATTGGTGACTCGAATTGCCGACATACCTCATTTGGCATCTGGAGGCGAAAAGGCAAATCGCCGCTTGTTGACGATGCTGCGCTTTTCAGACAGGACCTGCTATGGCGCATTAGCGGAACGCTGCCGAGTATGTTCGTGATATGTTCTTGTAAAGGGGGTTATATCGTTGACAAACCAATGGCGAGATAGAAATATGGTCCTTGACAGGCCGGCAACTCAACCCGCACCAAGGAACCGCGTTCAATCGTCCGCGTTGGAGCGGATGGACCAAGGCACCCATAGTCTACGAAGCTCGCATGGCCATGCCTATGGACGCGGGGATTGCTCCGTACGTGCATGTCTTGCGCGGGGAAGGGATTGAGACCTCGGAATCCTGCGAGGGCGGGAGCGGTCACGTATTCCCAAGCCTACTATTCGCTTTTTCGGCGGTAAAACGGAAGGCTTCAGGAACTTTGCCGTGGCGGCGGCTCATGGCCTGCCGGTGCTGTCGCTGCGGCGTATCTGGACCGTTGATGATGGGAGTTAACTGGGCCTCTCTGGGAGATGGTCTTCGCCAAAAAGGCCCAGTCCTGATCACGACAAGCGTTTGCAATGATCGCACTTCGGCAAGCCGCCGGTGCCGGAAACTCGGTTCTTCGTTTCGATGTTATTCCCTTCCGTGCACTGATTGTTGTCGTGGTGCACGCTAGTACCGGAAAGTTTTGAGTGGAAGGCTGAAACTTTTGACATTGGCTTTCTCCGAATCGATGGTTTTCTAACGCCACGACATTTATCAGAAAAGAAGCCGAAGAGTCTGTTCTGGATTTATTC
Source organism: Mesorhizobium sp. ISC15 (assembly GCF_037162615.1). Taxonomy (NCBI): domain Bacteria; kingdom Pseudomonadati; phylum Pseudomonadota; class Alphaproteobacteria; order Hyphomicrobiales; family Phyllobacteriaceae; genus Mesorhizobium; species Mesorhizobium sp. ISC15. The sequence goes on along the minus strand of NZ_JAVSPX010000001.1, from coordinate 151,866 downwards.
CTTTCCATTATTTTTAGAAATTGGTCAGTAATGCAGGCTTATGATGCAATTCGGTGTAAAGTGCAGTGCAATATTTTCCGCGCCTTGCGAGAATTGACCGGGGCCTCTAAAGTCTTCTTGGTCTTTGAGCGGGGCGGGCATGGCCATTCGTCGTCAATGCGTTGTCGCTCTTGGCGTTGCATCGCTCATTAGTTGCGCCCATGCCCAGCAAGCCTGCGATCCAAACTACACAGGCAGTTGCGTCCCCATAGCCAGCGATGTTGATTGCTCATCCGGGTCCGGCAATGGCCCAGCTTATGTGAGCGGACCGGTCAATGTCGTCGGTGCAGATATCTATAATCTCGACCGCGATCACGACGGGATAGGCTGTGAAAATGGCTAAGCCGCGCTACCCCAGCCTAGGGGAATGGCGGCCACTTCGTATCAATTCCAGTATTTTCCGGCCTTCATAAGTAAATTAAGCGTTAACCGGCTAGTCGAAACCTTCCTTAACCATATTCATCCACTCTAGCCGGCGCGGCGAGGAGCTACGGCGATGAATAAGCTGTATTTGGTGACAATCTCGATTGGCTGCCGAAGATTGAACATCTAATTTATCTTGATCCGCCGTTCAACTCGCAGGCTACCTATAACATTCTATACAAGTCCCCAAGTGGCAAAGACGGAGGGGCTCAGTACCAAGCTTTTGAGGACTCTTGGCAATGGGGGCCAGCCGCCGACTATGCATTTGCCTTGGTTCGAAATAGCCAATCTCCGGCATATGGCATTCTCACGGCTCTGAATAACTTCATGCAGAAAAGCGATCTCATGGCGTATCTCACCATGATGACCGCTAGGCTGTTGGCAATGAAGCGTGTCTTGAAGCCAACCGGTAGTATTTTTCTGCACTGTGACTCCAGCGCTAGCCACTATCTAAAAATCATCCTTGATCAGATTTTTAGCGAAGGCGGATTTCAAAACGAAATCATCTGGCGGAGGTCCACAGGTAAGTCCCTGATGACGCGCCGATTGCCGACGAATCATGATTCGATCTTGCTTTATTCTGGCGGTGACAGCGCATGGAACGCGGATGAGGGGTTTGCCCCCTATGATCCCGACAATCTCCCCGAGACGATCAAAACAAAATATCGGTACGTCGACGATCAAGGCGTCGCTACCGCTTAGACAATCTTATCAATCCAAACTCAAATCGGCCAAACCTGACCTATGAATTTCTCGGCGTGACGCGCGTTTGGCGGTGGACGCGAGAGAGAATGCAAGCGGCCTACGAAGCCGGTCTTATCGTCCAAAATTCGTCCGGTCGGGTACCTAGCTTCAAGCGCTTTCTGGACAAGCAGCGCGGAATGCCACTGGACGATGTTTGGACTGACATTCCTCCCATAAACTCACAGGCAGCGGAAAGGCTCGGATATCCAACTCAAAAGCCGCTGCCACTTCTGGAGCGCATAATCAGGCTGAGTACAAATCGATGTAGTTCTTGACCCATTCTGTGGCTGCGGAACGGCAATTGAGGCCGCTCAACGGCTTGGCCGGAAATGGATTGGGATCGACGTAACCGTGCTGGCAATCGACGTTGTGGAGCGCCGACTCCGCAAGATGAAAGTTCAAAACAAAATTCATTACGAGGTCGAGGGCATTCCAAGGGACGTGGATGGCGCACATCGCCTATTCGAGGAAGATCCCCACGATTTCCAGCTATGGGCCTTAACAATGGTTGATGGCCAGCCGAGAGAAGGCGGGAAAAAGGGCGCGGACAAGGGTGTTGATGGCCTCATCTACTACCAGCATGACGGCAAGACGATTCTTCCGGCGATCGTCTCAGTGAAGGGCGGTAGGAACATTCATGCAGACCACATTCGCGACCTAATCGGCACGATGCACAGTCAGGATGCAGAACTGGGCGTCTTTATCACGCTGAATGAGCCCACTTCGGCTATGATGAAAGCTGCAAGGGAAGCAGGTTCTGTAGAAGCCTTCAACAAGCTTAGACCTCGCGTCCAAATTCGCACGATTGAACAATTATTTGCGGGACAAAAACCCGATTTGCCGCCCGTGCATGATATCATCTCGGCCGCCGCTGCCGCCCGGCGCCTATCTGCTCGTCGCGTGCCGCCACCTGTGACGCCGGAACAAATCCGCGCGCAACCCTCTTTCAAGTATCCAATATCGGGCGGGAGAGCGCAGGACGCACAACAGGCGATGGCATTGGATGACCCCCTCCTGATTCCTCAGCAAGATAGACCGCCACGAAAGAGCGCTCGGCGAAAAGGGTAGCCGCTACTTGGTAGCTTTCTTGTCGCTATCCTTAGGAAGAGGCGACTTCACCACCTTCTTCAACACGCGGTCAAAGTTTTCCTCGGACTCGTCGGTTTCCAGTTCGCGCGCCTTCTCTACAAATTTCTGATACTGTCTGTCCTTCGCTTCGGACTTTTCAGAGTTCTTGTGTTGCATAGCGGCTCCTTGGCGGGGGTTGGGCTTGGTGGCTATTCGTGCTTCACCGATGAAACCGATCTCACTGCCCGGTATATGACTATTGGCGGCATTACGTGCGGGACGGCGTTCCTTCCCGATTCATTTTTCGATTCTCGCTCGATACCAGGAGCGAATGCCGTTCCACGGGCGCCTCGAATGGAAGTGTATCACAAAACACAACCGACACGTTTTCGAAGATCTGATTAACGAGTTTTTTGAACTGAACCGCGAGCACCTTGTGGATTTTCACGGCCTTGTCGTGGACATGCATAAGTTCGACCACTTCACCTACAACGATGGGGACCGGGAAGTCAGCTTCGACAAGATGCTTTTCCAGTGCGTATTTCGCAAAAGCCGGACAGGGGTTCCGCTAATTCCCGGACGTGGTGGAGTGCACCCCTCGACTGAGACAAATAAATAGGGGACAGTTTCTGGATTGCAGGAACTGGAAATGGTTGGAAGAAAGCCGAGATTTAGCGAACAAGAGAAACTCTCCATGCTTTTGCGGATGCAAAACGGGGAGAACGTCAGCCGATTAGCTGATGAACTGGGTATTCACCGCCAACGCTTATATGCCTGGCGTGAGCAGCTGCGGACGTGTGGCAATCTAATGCCGAGCCGCCCGGGGCGCCCAAAGAAGCGGCCTCCCGAGGCACCGCCAGATCGGCAAGCCTTGGCGGCAGGTTTTGCACTGTCGGCTGAACAGCGTCGTGCCGATGCATTGGCGAAAGCCCGCCGCCGCATTGTCGAACTTGAACGCAAGATTGGGCAGCAACAGGTTGAACTTGATTTTTTTCAAGAAGCCTTGCGGCATGTCAGGGGCAATCAACAGCAGAAAGACGCACCTGGCGGTGCAGCGTCTTCGAGGTCATTCAAAAAATGACAGCCCATGTGCCGCAAGGCTCTCCAGGAATTGAACAGATGTGCCGTCTCGTCGGCGTCAGCAGGGCTGGATACTACCGGCACTGGCGGCAGTCGGCGCCGCGGCAGGAAGAAACTGGTCTGCGCGATGTCATTCAAAGGCTGGCCTTGGCCAACCGGCACTATGGCTATCGCCGGATCGGCGCCCTTCTTGGCCGGGAGGGTTGGCAGGTAAATCACAAACGTGTGTTGCGGGTAATGGGGGAGGATAATCTCTTATGCTTGCGCACTCGGCCATTCGTGCCGCGCACTACAGATTCCCGGCACAGCTGGCGGGTGGTGCCGAACCTTGCCCGAGGCATGGAACTGACAGGCGTCAACCAGCTTTGGGTCGCCGACATCACGTATTTGCACCTTGCCGAGCAGTTCGCCTATCTGGCGGTTGTGCTCGATGCATTCAGTCGCAAGGTCATCGGATGGGCGCTCGAACTACACTTGCGGGCCAGCCTTGCTGTCGATGCCCTAAAAATGGCGATCTCCGCACGTGTTCCGGTTCCCGGCAGTTTAATTCATCATTCCGACAGGGGCGTTCAATACGCTTGCACCACCTATTCTGATATCCTCCATGGGCATGGGATCCAGCCGAGCATGAGCCGGGTGGGGAACCCTTATGATAACGCACGCGCTGAAAGCTTCATGAAAACCTTGAAGCAGGAAGAAGTCGCAGGATTGGCCTATCGCGATGCACCAGATGCGCGGCGGCGTATCGCGAGCTTCATTGAAGATGTTTACAATCGGCAAAGGCTGCATTCAGCACTCGACTATCTCACCCCGGAGGAATACGAAAAGACCTTGTCGACACCGTCGGAAAATGCCGCACTTGAACTCACGAGCAGGGAATTGTCTCGCAATTTCTCTGTCTCACAATAGGGGTGCACTTCATCGCTGTCCGCGAATTACTGAAATCACTGTCCGGGATTTAGCGAAAAGCGTGTCCGGGAATTACCGAAACACGCATTTCCAGAGCCTTTTCGCTGTCCATAAACGGTACTCCGGCTGCACCAAAGTTCGGTGCTTTCATGGTAACCGCGACTCGCCCTATCCAATCGCGAACCTTCGCGAGATGCTGAACAACAAGGCCTTTGCGTTGAAGTTCGGGCGCGTTTTCGTTCCCTATGTGGTGGTCAAAAACTTGGAGGTAAAGCGCAGCCTGCCGATGCAGCTCGCCGACCTGTTGATTGGCTGCCTTGGCGCTCATTGGAACAAGCGCAAGGGTTACACAGCAGGCTCGCCGAAGGACATTGTAGCGCAGAGATTCAAGCTGGAATGCCCCGTTAGTGATCTGCTTCGCAGTTCGCCACGACCATCCAAACACTTCGTAATTTGGGAGCTCAAAGGTAGGCCTGCGGGCCTAGGCGGTTAGCCGTCCAGACGAGGCTGGCACACCAAACTGGTGAAACTTCGGACCCGCAAGGTCACCCTAATATAAGCGAATCTTCCTTAAGAATTAACGTTTATTCCGTTTCCGAAACGGTTCTCCCTTCCAAAGAGGGAGCTTCAACTGCACCGGTTTGCGGTAGTGATCCTTCTTGGCGTCAATAAGCTTGTCGATACGTGAGGCGCTTGCCTTTGGCACCCTTCAAGGCAATGAGCGAGCGAACATTATCCTCGATGCCCATGGCCGAACGGTTCGAATAACGGAAATCGAACTCGGCCAAATAGCGGTGCAGATGGTGTTCGGCGCAATGCTGGTAAACGCCCTTCATGCGGCGCTTGAAGATCGAATAGTAGCCTTCCACGGTATTGGTATGGATCACGCCGCGAACGTATTCCTCGCGACCGTGATTGATCTTGCCATGCGCCGCGAACTCAGGGCCGATGTTGTCGTAAACGCGGGCCTCGTCCGACATGAAAACGCTTTCCTTGTGGATATTTGCGTTGACGATCGGCAGGACGCGGGCAACTGAAGCGCTGTCGATATGGAACGAGCGGGCGATGCCGCCGCGCTCCACAAGGGTAAGCACGTGTTCTTGTGTGCCGCGCCGCTTGTCTGCTTCGGAACACCGACTAGACGGCCAATGTAGGTTTCGTCAACCTCAACGAACTTGCCAGCGCCGCCCATAGGCGTGAAGTCATCCGAGCGCATAGCCTCGCGAATGCGGTGCGCCAGAAACCAAGCCGCCTTGTAGCCGATTTCCAAAGTGCGGTGCAGCTGATGAGCGCTAATACCCTTCTTGGACGAGCACATTAGATGGATAGCCTGTAGCCATGTCGTGAGCGGCAGGTGGCTATCTTCCAAGACAGTGCCCATGCGGACAGTGAACTGTCCATGGCAGTCGCGGCACTTGTACAGGCCATGACGCTCTACACCGTTCGGATTCTTCTTCGAAGGCTTCGAACGAACGCCGACCAGCTTGTAATGCTTCCCCATCGAGCCGCAGTGATGGCAGACCGGACCATGCGGCCAAAGCATACCCTCGACGTGTTCGAAAGCTGCGGCTTCGTCGCGGAAGTGAGGGCGGGACAGGACCGACATGGCGGAAGGTTCCTAGGTTGTAGGAAGTTTGTACCTTCTATGTTCTGGTTTGTCAACGGTATAATCGCCGAATCCGCAGGCAAAATGGAATACTAGAGGCTCTTGACGAGCCGGGAAACCAAGATGGCAAAGCCTTATGCCGCGGAAATGGAAAAACTCGCTGAGACCTTTGCTTGGTCGGCCGCAGTCGATATTGCCCCGCTTCGCAAAGCCGTGCGCACGGCCGGCCTTTCCTCCCTTCTTGCCATCGGATCTGGGGGCTCGCTGACCGCCCGCCCATGCGCTGGCTGGACTCCACCAGCGGTTCACCGGTCGAATTGCCGCGGTGGCTACACCGCTCGACGCAGTTGCCGATCCACTGGAAGCCAGTGTTGCGCCGTGGCTACTCAGCGCAGGCGGTGGCAACGTAGATATTCTCGCCGCCACGAAAGCCAGTATCGCGCGCGAACCCCGCCAAGTCGGCATTCTATGCGGGCGGGAGAACAGCCCCCTTGTTTGGGCCCAAAACGTCGCAGAAGTTGTTGAATTGGCGAAGGTCGGTTGAAGCGCGTTTTGTGTTTGACCCGTCGCGAGCAATCGATCCACGCGACATCGCACAGATTGACCAAGACATTCTCGGTGACCGCAAGCGGCTGCAGCGCGCTTTGGTCCTCGGCTTAGAGCAGTTCAAGCAGACAAGAGCCCAGATCCTTGCTGCCCGCGAACACAGTCGCCCCGAATCGGAGCGGTTGCGATTGGCATTCGATCAACCGCAGCCAATGTTGCCGCGGTTTCAGGGTAGTCTGGGTAGCGCTATGGGGTCGTCAGTCACTCGAAGGACCCTGCTAGTCTTCAGGTGGGGAGTTTAGTCAAATACCCTCATCCCATGTTCATGGTCTGTGCCTCGAAAGTCGTATAATTGGCAGTGTGGAACACAGCGTTGTAAGGACGGCATGGAGAAGCAGTAGCCCCTTCTCTAGTCTCGCTACGGGAAAAATTCTGGAAAATGGGTCTGCTTGGCTGGACGCAGAACGTTGTGGTTATTCAGCCGGCATTTCTGAAGCTTCTCGAACACAAGCCGCTTGCCTTCGCGCACGCTATCTTCGAGCGGCTTCGCCTTCGCCAGATGCGCCGCAATCGCGCTGGCCAGCATGCAACCTGTTCCGCGCATCGATATAGCAAGGCGCGGCGTGTCGAAGTGGATGGGTTCATGATCGGAGCGTAACAGAATATCGGTCGATCGGGGGCCCGACGCGTGCCCACCCTTGATCAGCAGGGCTTGAGCGCCGGCAGCTAGCAGCCTTTTTCCTTGTTGGAGCGCTCCGTCCTCATTCGGTGCCAGTTCGGAACCAATAAGGAGCGCCAGTTCAGGGAGGTTGGGCGTGACAATGCAGCAAAGCGGCATCAGATCGCGCTTCATGGCAGCGATAGCGCCTGCTTCCAGAAGTGCGCGGCCTGAGGTGGAGGCCAGCACAGGGTCGAGTACTGCGGGGACATGCGGAAATTTGCGCAGCACTGCGGCAACGGCAACAATGATCTTGGCAGTCCCCAGCATGCCGATCTTGATCGTGGCCACGTCGTTGGCCTGCAGCGCGCCGCACATCTGATTGGCCACCAGGCTGGGTGGCGAATGATGGATTTCGATCACGGCGTCGTGCGTTTGCACCGTTAGCGCTGTGACGGCCAGACAGGTGCGCACGCCAATGGCAGAGATCGTCTCGATATCGCGTGCTATTCCAGCACCCCCGCTGGAATCTGATCCGCCAACGACAAGCACATGCGGTTCTTGTCTCATCGCCATCGGTCCGTCTTTTCGATCCATTCTCGCGTGCGCGCTTCGGGGTCGGAGCTCAACGTGATGTCGGTGACCACTGCCGCGCTGTTGGCTCCGGCCTCAAAGACGCCGTCGAGGCGGTCGGGGTTGAGGCCGCCGATGGCGACCAATGGGATCGGCGTCACTCGCCGGTTCCACTCGCTGATCCGCTCTAGCCCTTGTGGCGCCCACTTCATCTTCTTCAAGACGGTGGGATAGATCGGACCGAGCGCGACATAGTCGGGCTCAGCAAACATGGCCGTTTCCAGCTCGACATGATCATGCGTGCTCAACCCGAGCCTGACACCGGCTGACCGTATCCTCGAGAGGTCGGCGGTTTGCAGATCCTCCTGGCCGAGATGCACGAAATCGCAGCCCTCCTCGATTGCCAGGCGCCAATGATCGTTGACGATGAGCTGGCTTTTGTATTGGACACACAAGGCCTTCGACTTGCGGATCTCCGCGCGCAGCCCGGTTTCGTCCATGGTCTTGATGCGAAGCTGCACCAGCTTGACGCCGAGCGGCACCAGCCGCTCGATCCAGGCTGCACTATCGACGATCAGATAGAAGGGATCGAGCTTCATGAAAAAACCGCCCTGCCGATCGTCGGCGTTGACGGCATCGCGACCTCGCGCGGTTCGAGCATTCCCGAGCAAAAGGCTTCGCGGCCGGCTTCGACCGCCTTGCCGAAAGCACGCGCCATGCCGACCGGATCGGCCGCCTTGGCGACCGCCGTGTTCAGGAGCACGGCGTCAAAGCCGAGTTCCATGACGGTCGCCGCGTGCGACGGCCGTCCGAGCCCGGCATCCACGATCATGGGAACGTCGGGGAAATGTCTGCGCATCGAGCGTAGCGCCATGATGTTGATCGGCCCGATGGCGGAACCGATCGGTGCGCACCACGGCATCAGGACCTTGCAGCCCGCTTCCAGCAGCCGCTCGGCGACGACAAGATCGTCGGTGGTATAGGGAAATACCGAAAAGCCGTCCTCGGACAGGATGCGGGCGGCTTCGACCAGGCCGAACACGTCAGGCTGCAGTGTGTCGTGGTTGCCGATCACTTCGAGCTTGATCCAGCTCGTCCCGAACACCTCGCGCGCCATTTTCGCGGTTGTGACCGCTTCCTTGACGGAGTGGCAGCCTGCCGTGTTGGGAAGGACTCTCGTGCCAAGCGAGCGGATCAGCGACCAGAATTTTTCGCCTTCCCTGCCGCCTGCCATCTCACGCCGCAAGGAGACGGTCACCACCGACGCGTTCGACACCTTGACCGCATCGGCAAGGATGGCAGGCGAAGGGTATTGAGCCGTGCCGAGAAGCAGGCGAGACGCAAGCGTCGCCCCAAAAAGCTCGAACATGCTAGCCTCCCTGCATCGGCGAGAGGATTTCGATCCGGTCACCGTCGCTCAATCGGAACTCCGCCCGGTTGGCTTTGTGCACCAGGTCGCTGTTGACGGCGGTCGCCAGCCAATCGCCCCCATAGTCGAGCGCGGCAAGCAGTTCGGCCAGCGTGGTGGCGGCCACCTCATGCGCTTCGCCGTTGACCATCAATTTCATGAGCAAGCTCCTTGGTTCCGTCTTGATTGAAAACCAGGTCGGCAGCCTGGCGCGCCATGGCTGGGGCGAGGAGAAAGCCGTGACGATAGAGCCCGTTGATGGCTATGATCTCGCCGTTCGTTTCTACGCGCGGCAGGTTGTCGGGAAAGGCTGGACGGACGCCGACACCGGTTTCAACGATCTCGGCCTCGCCAAAGGCCGGATGGAGGGCGTAGGCGGCACCCAGCAGCTCCATCATCGATCGCGCCGTGACCGGTCCGACGGACTGGCTTTCAATCATCGTCGCGCCGATCATGAAACGGTGGTCGGTGCGTGGCACCACGTAGAGCGGAAAGCGCGGATGAAGCAGCCTGACTGGGCGCGACAGCGAGACATCAGGCGTATTCAGGATCAGCATCTCGCCGCGAACGCCGCGCAGTCGGCCATCGCCCGCGGCCATTCCCGTGCATTCGATCTGGCGATCGAAACCGGCACCAGCCGAAGCGTCGGCGCCGAAGTGGAACTCGACGCCCATCGCCGCCAGCCCATCATGAAGTGCTGCCATCGCCTGACGCGGGTCGAGATGGGCTTCGTCGGGGAAGAGCAGTCCGCGGCGGAAGCGGCCGGCGAGGTCGGGCTCGAGCAACACGATTTCATCCTCATCGACACGCCGATGACCCGAGGTGCGGCTGGCGAACCGGTCGAGTTCGCCCGCATCGCGCGGTGCGGCCACGAGCAGCGTGCCGGCCCGTGTGACCTGGCCTGGCGTCGCCGCATCCCACCAGTCGGCGGCATCGCGTCCGAGATCGAGCACCGGCTGCTCGGCGCTTTCGCACTCGCACCACGGCGCCAGCATGCCGCCGGCGAACCACGATGCATTGCCGCCGATGCCGTGCCGGATCTCGGCGACTGTGACCGTCGCGCCTCGGATGGCGAGTTCGAAGGCCGCGGCAAGGCCGGCAACGCCTGCCCCTTTGACCAGCACCCTCATGACGGTTCCGGCGCCTCTGGCATGAGCGGTACGCCGGCCTCGTCCGCTGGCATGTAGAGATCGCCACCTTCGCGATATTTTGCCGCCATGGCCGCCATGCCCTCTTTCTGGGCCTCGGCACGGATGTCGTGGGAGATGCGCATGGAGCAGAATTTCGGCCCGCACATCGAGCAGAAATGCGCCACTTTGTGCGCTTCCTTGGGCAAGGTCTGGTCGTGGAAGGAGCGTGCTGTTTCGGGGTCGAGCGACAGGTTGAACTGGTCCTCCCAGCGGAACTCGAAGCGCGCGCGGGAAAGGGCATTGTCCCTGATTTTCGCCGCCGGATGCCCCTTCGCCAGATCGGCCGCATGGGCGGCTATCTTGTAGGTGATGACGCCTACCTTGACGTCGTTGCGGTCGGGAAGGCCGAGATGCTCCTTCGGCGTGACGTAGCAAAGCATTGCGGTGCCGAACCAGCCTATCATGGCGGCGCCGATCCCTGAGGTGATGTGGTCATAGCCAGGCGCGATATCGGTCGTCAGCGGTCCAAGCGTATAGAACGGCGCCTCTCCGCAGACGGCGAGCTGCTTGTCCATGTTCTCCTTGATCTTGTGCATCGGCACGTGGCCCGGGCCTTCGATCATCACCTGGCAGTCCTTCGCCCAGGCGACCTGCGTCAGCTCGCCGAGCGTTTCCAATTCGGCGAATTGCGCTGCGTCATTGGCGTCGGCGATCGAGCCTGGACGAAGCCCGTCGCCGAGTGAAAAGGACACATCATAGGCGCGGCAGATGTCGCAGATTTCCGCGAAATGCTCGTAGAGGAAGCTCTCCCGGTGATGGTGCAGGCACCATTTGGCCATGATCGATCCGCCGCGCGAGACGATGCCCGTGACCCGGTCTACGGTCAGCGGGATGTAGTGCAGCCGCACGCCGGCGTGGATGGTGAAATAGTCGACACCCTGTTCGGCCTGCTCGATCAGCGTGTCGCGGTAGACCTCCCAAGTCAGGTCCTCGGCAATGCCGTTGACCTTTTCGAGAGCCTGGTAGAGCGGCACCGTGCCGATCGGCACCGGCGAATTGCGCACGATCCATTCGCGGATGTTGCGGATATTGCGGCCGGTCGACAGGTCCATCACCGTGTCGGCGCCCCAGCGGATCGCCCAGACCATTTTTTCGACCTCTTCGGCCATTGACGATGTGACAGCCGAGTTACCGATGTTGGCGTTGATCTTGACCAGGAAATTTCGCCCGATGATCATCGGTTCGCTCTCTGGATGATTGATGTTGGCGGGAATGATCGCCCGCCCGCGCGCCACTTCGTCGCGGACGAATTCGGGCGTGACGAAGTCGGGGATCGCGGCGCCGAAGCTCTCACCGTCGCGCTCAAGCTTGCCGCGCACGATCTCGCGTCCAAGGTTCTCGCGGATAGCCACGGACTCCATTTCAGGCGTAATGATGCCGGCGCGCGCATAGGCAAGCTGAGTCACCGCCTTGCCGGCCTTGGCCCTGAGAGGCCGGTTGCGAATGGGGAATTCCGGCGTCAGGCGCTCGCCCGTGACGAATCCATTGTCTTCCGGCCGGACATGGCGGCCGTCATAGGCCTCGACATCGCCGCGAGCCGTGATCCATTCGTGGCGAAGCCGGGCAAGGCCCCTTTCCATGCTGGTTTCGACAGTCGGGTCTGTATAGGGGCCGGACGGATCGTAGACGGTGACGGGTGGCTCGCCGGCAGTCGGATGAACAGAGATTTCGCGCATCGGCACCCTGATCTGGGGGTGGAGGAGGCCGGGCTTGTGGATTTTCCGCGAGGCGGGCAGTGGTCCCGTCGACACGGCGGGGGTGAGGGCATTCATCTTGATGCTCCTTTGCTCATGCATTGGAGACCCAGTTCTGTGCCGGAAGGATGAAAAGACGCTTCTGTCGACCTGCCGAAACAGGACCTCGGGCATAAACTCCCGCAAAGCGCTTGCACCGTCCCTACGCCAGTATGAACTGGATCAGGTTCAACGGGTCACTGCGCCGCGAAAGCAAGCAGTATCTCAGCCCCTTGCCGGGACTCCCCTGGTGAATGCTTGGAGTTGAACGGGCCGACGCTATCTTGTCAAGCGCATTCGGGCGCCTTCGGCCGGTGGCGATGACCGGCGGCCTGTCAAAACCGGGCGGAGAGCTCGCGCATGCATCGGGGACAAGTCACGCCCCGGAGACCAGGGCTGGAATGGCCAAAGCCTCTTTCCCTTCGTGAAGGATGGAGAAACTGTATCGGCCATGTGCGTCGAGATCGACCGAGTAGCTCAGGCGGTCACGGGTGTGGTTATCCTGGTCGAAGGTGACGATTCGCGGCTTCAGCGAGGTGATTTGCACCTCGTCCAGGTAGATGGAGTTGCAGATAATGATCTGGTCGTCGGGCTGGCAGGTGCCGGCGGCTGCTCGATTCAGGATGCAGCATCGGCGGCGTTCCCGATACCAATGATATCTTGCGGGCAACTTATGCAATCACCGGCTTCGTAAAACCCGACGGCGGCGGCCGTGTCCTGGCGCTGAGGATGTGCCGCTGTTCCAGCAGAGAAATCGCGGTAGGCCGCGGAGTTTTCGCTCTGCGAGGAAGAGTTGACGAAATCGTTTAGCTTGCTTGCAGTTTGTACGACCGCCTTTGAAAGCAACTAAGCTATTGCATTGATATGTTGGTGCGGCGATCGATCGCTACATATCCGGCCGCCATTATCCGAGTATTGGTCCGCCTCATGGCAATCCCTGCGGGGTCGTCGGCGGCCGGATCGGCCGCGCCCTCCAGTCATCAAAGAGGAAGCGACCGAGAATTCCGCTGCCGAAAACTTCCCTGGCTTGGCTATGCATGCGGTAGATGAGATCGCCGCCTACCGCGGCCTGGTCGAGGAAGGCATCGACGCGAAGAATATCGCCGCCCAGTTCGGACAGTCTGGTTATCGCCATGCGTCAGCGGCTCAGACTTGCGGTCTCGAGAGCGGCCTTTGGGGGTCACCTCCTTTTTGATTCAGAGGTTGGAAGACGGCTTCTCGTTACCCAATAGAAATGGCGACTACGGAACGCGATCGCGGCCATCAGGAAACACCTGTCTTCGGCTCAACCTCGACATGGCGTCCGATCGACCGCAGATATACAGCTATCTCGTCCATGAGATGATCGCGTTAGCCGTAGATTTCAGCAATCCTACGCAGCTGTGCTCGACGGCCCTCCGTTGCGCCGGCGTCAAATCAGCATCGCCAAAGACGTATCCCAAGTTGCCAATCGCGCAAATGTTGCAGCCGGCGTCCACAACTGATTGCACGAATGCCGGAATGTCTTTTTCTTGCATGGTCTTCATGTCGAATCTCTCGTGAATGGCGTGCTTGCGCGCCCATGCTGCCTTTTCAGCGTGTCCTCTGGGCGGCGCAAGCCTTGAGCGTGTTGTGCCCGGGCAACCTCGACTATCCCGTCTGCCACGCTCTTTAGAGTCGGTGGGGTCTGGTGATCGCAGGCTGGGCCACTCAAAAGCCTGCAAGAAGAAAGTCATGGCGACCATTGCTCAAGATCGCAAGGGTGCGTGCAAGACCTTCCGTTGGCAGTCATGCACGCTCACCCAGAGATAGTCCGGCCGCGGAAATTCTCCCTTATTCGTAAGAAAGCTCATTGAGCAACTGGGCATTGAGCAACTGGGTCTCACGTCGCGGGTCTCGTGTGCTTCACAGCCGAAAATAAGGTACCGCCGTGGCAATTCTCGAAAAGTGCAGGTTACCTCGTTCAGGACACGGCGGATTGCCTTCCGACGGCACCCTTGCTGCAACGTGCGACCTAACGAGACATATCTCGTTCGCGTTCCCTCGACCTGTCTTCGTATTGCTGCTTGCCCTGCGATTTCAGGCCCTCTGCTAGCTCCTCGGCCGCTCTTTGGCCTGCAATGTCACTATTCAAGATCATGTCCGGCATCCCTGGATAGTCATAACCGTAACGCGCATGCAGTTTCCCTCAAGCGCAGCGCGTATCCGTCGATTAGTTTCGTCGTCCGGAACCCGAAGCCCTTATCCGGCCTGGTGTACCCGTTCCAAACTTTGGCGGACCATTTACCTCAGGCATGATCATCTCGCGTGACATTGTTTTTTGGCGGCGCCATCATCGCACGTGGCATTTTCTAAAAATCAAGACGTGTTAATTTGTAAAATCAGGGATGTGGCCGCGCCCGCTGCGAGGATTTGCAGGTAGCTCTTCAGCTCCAACACGATGTGTGAGGCGGCGGTGGAAAAAGGCAACCGACTTTTAATTGGCGGTACTTACTTCGGAAGCGCTGCAATCGATCCTGAGGATACTATTGATCGCGAGCGCCCAATGCGTCCGCCGTTGGATCCAGGTGACCTCGCCGCTCGCTCCGCGTCCGGCGCCCGTCGCAGAAAGGTAATCGCGCAATTGCTGCACATGCGCCTCGCGGACGTAGGCGTGGGATTCACGTCCGATTTCCAATTGATCGCGGCGTCGACCCGTCCTTTGATGATCGCGAAGGCATCGGCCCGTCCGGCGATATGCTTCGTCGCGAGCTCAGATTGCGATCTCGGGCACAAGGCGAGATCACAGTTCTGCGATCTGTGGTAACGCGAGCCCGCGAAGCGCCGCCGCGGCCTCTCTTTGGAATCTGGCCGAGAATCGTCGTCGTCTGAGATCAGTTGATCGAGCAGTTCGCGCGCGCGGGACGCGCTTGCGTCCAGTCTCTCCCGCGAGCTCGCCCGTGAGAAGCTCCTCCATCAGCTTCTGAAGGATGACGCCCCGACGCGCTCCGGCACCGACCACCTCCGGATGCTCAACGTGGCTCTCTGAGGTCACGACCCCATCGAGAGGGTCGCCCAGCCGATCAGCGTCGTGCCAACTGGGCCGGCGCCAGACGACCGGTGGGGCACTTTCCTCAATGCACCGCTGTTCGGCGGCAAACATGTCGGAAGACTGCTCGTTCGGCCGGGAGGCCAGCGGCTGCGTTTCCCGACGCGCAAAGGACGAAGCTCCAGCTCGGGAATTTCATACTGACGCAGATCGATAGAGCTGAACCAGGAGTCTTTTGACGCCTGAGGGTGTGGGGGACAATCAGAATATCTCGCACCCGTATGCAGGCCACATACCAGGTACGCTCACGCTGATTGGCATCTCGCCGGTTCACCGCCATTGCCTCAAGATGGCGGCCCCGCGACACGCTGTGTGGGGTTTGTCAGGTCCGCGCCACAGGCTTGGTAAGCCGATGTGTTGTTTGCCGTCGGCTAAAGAGCTGAACAGCAAGCATAAACTTCTGTCGCCGGCTCGATCCGTCAGATTGGAACGAGATTTGCACCCTTGAGGGTGAGACGACGGCAGCAGCCGACCGGCTCTCCTGTCGCGGACCCCGCGATCGACATAACCAAGGAAGGAGCCCAGCATAGCACAGGCACCGCCAGCCGAGAACTCCCCGATGGCCGGCGCGAGCCATGGGTCGGTGGTAGATCGGCTGGTCGGCATCGACCTCGCTCGGGGCCTGGCTGTCTTCGGGATGTGTGCCGCCCATCTCGGTCCCGACCCCGGCGAAGGAGGACTAGTCGGGTTTCTGATGGAACTAACCCATGGGCGGTCGTCCGCCCTGTTTGCCGTATTGGCTGTTTTTTCGATTCTCCTGATTACCGGTCGCAAGGCGCCGAAGTCGGGGGTTGCAGGTAGACAGGCCATTGCCAGAGTCGCAATTCGTGCCCTTGTTTTGGTCGCGCCCGGGATGCGGCCCGACGCTTGGGCGGTGCCATGAAAGATGAAATGGCCGCCTCCGGTCTCGTTGACGAATTGGAGGCTATGGTGGCAAATAGGCGCGTTGTCTGATCGCCGCTTTGATACTGGCGGTCCGATCCTGCTCAGACATTTAGATCCTTCAAGTTCACCTTCGGCCGCGTCGGCATCTTGCCGACTGGCTTTACGCATCCACGTCATCCGCCGATGCTTCTGCACCGGGCCAAGTCGACATTTATCCCCACTTGGTGCCTCTTACAGACCATCGTGTTTCAGCATCAGTCGGTTCCTATTTTGCCGAGACTCAGGACCGATTGATACTGTGCCGTTAGTGAACGCTACCCGGGATCTCGACTGGCTAAAGGCTCGTTGTTCGCAGCTCATCCTGGCCAAGACGTTGTTAGCTGGCCATTTCAACACCATCGAAGTGGCTGACCAGGTGAATGCAATGCTCGACCGCTTCCTAGCAGTCGGCCTCCGACGCCGCGCCACTACGCGTAAGTAAAATATGTGCGCAGGACGCTGCATACACGTTAGTGGTGGGTTTGGTCGGGTTACGACCGTCGATCAGCTGACCAGCTGTTTGATCGGGAGCTGGATCATCTGCCGCCGGAGGCGCGGTGGCGCGAATGGATGCAGCGCGTCGAGGCGACGATCTTTGCAGCCAGCGAGCCCGTTGGCCGTGCGACGCTGGCGCGGATCGTCGGCAAGAACTGCAGCATCGATCTGCTAATCGACGATATCCGCGAAGAGTTGCGCGGCCGGCCCCTATGATTTGGTCTCCGTCGCCGGCGGCTGGAAACACCTGACCCGCCCGGCCTATGCCGACGCCATCCGCAGTGCATTTGGCAAGGCCGTCGGAGACAGCGTGCGTGGTGTAGACCTAGACCTGACCCAGTCGGACGTGCTGGTGTTGATGTGCATCGCCTATTTCCAACCGATCACCCGTGGAGAGCTATCGCCATTCTTCGGCAAGGAGATCAGCCGCGACCTGGTCGGCCATCTGCGTGGTGCGAAGCTCATCGCCTCCGGTCCACGCAGCCCGACCCCAGGCGCGCCCTACACCGACGTGACGACAAAAGAGTTCCTGGTGGAGTTCGGGCTCGACACGCTGCGCGACCTGCCGGATTTCGAGGCGCTCGAGGATGCTGGACTTCTGTCGAAGGGGAAGCTGCTGGAGGGCGCCATAGTGCCCGGCTTTTCCTCCCATCACTACAACGCCGACGTCGAGATCGAGGATTAGCTGCTCGCTGCCGCGCAGCAGCCGACCGCCGGCGCGTGATGCTGTTCAAATCTCCGCCGAACGTCGGGATCTTCGGTACGCATAAAGAGAAGCGGGTCTAATCAAACAATGAAGCGACACCCTTCGGTAGCAAGCGCCTCAAGTTGCGAGCTTGGCGTCCTTGGAAAACGGTAGGCGAAGGAGACGTGTACGTCAGTCAGTTATTACTGTGCTCAGGTGCTCTCTGGCTTGGCGCGAAGTCACTTCTTTGGTCTCATCTGCGGTCGAGCTGCCTCTGCGGCGTCACTTTGGATCTGCGATTAAAGTCTCAAGCTCCACGATATCTGCAGTGAATTTATGAGAGACGGACCGCGATGGGTACCGGCAGCTTGATTGTCGTAACTGTGGGTTTTAGCCGATCGTTAAAGATTCCACCCCTTTGCCATGTGGGTAACAGCGCCGTTTTTCCCATTGACGTCAAAACATCAGAACAAAGTACCTTAGCTCTACAGATTTAATAGAATATCGTTTGATTTGGTTTGGTGCGGCCTAGCGCGCATGCAAAGTGTGGGAGATTGATGACTTGGCACGATTATCGGTTCTCGGAATATCGGGCGGCGTAAGCAACCCGTCCCGCACCACGGCGGTGGTCAATGCGCTGGTCAAGGCGGTCGCGTTGCGCGTGCCTGCAGACACCGGTCTGATCGAGATCACGGAGGCGGCACCCTCACTTTTCGCCGGACTATCCCGCGGCGCACTTGGCGCATCTGGAGAAGCGATTATCCAGCGTGTCGAGAAGGCCGATTTGCTCGTGGTCGGAACGCCTGTCTATAGGGCTTCCTACACTGGCGCCCTCAAGCACCTGTTCGACCTGGTCGATTATCGCGCGTTGACGGGCAAGACCGTGCTTCTCGCCGCGACCGGCGGGAGCCCATACCATGGCCTGGTCCTCGAACATCAGCTCCGGCCATTGTTCGGCTTTTTTGGCGCTGTCACCGTCCCTACGGGCGTCTACGGCGCGCCCGACGATTTCGTCGATGGCGAAATCGTCGGCGCAGCCATCATCGAGCGCATTGCAAGGGCTGCCACCGACGCGGTCTCCTTGCTCAACTCCAGTCACGCAAATGCTGCCGTCGCCACCCGCGTCGGCTGAGCCAATCAACAGGGGAAACGACGACATGAGTTCGCATTCCGACGCCATCAAATTCGCCTACTGGGTCCCGAATGTTTCCGGCGGCCTGGTGATCTCCAACATTGAGCAGCGGACAGGTTGGGATATCGACTACAACCGCAAGCTCGCCCAGATTGCCGAGGCCAACGGGTTCGACTATGCGCTGAGCCAGATCCGTTTCACGGCCGGCTATGGGGCCGACAACCAGCACGAATCAGTCTCGTTCAGCCATGCCTTGCTTGCCGCGACCACAACGCTGAAGGTTATCGCAGCGATCCTGCCCGGCCCGTGGAACCCTGCGCTGGCGGCCAAGCAGATCGCTACCATCAACCACCTGACCAATGGCCGCGTCTCCGTCAATGTCGTCAGCGGCTGGTTCCGAGGCGAGTTCGCCGCGATTGGCGAACTCTGGCTCGATCATGACGAGCGCTATCGCCGGTCGGAGGAATTTATCCGAGCGTTGCGCGGCATCTGGACGGAAGACAGTTTCACGCTGAAGGGCGATTTCTACCGCTTCACCAACTATTCCATGAAGCCGAAGCCGATCGAGCCCTTGCCCGAGATATTCCAAGGCGGCTCGTCGCGAGCCGCTCGCGACATGGCGTCTCGTGTCTCCGATTGGTATTTCACCAACGGCAATACCCCGGAGGAGATCCGGAAGCAGGTCGACGACATCCGCACCAAGGCGAAAGCCAACGGCCACAAGGTTAGGATCGGCGTCAACGCTTTCGCCATCGCCCGCGAGAGCGAGCAGGAAGCGCGCGCCGTGCTCGACGAGATCATCGCCAAGGCGAATCCGGAGGCGGTGCAGGGCTTTGCCGATCAGGTCAAGAATGCCGGCAAGGCCTCGCCGGAAGGCGAAGGCAATTGGGCGAAATCCTCCTTCGAGGATCTCGTGCAATACAATGACGGCTTCCGCAGCAATCTCATCGGCACGCCTGAACAGATCGCCGAACGCATCCTGAAGCTCAAGGATGCCGGCGCCGACCTGATCCTGCTCGGCTTCCTGCATTTCCAGGAAGAGGTCGAGTTCTTCGGCAAGCGCGTCATCCCATTGGTGCGCGAACTGGAAGCAGCTCGCGACAGGGAGCTTGTCGCCGCGGAATAGGTCAGGCGCGGCCTTCGGGCCGCCGCCAGCTCTCCTTCAAAAACAGGGACGTTTCATGATTGGTGCTTCGCTGGGAGCCGCCGCATACGAGCGCGCGCCCGAAATTTCCCGCATTCTTGCTGGTGTTGGCCCCGTGGAGGACACGCGCCGGGCGCGCCTGTCGGCAAAGGCTGATGCGATCCTGACGCTGAATGGGATCGGTATTTCCTTTGGCGGCGTCACGGCATTGAGCGATGTCGACCTTGAGGTCAAGAGCGGCGAGATCCGCGCGGTGATCGGCCCCAACGGCGCCGGCAAATCCTCGCTGATCAACATCATCAGCGGCCTCTACCACGCCGACCACGGCACGATCACGATCGACGGACAGCCATTTGCCCGGGTGCCGGCGAACCGTCTGGCGCGACTGGGCGTTGCACGAACCTTCCAAAACCTGGCGCTGTTCGGCGGGCTTTCGGTGCGTGACAACATCGCGTCCGGCCGCGTCCACACCAGGCGCGCCAGTTTTGTCGAACACATTGCAGGCCTGCCACGCGCCCGGCGCGAGGATGCCATGATCGCCGAAAAGACCGATCAGATAGTCGCCTTCCTGCATCTCGAAAGCGTCGCCGACCGCCTCGTCGCCACCTTGCCTTACGGCCTGCAGAAGCGGGTCGAGCTGGCGCGCGCGCTGGTCGCCGAGCCGAAGCTGCTGCTGCTCGACGAGCCGATGGCCGGCATGACGGCGACCGAGAAGGCCGAGATGGCCGGCTTCGTGCGCGCCGCGCGCGACCGGCACGGCGTCACCATCATCCTGATCGAGCACGACATCGGCGTCGTCATGGGCCTCTCCGCCCGCGTCGCCGTGCTCGACTACGGCCGCAAGATCGCCGACGGCACGCCGGCCGAGGTGCGCGCCGATCCTGCGGTGATCCGGGCCTATCTCGGCACCGCCGAGGGCGAAGACGGCGAGGGCATCTGATGAGCTACTATGATTTCCTCTTCGTCATCGAGGTGCTGGTCGGAGGCCTGCTGTCGGGCGTCATGTACTCGCTCGTCGCCATCGGATTCGTGCTGATCTACAAGACCTCGGGCGTGCTGAACTTCGCGCAAGGCTCGATGGTGCTGTTTGCAGCACTCACTTTCGTCAGCCTGGTCGAACGCCGCGTCCCTTTCGCGCTTTCGCTGCTCATCACCTTCGCGGTCATGGTCGCGCTCGGCTTCACCATCGAGCGGACCGTGCTCAGGCCGCTGGTCAACCGCTCGCCGATGACGCTGTTCATGGCGACGCTGGGCCTCTCCTACATCATCGAAGGTGCCGCCCAGCTTATCTGGGGCACGCAGGTGCACGGGCTCGACCTCGGCATCGACGACACCCCCTTCGAGGTCGGCGGCGTACTGATCTCGTCCTTCGACCTGCTGGCGGCGGCGATCGCCGCCGCCATGGTCGTAGGCCTCAGCGCCTTCTTCTATTGGACGCGGATCGGCCTTGCGTTTCGCGCCGTCGCCGACGATCAGTTCGCGGCCCTCGCCGTCGGGCTGCGGCTGCCTCGCATCTGGGGCACCGTGTGGACGGCGGCCGGCTTCGTCGCGCTGGTCGCCGGGCTGTTGTGGGGCGCGCGTCTCGGCGTCCAGTTCTCGCTGTCGCTGATCGTGCTGAAGGCGCTGCCGGTGCTGGTGCTTGGCGGCTTCGATTCCATCCTCGGCGCCATCGTTGGCGGCCTCATCATCGGCGCCAGCGAGAAGCTGGCCGAGGTCTATCTCGGCCCGTTCGTCGGCGGCGGCATCGAGGGCTGGTTCGCCTATGCGCTGGCGCTGGTGGTGCTTTTGGTGCGCCCCTCCGGCCTGTTTGGCCAGAAAACCGTCGAAAGGGTCTGAACCATGGCCGTGCAAGCTCTCGACGCCGCAAGGCTTCCAGTCGACTGGGCGAAACTCGTTCAGAAGCTGGCATTGCCGACCGCCCTGTTCGTCGTCGCCTACGGCGTGGTCCCTGCCTATGCTTCGGGCTATCTGGTCGAGGCGATCCTGCTGCCATTCCTGGCGCTCAGCCTGGCGGCGGTCGGCCTCAATTTGCTGACCGGCTATTGCGGCCAGCTCTCGCTTGGCTCTTCCGCCTTCATGGCGGTGGGCGCGTTCGGCGCCTACAATTTCAACCTTAGGGTCGAAGCCCTGCCGCTGGCGGTGACCATGATCCTGGCCGGAATTTCCGCCGCCGGCTTCGGCGTCGTGTTCGGCCTGCCCAGTCTCAGGCTGCGCGGCTTCTACCTCGCCGTCTCGACGCTCGCCGCCCAGTTCTTCGTGCAATGGGCGCTAACCAAGTTCGGCTGGTTCTCCAACGACAACCCGTCCGGGGTGGTCTCGGCGCCGCACCTGGCCGTCGCCGGTCTTTCGCTCGACAGCGCGACCGGCCGCTATTTGCTTTCGGTGACGACGGTGATCCTGATCACAGTGCTCGTGTCGAGGCTGGTCAACAGCGCCACCGGCCGCAACTTCATCGCCGTGCGCGACAACGAGACCGCGGCACGGGTCATCGGCGTTCCGGTGCTCAAGACCAAGCTGCTCGCCTTCGCGCTGTCGTCCTTCATCATCGGCGTTGCCGGCGTGCTGTGGGCCTTCACCTATCTGCGCACCGTCGAGCCGGCCGGGTTCAACCTCGACCGCTCGTTCCAGATCCTGTTCATCATCATCATCGGCGGGCTGGCTTCGATACGCGGCGCCTTTCTGGGCGCGGCGTTCATCGTCGTCTTCCCGCTCTTTCTGTCCCGGCTCGGCGCCTTCGTGTTCGGCGGCCTGTTCGATTCAGGTGTGCTCGACATGAGCCAGCGCATCGTGCTTGGCGCGCTCATCATCATCTTCCTCATCGCGGAACCGAACGGGCTGTCGGCCCTCTTCGACCGCCTGAAACGACGGATCGGCTCGAGGTCCAGCTGAGCGCCGCTCGACATCCTCTCACGGACCACAACCTCAGGAGATGCAACCCATGACCTTCTTCAGTCACCTACGAAAGGCGGCGATCGCCACGGCCTTCGTCTTCGGCGCGACGGCGGTTCACGCCGACGAACAGTATTTTCCTCTGCAGAGCTACCGCGTCGGCCCCTATGCCGCCGGCGGCACCGGCTTCTTCGGCGGCTTCATCGACTATCTCAACCTGATCAACATCCGAGACGGAGGCGTCAACGGCGTCAAGCTGACCTGGAGCGAAGGCGAGACGCAGTATGAGGTCGAGAAGGGCGTCGAGGTCTACGAACGATTGAAGAGCAATCCCGGCATCGCCGCCTGGAACCCGCTTTCCGTAGGCATCGCATACGCCATGATCGACCGCATCACCGATGACAAGGTTCCACTGATAACCATCAACCACGGCCGCACCGACACGACAGATGGGCGCGTGTTCCCTTACGTCTTCCCGCTGCTGCTCAATCCCTACAGCGAGACCTCCGGCATCGTGAACTACATCGCCTCCAAGGAAGGCGGCCTCGACAAGCTCAAAGGCAAGAAGATCGTGGTGCTCTATCACGGCTCGCCCTACGGCAAGGAGACGATCCCGATCTATGAATTGCTTTCGCAGAAATACGGCTTCGAGCTGTCGCAGATCGAGGTGCCGCATCCCGGCAACGAGCAGCAGGCGCAATGGCTGACGATCCGGCGCGAGCATCCGGATTACGTGGTGCTGCGCGGCTGGGGGGTGATGAACCCCGTTGCCCTGAAAACCGCCCAGAAGACCGGCTTCCCGGCCGACCATATCGTCGGAAACGTCTGGTCCAACTCCGAGGAAGACGTCATCCCCGCCGGCGATGCCGCTAAGGGCTACACCGCCATCACCACCCAGGCCTCGGGCGAGCAGTATCCGGTGGTCCAGGAGATCGTCAAAACCGTCTACGGCGCCGGCAAGGGCAATCTCGAGGACAAGAGCCGCATCGGCTCGGTCTACCATAATCTCGGCATCGTCAATGGCATCCTTAATGTCGAGGCGGTCCGCATCGCACAGGCGAAGTTCGGCAACCGCACGCTGACCGGCGACGAAGTGCGTTGGGGCTTCGAGCATCTCAAGCTCGATCCGGCGCGCGTCGAGGCACTCGGCGCCAAGGACCTGTTCCACTCGATCAACGTCTCCTGGGACAATCACGAGGGTGACGGCTACGTGACCTTCCAGCAATGGGACGGCAAGAAGTGGAATGTCGTCTCCGACTGGATCGCTCCCGACTGGAAGCTGCTGCGTCCGATCATCGAGAAGTCGTCCGAGGCCTATGCCAAGGAAAAGGGCATCAAGATCCGCACGGCCGAGGACGCCGACGCGGTGGTCAGCAACTGAATTTGGTATGGCGCGGCCGACAAATCTGGCCGGCCGCGCCATCCACCTTCCCGAGCGGAGTCATCGATGTCCATCCCGGAATACCCGATACTGTCAGTTAGCAGCGTGGAAGCTGTCTACAACGGCGCCATCGCCGCCCTACACGGCGTCGACTTGTTGGTTGGCAGGGGCGAGATCGTCGCGCTGCTCGGCTCCAACGGTGCCGGCAAGACGACACTGCTGCGCGCCGTATCCAATCTCCTTCAGGCTGAGCGCGGCGCCATTACCGCCGGTCGGATCACCTTCGGTGGCGAGGATGTTTCAAGGGCAAGCCCCTCGCACCTAGTCCGCAGCGGCCTTGTCCAAGTCCTCGAGGGCCGGCATTGCTTCCGCTCGCTGACGGTCGAAGAGAACCTCTTCACCGGCGCGCTCGGACGCTCGTCCTCTCGCACTGGCGTCAAGGCCGACCTCGATCGTGTCTATTCACTTTTCCCAAGGCTCGCCGAGAAGCGGCGAACCCGGTCCGGCCTCACTTCCGGGGGCGAGCAGCAGATGACGGCTATCGGCCGGGGTCTGATGTCGCGGCCGAAACTCTTTGTTCTGGACGAGCCGTCGATGGGGCTGGCACCGCTGATCGTCGACGAGATCTTCAGCGCCCTGAAATGGCTCAACCGCGACGAAGGCCTTTCGATCCTCGTTGCCGAACAGAATTCGGCGGTCGCGCTGAAATACGCCGACCGCGCCACCGTGCTCGAGAACGGCGTCAGCGTGCTGGAAGGATCGGCTGCCGACTTGCGCCAGCGCACCGATATCAAAACCTACTACCTCGGCGGCGCGCCGCTTCCACCGCAACATTTTCCCAAGGAGACAGCAGCATGACCATCCAATCCAGGCAGGCGTCGGATAGCCGCAGTGCCGTCCCGCCGGTCGAACGACCCTCTGCCAAGGCGCATGTGATCAAGGCCGATGCCGAGGCAATCGCTGTCGCCGAAAAACTCGCCGCCGAATTCGCCAGGAATGCCTCCAAGCGGGATCGTGAACGCATCTGGCCGAAGGAAGAGCTCGATGCGTTTTCGCAGAGCGGCCTGTGGTCGATCAACGTGCCGAAAGCCTATGGCGGGCCGGAGCTCTCCTATGTGACCCTGTCGAAGGTGATCACCATCATCTCGGCGGCCGATCCGTCGCTCGGCCAGATTCCGCAGAACCATCTTGGCGTCGTCGCCGCTATCCGCACCGTCTCCGACGAGGCGCAGAAGAAGCTGCTTTTCGCTGAGGTGCTGTCCGGCACGCGCTTCGGCAACGCGTTCTCCGAGTTCGGCTCCAAGCGCGCGGCCGACTTCGAGACAAAGTTCGTCGACGCCGGCGACCATGTCGTGGTCAACGGCCAGAAATTCTATTCGAGCGGTGCTCTGCTTGCCCATCTGGTGCCGATCGTGGCCCTCGATGACGAGGGGCGTGCCTGGTATGCCATCGCCGATCGCGGCGCGCCCGGGCTGACGGTCATCGACGACTGGTCGAGCTTCGGACAGAAGACGACTTTGTCCGGCACGGTCCTGCTCGACAATGTCAAGGTGCCCAAAACGCATCTCGTCCCCGGCTATAAGGGCTACGACAGGCCGACGGCCGACGGCGCCATCTTCCAGATCATCCAGGCCGCGGTCGATCTCGGCATCGCCAAGGCGGCGATCGACGAGACTGTCGGCTTCGTGCGCACCAAGTCGCGCGCCTGGATCGACAGCGGCGTCGATCATGCCTGGCAGGATCCTTATACGATCCAGGCGATTGGCGACCTTCGCCTGCGTGCCAACGCGGCAGAGGCGGTTCTGGAAAGGGCCGGGCTTGCGGTCGATCGCGCCGTGGCCGACCCGAACGAGAAGACCGTCGCGGAAGCGCAGATCGCGGTTGCCGAATCCAAGATTCTCACCACAGAGATCGCCATCATTGCCACGAACAAGCTGTTCGAGCTCGCCGGCACACGCTCGACGCTGGCCGAGCACAATCTCGACCGGCACTGGCGCAACGCCCGCACCCACACGCTGCACGATCCGGTGCGCTGGAAATACGCGATCCTCGGCAACTACTACCTCAACGACGTAAATCCGCCACTCCATGCCTGGAGCTAGTGAGCGCCTCCAAATCACAGAGGACCATTCATGAGCATTGCCACTCCCGACAGGATCAAGGTCCTGTGGTTTCTGCCGACTCATGGCGACAGCCGCTATCTCGGCACCTCCGAGGGGGGCAGGGCGGTCGATCTGCCCTATCTCACCCAGGTCGCCAAGGCGGCCGATGCCATCGGCTACTATGGCGCGCTGCTGCCGACCGGCCGTAGCTGCGAGGACAGCTGGGTCGTGGCGTCGGCACTGGCGCCGCTGACCCAGCGGCTTCGCTTCCTTGTCGCCGTCCGGCCGGGCCTGCAATCGCCGACGCTCGCCGCCCGCATGACCTCGACGCTCGACCGCATTTCCGGCGGACGACTGCTGATCAATGTGGTCACTGGCGGCGATCCGGTCGAGAACAAGGGCGACGGCATCTTCCTCAGCCATGACGAGCGCTATGAGGTGACGCGGGAATTCCTCGACATCTACAAGGCGGTGCTTCGCGGCGAGACCGTAGCGTTCGCAGGCAAGCACTTCCGTATCGAGGACGGTCGCCTACTGTTTCCGCCCGTGCAGACGCCACATCCGCCGCTCTATTTCGGCGGCTCGTCCGATGCCGGTAACGCGGTCGCCGCCGAACAGATCGACAAATATTTGACCTGGGGCGAACCGCCGGCGGACGTCGCGGCAAAGATTGCCCATGTGCGCGGTCTTGCCGAGAAAGCCGGGCGCCAGGTGACTTTCGGCATCAGGCTGCATGTCATCGTCCGCGAGACCAATGATGAGGCCTGGGCCGATGCCGACCGCCTGATCAGCCGCCTGGACGACAACACGATAACCGAGGCGCAGAAGGTTTTCGCGCGCATGGATTCCGTCGGCCAGTCGCGCATGAACCGGCTTCATGGCGGCCGCCGCGACAAGCTCGAAATCAGTCCGAACCTGTGGGCTGGCGTTGGCCTGGTGCGCGGCGGCGCCGGCACCGCCCTGGTCGGCGATGCGGCGACAGTTGCGGAACGGATCGACGAATACCGGCGCATTGGCATCGATAGCTTTATCCTGTCCGGCTATCCGCATCTGGAGGAGGCCTATCGGTTCGGCGAACTGGTGTTGCCGTTGTTGCCGCTCGATCATGAAATCTCGACCCGCCCGACGGCCGTGAACATGGGACCGTTCGGCGAAACGGTGGCCGGCGACCATCGGCCTTCGGCACCGCGCGCGAGTCAGTCTTGAGCGCCAGAGACTTGGGCAGGGGACCGGTCGTAGCCATCATCGGTGGCGGCTTTTCCGGTGCGGCGACCGCGTTTCATCTTGCGCGGCTGCTGCCCGCCGGTGCTGCCGATATCGTGGTCGTCGAGCCCAGAGACGGGCTCGGCTATGGTCTGGCCTACTCGACGGCCGATCCTTCACACCGCATCAACGTGCCGGCGTCGAGAATGACGCTGATCTCCGGCCAGGACAGCCACTTTGCCGATTGGCTGGAGCAGACCGGCGCGATTCTCGACGATGCCGAGGCTATTGCCGCAAATGGAGCACTCTACCCACAGCGACGCGTTTTCGGGCGCTACGTGGAATCTTATCTCCAACCCTTTCTCTTCGGCAAAGTGATCCGTCATGTCAGGTCCGCCGTCGCGTCAGTCGAGCTCAGTGGCCAGGGCTACATCCTGATTCTCGCTGATGGAAGGACGCTCGCAGCCGACGCCCTAGTGATTGCGGCGACGCATCCGCCACCCGCCTTGCCATCGGCCCTGCGGTCCGTGGCTGCTGCAGCCCGGCTGTTGGCCAATCCCTATGATCTCGGAGGGCTGCAAGCGATCGGCCGCGACGACCATGTGCTCGTAGTCGGCACTGGACTGACGTCGGCGGACATCATTGCCACGCTGGACCGCAATGGGCATCGTAGCCGCATCGTCGCGCTGTCACGTCATGGTTATCGTTCGCGCAGCCACGCGGTGCTCCCGGTCGACCCGATTGGTGATTTCATCAGTCTGCCTTCACGCAGCGCAACAGTGATGCTCAGACGCATCCGGGCCACGATCCTAGATGCCAAGCGTCGGGGCGAAGACTGGCACCCGGTGCTCGATGCCGTCCGACGTCAGGGACAAATCATCTGGCAGGCCCTGCCGCTCGACGAGCAACGCCGCCTCGTGCGCCATTTGCGCACGCTGTGGGATGTGCATCGCTTCCGCATCGCGCCACAGGTCGCGGACGTGCTCGATCGCCGCGTTGCCGAAGGCATGCTCGCCTATCGCGCCGCATCGATCGTCGGCGCCGAGCAGGTCGACGGGCGCATTCGCGTCACGATGCGGCCAAGGCGCCAACCCACTCAGACAACCGAGACGTTCGACAGGGTGGTCGTCACGACCGGGCCGGCGCATGCCGATATTTTCCGGACCAACACAGCAATTGCCGATCTCGGGCGAATGGGACTGGTCCGGCTAGACCCGATTGGCCTTGGCCTGGCGACCGACAGCCAAGGCCGTGCGCTCAGCACTTCCGGCCGACCGACCGACAGCATTTTCGTCAGCGGGCCGCTGGCGCGCGGCAGCGTTGGCGAATTGATGGGAATTCCCGAAGTCACCGCGCATGCCGAGCGTATAGCCGCTGAAATCCACCAATGGCTTGGATACCAAACGGCGTTGCGTCGTAAGGCGTCGTGAAGCTGCAAACACGATGAGGCTATCCAGATGACACGTCACCGAGCGTATTGCGAAGGTGGAAGCCCATCGTGTCGTAAATAGGCCACTGGTCGCGTGCCGCTCCTGGCGCTTTTAGCAGATCCGCTCGACCTCGGAGGTGCCGATCTCCATGCCCAGACTTCGCACCGGCGTCCACCGCTTTGATGACGATCCGAGACGATCAGCCCACCGCGGCGGGTCGAGAAAGCACTGGGCGGGAAGACGCCTACAGCGAGGCTGCTCGCCTTATGGCCGCAGAGAGGGAAAGAATCTGCCGCCGGACATCGACTTCAGTGGTTTAGAGAAGGCGGCTCGGCAGCGACCTCTGCGTGAACCCAGACGCCTTGAAAAGCCCGATGCGTCCGGATTTTTGGCGGTGATCTTCATCAAATGCGATGAGCTGCAATTTCTGGCGACGGCCACGCTAATGGCGGGCCTCCAGCACCATGTTGAACGGTGTCTCCGCGGCGCGACGCAATCGCTTGAAGCCGCCGCCGGTCACCACCTTGCGCAGCCTCGCCTCACCGGCCTGGGCTCCAAGCGCGAGCCCGACTTCCTGCGACACGGACGCGGGCGTGCACACGAACGTGGAAGCGGCATAGTAAACGCGTCCGACGGGATTGAGGTTCGCCGCCAGATGATCATGCGCGAACGGCTCGACGATCATCCACGTGCCATCCGGCTTGAGCGATCCGTGGACATGGGTGGCGGCGCCCGTCGGGTCGCCCATGTCGTGAAGGCAATCGAAGAATGTGACGAGGTCGTAGGTTCCGGGATAGCTCTTGGCGGCCGCGACGTCGAACCGCGTGTTGACGCCGACGCCGGCTACCTCGGCCGCCTTGCGGGCGCGCTCAATCGAAGGGGCATGATAGTCGAAGCCGACGAAGCGCGAATTGGGGAAGGCCTGTGCCATGAGCACGGTCGATGCACCATGACCGCATCCAACATCCGCGACGTCCACGCCGCGTTCGAGCTTCTCGACGACGCCCTCCAAGGCCGGCAGCCAGGAGTCGATCAGATTGGCATTGTAGCCTGGACGGAAGAACCGTTCCGTACCGCGAAACAGACACGCGCTATGATCGTGCCACCCGACGCCATTGCCGGACTGGAATGCCTGCCTCACCTTTTCTTCATCGAGCCACAGCGCGGACAGGAACTCGAATGCGCCTGCCATGAAGGCCGGGCTGTCTTCATCGGCGAACACCAGCTCTTGCTCGGCGTTGAGATAGAATTTGTCGCTCGCTTCGTCGTAGTCGACGTAGCCCGCCGCCGCCTGCCCGGAAAGCCATTCCCTTACGAGGCGTTCCTGGGTGCCGGTGCGTGTCGAAAGTTCGGCGGCCGTCATCTTGCCGCCTTCGCGCAATGCCTTGAACAGGCCGAGTCTGTCCCCCAGCAGGACTCCCGCGCCCGTTGCGATCGCACCGAGATCGCCGACCATTTTCCCCAAGAATGCGTCCAACTTTTCCTGATTCGCTTCAGACATCTGAATCTCCCTTTGGGTTCAATCTCTCCAGGCGACGGAGCCGTGCTCGTCATGAGGCGCCTTGAGCATCAGATGCTCGAAGACATGCAGATATCCCCGGCGGCTCATCCGCGCTGCCGATCCTGCACCAGACCATATGGGTGACGACCGGCGCGGTGGTCGGGAATGACAGCCACCTCCATGCCGTTGAAAAGCAGGAAATCCGTCACTTTGCCCTCGTCGGTAACCGGCGGAGCCGGAGTGGTCGTCACCAGGGCAAGCCCTGTTGCAGCAGGTATCCTTGGGCAGCCTGTCAGAACATCGATGACTCCGGTTGTGGTGCCGGGGCGGGCGATAAGGGGCCAAGTGATTGTTCCGCGGCGGCTGTATGTTGTGGTAAGGTGATCATGCGAATTCTTGTTGGTCGGTCACGTGTTTTGCGGATGACCCGCATGTACTGTGCCAAATGAGAAAACCATTCAAACGCAATCCAGTAGATCTGACTGTATCCGACATTGTCGGAATTTGGACATCGCCGAACGCGAAGCGCTCGCGGCTTGTGACGATACTTGAGCGTGCTGCTTCGGAGGAGGGATGCGCCTCGAACCGGCCGCGAGGCCTTTTTCTGGCAACGGATATTCCGGCCGGGTTAGGCCGCGAGGAAAGCGACGGTGAATAAGAGGTAGAGGACCAACCGTTTTGAGCGGGTAGTTGCCGTGTTGCGCCCCCAGGCAAAGGCCAGCACCACGGAGCAGTATTTCTGGTGGCGATACTACAACGCCTTTAAGTGCCGGTTACCCGTTTTTACCCAGTTGGCCTGGTGCATTCAGAGCGAGGTCGTTGGAAACCGCTTATTGTGGCTATGGGCGAACTCGGGATGGAGGAGTGGACCCAAAAATTGGCAAAATGCCCCAGGGAGGATTACATGGGTCGCTCATTCCCCGTACTCGTTACAGGTGCGCGTCGCTACGCAAACAGCTTGCTTTTGACTTGGCGTTTTTTGCCGTCTCGGCATCGCTCACTAATTCGGCCGCTGCCGATACCGTGAACTGGCGTCAATTCGAAGGGACCAGCATAACTTGGGCCTACGACATCCACCCCTATGCGGATGCTCTCGCTGCGCAACTTCCGGAGTTCGAGAAGCTGACCCGGCATCAAGGTCACGCCGGAACTCTACCCAGACGATTCTTACTGGAACAAGATGACGATCCAACTGACGACGAAGTCGCCAGCATGGGATGTGTTCGGCACTGGCATTCAGCCCGCGTAGGACCTCGCTCCGAGTGGCGCCCTGGAGCCGCTGGACAAATACCTGAGCGATCCGAAGCTTACCGATGCTGGATACGACTACATTACGTGGACATGATCAAGAAGTGCGCGGCTCCTTCCTTCGCCAATGATAACTGGTACCAGGTCGTGGACGGCATCTCGTCCGGCCGCACCGCGATGACGATCGACTCAAATATGTTCGGCTTCTGGAACGATGTTGCGGGGAAGCCGGCATCCGGCAAGATCGCCTTCGCTCCGCCGCTGCACGCACCGAGCGCCACGAGCTTGGATTCTGACATCTGGATCTGGGCTCTCGCCATGAACGCGGCTTCCGAAAAGAAGGGCACGGCCTGGCTGTTCATCCCGTGGGCCACCTCCAAGCAGGTGGCGCTCAAGGGTGCCCTTGCCGGCCAGCTCGTCAATCCGCCGCGCACGTCGACCTGGCAGGACGACACCTGGACTAAGTACGCTTCGCAGCCCGAGTTCAACAACTTCGTTGACAGCTTCAAAAAGATACAGGACCACGCCGCGCTGGCTTTCACACCGCGTGTCGGCTTCGGCGAAGCCATGAACGCATGGGCCGTGGCGATGCAGAAGATGGTAAACGGCGATGACGTCGAGACGACGTTGAGGGCGCTTGCCGAAGAAATCCGCACTGGCCTCTGATCAAAAGGAACAGGGCAGTACTATTGCACTGCCCTGTTCCCGCCAACGGCGGAGATCACGCCGTGTCACCCCAAGCACTTAAACCCAGCGTGCCGATGGCAGCCGAAGGACCTGGCGCGCGCGCCTCGTCCGGTTCGGCTTCGCTGGAGGGGCGTTCCATCGACTGTTTCAGCCTTGCAATCATCCAGGCGCTGGCCAAAAGCCAGATGGAGCGCCGGCTCAGGAACCGGCGCAAAAACTCGAGCCTGCCGGCGCTGATTGGCGCGGCCGCTGGTGTCGGCAGGTCTGGTCGCGGCCGAGCTGAAAATTAGCCAGCGCGCTGCGCTCGGGCTGGTGCCGAACTCGGCATCCGTGAGGTGACCGGCAGGGGGCGCTACCGGGCGTGGGGCCCCGTTTAGCTGCGGCGGGCTTTGGCGAAAGCGACAGCACTGATGATTTTTGCTGTACGCTCATTCTCCCTCATCTGCGCGTTGACAGAAAACCAGCAGCCGAGGGTCACAGCACGCTGTGCTCCCCGCGATTTCCGGAAAACCAATGAAAAGCGACTTTGATCGATCGCGCGGGACGTATCATTCAACCATGTCGAGAACGGGCGTGACGGCACGTACACTATGGACCGAGAGAACTTTGTCTGGCGACTTTGCGCACGCCTGCAGAACTCTTCGGAAAACTTCCTTCTGTTGATCCAATGATCGTAATGAGCTGGAGTGGCATCGCCGCTCTCCTCGGTTCTTGCTCTCTCAGTTGAACTTGATGCTAGCCTGCACGAACACGCCGTAGCGCTTTGCCTTCCAATCGTCGGCCTGCGGGGAACCACGACCGCCCATTGCCTCTTCGAAATGAGCGGTGCCGTTATTCGCCACGGCCCAACACCGCCTCGAGCTGGACGCCATGCCCATCGCCGTCTTCGGGAATTAGCTTGATCTTGGGGCGCATGTGGTGCTGATCTTTGCCGTCGAGCCGCGTGAAGAGGAACGCCACGTCACCAGAAAGGCTGAGTCGCTCGGTGAGTTGCGTCTGCCCGGCCAAGCCGAGTCGCAGCGAATGCCAATCGTTGTCCTGGCTGATGAGGTTGACGTAGGTCGGGACGGTTGGCACACAGGTTCCCCAGTTGGTCGCCTGCTGCGTGCAACCGAAAGCGTCGTAGCTCTCGTGCCAGAAATTGTTGCCAACAAAAGCACCGATGCGGTAGCGCGGCGAGTTCAAGAAATTATATCCAAGATCGGCGGTGAAATAGCTGACGCCGCCCCCGCGCTGATCACTGAATGTGTTTGAGTAGCCCCCCATTTCCGTAAGAAGTCCTCGTCATGAGAAAACCCTCCCTGATGCCGCCCGCACCGAGGAGGCCTTTACGAAAATGCCAGTCGGATTGTGGATCGCGTTGAAGAAGACTTCACTCGAATGCGCGTCTAGATCGTCATAGGTGAGCCCGCGAGACCAGTGACGTACCTTTATGATTATAAAGTTCCTTCGATGCTTTGCCGGTACTGGGCCAGTAGCGTAGTCCACCCTCGAACGAAAAGACTGAGGCCGCCGACCCGGCTACCGACGCCGACTCGCAATCACCGGCACTCGACGGCGGTTCGGAAATTCTCGGTGCCGCAGCGCCGGCCAAGCCGGACGGGCCCGGTGAAAAATTCGTCGTCGAGGGCAAGGCGCCCGCTGCTTCGCCCGGCCGCGCCGACGATTTTTCTTGGCCGCCAAGGCGGCAGCCTGCGGCCGGGGCCACCGAAACGACCACGGCGATCAGTCCGTAAGCTGCCCGGGGCAGCGGAAGGGCGGAAAGCGCCTTCAGGTGGCCGCACAAGTAGGGTCTCGAGACGGACTCAGCGCGGCAGCACGCTCGATCCCATCAGCGCCTCATCGATGGCGCGCGCCGCCTGGCGGCCCTCGCGGATCGCCCAGACGACCAGCGAGGGCCGCGCCGCACGTCGCCCGCGGCATAGAGCTTTTCGACGCTGGTCCTGTAGTCCCGGTCATTGGCCTCGACATTCTTCGAGCGGCGGCTGTCAATGGCGATCTTCATCTGGCCGGCCAGTTCCGACACCGGCCCGCGAGCGGCTGGCCCGGCAAAGCCGATGGCGATGAACGCGAGATCGGCGCGGATGACGAATTCGGTGCCGGCGATCGGCTTGCGCTTTTCGTCGACCTCGCAGCATTTGACCCCGGTCAACTGGCCGTCCTCGCCGATGAATTCAAGCGTCGCCACCTGGAATTCGCGCTCGGCGCCTTCGGCCTGCGAG
Organism: Mesorhizobium sp. ISC15; assembly: GCF_037162615.1. Taxonomy (NCBI): domain Bacteria; kingdom Pseudomonadati; phylum Pseudomonadota; class Alphaproteobacteria; order Hyphomicrobiales; family Phyllobacteriaceae; genus Mesorhizobium; species Mesorhizobium sp. ISC15. The sequence continues at coordinate 117,779 of NZ_JAVSPX010000001.1, read as the reverse complement.
GATGACGTGCGCATCTTGGTCGCCCAATAGGGCCAGACCGACAGCTTGTCTTCCTTTTCCGGCGGCTGCGGCCGGATGTCGAGCTGGGTGACGCGCACCGCGCCCTGGCGGAAGGCGGTACCGACGCAGTCGGAGGCAGTGTCGCCGCCGCCGCCCTCCGTTCCGGCTTGGGCGATCACAACCGCCGGCGCGCCGAGCGACGGCGACGCCGCCTTCCGGGCCGGCGCCGCCCTGGGTGCCCTCGATACGCTCGCGCGCGCGCAGCCTTTCTGGGCCGGGGCTTGGCGGCAGCGGCTGGCGCTCCGCTGTGCCGCCGCCAGCATGCGGCTCGCCGGCCGGGCCGAGGACGCGGCGGGCTTGCGCGATGCCTGGCATTTGCGTCCCCCAGGTTCTGATCCCGGTCCCGCCGGCGCCGTCTTTGGCGCCTGGCGGCAGTTGGCCGGGCAGCCGCCCGCCGCTTCGCCCGACCGGCTCGAGAAGATACTCGACCAGCTTGGCCTCCATTGGGACGGCGACGCGCTCGCCGACCTGTGCACGCAGATCGAGAAACTCGTGGTATCCCATCGGTCGGCGCCGTTCGACGCCGCAGCGATCGCCGCTGAAGTCGTCGCCATGCGCCCCGACTCCGAGCTTTTTGCCTGTGGCTGGCCGACCTGGTACTGGCGCAACGCCTGGGCTGGCAGCGGCCCCTGCCGCTCCCCTGTCGGAATGATGGATCAAACTGCCGGGAACCGGAACACGTGCGGAGATCGCCATTTTTAGGGCATCGACAGCAAGGCTGGCCCGCAAGTGTAGTTCGAGCGCCCATCCGATGACCTTGCGACTGAATGCATCGAGCACAACCGCCAGATAGGCGAACTGCTCGGCAAGGTGCAAATACGTGATGTCGGCGACCCAAAGCTGGTTGACGCCTGTCAGTTCCATGCCTCGGGCAAGGTTCGGCACCACCCGCCAGCTGTGCCGGGAATCTGTAGTGCGCGGCACGAATGGCCGAGTGCGCAAGCATAAGAGATTATCCTCCCCCATTACCCGCAACACACGTTTGTGATTTACCTGCCAACCCTCGCGGCCAAGAAGGGCGCCGATCCGGCGATAGCCATAGTGCCGGTTGGCCAAGGCCAGCCTTTGAATGACATCTCGCAGACCAGTTTCTTCCTGCCGCGGCGCCGACTGCCGCCAGTGCCGGTAGTATCCAGCCCTGCTGACGCCGGCGAGACGGCACATCTGTTCAATTCCTGGAGACCCTTGCGGCACATGGGCTGTCATTTTTTGAATGACCTCGAAGACGCTGCACCGCCAGGTGCGTCTTTCTGCTGTTGATTGCCCCTGACATGCCGCAAGGCTTCTTGAAAAAAATCAAGTTCAACCTGTTGCTGCCCAATCTTGCGTTCAAGTTCGACAATGCGGCGGCGGGCTTTCGCCAATGCATCGGCACGACGCTGTTCAGCCGACAGTGCAAAACCTGCCGCCAAGGCTTGCCGATCTGGCGGTGCCTCGGGAGGCCGCTTCTTTGGGCGCCCCGGGCGGCTCGGCATTAGATTGCCACACGTCCGCAGCTGCTCACGCCAGGCATATAAGCGTTGGCGGTGAATACCCAGTTCATCAGCTAATCGGCTGACGTTCTCCCCGTTTCGCATCCGCAAGAGCATGGAGAGCTTCTCTTGTTCGCTAAATCTCGGCTTTCTTCCAACCATTTCCAGTTCCTGCAATCCAGAAACTGTCCCCTATTTATTTGTCTCAGTCGAGGGGTGCACTCCATCACTGTCCGGGACTTACCGGAAAAGGGTGTCCGGGACTTACCGAAACACGCATTTCTGTCGCAGTTCGGGCTCGATACGCTACGCCAGCTGCCGGATTTCGAGGCGCTCGAGGACGCCGGGCTGCTGTCGAAGGAAAGCTGCTGGCCGGCGATATTCCGGTTGGGCTGGCAAGCAGGGAAGCGGACGGCGAAGAGGAAGAAGAAAGGGTCGATGTCGTTGGAGACGAGACGGCCTAAATGGATTGGCGCGTTGCCACGCTCCGGTCGGAGGTTTACGGCCAGGATGACTGGCCGTGCGGAAGCCGCCGATCTGGATCATGGACCGCGACGTGATCGCCTTCGACAAGGTTGGCCGGAAAGATCACCAGATTAGTGCCGCCGGCGTGGCGCAGCGACGGAAACAGGATACCGCGAAGCCCGGTCGTGATGACCAGGTCCGCAGCTTCCACGATGAAGGTATCTTCCTGTCGATGCGAGTGATCTGGCGCCAGGCACAATCCCATTCCTTCCAGGCACTATCCCAGGCATTTGGGTCGAATCCCTGCGAAAGATCGGCGACCTCGGAAAGCGTGATCTTGTAGGCGGCAAGGGTGGCCGGCGGGGTGATGCTGGCGCCCTGCTTGTATTCCTCCAACGCTGTCTGAGGGGCGAGGGATAAGTAAAGCGCTTCGACGCCTGGCCGGTTGAAACGACCGCCGTCGATCGCTGCGCCTGCACCGCTGGTGGGCAGGAAGGCCCATTTGGGTGTCAGATAGCGATGGAAGATCTCGTCCGGCCCGACGCGGGTGACCTTCACCCGCGCGCCCCGTTCTCGAGATCCCGGATGAAGGCCAGGACTGCTTCGACTTGGCCGTCGGCGACGAGTTCGGCCGCGGTGCGATGGCCATAGTCGGCGATCGGCTCATTGCGATACCAGTAGATTGCCTTGTCGACGTCGCCGGTGAGCTCCGTCGCCGCCGAGATCACCTTGACCATCTCGCGCAGCCGGCCCTGCAGGCGCTCCGATGACGGGTTGCGGAGCGTGTTGCGGTGGACGCCAGTCAATTGCGCCAGGTTGGCCACCTTCACGCCAAGCGCCTGCGACAGGCGCTTCGGTGAGATATAAGGTGTGCGCGGCTCCTGCAGGCTGTCGACAAAGCCTGAGATCACAGTGGAATGTGCGAGCTGTGCCTGGGTCATGACAAATCTCCGACCTCTCTCATACGCACAATATATGCACATTTCTAGCATAGCAAGTGAACAGAGCCAGGGGCCGTTCCAGCGCACTGCCTGGCCCGCCAGCGATCGTGCACCTGGATACTGTGGAAGCCTTTTTTTAACCGGTGCAGTTTCTCTACTTGCGTCGATGTAGATTCCGCAGTTATTAATACGGCTTGGCGAGCGGGGTCGCAATAAGGCGAGTCAGACGTCGTCCAGCAACTTGGTACCGCAATCTAATGACCCTTATTGTGACCGCCTGCACGCTGCGGAAGCGGATTGCCCCGCTCGCTCAGCTTTGCGCGCGCGACCTTAGGCCGGGACGGATAAGGGAAGTGAGCAACGAGTGGCTTCGGCGTGTCCGGAGTGCCGCTCCAATGGCGCCTGCTTCGCGGCTCTATTGCGGACGAGGCTTTCAGGAAGCCATGCAGGCAGCCCGTGTGATCGGGGCGGCGCCCGTGATTGTATCGGCCGGGTTGGGCGTCGTCGACGGCGACGACTTACTGCCGTCCTATAACTTAACCATCACGGCGGGTTCGCCTGACGATGTCACTGCAAAGTCGGATCCACGCGCAAGCGCCAAAGCTTGGTGGATGCATTTAGTTGAGGGGCGACGCTCGCTGTTTGACCGCCTTCGCGCCGAAACAGGGCTGGTCGTGATAGCGTTGCCCAGGGCATATCTGACGATGATAGCGGATGATCTGACCGCACTCCCCAGTGCGCTCAAGCCCCGGATCCGGATCATTAGCGGTTCTGATGTAAGCGGCGTTTCTGACGATATAGCTGCCGCCCAAATGCCCTATGACGATCGGTTCGATGGCCGTAACAGTCCGAACCCAGGAACGCGCGCAGACTTTGCCTCTCGGGCTGCGCGCCACTTTATCGAGGTGGTGCTGAAGGCACGACCGTATGGTTCCGCATTCGAACACCAGGCGGATGTAGAGCGGCGGCTCGCTGGAAGTCTGCCGCGACCGCGGCCACTTCGAGCGCGAGTGTCGGACAAAGAGATTGCGATGCTGCTACGTCTTCACTGGGCCAGCACTCGCGGACAATCCACGCGGCTGCTTCGACTGTTGCGCGACGAAGTCGGTATCGCCTGCGAGCAGGGGCGGTTCGCTCGATTGGTCGCCGAGGTTAAGAGTGAGCAGGAGGCACCATGATGGACCGCGTAGAGTCGCTCGTGGTGCGCGCCGTAAAGACTCAGCAGGGCGAGGGTATCGATGTGTACGCCTTCTTCCTGTACGGATCAGATTTGTCGCGCGTGGCAGACATTAGCCGCATCCGCCGCGATGAGAACGAGTTGAAGGGCTTCCAACGCAAAGAGATCCGCGCTCACGTCAAAGAGATTGTCGAGTTCCTCGACAGTGGTGGCCCCGTCTTGTTTCCCAACGCGATCACTCTTGCACTATCGCTTGACGTAGAATTCGAGCCGTCTCGCGGACCGAAGCCGAAGGGTCTGATCGAACTCGCCAACACCGGCACCCTGTCGATCCCGGTCCGAGAGGAAGGCGATCGTGCGGCTTGGATCGTCGATGGGCAGCAACGCTCACTGGCGCTGGCGCAAGCTAAGAATAGCCGCATCCCCGTGCCTGTTGTTGGATTTGTATCGAGGGACGTTCAATTGCATCGCGAACAATTCATTCTCGTCAACAAGGTTAAACCGCTCGATCCGCGTCTAATTAACGAACTGCTCCCTGAAGTTGGGACGCTGTTGCCTCGAGATCTCGCCGCGAACAAGCTCCCGAGTGAACTTTGCAATCTATTGAACAGGCAGCAGAAGTCGCCTTTCCTTCGCCTGATCAAGCGCCCTTCGGACCTTGAAGGCACAGCCGCGGTCGTGACTGACACAGCAATAGTCGACGCCATAAAGCAGAACCTAAAGCCGCCCATGGGCGCACTCAGCCCATACAAACGCGGTGGCGAAGATAGCGAGCCGGATGCGATGTTTAACGCGTTAGTCCTCTATTGGACGGCTGTTCGCGAAATTTTCCCGGAAGCCTGGGGGCGACCGTCAACTGAGAGCCGGCTTATGCACTCTGCCGGCATACGGGTGATGGGGGCCTTAATGGACCCCATCATGTTGCGCGCCGACAGTTCGGCAACGCCTGAGGTGGAGGTCCGCGAGTCGCTGCGCCGGCTGGCGCCATACTGTTGCTGGACAGAGGGGGTTTGGGAAGAGCTTGGTTGGCGCTGGAATGAGGTGCAAGGCACGCCGCAACACATCGCGAAGCTCGCGGATTACCTGATCCGAAAGGATCGAGAGCTGTCCCGGCCGTCGCGATGAAATTCATCTTTGCAGACAGCCTCGACCACGTCGATCCGCGATATGACTTCATCCGCGATCGCTATGCTGCAGGCCGCACACCGTATTGGGACGATGTTTATCCGCACGAGATCATGGGATATGCCCCTTACGACGGGGTATTGGTTTCACGCGGCATCGTCGGTGGAGCTGCGGTTGGCGGGAAATACACCGAGGCGCAGGCCATGCGTTTCCGTCGGGTAGGCGCGCGAACGTTCCTTCGATTGGACACGCCTGAATTCGCTCATTTGCCGATTTTTGGTGATTGCGGCGCCTTCACCTATCACAAGGAAGAGTTGCCACCTTACACGCCAGAGGACACTGCTGAATTTTACGATGATGGAAGATTTACGCATGGCTGCTCGGTCGATCACATCATCTTCGATTTCGACCAGGACCTTGTCGGCACGTCCGGCGGGACTGAGGAGGCGCGGAGACGGCTCGACATTACCTTAGAGAATGCCGAAGCCTTTCTTCGAGCGACGCGACAGATTTCCAATCGGTTTACCGCGCTCGGGGTGATCCAAGGGTGGTCGCCCGGCAGTATGGCAGATGCTGCCCGTCGCCTCGTGGCGATGGGTTATGACTATCTGGCGGTGGGGGGAACCGTTCCTCTTAAGTCAGCTCAGATCAAGGCATGCCTGCGCGAAATTCGAGAAGCAATCCCTGCTACCGTGCGCTTGCATATCTTAGGTTTCGCCAAGGCCGATGAGATCGAAACGTTCGTGCCGTTCGGGGTCACCAGCTTCGATACCACGTCGCCGCTGATCCGGGCATTTAAGGACGCGAAGGTGAACTACTACCTTCCCGGATCAGACGGAAAGCTAACCTACTATACTGCTATTCGCGTCCCCCAGGCCGTGGAGAACCCCAAGCTCCAGCGATTGGCGAAGCGCGGGGCACTGAACCAGGAGCGTCTCGTCACGATGGAGCGGACTGCACTCGCAGCACTCCGGGCTTTCGACCGGGAAGAGGCCGCGCTGGACGAGGTTCTGGAGGCTGTACTCGCCTACGCGGTGCCATCCGTAATGGGTGCCCCTTTGGAGCAATTGCCGGGCGTGCAGTCCATTGACCAACTACGAGCGCGATATCGCCGAACCTTGACTGATCGGCCCTGGACGCGTTGCGCCTGTCCGATCTGTCAGGCGCTGTCCATTGAAGTCATCATCTTTCGAGCCAGCAATCGAAACAAGCGGCGCGGCATTCACAACCTGGGGGTTTACGAGCAGTTGGTTGCACGCCTTCCCATCAATGAGCGAATTCAATGACCGTCCTAACCTACCCGGCCATCAGAGCACGTCAGAGCGAGACGCACACGGTGCTTTCCTTCGCCGCGAGGGCGTCCGAACTAATGCAATTTGCAACGATCGACCGGGTGGCGCGGGACGCCACTGGGCAGTTGCGCGGGTTCCAACGTCCACAAATTGCAGGTCATATTAGGGAAATCCGCGACTACTTGGAGAAGGCTGACGCGATCCTCCCGAATCCAATAGTCGTTGCCTTCACAAGCGGCATCACCGTCAACGGTCCTCTCGAAGAGGGACCTTGTACCGTTGAGATTGACATTGACCATGGCCCGCTCGGACTGGTCGTGGACGGTCAACAGCGCCTGACTGCGTTGTCCCAGGTTGAAGGTAAGGACTTTCACGTCCTTGTCTCGGCCGTCGTCTGCGCCGACGACGAGGAGCTCCGCCGGCAGTTCGTGCTTATCAACAATACTCGCCCGCTCCCGAAGTCGCTGATTTATGAACTGCTGCCGACGGTCGAGGGTTTGCCGCGTCGCCTTAGCGATCGTTCTTTGGCCGCGGACCTCGCTGCTCGGTTGAACTATGACGAGCGATCCTCTCTGCGCGGGTTGATACATCAGCATACGAATCCCGACGGAATAATTCGCGATACGGCAATCCAGCGCGTGGTTATCAATTCGGCTAGCGATGGTGTGATGCGCGAACTTTTAAGTCGAAAGAACGGGCATGATCAGTGTTTCGATCTGATCAGCGAGTTTTACCGCGCCGTGCAGGCCGTCTTCCGGGACGAATGGCGTGGGCACGCACCCAAATCCTCCCGCCTGATCCATGGCGCAGGCATTATGGCGATGGGCTATGTAATGGAGGTGTTGGCGCTTTTGGACGGTGCACGAACTGGGGAAGACTTCTCGAAAGGTCTCCGATGTTTGGTGGGGAAAACCGCTTGGACATCCGGCGAATGGGACTTCGGCGGCGGAGATCGACGACATTGGAAGGCAATTCAGAATGTCAACCGCGACATCGTTACTCTCGCGCAGTACCTCATCGGCATTGTTCGTTCCGACGTAAAAATACGCAGGAGCTCTCCAACCAATGTCATCGGTCTGATCGAGACGACCGGTTAGTGCCATGACATACGCTATCAAAGAGATGTTCATGACCCTCCAAGGGGAGGGAGCGAGAACGGGGCGCGCAGCCGTATTCTGCCGATTCGCTGGATGCAATCTGTGGTCGGGACGTGAACGAGACCGAGCATCTGCGGTCTGCCGATTTTGCGATACCGATTTTGTCGGTATGGATGGCCTTGGCGGCGGCCGGTTCGTCGATGCGGAAGAGTTGGCACGTGCGATTGCGAATACGTGGGGGCCCGGAGAGCTTCACCGGTATGTCGTGTTTACGGGCGGCGAACCGCTGCTGCAGTTGGATGCAGCGTTGGTGGAAGCCGTGCGCCGACAGGGATTTGAGATAGCTCTCGAGACCAATGGCACGTTGCAGCTGCCTTCGTCGCTGGACTGGGTTTGTGTAAGTCCGAAGGCCGGCGCGCCGCTCACGCTCGTCGGCGGTGACGAGTTGAAGCTTGTCTATCCCCAAGACGGACTTGACCCTGAGGTCTTCTCGGGGCTCGCATTCAGTCATTTCTTTCTGCAGGCCATGGACGGAGCAAAGAGAGATGCAAATGTCCAGGCGGCGATCGCCTATTGTCTCGCACATCCCCAGTGGCGCCTGAGTCTGCAGACCCACAAATTGCTCGGCATCCCGTAAAGAGAGATCGTATGAAAATTGTTCAGGGCTTCACCTTCGAGGCCGCACACCGGCTGCCCAACGTGCCGTCAACCCATCGCTGCCATCGCATGCATGGCCATTCGTATCGCGTTGAACTGACGCTGCAAGGACCCGTCGATCCTGTGACTGGATTCGTAGTCGATTTCTTCGATGTCGAGGCGGCTTTTGAGCCGGTGCTACGGCAATTGGATCACCACACGCTCAACGAGGTGAAAGATCTCGAAAACCCGACCGCGGAGCTGATCTCCGTGTGGATTTGGGACAGACTGAAACCGGGTTTGGGAAATCTCACACAAGTTAAGGTGTTCGAGACGCCATTTTGCTGGGCGGAGTACGACGGATCATGAAGTCATCAACCGACGAAGGCGCACTTGTTCTGTTCTCCGGTGGACAGGATTCGACTACCTGCCTTGCTTGGGCGCTCGATCGCTTTGCGCGTGTCGAGACGCTCGGCTTCGACTACGGCCAACGTCACCGTGTCGAATTAGACCAGAGGGTGCAGCTACGCAGGGGCATTAAGGCGCTAAACCCGGTGTGGGCAGAACGGCTCGGCGACGATCACACGCTCGACCTGTCGGTGCTCGGCCAAGTCTCCGAAACGGCATTGACTCGGGAGATGTCGATCGAAGTCACAGCTTCGAGCTTGCCGAACACCTTCGTTCCCGGCCGGAATATCGTCTTCATTACGTTTGCGGCTGCATTGGCGTACCGGCGAGGCCTCAAGCACATCGTGGGCGGCATGTGTGAGACGGACTATTCGGGTTATCCCGACTGTCGCGATGACACCATCAAAGCTCTGCAAGTTGCGCTCAACCTTGGTATGGAACGGCGCTTCGTTCTCGAGACACCGCTCATGTGGATCGATAAGGCTGCGACGTGGCGGTTATCAGCAGAGTTGGGCGGCAACGGATTGGTCGAGTTGATCCTCGAGGAGAGTCACACATGCTACCTCGGAGCGCGCAATCATCGTCATCCCTGGGGCTATGGCTGTGGAAGTTGTCCGGCCTGCGAGCTACGGGCAAACGGCTTCGATCGGTTCAAGGCTGAGCAAGTTGAGAGTGAGAGGGGGATACCCAAGTGACAGCTCAAAGACGGTACGTTGAGGGTGGACTGTTCCTAGCTGGCTTCGCGGCCTGCATTCCGTTGGCCAACTACTTTATCGGCCATGTTGGTACCGAGTGCGTCCCAGGCGGTCCGTGCGTCATACCCGTCGCACCGGGCCTGACTGCCCCGAGCGGCGTTCTATTCGTCGGGCTCGCCCTGGTGCTCCGGGATTTGGTTCAAAGGCGTCTGGGGGTGTGGTGGGCGGTGGCGGCTATCGTTGCCGGCGCGGCGCTTTCAGCGACCTTCGCGCCACCGGCGCTCGTAGTGGCTTCCGTTGCCGCTTTTCTGTTGTCGGAAACAGCTGATTTGCTGGTGTTCACACCGCTGCAGCGTCGTGGCCTTATACGGGCGGTCGTCGCCAGTAGCGTTGTTGGCCTGGTAGTAGATAGCGTTGTTTTTCTTACGTTGGCGTTCGGGTCCCTACAATTTTTGCCCGGACAGATCGTAGGCAAGACGTTGATGGTGCTGATTTCAGTTCCTGTCCTCGCTTGCTTACGCGCTCGTGACCGGCAACTGGGACTTCAGCCTCCATGGGAGACGACGGCCGGCGAGGAAACAGAAATCAGTGCGTGGTGTGCGATCTGGCATGCGCTCACCAGACGATCTATCGCCTACTTTCCCCGCGTACCACAAGCCGATGGTTCGTGGACGACAGTTGGCGACGCCGAGTTGATCCAGAAGGCAACGACCGCGCTCACGGATCTCGCGCCCAACAGTGACGATTTGGACGGCCTACTCAGCCGTGCGCGTGAGAGTCTTGACGAAGTCAAGGCGCTCACCGACTACCAAGACGGCAAAGCCACACGCTTGCTCACCATTATTACATTTCTGAGCGCGATGTCCGGCGTTCTCTTCGGGAAGTTGGTCGACCTGTATCCGCTTCAGTCGTTACTGGCGAAACCTGAGGTCCCTTGGTGGCACCTGGCGCTCGTTTGTGTCGCCTATCTCGGCTTCGCCGCCTTCGCATTGTCGTCGATCTGTGGAGCTATGGTTACATTTCACGCCATCCGCGCTCGGTTTCGCTACCCCAAGACATCACAGGGTGGTCGCGCGAAGTCGTTCTTGTTTTACACTGGAATACTGGGGGTTCTGCCGGATGAGTGGGCAAGCTCGTTCGTCGCCACCGACGATCGGACCAAGTTAGCCGGCAACGTCAAGCTTCGCTACTTTCAGAATTACGTCGTGGAGAGCTACCTGATCGCCGCAAAAGTCGCTGACAAAGTGCGATACCTTGTGCCCGCCCAGGCGATACTGGCTATAGCAACGCGGGTGCTCTTGTTCTGGCTCTTGGCGTACGCGACCACCTTTGCGCTGGTGCCACCGTTGGATAAGACAGCGACTCCAATCCTTACGCCGACGCCGGAAAAACCGGGCTAAACGCAGTGATCGAGGAGAAGCGTGACGGACGACGTATCGCGTTCGTCGACGCAGACAATACGCTGTGGGATACCGACGGCGTATTTGCTGTGGCGCAGTTGAAATTGCTGGAAAGCGTCGAGAGAGCTGTTGGGCACTCCACGGCTCGCTCGGATCGCCTCTCGTTTGTGCGCGGAGTCGATCAGGCACTAGCGGAACAACATCATTTGGGCCTTCGCTATCCGCCCCGCCTGCTGGCGATTGCGATCGCTTTCGCCCTTCGAGGCGACGAAGCTGGCACCGCGGCCAAGAGAGCTTGGGCAGAACGGTCGACGTCGAGCGGCATTGATCCCTCTTTGGTTGAACAGATTGAACGAGAATTTGTTCAGTACATCCGACGAATGCCGGACCTTCTTCCGGGGGTACGCAACGGTCTCCAGCGTCTATTTGATGGGGGGGTGCTGATCCTGGTACTAACGGAAGGTGCTAGGAACCGCATCATCCAGACGGCAGATCAGCACGGATTAAACCAGTTTTTCGATAGGATAATCGAGGCGCCTAAGTCCGAACGATTGTTTCAACGTGTTCAGAAACTTGCGCGCGTGCGATTGCCGGCGTTCATGATCGGCGATCAACTCCAGCGCGACATCGCGCCCGCGAAGGCTGCGGGGCTTGTCACCATCTACATTCCAAGCCGTTTTCGACCGCAATGGGAACCTGATGAAGCCGCGGTTGGACCGGACTACCGCGTCGAGCAGTTTGACCAAGGGGCAGACATCATTCTGGCCACCAATCAGCAAGCAGGCTCTAGCCTAGGCCGGCCATAGGAAATAGCTTCACGCACGCTTTGCGTGAGTGACAGCTCGGGCCACTGCTGACCTGCGCTCAAATCTCATCCTGCACGGTGTCTTCTTCACCGATCTTGTTGCCTGTGCGCTGATAGCCTTCGCAAAAATAACGGAAGTCACATGCAGCACACGTCTTTGCGTCCTTGCAGTCATCTACCCAGGTCTGAAGGATGCTGACCGCCGTCTCTTCCAGTTGAACGCACGTCTCAATGCTGGCGACCGTTTGGTCGAACGCCCCGGTGGCGACGGTGATGCTCGCATCGTTGACAGGAATTACCCGGACGGCGCGGCTGAAAAGGAACTCGGGACTGAAATCAGCTCGAGCGCCAGGTCGCCAATTTTCCAGCATGCGCTTGTCGCTATCGCGGACTGCGGCGACATCCGTTCGACTTGCACGGAGGGCTGCCCGCAGTGCCAGGATATCGCCTTCGCCCGGCGCAAGCTCGTTGATGTAGACGAGAATACCAGCTGCGACTCTTCGGCTCCGCCGCTGTTCGTGGCGAAGCCAGGCATAGGTCTGCACCTGCCACTCGCCGTCGGTCCATTCGGCCGTTCCGGTATCCGGCCTGCGAGTGCCCTTGTAGTCGACGATGACCTCGAACTCGCCGTTCAGATCAGGGCATGCAGCTTGAACCGCGCGACGTATCAAATTGTCGGAGTTTGCGGTACCGAGTTCGAGCTCGGTAAGCACGTCAATGACGCCGGTGAGAGCGTATTTTGCGGCGCGCTGTTGGCTGGTGAGTGAGCCGGGAATGTCCCGTGTGCCAATGACTCGCTCCTCAGCTTCGGCGATGAGTGGAAAGAGGTGGGGTCCAAGCATGTTGACGGCAGCCTCGGCGCGCCGATACGCGGCGAGCCGCGCTTTTCTACTGCGGGCACGCTTATTCTGATTGAACAGCGACTCCTCAACCGGCCAACCGAGGTATCGCAAATCGAAATCGGGCAAGCCCGGCTTCGGCGGCTCGATGGGGTCACTCAGCGCCAGCTGGGTGTAGGGGATGGGGAAGGGTAGGCCACCCCGGCTCTCCCAAAGCCGGTACACGTTCTCCAATAGACCGTGCATGAACTCGCCATACCAGAGCTGCACAGGCCGAGAGGGTGGGAGCGCACTCCCATTCTGATAGCGGTACTGCCGGGCACACCTACGGAACGAGAGGAGATCGCCCGTCAGTGAGTACTCCGGAACGATCCGGTCTGGACGCTTGCGCGCGAGATGCATGTCAAATCCTGATGAATGGAAGAAGATCGGCATCGACGGGCGGCGGTCGAAGCCGTGGATCGCTTACCCAAGCCCAACTCTCGTCGCGCCGCCAGAAGTTGGCAACATTTTTTATGCTGGTTCGGAATTGTAAGCCCTGCTGACAACCAACCAACATAAGGAGGCTCTGCGGTCGACTATAAGCTACGTAGTAGAGCCGGATGAGGTCCTCGAAGGTTCGTTGCATTCCGCTTCTGCGTTGACGAGCAGGCCCCACCGGGGTTACGGCGGCGAGGTCGTCTTCCAACAGAACGACAGAACTTTCTTCATCGGGAAATCGTTTAAAACGTTGCGTACGGTGATTGGTCTTGAAGTCCGACGATACGTCGACGATCACCAAGGGAAACTCAAGCCCCTTCGCTTGATGGATGGTCATGATGTTGAGCCGGTCTCGAGGCACACTCGGCATGATCTCCTCATCCACCGCCACGAGATTTTCAGCTATAGGGTTGAGAACGTCGCGTATCGCGCCGTTTATTGAGCGAGTGCGATGCGGCTCGTCGCGCTGGATTGCCGCTTTGTAACCAGAGAAAGTCGATGCTGCGGCCACCGTTCGAGTGATCGCCTCCAAGTAGACCTGCGCTTCTGGGTCGTCTTGGAAACGAGAGAACCAGGGGAGGAAGGAGTAGCAGATATCCAGCACAGGCCATTCGGATTCATTGTCGCGACCGTGCACTGCAAAGCGGCGCCAGCGATCAACTTTGTCTGACAGCAAATCCCCACGAGGACCCCGCGAGTTGAAGGTCAGCATACTCTGAGCGGCGACGCGCCATTGGTCCATAAAATCGTGGGCGTCATTGGTGAGGAACGCAGACTGCTGCACGACGCCGCGGGATCCGGGGCTCGGGGCTGGATCTATGCATTCGAGCACCAAGCCGAGGAATTGCTGCACAATGGGAATATCGCGAAGGGCCAGCCCACGAGGGTTGAAGACCTTCAGCCCGCGCCTCTCAAGCTCTTGGCGAAGGTGGAGTGGTAAGCGTTCCTTCCCTGGCTGCCCTCGGAAGGGGCGTCCCCGCTCATTCACAGTTGAGGCGAGCAAGACAGCATCGCCCAGGTCGCCACCCGGATCTGCGGGTAGGATTGGCTCAAGGAGCGTGTCTTCGTTGGAGAGCGGTATGCGACCACCCTGTCGGAAGACCCGGTGCAAAAAGTCGGCTAGATCCGCTGCGAGCGTCGCCGGATCGTCTCGAAACATGCCAATCACACCAATACCGGCATGGCCGGAAGTTGACACTACCCGCCGCTGAAGCGGGGACGGAAGAATGACCCGTGCCGGCTCAAAGTCCGGATCGTTCCCGATATGCTGGGAGAAGAATTCCACGATCTGCTGGGACGACCGATAGTTCTCTTCCAAACACACAAGTAGCGGTTCCCCGCATCCCAATTCGGCGCTGGCTCGCTCCCGAAAGTCGCGGAACAGTTCGATAGTGGCGCCTCGGAAGCGATACAGCGACTGGTCGTCATCACCCACAACGGTCATCGAGCAACCTGTGCGGCGCACCAACTCGAAATAAATCGCCTCTTGTAACGGGTTGGTATCTTGGTACTCGTCGACCAGAAGCATGTGAAGTGACTGCATGCTGCGGGGAAGCCTGCCTGCGACCAGACGATCCAGGAAGCGCTGCTCGAGCAGCGCGAAGTCCATTTGGTTCGTCCTCGATAGATGTGCTTCGTAACGCTGTTTAATTCGGAGAATGGCCTGTCTGAACACTTTGTCGGTGTGGGGAGCGGCATAGCTGCTCAGGTTCACTCGGTCTTGCACTAGGCGATCGATTATCGTCCGGACGATCTCAGTCGCTTCGCCGTTGTTCCGCGTGGGGTCGCCGGAGAACCCGTAGCGTCCGAGATAAGCCTTAAAGGGGTCCCCTAGCTTCTGGAGTTCCGACCAAACTTCGCCTCTGCGATAAAGGACTGCTCGAGCGGCCGATGGTTCGAGGATGACAGGCGGGGCCTCGTTTGGCTCGCGCATGTCCCGCACCGCATCCTCGCAGATGCTGTCCAGCGTGCCGGCTATGTATCGGTTCACATCTACCTTGGTGAGGTGGCGCACATGCTCCCCGTCGCCCGCGTCTCGCGCCTTTGCGATCAGGTAGGCGCGCAAACTAGTCCCCCATTCAATTAATCGGGAGCGTATCTCTCGCCCGGCCTTCTCAGTGAAAGTCGTGATCAAGATGTCCTCGGGCGCGATGCCATCCACGAAAGTGAACCGCAGGGCGCGCAGCACGAGTGTAGTCGTCTTTCCCGTGCCTGGCCCTGCTACGACCAACAGGGGCACGCGGGGCCCAGCCTCAATTGCATCCCGTTGCCTCCTATTCGGCTGGTGGGTGGACAGCGCTGCCGAAACAACGGCAGCAAACTCCTCAAGGGCGGGTGCGGTACGGAACTCAAGCAAAACCGTGTCCTCCGACCCAAACGTACGCGAGTCCTTGCTGCAAATCGCACACCATAGCCTTACCTCGCCTTGCAAACGTTGATGGGGCGCTCGAAGGCGAAATTTTTGCAACACCGCGCGCGGCAAGGTCATAGACCTCGGCCGGAGCCACTAGCTCTCGGACCCAAGACGCTGCGATAGCTGCAGTTGCAAATTTGCCCATAGTCATGCCCCTGCCCGCAATGAACTAGAAAAACGTCGACTTTTCAGTGCCCAGTTGGGGCATGCACAAAGCGCATGCGTCAAGAATTCCCAAAAAGTATCGCGTCTCTCTCAGTGCTTTCAGAACTTCTGGCGGATTTTGATCCCAAGCAATCACCCACCCAAATCGCGACAAACGACTTCATAGCTTGCCGTGACCATTATGTGCTTGATTCGTTTAGATAAGGGTAGCCCGAGTCTTAATCTCCAAGCACTTGCTTGGTGCCTGACACTCATTTGGTGGCTGCATGTTGAGGAAGCGCTGCCAAAACCCTTCGGTGACCGGTTCAACAGGCTACATCTGCTGATGATTTGGGGGATTAGAGTTGCGTCCGGTGAACCCCCGAGCCTTGCGAGGATTGGTGCCTATGGCATTATCCTAGATCTCAACTGGGGCGGGATATGGAAAACCACTTTACTGATCGGCGTCCAATTATCGCCTACGCGGATGTCTTGCAGTTGGTGGCGACCAACGATTGGCAGTTCGATACCGATTTACACCGGTTGCCTGGCGAAGCCCACGCGAAGCTCGTGCGGGCCGATCCCTCTTTCGCAACGGCTCAGGTTCCTCATGGGCCACGAGTTTTAGAAGCGATGGTCGGCTTCCATGAGACCCTGACAGAAAATTTCGAGTCGAAGGCGCTCCAGGAAGCTCCAACCCGCTTCAACGGCCGTCTGCTGATGCATGTGCGGATTAGTCATAACGCAGTTTTTCGCGTCTCACCCGCGATTTTAGACAGCATGTTTGGTGTTGCAGGCATTGCGGTCTTAGTTGCGAGCGCCCCATCCGCCGCGCTGCTAGGCGGAGGCCTGGCGATTTCAGTTGCGGAACTCGTGCGGAGGCTATCGGCACATTTCGTTAAGATACATGACCCCGTGGAAAAGGCTGTTTTTCAACAGGTTTGCGTCCTGGCTGCAAAGACAAGGGTCAACGACCCGGTAGCTTTGGAGGAAGGCCGATACGAAGAGGCCATAGGACCCGTTATTCCAGACCGACGTATGATCGTTGAAAGCCTGAAGGGAGAGTACCAAGAAGAATCGGTCGAACGTGGGATTAGCGACCTCGTTAACAAACAAGTCCTTCAAGAAGCCGCGGATCACAGGATTACGGTGGCCTTCTAGGTGCGATTATCTTTTCCCGCCAATGCTCGCCCATTGGCCTTAGGCTGTGCGAAGCGCAGGCAGCCACAATGGCAAACGACCAACGCACTTCAGCCCAGCTCACCCCAAAGCTTCCGAATGACCGGTTCGTACTCTGGCCTTGAACAGAATTGGCAGTCGGGGTGCCGCGGGCGCAGCGTTCGTCCCCGTGCGATTGGCAGGTTCCATGGATCGATCGACCAATAGTTCGTGGTGGCTGCTCCCGCAAACGACCTGAGCATCTCAACTGCCATCAGTACGCCGGCCCAGGCGGAGACGAACGCAAACGGTGCTAGCACCTGCCGGCCTTCGGGTGTCGCCAGCGCCTGCTCGGCACAGATCTGGCGAAACAAGGTGTCGAACGCGATGCCGATTAGCTCCGCCGCGGTGAATGAGGGATGCGTTCTCACTATCCGATGCGCGATGTCCTCGGTAATCAGACCGACACGCACATCCGCGATATCGACCCCAAGACCCTCCGCGATTGACCGTTCGCGCGCAAACTCCTCTGGGACATGCCGGTAGATGCAGGCCAGGCATGCGTGATCTGTTGGCAGGACGTTCGAGTGGACCACCACACCACGCACATCGGTGGTAGAGGCGTCGATAATGCGGTGAGGCACCTCAAGTTGGATTGACCGACGCGCGAGCCGACTGTCGACAGTTACGAAGGCCGTTTGCGGGGGATGACGAAGATCGCGGACAAGTGCCTTGAAATCGGTTACGTACGGCCGAATTGCCAGATTGGAAAACTCGGACTGGGCGCGCTCAGCGAGCGCCACGGCCTTGTCCCTCCCTACGTCCTCGTCCCGAAGGTACATGCAGCGATTCAAAATGCCGGCCTGAACCACTTTGGGGTCGACGATTGCCAAATCGCCACGGACGTTCAGATGCCGCGCGGCGCGAAGGAACCCGTGCGCTACAGCGCCAGCGCCGGCCATGACTGCGTCCTGCAGCTCAATCGACCCAGACAGCGCCCCCTTTGGAATCCCAAGTTGCGCATAATCGAGGCGCATAGGCAGCCGTACTGCGGGTAGCGCGGTATCGTCGATAACGACATACACCGCAGCCGCAGCAGCCGCACAGGCAGCAGCCGCGGCATGGAGACCATGAGGCTTATCGAAATGCCGCTCCGTGGGCAAAAGGGAGATGGCTGCATCGATTGCGCCAAGGTCCGCGTAAAGGCGCCTGGCTCCTGTGCGAGGAGCGCTAGAGCCTATGATCAACTCCAAATCGGGCGCCGTGTCATCGAGATCGAACTTGGCCTCGACCGTGCGCCCAAGGAGCTGACCGACCTCATAAGCCCAAGCCGACTTCCACCCGGGTTCGGTGGTTACGAGTACAGTACGCTTCAGCCGCTCGCTGGCTTCGACCTCGTTGACGCCTATGTGGGCGGCCAGCATTAGTGCGTTCTGCTGAGCGGCGGTGCTCATGCCGTTACCATCAGACGAGCATCGAGGCCCGAGTTCGAGCAGTGGTCCCAACCTCCGGCCGGCGAGTACTCGTACGTCATGACCTCCGTCAGGAAGTTCTCCGGGGTGGTCGTTGCGGCAAAGTGGGGGAGGACGAGCGAAAGCGCACCCACGTGCCGGATGATCGCCCACTTGGCGTCGACATCGGAATGGTAGGCGCGACCTGGATGGGTGTGGATCTGCGCTACGATCCGTCGCCGAGTAGACCTGAGATGATCCATGAGGGCCTGCATAGAGGCCGGCGGCAGTTTGAAGTAGTCGATGTCCGCAATCTGCTCAGGTTCGTATACCTCGATGATAGAAGCCGGCGTGCGCACGGCAGCGGTCGATAGCCACAGTACAACTCGCTCATGGCGGCATTCTCCGCCGCGCCTGAGAATGTCGATGGTCGTACGCAACATCTCGCGCGTGCATATTACGGCGCTCATCCGACGCTCCTCTTCCATGCCCGCCAGAGCTGGAGCACGATGCCGCCGAGGTCCATTCCGGACACACCGCGGTAGTTGTCCCAGAGGTCGGTCGTGTGGCTGGAGTGCACGTGATACTCGCGCGCACCCCGCATGCAGACAAACGGCCGCCCGGTATTCGGATGTGGGCCTCCGTTGAATACGCCACCACCATTCGGCGGTGCCGTATCCAAGTGCCTTCCCTTGCTGTCGAGAAGCTCGATTGCGGGGGGAAGCTCGTCCCATTCGGTACAGTTCAGGCGGAGCCTCAGCGGCGCGGCCGTGTTATGGTCAAAAAGAACGTCCAGGATTGGGAAGCTCGACTCAAGAATCGACCAGCGGTACATTTGGGCGGATCGTGGATCGATGCGCCCTATGTCGCGGTCGAACGCCGCACGGGAAAGCGCTTCAAGCACCGCCGCCTCCCTCGCGCGCACCCCATTCAAGCGCGACCTGCCCGACCAAACCAGCCTCGGCGAGGGTCTGCGTCGGGCTTACGTCGTGACCGGCGACTGTGACGACCCAACCCTCAGTGCCGGTGAGATGGAGTTTGCGCGCCGCATCGGCGAGCACCTGAGTGATCGGAGTTGAGGCCGGGTAGCGCTTAGCTCCCTCGGCGGGGAAGGTGCCCGCCGTGGTAACTACCGTTACGAGCACCTTGTCGGGATGCGCGTCTTTGCGGGAGACGACATCCTCGACGCCGTTTTCACCGAACGACAGCAACCCGCCGTGGCGAAGCACCGTGTCCGGCTCCTCCTCGCGCTCGAGAACCCAATGGTGCCCGTCGAGGGGAGGCCAGATCGACAGGAATTCATCAACCTCGATATCGTCGGTGCCCCATACCTGACCAACTTCATCGACGGTGAAGCCATAGGTGCGGTCCGATAGGAAGGCGCGCAGGATGCCGCCCCTTTCCTTCTTGAGGTCAATGTCGTCGTCGGTGCCGATCAGATGGGTTCGGCGATCGCGGACCAAGATGAGTTGGTGCTCGCTCGCGGGCACGTTGCCCGAATGCGTGAGTGCTTCGCGGCCGGTAATGACGTTGTCCGAGAACTCCACGTCGATTCCATTGACCGGGTAGTTAACGCCGCGAGTGCGGCCTTCCATTTCCACTACTTTGTTCATCGCTATTCTCCGTATGGCCGGGGCTCTTGCAGCCAGACTCTTGACGTCAGACTTGTTTGGACTATTCTTTGATTCGAGTCCCGATGTGGACTGGTCTATATCGGGACCGGTCTGCCAGTCAAGTCCATTTTTAGACAGGAGGAGTTTGATGCATGTTGAAGCACCCGCCGCCCGGCAGGGCGCTGGGCAACCTACGATTCCGGTCGAGCTAGAGGCGTTTTTCGCCGTCGCAGAGAAGTGGCACCTTTCGACCGAAGAACAGATCACCTTACTCGGATCCCCGGGGAGATCGACCTTCTTCAAGTGGAAGAAGGAGGGCGGAACGCCGCCCCCCGACACCCGGGAGCGAGTCTCCCACATGCTCGGGATCTGGAAATCTTTGCGCATCCTTTTCACGCAGGACGAGCGTGGTGAGGCTTGGGTGCGTGCAAAGAACCGGTACTTTGACGGCGCTAGCGCTCTCGACGTTATGCTTGAGGGCATGTCGGGCATCATTCGCGTAAGGAGATACCTCGATGCCCAGCGTGGCGCTTGAGAACGCTCCTTTGGTGAAGTGGTCCGGAGACGCGTTCCGGCTCATCCCGTCCCGCTTTCCTCCAGTCAACGTCTATGAGGGGTTGATCAACAGTGATCGGCAGGACGAGATCGTCTCTCTTGAGAACCTCACCAACCCCAGACTTCGCTCCCTCGCCCGGCTGAAACAGGCGACGCAGGGCGACGCCAGTGCGGACCCGCGGCTCCAGAATTGGAACCTTGCGCCGTTCGCATACGGTAACCCCGATGGCACTACGTTCTTTGGTGAGGACCGGCCGTGCCTTGAGATCGCATTTGAGCGGCAAACGGCTTTGGCGGTATCCGTCGCAAAGCGGGAAACCTTCCTAAAGGCGACTGAGGAGGCGTCAATCGGGCTTGACATGCGGATGCTATGCACCCCAGTCAACGGCACCTTGTGGGATCTTCGCGATATTGAAGGGTTGCCTGCTGGGCTGGACGAGAAGCGGCGGCGCGAGATCGGGGCCAAGATGCCGGAGGGCGCCCAGGGCATCCTCTTCCGTCCCGTCGAGCGGCCGGCCGGCATTTGCCTCGCCATAGTGACGGGAGACGTCTTGGAGCGATCTCGGCAGACGGTGCACTTTCGCTACGTGTGGGACGGGAAGCGCATCTCGATCCTTTATGCCTTCGATAATGAGGGAGTTCGTATCGAGGCGTCGGCGCTGGCAGGCGAAGACGACGTTCTCGCCGCAGCCTAAGCAAAGTCACAGAGCGCCTGCCGACCAGCCGTTGAGCCGTACGAAATCGTGGAAGCTGCAACCAGGCGCCAGGCATACGACACTCGGCAACACCCTTCCATCCGCAGCAATCGAGTGTCTACGCAGTGACACTCCATGACCGTTCGAACAGGAGCTCTGCTTTGAAGGTGGCGCGCGTCCGCGCGTTACATGCCTTCCACATAAGAGGGGGCGGCCGTCCAGCATTCTTCCAACACTCTAATCCGATGACCGGCCGCCACCCGCCCAGAGGTTCCACTGGTTCGGACTTCGACAGTCCGAGCATCCGGAGAAGAACATTGATCGCGCCTTTGAATGATATCACTGGCGTCTTCCTACCCGAGCTAGCTGGCTGCGCTGCTCTGCCAAACGCTCCATATTCGTGAACCGTAGCAGAGTTTCCGCTAAGACCTATTCGGCCTCCAGAATGCCGGTACGCCTCTGGCTGAGCCCACGTCAACTGCGTCCGGAGCGCGGAGGCGGTCCAATGTGCTTGAGGGTTTGCCCGGCTCAAGCAAGCGCGCCTGACGCAACGCCGCCAGATCAGCCGAGCCGGTGCAGAAGCAGGCGACGGCCAACTGGCGGATGACGATCTCGAAATGCGCGACAACCGCCTCGGTGGACACTGTCGCCGCGCCCAGCACGCTGGCCGCCTGCCCGGCGATGTCCGCGCCCAGGCGGATGGCCTTGGCCACGTCGACGCCGTCGCGGATTCCGCCCGACGCGATCAGCTTCACCGTGGGCAGTGCCCGACGTACCGCCTGCACGCTGGCCGGGGTCGGAATCCCCCAATCGGCGAACGCCATCGCCACTGCACGGTCGGCGGCATTGCGGGCGCGCTCGCCCTCCACCGCGGCCCAACTGGTGCCGCCGGCGCCGGCGACATCGATCACCGCCACGCCCGCCTCGACGAGCGCACAGGCCACCGTGGCGGACAGGCCCGACCCCACCTCCTTGGCCACGATCGGCACGCCCACGATGCGCGCGGCGCCAGCGATCAGCGCCAGGACGCCGCGCCAGTCGCGGTCGCCCTCCGGCTGTACCGCTTCCTGCAGCGGATTGAGATGGACGATGAGTCCATCGGCCTCCAGCGCATCCACCGCCCGGCGCGCCAGGTCCAGGCCGTCGGCCTCGCGCAGTTGCGCGGCGCCGATATTGGCCAGCAAGGGAATGTCTGGCGCCAGGCGGCGCAGCGCGCGCGTCAGCCCCTGGGAGTTGCGGGATTGCAGGCTCACGCGCTGCGAACCGACGCACATGGCGATCCCCAAGGCTTGCGCTGCCTCGCTCAGATGCCGGTTGATGGCCTCGGCGCGTGGCATGCCGCCGGTCATGGAGCTGATCAGCAGCGGCGCGCGCATGGTCTTGCCCAGCAGCGAGGCGCGCAGGTCGATCTGCGTCAGGTCCAACTCGGGCAGTGCGCAGTGTTCGAAACGGATGTACTCCCAGCCGGCGGCCACCGTGGCCGGCGCCGTTCGCCGATCCAGCACGATGTCCAGATGTTCGTCCTTTCGCCGGCTCAGGGCGGTGTCGCTCATGCTCGCTCCATCCGTCGCATCGGGCGACGGCGTTGCGTCGGATCGGACCGACGGCAGCGCGCGCACGCCGCCGCCTCCCGCGCGTTCAGGCCGGCGCACGCTGGCCTCCCCCCGCAGCGTCGCTGCGGTAGCGGCTGGTCGAGGTCTGGTAGTACTGCGCGCGGATGGCCGCCATGGCCTCGATCAACGGTCCCCACGGCGCGGGAAAGCGTTCTTGCGCCATCACCCGGTGCAGCATGCGCGTATGGCCGGCCAGCTCGTCGTTGAGGAACTCCACCACAGGCATAGCCGGATAGCGCTGCAGCAGCAGGATCGCCGCGTTGTCGGCCCCGCCGGCCGACCTGTCCTTGTCGCGTCCATGCAGATCGTTCTGCAGGCGCCCTATCGCGGAGATGAGCCGCAGGACTTGGCGAAACGCCGGACGCGCGCGCAAGGTTGCCATGTCCAGCCCCCACAGCAACGACAGGCAACAGAACACGTTCGCGTAAGCGATCGAATCGATGCCATTGTGCAGGTACTCGGCGTAGGACCAGCGTTCCGCCCCTGCCTCCTGCGCGTGTCCGGCGCGCAGCGCCGCGCAGTAGCACCGGGTATCTTCGAGAAGCCGAGCATAGTCGCGACGATCGTAGGCGAGCGCGGCCAGCGAAGCGCGAAGCACAGCGCAGCCCTCGAATCCGGGGAGCGCGCACGGCACGCCCTGCGCCAGCGCCTGCTCCACGGCGGCGAGCTGCTCCGGCGCGATCAGGCCAAGGTCGTTGCAATCGTCGAGCCAGAACAGCAGCGCCAGTTCGCGATAGAACGCCACGATCAGCGTTTCGTCCTGCGGATCGCGGCCGGTGCGGGCGCTGGTGTCGCGCAGGCTCGGGTGGATGCGCTGCAGGATGTACTGGCCGCCCCTAACCGCCTCCGCGGCATGCCCGTCGGCGAACCCGGTCAGGGAACGCCCCCACTCCAGCACCTGCTGCAGCGCGCGTTCGGTCTGGATCATGGCGCCGCTCCTGCTCTCTCGGCCAGGACGCGCCGCCCCCAACGAAGAGCCAGCCACAACCCGGCGAGTTCGGCCACGCGCACGACCCGGGTGGGGCAATACAGTTCCTTGCCGATCCACAGCGGCGTCTGCGGCAATGCATGCACCGCGTGGCGGGCCAGCATCCACTCCAGCGCACGCGCCACCGCCTGCGCGATGCGCCGGCGTCCTGTCGGCTCTTCGCTCCCGTCCATCACGTGCAACGCGAACAGCGCATAGGCGGTTTCCTCGAATGTGGACGCGCGACCGGCGCCCCAGCCGCCGTCGTCGCGCTGCGCCTGCAGCAGCGCCGCCAGCGCGCGCTCGTCGCGCCACTGGGGCTTGCCTTGCGCCAGCGCAGCGACCGCATGCGCTGTGGGATACAGCCAAGAAGCGTGCCATTTTTCGTTGTCCCATAGACCGTGCGGGTTGCGATTGGCCTCCACGTAGGCGCTGGTGCCGGCGGAGGGCTTTCCCAACAGTCGCAACGCATGCAGGGCATGGATGTTGGTCGACACCGAGGCATTGCGCTCGCCGGGGAAGGTGACGAACAGCTCGCCGATTTCGAAATGGCGCAACGCATCGTCCGCCGGGTCGCGGCCTGCAAGTCGCAGGACGCACAACGCAACGGCGGTGTCGTCCGCATCGGCCGCGAAGTGCAAGGCCGGGCCCAGACCGCGCACGCCCAGGCGGGCGTCGAGCTGCGCGACGATCACGCGCACCGCCTCGGCGAGCGCGGGATGCGCGAACAGCCCGGCCAGATGCAGGGTGTACAGCGACCAGCATGGCTCGAACACATTGATCGGCCAGACGTTGGGAACGACGCCTTCGATGCCGCTGCGCGTCGCCCGCGATGCCGCCTGCAGATACGCGTCGGCGCGCCCGACCTGCGGCATGCTCCCCTGTGTCACGGCGTGCGCACGCCACGCTGCGGTGGCCGCCGGACTGATGCCGATGCTGCCGTTGTCATCCGGGCATGCGGTGGTCGGCGACGTGCCCCAGGCTTCCCAGGAGTGCAGCAACGGATGGCCGCTCGGCAACGTCGCCACCGCCCCCAGCTTGACCAGGCACGCTTGCCGCAATGGCAACAGCGCCGGGTGGCGCGGAAACGCCACGCCGCCCAGCAAGGATGCGGCCTCGCCGCACAACTGCGGTAGGATCAGCTCCGCGCCGATCGGCGCGTCTTCCGGCACCGCTTGCGCGTAGGGATCGGGCTGGCGCTCGAGGAACCGGGTTGCAGCCTGGACTGCGTCGGCAGCGCCGGGAAGAGGATCGGCACGTTGCAATGCCAGCAACGCCGCCCACGTGGGCGCATGGCGAAACAGCGGGAAGTCCGCGCTTCCCCATCCGCCATCGGCCTGTTGCTGCGCGATGAGCCACGCGTATGCGTCCTGCCGACCGGTGACGGTGCCGTGGAACTGCAGAGCTCGCGCCGTGTCATAGACGGACGGACCGACGCTGCCGCCGTCGCTCATCTCGCTCAGCAGGTGGCGCAATTCGGAAAGGATCTGTTCGGACAGCGCGTTCACGTGGGATATTCCTCTGCAGACGGTTGACGAGAACCAGGATCGGGCAGACGCCGCGCGCGTCGCCGCAGGCCCGTCGCGGCCTGGCCACGGGCAGCGCCGGACGGCCGCCCTGCTGCGGCTCGACGACGCGCCCCGATGCTGGCGCCGGTCCGACGCGTGCGCCGCGGCCGTGCTGGGCAACCGCTGCGATCGGCGCCGCCGACTCGGAACACAGTGCAGCATGCGCCGCTGCCGCCAGCCGATCGCAGCGGCACAGGGGCGGCTCCATCGGACGCGCGCGCTCATGCGCAGGGCGCGTCGTTGAACAGATACGCGTTGGCCCGCTGCAGCATCTGCGCCAATCGTTCCGCACGCGGCCCCAGCGGGGCGATGGCCTCCCCGGCGTCGCTCAACAGATCCAGCGCGAACTGGCGCGCTGCCTGCAGCCCCATGATCGACGCGCAGGTCGGCTTCTGCGCCGCCGCGTCCTTGCCGGGGGTCTTGCCCAGCGTCGCGGTATCCGCTGTCGCGTCGAGAATGTCGTCGACTACCTGCAACGCCAGGCCGAAACAGGCGCTGTAGCGATCGAGCGCATCGTACAGCGCAGCGTGCGCGGAATCCTCCGCGATGGCGCCTAGCGCGCCCATGCGAACGGACGCGCGCACTAGCGCTCCGCTCTTCATCCGGTGCATCGCCACGATCTTGTCTAGCTTGACGTGCTTTCCGACCAGCGACAGATCCATGGCTTGCCCGCCTGCGGCACCCTCGGCGGACACCGCCTGCGCCAGTTCGCGCACGAGCGCGATACGGTTGTCGCCCGGCGCATCCAGGCTCGCCAGGGTCAGGAAGGCGTGCGCCTGCAGCGCATCGCCGACCAGGATCGCAGTGGCTTCGCCGAACTTGACGTGCACGGTCGCAAGGCCGCGGCGAAGCACGTCGTCGTCCATCGCGGGCAGGTCGTCGTGGACCAGGGTACAGGCGTGCATCATCTCGATGGCGGCGCCGACGTGGTCGAGCATGTGCGCCGGCGTGTCGGCCAGTGCGCCGGCAGCCAGACAGAGCAAGGCGCGGGTGCGCTTTCCGCCATGCAAGGTGGCGTAGCGCATCGCCGCCATCAGCTCGGTCTCACCGTCGTCTTCCGCGCAGAGGAGACGCGCCAGCGCCTGTTCGACCCGCTTAACGCCGTCCTGCATCCAGATCTCCGGCAGCAGCCTGCCGGATGCGCCGCGCGCCTGCGCGCCCAATCCGCCGAGCGCGGAAAAGCCAGTTCGGTCGTCGTGTAGCGTGGAACCGGTCTGCATGTTGTTCATGTCCTTGTACCTGACAGGAGACGGCCACGGCGAGCGGCGAGCCGCCGCGGTGTTGCCGGCGTCGCACCGAGCGCGCGCGCCGAGTGCAGCAATGCCGCGCGTCGCCGGCGCCGCTGCCTCGCCACCGGGGGCGGGCGAAGCCAGCTCATGAGAATCCGATGCGGATTGTCACGGACGGATGTGCGGTCGGGTAATAGCGCCGGCCTTTTTCGGCGTCGTTCAGCAACCGTGGCCGCACCCCGGCCTTGTGCATGGTCAGCGCCAACGCGATGCAGAACTGCACCAGTTCCAGCCATACCAGGTGATAGCCGATGCAGACGTGTGGGCCGGTACCGAACTGCAGCATGTCCACCGGCCGGATCGGCTCCGTGCGTTGCAGCCACCGCTCCAGGCGGAACTGATCAGGGGCTTCGTGCAGGAGCGACGAGGTGGAGAAATGCAGGAGCGGAATGCACAGATGGGTGCCCGCGGGAATGCGTCGTTGGCCGAGTTGCAATTCCTGCAGCGCGCGACGCGGCAGGAGCGTGGTCGCCGGATGCACGCGCAGCGTCTCGCGGAACAGCGCCTCGGCGACCGGACACTGCGCCAGGTCCGCGTGTCGGGTCGGCACCGCGCCCACGCGTTGCGCCTCCTCGACCAGGGCGTCCCACAGCACAGGCTGCCGCGCCAGCTCGATCACCATCCAGGCCATCGTCGAGGCGGTGGTGTCGTGACCGCCAAGCAGCAGCAAGCGGATATTGGCGACCAAGACGTCATCGGAGAGCGCATCGTCGCTGCGATCGAAGGCGCTCACCATGTCGTTGATCAACCCGGTTCGCGCGGCATGCGCGCGCGCGTCGCGGACGAACTGGCGCAACTGCGCGTCGATCCAGTCGCGGGCGGCGCGGCCGCGCCGCAAGGGCAGTCCGGGCAGGTCAATCGGGGGCGCGACGATCAACTGCAGCAGTTGCCGGTACTTGAGATGCCATCCCGGCAGGTCGTGCGCGGGGAGTCCCATGAGGCTGAAGATGAGCTTGAGCGTCAGGTCGCCGGTTTCGCGCAGGATAGTTACGCCGCCGCGGTCGCGCCACGCCTGCACCCGCGCCAGGATGATGGGCGCGAACAGGTCGCCGATGCCGGCCTGGGTCAGCCCCTTGGGCAGGAACGCCGCCTTGATCGCATCGCGCGCCTGCCGGTGCGCGCCGCCGTCCTGGGCGACCAACGTTCCGCCAAGCAATTCGGGCGCGATCTCTTCCATCAGCGCCGAGGACACGTCCTTGTGCCGGAGCAGTGCGAACGCATCCAGATCCACGCAGGTCATCAGGTGGCCGGCAGGGCCGAAATCGAGCCAGAAGTGGCTGCCCAGCGTCCGTTCCGCGCGCCGCAGCAGGCGCGGCAGGTCGCAGACGATGGCGGGAAGATGCCCGACGAGGGGGAAAGCGCCGGGCACGACCGGGATGTCGTACCGCAGCCGGTGCCGACGGTCCAGCGGGTTGAGCAGCATGTCCATCAGCAGCGCGGCGCCGCGGCCGCTTCGGCGATGTCGCCGGCAGGCCGCGCGGCGCGGCTGTTGCCACCGTCGGCGTATGTCGGCACATGCGCCAGCATGCCGCCGTCGATGCACACGACCTGGCCAGTGATGAACGCAGCATCGTCGGAGAGCAGGAAAGCCACCAGCGCGGCCACGTCCTCGGGGCGGCCGACGCGCGGCAGGAGCTGGTGCCGGCGCAGATGCCGTTGCATGCACTCGTCCAGCTTGGCGAGGAGACGCTCGGTCATGATGAGACCCGGCGCAACCGCGTTGCAGCGGATCTGCGCGTGACCGTACTGGGTGGCGAGCGAGGCCGACAGCATGTTCATCGCCGCCTTCGACGCGGCGTAGGACGTCTGCGCGGTGTCACCGCTGAGCCCCTGGCACGACGACATGTTGACGATCGCGCCACCGCCGCGGGCGATCATCCGTGGGATGGCCTGCCGGCAGCAGAGCAGCGTGCCGCGCAGATTGGTCGCCATGATCTGATCCCAGACCGCCAGGTCCAGGTCGAGGATCGCGTGGTCGCGCGGGGTCAGATGCATGGCGCTCGCGTTGTTCACCAGCAGGTCGACACCACCGAAGTGCCGCTCCGCCGTCTCGAACAGCGCTGCCACCGCCTGCGCATCGGCAATGTCCATGGCCAGGGCCAGCGCATGGCCCGCTTCGGCCGCGATCTGCGCGGTGCAGGCGATGGCCGCCGAGCCATCAATGTCGGCCACAACCACTCTGCCGCCCTCGCGCGCGATGGCGAGGGCGCATGCCTTGCCGATGCCGGCGCCGGCGCCGGTCACCAGGGCCACCTTGCCTTCAAACCGTCCCATCGTGTCCGCGGCATGCCGCCAGGCCTCCGCTGGAGAAGGCGCAGGGTCGGCGCTGGCGCGCTCGCCATCGCCAGAGTCGCTTTCGATGACCCGAATGGCGGCGACCGGGCACTGGCTGGCCGCGAGCCGCACGGCGGCGTGCAGTGCCTGCGGGACCGTCGCCACGCACAGTTCAGCCACGCCGTCCGGTTCGCGCTGGCGAAAGGTGCCCGGCAGCGTCAGCACGCACTGCCCGGTAGTTCCGCACAGATCCTGGTCGACCACGACGCGCATCTCAGCCCCGCCCTGAGCATGCAGCCGCACCGACAGCGCGCGGAACGTCCTAAGGAACGCGGAGGGCTCCCGGGTCGGCTGCTCGGCCAATGCCAGCGTGGGGAAGCGCGCCTGGATCCGCGGCAGGCTCTCGGCCAACTGCACCCGGGCCAGTTGCGCACCGAGGCAGAAGTGCATGCCGTGGCCGAAGCTCAGCATGATCTTCCCGTCAGTCGACATGCCAGGACTGGTGCTGTAGAACCGCGCGGGATCGAAGCGGTCTGGATCGGCGAAGGCGTCCGGGTCGCGATTGCCGGCCGCGATCAGCACGCGCACATCCGCGTTCTTCGGGATCACCACGCCGCCCAGTTCGATGTCGCGCACGGCGATACGCGGAATGGAGCTGAACATGGCGGGCGCGTCGCAGCGCAGGACTTCTTCGACGAATGCCTTCACCCCCACGGCGTCTCCCTTCAGCCAGTGCCGCTGTTCGGGATACGCCAGCATCGCCAGGACCGCATGGTCGATGGTCGCAGCAGTGGTGGCGAAGCCGCCCAGCAGCATGCCCCACAGCATGCTGATCAACTCCGCATCCGACAGCGTGTCGGCATCATCGTCATGTGCGCCGACCAGCATCGACACGATGTCGTGGCGGGGATCGGTGCGCTTGCGCTGTATGAGGTCGCCGAAGTAGGCCTGCACCCTGGCGCTGGCCGCGTCCGCCGCGGCGAGCTGGGGATCGCTGGCGTGCGGGCTAAGGCCTTCCAGAATGGCGCCGATGCCGTCGGCGAGCCCGAACATGTCGTCCTGGGGCATGCCGAACAGTTCGGCGAAGACCAGCATGGGCAAGGCCAGCGCGAATTCCCGATGCAGGTCCACCGCCTCCCCGCGCTCCAGCGCGGGCGCCATGCCGTCCAGGCGCGCTGCGACGATGCGCGCGATACTCGGCCGCAGGTTGTCGATCTGGCGCATGGTGAAATCGCGCGAGATCAGCCGGCGCAGACGCGTATGCGTCGGTGGTTCCTTCATCGCGAGCGTGGACGCCAGCAGATTGAGCGACAGGCTGGTTGCCGCACGCGGGAAATAGCGCGCCAGTTCGCCCGGCGCCGGTCCTCGAAACGCATCGCCCGTGGCCTTGAGCGCCCAGTAAATGTCGGCGTGGCGGCTCAATAAAAAGAGGCCCGACGCCGCGCGATGCACCGGATCGTGCTCGCGCAACCACCGCATGAACGGATACGGGTCGTGGATGCACGCTGGCGACGCCAGTTCGGCGAAAGCGTCCCGGCATGCTGCCGTGGTTTCTTGCACGTCCATCTTGGTTACCTGTTGGCTGGCTGATCTGACCGGCCGCGCGCCAGGCGCGCCGGCAAATTGCGGAGAAGATCGCGATTCCCGGCGGCGTCCGCGCATCACCAGAGCACCGGGAACTCCTTGAACCCGCCAGTGATGATCTCCTTGCGCAACTTCAGTTCTTCGGGCGCCACGGCCAGGCGCAGCGCGGGAAAGCGCTGGAAGATCGAACCGAACACCACCTTGAGTTCCAGCCTGGCCAGCGCCGCGCCGATGCAGTAGTGCGGCCCGTAGGAGAACGCCAGATGCGGCTTTTCCTCGCGTCCGATGTCGAAGATTTTCGGTTCGTCGAAATGGCGCGGATCGAACGAGGTCGCCGGCAGGCCAACCAGCACCTTGCTCTCCGCGGGAATATGCACGCCTGCGATGGTCACGTCGGTCCTCGGATAGCGCATGATGCCGTCCCAGCCCGCGCCCGGCGGGTACATGCGCAGGATTTCCTCCACCGCCTTGTCCACCAGGGAAGGATCGCCGACCAGGCGTTCGCGCTGTTGCGGATGGCGGAACATGGCCAGCAGGCCGAATTCGATCTGCGCCACGGTGCTCTCGTGCCCCGCCACCAGCATGCCCGCCGCCAGGCCGATCGCCTCTTCCTCGATCGCGTTGCCCTGGTCGACCGCCGCGAGCAGATCCGTCAGCAGGTTGTCGCCCGGATCCTGGCGCTTGTCCCGCATCTTGTCGCGAATGTAGGCGAGCAGTTCTTCCCAGGCCAGGCGCGACGCGCTGCGCGGGCCGCTTTCATGCTGGTGCGTCATCACCTCGTCGGACAGTCCGGCGAAAAAGGCGTGATCCTCGTAGAGCACGCCCATCAGCGCGCTGATGACCATGCCCGGAAGCGGAAAGGAGAGGTGGCGCCGCAGGTCGGCGGGCTGGGGCTGGGTCGCCAGCGTCTCGAACAACTGCGCGGCGATCGCCTCGATCTGCTGCGCGAGCAGCTTGACCCTGCGGTTGCTGAAGGCCGGCGCCACGATCGTGCGTAACCGGGCATGCTCGCCCCCCTCGTGCGAGACCAGCCACCCCGGCGAACCGAGAATCACCGAATCCGGGGTGAATGCCGGCGGCGGCATTCCCGCGGGCCGGAACGCCGCGTCGGACAGCACCGCCTTGGCCTCGTCATAGCCTGTCACCCACCAGCCTTCGTGCCCGGACGGGAAGCGCACGCGGTGGATCGGACCGTTGGCGCGTAGCGCCAACATCTCGGGCGAGGGCTCGATGTGATCGACGCGCCACATCGGCAGCGTCGGCAGGGGTTGTTCGCACATGGTGGCACTTCACTCTCTAAGCGATGGACGGGCGGAAGGTGACCGGCAGGCGCTGCGGGCAGCGAATGACGTAAGACGGCATGTAGATGACGTCCTCCGCGGCGATGGTCAGCGCCAGATCCTCCAGCCGCCCGAACAGCGCGGGGAAGGCGTAGCGCAATTCCAGGCGCGCCAGCTCAGCGCCCAGGCAGGAATGCGGCCCCTCGCCGAACGACAGATGAGGGTTATGCCGCCGGGTAACATCGAACCTGTCGGCGCCGGGACCGAAGGCCTTTTCGTCCCGGTTCGCCGCATGGAACGCCATCAGGACGGCGTCGCCGCGGCGGACCATGCATCCGTCGATCTCCACGTCCTGGGTGGCATAGCGGAAAGGCAGATTGGCCACTGCGCTGCCCCAGCGCAGGATCTCCTCGATCGCCTGTGACCACGGAACTTGGCCGCTGCGCACCAGGTGCAGTTGCTGCGGATGGGTCAGCAATGCCAGCACGCCATTGCCGATGACGCCGGTGGTGGTCACGAAGCCCGCAGAGAGCACCATGAACAGCATGTCGATGAGCTCGGTGTCCGAAACGAGCTCGCCGTTGTCGCGCGCGACGATCAGGGCCGAAGCCAGATCGTCGCCGAGCTGGCCCCGCTTGAGCGCGATCAGGCGACGGAAGAACTCCGGGATGCGCTGCCGCGTCTGTCGCACCTCTGCGGCTGTGGCGGAGGTGTTGGCCCGGCTGTAGGTGAGCGCGACGATCTCCTCGCGCTGTTCGTCCGGCAAACCGAACAGTTCGGCGATCACGTTGGTGGGCAGCGGAACGGCGAACTCGCACATCAGATCGGCACTGCCGCCGCGCTGCGCCATCTCGGCCAGGAGTCGATCGACGCATTGTTCGATCCGTGGCGCCAGCAAGGCGATACGACTGGGCGCGAAGCTCCTGGACAGCAGGCCGCGCAAGCGCCGGTGATCGGCGCCATGCGCCGTGACCATGTTGTCCACTTTGCACATCCCGATCAGCGGATGATCCTCGGGAATCTCGCCGTCCTGCAGCGCCCGCCACTGTCGCCAGTCCCTGTTGAAACGCTGGTCGGAAAGCATCCGCCTGAGCGTCTGGTGACGGCCTGCCGCCCAGGTCACCACATTGCCTGGCAGCGACACTCGCGCCATCCCCCCCTGCTGCAGAATCGCAGCAGACAGACTATCAAGTTGCGTGGGAGCGACCGACACACCGATCACATCGCAATGATCGTTTTCTACGCGCATGCCAACAACTCCTTAAAGAACCATTATGTATAAAATTACAAAATCATTTGCAGCTTCGCGCAAGATGCGTAACGTCTCATCCCTCAACAAGAACCAGCAAAATTGGATTTCGACTAACCCGCTTGATCTTGCCGGGTTCGGGCGTCCTAGTTAATTGAATAACAAGCCCCAAAATTCAAGTGAAAGAATGTTAACTTTATTTGTTACGGAAATGTCTAAAATCGCATAATTCCGCAATATATTTCACAATTCTGGCCCGTCATCCCATTCCTCTCATGGCGTATCAGAACCGCGCTCGGCAGGGCTTCGGGCCCGAGCGCCGCAATACGCGAGGGCCGCGTCTTGTCGCAACAGCCCTTGAAGCCTTCGGCGGCGAAGCGCTCTGCCAACGCCACATGCAGCTCTTGGACTTGCCGGCCTGCCGGATCATGTCGACGGTGCCGACGTCATCGTCGGTCCAGCCGGTTCGGAGCCGCCTCAGAACATGCAGACTTCTGTCATCAGACATAGGCGCAGACATAGAAATTGACGCCGTAAGCTTCCCCGGCTCCTTCAGTGTCATCATCTCTCGCCCATCATCTCATGCCACGCCAGATGAGATCGCGCCTGCTTCTGTTGTTCCATTCCATTATCAGGATCACTTCACCTCAAGGGCGGCATCCCTGATCTCAAGCGCGTCCACATCACCCATGGCCCGGATCAGCTGCGGACCGACACGACGGTGCCCCCGGTGCTCTACGACATTGAAGATCCTTGGGGGCGCTTCAAGTTTGAGCCGGATAGCCGTCCCTGGAACGATCAGCTCGCTCCGGCCCTTGAGAGCGCAGGGCATGACCGGATTTTCATCGCGATCAGCCGCAGCGACGTGGCGGAGGCGAGCCACGCCGAAAACAACATCCAGCGCTGGCGTGCCCGCTACCTCCTCGTTACCAGCGCAGCACTCAATGATCCTGTGAGCTATCTGGGTGTGAGACACGTACCATTGCCATTGTCCGCCAACACATGCTCCGCTCTATTTATAAGAACTCCGTAGCGTGAATAGCGCGCATTTGAGGGATGCCCACGCCTTTGATGCCAGAAGACAGTCTTATCCAAATAGAGCGAACGTCGCCGTGACGTCTTGCTAGGCGCAATCATTCCTGAGGGGCCAAATGCAGGTAGACTGGTTGGGGTCAAACTCGCCAGAGGACGAAGAATTCCGGCTCATGTGGATTGTGCGGCAATTCCCCGATGTAAGCGTACGGCGCGACGGACATCCGCTAACCAGCTAAGCAGCCTCTTGGCTATAAGGATCAAACGACTGCTTCTGGCGCATTGTGCTGTTTCGGAACCGGGTTGACCGACCTGGGGCAGGATCAAAGTCGCAATAAGATTGCAGTGTGGAATCCGGCCTGAAAAGCCGGACCCTTGTTACTGACATTCAATCTCAGGTGATTCTCGATGTGCACTCGATGCGCCAACTGCAGAGTGCATATCCGGCGCGAGGTAAGAAATATTCGCTTTTCGCTTCACCGTCCGTGCGTCTTGTTCGTGCAGGCGGTTGCAGAGCCTCCGACAGCCTGCACGAAAGCGTCGTCTGTCTGGTCGCACCCGAGCACGGGCGCCGGGAGCGCCAGTTCGAGCGGGCTAATCCTCGGAGTCAATGCTCGCCAGACGCGTGCTGATTTCGGGGCCGGCATCGACGCGAACGAATTGTGGTTCAGCCAGCAGGGCAACAACCTCGTCGTGTCGGTGCTGGGAACAACCGACAAAGTGACGATCAGCAACTGGTTCGCCGGTCCCGGAAACGTCGTCGAGACGATAAAGTCCGGCGATGGAAAGGTACTCAACCACTCCGACGTGGCAACCCTTGTCGCCGCCATGGCCGGGTTCCATCCAGCAACGTCTCCGTCAGGGACGGGCATCCAGCCTGGCGACCCGCTACTTGGCAATCCGGCTCAGACAGGCACGATCGCCGCAGCGATGCAGTCGTCGTGGATGGCGGCATGAGACGAATCCGCAAACTGGGCCGGTTCGGTTCGTGCGCTCCTGATCGGCTCGTTTTCGAGTTCTATCGGCTGATGCGGTGGCGGCAGTCGCCGTATCACCGATCTGCCGGTGCTCGCCTTCTTTCAGCCATGAGAAGTCAAGAGAGCTACGTTACAGCTTTCCGCACCCGCGACAGCAAGCAAAGCAGTTGATGAGCATACGCTCCGAGGTGAGTCTATATATGCCGCAAAATCCGTGTTTCTTTTTCGCTGCCGATCAAAACTATTTCCCGTACGCCTGCTTGGCTGCGCGCCGAGCATTGGACGTATCCGGCCCTATCAAGGGCTTTGTCCTTCAGACTGGTGTCAGGAACAACGATTTGGAGGCTGGCAACCGTCTGCTAGGCGATAGAGTCACCATCCTAGATGTGTCAAAATTCATGGAAGCGATGGACTTCAATCCGGGCCACCTGACCTTGGCAACCTATATCAGGCTGTTCGCAGATCAATTGCCTGAGTTCGAGCCATACGATCGCATCGTCTATGCCGACAGCGACGTGCTCTTCAATCGATCGATAGCCGATCTCGCCCACACGCAACTGCACGCGCCGTTGCTGGCCGCTCACGACGAACAGAGCTACTTCGACGCGAAGTACCGGAAGCACCTGCCGATGAAGCCGGGCGCACCGAAATTCAATGCGGGCGTGCTGGTATTCAACATGCCGCTGGTGCGGCGAGAGGGATTATTGGCGAGGACTCGGGAGCTCTCTTCGCAGCATACCTACGGCATGGACCAAGGTGCACTCAACGTTGCCTTTGAAGACAGATGGCAGACGATGCACCCCTACTGGAACGTCATGACGAATTTCAGCAGTCAGATATCGTTCAGCAAGTCGTTTGCGCGCCACTTCACCCGGGGTAAACCCTGGTCGCAGCGTTCAATCGGCGTCGAGCCCGAAGCCTTGGCCATCTATCGCCAACTCGCAAAGGATACGCCTTGGGCCGGCCATTTCGCCCGGCAGCCGCGATTCGCCCTCAAAAGCATCACCCGAAAGCTCGATGCCATCACCGGCTTCCTCATCAATGACGAGAAGCGCAAACGAAGATCCCGGTTTGACGCCGAACAGGTCAGCTCGGTTTTTGCCGACCATGCGGATCGGTGCATGATGGCTGCGCAATATCCCGAGCGCGTTGCGGGGATCGCAAGGTAAAAAATCCTGCTCCTCCGAGCCAGCGTGTGTTTGTTTCTCACCTTTGGGCACCATGTTTGACAAGCAGGCTTGAGCCGATTTGGCCACAACAAATGAAGACCGACGTCTTTTGTCAAGGAAGCGCTTCACCATCAAGGATTCGGGCGTAGAGGTCCAGGTAGCCCCGTGCCGTCTTTTGGATTGGAAACCTCGTCGCAGCAGATTCGCGGCACTGTTGAGGTGTAAGTTCCTCGATGGCCTCAAGTGCGGCCGCAAATTCTTCGTCAGTCTCAAAGAAACGCCCGCTGTCGGCATCGACTGTCTCGGGCAGCGCTCCCCGTGGCGTCGTCAATACCGGGGTGCCGCACAGCATGGCTTCGACTGGCGCATTGCCGAACGGCTCTTCCCAGGCGATCGGGTTGAGAAAGGCGCGCGCCTCTCCAAGAAGACGAAGCTTGGGCTCACCATCGACGATACCGTGAAAGCAGTATCGGCGGCCAAGGCTCTTGAAAAACACGCCATCTCGGCGGGTCTGGCTGCGACCCAATAGCTTCCAACGCGAGCCGCCAGCAATATCGAGCCCGAAATCGAACCGCTTGGCGAGATCCACGGCGCGGTTGAGGCCCTTGCTCGACCGCGCGATGCCGGCGAGAAACAGAAGGCGACGGTTCTTCGAAGTCGACAGATGATAATCGTCAACAGGGAAGCCATTGTAGACAAACGTTTTCCGTCCATGTTGGGCGGCGTGGCTGCCACTGAGAAAGCTCCAGTTCGGAAGCGGCATGGCCAGATCCGGCAAGAAGCCGCGTTGCGAATTCAGAGTTGGGAATGGCACCTCTACGGGCCAACTGTGCGTATGGACGATTTGCGTGTCGCGCGGAATAGCCGCCCGGCATTCGACGTCAGTCGAGGCGTGGCGGACCTCGCACAGCGGATGACTGGACCCAGCTCCGGCTATCAGCACAACATGATGCCCAAGACGGACCAACTCTGTTGCCAGCCAATCGACCTGACGTTGAATTCCGCCGTAACCCCGACAGGGTATCACGCCTCTCAGAATGAGCGTCACTCGCATTGTTTTCCCGCCGTTTTCCCTTTCCAAGCCGATGCAGTTGCCGCCAGGGTGCGGGCGTTGTCAAGGCCAAGCCAGAAGCGGCCAGAAGACCGAACTCACCGGC
This sequence comes from Mesorhizobium sp. ISC15, assembly GCF_037162615.1. Lineage (NCBI taxonomy): Bacteria > Pseudomonadati > Pseudomonadota > Alphaproteobacteria > Hyphomicrobiales > Phyllobacteriaceae > Mesorhizobium > Mesorhizobium sp. ISC15. The sequence goes on along the minus strand of NZ_JAVSPX010000001.1, from coordinate 80,699 downwards.
GAGTCCCCCCCATCGCGAGGAGGATGGCAAGGTTACCCGAGCGATATGTGTGCTTGGCACTTAGCAGACAACGTCGAGAATTAACGAGACCATCGGTGCATCGGTATCCGAACGATGACGCGCCAATCTGGATTACTGAAACCCAATCTGAATGCGTGGGCGGAACATCATAAGATCGACCCCGCCAGTATCGACGAAGCAGTCCTTGCGTCCGATCCGCACGTCGCAACGCGACTTCAATGGCAGCTTTGCGCCACGTGTCAGCCGCAGGGGCAAGCTTTGCTGTTGTCCGAAAGCAGATGAGGTGGATGGCTCCCGCTTCCGGCACCTGAGTGCCACAGTGGGTTTGCTGTCAGGCAACCCGAGCAAAGGAGCCATCCGCCATGCAGATTACCACCGTGGGCCTTGATCTGGCCAAGCGCATTTTTCAAGTTCATGCCGTCGACGCGTCTGGGAGCGTTGTCGTTCGCAAAGCACAGCGACGGTCGCAGGTGCTGCCGTTCTTCACCAAGTTGCCGTCCTGCCTGATCGGCATGGAGGCCTGCGGAACATCACACTATTGGGCTCGAGAACTGACGGAGCTCGGCCATGAGGTCCGCTTGATGCCGCCGAGCTACGTGAAGATTCCATGAGGAGGAGACGCGCGCGCCTAGCTCTGGAAGAGTTGGGTCGCTCACTTTCTCGATGGAGACCTTTGCCATGCAGACTGCCAGAATGACCACCACACATACGATTGCGACCGTTGAGTGCGGCGCGATTTTCGTTTCTCTGGAGCTCAGCCGCTCGACGTGGCTGGTGACCACCCTTGCGGCCCCCGTGGGGTCCAAGCTGTCGAGGCATCAGGTGCGGGGTGGGGATATGCCGGGGCTGCTGGAGCGGTTTTCGGATCTGCAACGCCATGTCCACCGCCGGACCGGCCGGATTGTCCCAGTGATCGTGATCCAGGAAGCCGGACTGGACGGGTTCTGGATTCACCGCGCCCTGGTCGCGGAAGGGATCGAGAGCCACGTCGTTGACCCAGCTTCGATCGCGGTTTCGCGCCGGCATCGCCGCGCCAAGACAGATCGGATCGACGGGGAGGCGCTTGTTCGCACACTCATGGCGTGGAAAAGGGGCGAACCGCGGGTCTGTTCGATGGTTTGCGTACCGACACCGGAAGAAGAGGATCGTCGGCGCCTTTGCCGGGAACTGAAGACTCTGATCGGAGAGCGTATCCGTCATGTAAACCGGTTGAAGGGTCTGTTCTTCGCGCAAGGGATCGGCGGGTACGAGCCTCGGAACAAGGACCGCCGGGAACGCCTGGAGGCTCTGCGCACCGGAGACGGGCGGCCGCTTCCGAAACATCTCAAGACGCTGGCCCTGCGCGAGCTGGAAGTCATCGAGCTGCTGAACCGGCAGATCGAGGCCGTGAAGGCGGAGCGTGATGCGCTCTTGGAGGAGGCTCCGGCCGCCGGTTCCGCACTGGAGCCGGTTCGGATGTTGCTCGAGCTCAAGGGCATTGGCCCCGGTTTTGCCGGCGCCTTGTGGTCCGAAGGCCTGTTCCGGAACTTCGCGAACAGGCGCCAGGTCGCGGCCTATGCCGGTCTTGCGCCCACGCCCTGGAAGAGTGGCACGATCAACCACGAACAGGGTGTCTCGAAGGCGGGCAATCCCCGTTTGCGCGCCACTGCCGTGGAAATGGCCTGGCTCTGGCTGCGGCATCAGCCGGGTTCGGCGCTTGCATGCTGGTATCACGAGAGGGTCCGCCGGTTCGGCCCACGCACCAGGAAAGTCACGATCGTCGCTCTGGCGCGCAAACTGCTTGTCGCTCTGTGGAAGTACGTCACCGGCGGTGTCGTGATCGAGGGCGCCAGAATGAAGGCCGCCTGACCGCCACCCGGAAAACTGAAACCAATTCCACCGGAACCCGATCAGTTCCGGCGGATCCGGGGGGACGAACCGGCGTAGGGTTTGGCCTCGCACGCCGTAGTTAAGAATGGTCCCGTCCTCCCGAGCCCTGTCCGCAGGATGCGGAATTCTGGTGCAGCCGTTATTTCGGCGACCGCATGTGAGCTTGAGCGCGCAGGTCGACTGCGACCCGCGTTCCAATGAAGGGTTCGGACCTTGGATCCGAAACACCAGAGGAGAAAACGATGACCTGAAATTCCATATTGATCCAATCCTCCTCATGTGAACCCTATGTGAAGCGCGGCAAGAACGATGCGGTGGACGCGGAGGCGATCTGCGAAGCGGTGACACGCCCGACCATGCGCTTCGTGGCAACGAGGGCCGAGCAACAGGCGGCCTTGTCGCTTCACCACACACGCAGTCTTCTGGTCAAGCAGCGGACGCAACTGGTGAACATGATCCGCGGGCTGCTGGCAGAGTTCGGCATCGACATTCCCAAGGATTGGAGCGGGCGCTCGGGCTGGCGCGCCAGATCAACGCCGGTGAAGCGGTGCCGGAAGTCCCGGCCAAGGCGACGCAGGTCCTCGGCCTCTTGTGCGAACAGGTGCTCGACACTCATGCCGTCTCCAGCCGATCGACCGTGCGATCAGCGCTCTGCAACGAGGTGACGACGTGGCACGACGCTTGTCGACGATCCGTTGCCGATCCGGGACAGTTCCGCTCGGGTCGAGAGTTTGCTGCCTGGCTCGGGCTGACACCTTCACAAAACTCGAGCGGCGGCAAGGATCGGCTCGGCCGCATCACCAAGATGGGCGACCGGTGTATCTGAGAATGCTGTTGGTGGTCGGCGCGACATCGTTAATCCGTCGGGCGAGATACAAACCGGAGAGAGCGGATCCTCGGCTTGTCGCGTTGCTCGCCAGGAAACCCGTGCGCTTGGCCAGTGTGGCCATGGCGAACAAGATGGCCCGTGTTGTCTGGGCGATCATGGTACGCGGCGAGACCTATCAAGCTCGCCATGCCCCAAACCTGGCGGGTAAGGTCGTCAAGAAGACAGTTCTTAAGGCAGAAAACAGTTCGAGCCGATCAAACGCTCCACGAGGTTGTGAGAGCGACGCGATGTGATGGCGAGACCGGTCAGGCCGGGAACAGGGACAACCCGTCGAATGTCCGAGGCGTCATAGCCTGATAAGCAGATTGGGACCCAGTTCGCCGACCCCATCAGGGCCAGCAGCTCCATCTAGCTGCATCAACAGGCCGGACAGAAGACTGCACCCGACCAATGCGCCAAAATGTCGAATTACCTCTTGCAACGCGGGAGCTATCCACAGAAGACATTCCGGGTGCCAAGCAGGTCAAACTCGGAAAAGAACTCATGCTTCAAGGTGAGCGCCTCGAGATCAGCCGAGATTCTTTCCTTGCCTGGCGACCCGCTACTTGGCAATCCGGCTCAGACAGGCACGATCGCCGCAGCGATGCAGTCGTCGTGGATGGAGCCTTGGTGGACAGAGTCAGATAAAGTAGTTCCAAATCGCCCGCATTTGGGATAAATCGCCTGAATGCGGGCACTCTATATCAATTTGGCATCTTCGACCGATCGTCGGGACTGGTTCGACGCGCAAGCGGTACGGTTAGGGCTGAATATCGAGCGGTTCGACGCGATTGCTAGCGATGCGATTGAAGAGAGTGTGGCCCTTCGTTTCGGGGTATCAAAGTCCACTGTCGCATGCTTCTACAGCCATCGCGCCGTCTGGAATGAAATCGCCAGCGGCCCTGATGAGTATGTGGCCATTTTTGAGGACGACGCGCATCTCAGTGCGGACTTATCGGCATTCTTGGTTGACTCATCATGGATCCCGGCTGATGCCGACATTGTTCATATCGAAAAGTTGGGTAAGCGTTTCTGGGGCATCGACGCTGGGCAGAAAGTTTTTGGGCGGAATCTCTACCGAGCAATCTCAAATTTCTGCGGGACCGCAGGCTATATCATTTCGCGCGATTGCGCCGCAAACCTATATGCAACCTTCACGGAAATAAGACGGGATTTCGACCAAAGCCTGTTCAATGACATCCCTGGCCTTAAGTTCTACAAAATTGGCCCAGCATTATGTGAACAGGACCGCTTTACTGCCAATCCACGGTTTCCATCGGTGATTGCCCGGCCCAACAAGGCGAAGCGTAGCCTTTCCATTTCTTTGGTGTCCCGAGAAATAGCACGAGTTTACTGGAGGGTGACTTCTGCTGCCGTCCGACTATTTCGATTGCGTCTGCCCCGTCTCATTGCGATCGGCGTCAAATAAGACGACGGCCTAACTCTCCCCTATCAAAATCCATAAAACCAAACAAACCGCCGCAACGGCGGCAGCCTAGAGGCGCGTGGTGTCGTAATCGTCGCCTCCGTCATCGTCACGCACATCGGGGAAATTCGTATGAAGAATTACGAACCGACAACGGCGGCAATCACAACTATCGCGACGGCCTGTGACCAGCGATCGCGGCCACGGCGATCACGAAGCACACCGTGCGGCGCGAGCTCCGGCGCGCGATCCGCGACCCAACCCAGGATCGCGACATCTCGGTCAGCATCTCACCGTCGTCGTGACGGTCACAGTCAAGGACGGTGATGGCATCTCGAGTGGCGGAAGTGACACCGGCATTGCCACTGCCACGATAAATTTCGACAATGAACCGGCGGCGAACGTCCTCCGGGACGATCCTACCGTCTGGCGGGACGTTCTAACCGGGACGCCAGGGGAGCAGGATATTTTCGTGTTCGATCTGTCCAGCGTAACCGTCGATGGTCAGATTACGGTCGCCGACGTAGTAGGATTCGAACCCGTCTGGATAAGATTGCCTTTGTGAACGTGGAGACGGCTCCAACTGCAACGAGCAGGGGCGTCGGCCACGGCGACTTTGGAGGTGATCCAGGGATCACTGATAGTGATGTCTCTTTGAGTTCGGATACTGACATCTCTCGTACCGCTGCGGCATCCGTTTATGAAGCGGAGGTCCAGCCGACCGATGTCCTGGTATTCAGCGATGACCCGTTCCCAACTGAAATCAGCGCCATCATCCCATCGGAACCCGCAGTTCCTGAAGGGAATGTCGTTCGACAGGATCCGACCGTCGCCTTCGACAATCTCTTCGGGACGCCGGGGCAGACAGACATCTTCGTGATGGAATTCACCGAGGTGTCTCCCGGGGCTGAGTCCAATTCGGCCGTGATCAATGGGTACGAACCGGGCATCGACAAGATCGCCTACGTGAACCAGCCCGAAGTGGGCACGGAAGGGGTTGTCGTAAACTGGAATTTTTTCCGGTCCTCCGGGTACTATAGCGGTCTCGGGGTGGACAACGATCCGGCCATCCCCGATGCTGATCAGTATTCCTACGCCTCTCGGCAGGAGGGGGCCGAAGGCTTGTTCGCGGTCCCTGATGCGCAAGTCCCTCTCACCGACGTCTTCATCTATCACGACGATCCGTTCCTGATCGCGTGACGGGTCTCGTCGAGAAGGACGAGCCGAGCACCCTGTTCTTGCTAGGGGCGACTCTGGATGCTCAATTCTGGTTCGGGAGAATTGGGGTTGTTGATCCTGCGACGGGGCGCTTCAATGCTACGGTGTCGCTTGGCAGTTAACTGTAAGGATGCAGTCGTTTCGGTCAGGATTGGCATTTAATTTGAGAATCTGGAAGTTCGGGTTCTCATTTGAATTCCATACGCCGTCTTCGAGAAATACGAGGCCGGTAAGGTGTTGACGTTGATTTTCACATTAAATGCCAATGGCCGGGCTCGATTATCAAATTAAGTGCACATTCTCAAATTAGGTGTATGGCTAACATACTGAAATCGTTGACAAGACATTCTCATCATTAACTGCAAAGTGACAAGAGGGAATCAGCGCGATGGAACAGAGATTTGGGTCGACGAGACTGGCGCCGGCGGGGTTGCTCGTCGAGGATGCCGAAATCAACACGGACTGTGTATTTCTTGACGTGCGCGCTACGGCGCTTTCGGCAACGTGCCCGTGCTGCGGGACGAGTTCACGCCGGACCCAGAGCCGATATATGCGGCAAGCCGCCGATCTGCCCATCGCTGGCCGGCGGGTGGTCTTGCGGGTAACGGTTCGCCGTTTCTGGTGCGACGCCGTTCTTTGCCGCCGCCGCATTTTTGCCGAACGGTTTGGCGCCTTGGGCCGTTGTCGCGAAGAACCGGACGCCTTGAGACCATCGTTCACCACTTGGGACTGGCGCTGGGCGGCAGGCCTGCAGCCGCCTTTGCCGATCGCCTGATGATGCCGGTGAGCAATGATACCCTGTTGCGTGTCGTGCGCCGGCGGACCGAACAGCCGCGCGATAAGCTCGCCATCATCGGCATCGACGACTGTTCCGGCGCGGCCAACGATACGGAACGATTGTCTGCGATCTTGAGCGCCGCAGGCCAGTGACATTGCTGCCTGATCGCGAACAGGCGACATCGCAGGCTTGGCTGGCGAACCATCTTCCATTATGACTGTCGCTCGCGATCGGGGTGGCGGATACGGCGAGGCGATCGCTAAGGCCTTGCCTCATGCCGATCAGGTGGCCGACCGCTGGCATCTGATGGAAAACGCCAGCCGCGCTTTCCTTGATGCAGTCAGCAAGTCCATGCGGCAGATCCGAAAGACCGTCGGCAGCACCATCATCGATCCAAAGCTTCTCACCTATGCCGAACGGCTGCAATATGAAGGATATCTGCGTCGCCAGGAGACAAACGAGGCCATTCTGGAATTGTCGAAGCAGGGTGTGCCGATCAAGCAGATCGTCAAACGTACCGGACATAGCCGCAAGCTCGTCCGCAGCGTCCTGCGCGGTCAGCGCTCCGACATGTTCCGCGTCCGGCAGAGTTCGCTCGAGGAATGGCTTCCCTGGCTTGACGGCCGCTGGGACCAAGGCGCGCGCAATGCTTCGGCGCTCTGGCGCGAAATGCGCAAGAAAGGCTTTCGTGGCCAGATCGGCGTCGTCTCTGAATGGGCGCGGCGCAGACGCCTTGCTGAAAGGGCCGATCAAAGCGCACTTGCCCGCACGCCTTCGGCACGAAGCATCGCCAGGCTCATGACGCTGGCGCGTGACGACCTGTCCAAATCGGACGCTGTACTGATCGCGGCAATCGAGAGCAATGTTCCTGACCTCGTCACCGCGCGAACGCTGATCGACGACTTTCAGCAGATGATCCGATCAAAGGCGGTCGCAAAACTGAGCGCTTGGCTCGAGGGCGCGAAAGCAAGCCTCGTCGGCTCCTTTGCAAACGGGGTCGAGAAGGACATCGCCGCAGTGCGCAACGCCATTATCTCTCCGTGGTCGAATGGCCAGACCGAAGGCCAGATCACCAAGCTCAAACTCATCAAGCGGCAAATGTACGGCCGCGCCAAGATTGATCTGCTCCAGGCGCGCCTCGTCGGTGCAACTTAGGCTGTGGCCGCAGCGAGAGTGCGTCAGAGCCCTCATTCCACGAAAAATCACAACCTGATTGTCGCCGTCACGTTCGTCACCGAAGTCGGCGACGCCAGCCGGTTCGAAAGCCCGCGTCAGCTTTGGGATATCTCGGTCTGGTTCCCGGCGAGCGCTCAACCGGGGGAGACTGTCCGGCGCGGCGGCATCACAAAGGCAGGCAACGGGCGGGTTCGCCACATGTTGGTCGAGAGCGCCTGGACCTATCGACATCCGCCCAAGGTCGGGAAGGCGAAGCGTATACCGATTGGAGCAGGCGTCACCGAAGGTGTGTGAGATCGCCTGGAAGGCGCAGTCCCGCCTGACAGCCCGCTACCGCATCCTGAGCGCTCGAGGCAAACGGACAACGGTCGTCTGCACCGCGATCGCCCGTGAACTGGTCGGCTTCATGTGGGCAGTCGCAAGGAAGGCGCGCGGGTCTGACGGGCATTCCCCTGCCGTGGTCCCGCCTCCGCCCATGCGCGTCGCGCCCAACTTCACGCGGCTCGATCCGATCAAGGGCCTGAAGCGGTTCTTCGAGATCAAGGCGCTGTCCGAACTCCTGAAATCGCTGATCAAGGTGGCGATCGTCGGCGGCAGCGGGGTCCTGATCGGGATGTTTCTCTTCAATACGGCGATTTGGGCGCCGCTTTGCGGGGACGCCTGCGTCCTGCGGACCGGCCTGCATCTCTTCGGTGCCATCACCCCTGATCGGATGCGCGACGCTGATCCTGGCCGGTTTCGTGGATCTCGGCATCAGCCGTGCTCTGTTCCGCCACGACCAGCGCATGACGCAGACCGAATTCAAGCGCGAACAGAAGGAGGAGTTCGGCAGTCCGGAGCTGAGGAAGGGCCGCAAGAGCTTCGCGCACGATCTCGGCGACATGCCGCCGCAGGATCTGTCGAGCGAGGCGGAGCCGACCTTCTGGCTGGATTCCGGCACCCGGCTCGTCGGGCTCTACTACGGCGCCGGCATGACCTCCGTGCCGGTGGTCCTTGCCCTGCTCGAGGGCGCGGCCCGGACGCAGCGCGTCCGAGCCGGATTTTGCGTTCCGATCATGACGCAGTCGCCGCTCGCGGACGAGGTTTTCGACGCCGCCGTTCCCGGCCGCTACATCCAGCTCCGCTTCTTCGAGCGCGTCGTTCAGGCCATGGCCGCGTAGGTCTTGGCACCTGCAAGGTCATGGCAGGTCCGGTGGCGCGCCGGACCCAGCATCGGCGCTCCGAGGGCGCGCTCAGTTTGGATGTCCTGGACCCGGCTTTGGATTGTAGTTTGGATAATCGACGTGAATGTTGCGTCCGGACCCAAAAAGTCGGGTCAGAGACCCGTTCACATCGTTCCAGACGGCTGCATTCTGCCTGGACCTTGCAATTTCGCCCTTGAACGTGTCGTAGAAGACAAGGGCTAGAGCGACGATATCGGAAAGACCGGCCGTAACTTCGCCGATGGCGGCAAGTCCCACGCGTTCGAGAACGAGGCTCGGGCCCTTCCATTCGTAGCGGGCGGCCAAGCGGGCGGCCGCGCTATCGTAATCGTAGGCGCTCATCGGTACAGCCCGGCTGATCGCGGAGAAAGCGGACTTCAATGGGCCGAAAGCGTCGAGCCTGGATACGCCCGCGAAATACATGGCCCCTTCCGCAAGTGACGCGGCGGAGCCGAGCGCGCCGGAAACTCCCGCGATGGCGCCCAAGGTGGCGCTGGCAGGGTCCCCGTTCTTGACGCTTTTCACCAAGCCCATGAAGCTGGCGACGGCACCTCCCAGCCCTCCCAAAAGCGAGCCCACCCCGCCGAGATTGGCGCCGCTAAAACGGCCTGTATCCTTTGGTAGCCCGGCATAGGCCGGTCCCATCTTACTGGCGCTATCGAAGCCCAGCCCCGCGACGACCATGCATTGGAACGCCAATGCCGCCCGATCGAAGTCGGATACTGGTTTCCCGGCAAGCACCTTCAGCGCGACGGCTCCGCCGCTCGTCACCATGTTGGCAAGGTGGAAAAGACCCTTACTGTAGGCGTCCCGAATCCCTGCCGGCACTTGTTGCCATTCGACCGACGAGATCTTCGCCTTGTCGAGGGCTTCGCTGTATTTGAGGCCCTTGCGGACGTATCCGAGAGTCGCGTTGACGAGCGCGCCGAGATCCGCACGAACTTTGGCGTCGCTTTGATGCGTGTCCTGGGCCAGCGAGCGAATGCCCGGATCGGCCGTCATGTCCAGCGAGCCGAGCCCCTTATTGTAGTCCATCCCATAATGCGCCTGCATCTGGGTCGCGGTCAGCCGATCGATATGGTTCGGCGACATGAAGCCATCGATGAAATGTCCCAGCGCGTCGGCGGCTCCTTGCGAATAATACTTCAGATCCGCAGGCGTCATCATGCTCTGCAGCAGCCCGTACTCGCGCATATGCAGCCGAACGGCGTCGCCTGCCTTGACGCCATGCGCCGTCGCGGTCTTAAGAATGCCTCCGTCCACGACATCGGACTTCATGGTTTCGAGAAGCATCTGCCGGATCGGGGGCGTGTCGTAGATCTTCTGCGCCATGGCCGGAGCGAAGGTGTTTCGCATCCAGCTTTGAATGGCAGGGTCGTTCTGTAACCGATCGATCCGCATATGGAACGATCGTAAGGTCTCCTTGTCGTTCGTGAAGACCGCCTTCGGACTCTTCTGCGCGACCTCTTCCTTGAGCCCGACATAGCGTCCGAGGCTCGACTGGAGATCGTAGAGGTAACGAACCTTTTGTGCCGGCGTCAGATTGACGCCTTTGCTCCACAAGCAATCGGGATTAGACTCGAAGTGGTTGTCGATCCGACCGATCTGCTCAAGCAGGACCTCGTTCTGAAGTCCGTCGACCTCTTTCATGAGCCCGTCCCATTTAGGGGAAAGCGCCGAGAGCGGTGGCAGAGGGCCGTTCGTCGTCAATGGAAGAGGCGCGATCGGCCCGCGCCCGAAGGGGTCCCTCGGGTTCGGCCGGCCAGGCCCCACCGGACCCTTCATGCCCGGCTGCGGATGCGGCCTCATGGACGGTGGGTATTGAAACGCCCGGGCATGGCCGCGGGGGTGGGGCGCCGCGGAGTCATGCCCCTTGTGCCACCCCGGCCAGTTCGGCGGGGGCATGTGATTGCGACCCCATTTCGCGCCGTCGACCCCGGCCGCCTCGGCGCCTTGGGGCGTCACGGCCAGCGCGGTGGAGCGATCGTCGTGACCGGGAAGCGCCCGATCGTCCGTCTTCGATACACCGAGCTGAAGCGCGGAGCCGGAAGGGACGTCGGTCCCGCCGTGCCCGACCGAAAGCTGGGTCCGACCCGGCATGTCCGTGTTGGCGTCGCCCGAATGTTGTCCGGCGCCGCTGGACCCCTCCTGAGAGTCGCGGCCGTGAAGGCTCGCCCGCTCGCCCGCCGATCTCGGCTTCGCCGCCTCACCCGAATGCGGCGGAGACTGCGGGGAAGCCGCTGTCGCGGACGAGCTGTCCGCCGACTGCCGGCTCTTTCCCTTAGCCGTGGAAAGCGAGGATTCGAAAGCCTTCTGCGATGTCGGGGAGCACGTGTCCGAGGTTCGCGGTGTCGTCGTCAGAATGTTGCTCATCAGGGCTCCGATGCTGAACACAGTATTGGCTCCTCCCGACCAAGTTCAAACTGAAACCGAGAACAGCCATGACGGTGTTCGGGGCGATTTCGACTCTGCATCGAGGCCTAACAGTCCTGCGCGGCCAAGGCGAGCCCGCCTGGCCGCCACTTGCGCTGTTTGAGGCGATGCTGCTGTCGATCTGGTACGACGGCGATGTCACGTTGTCTGCATATACACGCGTTGAGACCTGCGGCCGCTGATGTCAGCTGACCATGGCCACGGCTTTCCATTCCGCCATGGCCTGCAGGCGGTGAATATGTGTCGCGAGAGCGCCGCGTTTTGAGCGAGGCGGGACGAAGAGATTGCGCAGAGCCGAGAAGATCGAAACGAAGCGTTGCAGTGCTCCTGGTGATCGGAAGCCTTGCATCATCCGCTCCCGTTTTCGCAGCGGCACATGTGCATTCTCCGCCCGGTTGTTCAATCCCTTATGCGACCGATGCTCAACGTCCGGCATCACCTGTCGCCTGGCTGCTCCATAGGCCTAATCGGCCCGAAGCTGCGATTTTGGCCAAGTTGTGGAACGTTGCCGGAACGGATTGACCGGTATGGCGTCGTCGCCTGAGAATTCACTCTTGGAATAGGAAGTGGATGTATGGGTTTGCGCGTTTCGTCCATCAGCGCGACCGTTCCGGGCGAAGCCGATCCGCAACACCGCCAAGAAAGGATTCCAGGAAGCGTTGCCGCTCGGAGCGCACTATCCGCTCCATCTCAATGCGGCGCCAAGCTGCCAGATACGAAACCGCGTCGGAGACCGGTAATTTCTCTGGGGCCGAATACAGGTTGTTAGGCCCGTAGTCCATGGGCGCCGCTTTGTTCGGAGGGAAAGCGATGGCGGTGGAATGGACGATCACGATCAGAGGGCAGGAACGAGTTCGGTGACGTTTGCCGGAAGGCGGTCCGCATCGACAAGAGCTGGGAACGTCTGTTTGACGGCGACCTCGGCCTGTCGATCGAGGACAGCAAGACCATCATGGCGGCGCTGCAGAGCGCGGTCGTGAACCATGAGGCGGAGACGTATTCCGTCTTTCGTCGGGTCTGCCCGGATTGCCACAGGTTACGGCCGGTCAAGGACTACACGACGCGACGGATCCGGACTGTCTTTGGCATCGTGGAGGTGCGCGATCCTCGTTGGATGCTGTGTCGGGACTGTTACCCAGGCATGGTCGATGCCTTTGCGCCGCTGCGGGAGATCTGCCCGGATCGAGCGACATCCGAGCTGATGGAACTGACGGCGCGGCTGGGGAGCATGATGCCGTACCGGCAGGCTGCGAGAGTGCTTGCCGAATTCCTGCCCGTTAAGCCGACCGAGACGCATGCCACCGTGCGCAAGCGAACCATCAGGATTGGTGTCGCTTGGCAGTTAACTGTAAGGATGCAGTCGTTTCGGTCAGGATTGGCATTTAATTTGAGAATCTGGAAGTTCGGGTTCTCAAATTAAATGCAATCGTCTCGGCCTAAAGGCCGCGCATCCATTGAATTCCATACGCCGTCTTCGAGAAATACGAGGCCGGTAAGGTGTTGACGTTGATTTTCACATTAAATGCCAATGGCCGGGCTCGATTATCAAATTAAGTGCACATTCTCAAATTAGGTGTATGGCTAACATACTGAAATCGTTGACAAGCCATTCTCATCATTAACTGCAAAGTGACACTTTCTCGACGAAGCGAAATGTTGAGAAGGATCGGTGCCTTGAACCCATGGAATCGGTACGCGGCGTCATTGCTGGCTGCTGTGGCTATGCTGGTCTCTACGGGCGCTATGGCCCACGGCGATCGACTCCCTTGTGAGATCGCGCCTGGCATTTGTCCTCGAACGCCTGAAGCTCAATGAACGCTATTCGAGAGAGATCAATATCTATCTGACGAGCCAGGTGACAGCGCTTAGAATGTGGCGTGGCGCCGATGGTGTTCGCAATTACCTTCTTGCGCAGGCGGACGTGGAAAGCGCCAGGTTTCATCTCAACCATTGGCAGCCCGTGCTACTGCGCTCCTTGGCGGAGCACGCCGGCTTCTGTCGCGGCGACTTCGTCGCCGTGCTGCCCATGTAGAGTCCAGTTGCTAACCGCTACAGCGGCGAGACGTGCCCGTGGGTGGCGCGAGGTGTGGACCACTGAAAGCCAAAGATCGGTGCATAGCCATTCTGCTCGGCTGAACCCTCAGACAGGCTCTACCCCTTAAGCCACGCTAGCCACTGCTCCCTGCTAATTCCAGGGACCAGAGGCGCCGGGTCCATTTCGAAGGTCATGCTGCCGGCACGGTGCACGAACTTTGAAGCACGCAAACCCGCCCAGAACAAAGCCAGGTCCTTGTCGGCGGTGCATAGCATGACGGGCTGATCCGGCCAGATGGCAAAGATGTGCATCAAGAGCTCGAGCGACCGTAGATCGGCCAGTGCGTTGTAGGCTTGGCGGCTCCCATAGCCGGATTTGAATTTCAAAACGCCTTTAGCCGGACTTTTCCCGTTTGGAACCAAGGCAGCGCTGAGGGCCGCGAGTACCACGAGCGAGCGAGCCGGAAGACCGAAAGAATTCGCGGTCGCGACAATCTCATCGCACACCGCCTGCACCCGCCTTTTGCCGACCGGTGCTTGAAGCGCGGGATTGAGGCGAACTAGGAAATCCTGCTTGCTGCCTATGCCGTCGCGGGTGTCTTCGATGAGTCCCAGGATTCCCTTCAGACCATTGGCGTCGGCAGCGATTAGGATGGCTTTTGGGAGCGCCGAACGCAGTTTTCTCGTCGCCTCATCGAGACTTCGTTGTGCAGATTCTGCCGTCGGGTGTTCCTTGGCGTCACCTTCGAGAGCGAACAACGCGGGGTTGATGCATATTGGGCTGTCCGCGAACAGATCGATGAAGTCGCCGCGGGTTCCATTCTTGGCCACCCCACCCCGCAGCCGCCGATCCAACTCGGCGACCACGCACCGGTCCGGTAACACGATAGAATTGTCCTCGAGCGCGATGGCCGAGGGCAGCCATCCTCCTTTGACAAGGCCGATGGATTTCGATGCAAAGCGACTTTGTAGCTCCGCCCGGAAGCTTCCGATTTGCCCTATTTCAGTGGGGCCGACGTCGCCGCCGATGATTGTCCCGCGGCCGGCAAGGGGAATGACCATCGGTTGATCGAGCTTGGCATTCGCCAGGACCTCGTAGTCCAAGGGCTCGAATGTGAGATCCGCTAACTGCACTTCTCGGCCCTCTTCCCCATTAGAGCCGGACTCCCGGTAGATCATCACGCGCTTGTTCGGCACTGGCGAAGGTGATCCGTCAGAAGGGAATGTCGTCATCGGCAGTGAGCTCCGCTGGCATCGACGGCTCGGAGTCCGACTTCGGCGGCGGCGAGCGTTCGAGATGTTTGGTGATGAGGAAGTTGTGAAAGGCGGCCGCTATCTGAATCGCAAGATCACCGTAGGAGGGTGGGATGGCGACGATGTCTTTGCCCTGGCCGTGACCGCCCAGCTTGTTCCGTAGGAAGGGCAGGGCTCGCAAGACTTGATCCATGAAGCCGGCGCGGACGTTTTCGGGCAAGTCGTCGAAATAGCCTTGGGCACCGAGTTCCTTGATCAGCCTGTCTCCATTGGCATGCTCGAGCTTCGTCAACACGTTCATGACACTCTCGAAGCTGTGGCCGGCAAAAAAGATCGCCTCACGGACGTGGCCGGTACCCAGATACTGGCGTGCCTTAGCGTATTCGTTCGCCGCACCCGTAAACTGGTTTGCGGCAAGAGAGTCGTGGGCATTGGCCGCAAGCCTGGCGCCAACGAAATCGGCGTCGAGTTTGAAAAACTCGCCATCCGACATGCGCCAGGGGCAATCGTGGAGTTCGAAGATCTGGTTGACCTTCTGGCGTAACGCGTCCTTTTCCGCCGCATCCATGTAGCTGGAAGCGATTTCAATCGTGTCGAACACATAGGCGCCTTCGCCAGTCAGCACGAGGAGACGCAGCGCCTCGTGATATTGGGTGTCGTCCGGATATGGCGTCACCGGAACGCGCTGCCAGCCATTCTCGGTGAGGAGGTCGCTCTCGGTTTCCTCGAGCACCGACGAACGTGAAATCCAGTTGTCATAGGGGTCCCGCTGAATGTGCATCGGCGCATTGAACGCGGAGAGCTGGGTCCAGACCTTGCGGCGCGCGGCCTGGGGAATCTCAATGGAAAGGGCATTGCTTTCGATTGCCCGCAGGTAACGTTGGCTGAACAATACGCGCATCTCATTCCCCCGCATCGGATAGATGAACTCGGTCTCCGCGAAGAATCTCTCGTAGCCAGAGCTCGTGCGGCTCACAAGGCGGACAAAGCGCGCAGCTTGATAAATTGTCGGGCGGCAAGCATGTTGGACTAGTCGCTGGCAATCTTACTGGCTCGCGCAAACCGCCGGTGACCGACGTACATGAGCAAGACGCATCATCTCGACCTTCTGAACAACAGCATCACCGCACGTCATCTGCCGGGATTGCTTGGGCCTTCAAGCGATCAGCCAGATGAATGTCGTCCCCTCCAATAGCACCGGAACGCCATTTTGAACCGTCGGTTCGTTTCTTGCCCGTCGAAATGCCGGGCCTACCATAGAAACGCGCTGCCCAGCCGGAACGCGCTCAAGGAGCTCAACGACCCTATCGAGAACTGCCTGGCCGTGCGGCGTTCCCGTCTCGGCGGCGTACTCCGACTTTGCTCTATCCGAAACGCGCATTTTTAATGCCGGGCCGGCAAGGTTCGGATCACCGCGGGCGACGTCTACGGCGGCAGACACGAGAGCAACGCCAACGGAAAGCAGATCATTCCGGCGTGCCAGAAACGGAATGACGGCCATCTCTAGCGACTCGTCGTTGAAGGAAGACAAAAGCGTCAGCAACTCGCGGACATCCCCCTCCCAGACA
The DNA here is from genome assembly GCF_037162615.1 of Mesorhizobium sp. ISC15. Taxonomy (NCBI): domain Bacteria; kingdom Pseudomonadati; phylum Pseudomonadota; class Alphaproteobacteria; order Hyphomicrobiales; family Phyllobacteriaceae; genus Mesorhizobium; species Mesorhizobium sp. ISC15. The sequence goes on along the minus strand of NZ_JAVSPX010000001.1, from coordinate 64,852 downwards.
CCCGCATCCAGAAAATCATCTTCGTCCGAAAATGATTTCCAGAGGACTTGCCCCAAGGCTTCTTCGCCGCGTGCGTAACGGGGGTGACCGGCAAGCAGTGGCTTCACCTTCTCCCAAGACGAGATAGGCAGATGAAATGTGCTGATCGTCGGGGACGTTCCGAGCCAGTGATCGCTAGGCAAAAAGAGCCCGACTTCCGTTTCGCCGCCAGTATAATGGTCCCAGAAGCCGACATAGACAACCGAGCTGAGATCTGGCTCGAACACGGCATCCACAGTCGCGAGCTTGAGCCCAGCGAGGTCTTTCAGCGCATCAACAGCGCCCGAAAGCCTGTCGACGCATCTGCGCCATTTCAGCTCCTTGTCCGGATCATGTTTGGAGTCGTTATAGAGCTCTCGCAGGTGATGGAGGGCGGCAACAGTCGACGACTGCGCACCGAAACCGGCGAGATTGTCGATCAACTGATACAAGTTCGTCCGGCGACTGGCGGTTGGAAAAACTACGGCTTTCAGGAAGAATTCCATCCGGGACGTGAATGGCTCGATCAGTTCCGCCAAGTCTGACCGTGAGAATGTCTCGTGGCCTAAGGCTCTCATGCGGTCCAAAACCGTCTCTGCATCGTTGACTATTGCATCACCACGCGTCTGCATCTTCCCCACCATTCTATCAAGATCTTTCAGTTATCAGCACTTGCCCATCACCAACGTCTGTTCTTCAAAGAGTTCTGCAGAGGCGCACCCGCAGCAAGCCCAAGCCGAAAAGCCGCGTTTCGTACGCATGTCAACCGGCGTCTCCGGCCCCCATGCTCGCGAGGGGTTGATACCGACCCTGTTTTCGGCGGATGGCTCATCCAACTAAGCGGTGCTCTTTTACCCCAAATCATGTTCAAAAAGCCGGCGTTGGCGCGGAGAACCGAAAACGATTTGTTCAACCCCTTCGCGTTATGTTGAAAAATCCGCGCTAAGAGCGGATAATGACGCATGGTTCACGATCAACGCTCCGCGCTGGCAACTCATATCACAGGCCTGCTCTCCGCAGGTCAGGTGGTCTTTACGAGCGAGCAAGCCGAACAGGCGCTCGGTGTCGGACGCGGTGCATTCCTCGATGCGGCTGAGCGCCTTCAACGCCGCAAGGCGCTGATCCGGCCGCGGCAAGGGTTCTATGTCGCGGTGCCCCCGCAGTTTGCCTCCTGGGGTGCGCCGCCGCCTTCATGGTACATCGATGCGCTTATGCGCCACGAACAGCAGCCCTACTATGTCGGCTTGCTGAAGGCAGCGGAACTCCACGGGGCCACGCACCAGGCCGTGATGGAATTCCAGATTATCACAGCCAAGCGCATGCCGAAAATCAAAGCCGGCCGTAATCTCATCGTCTTCTATTACCGCAAAGACATCGCAGCAGTGGAGTCGGGCATCGAGGACCGGAAGACGGATACAGGCAGAATGAAAATTTCCTCCCCCGCCCTCACGGCGCTGGACCTCCTGCGCTACCCGCAGGCGGCGGGCGGGATCGACAATGTCGCGACGGTTCTCACGGACCTTGCCGAAAAGGTCGATCCTTCCCAGCTCGCCGCACTGTCCGATGAGGCCGAGCGGCCCGTCGTCCAACGTCTCGGTCACCTGCTGGAGCGTCTGGGGCATTCGAATCGCGCCGATCCGATGCACGCGGCGCTGATGGCGCGCGGCGCGGCGCCGTGGACGGAGCTCGACCGGCATGAGACGCGCGATCCAGATTTCACGCCGGCTCCGCAGGAGCACGACGACCATTGGCGTGTGATCGTGCGCCGTCGGCCGGAGGTCGATGAATGATTCCCGCTCAGAACATCGTCGCCTGGGGCAACGTCGTTCCGTGGGCTGATCAGCGTCAGATCGAGCAGGACCTCATCATCAGCCGCGCGCTTGTCGACATCTTCAATGACGATCTCCTGTCCGCCGAACTGCGTTTTCGCGGCGGCACGGCGCTTAACAAGCTGCACTTCCCCGAACCGCTGCGCTATTCGGAAGACATTGGTGCGCCGTGACGGCGCGGGAGGGTAGTATGACATAGTTAGAACCCTCCTAGCTTTGCTGATTTTCGACCGACGGCTGCAATGCCGTCCCTTTCGTGGGAACAACGAAAGGAAGGGGACCGAAAAGCTGGACCGGGTGTCGCCGGTTCGGTGCCATAAGCAGATCGGTCTGAACTGTACCGGACGGAAGCCATCACTACCGGGCCGGGCTACCGCAGTGCTCATGGTGAGACAACGAAGTGCGTGACTGAAGCCTCTGAATATCCGAGAAGTTTCCCAACCGTGATGGCGGGGGAGACAAACAGAGCGATCAGACATGGCAGGGCTCAATGTTCCCTGCTGAGGGGTGCGAGAAATACGCACTCGGGGTGGGCGAGTTCCTTCAACCCACTCTCCGTATCGCCAGGGGTATAGCGCACCACCTACAGGCACGAAGGTTGAAAATCGGAACACGGGAACCTGAACCGTCTGCCCGGCAGGAACCGGGCTAGCCGCGACGACCGGAGACGGGCGTGTTCAGGGGCGGAGCCTCCGTAGTAGTCCGAGTCCAGGAAAGCTGGGCACATGGCGAAGGGAGGCAGGAAGACGATCGGTTGGCATGACGGAGGAGTGATCTGTGGACATGGATCATCAGGCTGATGAAGCTTGGGTACTCGGCGTTCAGCGCAAACTGTATCAGTGGAGTAAGGCGAATCCCGACGAACAGTGGCGGGACATGTGGGGCTGGCTGACAGACTCGCGCATGCTTCGTCACGCTTGGCGTCGCGTGTCCACCAATAAGGGCGGGCGCACGGCCGGGGTCGACGGGATGACCGTAGGACGCATCCGGAAGAGAGGAGAGCTACGCTTTCTCGACAGGCTTCAGGCTGAACTGCGCTCTTGCGCGTACAGACCGAGCCCGGCGAGGCGCAAGCTCATCCCCAAAGCCGGTAAACCGGGGCAGTTCCGGCCCCTGGGCATTCCCACGGTCAAGGACCGCGTCGTACAAAGCGCGGTCAAAACACTTCTGGAGCCAATCTTCGAGGCGCAGTTCTGGCATGTTTCCTATGGGTTCAGGCCCGGACGGAGCACGCACGGCGCCTTGGAGCATATCCGACGGGCTGCTCAGTCGCATAAACGCGGCGGGGATACCCGGAGGCACGGGATGCCATATCCGTGGGTCATCGAGGGAGACATCAAGGGCTGCTTTGACAACATCAACCATCACTATCTGATGGAACGGCTACGCAAACGCGTCGCCGACCAGCGGGTGGTACGGTTGGTCGGGCAGTTCCTGAAAGCCGGCGTGCTGGCGGAGGAGCAGTTCTTCCGCACGGAAGCCGGAACCCCGCAAGGTGGGATCATATCACCGCTGCTCGCCAACATTGCGCTCAGCGCGATTGAGGAGAGATATAAACGGTGGGTGCATCCTGATCTGACGGGGAGGTCTTCACGACAATCGATACTCTCGGCGGCATCGGGTAGACGTATGTGGGATCGCAAAGCAGGGCACTGCGTGTGCTTCCCTGTGCGCTATGCAGACGACTTCGTGGTGCTGGTTTCCGGCACGCAGGAACAGGCCATCGAGGAGAAATCCGCGCTGGCAAAATACCTGCGGGAAACAACGGGCCTTGAGTTGTCACCGGAAAAGACGAAGATCACCGCAATGACGGACGGGTTCGAGTTCCTCGGATTCCGCTTCGTCATGGAATGGGACGGGCGCTACGGATATTGTGCACGCGTACAAATCCCCAAGGCCAAGTCCCTCGATCTCCGTCACAAAGTCAAGGAGTGCACTGGGCGTGACAGCGCGAGAGGCACCCTTGGTGCAAAGCTTCAGGAGCTTAATCCCATCCTGCGCGGATGGGCGAATTACTTCCGCTTTTGCTACGGAGCCAGCAACGTGTTTACCAGCCTCGACTGGTACACCGGGGATCGGCTCTGGCGCTGGCAACGGAAAGTTCGCCCAAACGCCAACGCGAGCGAAATCGCAAAAGGCCGACAGCGTAGCAGTCGCCGTCCGACGGTGAGACTGTGGCGCGATGGGTCCGTCGAGCAATATATGCTCGCATGGACTCTCGTCTGCCGGTTTCGTCTGGCGTGGATGGGAACGCCAAACTTCGCCACGTCTTCTGGCGAGCCGGATGCATAACGAAAGGTGCACGTCCGGTTCTGCGAGGGGTGGTGAGAAACGGACCGCTGCAAGGCGGCACCGCGCTCGCCACCTACTCTACATCTCGTCCGAACGACCGCAGGACCCATCGGATCGATTCTGGATCAACTGCGTGTCGTCCTCGAGCCGTGGCCGGGCGCAATTCGATCAAAGCCCGGTTGCGCCGAAATTTCGCTTCCGTGTGGATGCCGAAGACGGAAGCGACGTTCCCATTCGCCTCAAAGTCGAAATCAATACACGCGAAATCGAAGCTTACGATGCGCCGCAAGCGCTGCCGTTTCGGATAGACAATCCCTGGTTTACCGGCGAAGCCGCCATTCCGACCTTCTCTCGGGAGGAAATGCTCGCCACCAAGCTGCGGGCTCTCCTGCAGCGCGACAAGGGACGTGATCTCTATGATCTTTCCCATGCTCTGAATGTTTTTGAAGGGCTTGATGTTGCGCGAGTCATCGAACTGTTCAGCCGCTATCTTCAGTTTGCTGGCCAATCGATATCCCGGGCCCAGGCCGAGGAACGGATGTTCGCCAAACTGGCAAATCCCCGGCTCTTGACTGATATGCGGCCATTGCTGCCGCCGGCGCAGGCGGAGGTTTTGTCGGACGACGCCACCAAAGAGGCTTTCGAGCGCGTCTTCGAGGGGCTGGTTGCAAAGATCGCCGGCGACACCTGGGTTCGCACCGAGGAGATGAAAGAAAGGTTTGGGCTGACAGGTCCGTCCGCTCAAAACGTCCCATAGCATCGTCCGGAAGAGGGTGGGACGTCCCCTTCGGCGGGCTATTGACTTCGCTGAACTTGCCGATCGATTCAAATCGCCTATGCTGGGGCATGGCTGATCCGGCCTTGCCGTCCACATTGGCGAAGCCCACGGGCAGGAATGAACGATAATCCCGTATAAACCTCTCTCCAAGGTGCGCGGGCCAAGTGGACCCGCCGTTGCAAGCACCGCAGGAACGGTTCCATTCGAATCCACTTTTCCGATCTCATTCGACCGAAATAGGCTGCAAAATATCTGGCCCGCGTCGCGGCCGAACTAAGCCTCGCATCCGTGCATGAGGCACTCGCGCGCACTCTAGGCTAGCCACTTGGCGTTGGACCGGCCTTCATTTATGCCGTTTCGCCGGTCATGACGTAACCGGGATTGAGCGTGCTGAAGTCTTGTTGTGTTGGTACCGTGCTGCGGTATTCCGGCGCCTTGATATCGAGATCGATGAGCTCGTGCACGGCGCCGCCGTGCAGAAGACGCAGCACTTCGCTTAGGGCGAGGGCTGCGGCCGCGGCGCCAACGAATGGCGCGCCGACGGCCTTGCCAGCGAGCAGAGTGACGCCGCATCGATCGAGCGCACCGCTCGTGAGCAGACCTCGGTATGCAGGGCGGTCCTCAACATGGTCGTCGGCCTGCGCGCCGCGCCAGATCTGCGACGCCGGCCTCGAGGCCGGCAGGGTGTGCAGGCGGATCGCGCGAAAGTCGCGATGTCCACGGCCCAGTCCAGCTTCCACCTGTCGCTTGGCTGTTAATTACAAGAATGCGACCGTTCTGGTCATTGCGGGCTACTTAAATACGAGAATGGAATAGTTTGGAGTCTCAAATTACTGTAGCCACATTGTCTCTAAGATGTTGGATTCGTTGAATATCGTGCACCGTTGTCTGCAATGCGACGGCACCACGTTGTTCGCCGCGATTATCAAATTAAGTGCCGATCTGTGATATTGATTCTCAATTTAACTGTCACATTCTCGAATTAAGTGAACGGCTAAGTTACTGAAATCGTTGAAGAGCGATTCTCATATTTAACTGCCAAGCGACAGGAAGGTCTGGCCGCCCATCATCTGCCGTGCCTGCATCTCGGCGCCAAGAACATTCCGCGGGAGCGACGTCGTGCCCGCGGCCGAACCGATCGCTTGCTTGCCTGGATCGACGCAATATACGAAGCGGCGAGCGTTGGGCTGAAGGAGCATGACCGTCTGCTGCTTGCCAAGGGCCAGATGGAGCGTGTGCTGCGCGGCCGCCGCGCCAGCTCGAGGTTGCCCGCATTGCTCGATCTGGTCCTCTCACGTCCGCTGGTGTCGACCAGCATGATCCAGGACACGCTCGAAGTTTCCCGGCAGGGCGCGCTGGACCTCGTCGGCGCACTCAACCTGCGCGAGATGACGGGCAGGGGGAGCTACCGGGCGTGGGGGATTGTGTAGGACGGACTCACCGAAACCGTATTTCTGGGGCATCGTGTTGCATCCCCCTGTCGGGAACCGGCAGTAGAGATGATGAATTACAAGTGGACCATTCGTCACTGGGTTCCGAAGTGCTGGTCCATTAAGGAATTTTGATTATAGAGTGCGACAGGCGGTGATTTGCCATGGTCGCGCTGCTGGGGGTTCGGGAAGGTCATACAATGGCATCGGCTCAACAACTGATCGGGCTCGTGAAGAGCCACGCTGAGGGGGACGAAGGGCGGTTCTTCGACCTTGCGATGCAGCTTGCTGCAGCCGAGGAACAAAAGGGGCATGCCCGCTTGGCCGAGCAATTGCGCCAGTGGGCTGAGGCGGGTCAGCAGCCTCCGAGGTCTGCACGTGCCGCGCCCACGCCAATCGCGGCTCCGCGTGGGGACTTAGCGGCCTTTCTCAGCGCAAGCTATCCCACAACCCGGTTGAACGACCTGATCCTGCCGGTGCATCTGGCGGACGAGCTCTCCCAGATCGTCACTGAAACTCGAATGACGCAAAAGTTGGAAGAAAAAGGTCTGCGTCCGCGCCGACGCTTGCTTCTGGCTGGTCCACCCGGCACAGGAAAGACGCTGACCGCGGAAGCACTCGCTGGCGAGTTGAAGTTTCCGCTGTTCACCGTCCTCCTTCACGGTCTGATTACGAAATTCATGGGGGAAACCGCACAGAAGCTGCGGATGATTTTCGATGCGGTGCGGACAAACCGAGGCGTTTATCTGTTCGACGAGATTGACGCGCTAGCGGCTTCGCGAGGCGCGGACAACGACATTGGTGAGGCGCGTCGAATCTTGAATTCGTTCCTGCAATTCCTCGATGAGAACACTGGCCCGTCGATCGTGATCGCGACCACGAATCTTCCCGAGATTCTTGACCGGGCCGTTCTGCGCCGCTTCGATCTTGTACTCCCTTATCAACTGCCGGATGCGGAGGCGATCGAAAAAGCAATGCGCCGTCGGCTGCGAGGCTTTGATGTCGGCGCTGTCGACTGGAATGATGTGGTGCAACACGCCGGGGGGCTGTCCACGGCGGACGTCGTTGCTGCAGGGGAGGATGCCGCGAGACGGGCGGTTTTGGGCAACTCAAGCGAGATCAGGACTTCTGCCGTGGTCGCGTCCCTCGAACGCCGCCGGTCGCTGCATAGCATAGGGGCGGGAACGTATGCCGAGGGATCGACGACACTTCATTCTCAACGGGCTGTCAAAGTCCGAAAAGTTCAAACCAAAAGGCCAGCCGTCAACAAAGCATCCAAGTGACGTTGCTGATCGTGCCGGTCATGCTCAGGCGCTGCTACAGGCCATCGACCATCTTCCCGATGTGAAAGCTGAAGGAACCGCAGGCGTCTATCTCGATGTGGCTGGCCGAGCCGGCGAGATCATGGTCACCACCGGCCTCAACGCCAGCGATCTGACGCTTCTGCGTTTCGAGCCTGCCCAAACCGCTGCCAACCAACCGCCGCGAGCAACTGTCTTTGCGACTGGCGACGGTGTGGCCAAGCTACGCCGTAAAATTGAGGATTTCGCACAGAAGAACCGCACGAAGAAGGATGGCACGGAAGGGCGTCCCTACCATGCGGATCTTGTGCAAAGCATTGGCGCCATTGTTGAGGCGGGGCTTCGCGCTTTGTGGCGGAGCCCGGCTGCGAGGTTCCCGGATGGCGATGGAGCCGTTCCGTGGGAGTTGTGGCTGGACAAGACGCAGGCGGCGGCGTTTGTCGGAAGCGCTCCCGAGTATGAGGTCGCCGTGGGTGCGGATCGGCTCGAGTTCCCGGAAGACATCGTCGTCATTGCGACCGCTACAAGAGATGCTCTTGCGTTGGCAGTGAGGCGTCTCGGAGGGGTTCGCGCTCTTGCTGCTCCCTCGATCACCGCCGACTATTTCGATGCAATGCTGTCGCTTGGCACTTAAACGTAAGAATGCGGCAGTTTGTGCGGGCGGTGGCACTTAACTTAAGAATCTCAGCGCGTCGGTTCTCAAATAAGATGCAAAAGCGTGAACCACACACACCCCGACGCCGACACACTATGGCATTGAAATCGTAGGGAAGTTATCGGCCTCTTTCTAAGGCAAATCCCTTGATCTAGCACACAGAAATACAGAAAATATTCTGCCAGCTCGTTCTCGATTTAACTGCAAAAAATCGCGACGGAATCTCAATTTAAGTGCTCATTCTCAATTTTAGTGCACGGCTAAGTCACGGAAATCATTGACACGGGATTCTCATAATTAACTGCCAAGCGACACCACGGCCCATCGGGTGCGTGGTTTGTGGCAGGCATATCCTGATGTGCAAATAATGCGCCACTTCAACGCCCTTATTGTGTGCAAGGCCGCTGCTGATGAACTTGTGCCGAAAACATCCGGTGAGCTCGCGGAATCCTGATGGTATCTCTGTCCGAAAGCAGACAGGCGAATGTCAACGGATTTGTGGTATTCCGCACTAAAAGCGCATAATCGGACATGGTTCACGATCAACGCTCCGCCCTAACAACATATTTGGCCAGCCTCCTTTCTGCCAGGCGTGTGTGTTTTCGATTGAGGAAGCTGAGGCAAGCCTTGGGTGTGTCGCGTGGGGCTGCTGTCCTCGACGCTGCGGAGCGCCCGCAGCGCCGGAAACTGCCGGTGGGCGAAATCGATGAGGAGAGTGAAACGGACGGGAGCGCTTGGGCTTTCGTCTCTCCGGATAACCCGCCGTTCTTTATTTCGACCAAGCGTCGGAAACGGATCGCCACCAATTCCTGACCGACGGAATGGAACAGGTTCCGTGCTCATTGAGTCCTTGCCGCATTTTTGCATCGCGCGCCTGCGCATGGGCGATGAGCGGCTGACGGCGCTGCTGCAGGAGAGCCTGGCGGCGGCGACTCGGCTGAAGCGGCCAAGCCGGCCGACTTCCGCGGTGATCGTCGAGACCACCGTGCAGGAGAAGGCGATCACCTTTCTGACCGACGCCAAGCTGATGCATCGCGGCGAGCGGCTGTCAAGCTGGCCAGGAAGCACGGCATTCGCTTACGCCAGTCCTATGCGCGGGTCGGCAAGATCGCGCTGATCAAGTATCAGCGTTATGCTCACGCCAAGCAGTGCAAGCGGGCCAACCGGCAGCTCAAGCGGCTGCGCACCATGCTGGGTGCGGTGATCCGCGACATCACTTGCAAGATCGCCGGGCGGCCGGAACTTATGGCGCCCTTCGGTCTGCCGCTGTCGCTGGCCCGCCGCGTCAGGGACCTGCGCCAGCGTGAAAGCGGCAGGAAGGTCTACTCCCTGCATGCTCCCGAGGTCGAATGCATCGGCGAAGGCAAGGCCCACAAGCCCTATGAATGCGGCGTCAAGGTCTCGGTCGCCAATCACGGCCGCGGTGGTCAGTTCGTCGCCCATATCACGGCGCTGCCCGGCAATCCCTACGGCGGCCACACGCTGGCCACCATCCTTCCCGCATCGAGAACTCGATCGGCGCCAACCTCGCCAGGATCGTCGCCGATACCGGCCATCGCGGCCACAATGCCCCGAAGGGCAAGATGTTCTTTGGCACGCTGCATGCGTAGTCCTCCAAAAGGACGCACAGACTGAGGAGAAGTCGTCCGCTGACCACGCTCACCGGAAAGTCAGGCGAGTACGGTGGCAACTGCGATACTGTCGGTGACGTTTGGTGACGGAGGGAGCTTGGCGGGACATTGGGATGATTTGGCTCAAGAGCTTTGCTACCGTTGACGGTTCGGTGTCTGAAAGCAAGCGCAGCGTTAGCTACCGAACGATGGCTTCAACAAAAACGACGCCCCCACCATAGCTCTTAGCATCGCGTGCTTTGCTGGTAAGGGCGTCGGCATAGTCATTCCAACGCTACTTACATTCAAAGGCTCAGTGATAGCTCTCGACGTCAAGGGGGAGCTCTTTGAGCTCACCTCGAGGGCGCGCCAGGCCGCCGGCGACGAGGTGTTCAAATTTGCGCCGCTGGATTCGGAGCGGCGCACGAATTGCTATAATCCGCTGTTGGACCTTATAGCGCTGTCTCCACAACAGCAATTCACCGAGGCCCGCCGCTTGGCGGCAAACCTAATTACGGCGAAGGGGGAGGGCGCGGAAGGTTTCGTCAGCGGTGCGCGAGATCTCTTTGTCGCTGGCATCCTCGCCTGCATCGAGCGGGGCACGCCAACAATCGGCGCCGTCTATGATCTCTTCGCCCAGCCGGGGGAGAAGTTTAAGCTCTTCGCGCGACTCGCCATGGAGACCCGGAACAAAGAGGCACAACGCATCTTCGACGACATGGCGGGGAACGATACAAAAATCCTAACCTCCTACACGTCCGTCCTTGGCGATGGCGGGCTCAATTTGTGGGCCGATCCCGCTGTAAAGGCGGCGACAAGTCGCTCAGATTTTTCGGTCTATGATCTTCGCCGTCGCAGAACGTGCATCTATCTTTGCGTTGGTCCGAACGATCTTGAGGTGGTCGCGTCTGTGATACGCCTGTTCTTTCAGCAAGTCGTTTCAATTCTACAGCGGTCGCTGCCTCGCCGGGATGAAAAATATGAAGTTCTGTTTGGAGGCGATCGAGACCGCAATTACGACCATCGCGGGCTACAAGGGTCGCTTCATGTTCATCATCCAAAGCCTTTCGGCTCTGACGGGGGCCTATGGCGAGGCGGCTGGCAAGCAGAATTTTCTCAGCAATACCGGACTGCAAGTGTTCATGGCCACTGCCGATGACGAGACTCCGAACTACATTTCCAAAGCTATCGGTGAATACACATTTCAAGCCCAATCGATTTCCTACAGCCAGGCGCGAACGTTCGATTGGAACATCCAGAATTCACATCAGGGTGCACCGCTGTTACGTCCCGAACAGGTGCGGCTGCTCAATGACGAGTACGAGATCGTTCTCGTCAAAGGTCTGCCACCATTGCAATTGAGGAAGGTGCGATATTTTTCGGATCGCATTCTGAAACGCATCTTTGAAAACCAGACAGGCGCCCTCCCGGAGCCGGCGCGTTTGATGAAAGCAGACGAGGGGCTCTCGGCAGAATCTCAACCCGATGAGCCGCTGCGTGGATTGGCGCAGGACTTTGACGATACAGTTTGATGTGAGGCTAGCATGGACCCGCTAAATAGTAGTACATCCCGTGTAACAGCTTTGTCGCAGGTGCAGGACGCCGGCTTGGAAGAGGGGCAAACGGACCAGGCCCGGCAAGTGGGCTATGAGCAGCACCTTGCCGAGGCCCGGAGGCTGTTCGATCAAGCTGACGAGTCGCCAACCAATCCAGAGGAGCTTCTGCGACTGGAACAGGGGTTGAGCGAAGTGCTTCAGCGACGGCAGGATGATCAAGCCGCCTCGTCTTTTTTCGGCGACCCAGGGATGCCCGCTGGACCGGGTGACCTCAACAGCATTGTGGCCGCCGCTTTCGCAGCGGCCGGCTCTGGGCACGCCGGAGTTGAGGCCGCCGCCCCGCCAGCTTTAGCTGCCAGCCAACAGCAGATCCGGCCCTGGCCGGATGCGCTTGACCAGGGCAACCACCTGCCACCCGAGCGGGTCATCATCAACAATGAACATTCCACAGCGCTGTTGTGGCCAGCGGAGAGGCAGAGGGCCCTGAATACGCCGCAAGCCGCCGCCATTCAGCAGCCGCTGAGTGAAATCGGCAATTCAGGCGACCCCGTGCCGATGCAGCCCCCCATGCAGCAGTTGGGTGAATTGCCATTGGAAGGGGTACCCGTTCAAGGGACTGGGTCCGAACACATCGGAAGGCTGCATGCGGAGGCCGCGCCCTCCGCAAGGTCTGAGGCACCCCCCGCTGCGATCGAGAACTCCATAAACGTCTCATTCGCCGTCCCCAAAGGCTTCTCCCATGGGACTCAACGCGTCCCAGACGCGACGCTCTCTTTCTTGGACCGCCATGACCCCTTGCCGGATGCGGGCCAGGCGCGGCAAGCGGGCTTTGAGCAGCACGTGGCCGAGCCGCGCCGAGCCGATCCTGTCGCGAGTGGCGCCCGTGCTACCGGCTATCCCCATCTGTCCGACGAACACCGGGACCTTATTGATCAGGCGATCGCCCACGCTGCGGCTCAGCAAAAATATAGCGTGAGCACGGTCCAAACATACACGTATGCACTTCGCCGATTGGCGAATGATCTCGGCGCTCGTGGCCAAGCGACTGATCTAAAAAATCACCAATCCCTGGTCGATCACGTCGATGCTTTTTTTCCGCTAAACGATGAAATAAAGGCGGCGTTGAACGTCCTGCGTGCGTATCATGAGCCGGGCTATTCGGCGACTGCCCGGCGGCCAGTGCCCTCAAAGGCAGACGCGCGTATCTTAGAACAAGTGGCCAGTGAAAGCAGGTTGGCCTCAAGCACCCGTGTTATCTATGGTCGTAATCTTCGCAGATTTTCTGAGGCGCTTGAGAGTCGGGGCCTGACGATCGCTGGGCTGGATCACGATTCACGGATCAAATTCGCCGAGAGGTTGTTTCCAGGCAACCGCTATCCCTCCGCGTTGCGACAGGTTCGTGACGGGGTCCCCGAGGCGCTCCGGCCGCTGTTCGATGATCAAGCTGACGAGTCGCCAACCAATCCAGAGGAGCTTCTGCGACTGGAACAGGGGTTCCGCGAAGTGCTTCAGCGACGGCAGGATGATCAAGCCTCGTCTTTTTTCGGCGACCCAGGGATGCCCGCTGGACCGCGTGACCTCAACAGCATCGTGGCCGACGCTTTGGCGGCGGCCGGCTCTGGGCACGCCGGAGTTCAGGCCGCCGCCCCGCGAGCCGCCGCCATTCAGCAGCCGCTGAGCGAAATCGGCAATTCAGGCGGCCGCGTGCCGATGCAGCCGCCCATGCAGCAGTTGGGTGAATTGCCATTGGAAGGGGGACCGGTTCAAGGGACTGGGTCCGAACACATCGGAAGGCTGCATGCGGAGGCCGCGCCCTCCGCAAGGTCTGAGGCACCCCCCGCTGCGATCGAGGACTCTATAAACGTTTTCGCCGTCCCAGACGCGATGCTCTCCTCCGATGCACAGATCGCAGCTCTTCGGTCAGGTTCGTCCAACCTCCCCCGGGGGGCGGTGCTCGGCCCCGACCTGCTGGATGACGCCCATATCAGCAGGGATTACCAGTTGCTGGAGCAGAGCCTGCAGGTGGACCACCCAGCGCTCGCCGCCCGAACGCGGCTGGTGGATTCCTTGGTCTCCCAGCAACTGCGCCGTCACGACCGGGACCCGCAACCTACATTGCTGTCCATCTATCATCACAACGACGTCGCAGCCGAATTCGTGTTCCTGCCAGTGAACAGTGGCGATCCCATGGCTACGGTGGCGACTGATGGACGCAACGAGCATTGGTCGCTGCTGCTCGTTGATCGCCGCGACCCGGAAAGAGCGGTCGCCTATCACTACGACTCCATCCATCAGCGCGATGGACGGGGATACAATGACGCGCCTGCACGAGAGCTCGCAGCAAGACTGGACGCGACCACCGTGGTGACACCCGACATGGCCCGGCAGAACAACGGTGTTGATTGCGGCGTCTTCGTGGTGGACGGCACGCGCGCGCTGGTTCAGAGATTGGCGAACCAAGAGTGGCCGGAACGGCAGCGGCCGCTGCACCTCGACGACCTCGTCGCCGATCGGCAGGCGCTGCAAAACCGACTGAGGCAGGGCCGCTTGCCGCACGAGCTTGCCGCAATCCCCGCGGAAGCTTTTGGAGCAGCCGGGTCGCAACAAGCCGTGTTGCAAGAGCAGCAAGCCCGACAAGTCGCGCCAGCGCCGTTTGACCAGCACTTGAGCAAGTCGCGCGAGGCCCACGACGAGCTGACGGGTACACTTGACAGGAGCAACTGCGTGAACAGCGGGGGCGTCATCATCAACACTGAACATTACACAGCACTGTTGAGACCAGCGAAGAGGCAGAGGACAGAAAATCCGCAAAGCCTCGCCATGGGGCGGCAGCCGAGCGAAGCAACCACGACGTCCATCGGCCAAGCCTCCGATCAAGCCCGAGCGGACCTGATGGCTTCCTTCAGAAGCACTCCTGGGTTTCCTGCCGTGGACGGGGGAGCGACTGAGAGAGCGGAGGACTACGAGCACGCCCTGGGCATCCTCAGGGAACAGTTGCCGGAGGCGAAGTGGAGTGTGGCGGAGTCTTGGCTCGCCTTGGAGGAGGAGGCTTCCGGACAGGCATGGCGGATGGTCGAGCAGTTCCGGGGAGACCCAGCGAGCCGGGTCGAACACGATGCGCCTACTCGCGCCGGCAGCCTTGTTCTGCCGGCGGATGAGGACGTGGCCAGCGGAACATATCCGCAAACCGACGCGCATCCGCGGCAAGCTCTCCCCTCGGACGCTATGGAGGAGGTTCAGCAGTTTGTGGAGCTTTCGCCGCAGCCCCTTGCCGGGCCAAGCGACAGCACTCCTGGGTTTCCTGCCGTGGACGGGGGAGCGACTGAGAGAGCGGAGGACTACGAGCACGCCCTGGGCATCCTCAGGGAACAGTTGCCGGAGGCGAAGTGGAGTGTGGCGGAGTCTTGGCTCGCCTTGGAGGAGGAGGCTTCCGGACAGGCATGGCGGATGGTCGAGCAGTTCCGGGGAGACCCAGCGAGCCGGGTCGAACACGATGCGCCTACTCGCGCCGGCAGCCTTGTTCTGCCGGCGGATGAGGACGTGGCCAGCGGAACATATCCGCAAACCGACGCGCATCCGCGGCAAGCTCTCCCCTCGGACGCTATGGAGGAGGTTCAGCAGTTTGTGGAGCTTTCGCCGCAGCCCCTTGCCGGGCCAAGCGACAGCACTCCTGGGTTTCCTGCCGTGGACGGGGGAGCGACTGAGAGAGCGGAGGACTATTCCGGACAGATGGTCGAGCAGTTCGGGCGAGACGGTTTTCCAGCGAGTCCGGACCAACTCGATGCGCTCACTCACGCCGATTTCCCTCAAATCTCTGCCGGGGCCGATCCGACGGTTTCGGGGCTGCCCCCCGAGCAACCTGCCATCCCGAACGAGATTATGGAGGCACGCGATCGGGCGGGTGCCAAGCGCGGGAGGCCGGCCGCCGAACATGAGCAAGACGGCACGGCGGCTCAACGGCGGCAAGTGGAAGTGCCGCAGCGTATGGCGCTCGGCCCCACCGAATGGCTGGGCGACGAGCACATTCATGCGGACTACAATCGTCTTGCCAGGGATATGAGACAGACCTACCCAGAGTTCGCTGCCCAGACCAGTTTTGTGCCGCCCGCGGTTGTCCACATGCTGGTCAATGCCGAGGCAGATAATCTGCAGGACACGCTGCGAGGGCTTTATGTCAACGATGCTGGGCAAGAGCCACGGTTCCTGTTTTGGGTGAACAATGCCAATAGTGCTACCGCCGGGACGCACTGGTCGCTCCTGTTCGTCGACCGAAAACATCCCCAGGGGCAGCAGGCCGTTCATTACAATTCACTGACGGGCTCTGGGCAGGGCGTTATTGCACGCAACCTCGCTCGCAAGCTGGGGGAGGAGACATGGTACCAGGAAGGGCAGATGGCGCCGCAGGGCAACGGATATGACTGCGGTGTTTCCGTGCTTGAGGCCACGCGCGAACTGGTGAGCAGGCTGGCGAACAGCCAGCCGCCAGAGGGCGCATCGCTGGATCTTCGAAGCGTTGTCGCCGATCGTACGGCGTTACTGGCGCGGCACGGGGCGCGACCGGCAATCGTCTTGGAGCAGCGTGATACGGCGTCGAACTTGAAACCGAAGCGCGGGAAAAACTTTGGCGAATTGGCGAGGGATGAAGACATAGAGCTGGATCCCTCCGATGAGAAGATGGAGGGCGGACCCGACCTGGCCGCGATCGCGGCGGCGACGCCGCGGCAGCCGAGGCAGAGCAACGCAGCCTGGGCGGACGCGCTGAAGGCGGCCCATTCCGATCTCAGCGCCGCGGATGCCGCCATAATCGTCGGCGCCACAAAGGGCCATATCGCCGAGAGGGCAGCGTTCCAGGCGGTGTCGGCCCCGGACCAGGCGAGGCTGGCCGCGATCGCGGCGGCGACGCCGCGGCAGCCGGGGCAGAGCAACGGAGCCTGGGCGGACGCGCTGAAGGCGGCCCATCCCGATCTCAGCGCCGCGGATGCCGCCATAATCGTCGGCGCCACAAAGCGCCATATCGCCAGGAGGGCGGCGTTCAAGGCGGTGTCGGCCGCGGACCAGGCGAGGCTGGCCGCGATCGCGGCGGCGACGCCGCGGCAGCCGGGGCAGAGCAACGGAGCCTGGGCGGACGCGCTGAAGGCGGCCCATTCCGATCTCAGCGCCGCGGATGCCGCCATAATCGTTGGCGCCACAAAGAGCCAGATCGCCGAGAGGGCGGCGTTCAAGGCGGTGTCGGCCCCGGACCAGGCGAGGCTGGCCGCGATCGCGGCGGCGACGCCGCGGCAGCCGCGGCAGAGCAACGGAGCCTGGGCGGACGCGCTGAAGGCGGCCCATTCCGATCTCAGCGCCGCGGATGCCGCCATAATCGTCGGCGCCACAAAGGGCGAGATCGTAGGGAGGGCGGCGTTCAAGGCGGTGTCGGCCCCGGACCAGGCGAGGCTGGCCGCGATCGCGGCGGCGACGCCGCGGCAGCCGGGGCAGAGCAACGGAGCCTGGGCGGACGCGCTGAAGGCGGCCCATTCCGATCTCAGCGCCGCGGATGCCGCCATAATCGTTGGCGCCACAAAGGGCGAGATCACCAGGAGGCCGGCGTTCAAGGCGGTGTCGGCCCCGGACCAGGCGAGGCTGGCCGCGATCGCGGCGGCGACGCCGCGGCAGCCGGGGCAGAGCAACGGAGCCTGGGCGGACGCGCTGAAGGCGGCCCATTCCGATCTCAGCGCCGCGGATGCCGCCATAATCGTCGGCGACACAAAGACAAGCGAGATCGTAGGGAGGGCGGCGTTCAAGGCGGTGTCGGCCCAGGACCAGGCGAGGCTGGCCGAGATCGCGGCGGCGACGCCGCGGCAGCCGGGGCAGAGCAACGGAGCCTGGGCGGACGCGCTGAAGGCGGCCCATCCCGATCTCAGCGCCGCGGATGCTGCCATAATCGTTGGCGCCACAAAGACAAGCGATATCGCCAGGAGGGCGGCGTTCAAGGCGGTGTCGGCCCAGGACCAGGCGAGGCTGGCCGAGATCGCGGCGGCGACGCCGCGGCAGCCGGGGCAGAGCAACGGAGCCTGGGCGGACGCGCTGAAGGCGGCCCATCCCGATCTCAGCGCCGCGGATGCTGCCATAATCGTTGGCGCCACAAAGACAAGCGATATCGCCAGGAGGGCGGCGTTCAAGACGGTGTCGGCCCAGGACCAGGCGAGACTGGCCGAGATCGCGGCGGCGACGCCGCGGCAGCCGCGGCAGAGCAACGGAGCCTGGGCGGACGCGCTGAAGGCGGCCCATCCCGATCTCAGCGCCGCGGATGCCGCCATGATCGTTGGCGACACAAAGAACAATATCGTAGGGAGGGCGGCGTTCCAGACGGTGTCGGCCCCGGACCAGGCGAGGCTGGCCGCGATCGCGGCGGCGACGCCGCGGCAGCCGCGGCAGAGCAACGGAGCCTGGGCGGACGCGCTGAAGGCGGCCCATCCCGATCTCAGCGCCGCGGATGCCGCCGTGATCGTTGGCGACACAAAGAACAATATCGTAGGGAGGGCGGCGTTCCAGACGGTGTCGGCCCCGGACCAGGCGAGGCTGGCCGCGATCGCGGCGGCGACGCCGCGGCAGCCGGGGCAGAGCAACGGAGCCTGGGCGGACGCGCTGAAGGCGGCCCATTCCGATCTCAGCGCCGCGGATGCCGCCATAATCGTTGGCGCCACAAAGGGCGAGATCACCAGGAGGCCGGCGTTCAAGGCGGTGTCGGCCCCGGACCAGGCGAGGCAGCCCCCAGGCCTTCAGCGCACACCAGCGCCTCGTTCGATGTAGCAGCCACTGGCCGCCTCGAAGAGATAGGTTCGCAGTAGGGGATCGCCCGTCCAGAGATATGGCCTGTGGCATCCGTCTCGGCCGACTGCTTGCCGCGGCGTTAGGCCCAGATAGGCGCCAACTGATGCGGCGCTTCGGAAACGGGACGGTCATCACTGGTATGGCGGAAGGACATCGCCGTCACCACGCCTGGTCCCTGTCAGAATGCCATCTCGTTACGCTATTGAAAGATGCGGATTCCGACGTGAAGCCGGCCGCCATTCTGATCAAAGACCGGCCACCGTTCCGATTTGAAGCCGGCCACCGTTCCAATCAAAAGCCAGCCAGTTTTTGACGCTGAACACTACCTCCTGGGTCAGCAACTTTGGCCAAGGCTCATCAGGCGCCGGCGGTGATCCGTCGTGATGAAGGCGGGGTTTGCGGGTTGAGGTCAGCGGGTTTGTTTCGGGACGTCTGCGCCCCATTGTTTATGTCGCGAGTTGCGGGATGCGACTGAGGACGATGCGCAGGATGCGCTGGTCCGGGCAGGATGTCGGCAGGTGCAGGCGGATTTGGGTTTTCATCTCGACCACGCGCGCGGCGATCTTGATGAGGCGCAGTCGCAGCGTGTCGAATTGGGCGGCTGCAACGCTCAAGCGTTTCGGCATCGCGGCGCGCAGGCCCCACATAAGCCAGTAGGCGCCGGCATGCAGGAACAGCCGGAACTGGTTGGCCGTCGCTCTTGTGCAGGAGGTGCGGTCGGCGGCGAGATGCGTCTTCCACGACTTGATGTTGTTCTCAACCTTGGGCGCCGACCTCGACGCGCGCGATGATGCGCTCGACGCGGCTCCAGCTGGCGGCGCCGTCAACGAACTCCTTGAACCTGCGGACCTTGCCCCTCTTCGCCGACGCTTCGAAGCGCGCCGTCGTGCTGGCCTCCAGATCCGCGACATGCTTGCGCAAGGTCGTGGTGAGCGCCAGGCCGAGGATGAAATCGATATCGTTGGCGCGGCACCAGTCGATGACCTGCGGACTGCAATAATGGCTGTCGGCCCGGATCAGGATCCGGGTGTTCGGCCAATTGCTCCGGATCGCCCGCACCAGGCGGCGCAGGTGGGGGCGGATTTCTGCCCCACTCGGCCGCTTGGCCGGTCGCAGGATCGCGCTGACGAACCGTCCCGCGCCATCGAACACCACGATCGGCTGGAAGCCGTATTCGTCGTAATGGGCATTGAACAGCCGCGATTGCTGGCCGCCATGCACGGCATCAAAGGTGTCGTCAATGTCGAGCACGATCCGCTTCGGAACCTGGCGGAAGGAAGCGCAATAAAGGTCGACCATCGCACGGCCCATAGCGACCAGTTCCCGCACGCCAGGCAGGTTTTCCAGCCGGCACATCGTCGACTGGGACGCCAGATCCCGACCCGGCGCATCCTGGGCCATCTTGAAGGTCGGATCGGAGCGCAGCCGGTTGGCATCGTTGCCATCCTCATAACCGGCGGCAATCGTCTTCATGCGGAAGCCGATCATATCGGCCAGGCTATGGATGACCTGGTCCGGGCAGCGCGGATCATCGATGCAGCGCGCCAGACGGTCAGCCACGCGCAGCCGCTTTTCCACCTCGGCCAGAGCCAGAACCCCACTGTTGGACGACAGCATGCCGCCGTCGAAACGCGCGACGACGGACTTGCCACGAACAGATGACAAACCGGTCAGCGGCAGCGTAGGATCATTCATGGCGGGTGTGGTCTCTGGGAAATGGCGCGGATCGGCGTAAGCAACCAAATCCTACGTCCTTTCAACGGCTTGCACCACATCCGCCAACTCCCCCCCATGAATTTTTCAGGCTAGCTAGTGTCCGTCCATAGTGTGCTGCAGCAAGCAGAGGGAGGTTCGATGGTGAACTGACAACATGCTGAGAAGCTGCGTGAAAGATGAGGGTAGGCCCCTCGGGATCGGCTTTCAGGAGCGGGTCTCAAACCAGCCCAAGCTGCTGTGGTAGAAGAGCCATGGTGGTTAGCGTTGGGTCAAAAGCCGCGGACATGATCCGGGGCAGGTAGGCATCCGGAAGATGAGCGCAAGCAAACCCTTCGATGACGCGTCGTTAGAACTCTTTAACACCACTAAAACCGAGGGCGTATGGATCTCTCGGGACAAGTCCGTCGGGAGCCTGATGACTGGGCGGACAGTGGACGGCGTATAGGGGGCATGAGCCGGATGCAGGCTTTTGCGCGGAACTGCAGGAACCAGCTTTCTGATGCCAAGGGAGAAGCACAAGCGGCACACCACCGTGAGGCGAGAGTACCGATGCAGGAAGTTGGGGCGGATCGACCCGTAGTAGTGACGAAGGTCCTGTAATGGGGCTGGAGCGAAGGGGTCGGATCAGGTGGTCGTATTCTTCGGAACAACTGGAAAACAGGATGACGACGGCGAATATGGCAGACAAGCCGTTTATGATCGATAAGCGGCTGGTGTACGAAGCCTACAAAGCGGTCAAATCCAATGGTGGTGCGGCTGGCGTGGACGGGCAGACGATCGAGGCATTCGAAGCCAACCTGGGGAGGAATCTCTACAGGATCTGGAACAGGATGAGCTCGGGAAGCTATTTTCCGCCACCGGTGCGTGCCGTCCCCATTCCGAAAAAGACTGGGGGCCAGCGGATTTTGGGTGTGCCCACCGTGAGCGACAGGATCGCGCAGATGGTGGTCAAGCAGCTCATCGAACCGGAGCTCGATCAGATTTTCCTGTCAGATTCTTATGGCTATAGACCGAGAAAATCGGCCTTGGATGCCGTGGGGATCACGCGTCAGCGGTGCTGGAAATATGACTGGGTTCTGGAATTCGACATCAAGGGTCTGTTTGACAACATCTCGCACGAGCTTTTGCTCACGGCAGTTCGCAGGCACGTAAAGAGCAAATGGGCATTACTATACATCGAGAGATGGCTGACAGCGCCCATGGAGAAGGATGGACAGAGGATTGAACGGAACTGCGGAACTCCGCAAGGGGGCGTAGTTTCGCCGATTCTTTCAAATCTTTTTCTGCACTATGCGTTTGATCTGTGGATGAAACGGACACATCCCGACCTCCCATGGTGTCGGTATGCGGATGACGGGCTGGTGCACTGCCGGACCGAGCAGGAGGCAGAAGCCGTCAAGGCTGCGCTTCAGGCGAGGTTGGCGGAATGCCAACTGGAACTGCACCCGACGAAGACCAAGATCATCTACTGCAGAGACTCCAAACGCAGAGGGCAACATCCGAACGTGACGTTCGACTTCCTCGGATATTGTTTCCGACCTCGCGCGGTATGGGGAACGCAAAGCGGGCGACTGTTTTGCGGCTTCACACCAGCGGTCAGTTCCTCGGCGCTGAAAGCGATGCGGGAAAAGATCAGGGACTTGCACATCCGCCGACAGACGCAGCTCTCGTTGAACGACATCGCCCGGCTGACCAATCCGCTCCTCAGGGGGTGGATCAGCTATTATGGACGGTATGCGCCAACGGGGCTGCAGCCCATACTTCGCTACGTCAATCAGACGGTGCTTGCGTGGGCAAGGCGGAAGTTCAAGCGCTTTGGCAGGGGTAAGGCGCGGGCAAGTCGGTTCTTACAACGGATCGTCGAGCAGCGCACCGATCTCTTCGTGCACTGGCAACTCGGTCTGATCGGCACGTTTGCCTGATGGGAGCCGTGTGAGCTGAGAGGTTCACGCACGGTTCTGAGAGAGCGGAGGCGCGCAAGCGTCTCCGCTACTCGCCAAGGGCAAATCGGTCGTCCATGTGTGCCTCATCCCAAGCCGCAGAAGTATTGTTACCTTCCAGGTTAACGTGGCGGAGGGGGAATGATGGTGGGCCGTGTGTCGCTGTCCGCAGGGTTCCAGGGTCCGGCGCCCTCGTCGAACGCCGACCACCTGCCGGCTTCTATTCATTCCGGCGATCCCCGATATCGACCGAACCTGACTGCGGCAGTATGGCAGTGGCTGCATCGACCTGTCGGTCATCCACACCGGCGCTGACCAATGATCCACCTCGACGCACCCCCTCCGCGTAAATATGGGCGTCACGCTCGTTGACGCGTCGGTCAACATGCCGAGCAGACCGCCGGCAACGCCACCAGCCGCCGCGCCAACCAAAGTTGCGACAAGCCAGCCGGCGCCAACTACAGGCCCGATGCCGGGTATGGCGAATGCTCCCAGACCGGCCAAGAGCCCACCGGCGCCACCGACCGCAGCTCCGATCTTTCCTTTGAGCAATTGTAGGACCAGGCGGCGAGACGAGCCGGGCAGGAAGCTCATTCAACGAGAATTTCACTCTTTATTCGCGCGCCTAGAGCGCGCGGATCAACTCTAGTCGCGAAGTACGTTGCCGCGGATCGCAAAGCAGCAGCCCGCTGGCGATTGGAGCCCCATCAACGTCAGAGGCAAAATGGCCTCACTTTCGGCCTCTTTGAAAACACAGATGATGCAGCCACTGCCACAAGCGGCATCAGGCGCAATCTACGTCTCCTGTCGCTTGGCAGTTAAACGTAAGAATGCGCCGGTTTTGCTAAGGGTTGGCATTTGACCGACGCGAACGGCCGTCTTGTGCCGCTCTGCCCATTTCCCCCTGCGATAGCGATCATTCACCGTTTGTTCATTACATTAGCGCACGATCATGACGGGACATGCTGGTAGCGCGTACATGCCTGAAGGCCCCGGCGCGTCGACCACAGTCGGCCGCATCGGTGCCGAGATCAGACCAGAAGTCGCTGATCGTTTATGTCAGTTGGCCGTTTTCGCAGCAACGTACGCCATGATGAGAGTCGTGTCTTCCAAGCGCCGATTTGGCTGGGTAAGGTTTGCAAGGGGGGCGAACAACCGGATGAACGAACGGAATGATACTGGAAAAACTGCGTGCCTATTGGGCGTTTAGCCCGACCGTCGATAGGAATGTCGCCCTGGTCGAAGGCTTTCTGAAGGGCAAGAGTTTCGCCGACCTGGCGCAGGAACATGGCCTGTCGAAATCGAGGGTGCGCCAAATCATCGAGAAGGCTGATCGGCTCGTGGGCGGCGGCATCCTGACCAAGGCTGAACCGTCCAAGGCCTCGCCTCGATCCGATTTCGTGGTCGACTATCCCTATGTGTGGAAACTGGACGAGAGGCACCGGCTGGGTAGCGTCACGCCGCATCATTTCTTTGCGGAGTTGGAACGCGCGGGATCGCTGGAGCAGCTGGTTGACAAGATGAAACGGTTGCCGGGGCGCACACGAACAACAACACCGTGAGCTGGCGCGCCTCGTGTGGCAAAAGGAGAGGGGCGAGAGCCCATGGCCTGCAATGAAGCGATCAAGCGTGGCGATCGTGGGACCAAGCTGCCCAGCCGACCATCCGGATCGCGGCCTTCAATGCCAGCTCGCCTTGGAACCGGCCTTCCACTAATTGGCTGAGCGCGCAGCGGAATCCGGCTGGACCGAGCAAGAGATCACCTACGCGCTCCTCGAGTTCGCCGGCGCACGCTTGAAGAGCAAGTCCGTCAATGGCGAGACTGAGAGGGCGATTGACCGTGCCATGGCAACGAGATGAGCGGCATATTCAAGAAGCTTCGCCTGACCCGATAGGAACGTCGCTGCGCCAATGAGTTTGGCGGTGAGTGGTCGGCAATCGGCTTTGTCGGCATGTGAGGCAGCTTCGCAATCGGCTTCATGGCCGACCGCGCCGGCATCCGGACAGCACTCACGATCCCCTTCCTCGCTGTGTTGTTGTCTTCGTGCTTCCACCCCAATACGACCAGCCTGATGGCCGCAGCAGCCCTATATGGGCTGGTCTATTTCTCGATGTTTCGCCTTTTCCCAGCCTCAGCAAGTCCGGCGAAGCGTAGTAGATCAGTAGGCTCGACAGAAGCAGGCTGCTTCGCATGATGGCCCAGCCAGGATAGGCTGGGCGCAACGATACCTGCGGAAAGCGCCATTTCAGGATCGAGATCAACAAAGGCAGCGTGACGCAGGACCGCAGGAAAATGAACTGCGACAGCGGCATGGCCGAGATCGTGACCTTGATGATCGCGTCCGCGATGGAAAGCGTCAGGTCAGTGAAAATCATGGCCGCAACGGCGATGCCCACCCTGTCAGCCTTTGGGGCCATCTCACTGATCGACATTTCCGCCTCCCCTTCTTCGTGCGCCGAGGTTACCGAGCCGAGAACGTTCCAACAATTCTGATTATACGGACATTTTGTCCGTGCTATTGCACAATGGCAGCGACACGAAAGAGGATGCGGCGCTTTGGACGGCGTGAATGACATGATCCTTTTGGCCGAAGTCGCCGAAACGGGCAGCTTTACCCGTGCCGGAGGGCGGCTCGGGATGCCCAAATCCACAGTCAGCCAGCGAATCGCCCCAGCTTGAGGCACGCCTGGGACTGCGGCTCCTCAACCGTTCCACCCGGCACGTAAGTCTTACCGGCAGCGGCCAGGTCTACCTGGAATACTGCCGCCGCGTTCGCGCAGAGGTCTCGGCTGCGGACATGGCGATGACCAATCTAAAGGAACAGCTCGTCGGGACGCTGAAGATCACCTGCCCGGAAGTAACAGCCAGCTATTTCATGCCGACCTTCCTACACGGATTTACCACGCAGTTTCCTCGGATCGCGGTCGAGCTGATCGCCACAAACCGGCATCTCGACATCATCAGCGAGCGGATTGATTTCGCTTTTCGCGTTGGCACGACCACAGGTCAGGACCTGATCGTGAGGCGTGTCTCATCGATCAAACGGGTTCTCGTCTCCGCCCCGGCCTATCTGGCGGCTGGCAGTCCTCTGCGGGAACCGACCGATCTTCTGCATCACCGCTGCCTGGTGCATGATGCGCAGCCTGAATGGGTGTTCTCGTCAGACGATACACCGATCGTCATGCGTCCGCCTGCGGCCGCGACTTCGGACTCTATGGGCTTTCTGCTGCAATCCTGTATCGCAGGCGGCGGGGTCGCACTCCTTCCCGCTTATGTGTGCCAGCCGTCCGTCGCGGTCGGCCGCCTTGTGGAACTGCTACCCGGCTGGGAAATTCCGCCCTATGAAATGATGCTGATCTTCCCCAACCTGACGAACCAGTCCAAGGCGCAGGCCGCATTCCGCTATTATGTGAATACCTTCGACTGTTCAGCGTTTGCCGTTGGGCGATAGCCGGACTTCCCGAGTCTGCCGGCCGCTTGTTGCGTACTAGCTGTCGCAATTCCTAAAACTCGAGACAGAGCAGTTGACGTCGACCGTTTTTGTATCCCATGTCATTGCCGCAACTCTTAGAAATACCCCGACATGATCCTGCCGACCTGTCGCCGACGTCATCGACGGCCATTGGTAGAGCAGCCATTCCGTCGCCTCGCGATCGCTTCGTTGGACCGCGTCAGCCGGGAAAAACGCCCACGACCAGTATTTCGGCCTCGCGGGCGGCCTCGACGAAAGCCTGCCGCGCAAAACGGGGCGGCTGCTCGCCCTTCAGGACCGCGATGCAGACTTCGCGGGCCTTCTTGTGGCGCGGCCCCCAGTCCGTCGGCCAGATGCGGAGAAGACATTCGGCCGCCGCTCGGGTGGAAGGGATATTGATCCTATTGTCGCGTCCGCCCAGTTCCACACGGACATCGCTCTTCCAACGCTTCGCATCCAAATCGCCCGCCAGGAGCTTCCCTCAGTTCACCAGCGGTCTTGAAAGAATCGTGCGGATGGTCCGACCAAGCCCGGCTTGCCGAATCTGTGGCGAGAATGCCGATCATTCTCGAAAAGGCAACAAAGGTCTTGCTGGCACCTGTCGAACCGGGACGAAATCCAGGCAGTACAGGGTTGGCCGGATATCGAATTATTGCTGACGTGCGGAGGTGCTAAAGTGGTGGTGTTGCGGCAAGACGCTAGTGCATCAAGCCTGCCGATCGCAGGGCATCCTCTATGACTTTTCGTATCCCCGCGGCGGAGTTGAGCTTCTGAGAAGGCGGGATGTTTGCCCGTTTCGCGGAGTGAGGGACATTGGGAATCCCAACCTTGGGCATCGAGAAAGCGCGCGCGCAACCGGGCGCGAGCGCCTCGCTGGTGGCTCTTGCCGGCTTGGTCATCCCATCTCGCTTTACGCACGGCTTCGCTATTCCCCAGAACCGCGCGATATGCCGGGTAGAGGAGATACCGACGTCCAGCATGAACGGACCCCCAACGCCCAGCGCGGCGTCGCCGGCTGTGTCAAGTGGCGTCCCGTGGCCCATTCCGGCAATGCGGTATTCCTCGATCAGCTCCTGTCCTTGAGCATTGCACCAGACGCGCCGTGAATGACCATCCACCATTTCGGATCGGGTCGAACGTGCATCGAGTCCGTGAATGGCCCGCCATTGCTCGACGATGGCATCAGCGTTGGAAGATGCTACGGTTTGATCGGCCGAGCCGTGCCAGACCGATATCGTAGGCCAAGGACCTTTATGCAGTGAGGCATCGCGCAGGGCTTTCTGCAATTGCCGTTCCGAGGGCATGCCATGACCGCGCATGCGGTCGAAGGCCTCAGGGATTGTCTTTGCGCTCCCATAGGGCAGCCCCGCGATGATCGCGCCGCCTGCAAAAACCTCCGGGTAGCAAGCCAGCATCACCGATGTCATGGCGCCTCCGGGTGACAAAGGTGCGCTTACGGTCGAGGCCATATTCGACGACAACCGCCCCGATCATCTGGCGGATGGAAAGGGCCTCTCCGCGGTTCCGCTTTGTATCGCCGGGCACGAACCAGTTGAAGCAGAGGTTGGGGTTGTTCGCGGGTTGCTGCTCGGGAAGCAGCAGTGAAAAACCTTCCTGATCGGCCAGTTGCGACCAGCCAGAACCATCGTCGTAACCGGCCGCGGTCTGCGTGCAGCCATGCAGCACCACGACGAGAGGCGCGGCTTCGGGCAGATCATCCGGAACGTAGATCCTCGCACGCAAGGCACCCGGATTGGACCCGAAATCGCCCAGATCCGATAACCGATCGCGGCATTGGCCTTTGGTCTGAAAACCCGGCCCGGCGCGGAATGCGGCGAGGCGGGTGATGGTGTCGGAGATTTTTCGCAAATCAGTATTCCTTGTGGTCGGCCGTTAAGATGGCCACGACGCTACGCAGAACGCGGATGCAGCAGTATCGTCACTGCACAATAACAAGGTTCATTTGAACTGTTGCGGAGGGCCTCCAGGTCACCTCCCGCTCCAAACGGGGCTGGCGTAGTTCGCCTCGCCTAGAAGCCAATACGTCGGCCAAGGGCGAAATTGGCGCTCATACAAAGAAAAAGCCCACTGCCGGAGGAGGTGGCAGTGGGCTCGATTTGAAATGCAGCGCGGGAGGAGGTGCACCGCATTCAGCGTCGGCATCGCATCTGTGAGGAGTAGATGGCCGACAACAGGATCATATCGATCGCCGCATATATTGCAATGCACAAATTGCATATCGCATATGCGAAAGCGTGACCTGGGTGTAAGCATCGACATGGTCTCGAAAGATCCACTCTCAAAATCGTTGCCATAGCTGGCGGCTGTAGAGATTAATGGTGCTGGTCATTTGCTCTCCTTTGCGTTGTCGCAACGAGGGCAGATCACGTCGAGCGCCGGCGCTCGTCGGCGACAAGCAGCTCCGGCTGCAGCATGAGCGCGCGCGCGGCAAGGCCGATGCGCTGCCTTTGGCCTCCCGAAAAAGCGTGCGGGCATCGATTGGCCGCACTGCAGCTAAGCCTGACGCGAACAAGAAGCCGGAACATGCCCTTCTCGGCCTCCCGCGCGAGAGGCCGCTGACGATTGCGGCTTTGGCCGAGACGCGGCGGACGCGATGGCGCGGATTGAGGGAGGCGAAGGGATATCGAACTCGGCCGCGTAGGCGTTCGCCGCGTCCATCGTGCTGATGTTGCCAGGGTAGCTTCTTCACAAGACGGCGGCGTCAGGTTGGCGCGTTCGAGGCAGCCCTTGGCCTGCGGGCTGTCGGCGCACATGATCTCGATATTCAGCTGGAGTACGCTGTGACGGAACCGATTAGCCTTGCTTGCAGCTTCATGCCGGGCTGCGGCCGATCCGCCACTGATATGTGGTGGCGTGCCATTGACTGCGTAGTCGCCAACGATGCGATGCTTGTAGATGCGTGGGTTGTGCGATGACTGGCTGAAATTTTCTCCTGCGTCCCGGCAAGAGCGAATGGGCGCGAGGTAAGGCGTGGTTTGGTCCCCCGCCTTTCCCTATTCTGCGCAGATCGTGCCGGTAGCAGCCGCGCGCTCCCGCACGACCCTCGAGAGATAAAATCAGACTGCGACCTTCTTGCCGGTCCGCTTCGCCGGCGTCGGCGTTTCCGACTCTTTCGGTTTGCGGCCGAGACCCATGGTCTTGGCCAAGGCCGAGCGCGCAGCGGCGTAATTCGGCGCGACCATGGGATAGTCCGCCGGCAGGCTCCATTTGGCGCGATATTCGTCCGGCGTGAGGCCATAGTGGGTCGACAGATGGCGCTTTAGCGATTTGAAGTTCTTTCCATCCTCAAGGCAGATGATGTAGTCCGCCATCACCGACTTCTTGATAGGGACAGCAGGCTTGAGAGCCTGCGGCTGTTCTGCGGAAACGCTGCCCGCCGTTCCTTTCAGTGCCGCATGTACTTGGCCGATCAGGGCGGGAAGATCGCCCACTGGGACCGGATTGTTCGAGACATAGGCTGAGACGACCTCGGCGGTAAGCTTGATGAGGGCGTCGAGATTGTGATCGGCTTCTTCCGTCATGAAATTCTCCGGGTGGCTGGAAAGACAGCAGGCGAAGTCTTGCTACATAGTGATGGTTGTGGCCGAAGGCAATAAATGTCTCGGCAGCATAAGTATCGCCATAAGCGATTGCTAATAGGCGTTCGCCCCGGAAATCGTTTCGGCTGCCAGGCGCCGGAACCGATATGCAGCCATGCCGTCTTGAGCTTTATATTCCGAAAACAACGTGACGAAATTCCGCGCTACACGAAAATACGGCCAGGTGAACGAAACCTGGCATTCGTCGTTCGTCAGTGACGTGTCTATTCCCGGCGACTTCTACGGATGACTGTTTGTTTTTGCGAGCTGATCGGCCTTTCGCCGGAGCTTGGTCCGAGAATGAAGTCAAACACGGGTTGGGGCTGACCGAGCGCTGTCGCCTGCAAGGCTGCCGGGATCCGTGCCGCGGCTTCTGCGCGTTCGGCGAGCGCTGCGGGTGACATGCCGAGCGCGCGCTCGAAGGTATGATCCGCCGTGTTCAGCCGACGAAGGAGCGCCGCGGCGCGTCCGGCATGACGCATCGCCGCCGCCTGCTTGCCCTCGCGGATCTTCACGCCGGCCGCCGATAACAGGATCAATCCCTTGAAGAGCGTCCGAAGCGGAGCGCCTCGGTCTGCAACTTGCCACAGACCCTCCCACGCCTCATGGGCTTCCCAGTAATAACCATGGTTGAAGAGGTCGAGACCCCAGAGGAATATGTCTGAGTCCAGCGACGCCTCTGCCGCCAACGGCATGGCTTCGCTATTGTAGCTATGTCCCGCGGGGTCGCGCACGGGATGCGGTTGCCTGCCCGGCAGATACGCGTAGGATGGAAAGCTCTTTTCCGGCAGCCAGCGCCGGCGCAACATCGAACCAATAGCCATCAGAGCCGTATAGCACGCCCATGGCCCTGAACAGATGCCCAGTTCCGTGCATAGCCGCCGCATCAGGAATGTCTTGGGAAATAGTGTCAGCCAGCCCTGATCTCACGAAGCCGCGAGGTTGCGTCGCCGGTCGGAGAGTCCATGCGGGCGCTCACTTCGCAGGCGGTCATATTGTGGCTCGGCAGTTAAATGGGCCTTTCAAATTGTGTCGTTCATCCGCCATTAGAGAATGACGACAGATCAGGCCAGGAAGGAAGATAGATGCCTGAGCAGGCTTCGCCGGACTTCGCGGTGATGCGCAGCCGAACTGCTTACCGAGGATGCAGATCACGCATCTTCTTCCTCTTGAATCGTCATCGCCCTGACAGCACATTGCTGCAATGATCGGCGGGCATCGATGCGGCCCGTCGCCATTGGCTATGGAGCAGGTGGGAGGGAACGAATGAACGCTGAGGCTTTCAGCAGCCCCATTTTCGTGAAGCGCGCCAGCTATATCGTGCAAGAGATTGCCAGTCCTGCGGACGCTATCGAGTTTCTCAATGAGTGGCCCGAGGATCGCAGAGACCTGACCTATGAGACCGCCCTGAGGGCGTGTTGTGACGCATATGCTGGGCACATACCGGTAGGCGCTGCCAGCAATGCCTTTATCGGCTTTGCGAAGCGAGTTGCCATATTGGAGGACCCATCCTCCGCTATGCAGTGGCTCGCTGCGTGCAAGGCGGGCAGCGGAAAAGTGCAGGCATAGGCTTTCCACAAACTGTGCGACACTGGCGCAAGGCGACAGTGTCGAGATTGAGCTAGCCAAATCCCGCGCCACCGGACATGAACAGACTGCGCTCGTGACCACCGCTTGGACGCCAGCGATCAAGTTTAGCTGCGAGGGTGCAGCCGAATGTTTCGGCTAAGGAAATAAATGCGAGCGAGGCTGTCGCCGCTGGGGGGAGTGATAACCGGCTCGAGCAGATTTGAAAGGCCAGTTGTTGTTCAAGTCAGCCGTCATAGCTCGGAGCGTGTCGTGTTCGATGTCAATGACGCGTCCAACATCCTGCTGCGGCATCTCCATCGTCAGACCGCGAAGCGCAAGGCAGCAATGGACGCCTGTCTGCAGGTGTTGCGAGGGAGGCTCATCCACCAGTCGCTCGGCGTGCTTTTGTGGCAGCCGCGCTCGAAGCAAAGATTCTGCGCAGCGACTGAGAGCTTGGACCGCGCTCATGAATTTCGTTCATCTCCGCAACGCTGCAAGATTGCCGCGCCTCGCGCGCCCGCAGTCCGTGGAGGGGAACTCGAGGATCTGCCGCCGTTGAGCCCGGACTGGGTCGAGGCGGCGGCAGAATAACCGCGGCGGGACATTTGCAGAGAGATCGGGGATTGTCATTTAGGACTAGGATTCCCATCCGCTTTGGCTAACCTGTCGAAGGAATATCCCACTGAAATAATGATGGAGTACCGAACTGCCATGAAAGTCGGAACGAAACCGGCAATCCAGGAAGAAGTGCCATGGTCCGACAGCCTGACCACGTACGATAAGCAGCACCACACGCTGTACCTGAGGTTCCTGGATGCGGCCGCTGATGATGCCAGCTATGAGGGAGATGGCGCAGGAGATCCTCGGCATCGATCCGCGTCAGGAACCGGAGCGTGCCCGCAAAGCCGCGCGAAGCCATCTCGATCGGGCGAACTGGATGGTGACGACAGGGTACAAAGAATTGTTCGCGGGATAATGGAGAATGGGCGGCAACACCCGCGCTCCTCAGCAGCAGATTGGTCCAGGCGTCCAATCCGTTGCTTCCGCGATGGCCTTCCTGATCCGGCGCTGGATCTTGCACCATCAAACCCCCCTCTCGCGCCGTTTCCTTGCCCAGAGAGAACTCAACACCGAGACCGGAGCAACGGAGACGGCTCTTTCGTCGAGCCAGTTTAATTTGGAACATTATGGGTTGATGGTTTTGCGCCGGCATGTCAACGACGGTCGGCTGCCCCAGGCTTGAAAGGGCCACGTTGACTGAAGAAATGAGGTCCGTCCGTCCAATGCCGGCACTTCCCTGAGCAGAGTTTTGGGCGTGCGATCCCCTCGGGCGTTTTGGCAAAGTGGCGCGCGTCGAGGCGATTTCGCTCCTCGACACCGCGCCAAGGGAGCGCCCAAATCGTCGTCGGCAAGGCAACGGTCTGCCTGCCTCTCGGCAGTCTTATCGACTTGTCTGCCGAAAAGGCTCGCCTGGAGAAGGCGATTGCAAAAACCGAGCAGGAGATCGCTCTTATTGCCGGCAAGCTTTCGAACGAAAAGTTCGTTGCCAATGCGAATCCGGATGTGGTCGCCGCCGAACGTGAGCGTCTCGGCGAAGGACAAAATGCCCGGCTCAAGGTTGCATTGGCCCGGATCTGCGTGGCGGGCTGAGGAGGAATTCAAACTCAAACGCAGCAATAGGCGCGTGCCGTTGCGTTCTTGATCTACGCCAACACAGCAACCAAGCGTTTAAGGCGGGCAATCTTCACCCGCGCGAAGGCAATCTAGCCATCGCCCTGAGCACGTCAATGACGCTTGTCTTCCTCAACCTCTTGCCTCTGCCTTCCAAAACTCGGCCGTGCAATTCAAACCCAAGTTTGTGACGATGTCTCGCGACTCCTAAATCTATAGAATCTGCCTTGCACTGCCGTTTAGAATCTCGCCGAGGGGCATAGATTTCGCGACCTCTTCCGGTCGTGCGACATGCAGTTCGGCGAGGTACCAACCGTTCTCCTCCGCGCCGGCGGCATCGACCCCCAGCTGGCGGAGATTGTCGAGCACATGCTGCCGTTCCTCGACGGAAGCAAAACGCCGCTGTCGAAACAGTCCTTCCAGCTTCTCCGTGACATAGCCGTGCCGGCCCAACATTTCTTCCGGGCCTCCGAAATCGAACATGCGCAGCACGAAATGCGCCATCCACGGACGACTGTCGAGGCTCGTCTCCAGGAGCCGTTCCAACGAAGTCTCAGTAACGTAGCCGACGCAGCCGGTCGAAATGATGAGGTCGGCGTTTTCGATCGCGGCCGTGTCTTCTGGCGTCGGGTCTCTTTTTTCGAGATCGGTCGCAACGCCTGCGTCGAGCATGCCCGCATCGACCGCATAGGATATCGCGCGATCTGCTGGGTCGACACCGACAATTTCGAGCGCGGCATCCGTCGGTTTGGCATAGAGGTCACGGTCCCGCTTGAGAAGCGCCTCGAGATCGTCGGCCGCCACTCCGTAGAGCCGGTAGAGTTCATCCATCGAACGTCCGTGCTTAAGAAGCGCGCCGTTGATCCCATAAGAGCAACCAAGATCGATCACCTTGGCCGGTTCGGATTCGGTGGCGCTCCGCCGTGCTTCGATCAATCGTTGGAATTGAGGTTTTGCTTCCTGAGGAATCCGATAGCTAAGGCGAGACAAAGTGGAAAAGTAAGCTGTCGGCTCCGAATTGTTATAAATATTGTCTAAGTTTATCTTGCCGGTCGCATCGTAGCTAATATTTTCCAATATACCGACTCCGTTTCTTATATCACAAATTCATGCCTCCGCACAAAATGTGCGCAAAGACATTATTTTCCGGATGAAGGGTACTATTTAGCCCATAAGCTTCGAGAAGTGAACCCATACGGGAGAAAAATTCCCTGTCGCGGCACAGAAAGTAGTGGCATTGCTGGCAAGCGCCGCTTTGCAGCAGCGGATACCTACCCAGAAGCTCAGCAACGGCGCCTGCAGACGATCCTGGCCCACGGGGCCTCAACGGCAATCTGCTGCCGGTCGAAACGGCGCTACCGGAAAGATCGCAGCTCTGATGTTCCGGTTTTGAAGAATTCAGCCTAACTGTCTCAATAGGGGTATAGCCCGCATCGGCTTGTGATACCGTCCGCGCTGCTTCATTGTCGTAGAAGTCGCGCGCCAGCCGACGGCGGTGGATTCATGAAAATTGGAGGCAAATCGGGTGACCGACACCACGAATATTTACGAGGAAATGCCGGATCTTGATACGAGCGGCGGGCGCCTTTCCCGAGCGCGGGAGGCAAGCGGCTTGAGCGTCAAACAGCTTGCGTGGCGGATCGGCGTGAAAATGGCGACTATCAACGCATGGGAAAGCGATCGATCACAGCCCGGATCGCATCGGCTTGCAAATTTGTCCGGGATTCTCAATGTCAGCATTTCGTGGATCCTCCACGGCGTCGGCACAGCGCCGTCCGAACCGGAAAGGGGTGAAATGGCTGAATCTTTGAATTCCAAGCTACGCCGGCTCAAACTGCTCCACGCCGAAACCGGTCACCTGATCAGCAGGGTTCAAGACGAGATGGAACGGCTCGGCGCTGGCCGCTGACCTTTCGGCGGCCCCCTGTCTTCAGGCAATTTTGTCGATCAGGCCTCATGCGAGCCGATCTGGTCACCGTCGAAATCGCGCCTCATCGCGGCCGCACCCGATATCATTCTTGCCTCCTTGTGCGTCAAGAAGGTCGTGGTCGGACAGGATCAGGAGCCGCCCGGTCGGGCAGCGATTCCAGTGGTCAGACAACAACCGCATCGTCGAGATCAAGTCGCCGCTTATCCTGCAGTCAGGGCCGGCTCCTTTTACGGACGGTCTCGATGCGATTGCCGCGGCTCTTCCGCCTCTTCAGGAGGTTGCCGGCTACCCATTATGCAGGGTTGGACGATAGTGCAGTCGGGAAGTCGGGAATGACACTTGTAGTTGCGATGCGGCTGCGGACGCGACAGCGCCACAAGGGACTTGATGTTGATGCCGCCCGCGTTTCCCAGCTCGGAAAGATCGGGAAGGTCGCGCCAGCGGTCGGGCATGAAGTCGCGCTCTGGAACGAGGCAGGCGTCGAGCTCGGAGCGGATCCCGCCTCGTCTATCGGGTCGCAGCCGATGAGGACGATCTCCTGCCACCGGTCGCTCCAGACTGGATCGAGATAGGACTTCATGGCGGCGCGCTATTTGGTTGGTCTGCCCATTGGTGCCTCGGCACCGATGCCCACCACACGCCGCGCTTCCCGGTCCTGACCAGCGCGCCGGCCTGGCTGATCTCGCCGACATGGTGGGGCCGTGTCGCCAGCCAGAAGAAGCCCTTTGTCCTCACCACGCCCGGCCATGCTCTGCCGACCAAGGCCTTTAGTCTCATCGGATCGAACGGCCGCCGCTCGCGATAGACGAAGGAGCGCATACCGTATTCCTCGGTCTCGGGAACATACTCCCTGTAGCGGCTCTTGCCGGCTTAATCTTCGCATCTCGCTTTACGCGCGGCTTCGCTATCCAGATGACACTCACTGAACGCATTCCACTGGTTGAAACCCGGATCCCACTGAAGTTTGCGATGCGACATCTAGCCGGAGCCGTCTCAGTGGTCACCGCAGGTATTGGCGACGAGCGGACTGGATATTCGCGTCGTCGCGGTATAAGGTCCGAGGGTCGGGGACTTCATGGCAGTACCAATTTTTTTTGATCGTTATCGCGACGTCATCAATCGGCGTGGTGAAGCGGCAGCTCGAACACCAGAGACGCTCCTCGATGTCGATGGACGAGACGAACTCTTTTATATTCCGTTCGAACACGTGAATTCGGCCGCTCGCCTGGTGGTCGTCGGGATCACTCCCGGCCCAGACCAGATCGCGCTCGCATACCGGACAGTCAGCAGTAAGATCAAGGTTGGGCTGACTAACGAGAAAATTCTCGCCGAAGCGAAGAAACATGGAGCATTCGGCGGTCCGACGATGCGACCCAAACTGCTGCAAATGATGCGACATTTCGGCTTCTCCGAACTCCTGGGAATTGAAAGAGAAGAGGATCTATGGGCGCATCGAAGTGATCTACTGCATGCAACCTCCATAGTCCCCCATGCGGCATTCCGGAGGGGAAAGCCCTTTGCTGGCAGTTTTGACGACGTTCTGCGAACTCCGGTCTTCCGGGAGAGTTTCGAAAGAGATTTTGTGCCGTCGCTTTCGATGCTGAACCCTGATGCGCTTTATGTTGGCCTTGGTCCTACGCCTCTCGCCGCGCTTGATCGGTGCGCGGAGCAAGGATTGATCCGCCCCGATCAGGTGTTGGGCGCTTTTGCGCACTCGTCAACGAACGGGGGCAGCCAGGTCGACGTCTATCTTGGTCTCAAATCGATCGACGCTCTAAACGAAAAAGACCCCGTCCGGTATCGGAGCGATTTCTTGTTGCCTGCGTACGAACGCATGAAGGCGGTGACAGATCGCCTTCATGCCGCAATGAAGGCTGCGGCCGAATAGGGCGACTGGGAAACAATGGGTTGGAGTGCATATCAGGCTTATATTATGCTGCCGCTTGCGCAGCATCAGGGAGGAAAGATGAGTCTTAGTGTGCCGCAGAACGGGGGTTCTGATTGGAACCCTATCGGATAGATTTACCGCGTACTTACGCGTTTTGGGATGACGTTGACGGCAAGAAGGAGGACTGGGGTCCCCGCCTTTGGTCATTGATAAGCTCCGCAATCGACTTTGAGCCGCCCGTCGTTTTGGTCGATCGGGAGACTTATGGGTTCGTCAGGGACAGGATGATCAGCTACATCCACGCCCGCTTGGTCACCCGAGCACGC
Source organism: Mesorhizobium sp. ISC15 (assembly GCF_037162615.1). NCBI lineage: Bacteria > Pseudomonadati > Pseudomonadota > Alphaproteobacteria > Hyphomicrobiales > Phyllobacteriaceae > Mesorhizobium > Mesorhizobium sp. ISC15. The sequence continues at coordinate 28,458 of NZ_JAVSPX010000001.1, read as the reverse complement.
CAGATTGATCTGGAGATGGCCACCTTCCCGGAGGATGCGAGGCAGGATCGACTGGCAGACACGGTCGAGGAAGTCCTCTCGCTCGGCGAGGAACAGCGGCAGGAGATTGCCTGGCTGCTGTCGAGAATCAGCGCTCGGATTCGGAGAAAGGGGGCAGTCCTGACAACCACGCAGCGGCGAGAGGTCGAGGACTTCGCCTCTGGCAACGGCCACCGATGCTATATCTGCGGTCGTGGTCTGCATTACGCGGATCGCCCGCACCCCGACGCCGAGATGAAGAACGCGAATTATCGTTCGTTCGAATTGGACCACATGTTCCCCCAGAAGCGGGGTGGCAGCAGGTCGCGGGCGAACCTCGCGGGGTGTTGTGAGTCCTGCAACAAGTTCAAGGATGTGAAGCTATGATTCGCTGATGAGGCGGTTGAAGCCTTCATCACGGCGTCGATGGATAGCGTGAAGGTGGCAAGAGCGTTCCACGCCAGAGCGCGTTTCCTAGTCCTGTGGCGACAGAAAGGCGAGTGTGCCCGATGCTCGATAAAATTCTATGATGCGCCCGACGAGCGTCTTTTCTTGTTCAGGAAGAACCAGGGCGACGTCTACCATTTCCTGAACGTCGAGATAGGCTGCGGCGCTTGCGGAGATCTGCACGCGGGAGCGGAGGAAGAGGGATCAAGATACGTGATTAGCTATACTGGTATTCTCGTCGAGCAGCGCCCCGGTGCGCAGGTCAAGTTCCTCGTCTTCGTGGCAGATGCCAAGGAGGTGGTCGGTTGGGCAGAAGCCGACAACATCAAGCTTGACCGGGGCAACGTTCAGCGCGAGCTGGTGGAATCGCGCTGGAGGCAGATCCGCAAATTCTTCAACGCGTCGCCAAACAACGTGATCCCTACCAGCGTGACGATCGCGCTGGATGAATCCATCCCCCAAGCCGAATCGGTGGAGGACCTCGCAAACGCAGCCGGCTTTGTGCTCGAAGACACAGCGAACGGCATGACCAAGATCACCTTCGATCCAGAGCGGATCAGGGGGGCTGCGTTCATCATCGACGGGCAGCATCGCCTCAAGGGCATGTCCATGCTCGACTATGATGTGAAAGTCCCAATCTGCCTTTTCTTGTCCTTGCCGAAGGTGGAGCGCGCCTTTCAGTTCGTGACTATCAACAACAAGTCACACAAGGTTCCGACTGGCAACCTGAAGGCGCTGCTGGCGAATTTCGAAGATCGAAGCGAATCTGCGGAGCCGGCTCACAGGCATCCATTACCGCTCCGCATTATTCGACAGCAGTCGACGTGCTCAATGAAGATTCGGAGAGCCCATTCAACAAGCTGGTCGACTGGGTGAACAACCGCTTCGAAGACGCCGCCCTCCTCGTTCCGCCGACCGCGCTCGAGAACTCGCTGCGCGCCATCGTGCGTGCCTTTCCGGAAACCCGGGAGGACGAGTCCGATGCGCTCGCCGTACTCTATGCTATCTGGCGGGCGGTTTTCGGTCAGTACGGTATCACTGCCGCAACAGCTGCCGGCTTCCCAAACCTGATGCTCAAAGCGACCATCCAGACGATCTCCGAGATGGTCGTTGAAAAGCTGAAGTCGGATTATGACCCAGCATTCTCGAACGACCCCGTGATGGCAGACAATGGCGAGAAGGCGGGCGTCACTGCGGCTAACCTCGTGCAAGGCATACCGGCTGCCTTCTGGGAGCGGCCCTGGACAATGAAGAGCCTGGATACCTCTGCTGGCCGGGCGCTGATCCAGGAGGGCATTCGCGAACTCAAGCGAATTATCCATCAGAGCAATGGCGGAGATCTACCGGATCATTGGGAGCAGCGCCTGAGATTGTACCAATCCGGCACCGATTTGGAGGAATGAAGTCAATCGCAGCCGCGGCAAGGCCATCTCGACGCGCTGCATGCGTATTTGAGGGCACAGCGTCGAAAGTACGCTCAGCAACGATAAGGTCGAACGAACACGGAACGGGCCGCTCTCTTTAGCATCCTTGAGGCGTCCGTCGCAGATCAGTGTGACGCCGGCTGGTCCTGTTCAGAAACATGAGCTGTATGGATGCCGCCGCTAACCTCTTGTATTCATTAGGCCTTTCACTTGGCGTTGTTTAGCGGGCTTTCAACGCGATGCGCTTTACATGGCGCAGGAGGTTCCACGCGGGCAAAGGGCGCGGCGCTCATGGTGCCCCGCCATTGGTAGTCGCGACGTTGAGATATTGCTCGAGCGCCTCGATGCTCGCCATGACTTCGGCGAAAGCTGGCGGCGTTCCGAAAATCATCGCGGACATCCGCCGGTAGTCCGCTGCAAGCTTGGTTCGCATGTCTTCCGTCGGAATGAGGCGATAGCGGCCCGGTATCGCGCGATCGTAACGATGATCGGGCGCGCGAAACATCAACTCCTTGTGCTGTCGGCACGCCTCGGCAAGTTCGCGCATGGATGCCGTTGCGACACCGTAGTCGGGGTGCGTCCAGATCTGATGGACGTCGTAGTAGTGACGCGAGTACCGATTGAGATCGGGCACGGGCCGTTCCGGATTGGCATCGTGACGCCGCTTCTCCGTCATCTCGGTCATCGCATGCAAGATCAGCACCTTTTCCCAGAACGTGCGCTCAGGCCTCACCGTCGTCACGTTCTGAACGGTGAGGCTCGGCCCTTCCGGCATCTCGGCAGCGATATAGGGCACGATCTCGCGCGGCTCGGCGGGTTCGGGATCGGGTCGCGCGCCGCCTTCGATGCGAACGGCCGCCTGCACATAGCTGCCTTCGGCCTCGAAGACGCTCTTTGTAGCCAAGCACCAGGATGTCGAGCGCTTCTTTGTTGCGGTAAAGATCAAAGCCGAAGCCCAGCGAGAAATGACCAGGACGCTCGGCCGCCTGTTCCACGACGGCGAGCTCCTTCATCAGCAGTTCTCTGAGCGGTCCGGAGATATATTGCCGCGCGGCCTCGTCGACTTTCTCGGCGAGCGCGCGTTGCTGGCGATTGACGGAGGGCAGGGCGGCGATGTCGGCTTCAAGCGGGACGTTCAGATCGGCTTTGTAAATGCCGATGTCGATATCCTCTGAAAATCGGCGGACCAGCCCATACGCCTTGCTCAGGCTGGTGCCGCCCTTGAAATACAGACCAACCGGATCGTTCGGCCGGCGGTTGAACAGAAAGTCGAGCACCCAGCAGACGTAAAGGTCCTTTTCGATATTTGCCGCCTGGGTGCCCAAGTGGGCGGCGACTGTCTCGAAGAGCGTACGGCGTTCGTCGATGCTCGAGTGCAGGATCTCAATGAACGTCTTCTGCATGATCGCCCTTCGCGCGTTCTGGCTCCGGCGCGCCTTCGGTTTGATCCTCGGCGATTCTGCGCGTGATTGTCTCGACCAGTGGATACATCCACGCGGGGACCGCATGAATGTTGTCGCGGAGGTCCTGTGCGATCTTGTCCCGATCGGGATTGCGTGACAGATCCCGGACGATCCCGTTGATGGCCGCGTCGAAGCTCGATCGTTCGTCCCGAAACCATGTGAGCGCTTGGACCACGCGCATGGCCGGCCGGCCAGCCCAAAACGCCGTCTTGGCCGCGATGCGCTTGAAATCAAGCTTGTAGATGACAGGCCGGACCGCCTTCGGATCGCCGGCGCTTGCCTCGATCTCGATTGTTCGCGGATAGGTGTCGGCATAGATCGTTGAGCGCGCCGGGACGGCTGTCGTCAGGCCGAGGTCGTTCGCGGCGGTCATTCCGTCGACGAGGACGCGCAGCTTGTCGCGCCGGGCAATGGCGTCGACGAACGAGGACCGGGGCGGAAACACCATCTTGCCGGTGAGCTTGCTGACGCTGGGCTTGTCATAGAGTCCGCGATGGGGCCGGCGAATGTCGCCCCGCAGGGTGAGCCGTTGCAGCGCCTTCTCAACGGCATTCGGTGTGCCGATGTCGAGAAAGTCGGCGCGCGACCATACGCCGGCCGGCGCCGCCTGGATGATCCGGTCGTGAATGCGATCGAGCGTGTCGGACGTCGGGTCTGGCATCTGGGCCGCCTTTCTGACCGAAGATTATATATAAAAATTGGTCAGTAGCAATCGACAACCTTGTTACGACCAGAATTTGTATTCAAACTTTGGTCAGTGCTTAATCCCTCTTCGCGGGTATTCGTCGATGCTCAATCGAGATCGATCCATGCCGGTGCATGATCGCTCGGCTTCTCCCACCCTCGCGTCTCAACATCCACCCCGGCATTGCGGAGGCGGGGCGACAACGAGGGACTGACAAGCAGATGGTCCATTCGCAAGCCAGAACTCCTGTCGTAGCCGCCGCCGAAGGAGAAATTCCAATAGGTGTAGACGCCCTTCTCCGGATGGATGCGCCGGACCGCATCGATCCACCCATCCTCAAGCATCCCGGCATAGGCTTGCCGGCTTTCGGGGAAGTAAACCGCATCCCCAAGCCATCGTCGCGGCGCGACCGCATCAATTGGAGTCGGAACGACATTGTAGTCTCCGCACAGCACAGTCGGCGCGCCCGCTTTGAGCAGGTCTTGGCCGTAGCTGATCAGTCGGTCGAACCAGCGCAGCTTATAGTCGAACTTGGGACCAGGTGCTGGATTACCATTTGGCAGGTAAAGGCAGCCGACGACGAGCCCGTCCACGCCGGCCTCGATGTAGCGGCTGTGGCTATCATCTGGATCGCCTGGCAGACCGCGCCGGCGTTCGACCGGGTCCGTCCCGCGAGATAAAATGGCCACTCCGTTGTAGGATTTCTGGCCATGCCAGATCGCGCCGTATCCTGCCTCGCGAATGGCCTCGGCCGGAAACTTCTCATCGGACGTTTTCAGTTCCTGGAGGCAGACGATGTCGTACGTGGTCGCCGTGAGCCACTTGAGGAGCACGGGCAGCCGGCCATTGACGCCGTTCACATTGAAGGTGGCGATGCGGACCATCTGCCCTGCGGCCGCGGCTCACTTCTTGCGAGCTTGTCCTCAACCTTCTTGCGACTGTTGCCGACCGATTTCACGGCCGACTTGACGTCCGCCTTGCTGGCGCCAGTCTTGCCCGCCTCGTACTTCACTTCGTGATCCTGCCCACCAGCGACCTTCGCGCGGTCCTGGCTGCGCCCGCGAGTTGTTTGAGTCGTAGCCATTTCTTCCTCCAAGGATTGCGTTTCAATTTCCCAACAACGCGGCCGGACTCTTCCGGTTCAATTCATCGGCGCGCAGTGTGGAACTGAAACCCAGGGCAGAGTATTGAATCGTACTATGTATTCGGGCTCTCCATGTCGGCCGTAGAGGCTGGCCTCCCCAAAAAGCGCGCACGGCGCAGGGACTCAGAATCTACCCCGAAATACCCCCTACCGCAGTTTCGTCCGTTCCAACTCTGCACGCTGACCGACGACATACCGGTTGGCCCCAATTGGCTCTTTGAAATGAAGTTCGACGGCTATCGCGCACAACTCGCGATCTCGGGATCGGAGGTCGTCGTCTACACGCGCAACGGCCATGACTGGACCCGCCAGTTCAAGGTGATCCTGCCGCCACTTCAGGCGCTCACCAAGGGCTCAGCTCTGATCGACGGCGAGATCGTGGCGATTGACAGCAAGGGCCGCACCAACTTTTCCATGCTGAAAACCGGCATCGCCGCCGGCATGCCGCTCAAGTTTTACGCCTTCGATCTGCTGGAATTGAACGGCGACGACCTGGCCGGCCGGCCTCTGCTCGAGCGCAAGGAACGGCTTGCTGAACTTCTGGGCGAGAGGGACCCGGACGACCGCCTGCAGTTTTCCAGCCATATCGCCGACAATGGCGAGAAGGTCTTCGATACCATGTGCGCCGGCGGCCATGAAGGCATCATCGCCAAGCGCGCCGACAGTCGCTATGTCGGCGACCGCACCGCGAGTTGGCTCAAGATCAAGTGCACGAAACGTCAGGAATTTGTCGTCGGCGGCTACCGCCCAAGCGACACCGGCCGGGGAATGGCCTCGCTGATCCTGGGTACCTACGAGAACGGCAAGCTGATCTACCGCGGCCGCGTCGGCACCGGGTTCACCGACGCGATGCGCAAATCCATTCTGGCGCAGTTGGAGAAGCGACCTCTGGACAAACCCGCCTTCTCATCCGTGCCGCGCGACATCGCGCGGCGTGCCAGGTGGGTGAAGCCCGAACTCGTTGCCGAGGTCACCTATTCGGAGGTGACGCCCGACGGCAGCCTGCGTCACCCGAGCTTTGAAGGCATGCGCGAAGACAAGCGCGCCGACCAGGTGGTGATGGAAACGCCCACGACTGCCGCGACCGCCACCACGGCCAATCTGGATCCTCATATGGCCAAGGAGATTGCCCGCGCCGTCGGCGTGACCCTGACGCACCCCGACAAGGTCATGTATCCGGGTACAGAGGTAACCAAGGCAACGCTCGTCGCCTACTACGCCGCGGTCGCCGAGAAGATGTTGCCGCATATCCAGGATCGGCCGCTATCGCTGGTGCGCGACACCAACGGCGACCTGCAACAGACCTTTTTTCAGAAGCACAAGCTGCCTGGCATGCCCAAGGCCATCCATGACGGCCAGTTGGAGAAGATGTCCGGCAAGGAGAGCCGCATCCTGTGGGTCGATGACCTGGCGGGCCTCATCGCCGGCGTCCAGATGAACGTGCTTGAATTCCACGTCTGGGGAAGCCTTCGCCAGCAGCCAGACTTGCCGCACAGGATAATCTTCGACATCGACCCCGACGAGGCCCTGGGCTTTGGTGACGTCAAGCAGGCCGCGCTGGACATCCGCGGCGTTCTCGAGGCACTCGGCCTCCAATCCTGGCCGCTGTTATCAGGTGGCAAGGGCGTCCACGTGGTCGTGCCACTCCTTCCCGAGGCTGACTGGGAAGCGGTCAAGAGCTTCTGTCAGGACTTCGCCGAACTGCTGGCCCGCACGGATCCGTACCGCTTCGTCGCGAATATGAGCAAGGCGAGGCGCAAGGGCCGGATGTTCCTTGACTATCTCCGCAACGGCCAAGGCGCCACGGCAATATGCCCCTGGTCGACCCGGGCGCGGTCTGGTGCGTCGTGCGCCGTGCCAGTCACCTGGGATGAGTTGCCGACCTTCAAAAGTGCCAGCGCCTTCGACGTTTTCGCTGCCGCCGCACGGGCTCAGGGGACCGATGCGTGGGAAGGCTATTTCGATGTCGAACAAACGCTGACAGCCCGCATCCGAAAAGCGGTCCGATAGCAGCAGCGAGTCCTAGATCGTAAGCGACATCTGCCGGTCGGCCTCGGTCCGCGTTCCGCTCAAATTCGAAAGCGTCACGCCCAGCAAGCGTATTCCCTTGGTGACGGGAAACACCTGTTCGAGGAGGGTGCCCGCTAAAGTCGCGAGGTCGGTCTCCGCCTCGACGACCCCACCGATCGTGCGGCTGCGGGTGATCTGCTGAAAGTCGGCGAACTTGACCTTGAGCGTCACGGTACGGCCCTGGATCGATCGCTCCTCGCAATAGCGCCAGACCTTGCCGACCAAGGGCGCCAGTTCCTTGCGAGCACTTTCGAGATCGAACAAATCGCTCGCGAAGGTATCCTCAGCTCCCACCGACTTGCGCTCGCGGTCGGCCCGCACCGGGCGTTCGTCGATGCCCCGGGCGATCCAGTAATAGTACGGACCCGCCTTCCCGAACTTCTCCTCGAGGAACGCGAGGCTCTGTGCCCGCAGGTCGGCGCCGGTCTCGATGCCGAGCCGAGCCATCTTGTCAGCGGTCGCCGGGCCGACACCATGAAATTTTCGTACGGGCAAGGCCTCGACAAAGGCGGGCCCCTGCTTCGGAGTGATAACGAATAGGCCATCGGGCTTGTTCTGGCCGGAGGCGAGCTTGGCCAGGAATTTGTTGTAGCTGACGCCAGCCGAAGCCGTCAGGCCGGTCTGGGCCTTGATCTTCGCGCGGATCATTTCCGCGATCGTCGTGGCGACTGGAATGCCCTGCAGATTGTCGGTGACGTCGAGATAGGCCTCGTCGAGCGAGAGCGGTTCGATGAGTGACGTGTGCTTGGCAAAGATCGCGTGGATCTGCTGGGAGACGGCGCGATAAGCGTCAAAGCGCGGCGGCACGAAGATCAGCTCGGGGCATTTGCGCTTCGCCGTGATCGAGGGCATGGCAGATCGCACCCCGAACTTCCTGGCCTCGTAGCTGGCAGCGGCCACCACACCGCGCGCGGCCGAGCCACCGACCGCCACAGGCTTGCCGCGCAGGTCCGGATTGTCGCGCTGTTCGACCGAGGCGAAGAAGGCATCCATGTCGACATGGATGATCTTGCGAAGGATGGCCGTTCCTTCCCGCGGTGCATCAGCTTCTTGGCCCTTGTCGCTTCGCTCACCCACTTCGCCGTCTCTGCATCACCTGCGGCATATCAAGATAGACCGCATCTCGATCGAGGGCATCTGGGATCAACTCTCGAAGCGGCGCAACGAGTCCGAGTGACTCTCGGACACCAAGAGAACAAATAAGGAACATATCAGCCCCGAAATCCATTGGGAAGACAGTTTGAGAGTGTTTCGTTCATGGGTCAGCCGGCCGCCAGCCCTGCTATCGCTGCGCTTCGGGAGCGAATCGCACGCCTCGAAGGCGGCCCGGCGCGCAACCGTGCGACACTGCCCTTCGGTGTTCCCAGGATCGACAAGGTCTTGCCGGGAGGCGGGCTGGCGCTCGGGGCGCTGCATGAGGTTGCGGGCGGCCGCAACGGGGCGATCGATGGCGCCGCGGCGGCGCTCTTTGCCGCCGGGATTGCTGCCCGCGCCAAAGGGAAGGTTCTCTGGTGCGTCACCCGGCAGGATCTCTTCGCCCTTGCCCTCGCCCAGGCCGGGCTGCTGCCCGGCCGCGTCGTCTATGTCGAGGCCGGCGACGAAGCTTCCGTGCTCGCCTGTTTTGAGGAAGGGCTTCGCCATTGCGGTTTAGGTGCGGTCGTTGCTGAACTGGCCCGGCTCTCGATGACCGCGCATCGCCGACTGCAACTGGCCGCCGAAAGCTCCGGCGCCATCGGCATCGCCATCCGCCGCTGGCGTCGGCAGACCGAAGCGACCGATTTGGACAACCGACCGCCGCGGTCACCCGCTGGCGCGTCTCCGCGCTCCCCTCCCGCCCCCTACCGGTCCCCGGTATCGGCCGCGCCCGCTGGCGGCTCGAACTGATCCGCGCCCGGGCGGGAGAAAGCGCCGATTTTGAAGTGGAAGCCTGCGATGCCAAGGGTCGTCTCGCTCTTTTTTCCGGCCTGGCCGACCGATCGCCTGCGGCGCGCCATGGGCCAGTCCGCGCCATCGGCTGAAACCCCGATCGTCATGCTCGGCCGGCAGGGAAACCGGAGGCTCGTGCTGGCCGCCGATGCGGCGGCACGCGCGGCCGGCCTGCGCGTGGGCATGCCGGCGAGCAAGGCTCAGGTGCTGGTGCCCAACCTGCAGAGCTTCGACCTGGATGCAGCCGCCGATGCCGAGGCGCTCGAGAGAATGGCGCTCTGGTCGCTGCGCTATGCCCCGATCGTCGCGACCGATCCGCCCGATGGGCTTATCATCGACACCACGGAGTGCCGACCATTTGCATGGCGGCGAGGACGCGATGCTCGAGGGGCTGGTGTCGCGCACGGCAGCCTCCGGCATCAACGCACGTGCCGCCGTCGCAGACACTTGGGGCGCCGCTCATGCCTGCGCGCGGTTCCTCGCCCGGCCGACCTTCGTCGCCCCGGTAGGGCAAGCCCCGGCGATCATGCGTGATCTTCCGATCAGCGCCCTGCGGCTTCCCAACGATATCATCGAAGGCCTGCTCACGCTCGGCTTCGAGCGGGTGAGCGAAGTCGAGGCCGCGCCGCGCGCCTCTCTAGCCCTGCGCTTCGGGCCCGAACTCGGCCGTCGCCTGGACCAGGCCATGGGGCGGCGTAGCGAACCCTTCGAGCCCGCCCGCTCTCCCGAACTCATCGAGGTTCGTCGGGCCTTCGGCGAGCCGATCGGCGCCGCCGAGACCATAGCCCGTTATACCGGCAAGCTCGTCGTAACCCTATGCGCGGCGCTTGAGGTCAAGGGGCTCGGCGCACGCCGGCTCGACCTCCTGTTTCATCGCGTCGACAACCGCGTCGAGGCCATACGCGTCGGCACTGCCGTGCCCGTGCGCGATGTCAAACGGCTGACCCGTCTCCTGACCGACCGGATCGAGACTGTCGATCCCGGTTTCGGCATTGAGGTGATGACCCTTGCCGCGACGCTCGCCGAGCCCTTCGGAGCCAAGCAGATCATCTCCTCACTGGTCGAGGAGCCGGAGCCCGATATTACCGATCTCATCGATGTGCTTGCCAACCGTATTGGCGAGCAACGGCTCTACCGCTTTGCCCCGGTCGAGAGTGACGTGCCCGAACGCTCAGTCCGCCGCATCGCCCCGAATGCGCCGGACGACGGGACGAATTGGCCGGGCGACTGGCCGCGGCCGCCGCGGCTGCTGGCCCATCCCGAGCCGATCGAGACCATGGCGCTGCTGCCCGACCATCCTCCAGTCTGGTTCAGTTGGCGCGGCACCCGCCGCCGCGTGGCGCGCGCCGATGGTCCCGAACGGGTTTATGGCGAATGGTGGCAGCGCGATGCCGAACTTATCGCGGTGCGCGACTATTTCCAGGTGGAGGACGAGTCCGGCGAGCGCTTCTGGATCTACCGCGCCGGCGACGGCGAGGATCCCGGGACCGGTTCCCACAAATGGTTCCTGCATGGGGTCTTCGCATGACCACCCCGCGCTATGCCGAATTGCAGGTGACCAGCCATTTTTCCTTCCTGCGCGGCGCGAGCTCTTGCGACGAGTTGTTCGCGCAGGCGGCGGCGCTCGGCATCGAGGCCCTGGCTGTCGTCGATCGCAATTCGCTGTCCGGTATCGTGCGGGCACATCAGGCTGCCAAGGACACCGGCATCCGCCTCATCGTCGGCTGTCGCCTTGATCTCGTCGACGGCATGTCCCTACTCGTCTATCCCACCGATCGAGCCGCCTATTCCCGGCTGTGCCGGCTGCTGACCCTGGGCAAGAAACGCGGCGGCAAGGCGCAATGCCATCTCGAGTGGAGCGACCTGGCCGACTATGCGGAGGGTCTCATCGCCGTTCTCGTGCCCGACCGCGCCGATGAAACCTGCGCCCTGCAACTGCGTCGCCTGCGGGAGACTTTCAGCGATCGCGCCTATCTGGCCCTGACCTTGCGTCGCCGGCCCAACGACCAGGTTCGGCTGCACGAACTTTCCAACCTCGCGACCCAAATGTGGTGCCGACGGTGGTCACGAACGACGTTCTGTTTCACGAACCCGGCAGGCGGATCCTGCAGGATGTGGTGACTGCCATTCGCCACAACATCACCATCGACAAGTTGGGGTTTCGGCGCGAGCGCCATGCCGACCGCTACCTCAAGCCCCCCGAGGAAATGGCGCGACTATTTTCACGCTACCCGGAGCGCTCGAGCGCACAGTCGAAATTGCGCGCCAGTGCCGCTTCTCCCTCGACGAACTCGCCTACCAGTATCCCGAAGAGAAGATGCTGCCCGGGCTTACGGCGCAGCAGGCGCTCGCACAACTCACCTGGGAAGGCGCGGAGCGGCGCTATCCCGAAGGCGTGCCTGACAAGGTCGTGGCGCTCATCAAGCACGAACTGCGCCTGATCGAAATCCTGCAGTACGCGCCATACTTCCTGACCGTGAATGCCATCGTGCAGTTCGCGCGCAGCAAGGACATCCTGTGCCAAGGCCGAGGCTCGGCCGCCAATTCCGCCGTCTGCTATGTGCTGGGCATCACCAGCATCGATCCCGAGCGCAACAATCTCCTCTTCGAGCGCTTCGTCTCGCAGGAGCGCAAGGAACCCCCGGATATCGATGTCGACTTCGAGCATGAGCGGCGCGAAATCGTCATGCAGTGGGTCTATGAGACCTATGGCCGCGATCACAGCGCGCTTTGCTCGACGGTCGTGCGCTATCACACCAAGGGCGCTGTCCGCGATATCGGCAAGGCCCTCGGCCTCCCCGAGGACGTCACCAAGTTGCTCTTCCCAGGTGTCGCTTGGCACTTAAACGTAAGAATGCGGCAGTTTGTGCGGGCGGTGGCACTTAACTTAAGAATCTCAGCGCGTCGGTTCTCAAATAAGATGCAAAAGCGTGAACCACACACACCCCGACGCCGACACACTATGGCATTGAAATCGTAGGGAAGTTATCGGCCTCTTTCTAAGGCAAATCCCTTGATCTAGCACACAGAAATACAGAAAATATCCTGCCAGCTCGTTCTCGATTTAACTGCAAAAAATCGCGACGGAATCTCAATTTAAGTGCTCATTCTCAATTTTAGTGCACGGCTAAGTCACGGAAATCATTGACACGGGATTCTCATAATTAACTGCCAAGCGACACCAGACCCGGACAGCGCAAGGCTCTATCCAACAGTCCGCTGCGACCTACGCCACCGTCAAGGCCGCGCTCGATCACCGAGAGTCTTCTTATGCAAACAGATCCGCTGAAAGCTATGTGCAGGGCTCATACGGAAACGACACGAACATCTGGGCGGATAGCGATGTCGACATCGTCTTGGCCACCGGCTCGATGTTTTATTTCGATATCGACGCGCTGCCAGAAGTTGAAAAGGGAAAGTTCCACGCCAGCTTCCCAGCCGCCGACACCTACTCCTATGCCGATTTCAAAAAAGAGGTTACGGCTTGGCTTACTTCGAAGTTTGGTTCGTCCGTTAAACCGGGCACGAAAGCCATATTCATCGAAGGCAATGGCAATCGGCGGGATTCCGACGTTCTACCCGCTGCCGAGTTCCGCCACTACTTCGGCTTCAAAGATGCTGCCAATCCAAGCGTGGCGAAAGGTATCGTCTTTTGGAAGACCGACGGCACCAAGATCGTCAATTTTCCAAAGCAGCATTCAGCCAATTGCACCACAAAGCACCAGGCCACCAACCACAGATTCAAGCCAGCGGTCCGTATGTTCAAGAACATGCGAAACAAGATGATAGATGATGGTTATCTCGAAGACGGGATAGCGCCATCATACTATATTGAGGGGCTGCTTTCGAACGCCGCCGACTACTGCTTCAGCGGCACGCTCCAGGAGATGTTCAATGCCTGCATGAACCACCTTAGACAGTCGAACCGAGAGCATCTTATGTGCGCCAATGGCATTCATTGGCTCGTGCGCGATGGTGCGCAGATTTGTTGGTCGGTCGCCAACTTCAACACCTTCATGGCAGCCGTTCAAACGTTTTGGGACGAGAACGGCGGGAAGCGCAAGACGATTTGGCTATGAATTGCGCTTTCTTGGGGCCGACAGTTGACCGGCAGGGTTTGGTGTCCCGGTAGGGTTTAGCTGACGTCTGATTGCTGGCGCTCCCCGATCCTGGAGAGGCTGCGATATGCCAGCGCCTTGATTGCGGAAGCCTACAGCGAGCCACATGATCGAATCCGCTTGGTTCGGCTCATTTCGGCTTTTGAGGCCTTGGCTTTACTGCCTCGCGAGGACAAAGCCCACGGTCTGGCTTTGCACTCGGCCTGGGCAGGCTGCTGGGGCGAAATAGACATCGCGAATGAAATCTACGATGCCGTTCGCAGTACTTATCTTGTTCGAAATCAAATCGTTCATGGCGACGGTCCGCCCGAGTCATACCAAGGGTCATGAAGCTCGACCGACGTGAGCCCACTCTCGCATTCCGATTGATGTGATTGTTTCGGGTTGGGCGATGAGCTTCTGCCAAGCCTCGCAGGCGGCGTCGATGATGGCATCGTGGCCGCCGAAGACGCGGTTGGAGAGCCAGTTGGCGCGCAGATATTGCCAGACGTTCTCGACCGGGTTGAGTTCCGGGGCTCGCGACGGCAGCAGCACCTGCGTGATGTTTTTCGGCACCTTCAGCTTGGCGGTCGTGTGCCAGCCTGCCCGGTAGAGCAGCAGCACGGCGTGCGCACCGCGCGCCACATGGCGGCTGATCTCGTCGAGGTGAAGCTGCATGGCCGCGGTGTCGGCAAACGGCAGCGCCATGGCTGCTCCCTTGCCGCGCGCCGGGCAGATGGCGCCGAACAGGTATGCGCTTTGATAGCGCTGGTCGGCGGGCTGCCTGGGCCGCGTGCCACGGCGCGCCCATTGCCGCACGACACCGTTCTTCTGGCCAATTCTGGCTTCATCTTGAAACCACACCTCGACGGGCTTGCCCTTCGGCAGATCGGCGAGGTGGGCGTCTAGCGTGCGCGGAAAGTTTTTTGAACTCTTCCACGATCCAGGCATCCTGCGCCGGATGGCGCGGCCGCGCGCTCATGTGCGAGAAGCCGAGTTCCTTCAGCTTACCCACGTAGCGCTCGTGATAGGCGACGCCGAAACGATCCTCGATGACGCGCTGCAGATCGATGCGCCGCCAGCGCACCACGCCGTCAACCGCCAGGTCCGGTCCCGTCTCGACGATTTGCGCCAGTTCGGCCTTCTGTTCCGGCGACAGGCGCGGCATGGGGCCGCCATACCAGGCATCCTTCAGTCCGTCAGGGCCATCCTCGTTGAAGCGATGCACCCAGTCGCGCAGCGTCTGGCGGTCCATGCCGCCGATCCGTGCAGCATCTTCCCGGCTCATCCCGTCCATGATCCCAGCCAGTGACAACAAGCGTCTGCCTCTGGTTCACGTCCTTCGCCGCCTTCGCCAGTCGCCGAAGCGCCACAGCCGAATAGTCCGTCCGCATTTTCACCGCTGATCCCATCGCCCGAATCCTCCTCGCAACAAGGAATCACGGATCAGTCGAGGCGGGAACCCCTAGAGAGTCAGCCCTCAGAGCCTTTGGTATTACTCGACAATCGGGACGAGATGGAGCGCCTCGCGCAATCCATCAGTCTGAGCCTTCGAAGCATGGTATCAGTATCGAGAACATTGCCGAATTTTACAATGAGCAGCTCGTCAACCTGATGGCTGCGGGAATGCTTGATGGCAGACGGTCGAGCACGATATCTGACCAGATGCTATTGACGATCCTGGTGAGGACATCGTCGAGATAGCCCAGCGGCTCACGCCGTTGAGCTTGCAGGTTTATGCCGACCGCCGAACTATGCCAAGTGAGCGAGTTTTTACCAACACTTTCCTCAACGTAGCGGTAGCTGGATCGGCAAGGCTCTCTCCGTCGCAATAGACGCGAAGGAGAGGAAACATGAACGCAAGTGACTTCTGCAACGCAGCACACTGTATCGGAAGCTGATCCACGGGCCATATGGCGAGTTTGCATGCGTTTATGCGGGCAGATTGTCGGGCAAAGGCTTCGGTCGGCAATGCACCTGGCGATCGCTAGGCCTATTTCGTGAGCTGAGAGACTGGCATGTCGGCAACTGGCACGATCTCCGGGATTTAAGCGAACTTCATGTTGAGCGGTTCTGGAGCACCGTTCCAAATACCGGAGCATCGATTCGGGCGACCGATCGGCGCTTCGGCGCTTGCTTGCCGCGTTACGGCAAGAAGGTTTGATACCAACCGCCCTTCCGATTGAGCGCACGGAGTAGGAGCAGATTGTTGATGTGGTCGCGGCTTACCTCACGAATGCGAGAGGGCTCGCCGCCTCGACGGTGGAAAGCCACAAGCTGCTCTCACGCCGATTTCTGCAGGAGGTTTGTCCGGCTGGCGCAGATGGGTTTGCGGCGCTCACCCCGGAGATCGTCATCGGTTATGTCGAGCGACATGCTCTCGATGGCTCCGCCGACAGCGGCAAGGCGATGTGCGGGATGGTGCGCGCCTTCCTGCGCTATTTGCATCTGAAGGGCTTCATTTCGGTGGCCTTGGCCGATTGTGTGCCGTCGATCCGTCGCTGGCGGCTTGCTGGCCTACCAACCTTCCTGCCACCACAGAAGGTTCAGGTGGTTCTCGATGCCTGCGATCGGACCACGGCAATGGGGCTTCGCGACTATGCGGTTTTGATGGCGCTGGCCAAGCTGGGCTTGCGCGCCAGCGAGGTTGCCGCGCTCAGTCTTGACGATATCGATTGGCAGTCGGGCAGTGTCCTCGTCCATGGCAAGGGGCGGCGGCAAGCGATGATGCCGCTACGCCACGACGTCGGTGTGGCTATCGTCGCCTACATCCGGCATGGGCGACCGGCTTCACCGTGTCGCCGGTTATTTCTGCGAATGCTTGCTCCGCACGTCGGCTTTGCCTCAGGCTGCGCCATCACGATGATCGCGAAGGAGGCCCTCGAGCGGGCGGGTATTCACGGCTATGCGCACCACGGCGCGCACCTCTTCCGCCACAGCCTTGCGACCGACCTGCTGCGGTCGGGGGCCAGCTTTGCCGAGATCGGCCAGTTGCTTCGTCACCGGAGCGTCGACAGCACAAGGATCTATGCCAAGAAGCTGCGCGAACTGAGCCTGCCCCGGCCGGGAGGTGTCCAATGAGCCGTCTTCGAACAGCGCTCGAGCGCTATGTGGGCATGCGCCAGGGATTGGGGTACAAGTATCATGGCCCCGCTCGACGGTTGTCGGATTTCGTCACCTTCATGGAGGCTCGCGGCACCGAGACCGTCACCACGGCGCTGGCAATGAAGTGGGTGACGTTGATCGGCCGACAACCGAGTTGGTCCATCCGCCTAACCGATGTGCGCTGCTTCGCTCAGCATCTCGCTCATTTCGGTCCCATGACGGAAGTGCTCCCTCAAGACGCTGTGCCGCCGGCGCGGCGGGCAAAGCCCTACATCTATACCGATGCTGAGATCACGGCGCTTGTGGCGGCGGCACTCTCGCTGCCGCCGGCCAACGCCCTGCGTCGCTGGACATATCATTGCCTGTTCGGATTGATAGCGGTCGCCGGGCTACCCCTTTCCGAAGCGCTCGACCTGCGCCGGGACGACGTCGATCTCGACCAAGGTATCCTCACCATTCGTGAGACGAAGTTCGGCAAGTCGCGGCTGGTCCCGCTCCATGCCACGACGGTCGCCGTGCTGTCTGACTATGCCGCGCGACGCGACGCGCATCTCGTCGCGCCTCGTAGCGCCTATTTCTTTGTCGCCGAGCAGGGCGGCAGATTGCTGCACCAATACGTGCACCGGGTGTTCTGGCAGCTGTCGCGACAGATCGGTCTGCGGCAGCGGGGGCAGCGCAATGGTCCGCGGATTCACGATCTTCGTCACCGTTTCGCCGTCCAGGCCCTGACCAACTGGTATCGTGCGGGCGAAGATGTCGAGCGGGAACTGCCGGTCCTCTCGACCTTTCTCGGCCACGCCAATGTTCGCGACACCTACTGGTATCTATCCGCCGCGCCGGAGCTAATGACCCATGCCGCGCGACTGCTGGATAAGCGGTGGGAGGTTCGCTCATGAGCGCCTCGAACGATCTGGCCGTGCTGATCGAGCGGTGGTTCACCGATCGGCTCATGCGACATCGAGGCGTAAGCTCCAACACCATCGCCTCCTATCGCGACACCTTCCGGCTCCTGTTTGCGTTCGCGCAGACACGCCTTGGCAGGTCTCCGTCGCAGTCTCCGCACTTGCCAAGCTGAAGCCATACGAACGCGCAAAGGCCGAACGATTTCGACCAAACGACCGGCTTCTCGCGTTCCTGAACGCCCTTTAAGCATGAGAACTATGCCGAGTGTCAACGACCGGTTCTTGGTCGAAATGGCGGGCAAAGCGCTTCATACCGCCATGATCGGAAGAGGCGCTCGGCATAGTTCGGCGGTCGGCATAAACCGCCAAGATGAACCAGGTCGATCCGCACGCCTGGCTCACCCAGACCCTCGAGCGTATCGCCAATGGCTGGCCAAACAGCGACATCGAGGCGCTCATGCCTTGGAAATACCAGCGCTAAACGGCATCAGCTACGCGCTTACCAAACGGCAGGCGAGGTTCGCTGATAATCCACGTCGCTCGATCGCAGCGCAGTTCGAAATCCTTGCAGCATGATCATCGGCGCGAAAGCGTGCCGTTGTGACCAAAAGCACGATTTGCGACAGAACCCAATAGCATCGTGGATGTTATCTGCGGCGCGCCCGTCTTGCTGGGCTGAGCTGGCGGCTGCCTGAAGGGATGGATGACAAAGGCCTCGAGCTGCTGCTCTTTCCGGCGCCCTGATGACACTGCCGTAGAGGTTGTCGTCGTTGCTGACGATCGCCTGAAGGAGCTCAGGATATTCTCCAAGCTTTTTCGCGACGCGGTTGATGGTGGAAACGTAGGTGATCGTAGCCATCAGGCGGCCTCGGCTATCAAAGCAAAACCACAGCGGTAATAATTGGCCGGTCACCTCGATCTGGTCGGCGAGTTGCGTCAAGGCGAATCGCGCGGCGCGGGGCCACGCAGTGCACATTTTCCCGTCGTTCAAGCAAGGCCCGCAAAAAAAGTCTTCGATGGCACGTTCAGCATCGCCGAAATCTGCGAGCGCGATGGCGCACCCCACCAGTCGCACAAATTGAGATACCCGAGATCGCTTGCGCTGTCACCGAATCCGATCGCTGGCCTATCTCCGGACTCCGAGCGGAGTTTCTTCAAGAGGAATTCTACTGCCCGGCGCTTTGAAACCGGCGGGGGAATGAGCGCGAAGTTGTTTCCGTTGTGATGCCGTATCCAACCCGCATCGTCGAACTCAAATTTCAGTTCCGCCAGCCTCTTGCCATCACCGTTGTTTTCCTTGAAGACTGCGTATGTGGCCATCTCCATTTCTTCAACGATCCACGAACGAACAGACATTTTGCCAGCTTCGGCTCCTTGCCGACCTATTTCAAGTACCTTGTTCAGTGCCTCCCTGTGAGGGATCAGTTCCTTAGAAATGACATCGTGCCATTCCTTCAGATGCGCACCGTCCGGTTTAAGGATGACAGCGCCGTTGGCAACAATTGCATAGCTGTTGAACGCGATCTTGACGTTCCCGTAGGCCGTTGTGCCACGTGCCGTGACGGGAATGACTTGTGACGTACTCAGCAGCCAATCGATTATCGCAACCTGCCGCGGGGTCATCATGGAATGATGTCCGTTCGAGGAGATCGCAGCTAGCGCTAGTTTATGCTGGCTGCCTTTCGGACACTTTGCGCGCGTTTGGAACAATGTATCATCCAGATCGGCAAAGACGATTGGCTGCATGGCATGATCTGCGAATTTGGCGGGTTGATCAGACATTGCACTTGATCCGTCATACATGTTCGGAATCCGTTTTTCGTCAACTCGGAAAGATCCCGGGCAGATGACTTTTGTTTTGCGTTCACAGCTAGGCCAACCGCTTCCCTCAAAGCGACGGCCAGCCCTGTTTTAATCGCAAAAGTGACATTCTGTCCGCTAACAAGAATTGCAGTCACGACGCCGATCAGCAAGCCGCATGAATCGAACGCCGGCCCCGCGCTCGATCCTGGTTGAAACAGTGCGGAAATTTGGCTCAAACGGCGATGTATTTGTGATCAACTTTTTCAAACCTTTCGGATCAAGGTAATGGCGCGATATGGCTGGATTTTTTTCGGAACGACTTGGAAGTGGACATTTTTCTCCCGAATCAAATGCCGCAGCGCTGCCAGCTCAGCGTCTTCACCGGAAGACAGGAGGACAATTTGAGGCATGCGGCGCAGAATTGCCCTTGTGGCTTCCGCAATTCCTGGCTTGATCCGATTGGTATTCTCAACGGCAAACTCTGCAGCAACTCGATTGATTGCCTGCCGCGATCGTCTCTGATGGCTTGAGCGGTCGTTGATCGTCCACTGCGCGAGATCAATATTTCGGTCCAATGCGGTGACGGCATGTGTCCATACACTGTCCACGAAAGCAGCTGAGATGTCGTGGGACATCAAGTGATCCCATCTGACTGTACCGTGACAATCTTCCGGACCTGTGACCTCCTCGTTCAGTATCGAACGGCTGATCAGCCCGGACACGGTGCTTCCGAGTATTCCCGATGGAATGAGCCAGTCTTCGCCCGACGCCGCAAGCCACGCCCGGCCACAGGGGTCAGACAGAACCACCAGCTTTGGCGGTTGTGCAGAAAATGAATGGAAGCTCCGTTCCAGCTCGGTGGCGATAGCGCCTTTGCCGGTCCAGCCATCAACAAACAGCAGGCCTTCAATGGGCCGCCGCTCAATGATGTGGCGCATTGCATTGCTGTCAATTCCGCGGTCCCGGATGACCGAAATGCCAAAGTGTTGGACGTCCTTTCCCATGCGCGACAACGCACGCTTGAGGAGAACACCCAAAGGCACCCCGGCCCGAACGAGGCTCGCCAACGTGATCGGGCCTTTAATTTGATTTGAGATAGACCGCGCGAGAGCTGCTACCTCGCGTCCCATTCTCGCAGCGCCAACTGACATCGCTTCATAGAATATCGCCATGTAGGCGGCTTCGGGCACGCTTTCGAAAGAAATCATTTCCGAATAATGGCGTAGGCCGGACTGTATCGCCGCTTCCTTCGAAGCGTTGGCGATTGCCTCCAAAGTAACGATCTTCAAAAGAAACGTGACGTCCGTACTGCGATACGTACCCGAAATGAATTTACTTTGCGTCTTCAACAAAGTCTTCCCTTCCTCCGCCACTTACCGGAACTTCAGGCGTACGACTGCAACACCACGTGGAATGTTGGTACGATAAGGAGTCTCAATGAGAAAACACTTACTGGGGAATTACTACGGTTGCCCGTTCCAAGAAGTGCATAAGTATAGGACTTATCTCCGCTTCATTCGTCTCGGAGCACAGGAGAATTTTCACGTATTCTGACGGGGCGACATTGTACAGATAATTGAACACATGCCCGCCGTAATTGTCCTCAAATGAGATTTTCTTTACAATCGCGTGACCCACTGAAATCGGTGATCGGGTAACCGATGAGTAGTGGACGTCAGCTCCTTCCGTCTCCAATTTTTCCGCAAGCAGGAACGGCTGCCAAACGTTTTCTCCTGTACCAAGTACCAGCGTAGCGCCCGACGATGCCGCCTCACCATCCAGTTGAAGGCGGTGCCGGGAGACACCCAGCCGAGCCCAGTCGATATCCTTGTCGGGCGAAATGACTTTACCCCTTTTTGTCTCAACAGACGGCACTTCTGGCGCGTTGATGTTCAAACCGTTTGCATCCCAGCGATACCGCCCGGAAAGGATTGACGCGCGCTTCACGTTGGCTGCGATCATCTGTTCGGCAGCACCATCTGACCAATCCGTAAGGGTGACGAGCACCGTACTGCGAAGGTTCGACCTGATGCTAGCAGGCAGAGCTGCGAACAGATTACCGAATGTTTTTCCGGTCGACGCTTCATCGTCAATTAAAACAAGCGTCCGGGCGTTCTTGACCATCGAGACCAGGCCCGGCACGAGCGGCCAGTGTACGAGATGTCCTGGGGCGTGACTGTGCTCCTCCTGGAACTCACAGATTAGGGGCAAACCTAGTGCGTGCCTGGTAGTGCAAATGTAAACGGTGTCGTCCCGGTCATATTGTTCTGAATATTGCTGGTGCACGCCCGCTCCCAGCCCGACAGCAGTTTCGGCCATGCCTATGAACAGGATTGGCCCTTCGAGATCGGGTGAAATTTGGTCGGCCAGAAGTTTGTACGTCTTTCGCATCAGCGAAGGCCGAACGGGACTGTGACGTCCAAGCAGCTTGGAAGCGAACAGGAAAGACCGTTTGGGATTGATGCGCTCCGCGAACCCGAACATTGCATCGGGGGGCATTAGGCTGCGATCGATTTCAACCGAAATGGTTCCGCGGGCGAGTTCGGCAGAAAGATATTTTTTAAGTGCATTGTCCAAAATGTCCCACCCGGGTCTTTATAATTTGGGGCGTTGTCGCGGTAACTTCTCGTGGGGAGGCGCTGAGTAGACGCAGGTTCATGCACACCAGCTACAAACGCCAGCGCTCTACCGCCGAGCTTGTCCCCCATGCGGTGTGGCTTTATTAGCGGTCCCTTTGGGCCTGCGCCTGGTCGAGGAAATTCTGGAGCGCGGGATCGTCGTCTCCTGTGAAACGATCCGCCGCTGGAGGAAGAAGTTCGGCCCCGAGTGCGTTCGACGACTACGCGCAAAGCTGCCCAGCCCCAATGATGTTTGGCACCTGGACGAAGTCCTCATCACCATCCCGGGAAGAAACTTTGGTTGTGGCGGGCTGTCGATCAGGACTGCCTGGCAGCAAAGCATCATCACTGCCAAGCTGCGTTCCCGTGGAGCGGAGAAACGGCAGGTCATGCCGAATGGCGAGCACCGCGCGCTAGGGCATCAACAACAGTGCCGAGAATCCCCACCAGCCGCTGCGAAAGGGCAATTCAGTACTTCTGGGCCAATTGCCATGTCATCTCCTTTGGTTGGGGACAAAGCCGTTACAACGGCTTCCCAAAGTTGATGTGCAAGTGAGGTGCCATCCTGAGGACGTAGCTGCGCGCGCTGATACTCAAGTTGGGCCGGCGCACCTTCGCGTCGCGCTCTTCCTTCTTCTCGCGTTGAGGGCAGCGCACGAAATGCAACACGTTTCGCTATGCTGCGTCTGTTCGATAGTCGACAGTTTGGGTCAATAGCGACAGTATTGTTTGTAGGAGTGAAACACCATGTGGTCGGCACCGGTCGGTCGCCTTCAGTATGTCAAGCGAAATCACGGAATGGCGCCGGCGCGCGTGCTGCCGCCCGAGCCGCTTCGACGAGCATGCCGCGGGCTGTCCACGGCCCTATTTCCTGATCCGCCCCTGACAGGCGAGCCCTGGCACGCACTGCCTGACGCTGGGATTCAGCCCGAGCTAGCTTACAAGCTTCTGTGGCTCGTCGAAGCGGGACGCGCTGCCGATCACCCCCTTCGTCGCCAACGCGACGGTCTTGTCGACACCAGAAATGGTCATCAGCCGCTTCACGCCGTCATGGGGTAGGAACAAGAGCAGTGCGAAATCGTACGTGGCCTTTATCAACCAAAGGCAGCTACGGTTGATTTGATGATGATTCCGCCGTCCGGGCTTCGGCGCATCTGACGCCCCGTGGCGGCGCGAAAGACGCTCAGTAGTTGCAGCGCCGGCGCACGCGCGACCAGATGGTTCTCAAGACTTCTCGACCATGCCGGTTTTTCCGAACGGCGCTCCCAGACACCACGCGCTGCGAACATCGGAAGCCAATCTCGTGGAAATACAGGTCGGCATGTTGCGGGCTGATATGATGAAAGATGCCGGCGATGGTACGGCGGACGCGGGCGTTGAAGCCCTCCACCGAATTGACGTGGACGGCGTCGCGAACATACTCACCACTGGAATGTTTCACGGTCTCGTGCTTGGCAAAGCACCGGCACGACGGCGATCCGTTGCTGCGGGAACCCGGTGATGCCGTTCTCGTGCACCGGGGAAAGCCCCGTTCACTGCTCATTGCCTGCCCGGACGGCTGTGGCGGGTCTCTTTCCGTCAACCTCGATCCGCGGGCGGGAAAGGCTTGGCGTCTTTACCGCAAAGGCAACGCGATCAGCCTCTCGCCATCCGTTTGGCGCGATGGCGGCTGCAAGAGCCACTTCATCGTGTGGCAAAGCCGGATTATCTGGTGCGACCGCTTTGAAATGGGCAACCAAGAGCCGGCCTATGATGCAGCTCTTGAGGCCGACGTCTTGGCGGCTCTGGACGCCGTCAGATTCAGATCCACGCACGAGATCGCGGAAGAGCTCAACGAGATTCCGTGGAACGTGGCGCGTGCCGCACGCAAGCTTGTTGACCGCGGGCTCGCCGAGTACCCCGCAGACGCTCAGCGCGACCGCCTGCGGAAAACGTCCATGCAGGAATCCAATCCGGAGCAGCCGCGCAAGGGAGGATTTCTCGCCTGGATGCGGCGCCTTCTGTTGGGTTAGACCAAGTAGCAGCACGCGTAGCCCACTTCGAGACGTGGACAGTTCATCCGAATTCTTGGGGTGAAGTTGCGATCATTGACGCGTCGGCAGGGTCGGAATGGATGTCCTAGGGCACGATCGCCAATGAATCTGGGATCATGTTGCAACCAAGTTCTGTGAGAGAATTTATCCGAGCGCTGCGTGGCATCTGGACGGAGGACAGTTTCACGCGAAAGGGCGATTTCTACCGCTTCACCAACTATTCGATGAAGCCCAAGCCGATCGAGCCCTTGCCCGCTTCCAGGGCGGCTCGTCGCGCGCGGCGCGCGACATGGCGTCTCGTGTCTCCGACTGGTATTTCACCAACGGCAACACGACGGAGGAGATCCGGAAGCAGGTCGACGACATCCGCACCAAGGCGAAAGCCAACGGCCACAAGGTTAGGATCGGCGTCAACGCTTTCGCCATCGCCCGCGAGAGCGAGCAGGAAGCGCGCGCCGTGCTCGACGAGATCATCGCCAAGGCGAATCCGGAGGCGGTGCAGGGCTTTGCCGATCAGGTCAAGAATGCCGGCAAGGCCTCGCCGGAAGGCGAAGGCAATTGGGCGAAATCCTCCTTCGAGGATCTCGTGCAATACAATGACGAGGACACGCGCCAGGCGCGCCAATCGGCAAAAGGCTAATGCGATGCTGGCCCTGAGCGGGTCGGCATTTCCTTTGGCGGCGTCAAGGCGCTGAGCGACATTGATCTCGAGGTCAAAGACGGTGAGGTCCGCGCGGTCGCGTCGTAGCTGGCCACGCTTTTCTGGCGGCGCGAAAGCGCGTGATGCGTGTCCAAAACCTGACAGCATCAGAAAACATGTCAGGTTCATTACAACCTGCCATCTTGGGCACTGTAGTGGTTTTCAATGCGCAATCATGCGCTCCCGTGCGCTGAGCGCGCTGGCACGGCCTTTGCTGATTGAGATGCGGCAACATTGGGTGAGGGCTGCCTCATCTCTAAGAGGAAGACAACCTCGCGCATAGAGTGGCGCAACCTTTGGAGAGCAACATGGTCTTGCAGATGGAGCCTCGGATCCTTCGATCAAAGGTGGAGACCTGGTCGCCTGGCGAGCCCCTCACGAGCTTCCAGGCTGGCGTCGACGAATTTTGGGCAACTTGGTGCGGAACATGTGTCGCGGCCATGCCCCATCTGGTCCAGCTGCATCAATACAAGAAGAGCGGACTTGGGTTATCGGAGTCGCAACAGGCGAAATGAACAAGCTTGGATGGATCCCAGCTTTTCTGTCCGAATTCCGACCTCGTTCGTGGTCACCGACGGCCGGCGCAACTTGGACTCTAGAACGGGGCCTGCCCCAAAAATTGTAGGTTTCGAGTGTCGCGGAGCTAGCGGCGCAGAGCTGGATGCGCATGTTTAACGAAGATTCACGTGAGAAGCACAAGCTGGTCGGACGTCGGCTCACCGATGTGATCGCGGCTATCGATGAAATCGGGGCATCGTTTCCGGACAGAATCGCGATTACGCATGGCACGACGGAACTCACATATGGTGAACTGCGAGTCATGTCGGCTAGAATCGCGAGCACTCTACGAGAGCGCTGCGCGGTGGGAGCGGTAGTGAGCTATTGTGGTGCACGAAATCCCAATTGGGCCGCTACAGTAATCGCAATTCTGAAGGGGGGCTCAACATATTTGCCGCTCGACCCATCTTCACCGGCCTTACGCATTTCATTCATGGTCGAGCAGAGCGGATGCACTCTGATTATCGGGCAAGAGCGACCGGAAGCCCTTGGTCTGCTTCAAGAAAACCGTCACGGCAATCGGGAATTCATGACGGTGCAGACCGCGTTGATTGGGGACCGTGCCTCTCCTGCGATGCCCTCTTCGGCTGAGTGCGGTCCCGCTTACATCTTGTTTACGTCCGGGTCGACAGGGTCGCCCAAGGGTGCGACGGTCGAGCGTGCCGGACTAAACAACCATTTGATAGCCAAGATCGATGCGCTTGAGTTGACCGAGAAGGACTGCATCGCTCAAACTGCATCGCATTGCTTTGACATCTCGCTGTGGCAGCTCTTGGCAGGGCTATGCGTTGGAAGCCGCGTCGCGATTATAGACGATGCCACGCTTAAATCTCCGATCGCTCTTCTTAAGGCGCTGCAGGGACAAGGCGTCACAATTGTCCAATTCGTCCCATCGGTGCTTGCCATATTTGTTGAGTATCTGCAGACACTCGCGGCCGATGAGCGGCTTCTCATCGCCTTGCGCATGATCTCCACGGTCGGCGAGCCGCTGACGCCTGCCCTGGCGCGCGCCTGGCTGGCACTGTATCCCCAAGTCCCGATTCTTAATCACTATGGCCCGACAGAATGTGCGGATGGGGTTACCCACCATGTGATTTCTGTCCCGCCTAGTGCATCTGAAGCCTATGTGCCGATCGGCCGGCCGATCTCCAATCTTGAGGTCTATGTCGCCGATGGATGGCGGCTGTGCACGACGGGTGAAGTGGGCGAGATCTGTGTCAGCGGAGTCGGTGTCGCTGCTGGCTATATCAATGATAGCTCGCGTACCAAAGATGCTTTTTTTCCAAACCCGTTCTCCAACCATCCCTCCCATCGGCGCCTCTACAAGACAGGCGATCTCGGACGCTTCAGAGCTGACGGCCTCCTGGAATGTCTTGGCAGGCGAGACCGTCAGGTCAAGATCCGGGGGCACCGAGTCGAGCTTGGAGAGATTGAGTCTCGGCTCTGCACCCATCCTTCGGTAAGTGGCGCCGTCGCCGTAGCACCCGTCAATGAAGGCGTGAAGCTCACAGCAAGAGAAATAACCAAGGCCGACGGAGGGTTCAGGCCAAGACGGATAGTGGCCTATGTATCGGCCCCTCCCGACGTCTTGGAAAGTGGACTCCAAGCTTTGTTGCCGAAACGCTTCCTGCATACATGGTCCCGGAGCGAATCATTCATATCGATGCCATTCCAATTACCAGAAACGGCAAAGTAGACTTTGCGGCTTTGCCGGACCCGACGACCATTCGCCCTCAGCTGCTGAATCCGTTCGAGGAACCAAAGACGGAACTCGAACAAAAGCTGCGCGATATCTGGTCCAGCGTTCTTCGCATCAAAAGTATCGGCGTGAACGACCAGTTCATGGACCTTGGTGGGGACTCGCTCCGGGCGATGCTTATATTAGCCCAGCTGCAGAGGCAGCTCAGGGCGAAGGTGGATTTCAGGCTGGTGCTAAATGGGACGGTCAGGTCGCTGGCGGCATCGCTATCAAGCCAATCCGGAACGACACAGAACGTGCTTCCAGCGGGCCGGAAGCACGGACGATCAACGCTGACACGGGTACAGGAACACCTGTGGTTCCTCTGGCAGCTCGATCCGGATGCGAAGAACTACATCATTCAGGGCGGCCTGCGTATACGAGGGACAATGGATCTGACTGCTTTCAATGAAGCTTGGATCGATGTTGTCGGGGCCCACGACGCGCTTTCGGCACGTTTCAGCGATGAAAACGGGCCGGTCCAGATTTTTGATGATCCGCACTCCGCCAGTTTAGAGTTGGTTGACACCACTCACCTTACGCAACAGGACGCTGAGGAGCTTGTGGCGGAGATGCGGCAGACCGAGCTCAACGACGCCTTTGATCTCAGCCATGGCCATTTGTTTCGTGCGCGCATGATCCGCCTTGCCGCGGATGACCACCTAATACTGATAACCGCACACGAAATCATCATAGATGCTTGGTCGATCTCCATCCTGCTCAGAGACTTGCGAACGAGATACTCCAATGCTGCCCCGTTCTCTCCAGGGCATCGTGTGTCACTCTCGGCTTATGCGCTCTGGGAAAGTGTACATGTTACACCGGACTTGCTGGTTGAGCAGCGGCGCTACTGGCGTGGGCAGATTGGCGACAATCCACCCGCGCTTTTGCTAGCGAGTGATCGACCCCGGCCGAAAGGGAATTCCTACCGTGGGGCCTCGCATGCGGTTCCCCTTGGTGAAGAACTGTCCGATCAAGTGAGGGGTTTTGCACGTCGGCACAGGTGCACCACATCCACGATCCTGTTGGCATCCTTTAAGCTCCTGTTGCGGATGTATAGCGGCCAGGACGATGTCATTGTCGGTATACCGCACGTCGTTCGCGACAAAACAGGCACCGAGGAAATTGTTGGATTTTTCCTCAATATGCTACCAATTCGAACCACGATTGATGTCAATAAGTCCTTTGTGGCTCACGTAACTCATGTGCAAGCCCTTGTCAGCGATGCCATCGCGAACTCGGCGTATCCATTCAGTTGGATGGTGAGGGACGCTCGATTGTACCGCGAAGCCGGTCGGTCACCGATCTTCCAAGTCATGTTCAACATGTACTCCGAACCCCAAGAGCCAACGGCCGAACGCGATTTGGATCTGACCTTTCGTGAATATGACACAGGCTATGTGAAGTTCGACCTTACCCTGTATGCGCAAGACCAGGGCGATGAGATTGCGCTGCAACTGGCATATGCAGAAGACATTTTTTCAAGTGACCTGATCGCTCGCATGGCCGCCAATCTTCGCCACCTTATTGCTGCCTGTTTCGAGAGGCCGGCTGAGCCGATTGTCGCCCTGACCTGCCTGTGCCCCTCGGAGGTCGCCATGCTGGACGCGCTCAGGGGCCCTGAGCAGGTATATGAGAACGAAGCTTCGCTCGTGGAAGCCTTCGATCAGGTCAGCGCAAAGAACGACCAGGTGGCGTATTTCGGCGAGTTCGGAGAGATCACATTC
>NZ_JAVSPX010000003.1:0-186219 GCF_037162615.1 Mesorhizobium sp. ISC15 | reverse complement strand
ACGCGGCCATCACCGTCGACATCTCTCGTGGTCGTGCTGGTGAGCTTGTCGGCACTCACCGTGATAACCGTCTGGCTCTCCAGCGCACCGTTTGATTTCCTGTAGGCAACAGTCTCCGTCGTGCTGCCATTGGCGTTGAGGACTGTCGTGTCGGTCATCGAGCGGCTGGTGGTCGTGCCGACCGCCGCCCAGGTGGCGGTTTTGGTCAGGCCGTTAGCGCTGGTGACGATGGTCGTCTTGTCCTTGACCGCGCCGGCGCCATCGAGATCGGTGATGGTTTCGGTCTTGCTGCCATCGGCATTGAGCACGATCACTTTGGTGGTCGACTGATCGATCGTGCCATTGCCGTCGAGATCAGTCGCAAGGGTCGCTGAAAGGTCATTGGCGCTGACCGAATGCGTTGCCGTCGAGGTCAGGACGCCTCCGGCACCATAGGTGCGGGCCGTTTCAGTGGTCGAGCCATTGGCGTTCAGGACGGCGGTCACCCTTTCGTCGATGGTTCCGTTGCCATCTATGTCGTTCGTCCTGGTGATCGTATGGTTGTCACCGCTGGCGATCGTCTGCAGGCGGGCGATCTGGGTATTGTTGCCATTCTCGACCGTGACGGTATCGGTCTTCGAGCCGTCGGCGGCCAGGACCGTGGTTGCGGTCGTGGTCCGGTCGATGGTGCCGTTGCCGTCGAGGTCGGCCTGGACCGTGGACGTGAGGCCGTTGGCGCTTGTCGTGGCAATGGTCTTGCCGACCAAAGCGCCGGTGCCGGCGAGCACCGAAACCGTCCTGGTTGTAGACCCATCCGCATTGAGGACGGTTGCGTCGCTGGATTTCGCCTCGACGGTGCCGTCGCCGTCCGCATCGAGCTGAGCATCGATGGTCAATCCGTTCGCCGACACCGCTGCGATCGACCTGGACAGCAGCGTGCCGTTGTTTGACGTCTGCGAAGTCGTCGTGGTGCGGACGCCAGAGGCGGCGATGACCGTTACTGCCTGCGTGACCGCATCATAGACGCCGTCGCCGTTCACGTCCTGCTTGTCGGTCCTAGTCAGTCCATTGGCCGAAAGCGTCGTTTCCGACTTCGCATGCAGCGTGCCGTTGATGTCTGTATCCGACACGGTGATGACGCGGCTGCCATCGCTGTTGACAATGTCGATTTGCGTCCGGTCGGTCTTGGTGTCGCCATTGGCGTCGATCTTGGTGGTGATCGTCTTGCGGTCGGCGCTGGTCTTGACTTCCGTCCTGGCGAGCATCGCACCGCTGGTGCTGGCGGCCGTCGTGGTCACCGTCCGGCTGCCGTCGCCGCCGAGCACGGTGGCCTGGACCGTCGTCCGGTCGACGGTGCCGTCCGCGTTTATGTCGTCCTTGATGGTCTGCGTCAGGCTGTCGGAGCTTGTGGTGATGGCGGTGCTGCCGATCAGCGCACCGCTGGAGCTGGTGGTGGTCACGGTGCGTGTTCGATTGCTGGATGCGTCGGTCGTTGTCACGTCGGTGACGATCACATCATAGACGCCGTCGCTGTTCAGATCGGCCTTGCTGGTCAACGACAGGCCGTTGGCCGAGGTCTGATCAAGCGTCTTTCCGACAAGCGAGCCATCTGGATTGAACAGGCTTGCCGTCGTCGTCGTCATGCCGGAACCATCGACCACAATCGCCTTGACGGAATCGGTGTGGCCATCGCCGTCCGCGTCCGTGGATATAGAGATGGTCTTGCGGTCGGCGCTGGTGTTTGTGGTGGAACTGCCCAGCAGCGAACCATCGCGACTCTTTAACTGATTGGTTTCGGTCAGGCTGCCGCCGGCGCCGACCACCGTCACATCGGAGGAAATGACGTCGAACAGCCCGTCGCCATCCAGGTCAGTGGAAGCGGTCTTCGCCAGGCCATCATCGCTGGTGGTGCCGACGGACCTGCCGATGAGCGCGTTGGTCGAGCTGTAGCTGGAAGTAGTGGTCACCGAAACGCCATTGGCGCCATTGGTGATGGCGGTGACATCGCGGGTTTCGTAAGTGCCATTGCCGTCCAAGTCATGCGAAACTGTCCGCGTCCTGGCATCGGCGCTGGTGACGGTCTGCTCCTTGGCTATGAGCGTGCCGCCGCTGCTGGTATTTGCGACAGTCTTGGTGCGCGTCCCATCACCGGCAACAACCGTGGTTTCGGTGCTTGTCAAATCGTAAACACCGTTGCCGGTGGAATCGATCTGCACCGTCTTCGACAAGCCGTTGGCCGAAGCCGTGGTTGCGATTTTCTGAAGCAACGTGGCATTGACGCTGTGCTCCGACACCGTGGTCGTGGTCGAGCCGTCGAGGTTCTTGACGAACACCTGGGTCTGGTCACTGGCGCCGTCGCCATCCTGGTCGAGCGTCGTCGTTACCGTTGTCTTGTCAGCGCTGGTCGTCGTGGTGGTCCGGTCGGCGAGCGACCCGTCGGTGTTGAAGTCGCTGACGACACGCTGGCGCACGCCGGCCATGATCGTCGTCACGTCGCTCTGCGAGCGTTCATAGGTGCCGTTGCCGTCATCGTCGAACTGCGTCGTGGTTGACAGCCCATTGGCGCTGACGGTGATACGATTCCGGAACGCCAGCGTTCCGTCCTTACCATAGCCGGCGAGATCGGTGGTCTTGGAGCCGTCGGCATTGGTGACAGTCGTGCTCTTGATGACATAGCCGTTCGCGTCGGAGACCAACATGGCATCGCCGACCGCGCCCGTGGTCCCGTCGGTCCGGGTGAATTGCGCCGTCCCGGTGATGGCCGAGCCGTCGGTGAAACTCTGGCCGCTGCCCGTTGGGGTCAGACCGATGGAGGCGATGCCGAGTGAGGCCAGCGAGACGAGCTGGCCGTCGACCATGACCTTGAATTCGGACCAGCGGTCGTCGCCGGAATCGAGCAGGCCGTTGTGGTTGGTGTCGAAAACGCTCTTCAGCGCCTCGAGGTCGCCTGTTGCGGTCGGGTCCCATTCGGTGAAGACGAATTCGCTGGAGCGGCTGATCTTGCCGTCGCCATCGGCGTCGAGCACCAGCACACCGGTGCCGGCGCCCGCCCAGGCGGTGCGATGCTGATAGCCGTCACCGTCGAGATCAAGGAATTGCGATGACGAGGACAGCGGATTGATGGAAAGGCCATTGCCGGACAGATCGAGGAGCACGGGATGGCCGTTCCAGCCATTGTCCTTGCTACCCGAGACGCCATTGGGGTGGCCGGCGTGATCGCCTACTGGCGTCGAAATGAGGCCTCCATTCCCAAATGGGCTTGACGCCGAACCGCCGGCACTGCCGGTGCCGCCGCGGGTACCACCACCACCACCCAGGGAGCCGCCAACATTGGGCGCCCCATAAGTTACGGACCCGGTAACAGTAATATCGATATCGAAATATGTCTTAGCGGGTAGAGAATTGAGATGATCAAGTGTTTCCTTTTTGGTGACTATGCCATCCCTATTTGCATCCGCAGGGGCGGGGGCGTCCGTATAGAAACCACCCGACACTCCAGGGCGGGCACTTGGCGTTGGCGCTGTCGAGGGTGTCGAGATATCTCTGGCTGGCCGCGAACCGGCATTAGCGGGCGTCGAACTGCGATCTGGGGCCCGTGAGTCGCCCGGCGCCTGCGACGGCCCGGAACTTGGTGATGACGTGGGACCTGTGTTTGAGCCGCCGCTTGGGCTGCTGCCTCCAGCTTGCGAACTTCCACCGAACTCGCTACCGCTTCGTTCCGAAATTGGCTGGCGACGTTCGGAAGGCGTGTCAAGCCCCGTGTTAAGCCCCGTGTAGCCAGATCTGACAGATTTGCCAAGCTCGGGATCGAGCTTCGAATACGGATTTAGTGCCGTTGGATCGAGGAATGAATCAGGACTATAGGTCCAAGGATAAGCTGGGTATGGTGGATTATTCTTGCTCCATTCAACCATCGCATCAACCAAAGCATCAACGGCGGGTTGCCCTACTGCGGCAGCGCCAACGCCGGCAGCTATCGACAACAGCGCTGCTCCTGCAACTCCCCACGGTCCTGCAGCAACGCCAGCTGGTCCGACGGTCATAGAGAAAACTGTTTCTGAAACCGCATAGCCAATTGCCCATGCGCCAATGGCCTTCGCAGTACCAGGAACACCAGATTGCGCATATCCAACGACAGCAGAGGCGAGCCCCGTGAACGGAAGGCCTACGGCTCCAGTGATACTTAGCAGTGCCTTTGCCTGAGCAGGTGTATTCTGCAAGCCGGAATAAAAGGCATGCGCTGCATCCACACCAATACCGAAAGCAGCAGAAAGATCGCTCACTTTGCTGGAAGTTTGATTGCTATTTTCCACTGTGACCCCCATGTATATCTCTAGCCAGAACCGATTTACTTAGAAGAATAAGGTAGTCTACTATAATTGCTCCAAAAAAATATACAATAGAAATGTACAGCATCATATGGGCATTGATGAAATCCATAGAATTACTGATACTAACGACCCACACAGCGGGGTTCCTGTCAAGCGTTAATAGAGAAGCGATAATGAATAGGCAGAATACCAACACAATAGGGGGAATAAATGTCTTTAAAAAAACAAAATCTCTAGAGAACACTGTTGAAAATGCATTGGAAACAGCCCATATGAGCCATATAATACTTGTCGTCGAATTAACTGAGAAAAATAGTCCTTTGTCATATGCCGTATGATTGCTGGAAGCCACTACCGCGAAATGGACCCAGTTGGGAGGCCACATCGCAAAAGCAAATTTGCTTTGTGAAATAGCCAAGGAGCAATCAGGGTATATTTTTAATATCCTCCACAGCAACAAAGAGACAGCCGCAGCTACCGTGGCAGAGATATAGGTAAATTTCCATTTATATGACAAATATTTATCCCCGATTCGTCATTTCCAGGTGAAATTTACATAAAGAACTCGCCAACATACCTTACAGCGACTGTTTCCTTTTCGTCAATGCTTCCCCTAGATAATCGGGCGACTTCTTTACCTTTTACGGACGCTTCATCCGCCGTCACCATCAACGGGTCGAGCAGGGAACTCAATGATCCGATCCCGGTCTTGACCTCAGAATAAAGCTATATCCCCCGAGAATTACGTTGATAACCAAGCTCCATGGTGCCGCGGAATCAGGATACACTAACAACATACCCGCCCCCAATGCACCTAGCACCACCCGCGCGCACTTGATCGCCGCGCCTGTCGTTACATGAATCAACACATGCTTTGCGTTGCGGCTTTCCGACCAGAGCACAATCCCGCGGATCAGGCGCATGAACACTTTTGCCGACAGGAAGCGGCTGCAGCGCTCGGTATCAACCGCGATGAGATGCGTGGTGGTCATCAGTCCCCCGTCGCCGATGATGTATTCGCCGGCAGAGAACCACGCCAGTCCAACCAGCTCGCCCTTGGCCTCGGCTACGATCAGGCACTGGTTCGGGGCCGGATATCTGGCCTGTTGCTCGATCGCATCGAACTTTGAGTCTGAAAACGGAATGTCGGAAAAGACTGTCCTCGCATGATGCTGCCGAACGATGGCCCGCACCGTGGCCCACTCCCTTTCTTCAGGAAGGCGCACGCGTACGCTGCTTTGCTTTGGGCTAGCCAAGATAGTCACTTCATCGCTCATGAAACGCCTCGTCCCTCATCTCCATGAGCGGGTCGAGCAGGAACTCGATCACGCGGCGATTGCCGGTCCTGATCTCCGCCGTCACCGACATGCCGGAGGTCAGAACGACATCATTGCCCTCGACACGGATCCAGGTTTCGTTGAGCGCAATGCGCACCGGGAACACCAGCGGGCCTGGAGCATCGCGTGCAGTTTCTTCCTTAGCCGCTGATCCCTGCGGCGCGCCGGCCGGGATGGCATCATTGGACACAGTCAGAACCTTGCCGTTCAAAGTGCCGTATTTTGTGAAGGGGAAAGCTTCGAGTTTGACCCGCACATCCTGCCCTTCGTGCACAAACCCCTTGTCGCGGTTGAGCAGCATCGCCTCGATCTCGAGTGCCGTGCCGTCCGGCACGATCACCATCAGCCGCTGGCCAGTCTGCACCACTTCGCCCAGCGTGTTGACCTCCAGTTGCTGCACGCGGCCGGCTACCGGCGATTTGAGCAGGCTGGCGCGCTCGAACAGCTCGGCCTTGGCCAAATCCTGCCGCAGCACGCCGATCGAGCGGTCGATCTCGATCAGCTCGGTGGCGACCTTGTCGAGATAGGCTTCGCGGCGCGCGCGCTTCTGCGCGGCAAGCGTCCTCACGGTCGCGTCAAGCTCGGCGATGTGGCCTTCGTCGGCCACCACCGCCATCACCTGGCTCTGCTCGCCCTGGCGGGCGTCGATGGTGTTGGTCCTGATACCGACCTGTCGCTTTTCCAGTTCCTCGAAGACATCCAGCCGGTCACCGGCCAGGCTGACCAGCTTGCGGCGCTCCACCAGCGACTTGTTGCCGCGCTCGATCTCGACCCGTTTTTGCGCGATCTCGGCCTCGAGGCTCTCCTGTTCGGCCTGGTAAGCGGCGAGCGACTGGCGCATCTGCAGGCGCTGCAGGTCTACGAGTGGTGCCGGCGCATTCGGCGGCGCCGCCAATTCCGCGTCGGTCGACGGCGTGCCGTCGCCAACGGCATCGACCAGTGCCTTGAGCCGCGCCTTCGACACTTCGGCTGCGGCAAGGTTGCCGGCGTTCTTCTGCCGCTCGGCTGCGTATTCGGCCGGCTCCAGCTCAACCAGCATGTCGCCCGCCGCGACGCGATCACCAGTCTTGACGTGCAGCGCCTTGACCGTGCCCGTGATCAGCGGCTCGATGACCTGCACCTTGCCGATCGGGATCAGCTTGCCCTGGATGGTGGCATGCGTGTCGACGCGGCCGAACCACGACCAGGCCAACGCGCCGGCGGCAAACAGCATGATCAGGCCAGAGAAAATGCGCGCGACCGGCGAGGCCGGTGTCTCAAGAATCTCGATCGCCGCCGCCTGGAAGGCGCGTTCGTCGCGGTTGAGCGTCGGGCGCTTGTTCTCGGCCTCGCGCGCCACGCCTTCCCTGATTGCTTGCCAGTAGCGCCCCATCGTCTACTCCGCCGCCTCTGCTGGCATTGGTGGGGCGGTCGGGCGCTGTTCTGCCTGCAACCGGTAGAGCTGGGCATAGCGGCCGTTCAGTTGCAGCAGATCGTCATGCGAGCCCTGCTCGGTGATGCGGCCGGCCTCGATGGTCATGATACGGGTGGCGTCGCGAAGCGCGGCCAGCCGATGCGCGATGATGAACACGGTGCGGCCCCTGGCCATCAACCGCATATTCTGCTGGATGACATATTCCGACTCGTAGTCTAGCGCGCTGGTCGCTTCGTCGAAGATCAGGATGCGCGGATTGGTGACCAGCGCCCGGGCAATGGCGATGCGCTGGCGCTGACCACCGGACAGGTTGGAGCCGCGCTCCTCCAGCACCGTATCGTAGCCGGATTTGAGCTGCAGGATGAAGTCATGCGCGCCCGACAGTTTTGCCGCCTCGATCACCCGCTCAAGCGGCAGCGCCGGATCGGCCAGTGCGATGTTCTCGCGCACCGTGCGGCGAAACAGGATGTTCTCCTGCAGCACGACGCCGATCTGTCGGCGCAGGCTGCGCGGATCGATCAGCGCCAGGTCGACGCCGTCGACCAGCACGCGGCCGCGTTCCGGCACATGCAGCCGTTGCAAGAGCTTGGCGACCGTGCTCTTGCCAGAGCCGGACGGCCCGACAATACCGATGATCTCGCCGGGCTGGGTCTGGAACGAGACGTCGCTCAGGATCTCGCGCTCGCCGGGTCGGTAGCGGAAGGTGACGTGATCGAAGGCGGCATGGCCTGCTATCTTGCGCAGCGAGCCCTGCCCGGCCCCGCCTGATAACTCGATCGGCGCATTGAGGATGTCGCCCAGTCGGTCGACGGAAATGCGGACCTGCTGCAGATCCTGCCAGAGCTGCGCTAGCCGCAGCACCGGCCCGGAGACGCGCCCGGCCATGATGTTGAAGGCAACCAGCTGACCGACGGTCATGTCGCCGGCGACAACCGCTTTCGCGCCGAACCACATGGTGGCGACGATCACCGCCTTGGAGATGAACTGGGCGGTGTTGCTGGCGAAGTTGGCGAGCCTGGCGGTGCGGAAGCCGGCGGCGACATAGCCGGCAAGCTGGTCTTCCCAGCGCCGCTGCATTTGCGGCTCGACCGCCATCGCCTTCAGTGTTTCGACGCCGACGATGGATTCGACGAGAAAAGTCTGGTTCTCGGCGCCGCGGTTGAACTTTTCCTCGATGCGGCGGCGGAACTCCGGCGTTACCGCCATCGACAGCACGACGTAGGCTGGGATCGAGCAGATGACGATCAGCGTCAGCCAGGGGCTATAGAGATACATGACGGCGAGGAAGACGAAGAGAAAGAGCACATCGAGCAGCACGGTGAGCGCCGAACCGGTGAGAAAGGCACGGATGTTCTCGAGCTCGTGGACGCGTGCCACGGTCTGGCCGGTCTGCCTTGCCTCGAAATAGGCGATCGGCAGGCCAAGCAGATGATGAAACAGCTTGGCGCCGAGCGCCACGTCGATGCGGCTGGTGGTATGGATGGTGGTATAGGTGCGCAGGCCGGTGAGCAGCACCTCGAACATCGAGACAGCGGATAGGCCGATCACCAGCACTTCGAGCGTGGTCAGCCCGTTGTGGACCAGAACCTTGTCGATCACCAGCTGGAAGAAGATCGGCGAGATCAGCCCAAGCAGCTGCACGAAGAACGAGGCAAGCAGCACTTCGGCGAAGATCCAGCGGTAGCGGATGATTTCGGGAATAAACCACGAGAAATCGAAGCGCCTGGAAAAACCTTGCGAGAAGGCCCGGCTGGTGACGAGGACGACGTATCCGCTCCACAGGAGGTCGAAGTCCGCACGCGCGAGCTCCTGCGGCGCGCCCGCTTGCGGATCCTGCAAAAGGACCTTGCCCGCAGACAAGGCCGCCAACAGCGCAAAGCTGCCGTCCGCCTTCTCGATGATCACCGGCAGCGGCAGGCGGTCCAGCCTCTTAGGCGCCGGTTTGGCGATCTTGGCCTTGAGCTTCAGGCGTTTTGCCGCCCGCACGAGGTCGACGCGATCGGCGGTCCGTTCGCCCAACCCCAGGTCATGGTGAATTGCGTCGGGATCGGCCGGCTGGCGCAAATACTGCGTCATCAGCGTCAAACATACGACGCCGCTGTCCAGCCCCATTATGATAGGCGTGGCCGCTCCCACATGCCTTCCCCGCAAAACCCAATCGCCTTATCAACCCCCACCTTCGTCACAAGCAAGGGCAGAATAAAAGAAAAGAAGAAGTGTTGCAGAAATGCCAGAGGGATGGCTTATATTACTATACTCTAAAACATGAGTACAATACTCTGCGGCTTGAAGGTTCACCAACCGCGGCCGCTTGAGGCGACCCTCACCGCCAAATAGGCTCCAAAGCGACTGAATAGCCGGCGGCTAGGCTCGGGCTACCCCGAACTGCTGATCCGCATGCTGAACGTTGGCTATTGCTTCCGCATCCGCTCGGACCGGCGGCTGATCCAAGAGATGCATTTGAGCTTAGCGTATCGGTGGTTTGCCGGCTTGGTCTCGAGAGCGATGTGCCGGACCACTCCTCCTTCTCCCGCCATGGCCGCTTTCCGCCTCTCCGCTCTTCGAGACAGCGCGATCGCAATGACCGCAATGGTGACAGCGTCCGCAGGCGAGCTTTTCAGCAACCGTAGTTAACCGGCCAGGCGTCGATCGGTGCGGCCGGCCGCCTCCACCCATCGGGTGATTTAAGGACAAGCTACGATAGCCCCTCCCCCACGCAGCCGCTGTCGCAGTCCTCCTCTCCGTTTCGGCCCTATGTAGTGCCTGGGCTCGTTTCGGCTATTTGGTCTTTGCCCGTCAACCAACGGATGGAGACGGCCATGCAGAGCATCAGGGAACCTACCAGCGCATCACCGATACTATTGTCGAGCAGCTTGAAGCCGGCACCAAGCCATGGATCCGTCCTTGGCGCGGCAATGCCCGCCGCAGCGCGATTATTCCGCGCCGTGACCGGCGAAGCCTATCGCGGCATCAACGTCATCGTGCTTTGGGTTGCGGGCCAGATGTTCGGCTTCGAGGAAAACACCTGGATGACCTACAGACAGGTCCAGGACTTCGGTGGTCAAGTCCGCAAGGGTGGCACCCTTGTCGTCAAGTACGGCACGTTCACTCCGAAGGATCACGAAGAGACGAAGACCGCGCGATCCCGCATCTGAAGGGCTACAGCGCCTTCAATATTGAGCAGATCGAGAACATGCCGGATCAGTTCTTCAGTCGAGCCGAGGAGTTGCCGGGCAATCCGGTTCCGCACATCGACTGTCGAAAGCTTCGTCCAGAACACCGGCGCCGGCGTCAGCTACGGTGGCACCAAAGCTTGCTACCGGCCCAGCTTCGACGACATTCTCATGCCTGACCGCGGGCGTTTCGACAGCGAGGTTCACCTTTACTCAACTTTGCTACACGAAGTTTCGCATTGGTCCGGCGCAAACCGTCGCCTGGACCGCGATCTGAAGTGCTCTTTGATCGATCGACGGGCAGCCGAGACTCATAAACTCGTGGGGAACGCAGAAAGCTGGCTGTCAAGACGGGTTTCCCGTCGCGACGAGTCGCTTTAACGGCCAGTTTTGCGGACCAAAAAGGAGCTGCGATAAGCGGCTGAGGTGGCTTCGTGGAGAATTCCGATTGTCAGCCGTACTTTTTCGCCTTTCAGTCAATGATAACAACAGGGTAGGTTCGATTCCGGCTCGCAAGTTGTAGGTCAGGGTGCCTAATCGTTCCCGTTAACCTTTTGTTAACTCAATATTTCTTGCCAGACCGGATAGAATCGGGCGACAGTAACGATAATTTAGGGGGAAACCCAAAAATATCGTTCCTGAAGGGCCGACGAGCAATGAACATAGCCGCTCACGTTGAAGAAATCGGCTTTGCAGACACCATTCTCGACCAAGGCAGCGAGATTTCACGCAAGCTCAACATGCTCCGCATCGAGAAATTTCCGCCGGATGCCCAGAAGACGCTTCGGCAGTTCTCCCTTGCGGAGGTTGCAGATTACATCGGGGTGTCCCAGAGCTACCTGAAGAAGCTGCATTTGGAGGGCAAGGGCGTGCAGCCGGTTACATCATCAACTGGACGCCGATCGTACTCTGCGGAGCAGATGAACGAACTCAGGAGGTTTCTCGACCGCGAACCACGGCGCAGGGCAGGCGACAAGCTGCAGGTCCTCGCTGTCGTCAACTTCAAGGGCGGCTCAGGCAAAACAACAACTGCAGCGCATCTAGCGCAGTATCTCGCGCTCACGGGTCATCGGGTGTTGGCGATCGACCTCGATCCGCAAGCGTCTCTCACAGCCCTTCACGGCATCCAACCCGAACTGGACCAAAATCCGTCGTTGTATGAATCGCTGCGATACGACGACGAGAAGAAGTCGATCGTCGAGGTCATACGGACTACAAATTTTCCGAACCTCGACATCGTGCCCGCGAACCTGGAGCTTCAAGAGTACGAATACGACACACCACTGGCGATGCAGAACAAGGGGTCCAATGCGGGGAAGATGTTCTATACCCGCATCGGGGATGCATTGGCCGAGGTTGAGGACCTTTATGATGTCGTTGTCGTCGATTGCCCGCCGCAGCTCGGATACCTGACACTGACGGCGCTGACCGCCGCCACCTCCGTTCTGATCACTGTTCATCCGCAGATGCTCGATATCATGAGCATGAGCCAGTTCCTGCTTATGCTCGGCGAAATCCTTAAGTCGATCGAGGGGGCTGGCGTGAAGGTCTCCCTGAACTGGTTCCGTTATCTTGTCACCCGATTCGAACCTACCGACATTCCGCAGACCCAGATGGTCGGATTCATGCAGTCCATGTTCGCAAAGCAGATGCTGAAGAATCACATGCTGAAGTCGACCGCGATCTCGGACGCAGGGCTGACCAAACAGACACTGTACGAAGTCGAACGGTCGCAATTTACTCGATCGACATATGACCGCGCAGTGGAATCTTTAACTGCCGTAAACGGGGAGATTGCCGCTCTCGTTCACCAAGCATGGGGACGCAGGCAATGACCGTTCTGTTGTCAGCCGTACAACGGCGGGTTTTCGTCAACGAGGACAATGACATGTTTCATTTTCGGAGAAGCTGAAGATGGCAAGGCGAGACGTGCTATTGGGCATAACGCAAGCGGAGACGACGAAGCCGGATCGCCAGGCGACCGCCGGTTACGCGACGCGTGGCGCCTCGCGATCGATGCTGTCTTCTATCGGTGAGCTTGCAGCCCAGGCGGCAAAGGCCGAAAGGCTGGTCGAAGGTGAAACGGTGGTCGACCTCGATCCCAGTCTCATTGACAGCTCGTTTGTTTCCGATCGCATGGAAGACGACGACGAAGCCTTCTGTGAATTGGTGGCAGCCATTAGGGAGAGGGGGCAGGACAGTCCGATTTTGGTTCGGCCTCACCCCACGAAAAACGGGCGCTATCAGATCGTATTCGGTCACCGTCGTGCTCGCGTGGCAAAACAACTTGGGAAACCCGTCCGTGCCGTTGTCAAGGAACTTCATGACAGGGATCATGTGGTTGCGCAGGGACAGGAAAACTCAGCACGGGCCAATCTGTCTTTCATCGAGCGGGCGGTGTTCGCACAGAATCTGGCGGATCTCGGCCATGACAGGGAAACAATTCAGTCTGCTTTGGCGATCGACGCTCCAATGCTTACGAGAATGCTTTCGGTCACAAAACGCATTCCAAATGCCATCATCCATGCGATCGGAGCCGCGAAAGGTATCGGCCGCGACCGCTGGCTTGATCTGACGTTGCTGATCGAGAGGCCGTCAAATCTGATGAAGGCTGAGGAACTTGTTGATACTGAGGAGTTCAAGTCGGCGGCAACCGATGACCGCTTCAACATCCTCTTCAATTTTCTAAAGACATCCAGAAAACCCAAGAAGGGGTCAGGTGCATCCGCCAATGCCAAATCCTGGTCTCTGGCAGGCAAATCGGTCAGCGTGACCACGAAGGACACCGGGAAGGCGTTCACAATAGCTCTGAAGGCCAAGGACGCCTCCCGTTTCGGTGCGTACCTTTCCGAGAACCTGGAGCAGCTCTATCGAGCATTCAGGGAATTGGAAGAGAAGCAAACAGGAGACTGAAACCGCAAAAGAAAAAGGCCCCCGACGGCGAACCGTGGAAGCCCTTCTCGATCTGTAGCAAGCCGAGAATCTCATTTCCACGAATCAGTGTCAAGAGTTTTAAGCGTCGATTCGGCGGACGGATTTCTTTTGCCTAAATTGAAGGCGAAGGAAGAAATGGAGACGGGTATTGCAACGACGCCCTTTGGGCGGCGGCCGATGTCGCTTGCCATGCTGGCAGCGCAAAACGAGTCACGCGAGATCCCCAAGGGCAGGGTCGTCGACAAATGGCAGATCTACCGGAACCTCTGCGAGGGCAAGAGCATCATCGGTATCGGCGATCGCGCCCTGGCCGTCCTGAATGCGTTGCTGTCATTCTATCCTGACAGTGAGTTGAATGAGGAAAACGGCCTCGTCGTGTTTCCCTCGAACGCACAGCTGTCCCTCAGGGCGCACGGCATGCCCGATTCCACTTTGCGGAGGAACCTGGCGGAGCTGGTGGATTGCGGTCTAGTTATCCGTCGGGACAGCCCGAATGGCAAGCGTTATGCACGCAAGGGCAGGGGTGGGGAGATCGAGGAAGCATTTGGCTTCTCGCTGGTGCCGCTGCTGGCCCGTGCTCAAGAGTGCGAGGCGGCGGCCGAGCGTGTTCGCGCCGATAACAGGGCGCTCAGGCTTATGAGGGAACGCATTACGCTGCACCGCCGGGATATCCACAAGTTGGTCGAGGCGGCCGTTGAGGAAGACGTGCCGGGCGACTGGGGAAGTCTGTGGAGGCGTTTCCGCTCCATTGTGGAGACAATTCCGCGCCGAGCCCGCATTGCCGAGCTAGAACCGATCGTGGCCGATCTGGCCGCGTTGCGTGACGACGTGGATAAGCTGCTGGAAATCCATATGGAATCTACGATTCCGAGCGCCAATGAGTCCCAAAGCGAGCGGCAGCAATCTGATTCAAATACCGACTCTATTTTTGAATTTGAACCTGCTTTGGAAAAAAGCGGGGCGGCGGCCGAGCCACTAACGGGGACCGCAGAGCCGCCGAAAACCTATCCGCTGGGGCTAGTGCTGAAGGCCTGCCCCGAAATCGCGGACTACGCCGTCGACGGCGTCGGCAACTGGCGGGATTTCATGGTAACCGCCGCCCAGGTGCGGGGATACCTGGGCGTTTCGCCGTCGGCGTATGAGGATGCCTGCCATGTCATGGGTCAGGAAATCGCCGCGGTGGTGATTGCCTGCATTCTGCAGCGGGCACAGCACATCGAGTCAGCTGGTGGCTATCTGCGCGTTCTCACCGAGAAGGCGAGGGCAGGGGAGTTTTCGGTCGGGCCGATGCTGATGGCGGCATTGCGAGCGAACGGCGCGACTGCAAAGATGACAGGGTAACTGTTTGGCGGATCGGTTCGCGCTGATGCAGGGGCTGGTATGCTGCATCATGTGAGGCTATATTTTGCCTCACATGGAGTGGAGAGTGAAATGCTAGCGCTCGGAAATGTCGCCGACGTTTTGGGGCTGCCCGTTAAAGAGGTGGCGGCGCGGTCGCCTTTCGGGCTGATCTCCCGGATCGAGGATGGACTTCCCATTGGCGCACTTGAGCGCGTTGCGCATCTTCTGGCGCCTGGCGATGCTCAGTTCAAATATCTGATCCCCAAGGCGACCTATGAGCGGCGCAAGGCGGTACATCGTCTCTCGTCGGACGAGGGCACACGATTGGCCCGCGTCGCGCGCGTCTGGGGCCTTGCTGTCGATGTCTGGCAGAACGAAGAGGAAGCGCGTGATTTCTTGTTTCGGCCGCACCCGATGATTGAGGACAAGCGACCGATCGACGTCGTTATCATGAGCGAGTTCGGTGCCGAAATGGTGGTCGATATTCTCGCAGGTCTGAAGTACGGCAGTGCTGCGTGACGGCGCAGATACTCGATCGCACTCTATCGTCCTTTCGTATCGGCGATCTGGCCGGCACCTACCCGATCTTCGATGCGACCGGCTCGACAATCGCGCCAGGGCGGTGGAACACGCCCGGAAGTCCTATCATCTACACCAGCGAGCACTATTCGACGACCCTGTTGGAAAAGCTGGTGCATGGCAGCGGCCGACTGCCGCCCAACCAGCACTACATCGAAGTCACAATCCCGCGCGGACTGAGCTACGAGGTCTTTTCCCAGCCGTCACTGCCCGGCTGGGACACAATGCCGGCGATGGTGAGCCAGGGATTCGGCGAAACCTGGTGTTTAGACCGGCGCAGCGCCTGCTGGTGCCGAGTGTCGTGGCGCGTCTCGATTGCAATGTGCTGATCAATCCGGCGCATCCGGAGTTTTCAAAGATCCACACGAGCCTGCACCAGCCGGTCTACTGGGACCGGCGGCTGTTTGGCGCGTAACGGGGGAAGGGAGGGGCTTCTGTCGCTATCAGCGTGTGCCTGCCGAAAA
Organism: Mesorhizobium sp. ISC15; assembly: GCF_037162615.1. Lineage (NCBI taxonomy): Bacteria > Pseudomonadati > Pseudomonadota > Alphaproteobacteria > Hyphomicrobiales > Phyllobacteriaceae > Mesorhizobium > Mesorhizobium sp. ISC15. The sequence continues at coordinate 170,667 of NZ_JAVSPX010000003.1, read as the reverse complement.
GCAACAGCTGGCGCCCGTACCGCCGATGCTGATTGCGGCGCTGCGGGCGCAAAGCCGATCAAACAAGGCAAGGACAGGCTGAGGCTTCTCGTCTAGCATCGACGCGCATCTTTGCGGAGGAAAAACGTGACCAGTGTGGCGCGCGGCAGCTTCGAGGCATGGAGCAGGCTTTGCGCGGCGGGCGGGCTTGAGCTCGACGATCGCGATGCCGATTTCGGGGAGAACCTACGCATCGCGCTTTCACCATCGGCCGCCACATTAGAGGAGGCGCTGCGCTCCAGTTCCACCGATCATCTCGTCAGAGCTGTTTTTGACTTGGCGGAGCCCTTCGTGGCCATGTTCCGCGCCATTCTGAGCTTCTTCCAGGCTGCGGGAGTGCAGCAGGGGCGCTCCCAATGGGATATCCATATCGAGGAGGATCACTTCGAACTGAAGCATTTTGAGAAGTTTCTCGAGACTTGGAACGCGCTCGATTGCGAAGTGGATGTTCCAGCTGTCGATTCCGACGGCGCTTCGGCAATCTTGCGGGCGGGTGATGACCTAATCGATGCAGAATGGCGCGCGAAGACTGGTGTCCCTGATGCGATCATTAGCAGCAAATGTATCATGATAGGGGACTTTACTTCCCTTTCCCTCGCTCGCTCCACGCCAATCGTGTCTCGGCTGGGTTTCGGGATGCGATCTCTATCGCCTCCGTTCTGGCTGACAGCGTTCGCCGTGCTTGGCCAGATCGCGAGACAATGATGCGAGACTATTGGGATCGCAGGCTTGGGTTCGAGAGCGGCGACGGCTTCAACTTAGGAACTATCGCCCAGCACGAGACTGACTTTCAACTTGGCTTCATAGTGGCGCAGCTCGGGCGGTATGTGTCGTTGGATGAGGCAAGCCAACGCGTGATCGGGCAACGGCTCGCTATTGCGTTAAGCCGCTATCCGAGACGCAAGATTGGCATTCGGGCGGAACTGCCGGAATTGGAGCGTATTCTATCTCTGCCTATCTGGCAGCGTCGCCACGAGCTCTATGCCGTTTGGATCGCGACCGAGATCGTCAACGCCCTCGACGACCACGATTGCGAGCTCCATCACGAGAAAGGCCGCATCACCTTCGCGTTTCGAGAGTCTGTCATTGCGACAGTGCGTTCGAGTCACCCGAAAGTAAGGTTATTCGCCGAGCGGCGCAGCCCTCTCATCGCGCCAATCGGGCATGGCCGCACGGGCCACGTTCAACCTGATTACAGTCTGTGGCGCCGCTCCGGGGATGGGGAAGAGTGCGGTCTTGTGATCGAGGTGAAGCATTACAAGCGCGGGTCGCCGGCACGATTCCGCGAGGCGCTAATCGACTATGCTCGGGCGCATCGCGCCGCGAAGGTCTTACTCGTCAATCATGGCCCGGGGCGCGAGAGCTTCCACGCAGTCGATCGCGACGTCAGCGGCCGATGCATCGTCATCGGTGATTTGACGCCAAGCCACCTGAGACAGCGCGAAACATTGAAGGAGATTGTTCGGGACTACGTGGGCGAGCCAGTCTTCCGCAGGACTGGTGTCGATGCGGGACCGCTTCTTATGCTTGCGGTCGATGTATCAGCGTCGATGTCGGCTGCGATCGATGCGCCAGACTTCGCCGAGCTTTTATCCTCGGTTGCGGAAGGGCGCACAGCAGCCGTAGCCCTGGTCGACTCCGAGATTCAAAGCGTCGGCCAGCTCGACCTCGTCACCAACGACATTGGACGCTCTCGTCGCGGCCACACAAGCCTGCACGATCCCATCAGCAGCCTACTCGAAGATCATGAACGTGTCGTCTTGCTGACCGATAGGGACGGCATTGCTGATCTCGTTGGATTCAAAACCAAACATTTGGGCTCCAAGCACGCTGGCGGGACAAGAGTCGAGGTCATTGAGATTGAACGATGACGGCCGCACCGCTGCTCGGCGCCGTCGGCAGATCACGTCGAGTGAATGCCCTAGAACCAAGAGTATCTCAGGCATCTGGCAATCTTGTCAGGCAAGAATCCTGGCCGCTCGACCGAGCGTCCGTTCGGCGTCGTTATAGTAATTCGAGGCCTGCTGTACGGAACGGTGCTGCGACTGCTGCATGGCTTCCGGCAGCGGAATGCCGCGGCGGGCGGTTTCGGTGAGATAGCCGGAGCGCAGGCCGTGGGCGGAAAACGCCATCGGATCAAACCCAGCCTCGGCGATGCGGCGCTTGAGGATCAGATTGACGGCCTGTGGCGTCAGCGCGCGTTTTTCGAGATTGCCCCAGCGATCGATGCCGCGAAACACGGCGCCCTCGCTGATCCCGGCGCGCTCGAGCCATTCCTTCAAGACCAACACCGGTCGGCCAACCAGTAGCACGAAAGCATTCCCATCGGCCTGGGTCGTCTTGGTGCGGCCAAGCCGGATCGACAGGCACGGCAGTTTCTCGCCGTCGGGAGCCTTGGGATCGGTGGGGGCCGGCTGTTCTTCGACGATCTGCTCGAACCTGAGCGAAGCAATCTCGCTGCGGCGGCGGCCGCCTGAGGCGAAGGCGGTGATGAGAAGGGCGCGGTCGCGCACGTCGACGAGACGGTCGCCGGCGCAGGTGTTGAGCAGGGTGGTCAAAACATCGGCGGTCACCGCCTTTTTGCTTTTTTGCGCACGGGGGCGGGCGCTGGCACGCACGGCGAGTTTTATGGCGCTGCGCAGGCCGGGCGCCGAAAAATTTCCCGCAAGACCGCGCCAGCCGGTCAGCGTCGACCAGCTGGACAGACGCCGGCGCACGGTGTTCGGCGCGTGCGGTCCATCGACGCGCAACAGTTTGGCCGACTTCAACGCCGCGGTCACGTCTTCCGGCATGCCGTGCGAAACGTCGGTCTCACGCTTTGCGGGATCCCACAGGTGATGGGCGACGAACTTTAGCAGCAGCGCCTCCGGCGCCGGCCAGGGCAGCGGAAAACCGGTCGCGGCCAGAGACCATGCTTCGAGGTAACCGAGATCCGAGGCCAGGGCACGCAGGGAATTCTCGCCGATGCCTTCTTTGGCGAGATGGCGCAGTGTGGCGACGTCGTCGTCGGTCAAAAGTTCGGCCAGAAAATCGCGCCGGTCGAATGGCAGCACCGAATCCAGCGCATCGAGCGCCTCCGCACGGCGCAGTTTTTGGTTTGGTACGGGTTTTGGCAGGCGAAGATCCATGACGGCGGCTCAGAACAGATATTTTTTGTCTGCCCAGGCGAGCAGCACGGCTGCATCGCGGTCTGGCAGGCGCACGCGGCCGGCACGCAATCCGTCGGCGATGGTCTGGCCGACGTCCGGATCGACCCAGTGCCCGTGCGTCATAAAAAAGAACCAGGCGAAGGGCAGGCCCACCTCCGCGTCGATCGCCCCGGTCCGCTCCATCAGGCGGTGCACCGAAGTACCTCCTTCCAACGCCAGCTTCCCGGCCGGCATTTTGAGCGGCCGCGGGATAAAACCGATCTCGCGCCGGCCACGATCTTCAAGATCGTGGATGTCGAAGGCCCAATGGTCAAAAATGCGGTGGGCGCAAGCGCTCGACCGCTCCCAGTCGGCAAAAAAGCGGTTCTCGCGCGGCACAAAATCGAACCAGTCCGGATTGGCGTCTAAAAACGCGGTGTCGCGCGTGCCGTCGGGGCCGACCTCACGGATGATGCGGTCTCCGAGTTCGGGACGGCTTGCCTCGCGCTGTTCCTTGCCGATGCGCGCCCGGCGCGCCAAGAAACTCCGCATGTGAACGACGCCGCCGCCGGCGCGGCCGCGCAGCCGGTAGACTGGTCCTGCGAGCTGCTGCGCCTCAGCAGCGGAATCACGAGAAACCCAGGTCGGCTCGAAGAGATGGTCGACGCTGTTGGGGCGGTAGTCGGGATCAACTACGGGGCCGGCCAGGACCTCGATCTCGCGGCCGAGCGAGAGTTGCACGAAGTCGGCGACGCCCGGCCCGGTCGGCGCAGAGGCGAAGGCGCTAGCGCCGCGCCATTCGGCGAATTTTGTCCCGTCCTGGCGATGCCGGTTCCAGAACGCGGCCAGATCGCCGCCCAGTTCGGCCAGCTCGCGTTCGACCCAGGCGCGATGATCGCCGCGGCGCGTGCCGTCGGCAGCGACAACAGCGTGAGGGTTGCGCCAATAGGGATCGTCGATTGTCGCGACGGTGAAGGCAAAGCCTGGAAAGGCCATGTTGAGGGCGGGGGCGAGTTCGGCGTCGGCCGACGGCGCCTCCAGAGATGCGAGCACGGTTTCGACGGAAGCGGGGTCGGGCAGGCGGACGGGTTTTTGGTCGGACATGCCGGGCGCCCTCTCTCGTGCGGCGGAAAGCCGCCTTCCCTATGTCGTTCGCGGCCGCGCGGGACGTCGCCGGCGGCCATCCTGGGGCCGAAAATGACTGATTTGGGCGGCGAGATCAATCACTATCGATAAGAGGTCATTATCGATTGTGAGAATGGCGGTCAGGAAGACCCGGCGTGAGTGAAGTAAAGCGAAAGATAGCTTCAGCAAGTCGAATCAGCTAAAACGATATCAATGGCTTACGACGTCACCAGTTTGCATCAAGAGAGGCTGGCGGCGGCCCGCGAGCGGGTGCGCCGATTTTTGCCTAACGCTTTCAATTGGCGCCAGAGCGAAGGCCGGAACGACGCCCGATGACTCTTTTTGACCTTGACCGTACCGATGCAATCCCGTGGCGCGACCTCGCGGGACCACTCGTCACCGCAGAGGATTCTTTGGCGCGCCTCGACGAGCGGCTGGCCAGAAGTCCGGTGCGCGAGGGTTTTGTCGCGCGCACGCATTTCTACGACGCCGCCGCCGCGCTGTGGCTCGAGGGCGAGCTTGTCCATGTCGAGGATCTGGTCCTGCACGACACCCACATGGACATCCGCACGCCGACCCACGAGCTCACCCGTGCTCATGCGGTGCTGCGGGCACGGCGGCTGATTGTAGCCAACAGGCCGGACTGGGCGCTGAGCCCGAACGGCCTAGGCCAATTGCGCGGGCGTGGCGCTAGCGCCCAGAACGCTTTGCCACCGGAGCGTCACGCGACGGCAGCGGAGGGCGCCGGCGATGAAAAGGCGGACCAGTCGGCCAATGACGATCTGAACGATGGCCTCGGCGCCGAATTTGCCGCCATCGATGCGCTGCTCGATCGCACGCGCAACGTGCTCGACGGACTCGCCGCCGCGCCGGTTTCGCGACCGCAACAGGTCCCGACGGACGAAAAAAATCCGCTCGTCTACGATCCCGACTGGGACGAGGAGGAACGGCTGGCGGACTGGCGGGCCATGTTGAACCGGACCACTGGCCAGCCGCCCGTGCTGAGCGCCGCCCTGCTATGGGATGCGTGGGAAACAAAAGAACCGCTGCAGCATCTGCCCTGGCTCGGACACCTGCTCGTCGGCGCCATGCTCAGGCAGGTCCGAAAAACGAGCGCCCACCTCGTCTGTCTCAACACCGGGCTGCGCGCCATTCCGCGCGAAAGGCGGCGCGCCCGCGACAGGACGGCGCGGCTGATCGGGTTTCTGGAGGGCGTCACTGAAGCGGCCGTCGCCGGGCTGAAGGAACACGATCGTCTGATGCTCGCCCGGGAGCAGATGGGGCGCCGCCTGCGCGGCCGGCGGGGACATTCGAAGCTGCCGCAACTCGTCGACCTCGTTCTTGCGCGGCCGGTCGTCTCCAGCGCGATGATTGAAAAGGACCTGAAGGTGACGACGCGTGGGGCGCTTAATCTCGTCGCCGAACTCGGCCTGCGCGAGATCACGGGCAGGGGACGTTACCGGGCGTGGGGGATCCTCTAATAATTCTGTCCGTGCAGCCGATGGGCTCCTGCACGGCGATCGCGCGGTGATAAGCAGGCCTTGATGGGCGCTCATTTTGAACGCTGCTCCGGCAGAACCGAATCCTTCGGCCGGCTCGGTCGCGCCAGGAGCGGACCTTCTCGGCTCTTCTCGATATCGGACGTTCACTGGAGGTGCACAAATAAGTTGCGTTGGGCTATGTGCCTTGCGCCCCTTCGAATAGTAACCTTTGGATACAGCGAATCACAATTCCACCTGACCGAAGGTAGTTCCATGGTCAGCTGTTGAGGGCGGCAATGGCAAAAAAGGTAAAGGCTGGTCCGAGCAGCGAGCAAATTTCTCGTGCTGAAGAGGCTGTTGCGGCTGTCTCAAGGCAAGTAAAGTTTAATATTTCTGAGTACCCGGTATCAGTTTATGTGAGCCGCTTCAGCGACGACGTGAACGACCGTTACTTCGTACCAGAGTATCAGCGCAAGCTAGCATGGAACGACGAGCAGAAATCGCAGTTCATGGAGTCGTTACTCGTCGGCCTACCCATTCCGTTCATGTTTTTCTACCAGACTCCCGGCGGCCGAATGGAGATCGTCGACGGCTCGCAGCGCATGCGAGCGATGCGAGCGTTTCTCAAGGAAGATCTCCGTTTGCGAGAACTGGTGCTCGTTCCGGAATTGAACGGCTTCCGCTTCAGCGATCTGCCAGTGGATCGGCGCAACAAACTCGAGGACGTGTCGATACGCACTATCGTTCTCGACACGGACACCGATCCATCTACACGCGCCGAGATGTTCGCCCGTATCAACCGAGCGGGGACGGCAGCGAACGAGGCAGAAATCCGCCGCGGTTCGCTGCCGGGTCCGGTCACCGATCTCCTAAAGGAACTCGCAGAGTCGCCAGCGTTCGAGAAGATGACACCGATCTCTCCTCGGGCTGTCGATCAGCGGGAAAGAGAAGAGTTGGTCACCCGCTTTTTCGCCTACACTGATACCTCCGACACCGAGGAAGGTCGGTTTCCAGGCTATCGCGATCGTCCGAAGAAGTTCCTCTACGATTATCTGAAGGCCGCTAACGACCGCACGAGGGCAGATCCCGGCCTGGTGGGCGAAAAAAGAAGTGAGTTCGAGCGAATGCTCGCGTTTGTCCAGGAGACGTTCCGTCAAGGCTTTCGGAAGAACGGTGGTGGGCCTGCAGTACCACGTGTGAGATTCGAGGCAATATCAGTCGGGTCGGCTCTCGCGCTGCGCGATAATCCCGATCTCAATATTGATCCGGGCGAGGTAGAGCGACTTATGAAGGAGAGGGAGTTCGACAAGATCGTGGTCTCGGACGGTGCCAACGTACGGGCGAAGCTGGAAAATCGAATCGACCTAGTTAAATCGATCCTGACTCAAGCATGACCGCGATTCGTACGTCAATTGATGAACGTCGGGAAGAATTTGATACCCACTATGCAGTCGCGGTGGCATTGGAGGATCGCATTTTTGCGGGCGCTGACGTGTCAATTGGTGAGACTAAGCTGTCGTCACGTCATTTGCTGACGATGAAGTCGGGGCTGATAGTGCATCTCTACAATATCGTAGAGGCAACTATGTTTCGCGCGACCGAATTGGTAGGCAGTGCCGTCGGGACGGTACCGCCACGCCGTTGGTCAGAGAATGCTCTAAGGGAGTGGCTTCGTGAATACGCCGTTGCGCGAGTCGATGGAGGCGAAGACTCGCGGCTGACTACCGTGCACAATATATCGCTTCGCCTTTTAGGCGATGCCGCACTCGGTCCTCAGCAATTGAAGAAGCCGTCGGGCACTTGGACGGACAAACACATCGCGATCTTCGCCGAGCGCTTGGGCGTTGAGTTCAGGCTATCCGAAGCAATGTGGCGTCGAATCGCGCCGAGGCCAGAGTTTCGGGACAAGAGTCCACTCGAATTCCTCGCAGATCGAAGGAACGCGCTCGCGCACGGCCGCCGATCATTCGAAGAGGGGGCGAATGATCTCACGCTCACACAGATACGCGAAATCGCGGACGTGACGCTGGATTACGTCGATGAGGCCGCGGCCGCATTTCAAAGTTACGTCGATCGGAGCCATTATCTGGTGTTGGTTTCATGAGTGGTACAAAGGATATCGCTGCCGTCGATCTCTTCTGCGGCGTCGGCGGGCTTACTTATGGTCTCGAAACCGCTGGCATCAGCGTCCGCTTGGGTGTCGATATCGAATCAGCGTGCGAACATCCCATTGAGAAGAACACAAAAGCACGTTTCCTAAAGGCAGACGTCGCGAGCCTTGACCCGAGCATCGTAGCAAGCGCCCTGCAAGGAGGGGATGTGAGCCTTCTCGCCGGCTGTGCACCGTGCCAGCCCTTCTCGACCTACGCTCGCGGGGCCAAACGGGAGGGCGTTTCTCGGCGAGGTCGCGGCGGCCGGGACGACTGGAAACTGGTCGAACGGTTCGGGACTTTTGTGCGCGAGACCGAGCCCGATCTGGTGACCATGGAGAACGTCCCTCCTTTGGAGCGGCAGCCTGTCTTCGAGCAACTACTCGCCGATCTGGAGGGCTATTCGGTCGACTACCGTATCATCGAATGCCAAACAATCGGCCTGCCGCAGACGCGGAAACGGTTGGTGCTCATAGCGTCGAAGCTCGGACCAATCCGTATTCCGGAGTTCGATATGGAACGGTCGACAGTCTGGGACACGATCGGTGATCTCCCGGAGATTTCAGCAGGCGGAGCGGACCCAAACGATCGACTTCATCGTGCTAGTAAGCTGAGCAAAGTCAATCTAGAACGTATACGGGCTTCGATACCCGGCGGAACTTGGCGAGATTGGCCGGATGCGCTGCGCGCTGCTTGTCACGAGAGGGAGACCGGCGCGACTTATCCTTCCGTATACGGGCGCATGGAATGGCGCGGGCCTGCACCAACCATCACAACGCAATGCTTTGGATACGGAAACGGCCGGTTTGGTCATCCTAAGCAGGACCGCGCGATCAGTCTGCGGGAAGCAGCGATGCTCCAAGGTTTTCCGAAAGGATACTCGTTTATACCTGAGGACGAATCCGTAAGCTTCGCCAAGTTGGGTCGGCTGATCGGCAACGCGGTTCCTGTTACGCTCGCTGAGGCGATCGGTCGAATCCTTCTGGAACATGTTGAAGCGCTGTGATGACCGACCGAAATCGACCCAGTTCGCTCCCGCACCATCATCGTGCCGGGTTATCGATGCCCGCTTGTCGGGGCAGATGACACGAGGATGGTAGCGGAGAGTGACTGACGGATTCTACATATCAGACGGCAATGAGGTACTTCGGGACGACATCCCGGCGGTCGTGGAGCTGATCGAGCGAACCGCGCGGTGGGTCAATCCGGAGACATTCCGGCGCTTGCCGGTGTGGGCGCCGCACACTGCTCGCGGACAACCGCTCTACGATGCGGGATGGACCCGCCGCTATACCAACACCCGAAAGGCCACAGGGGTCACCGCAGAGAAGTTCGAAGGCAACGTCGCTGCGCTGCAGGCGCTGGTGGCCGCCCTCGATGTAGCGTCGCCCAAGCCCAAGAATTGGACCGTCTGCCATATCTGGGGATACGACGATCCGTCGTTCGCGCAGCAGAGCAGCGTCGTGCAAGATCCGCGATATTTCTCGTGCGTCGCCAACATGGTGTGGTTGCCCACGCCGCTGAAAAGGCTTCACCGACACGCTCCCCGAAATCAAGGCCATGCTCAGGGTCTGCGCTTTCCATCTCTATGGATGGGCTTGTGAGCATCCCTCGGTCGCCGAGCAGGCCGGTAAAGTGACGTCTGGATGGATTCCTGAGGGGTATCCGAAGAGTTGGCCGAGTCCTGATCGCCCTGGCGTGCTGCCGCCAGGCACCGCGCCGTTCAGCGAGCGGATCGCGCGCGAGATCGCCAAGCGCAAACGGAAGATCAAGATCGATATCGAAAACGCGACGTTCCTGCACTATCCGAAGGAGGAGGTCATCGGCGTGCTGAAATTCTGGGGCGTCGAGTTGGGCTAGGCGGCGCTCACGCGCCGCCACTGCCGAACTTCCAGACCGGAATGCTTACGCGCCTTATCGGCGAGATTGTCCTGAATGCCGGTGCCGGGGAACACCATCACGCCGATCGGCAGGACGGCGACCATCTGATCGTTGCGTCTGAACGGCGCGGCTTTGGCGTGCTTCGTCCAGTCAGGCTTGAAAGCAATCTGCGGAATCTCCATCAGGCAGCACGCCGCTCATCGTTTTCTCCTTGGCCGCCGAAGTGCACTGGGCAGTTCATAAGCGAGACGGGAGCACACATCAGTGTCACTTGGGCGGAAGCATCTCACGGGCTTTTTCGCCCTCGATCAGACCTTCCCTGGCGCCGCCGTTCAGCCAATTTCGCACTTCGAGTGCCACCGCTTCACCGCCTTTCGCGTGTTTTCCGAGTAGCGCGCATTCCCACACTGTCAGAACGCGCCACGACTTGCCTAGGAGCAAGTCGACGTTTCGTTGGTCGCGCGCACGGTTCGTCTGAAACTTGTCAACCCAGAATTCATGCCGTTCCTTCGGAACCGTCGCGCGATAGCAATCGTGCGAGTGCCAATAGCAGCCGTGGATGAACGCGACGGCACCGAACCGACGGAAAACCAGGTCCGGGCTACCGGGAAGCGCACGGTCGTGCAGGCGATATCGCAGTCCAATCTTGTGGAGAGCGCGGCGCAATAGCAGTTCGGCGCCGGTGTTCTTTTGGCCGACGCTGGCCATGATCTTTGCCCGGGTCTGACGATCGACCGTATCCAATTCAAACTCGCTTAATGACGAGAGTGGTTTGCAGCGCTTCCAGATGCTTTTGCAGGTCGCGCGGGGTCGCGCCGCCCCTGATGAGGACACCGGCCTCCATATTCCTTTCCATGGCATGGCCAGTCAAATTTGCGCTGGAAATGAAGCAAAAATTCTCGTCCGCAACGGCGACTTTAGCGTGAACTTTCCCGCCGGAGAATGCGTCACCCTTCTCCACCCATGAGAATATCCGGGTCGTAGGAAGCGCAGCCTTCATATTGGCGATCGCGTCGATCGAAACCCCGCCGCCATGTTTGTCGCTGGCTTCGAGCAGCATGGAAATCAGAGCGCCGCGTTCGGCCGCCCTTTCCAGGGCCTTCATGATCGAGGAGACGTTATATGCGACGAAACTGGTGATGAAGAGTCTCGACGTAGCGGAGTCGATGACCTGGAGAAGCGCCTGCTCCGTCTTTCGCGTCGCGATGAGTTTGCTCGACGGACCGGTCCAGACGAGTTCGATTTCCTGCTCGGCCTTCGCATGGTGATAGGCCGCGTCGGCGCCGATAAGCATTCCAGCGACTTCGGCAGGCGGAATGCTTGTGTCCTGCCATGCAGCGACTAGCGTCGCCAGTCGAGTCTTGGCGCTCGGGGTCACTGCCCATCCGGTCAGCGCCGAGGCGCCTTGCGGCGACGGCAGTTTCGCGACCGATCGCGCGAGTTGCTCGGCTTTGTTCGGAGGGCTATTCGAGACCAGTTCGATAATTGCTTCGAGTAACTTCTGCACAGCGCCCCTCAGTCGAAAAATGCCGCGTCGCCGACCTCGAGCGTCGGAACCAGCAGAGCGCGGTCGATGTAACGATTGCCGATTTCACAGGACGTTTCCGACACGAACGAGCATGCATGACACGCAGCAGCGTGCAGCGACCGGTCGTCTTCGGGTTTGTGCTCGGAGCAAAGCGGATCGGACGAACAAATGCCCGCGCGGTTTAGCGCCTGTTTGAGCAGCCGGCCCAGATTCTCCGGCCTGCCGAGTTCGACCAGGCCTCCGAGAGTGCCGTCCGAGTCCGCAGCGGCGGTGTAGATCAATATCCCCGCTTGGCGCCGGTCGCCTTCGGTATCGCCATAGATGCGCTCGCGGATGCTCGCGGCGTTGTAGCCGCATTCGAGGGCAAGCTCCCTGATGAGAAGATGCGATAGCGTATGGAGCATTGCATAGCGAATGCCTGGATAGGCTTCGTCCGGGTCGAGTTTCCTGGAATTCCGCCAGCCGCGATGACCCGCAAGCAGCTTCGCACTCCTGCCCTGTACTCCGGCTAGCCCTTCCCACTTCGTGATTTCGGCCTCGTCGAATCTGATGAAAATACCTTCGCCGTGGACCTGTGTCGCGGGCACCCATTCCGGAGCGGCTTTGCACAAGCTGGCCCTTGGGGGACGCTCGGCAGGATTGGCGGTCTCTTCGGGCGCTTCGACACGCGTGAAGCCCAGCAACGCATTCACCTCGCGCAGCCGCTCAAGAAGAAGGACGCCCGCGATTTGCCTGGTGAATTCCTTGGGCGGCTTCACCGTCTTGCTCAGGAAGTGCGGCCAGTCGGTCGGGGGATTCGGATCGGTCAAGACCTCCCATTCCGGTCCTTTGATCTCGGCTTCGGTAACTCCGGTCGTGGCAGTGCCCGCTTTGATGGATTGGATCGACGAGTTGGCCAGGCTCCGGCGTCGCCAATACGAAACTGGCACCCGCAGGAGCGGATTTGGCGTTAGCGAGCGTCATCAAGCAGCTCGCTTCTTGGCTTGTTCGCACTCACGAACGTGTCGGACGATGGTCTTGCCGATGGCTTTGGCTAGATTGACGGGCATTGCATTGCCGATCAGGCGCCCGATCGGTTTCCGATAGATCGGCGCACCGATCGGGACAAATTTGTAACTCCGGGGAAAGCCCTGAATGATCGCCCCCTCTCTCAAGGAAATGGCCCGATCCTGCTCGGGGTGACCGAAACGCCCGTTACCGAACCCGTAGAACTGCGTCGTCATGGTTGGAGCCGGCTCGTCCCAGGACATCCTGCCGCACACACTCGGATAGGTCTTTCCCGACGGTTTCTTGTGGCAATCCGCCACCAAACGCTTGTCCCAATCGCGCCACGACCCACCCGGTTTGGAGGCTCGTATGCGTTTGAGATTCAGTGGCGACAGTTCGCAGGCTTGGTGAAGCGGGTCCGTCGAGCACACCTCGCCCGCTTTCAACGGCGGCAAATTCTCGATGGCTTCTCGAACGGTGAGATAATCGACTTCCTCGGTTGAGCGTTCGATCATGTTGATCGGACCCAGCCTCGATGCGAGGAGCACCAGGCGCTGTCGGAGTTGCGGAACTCCATATCCCATCCAGTTCACGACGCTATAGGAGACATGGAATCCTTCGTCCTCAAGCAACGCAACGAAATCAGAGAACACCCGCTGCTTCGCAAGCCGCGGGACGTTCTCCATCGTGACTAGATCGGGCTCCGCTTCTTGGACGAGTCGACCGAAATGCTGGAGAAGATGCCACCGTTCGTCGGATGGCCCGGTATTGCCCTGACTATAGGTCGAAAAGGGCTGGCAGGGCGCGCAGCCGGCGAGCAATGTTACATCACGGCCCTTAAACGCTTTCGAAAAGTCGGAAACGGTCAATGCTTCGACCGGCTTCAAGACAAAGCGTGCATTGTTGTTGGCTTCATAGGGATATTCGCAGTCGGGGTCGACATCGACTCCAAACACGATATCGATCCCTGCGGCCTCCAACCCTTTTGTAAGGCCTCCTGCGCCACAGAATAAATCCACGCCCTTGATAGTGGACGTTGCGGCGCGGGAGATATTCGAGCGCTGCTTACGCTGGCCGCCTTGCGGCATGGTGCCCCCCTTCTCAGTTTTTTGTCGTTGTCGACTTGCCTCGCTTGGTGTGCCGAACTTTCAATGTCCGGAGTCTTTCATACTCTTCTACGGCCAGAACCACTATGACGGGTCGCCCATGTTTTCAGCCATAGAACAGGCCGGGGTAGATGCTGCAACCCGGGTCGGGCGCGGGGTGCGGTTCTCCCGATATTTCTTTTGACGGATTGCGGCGGTGAAGCCATGAATGGTGCTACGCAGGCGTTCATACAGACCGATCATCGCTTGGCCGCGGCATTTGCTCGCTCTGCGATGTCGGCGCATCGGTCCATGAGGACGTCGTATTTCTCGGCTTCATCGAGCAGCAGTCCGTCTTCGACCATTCTCGCGTAGTCTTCGGCCAAGGCGTCGCGGGCCGTGCCTTCGGGGACAAGGGTCAGTCCTCCGTTCACCGCCGCGTGATAGTCGATGGCGAGGCGGGCAGCGTCCTTCTCGGCGAAGAACATCGCCGATAGCGGCCACCGCATCGGCGAGGCCGCGGTCGGCGTTCGCCGCCGCCGCCAAACCGGCGTCATCGAGCCGCGCCAGATCGTGCCAATGGCGGGCGAATCGCTCTCCGCGCGGGGATAGCCCAGGCGCAAAGTACGGATGCGACACGCTTAAGGTGCGGCCCTACTAATGCCTCGCGGTGAGGCTCCCGCCCCGCGCCATTCATCGCAGCGCGAGGCCCCTAAACACGTCCTTCTTCGCCCTTCTGCATTTCCCCCGCCGCCCCGTCTGCGGCCCGCTCCAGGGCGACCATTTTCTTGACCAGGGCCAGCAGATCGCGCTTGGTGCCGTGCGGCAGAGACACGACCTGTTGCGCGAGTTCCATGGTGTCGCGCGCTTCCTCTGGCGTGCGGCCCCATAGATGCGGGGCAGCGCTGAACAGCATGTCCATCGGCATGAACCCGAGGATTTCGCACAGGTGGATCATGCGGGTGACGTGCATTTTTGAGAATGCGCGCTCATAGCGGCCATAAACCTGCATCGAAAGGCCAAGCAAGGGCGCGAGCTCGGCGCGCGTCAGGTCCTTATCCTCGCGCGCCTTGCGGATGAAGGCGGCAATTCTTTCATCGATCTCGCCGAGGGTTTTGATGTCTTCGAATCCCGGGCGGCGGAAAACAGGCTTGTCGATCTCGGGATCGATCGTTTCCACCAATCCCATTTTGTTTTTATAGGCGTCCATATCCTTAGGCACGTCCTCTCCCTTCTTGCGTTTTTCTAGTCGCGGACAGGGCGACGATCTCAATCAAAACATTTGAAAACGGGGTTGACCCAAGGACGCCCCGGCACTCTTTTGCACAGCGATTTTCCAGAAGCGGGGAGTGAAGTCGGCGCTTTCCGCTACTCTCAAAAAGCAACCGTCAGAGCCGTGCCGCGCTCGCCTTGCATGGCTCTTTCCAACGGAAGCCTGCATTCATAACGCCCTTGAGCTGGCGCGGGGAAGGGCACTACCCACCGAGAGAAAATCAGCGCGCCCTGGCTGCAACCATTCGCCAAGTACCCGGCTTTCCCTCGAACACAGCTTCGACAAGTTGTTCCCCATTGACCCACCCCAGATGCGCCAGGAGTTCGCACGCGATAGAATCTTTGCCAATACTAATACATCGCTTCACGGCAACCGTCGATCCAGTCCCGTGCTTTGAGATATCCCAATTGGATAAGCGAAACAGCTCGCCTTTGGCGGTTTCGTCAGATGGCCGGACGTATGCATCGAGAGCGGATTCCATAAGCCCGTTCAATGAGGAAGCGGCTTTTGAGCTTTCACCAAAGTCGAAGCCTTGGCGACCGACCAACGGTGCGGCGTAGATGCCAATAATGATACCGATCGTCATCCCGAGCAGGAAGCCTCGACCGCTCACGGGTCAATAGCCGTTGTCTCGGAGGAACTGGTCGATGGCAGCCTTTATGATCACCGTCATCTTGATGTCGTTGTCGAAGGCGGCCTTTTGCAGCCGCATCTTCGTGTCGTAGTCCAGCGGGCAATTGACGTAGTGCTTGGCTTCCCGCGTGTGCGCTCGTTTCAAGTCGCGCAGGCGATAGCGTCCCTCCTCCTGAGCCAGAGCACGCTCGATCGACTTGCTCTTGCGCTCTTCACTGCTCGGGTTCGGCAGTCCGCGCCGCGGCCGTTCTCTTGTCGCATCCGCTTCTGAAACCGGCGGCGCTGTTGGTCCCTGTGCAGTCATTCCCGCCTCTGCCTCTTTCGACACAGAGGCTTGTTTCATTGTGGTTTTGGATGTGCCCGGCTTCGGCCGTCGCGGTGCGATCGGAAAGTCAGAGACGGACAGTTTGCCTGGTTTAGACATTTCCCACCTTTTCCCGGTTTGCCGCGATATGGCGATCGAGCTCGGCCACAAACGCCGCGACCTCCGCGCGACCCTTCATGACCGGGTCGGTCAGCTCGAGCATCTGCAAGGTGCCGAGGCCGTTGCGGATTTCGCGGTAGCAATTGCGTTCGGTGAGCTCGGTTTCCATCAGCGTCGATTCATAGCCATTGTCGCGAAGATTGGCGATGAACGGACGGATCAGCCTGTAAGCCTCGAGAACGCGGCCCGGAAGGGCGATGCGCGTCACCACGTTGACGTGGGGAATCGTGCGCCCCTCCCTGTCGCCAATATCCGCCGTCACGGTGGCGGCTTCGCCGGCCGCCTTGATTTCATCCTGGTTCGGCTGAATTGGCGTGAGCACGAGGTCGGAGTTGCGGATGATCGTGTCGCGGATGACACTGTCGACGCCCGGTGAGTCCATCAGGATTACGTCATAGACGCCGTCTTGTTCGGCCAGCACGGTTCAATGCTTCGCTGGGTTGCCGCGCTGTGCAGCTCGATGTCGGCCGGAAAGTTGTCCTTGGCCTCACATCGCTTCCACCATTCGGCGAGATTCTGGCGCGGGTCGGCGTCGATCAGAAGAACCTTCTTTCCTTGAATAGCGTACTCGCCGGCAACGAGGATAATGACCGTCGTCTTCCCGGCGCCGCCTTTTCCGCTGATCGCGCAAATCCTTCGAGGCATGTTCGATCCCTCTTTGCCGTCTCCAAGGCTTCAATGCGGCAGGGCGTTGTCACACAGCATTTCCAAACGAAGTGGACGCTTGTTTTCGCATGGCGTTTTTACACGATGCGATCACGCCTCACTACCCTAGCGGGTGATACTTCAATCACATCTTGCTTTCACATCGTAACGTCGTGGCATGTGAACACATCGTGTGAACAAGTCGTGTGAAATGGGATCGGCATGTGCAGCCGCTTGCGCCATCCTGGAAGTCTCGACGGTCGCCGAATTCCCCTGGTTCCGATGAAGTAGGCCCCGGCCTTCCCGCTCCTTCTGTGGTGAACCCCGGAGCCGCGCCAAGGCCGTCTGTGACGCTCGCACGTAGTCCGCCAGGGCGAAGAGCGGAGCGTCCCTTGCGGGCGAGTACGAGGGGCACACAAAGGCCGACAAAGCGGTCCTGGAGGTGAACCCTGGAGAGCGTTTTAGCGTTTGAATGGGCAGGGACGGAGGCCCTGCCCAACGTTTCGATGTGGATGAGCGAAATGGGGGTCGGTCGAAAAGTTGGTTTCATTGAGTCAAAATTTTACGTCTATTGATGGTGGCAGGATACGGAAAAATGTGCGACATTTTTCTCGACGATCGAGGAACAAGCCCTCGATGCCTGCGGCAAGCGCCAGAGAGAGGGGCCCAAGGCCAATGGACGACGCGAAATTCGAGGTCCGGCTCGAGCCGGACCGGAAGGGTCGAATGGTGCATGCCCGCGTCAGCGCGGACGAATATGCGGCGATCGAAAAGGCCGCCAAGGCGGCCGACATGACGGTTTCCGGATTCTTCCGGTCGCTGATCATCGAGGGAGCGGGCGCACGGCCATTCCTTACCGAGGAAGACCGCCTCGTGATGGCATTGCTGCTGGAGGATATGCGCGCGATCGGCGTGAACCTCAATCAGGTCGCGCGGGCGCTCAACAGCGGCAAAGGCGTTCATCCGAGCGACGTCGATATCAATCTCGGGAACGTGCAGCGCGTCCAGGCGGCCGTTATGACGGAGTTGCGATCGCTGGCGAAGCGCGCCGGCCATAAGCGGCGAGGGGAGGGGTAAGGCGTGGAAATCTTCTTCGGCGCCTTCACGAGCGAATGGGAGCAGCGCCGCGCGGCGCTGCTGCATGAGCTGTCGCTTGGGCCAAAACGCCGTTCGTCGGCCGAAGACGAAATGAAGCGTCGATTGAAAGCGATGGCCGAGCTTGGCGACGGAGGTGGTGCTGGTGGCGGCAGTGGCAGCCGGCCGAAAATGCAGCGGGCGGCCGCCCGGCCGATCTTCGCGGCCGATACGCGGGCAGCGGAGGCGTCCCGTTCAATAGAAGCGCGGCTGGCGGCGGTTGCCCAGGGCAGCCAGCCCGCGGTTGTCAAAATGGCATCCTATGGCGCCGGCGCGAGGGTGGGAGCGATGCTGAATTATGTGTCGCGTGGCGGCGAGCTCGCCGTCGAGAACGAGAACGGCGAGCGCATCAGTAGCCGCGAGGATCTAGCACGGTTGCGGGGAGACTGGAACCATCTGTTCCAGAACCGCGCAGAGAGCCGCGATATCGGAAGCTTCACGGTTGAGATTGCGACTGCGGCGGTTTCGTCAGACGAGGCGATGCATGAGCTGGTCAGGAATAGTTTGACGAGCGCATTCGGCGATCGACGCTATGCTTACACGGTCACGCGCCAGGCCGACGGCGCGCTGACGGTTCAAGGAGCGGTCGTGCTCAGAAGCGGGCAGGGGGAGCGGCTAACTGGCGACGACAAGGCCGCCAGCATTATTCAGGCGCGATATGACGCGAGTGCGGCCGCGCAGGGAGTGGCTGCGCGGTTCTCGTTCCAGGGCTACGGCAACGGTGTCGAGTATGGCGCCAGCAGATTGCGGAGCCTGGTCGAACGTCATGACGGCAACGTTCGCGACGACCGCGGCCAAATCGTTGGTGACGATAAACATGCTGGTGATCTGGTGCAAAAGGAATGGCGCGGTGATTTGCACAGCCGCAAAGGCCGCGACGTGATGCACCTGATCATGTCGGCCCGGGCCGGCACGAATGTCGAGGCGTTTGAAAACGCTGCACGCGACTTCCTTGCCGAGCAGTTCGCCGGCCATCGCTACGTGTTTGCCATGCATGATCCGGCCAATGATCCGAAGGAAGAAGGCGAGGGGGGCAAGCGGCCACATGTCCATGCGCACGCGATCATCACCATGCGATCGGAATCGGGCGATCGGATCGAGACGACCCCGCATGTGTTTCGGGAGTGGCGGGCCACAATGGCGGAGAAGGCTCGGGCGCATGGAATAGCGATGGAGATGACCGATCGCCGCGAGTTCGCCAGTCCGCCCGCGTTTACCCGCAATCAGGTGAGGCCGGTGAGCAGTGAAGGGCGGACCGAGCACGTCGGGACCAGCGAGGCGGCGCAGGGACGCTATGACGCCAAGCGGGGCGGACGGCGCAGTCTGGCGAAGGCCGAAAGAAGCCGGGAGTATGCCATAAAGGCAACGCAGAGTTGGGAGAAAATTGCGCTCGCCAGCGGTGATCGGCGTGTTGTCGCCTATGCAGAACAGCAGCGAGATCATTTGACAGCAAGCCTTTCGGCTGGTCAGGCGGAAGCGAGCGTAAATGTCGTCCACGCAGATTTCAGATCGAAATTCCGCGCCAATCTGGTAACCTTGCAGAAAGCAGAAGTGCAGGGCAAAACCCCTGCAAATGTCGATGCCGTGACCGAACAGCAGCGAGATCCTCGCCCCGAGGAGGCCGAGCGCCGGCCGGACGAACCGGCCGAGCAGGCTCACGAACTGACGTCGACCGTAGATGCTACAAATCGGCTGCAGGATAAGTTAAACAGGGACAAGGAGGCCGCACAACGCGGCGGTGAAACGACGCGGACCGATCCGGCGCAACAGCATATTCCTCGCCTTGAGGAACTGGAGCGCGAGGAGTTGGAAAGAAGGGAACGCGACCGTGACGACCGGGACCATTAGAGGATCATGTTTAATCGACAGGATTACGTTTACCAGAGCAGCGACCCGAAGGGTGACGAGGGGTTTGGCAAGGTATTTGCTGTCGTCATCTGTTTCGTTTTCTTCCTGGGTGCACTGCAGGTTGCTTATGAAACGGTGTCTGGTTGGTACCAATACGCCGAACGGTGGGGCAGCGAAATGCTGGCCTTTTTGGCCGGCTTTTGGCCGTTCTGAACAGTTCCGGGCCTCCGGCAAGCTGACCGCGCTCAGCCGCTATCCCTGAGAACACGTCTGTCGTCCGCTTCAGGACTCGCCAGAGACGCGAACAAACGTCTTAGCCAGAGGGGCCGAATCCCGTCATTTTGGATCATGGCTGCGCGCGAAGAAATCACTACCCAGCCTGGGCTTTACGCCAGAATCTCATCGGAACTGAAAGCAAATTGTTTTAGTGGATCCCCGCAGCAGGTTGTAGATCGAGCCGCGCTTGACGTTTATTTGCTGCCCAAGCCTCAGCGGGCACTGCCGAATCCGCCCGGGCCAGCCAGTTCGCGCGCTCAGCCTCGGTAAGCGAGTCGTTGAAATGCGTAACTGATCAACCGTTGCGACGCGGCGATCAGAGTATTGAGGCCGTGCCGACGATTGGGCCTTGGGTCGGATGCGGCACCAAGTCGCCGAGCCGCTGGGCGAAACGCTCCTGCTCGGCATCGTCAAGGTGCCCCGGTCGCGGAAGAACACGACCTTGTGGCGGAGCAGAAGCTGGTTGATTGCCACCACAAAAGTGTGGGGTAGATTACCGGATAGACGAACGTTGCTAATCTCTGCGCCGACGCGTGCTGTGAGTGGAGCAACATCGGCTTCCGGAATGGTTGCATCAATGAAAGCAGGCTTGGTCATGGGTAGTCTCCAGGCGAATTGAGCTTTCGGTGGCGGCTGACTTTCTCGAAGACCCGGACAGGGCTGGAGGAGGCGCTTCAGCCCAGATTTGCGTTAGAAACTCGGCTCGAAGAGCGCCACTGGCCGCGGGCGATAGCAATGTCCGCCTGAGGCACGTCGGGATCCGGAACCAACTGGTCTCGAATTCGCGACGCCAGATAGGGCGCGAATTGGCCTCGCGCGCCCCAGCCAGGGTACGACTGCACGGCAGGGTTGCAAATTGGCTGGTTTGTGATAGGGAATGTGATGCGAGAAGAGGCCTCTTGAAATGAAGCGCATGCAAGAAAAGGACATTCCCGCGTTCGTGCAGGAGGTGGTCGCAACCGGCTGCGACATCTGCGCCGTCGGTCCGAGTTGTTACTGCTTTGGTGATACCGATGTTCCGCGCGACAAGCGTAGGGGATTGTACAAGAAGCTCGGCGAAATCGACGCGCGCTACGGCAGCCGCGATCACCTGCGTTACCAGATTGCGGCGCACCTGGCCTCGATTGGCCGCTACATCGACGCGCCTCCAATGGAAGAGGAAGACTGGATCGATAATGAGGCGCCCGAGTTGGCCGACGTCACGCCTTACGACGTGGCGCACCTCCCGATCTACGCCGTCCTGCTGATGGCGGAGGCCAAGGGCGCCGACTGGCGCATCGTGGCACGAGCCACCCTGAACATCGACCCAGAGCGCCAGCCGGAACGGGCACGTCGCGCCTGGGCGTCGCACATGGCGCGGGCGCGGTGGCTGGCGACGAGCGATTTGTTGCAATAGCCGCCGCCGTAGACACGGCAGAAGGTCGCATGACCAAGGCAGCTGTTGCCAAAGGCGAACATGGAACTTTTCGAGCGGCGGCGCGTCGAGACTACAAGCCATTTTTCAATGATGAGGGGCGTGTATAAGCTATTCGAGTACTGCATTGGGACGTCCAGGACGGCTCGGCAGCAACCGGACGTAACATTCGTTACGGTGCACAACGCCATCCTCGGGGTGGCGTCGAGCAAAACGCGAGCGTCCAGACCTCAGACCTTCGCCTTGCGATGGCCTATAATTCGCCCCAGCCGGCGGCCGTCCCTCACTGCCAGCCGGTCAGGCTCGGCGGTCGGCTAGTGGTCACCCCCAATAGGGTTGCCGGGCCGCTCGAACTACATCATGTCGATCCCGAACACCTGCGCTGAATGATGGCTGAAATGCAAAAAGCCCCGCCGCTCCAGCTCTCCGAGATCGCTGGCGCCGGCAACGCACACCTCCCGCAGGAAAGTTTGACCGCTAGCCGCGGCAGCAGCAGAAGGCGTCTTTTCGGCAAGTTTTCGAGAGATGTCGGGGGGCACGTCGCTAGGCGACCGCGCTCTATTCGCTGCGCTCACCGAACCCGCAAGCGGTTTCTCCCATGCGGGTAACGATCGCATCGTGCAGGCGGGCAAGCCCGCTGTCAAACAAACGGCCCAACGACCGCTTCGGCGACGTGTAAGAAATTCCGCTCGGGCACGACTATCTGAAGATGACCATGGTACGCCAAGACAAGAGAGGCGAGACCGAGCCCGTTGTGCCGGAAGACGTCGACCAACGCTACGCGCTGGCGGTGGAACTGCTGGGCGGCGCGCTGGCGCGGCTGGCGGCAGCATATGAAGCCGATCCCGCCGAGCGGCAGGATCTCGTGCAGGACATCCATCTTCAGCTCTGGCGCAGTCTGAAGTCTTTTGACGGACGCTGCTCGCTGCGGACCTGGGTCTATCGCGTGGCATACAACGTGGCCGCCGATCATGTCGGGCGAGCCCGACGCCGGAAAGGCATGATCGGTCTCAATCAGTCCGAGGCAGAGATTGCTGCGGACCCGCGTCCCTCTCCGGAGATGGAGGTCTCCGACAGGCTGGCCCTTGCCCAGATGGTTCCGATCGAGAAGACGAAGAAGGACGCCCCGAGCTGGCGCACCATGTCCGGTCGCGCCGATTATGCGTAGTGCGGGATTATGCGGAGTTGGGTGCTGGGAATGCCGGTTTTCCGGGGCTTTCGACCTCGTTGCGCTCCACATAATATCGGCGCCGGAGCCGCGACGCCTCGCTGCGTAAGCAGGCGCCGCGGGTGCGATCAGCGCGACCAGATGAGCGCATGCTCGCCATCTTCGCCCTCGAAGAGATTGGCGTAGATCGGCCCGGCGAACGAGGGATCGTCGAGCTTCACCGAGTGGTAGGGCCTGTCGTCCTTCGAGGTCCGGCGCCATGCGGCACCGATTTCGACCCCAGAGACGACCACCCGGAGGTCGGGCGCTTTCTCGCTTGTGGTGGAGGGGTCGCTGGGCACGAGGCGGGCTTTGACGTCGAACGCGAGCGTCTTGATGGTGCCGGTGTAGATGCCGTCGGCGCCGCGGGTGAACGAACCGATCTGGGTCATGATAGTCTCCTTCGCTGTGCTCAAGCCCGCGACCATCGCGGCCTTGTGGCGATCTGGAACCCCGGGACGGCCGACCCGCACCCGCAGGGCCGCAGCGTGAGCGGAGGGCGGTAAGCGTCTTGTTGCTGCGCGAGGAGCGGCGCAGCCGCGGGGAAGAAGATGGCCGTGTGCCGTTGCGGGGAAGGCTGGGTCGAAGACCGCATCTCCGGGGCCGATCCGCCCGAACAAGGCCCGTCGGTCGCGAGGCACCACAGCATTCCGGGAGAAATACCACACGTCTTCGGCTGTTCTCGCATTGTACGACAGCACTAGGCACACCGCTGACGTTCCGAATAAAAGCCGCCCTGACATAGTCCCGCTTCCACATGCAAAAGAGGCGACATGCCGACAGGTGTTTATGTTCGTAAGAACGCGGTCTGGGACCGCTTGAAGGCGGGAATGGCCGCAGACCACGCGGCGGACTTTGCTGAATGGCTTCGTGAGCGGCGATATACGCCGCTTACCATCGTCGAGAGGATGCGGCTGCTTGCGAGTTGGACGCACTGGGCACGCGCGGAAGGCTACACGCTCGCTGTGATCCGCGAGGCATACGCGGCATCGTTCGCCTTGATCCAAGCGGGACATCCGCCGCGCTTCCGCGGCGACGTCAACAATGACGCGGTCGGGACCGCCAAACTGTTCATCAGCTATCTCGAGGATCGAGGCGTGTTGCCGTGCTTGCCGGCAAAACCGGAGCCGCCACTCGTGACCGAGTTCACAGCCTGGGCGCGCGAGCAACATGGCTTGGCCGAAACGACCCTGGGCACATACCGAGGCGCCATCGCCCCATTCGTCGAGGTGCTTGGCGAGGACCCGGCGGCATATGACGCTACCGCAATCCGGGCATATGCTTGGGCGCGTCGGGACCGTGTCCGTCGCGCGCCTGAAAGGCATCGGCGTTGCCATCCGCGCGTTCCTGCGCTTCCTGATCGCGACGGGGCGGTGCCTGCCGGGGCTGGACCATGCGATGCCCGATGCAGCGGGGTGGCGGCTCGCGTCCATCCCGCGGTTCCTGCCCGAAGCTGATATCGCGCGGATCATCGCCGCATGCGACGGCGAACGCCGTCTGCGCGATCGCGCCATTATCCTGCTGCTCGTCCGGCTCGGCCTGCGCGCGAGCGAGGTGGCGCGGCTCAGCTTCGACGATATCGACTGGCTGCAGGGGAGCATCCGCCTGTACGGAAAGGGCCGTCGCGAGGAACTGCTCCCGCTGACCCAGGAGGTCGGCGACGCGCTCATCGCCTATCTCGAGCGCGGGCGCGCGGCGCTGCCGGCACGCGCGCTGTTCCTGACCGAAAATGTAAAAGTTTAAACTTTATCTGACAGACGGTGTCCTAGGCTGAAGCTTGAGCCGAGGCCGGGCGCGGAGTGGTCAGGGTTCGCAGCGCCCGGCCTCGGCGTTAGAAAGGACACTGACATGACCAAGGACCAAAAGATCATCCGCGCCAAGGTGGGGCTGCTGGAGCTGGCCAAACAGCTCGGCAATGTCAGCCAGGCCTGCAAGATGATGGGCTATTCGCGCGACAGCTTCTACCGCTTCAAGGAGCTTTACGAGACCGGCGGCGAACTGGCGCTGCAGGAACTGACGCGCAGGAAACCGCTGTTGGCCAACCGCACGCCGCCCGAGGTCGAGGCGATCATCCTCGAGCTGACGCTGGAATATCCCGCCTATGGGCAGACCCGCATCGCCAACGAAATGCGCAAGCTCGGCCACTCGGTCTCGCCGTCGGGCGTCCGCGGGGTGTGGCAGCGTCACGATCTGGAGACGATGAAGAAGCGGCTGAAGGCGCTGGAGGCCAAGGTCGCCGAGGACGGTGTCGTGCTCACCGAGAGCCAATTGGCGGCGCTGGAAAAGGCCAAGCTGGACAAGGAGGCGCATGGTGAGTTCGAGAGTGAATGCCCGGGCTATTGCGGCGGCCAGGACACCTTCTATGTCGGCAACATGAAAGGGGTCGGACGCATCTACCAGCAGACCTTCCTCGACACCTATTCGAAGGTCGCCTTCGCCAAGCTCTATGATCGCAAGACGCCGATCATCGCCGCCGATCTCCTCAACGACCGCGTGGTGCCGTTCTTCGACGCCCACGAGGTGAAGCTAAGCCGGGTGCTGACCGACCGCGGCACCGAATATTGCGGCAATCCCGAACACCACGAGTACGAGCTCTATCTGGCGGTCGAGGACGTGGATCATTCCCGCACCAAGACCAAGAACCCGCAGACCAATGGCATCGTTGAACGGTTCCACAAGACGGTGCTGGACGAGTTCTACCGGGTCGCCTTCAGGAAGAAGATCTACGGCTCGATCGAGGAGCTGCAGGCCGATCTGGATGAATGGGTCAGAAGTTACAATGAGGAGCGCCCACATCAGGGCCGCTGGTGTTTTGGCAAGACGCCGATGCAGACCTTCCTTGACACGGCCCCGCTGGCGAAGGAGAAAATGATCGCTGCCTGATCCCATCGGACAGGCAAAACCGACCATTCTCAGACGCCAACTGTCCGATCAAGTGCAAACTTCTACACCGAAAATGCGCCGCTGCGGCCGATCGATCGCATCACGGTCAAGTGCGTAGTGAAACGCGCGCTGGAGCGCGGCGGCGTTGAAAGTCACTACAAGGGCGCGCATATGCTGCGCCACTCGGCCGCGACCGCGATGCTGCGTCATGGCGTCAGCCTGGCGGGCGTCGGCACCGTGCTGCGGCATCGTGCGCCGGCGATGACCGCACATTACGCCAAGGTCGACATCGCGCTTTTATCGGCGATCGCGCAGCCCTGGCCCGGGAGGCTGCCATGCTGATCGATGATGCTGATCGTTACATCGTGCTGCGCCGATCGCTCGGCTTCAAGCTCGAAAAGACCGCGCGCCACCTCACAGCGTTCGCGCACCATGCAATGGAACACGGGGATACCCATGTCCGCGCCGCGACGGCGCTGGCCTGGGCGGTGGCAGTCTCTTCGACCCAGGACAGCCACTATCGGCGGCTTCAGGAAGTAGCGCTCTTCGCGCGCTTCCTCCATGCAGAGGATCCTGCGCACGAGGTGCCGCGGCATCATCTCTACTACCGCTCACGGTCGCGGCCGGCGCCGTATATCTATACGCCCGTGGAACTCGCCCGCATGCTAGATGCTGCGGGCAATCTGCGGCGCCAGAAACCAAGTCCGCTCAGGCGGCATGTCTATGTGATGTTGCTGGGGCTGCTCGCATCGACTGGCTTGCGCGTCTCCGAAGCATTGAACCTGAGGCTTGGCGACCTGCTACCCGATGGCGTGCTGCACATCCGTCAGACCAAGTTCAACAGGAGCCGGCTCGTCCCGATGCATCCCAGCGTGGTCGAAGCGCTGCACACTTATCTTGAGATCCGCCGGCGCGTCGCCGGAACCGGCGACCATGTCTTCCTGTCGGTGGACGGGAAGCAACTCGGTCATGGCACGGTGCGTAGCAACTTCCAGGTCATCCTGCGCAAGGCGGGCATCGGCCAAGGCCGATCACGCCGTCCGCGCACCCACGACCTGCGTCACACCTTCGCGACGCGCGTACTGGAGCATTGCGCGACGCGGCGCGACGATGTGGCGCGCGACTTCGTCGCGCTCTCCACCTACCTCGGCCACGGGCACATCAAGCACACCTACTGGTATCTGGAGGCCACGCCCGATCTAATGGGCGATATCGCCTCGGCCGCCGAGGCGCTCGTCGCCGGGGAGGTCGCATGACGCCGATCGCCCCGCTCATCACGAACTTCCTGCGTGAGCACATGCCGCGCCAGCGCGGCTATAGTCCGCACAGCTGCGAGGCCTACGCGCACAGCTTCAAGCTGCTGTTCGCGTTTGCAGCGCGGCGGCTGCACACGCGCCCGTCGCGGCTCGCGCTTGAGCAGATCGACGCCGATATGGTGCTCGCGTTCCTGTCCCACATCGAGCAGGATCGCGGCAACAGCCCGGCGACACGCAATCTGCGGCTCGCCGCGATCAAGGCGTTCATGCGTTACATCGAGCTCAAGTGTCCGAGCGCGCTAATGCAGGTCGCGCAGATCAACGCCATCCCGGGCAAGCGTCATGGCCAGAAGCTGATCCGCCATCTGACGATGGCGGAGGTGCGCACCGTGCTCGATGCGCCAGATCTGACGACACGCCTGGGCATCCGTGACCGGGCGATGCTCCATCTGTGCTTCGCCGCCGGCCTGCGCGTCTCCGAGTTGGTCGGGCTCACGCTGGAGAACATTACCTTGCAGCCGTCGCCCAGCATCCTGGTCCACGGCAAGGGTCGCCGCGAGCGCAGCCTTCCGCTCTGGAAGGAGACCGCTCGCGACATGCGCGCGTGGCTCGCGATACGCGGAACGGCATCAGCGCCGGAGCTGTTCGTCAATGCGCAAGGGCTGGCCATGACCCGCGCCGGCTTCGAATATATCCTGGGCATGGTGCCGTTGCTGCCTGCTCCTGCCCGACGCTGGTCGGGCGCACACTGACGCCGCATCTGCTGCGGCACAGCTGCGCGGTGCTGATGCTCCAAGCCACGCGCGATATCCGCAAGGTCGCACTGTGGCTCGGCCACGCCGATATTCGTACCACCGAAGTGTACCTCCAGATGGATCCGTCCGAAAAGCTCGAGGCCGTCGAGGCGGTGTTGCCGCCCGCTCTGCGCCGCGGTCGGTTCAAGGCGCCGGATGCGCTGATCGCGTCGCTGCTGGCCGACATGCCACCGGCGCCGCGCCGATCTACGCCAATCTCTTCGAGGGCGAAGATGGCGAGCATGCGCTCATCTGGTCGCGCTGATCGCACCCGCGGCGCCTGCTTACGCAGCGAGGCGTCGCGGCTCCGGCGCCGATATTATGTGGAGCGCAACGAGGTCGAAAGCCCCGGAAAACCGGCGTTGGAGCGGCTTGGCTCAACGAGAACGAGGAAACCGGCAAAACGCATATCTCGCTGACGATCGACGCGCCCGAGCTGCCCCGCAAGCTTCACGCGAACTTGGGACCAGCGCCGGGACAGGATGACGACGACGTGTTCGCCATCATCTGGAACCGCCCCAAGAACTAACAGCGAGCCCGCCGATAGGCGGGCTTTCCGCGCGCTTAGAGCCGGTCCTGATCGTGCCGCCGCGTCGGCGGCGGCCCTATTTTCTCAATGCAGCGCCGTGGCGCCCGACGATGGTAGCAACAGCAACGCTTTGTCGACGACGCGCTTCAGCTTTTTCCAATCGTGTAAGTTCCGCTCGTTCAACCGTTCCGTAACCGCCGCCAACATCCAGCCGGCAGCAGCAGTATCACCAGCCTGTCTGTAAGCTTCATAGCGCTCTAGGCATGCGACGACACGAGGCCGGGCCGAGCCGTCTTTGGCGATCGCGCATATCAGACTTTGCGCATCGCGGTAGGCATCTGCAATCCGCTGTCTTGATGGTGGATCGCTGGCATAAATAATTGCCATCGTATGAACCAGCGTTTCTGCCAACTCGTCAGTTTCGTCTGAGATCGCCGAAATCCTCCATGCGCCCCCTCCCCCAGTTTCTATACGGACAAGTTCTATTCGGACAAGGCCGCTAGTCGCGGCCTTGGTTGCCCCCTCTCAATGACCTCGCATCGTACTTCCCGCTTGTCGCGGGTAAAGGATCGACGGTCCCCCCGATTTTTCCGGCCCAAGATCGGGCTAGCGCCCTGGCCGAAAAAATCGGCTCCCCCGTCGCCCGCCGCTGGCGGCCGCTCTGCGGTCCCTGACCCGCTTCGCACGTGAAGTACGGCCCTTCCGTCATCGAGACGAAAGGAGATCTTACCATGGCACTACTCTCACGCCTTCCTGCAGAAATGATCGCCCGCCCGGAGCGTAATTACCAAGCGAATTGCGTTGCCCGCGAGGTCGAACACCCCGAGCTTGATCATAAGCCCGTTGTGAAGCTTATCGTGCCGACCGGCCGGGCCACTTGGCTCCTGACCGAGTTCGACCGCGATTCCGAAGTGTTTTTCGGCCTTTGCGACCTTGGCATGGGATGCCCGGAACTGGGCTATGTCGCCTTGTCAGACCTAGACAGCTTGCGCGGGCCGTTTGGCAGCCTCGTCGACTACGATATGACCTTTGTCGCCAGCAAGCCCATTTCGGCTTATGCCGACGACGCTCGCCGTCGCGGTTTCATCGCCGCGTAATCGAAAGGGGCCTGGGCTTCCGCCCAGGCCCCTTTCACCACAAATGCTGACTGGTCAACATCATGCAATCGCGATGAACCTGCTTGGCAGCAATGGCGCTTCCCGTCCTGCCTCGAAACAAAACGCCCTTGACTGGTCAGAAACCTACCCCTGTCATCCTGCCCTTTCTGGAATTGGTTATCTGACAGTGGCCCACGTCGCCCCTATCGACTGTCGTTCTCGTTTGCCACCGTCCTCCCACACGATCACGACCCTATGTAACAATGTTGCCAATACAGGCCCCTCTTCGAACCAAGAACCAGCAATTTTTCGGTTTTTGTTTGCATGCTCGACTTCCCTGCGCGTCACGAAAGGCGGCGCGACATTGAAGAATGCTATTACAAGCAGAGTAAGGAGCAGCGCTCCCAGAACGGCCTTAATTTCACCGTTCGGTATATATACGAAAAGGGCAGCACAAGAATCATGAGAAACCAAATCCAGTGCATCATCGGCGATTTAGCCGAGTATTCGAATGCGTTCATCATCTGTGTCCTTTCGGCAACGTTTCTACATCCGTCTTGCGCAAAAGCTGGTCTAGCGTGAGCAGCGACGAGCGCATCGCCTTGGCTAGGCGTCATAGGCCTTGCCGTAGGCCCATTCTATCAGAGCAGCCTGGATGAAGCGCTCGGCCTTGCCGATGGTCTTGGAGGTGAAGGGCTTCGTGCGGCGAGCGAAGACGGGATCGTCACGCTGAAACTCAACCGGCCCGCCAAGCTCAACGTGATAAATCCCGTCTTGCTCGATGCTTTGGACGCTGCGCTCCATCGCATCGACGTGGACGGCTCCTGCCGGGTGGTCGTTGTTTCGCCAGCGGCAATCGATGGTTCTCTGCGGTACCGACCTGTCTGAAATCGCCCGTCTCGACGAGCCGATTAACATGTATGCGGCTGTCACATACCGCCGGCCCGTAATGGGGGTTCGCGGAACGGGCCCAATTCAATCTGGCGCGCTCATGGCCTGTATCCATGATCTGGTTTCCCGCTGCCATTTGACCGTTGCGCCATACTCTCCGTTTGACCTTCTCACTCGCTGAAGTCCGCCGCGGAGCTATTGGGGAGTATCACTGTCGAGCAGACGTTCGCGACGAGAGGCGACCGTTATCATTCGACGTTCCGTGTCTCGCATACAGCCGTGTCCGATTGAAGACGTCTACGTTCGAAACCCGACACGCTGACAAGCAGGTATTCCGTCGGCGCTGCACGAAAATATATGGTTTTCTCCTTTTGCTCGCAAAACCTCTTCGGTGGCACGCCGATTGCATGGGGCACAGTTAAGGCTCCGAGGTCCAGAAGAGTTTTCCCCTCGATCAACCAAATGCGCGCGAATGAATGTGACAGCGGGCAAACATCCAGGTAGTAGCTGATGCGGGTAGCCGTCGTGTGGAACCATGATAATACTGGCGTAATCAACCGGTTCGGACAGCCTCGCCCGGAGTTCGACGACCGCGAGCAGGTCGAAAGCGTGGTGGCGGCACTGCAAGAGGGCGGCCATGAGACGCTGCTGTGCGAAGGGGATAAAGGACTGCTCGCTATACTAGAGCGGTTCATGCCACCTGATCCGCAAGGCCGTCCCTCGGGAATCGTCTTCAACATGGCCAACGGAATTCAGGGCGAGTATCCTAGCACTCACGTTCCGGCCATGCTTGCAATGGCCGGCGTTCCGTACACCGGACCGGGTCCGCTTGGGCATGGGCTGGCGCTCGACAAAGTCATCACCAAGAGGCTTATCCGGGATAGCGGCGTGCCGACGCCGAACTTTCGCGTGATGCGTCACGGCACCGAGAGTACTAGCGACCTACGATTCCCAGTGGTAGTGAAGCCGCGTCACGAATCCGTCAGTTTCGGATTGCAACTCGTACATGAGCCCGCTCACTTGAGGAAGGCGGTAGAAGTGATCGTTGCGCGGTATTCGCAGGATGCGCTCGTGGAAGAATACATCGAGGGGCGGGAACTCTGCGTTCCGCTGCTGGGAAACGGCGAACTCGAGGTGCTGCCTCTGGTGGAGTATGACTTCGGCGGCCGCGAAACGCACCTGGTCACATGGGAAGACAAGAAGGACATAGCGGTGACGGCGGCGCCGAAGTTTGCCCGGCGCACATCGGGAGCGAGCTTGCGACGATGTTGCGGGATATTTCGGTTGCGACCTTCCATGCCTCCCAGTCCCGAGATTACGCCCGCGTTGATCTCCGGATCGACCGCTCTGGCCAGCCCTTTGTCCTGGAGATCAACCCCAATCCGGCACTCGCTATGAGCGCCACCTATGTCTTGGCCGCAAAGACCGCCGGATACAGCTTCTTGAGCTTGCTTAATCGCATCCTCGATGTCGCTCAAACGCGGTATTTCGGAATCGGCATGGTCTAGAACGGCTGGCGAGGAGATAAGGCTTCCGCCGACAGGCACCTGGCACGCGCGAACGGCGGAGGAGATGAGATAGCCTATGGCAGGAATTGCTCGAGACAAAACCGAGTCGACCTACCACAGACTGAAGGAGCTCGTCGTGAATTATCGGTTCCGCCCCGGAGAGCCGCTAAGCCCTATGAGCATTGCAGATCGACTGCACGTTAGTGCGACGCCAGTGCGAGAAGCGTTGGCGCGTCTCCATGGCGAAGATCTCGTTGACTTAACGTCAAATCGAGGTTTCTTTGCAAAGACGCTCAATGAAAAAAAAATGAGCGATCTTTATGAATTCGCATTCCAGATTTCAATTCATGCACTTGAGCATAGGCGTGGCGAATTTATAATGGAAATGATACGTCCAGAAAATTCAATTGTTCGAGGTGGTGTGTTAGCCAACCACGAGACAGATGAAACGCTAGTATGTTTCGCAAAATTTATCGAGGGACTCTATATTCATATTGCGGCGCTCAGCGGAAATGGAGTCATGCTCAATTCCATCCGTAATTTTAACGACCAGACCCGCTTCGTGCGTCTAATATACTTGGAAACGGAGAACAACCTCGATGAAATCACTTTGGACATGACTGCCCTCATTAGTGCATTGGAACGTCAAGATGTTACGGCTGCAATGGTCAATCTGCGGCATCAGCGCGACAAGAAGCTTGCTCGAATGAATGATCTTGTCAGGGAGGGTATTGCTCGCTCTTTAGGTGTGTGATCCCGAGCTCACATGACGATGCTGAGGTCAAGAGGTGTGTTAGGGCGGCATCGGGTTGCTCCAATTGGCAGCGGAATCCAGAGCTGGGCCCGATTGCGTGACACGGCTCGGTTAATCGAGCCTAGTCAAGCTCACATACGGTCGCCGCTTGAGGCGGCTGCACCCAATATCCCGCTTGCGGCGGCAGGGCGCCTCCTTAAGCACCGGGTCATCGAAACCCTCTCGCGCATCCGCTGGCCTCCGCCGCCGCGTGTCCCCGAGGCCAGCCTGTTCCGACAATCGCTCTCACACTGCAGCCCGCAGGCCGTGACTGCCGGGGCATCAAAGCCCCGTCGAACCCGATACCTTGACCCGCCAGTGCGTTCCAAAGCTGCGGTGGAAGCGGGCCTCACACCTTCATGGCCGAGCGCTGGTGGCGAAGTAACCACACTCCTCATGAATAGGATGGGCAAGGTCACCCCGGCACTTGTCCATTCTGAACATTGTTGCGAAGTGGCTGCCAGTTATTATGAAATATATTCGAAAATATATTCGAATATGATGCTTGTTTTTTCTTATGAATCCGTTCACTCATATCTATATGGGACAGGTATGACGTGAATAAGACGGTTTTTGCTGACGCGCCAAAGTCTACAGAGGGTTGTGAGCCGTTCGCGGCGTCTATAGTGCGAAGCTCAAGGAGGGCATGAATCGATGGACCTTGATCAGACCAAGACGAGGCTCGAACTCAGCCAGCAGTATACTTTTCCGATGTATATGCAGGAATTTGGACTAGACTTGACTATACATGAAGGCGTCTTTCCACCACAAGATTTCCAAAGTTGGCGCTGGCATACTGAGAATTTTCCTCCTTTTGCCGGAAAAAGCATCCTTGAGATCGGGTGCGGCTTCGGCCTCCCAGGACTGTACCTTGCGAAATTCGGCGCAGCCTCCTTGGTCGCTTGTGATATTGATCCTAAGGCGGTCGCTAATACGTTGGAAAATGCGGCAAGAAACGGCATCCAAAACGTCGAGGTAATCGAAAGCGATATATTTAGCAATATTCCACCCCACCGAAAATTCGATTTTATATTTTGGAACTGTCCAACTATCTTTGCGGAGGTCGATTACGAGTATAGGGACAACCTCGAACGAGGAGCCATCAATCCGGGTTATAAATTGCTCGGCCGCTTTCTATCGGAAGGCCCAGAATTCCTCACAGAATCGGGCAGCATCCTCTTAGGTTTCGCCAGTGACGCGCGGGACGATCTCCTCTCGGAAATCATCGTCGCAAACGGTCTCGCCTCCGTACTTCTCAAGTACGGCACCTACCCTCATGGCGGCGGGATCTTTAGGATGTTCTCACTCCGCAAAAGTGCCCCCGCCGCATGATCTTAGAATCGTTACATTGTGCCTTGACTGCCATTTCGTCCAACGGACCCCATGAAGGTTGAGTTGCGAGGGCATCATCCTTGTCCAGTTCATTGATCGCGTGCCCAACGATCGCTCGGGCGCGTTGCTCAGGCTGTTGACAAGGACATTCGGTCTCTAATCGGGGCTACGTGGTTTGTCGGGCGTTTCCTTCCCTGGAGACGCAATGTGGGAGGGATCGCGATCCACGTAACAGGCCATGTTGTCGGACAACCGAGGAGTAAGCCATGACGAATCTCAACCGCAACGTGCTGCTTATCGATTCGACGGGAAGGGGGCACGCGTTGGCTGACCTCTTCCAGCGCACGGATCCGTCCGTACGGGTCTTCTATGGGCCGGGGAACTCATCGGTAGCTGACGAGCGCATCTGCACGGTGCCTGAGGTTTCGCTAGGCGATCCGGCATCGGCGGTGCGATTTTGCCAAGCCCGTAGGATAGACTTCGTCTTTGTCTCTCACATGGACGCGCTCTCTTCCGGCTATGTAGACTTCTTGAGGGCCAGTGGGATCCCGACAATCGGTCCGGACCGTGGTGCAACTCGACTTGAGGCGAGCAAGGCGTTCACGAAGGGGCTCCTTAAGAGGTATGGTGTGAATACGCCGCGCTTCGAGGTCTTCGACCGGCCCGAACTGGCCAAGCGATATATCCGCACGCTTGACTATGAGGTTGTCGTGAAGGCGGACGGACTGTGCGGAGGCAAAGGCGCCTATGTTTGCGATGATCAAACGTCAGCGATTCAAGCCGTCGAAACAATCATGCTCGAGCGGGCGCACAAGGACGCTGGAAACCGCATAGTTGTTGAGGAGCGTCTCTCCGGAGTGGAGATATCAATCTTCGCTCTCTTCGACGGAAAGGACTTCTTGGTCTGTCCGGCAGCACTGGACTACAAGCGCTCAGATGACGGCAACAAGGGCGTCAATTGCGAAGGCATGGGGTCCATCTCCCCGCATCCGCTCGCGGACAAGGCGCTTTACCGTGAGATACGGACCGAGATTCTGGAGCCGCTACGAGCTGCAATCCTGGGAGAGTGCCTGAACTATACAGGCTTCATATATGTCGGCGCCATGCTATGCCATGACGGCATCAAAGTCCTCGAGATCAATGTCCGCTTTGGCGACTCGGAGGCCGAGGTCGTCCTGCCCAAGTTGCAGAGTAATTTCGTCCGGCTTTGCGAAAGCGTCCTTCACAGGACCCTTGGCTCTATGTCTCTGGAGACAGATGATAAATGCTATTGCAATGTGGTGGCCGGACAAGGGGCGACGATACAATTGGAAGAGGGCGGCCGCGAGATCCGCTACCCTGGCTGGCCGTATGGAAATTTTGAGGTCGGCTTTCCCGTTTCCGGACTCGATGCGCTAGACCGTCGTAACTGCCGTCTGTTCTTCGCTGATGTCCGCCGCGATGACCAGGGCCGTTTTGTAACGTCAGGCGGTCGCGTGCTGCATGTCACGGGCGTCGCTGACAATTTTGCGCAAGCCGTCCACCATGCCTATACGAACATCGAGAAGATACGCTTCGCAGGCATGTCCTACCGCTCCGACATTGGCGTGATCTACGACCCCGGTGATGCGATGCGGCAGAGTGGGGAGAGCCTGGCGCGGCACGGGATGTGGCAAATGTCCCACGAAGCCCATCCCTAATAACCGGGTGCGGATCTCTGCGAGCTGCCAGCGAACCGTTGCGAAGCAGCCGCATTGCGTGCTTGCGTGAAAGCCACTCACGGCAACAGACTCATCGAGAATCCGCACCTTTTCGGCACGGCCACCCCCAATATAGCGCTGCCTTACCGCACCCACCAATTCATCGCGAGTTGCCATGCTTACACGCCTCATTTGATCTGCTCCCGCCACACCATTGCCGGGAGCAGATCAGATGAGGCAACGACTTACTATTCAGGAACCATTCAGACGAGGCAATGCGCCGTCTCATCCTGATCGTCGCGCTATAGCAGTCCTTCGGCCAGGGCCACGAAGCTCTCGCCACCGAGAATGACATGGGTGTGTTCGAAGCCCGACCAGGCGAGCCGGAAGTGGTAGAGCAGATGATCGAGCGGCTGGCCAGCGATCGACACGCCCAGGCTGCTCATGTCGGTAAAATCCGACAGCCCGAGCCGGCCGGGCTCGTGAACCTGACGGAAGATGACCTCCTGCTCTTCGCCGTGGATGGCGCGCCATGACCGAATGCGCCGCTCCAGGGTCCGGCGAATGCCCTCGCTCAGTTCCGGGTGCCGCCGCAGCATCTCTTCGTAGATGGCGACAGCACGGATGCCTGGCGCCACCTTCAAAAGGGGAACGACCTCGGCATCGAAGATGTGCTCGAGAGGGTCAGGCCGTCGCCGGCCGCGAGCCTTTGCTTTTGCGATGGCAGGTCCGGATTCTTCTTGATGCGATAGGCCGTCGCTCTGCTGATCGACGCTTGGCTTGGCCACGTCAGCCTGGATACGACCAACCGATATGCCGAGATCAGCATCAAGATGAAGCAGGAGGCGCTTGAGGCCTGTCAGGTGCCTTCGACTTCTTCGGTGGGACCGCCCCGAAGACCAGTCTGGCAAAGCGAGCCAAAACTTCTCGAATGGCTCGCCGGCCTCTGATCGTTATGTGCCTCGCCGTCATCGAGAACGGTTGGATCAACAGGCTGCGGGGCACATAACCGTTCGGGACACAAAACTAACGATTACGTGCCCGGGCACGTAACCGGGGACGATCAGTCGGGGAACGCCATCAAAGAAACGAAACATCCTGACGTGTGAACCAATCCAATCAGGCAGTGTCTGGATCCAGGTTGCTTCGGCATAGGTGAAGCTGGACGCACCCAGGACTGCCACGAAGATCTCCGCCTCACGGATATCGCCGGTGTCTCGATCAACGATCGGGATCTTCTTGCCGGAATAGTCCATGCAGACCTTGTCGCCGGCGCCTTCTCCCTTTGCCGCGCGGGAAGAATCCCCGTTGTTCATCACGCGCGATGGCCGGGCGTGGCACTACGTGCGGGTCATTTCCTGGTTCCAGCATGTCCGACGAGCCGCCGGAATCAGTTGCCCTATCGGCGAGCTTCGGCCGCCACGACTGCACGAATATTCGTCACACGGCCGCCGTGCACCGGGTGATCGCATGGTATCGCTCCGGTCAAGACGTGCAGCGGTTACTTCCGCAACTCGCAACCTATCTTGGCCACATCGATATTCGTTCAACCCAGCGCTATTTGCAGATGACGCCGGATCTCCTCGAGACAGCCAGCCAGTGCTTTGCGCAGTACGCGATGGGGACCGACCATGAAGGGTGCCTCCTTGGCCCGTGGATACGTCGTTTCCTATTGGAGCATCTGGTCGCCGAGCGCAATCTTTCCCGCAACACCCAAGCCAGCTACCGCGACACGCTGACGCTGTTGCTGCCGTTTGCAAGCAGGATGGGAGGCTGTGCCATCGACCGCATGACCGTAGAAGATCTGACTCCGGCAATTGTCCGCAAATTCCTGGACCACATGGAACACGATCGCCAACGCAGCGACGCAACCCGCAATCAACGGCTTGCGACCATCCATTCCCTGGCGCGCTTCATCGGCACGCGTTCGCCGGTCCACCTGGCCTGGTGTTCCGAGATACGGGCAGTGCCGTTCAAGAAGACGGCCAAGACGGCGATCGGATATCTCGAAAAGGCCGAGATGGACGCGTTGCTCAGTCAACCCGACAGACGCACCAGCCTTGGGGTGCGCGACCATGCTGTGCTGCTATTCCTGTACAACAGCGTTGCTCGCGCCGATGAGGCAGCAAAATTGACGGTCGGCGATCTCCAATTGGGCGCGTCCCCGTCAGTGCGCCTTCATGGCAAGGTCCGAATCTGCCCATTGTGGCCAACGACGGCAACGTCTCTGGCCCGCCTCGTGACTGGGCGGGACAAGAGTGACGCGGTCTTTCTGGGGCGGACGAAGGAGCCTTTGACACGGTTCGGAATACAACGTGTCGCTGCTATGGCGAGCGAAGCCGTGCCGACGTTGACCGCGAAGCGTGTAAGTCCGCATACGATTAGGCACACAACAGCCGTCCACCTCCTGCGCGCCGGTGTCGACATCAACACCATCCGCGCTTGGCTGGGCCACGTGTCGTTGGACACCATGCATATCTACGCCGAGGTCGACATGGAGGCGAAGGCTAAGGCATTGGCCAAGCTTGATATCAGCAGCTTGAGGGGGCCGCCTCGGCAACGTTCTCTGCCGTCATTGATGGCATTCGTAAAAGCCTTGTAGACGCCAACCGTCGCCTTCTTACGTTGCGGGCCGGGCCACGGAAACCGCCCACATCCCTGGCTCGACCCGACAGCCACTACATAAGTTTGGCGGCAAGATAACGGCTGTAGCCATATCCATCGGGATGACTTCCTCGATACTCCTCCCACAAAATGAGGAGCGTGACGCCCGGCTTCTTGAGCTCGACGGCAAGATGGGCCCAGTTCGGCTCTGTGCGCCGCCGCGTGCCCTGTTTGACGCCATTGCGAGCGAAGAGTTTGTTCTCAAGCGCGTCATCGGTCAGCCCGCTTGGCAGGGGCCAGCTCAACCCGATTGCCGCGCTGCAGATTATCCTGCACCCGTAATGCGTGCTATTCCCAGCACGACCGCAATCTCGCGGGAGCTGGTCCCGCTTCCGGCAAGCCGAAGCATTTGTCTCAACTGTCTCATGGTCAGCCTTCTTTGCCGGCATCAAAATCTCCTCGTTCATCGCGAGGTAACTGATGCCAAAGTTGCTCACCCAGGAGGTAATCTTCAGTGCCGAAAACCGGCCGGTCTTTGGTTGGAACGGTGGCCGGCTTCATACCGGAATGGTGGCCGGTGTTTGATCGGAATGGCGGCCGGCTTCACATCGGAATCCGCATGCTACGGCAACTGCGGCTCGTTTGAAGCCTACCCGATCGCCACGTCGGGATATGATAGTCGACCTCTCCCGATTGATATCGCCGGATCAAAGCTCGGATCAAACACCTAGCCCACATCTATTAGCTGACTGGCTGGATCGACGCACTGAAGAAGAAGAGCGACTTTCTAACGAGGGATAGCGGAGGCATCTCGGCCACCGCTGGAAGACAAGATCATCTAATGCGGTGGCCGAGGCTGTCTACTAGGCCGACATCCTGGGGTTCTACGGGCTTCCGGGCCGGGGCGAAACCCTCACATGGCGTTGATGCACTGCATACAGCGATCATGAGCCAGCGTGTGAACTGGGTGCTCGATGCCGGCATTCGCACCTTCTTGGATCGATTGTCCCCCCCTGGTTCATGAGGTGTGTTCGAAGAGGGTGGGATTGTGATCTATGATCTTGATCCATAGACCTTTTCTCTGTCCGCGGACGACATGGACGGCTTCCAGCTCGCCGCGCTTGATCCGCTGCAACAGACTTTGGCACGACAGACCGAGCGTCTCCATGGCGTCGCGGATCGGTTCAAAGCCGTCGCCGGGTGTGGCGAGGAAGCGGGCCTTGAGTTCCGCCGTCAGGCGAATGCGCCAAGGCGCGCCGGGCGTGATCTGTTCGCCGTGGATGAGGCCGTCGTTGATGTGGCGGTGGAGCGTCGACGGCGCCACGCCGAGGGTGGCGGCGGCCTGACGGACGGTGACGATGTCGCCGTCGGCGGCCGGTGGCTTGGCCTTGCAGACAGGGATCTTCCAGTGGTTGCGCAGATAGCCGACGCGGTTGGCGTCGAAGCGGTGGCCGTACGCCGTTCGGCGGCCTTGTTTGTTGAGAATGCCGGCGATGACGGCGTCGGGGTAATGCGGTGCCAGCCGCCGCAGCAGTGCCAGCGTATCCTCGTCGGTACGAACCGTCGCCGGCCGCGAGCGCGGCAAGGCGACGGTGAGGCGGCTCGTAGCATCGCCATTCCAGCGCAGCACCAGATGCGCCGCTGCCTCGCCGCGATCAACATGGAGGGTGACCTCCTCAAGGAGCGTGCGCAGCAATTCCTTACGGTCACGCGGCGTGGTGGTGGGTGCGTGCCACGCGCTCGCCAGATCGGCCCCAAGGGCAAGCAGCTTTTCCCGGTCCGTGGCCGACAGGACGCGCGGACGCTGCTCCTGGCGCCGCGCCAGTTCCGCCTTCGCCGCCTCCAGGGCGCGCAGCGCCTCCTCCCACTCCTGCTCGAGCCTGCGGGCGACCAGGCGATTGTCGGGATCGACGGCGCGATAGCGGCGCTCGGCGCGGTTGACGGCGAAGGTGGCGCGCTCCACGTCGAGCCGCCATTGCTTGAGGGCCGCCTCGCGATCGTTCTCCAGCCGCTCGGCCGCTTCGAGCGTGGCGGCCAAGCGCACCGGCTCCAGCGCTTCCAGGAAGGCCGCCATCACGGCTTCATCGATCTGCCCGCCGCCGACATTGAGGCAATGGACG
This sequence comes from Mesorhizobium sp. ISC15, assembly GCF_037162615.1. Taxonomy (NCBI): domain Bacteria; kingdom Pseudomonadati; phylum Pseudomonadota; class Alphaproteobacteria; order Hyphomicrobiales; family Phyllobacteriaceae; genus Mesorhizobium; species Mesorhizobium sp. ISC15. The sequence continues at coordinate 130,863 of NZ_JAVSPX010000003.1, read as the reverse complement.
CCTCTGCCCTCGACGACCACCTTGCCGGGACAATGGTAGCCCGGCGTCACGGTACGGCCGCGATAATGGGTGTGCAGCCGTCGCCCGCAATGGCCGCAGCGGGCAATGCCCTGCAGCAGGGCGCCGCCCTCTCTGGCGGCGCCACCGGCCTGTTCCTGCACCTTGGCGTGCGTCCGGGGCTGGGTGTTGGCCGCCATGCGCTCTCGATTGGCCTCGAAGGTCGGCCAGTCGATATAGCCCTGGTGGTGGTCCTTGATCAGCACTTGCCAGTCTTCCATCGGCAGCTTGCGCACCCGCTTGCGCCGCGCGCCGGTTTCGTCGAGCGCCGTCTCCCGGCGATTCTTGCCATAGACATAGGCGCCGGCATAGACCGGATTGGCAAGGCACGGCATGAACGGCGTGGTAGCTGGCTTCGCCCCAGCGCAGTTCGTGCTGTCCACCAAGCCACAGTGGGAACTTCATCCCTTGCTCGCGGAACCACAGCCAGACGCGGCGCGCCGAGCCCAGTTCGACGAAACGGGCGAAGATGGTGCGGATGACATGGACGACCGCCTCGTCGGGATGGATCAGGATCTCGCCGTCTTCTTCACCCCAGACGAAGCCGACCGGTAGGCCGCGGCGCAATTCGCCGCGCGCTGCCTTGTTGCGGATTCCGCCATTGAGGCGGGCGCGCAGGACGTGCAATTCGGCCTCGCTCATGGCGCCTTTCAAGCCGAGCAAAAGTCTATCGTTGAAGAGGGCCGGGTGGTAGATCCCGTCGGCATCTCCAATCAGCGTATCGGTCAGCCCCGCCAACTAGGGAATTTTCGATGCCCACAATCAGGGAATATTCATCGCCCGATGACAGAGGTCCTCGTCGATGACCAGGACACGCTCGTCCGGCCAACCCAGTTCGCGCGCCCGCTCGGCCAGCGCGTATTGTCGCTCCGTCGATTCACGGTTGTTCTCCACCTGCGAGGCACTCGACTGGCGCAGGTAGACGACAGCCAGCCGGACCTGGTGACCGGCGGTGATTTTGCTGTGTTCAGTCATGACCGGCTTCCCTCACTGTCAGCATGCGCGCGATCACGAGGGCGAGCCGGCGCAACGCCTCCGCCCGCGCCTCGGCGTCCAGCTTCTCCCAGGCGGGTGGGTCGGGAGGCCGCTTGCGGTCTTCCTCGGCGAATCTCAGCTTCAGTTGCATGTCGCTCCTCCTTGTCATCGGGCGGCGACTCGCCGCGCCGCTCAAGAAGAGCGTCGGTCAGAAGGCGCAGATGCAGAAGGTCTGAAAGCCGCCCAATGCTGGAGTGATTTGCCGGCGAGACCGTGGAATCACCACCCATGCCCCCGAGATCCGTCCACGCGACGGGAATGTAGGTCCGGCTGCCGTCCGGCAATTCTACAAGCAGCGTTGGCTCGCCCCGGCGTTTGAGTCGGCTGATTACAGCCAGAGGCCGCCCTTCAAAGGCGTGGCCCTCCCGCATGATCGTTGCCGAGGCGGGAAGGTCCTGGTGATGGGTAGTCTGGAGATGTTTCCTTCGGCTCGGTCAACCACGATGTGGCTGCTGGGGATGATGGCGCACAGGATTGCTGATCTCGAAACCTACCGCTAATCGGGCTGGCGTTCTTGAGAGCGGCGAGAAGCAAGCGACGGAAAGGGGCACCCCCAAGGGGAAATCACCCCGCTCCTCGCCCGGCCTATAGCGCGGCGATCTGGGAGAGACCTGCGCGACAATCTGGATGAGACTCTCAGAGCGCGGGTCATGGGCAAATTATCATGCTGATTGTGGCTGGCAAGGTTTTCGTCGTTTTCTGATCGTCGCTCCGCGACAAGCTCGTGCATGTTTTTGATTGTCGCGTAGGAGGCGGGCCTGCCGCGCTGGCGTTTGGCTTCCATGGCGGATCTGCGCCGGTAGCTTTCGACATTCATCTCGAAGATCGTTGCGTGATGAACAAGCCGATCGACCGCGGCGAGGGTCATGGCGGGGTCGGGAAAGACCCTGTTCCATTCTCCAAAGGGCTGATTGGCGGTGATCATGATGGAACGCCGCTCATATCTTGCACAGATGAGTTCGAAGAGCACGCTCGTTTCGGCCTGGTCCTTGGTGACGTAGGCCAGATCGTCGAGGATCAGCAGATCGAACTTGTCGAGCTTTGCGATGGCGGATTCGAGCTGCAGCTCACGCCGTGCGACCTGAAGCTTCTGAACGAGATCGGTGGTTCGGGTGAACAGCACGCGCCAGCCGTTCTCGATGAGGGCGAGCCCGATAGCTGCGGCGAGATGGCTCTTTCCGCCGCCGGGCGGGCCAAACAACAGGATGTTGGCACCCTTTGCGAGCCAGCTGTCGCCGGCGGTCATGGCCATGACCTGCGCCTTGGAGACCATGGGTACGGCGTCGAAGGCGAAGCTGTCGAGTGTCTTTCCGGGCGGCAGATGCGCTTCGGCCAGATGACGTTCGACCCGGCGCCGATCGCGCTCGGCCAACTCATGCTCGGCAATGGCCGAGAGGAACCGGGCGGCGGGCCAGCCTTCCTTATCGGCCTGTTCGGCAAATTGTGGCCACAGGGTCTTGATCGTCGGCAATCTGAGGTCGTTGAGCATGATGCCGAGACGGGCTTCGTCGATGATGTGGGCGGCCTTCATGCGGCGTCTCCCACATAGGCCGTGCCGATCAGAGCTTCATAGCCGTTGAGGGAAGCGAGCTGCACCGAGACGGTCGGCAGCCGTGCGGGATCCGGGCCGAAGAGCGTTCGCAAGACGGCAATATCGGGCAGGTCGCCGGCGTCGAGGGTCTCGGCGAGTTGCTCGGCAAGTTCGCGCTCGCAGCCCCGATCATGGGCCAGCGCCAGCAATTCGACCATCACCTTGCAGGCCTGCCTGTCCGGCAGCCGCTCAATGAGCACATCGAAGGCCCTGCGGTATTCCTGCTGCGGGAAGAGCTTGTCACGATAGACGAGATTAAGAAGCGCCATCGGCTTTTTGCGCAGGGAGTGGATGACGTGCCGATAATTGACGACCTGATCGTGCCTTCCATCCGCATGCCCGCGGCCTCTGGGAAGCGTCATCAGCTGTGTTCCTCCGACAAAGACCTCGAGGCGATCGTCGAACAGCCGGACGCGAAGCCGATGTCCGATCAGGCGGGAGGGAACGGTGTAGAAGACCTTGCGCAAGGTGAAGCCGCCGGTCCGCGACACGGTCACGACCACCTCCTCGAAGTCGCTGGTCCGCCGATCGGGGAGCTCCTGCAGATGAGGGCGCTCGGCGTCGATGCGTTTGCCATGATTGGCGTTGTGCCGGCTGGCGATCTCATCGATGAACGCACGATACGCACCGAGATCGTCAAAGTCCTTGCTGCCGCGCATCAGAAGGGCGTCACGGATGGCGCTCTTGAGATGACCATGGCTGCTTTCGATCGACCCGTTCTCGTGGGCGATGCCCTTGTTGTTGCGGGTCGGCGTCATGCGATAATGGGCGCAGAGCTCCTCGTAACGATGCGTGAGATCCTCCCTCGCATCGGCACTGAGATTGCGGAAAGCCGCCGACAGGCTGTCGCTGCGGTGATAGAGCGGCGCTCCGCCAAGTGACCAGAGCGCGTTCTGCAGTCCTTCGGCCAGGGCCACGAAGCTTTCACCGCCGAGAATGACATGGCTGTGTTCGAAGCCTGACCACGCGAGCCGGAAGTGGTAGAGCAGATGGTCGAGCGGCTGGCCCGAGATCGACACGCCCAAGCTGCTCATGTCAGTAAAATCCGACAGTCCGAGCCGGCCGGGTTCGTGAAGCTGACGGAAGATAACCTCCTGCTCTTCGCCGTGGATGGCGCGCCATGACCGAATGCGCCGCTCCAGGGTCCGGCGAATGCCCTCGCTCAGTTCCGGGTGCCGCCGCAGCATCTCTTCGTAGATGGCGACAGCACGGATGCCTGGCGCCGCCTTCAAAAGGGGAACGACCTCGGCATCGAAGATGTGCTCGAGAGGGTCAGGCCGTCGCCGGCCGCGAGCCTTTTGCTTTTGCGATGGCAGGTCCGGATTCTTCTTGATGCGATAGGCCGTCGCTCTGCTGATCGACGCCTTGGCCGCGGCAACCTCGGTGGTATGTTCCTGTCGTAACTTCATAAAGAGCCTCATCTGATGGTCGGTTACATGACGGCCTGGCACAAAGGTGATTCTCCATTCTCCAGAAAATCGCCAAGGTACTTCAGCCAACCGCGCTCAACAGACGTCGGCAGTGACGCCGCGGGGGTGGTGTAACTCCGTTCGGGCTACGCCCTCACTGCGTCACACCACCCCCGCCGAGTCTCATCTTGATTGACGCTGAATCTCATCCTGATCGCCGCGCCGCACCCGGCCGGTCCATCGTGAAGCACAGACGGAAGGGAAACGTCCGGGGCTTGCCGTCGGATGCGCTACGGACGCGCCAGAAACGCATTGACCTTTCGCTTTGTCTGGAATATCGTTCTTATAAGAACATAGTTCTTAGAGTTGCATCGTGGAGGGGTAAGGAATGAGGGGAACTAGACTCTCGCCCATAACGGGCTGCGCGATCCTTAAGCGGGGAGCAGTCAAGAGCTGATGCGTCTTTCTTTCTGCGGAACGCCATGGGCCTTGGGCGTGGTAAGCGGCGCCGGGATCCATCGTATTGCTAATTTCATTGATTGCGAATGAACCACCCGCGTCGCCTTGCCGAACATCGACCCGCGAAATCGGCTGCATCGCTCCGCCACCACATGGAAGACCTCAGCCTCCGGTTGGAACCAGGTTTTGAAACAAGTCGTGATCACGCTGCGTGTCGCAGACATCAAACAGAGAACTAAGGAATAGCCGCGATGAGATTAAGCGAATACGTCAACTATGATGCTACTGGTCTGGCCTCGCTCGTGAGAGCGGGCGAAGTGACTCCTGTTGAGTTGACGCGCTTGGCCCGGGAGGCCCATGATGAGGTCAATCCTCGCATCAATGCCATCATCGAGTTTTATGAAGATGCTGAAACCGTGGCTGGCGCGGACTCCGGACCCTTCCATGGCGTACCGTTTCTTCGAAAGGATAACGGTTTTACGGAGGCTGGCCGCTTGGAGGAAGTAGGAAGCCGCCTGCTGAGAGGTCAGCGCTGTGACACCGACAGCTACTTTATGCGTCGCGCCCGGCTAGCGGGGCTTCGGACGCTTGGAAGAACAACATCGCCGGAGTTTGGGGCATCCGGGATGAGCGAGTCCATTCTAAACGGCATTACCGGCAATCCATGGGATTTGAAACGCTCCGCAGGGGGGTCGTCCTCGGGTTCGGCAGCGGCGGTGGCAGCCGGCATAACGCCGATTGCGTCAGCTAGCGATGGTAGCGGATCGATACGGATCCCGGCGGCTTGGTGTGGTCTCGTCGGTCTGAACCCGTCCCGCGGACGCGTTTCCGGCGGTCCGAATAACCAGGACTCGTCATTTGGTCTTGGTCGACTGTTTGTTGTTTGTCGATCCGTTCGCGATATGGCCGCGGCCCTGGATGTCTTTTCCGGTCCTCACCCCGGCGATCCATTCATCATCGTTCAGCCGAACCGTCCTTATGTCGAGGAATTGTCACAACTGACCGGCACACTGCGAGTTGGCGTCGCGACAACCAAATGGGGGTCGGTCGAGATTGAGCCAGAAGTTCTGCGCGCGGTCGAGGAAACGGCCGCACTCCTTGAGGAAATGGGACACGTGGTCACGGACATCAAACCTCCGCATGATCCCGCAGAGTACCGAAGAATAATGCTCGGCATGGTGGATTTTCGCGCGAGCTGGCTCGAATCCGCAGCGCGGGCCATGGGCCGCACAATCAATGCGGAAACCTTGGAGCCGGTGAATCTTAAACTTCATGAACATGGTCGGACGTTGCCCTTAACCTATGCCGCGGAGATACACGAGGCCATACGAAAGATGAGACTGCAGGTCGGCGAGGCGATCAACGCCTTTGACATTCTTCTGACCCCAGCGATGCCATCGATGGCCGTGCCGCATGGCGGCATCTACTGTGCCACTCACCCGACGATCTGCGCTGAGGAGTTCATGGATGCGGATGCCGCATCTTATCAATATCTCGGCGTGTTCAATGTTACCGGACAACCGTCGGTGTCCCTGCCTTTGGCGCAAAGCACCAGTGGGCTTCCGATCGGTGTTCAGGTCGTCGGCCGCTTTGGCGACGAGGCCACTCTTGTCCGCGTCGCACGCGATCTGGAGGAAGCCAGACCGTGGCACGATCGGCGACCGAGCATCCGTGCCGGAGCAAGCTGACGAACCCCTGTCGTGTCCCCTGGTCACAAGCTAGACAGCGGAGCTGGAAGGATCGCAGGAAACCCGTCACTTGCCGGACCAGAGATGGCGTTATGCCAAGTCTTGCCAGTGTTCGCGTTGTCGCGAGCGAACATCTTGAAACGCGATGGGACGAGCCTTTCCCTGCCACCGCTCTTCGCCTATGCGCTAGCGCCCCCTGGAATAACCCATGCCTCAGTCGATTTTAATCACCCACTTAAAGCCCTGGGAGACCCTTGGTCGCGTCAGGTGCTTTATCGGATAAAGCCATCGTATGGATGCTGAATGAACTCAACAATAGACCGCTCGCACACAGTCGAATGGGACATAAAGCGGCAGGTCGTCACTCGCTACGATCAGTGCGGAGTCTATCGTCTGGCTATTCTGCTTCTACCCGGCTTTTCCCAGCTAAGCCTGTCATCATTCGTTGACCCGCTCCGGCTAGCGAACTCGATATCGGGCCGCTCCTTCTTTGAATGGGCAGTATCTAGTCCGGACGGAGAGCCGGTCGAATGCGCCAGTGGCATCTTTGTGTCCGTTGGTAAGTCTTTTGCAAGCGTGGCAAGCTATCTGCGGAGCAACGGCTTGCCCAATATGGTAATTGTCTGCGCAGGTGAAAAAGTCGAAAGGCATGCGTCAGCCTCTCTCATGAACATTCTGCGTCTTTACAGGCGGCACAGCGTTCCGATCTCAGCGCTTGGCACGGCAACTTGGCTGCTGGCGGAAAGCGGCATTCTGACTGACGCTGCCTGCACGATTCACTGGAACAAGCTGGCGGCGCTGTCTGAGACGTTCGGCCGTTTGCATGTCACGAACAGCCTGTTTGTCCGGGATGGGGACGTGGTGACCTGTGCGGGTGAGTTCGCGTCCTTCGATCTTGCGATGGAACTGATTTCCGATCACCTCGGGAGAGACAACGCATCGGCCGTCTGCCGACACACTACCGCCGGCCAATGGCGTTCTGGTTCCTGCAGGCAATGGGAGACCGGCGGGGAATATGTTGGCGTAAGCAAGAAAGTTGCCGAAGTCGCCCGTCTGATGGAACAGCACATCGAAGATCCGCTCCCCCTCCAAGATATCGCGAAATGCGTCGGACTTTCTCGGCGTCAAGTCGAGCGGCTGTTCGAGCGCCATGTCTCGTGCTCGCCGAAGCGGTACTATTTGCGCGTCAGGGTGGAGTGGGCGAAGCGCCTGATCGAACAGACTAACCTGCCGCTGCTGGAAGTTGCGGTCGCGAGCGGCTTCCTCTCCTCCTCCCATTTCTCGAAGTGCTTCCGCGATGTCTTCGGGACAGCACCGAGCGCTTGTCGTGGGTGACCCACTCGCGCGGACAATCGACGTCAGGAAAGCCTTTTCACAATCTAGTCATCTGGAACTGAAGTACGCTTCATTGTAGGCTGCGCTGCATTGAGATGGAGCGCAGCGATGGCGAACGCGACAGGCGACCGACGACACCTTTCGTATTGAGCGCTGAAGAGCGGGATTACCTGGAGCGGCAAGTTCGACGGCGACGTGTGGCGCGGTCTCTGTCCGAGCGATGTCAAATCATCCTTCGCTGCGCTGACGGCATTGCGATCAAGGTCGTTGCGGCCGAGTTGGGCGTGCATGAGCATACCGTCGGCAAGTGGCGGCGGCGTTTCCTGCGTGATCGTATCGAGGGTCTGCTGGACGAGGCCCGGCCGGGCAGACCCCGGACGATCGATGATGATCAGGTCGCTGCCCTGATTGAGCGGACGCTGCGCTCAACGCCCGACGATGCGACCCATTGGTCGATCCGCTCGATGGCAGCCGTGACAGGCTTCTCGCATACGACGATCCGCCGGATCTGGACCGCCTTCGGACTGCAGTCACATCGCTTCGAGACGTTCAGGCTGTCGAGCGATCCCCTGTTCGTCGACAAGGTCCGCGACATTTCGGGCTCTACCTTTCGCCGCCCAACCGGGCGCTGGTGCTGAGCGTGGATGAGAAGAGTCAGATCCAGGCACTCGACCGCGAGCAACCTGTCCTGCCAATGATGCCGGGCATCCCTGAGCGCCGAACCCATAGCTATGTCCGCCACGGGACGACCTCGCTGTTCGCGGCGCTCGATGTGGCGTCCGGCTTTGTGATTGGCAAATGCTACAAGCGGCACAGGGCCAGCGAATTTCTGGACTTTCTCAAGCAGATCGGCGTCAACGTACAGCGCGGCGATCTGGGGAGAATCTCATCCTGATCGCCGCGCCGCAGTCAACGTGCCGCCCGGTCTCGATGTCCACATCATCATGGATAATTATGCCACCCACAATCCGCGCTGGTGAGGTCATGGCTGGCGCGCCGGCCTCACTACCATGTCCACTTCACGCCCACATCTGCATCTTGGATCAATCAGGTCGAACGCTGGTTCGCTGAACTGACCCGCAAGCAATTGCGCCGCGGTGTTCACACCTCAACCAGCCAGCTTGAGGCCGACATTCGAAGCTTCATTGAGCGTGCCGAGAACCCAAGCCCTACAGGTGGACCAAGACAGCCGACGAGATCCTCTCCTCCGTGAAGCGCTTCTGCCAAAAGGCCGAACGGCCGAACGGACCTTATGTGGCGAACTTTAGATTCTAGCTAGTGCCCGTCCATAGTGTGCTGCAGCAAGCAGAAGGAGGTTCGATGGTGAACTGACAATATGCTGAGAAGCTGCGTGAGAGATGAGGGTAGGCCCCTCGGGATCGGCTTTCAGGAGCGGGTCTCAAACCAGCCCAAGCTGCTGTGGTAGAAGAGCCATGGTGGTTAGCGTTGGGTCAAAAGCCGCGGACATGATCCGGGGCAGGTAGGCATCCGGAAGATGAGCGCAAGCAAACCCTTCGATGACGCGTCGTTAGAACTCTTTAACACCACTAAAACCGAGGGCGTATGGATCTCTCGGGACAGGTCCGTCGGGAGCCTGATGACTGGGCGGACAGTGGACGGCGTATAGGGGGCATGAGCCGGATGCAGGCTTTTGCGCGGAACTGCAGGAACCAGCTTTCTGATGCCAAGGGAGAAGCACAAGCGGCACACCACCGTGAGGCGAGAGTACCGATGCAGGAGGTTGGGGCGGATCGACCCGTAGTAGTGACGAAGGTCCTGTAATGGGGCTGGAGCGAAGGGGTCGGATCAGGTGGTCGTATTTTTCGAGCAACTGGCAACAGGATGACAACGACAGATGTGACAGACAAGCCGTTTATGATCGATAAGCGGCTGGTGTACGAAGCCTACAAAGCGGTCAAATCCAATGGTGGTGCGGCTGGCGTGGACGGGCAGACGATCGAGGCATTCGAAGCCAACCTGGGGAGGAATCTCTACAGGATCTGGAACAGGATGAGCTCGGGAAGTTATTTTCCGCCACCGGTGCGTGCCGTCCCCATTCCGAAAAAGACTGGGGGCCAGCGGATTTTGGGTGTGCCCACCGTGAGCGACAGGATCGCGCAGATGGTGGTCAAGCAGCTCATCGAACCGGAGCTCGATCAGATTTTCCTGTCAGATTCTTATGGCTATAGACCGAGAAAATCGGCACTCGATGCCGTAGGGATCACGCGTCAGCGGTGCTGGAAATATGACTGGGTTCTGGAATTCGACATCAAGGGTCTGTTTGACAACATCTCGCACGAGCTTTTGCTCACGGCAGTTCGCAGGCACGTAAAGAGCAAATGGGCATTACTATACATCGAGAGATGGCTGGCAGCGCCCATGGAGAAGGATGGACAAAGGATTGAACGAAACTGCGGAACTCCGCAAGGGGGCGTAGTTTCGCCGATTCTTTCAAATCTTTTTCTGCACTATGCGTTTGATCTGTGGATGAAACGGACACATCCCAACCTCCCATGGTGTCGGTATGCGGATGACGGGCTGGTGCACTGCCGGACCGAGCAGGAGGCAGAAGCCGTCAAGGCTGCGCTTCAGGCGAGGCTGGCGGAATGCCAACTGGAACTGCACCCGACGAAGACCAAGATCATCTACTGCAGAGACTCCAAACGCAGAGGGCAACATCCGAACGTGACGTTCGACTTCCTCGGATATTGTTTCCGACCGCGCGCGGTATGGGGAACGCAAAGCGGGCGACTGTTTTGCGGCTTCACACCAGCGGTCAGTTCCTCGGCGCTGAAAGCGATGCGGGAAAAGATCAGGGACTTGCACATCCGCCGACAGACGCAGCTCTCGTTGAACGACATCGCCCGGCTGATCAATCCGCTCCTCAGGGGGTGGATCAGCTATTATGGACGGTATGCGCCAACGGGGCTGCAGCCCATACTTCGCTACGTCAATCAGACGGTGCTTGCGTGGGCAAGGCGGAAGTTCAAGCGCTTTGGCAGGGGTAAGGCGCGAGCAAGTCGGTTCTTACAACGGATCGTCGAGCAGCGCACCGATCTCTTCGTGCACTGGCAACTCGGTCTGATCGGCAGGTTTGCCTGATGGGAGCCGTGTGAGCTGAGAGGTTCACGCACGGTTCTGAGAGAGCATTGCGCCTTGCAAGCGCGGCAAGTCCTGCCGTCTGGGATGACGGCCACGGCAAAGCCTAGCGAGCAGCCGTGTACTGAGTCTTGCGTGGTGTCCGGCAACGGCCACTGCGAAGCGTAGACATGGAGGTTGTAGGCCGGAACATATGTGAACGGATAGATAACCCCGAAATCGAACGTGAGCGGAGTAGCCGACCCTATCGCTCTCAGGGGAAGGCGGAACCGCGGATCGCGATACTGCGAGTGGTCCAAGGTGCTTCCGGGGTTCGTACCGCCAGCATGCAACCAAAGGATTTGTCGTGAACAAGGGAGATCCATTCGGCTCAAGCGCAAGCTTGTAGGGACCGACAAGCTGATGAGGCGAGAAGGACCTGATGGCCGGGTGGAAGTCAGACTGACTGATAGTACTCCGAGGACGGGAGAGCCGGCCACATGGGGAAGCGGTCAGCGGTAGTTGAAGTGTTCTTGGGCAACATGGGCTCCATCCAACGGGAGTCACGGCCTTTCATGAAAGATCAGCTGACCATGGAAACGGGACTTGAACACATAGCAGCGAAAGCTCGGTGCGAACCGAAACTCCGCTTCACGTCGCTTGCCCATCATATCACGCGCGACCGGGTGCAGAGGAACCTATTGAGGATTCCGAAGCGCTCGGCTGTCGGGGTGGATGGGCAGACGGCGGAGGCGGCGAAGGAAAGCTTTGGAGAATGGATAGAGCCGATGCTTCAATCCATTCACCGTCAGGGATATCGCGCGCCGGCTGTCTGGCGCGTTTACATTCCCAAGCCCGGGAAGACGGAAAAGCGCCCGTTGGGGGTGCCAACTGTTTCCGACCGGGCGCTCCAGCGCAGCACGGCCGAGGTGCTGTCGGCGATCTATGAGCAGGACTTCTTGCCCTGCTCATTCGGTGGCAGGCCGAAGCTCAGCGCCCATCATGCCCTTGCGACCCTCAACGAGGTCATCGCCGGCGGTAAGATCAGCTGGGTGCTGGAGGCGGATCTGAAGAACTTCTTCAAGAGTCTTTCCCATGAGTGGATGCTCCGGTTTGTCGAGCATCGAGTCGGGGATCCGCGTCTGATCAGCTTGATCAGGCGCTGGTTGAAAGCAGGTGTCATGGAGGATGGAGCTGTCCACCCGAGCGATGAAGGAACGCCACAAGGCGGATCGATCAGCGTTTTGCTGAGTAACGTGTATCTGCACTACGTTCTCGACCTCTGGTTCGAGCGTGTCGTGAAGGTCCGGCTGAAGGGCGAAGCCCGGTTGGTACGTTATATCGACGACTTTGTGATCTGCTTCCAACATCAATCGGACGCGCTCCAGGTCCAGGAGGCCTTGCGTCACAGGTTGGGCAGGTTCGGCCTCACCCTGGAACCGACCAAGACCAAGCTGGTCGAGTTCGGTCGGTTCGCGCAGCGAGACGCGGGCAAACGCGGCAGAAGTCGCCCAGAGACAATCTATTTTTTGGGTATGACGCTGTACTGCTCGCGGAACCTGAAGGGTAACTTCAAGGTGGGGATGCGAACGGAGAAGTCTCGGCTTCGCCGTAGCATCTCGTCAGCGCAAGAACTGATGCGGCGTATTCGACATTACGGCATCAGCGATCAGGTCAGCGAAATCAACGCTGCTCTTCGTGGCCACTATGCCTGCTATGGCATCGCCGGAAATCTCCGGTCGTTGCTCAAGGTACATCGGGTCACGGAACGCTACTGGTGCCGGATGTTGCGCAGCCGCAGCCGGGATGGCGGCCGCCTTACTTGGGATACTTTCAACCAGATCAAAGAACGGAACCCGATACTGCGACCGAAGCTGCGGCTCCCGTACCGGGCGCTGCAAGCACTCGCCGTGCTGTGAACCAACTGCCGAAGAGCGTAGTGCGGTAGCTCCGCACGCTATGTTTGTGGGAACCGGAGGCGGGCGACCGCCTCCGGTGACCCGGTGAGGCGCGCAAGCGTCTCCGCTACTCGCCGTGTGCTGCAGCAAGCAGGCCTTGGCCGTAAGACGAAAAGTGAAGTATTTATTTATGGTTCTGCACGAGCTCCCTTGATCAAATCCGCCAAGGCATCGAGCTGTGAAAAGCGGATGCGTCCATGGCTGCTCGCAAATCGCATACGATACCATAGGAGCGGCGAGAGTCAGCTCGACGCTGCACTCACAATGACGATCTGGCCGTTGATACTGTAATCCGTATGGGAGAGCGACAGCGACCCTCCTGTTACGAAACTGCAGCAATAACTTAATCAAAAGATAACCCCGTTTTCCGAGCAGTCGGCCATACTGCCGCCAATTCGATGTCACTGCGAGAGGCGAGCATCGCCGCTTAGAATGGAGGCTGCTATCAAGGCAATTGTTAGCCCCAGGCGTACAGTCCTGCGTCTGCACGAAGAGCCCGCTCAGCAACATTCCGGATGTGGCGCGGGCCATAGCAACAGCAAAATGGTGATGCTTGAGCGGGCCAGGGCCATCATTCGCCAAGAGGCTGCCGCGTTGGAAAGCCTTTCAAACAGGATCGATGAGAATATCTGCATTCTCGCGGACTACATCCTCTCTTCAACGGGCATTGTCGTCGTGTGCGGCATCGGCAAGTCGCGACTGGTTGGAGAAAAGATCTCCGCAATTCTGGCATCGACCGGCACGCGATCCATCACGCTCGACCCAGTCGATGCCTTACATGGAGATCTAGGGCGCGTGCGCGCCGGGGATGTTATTCTCGCGCTCTCCAATTCTGGGGAGACTGCTGAACTTCTGCAACTCATCCGCCCGGTCCGGCAGCTCCCCGTCATCGTGGCCGCGATCACGGGACGCGCCAGCTCGTCCTTGGCGCAGGCTGCCGACGTGGTGCTCGACATCGGGCTGATGCAGGAAGCGTGTGCACTTGGTCTGGCTCCTACCACCTCGACCACGGCTATGGCCGCGATGGGGGACGCCCTAGCGCTGATCCTGCAGGAGCGGCGTGGGTTCACGCGCCAGGATTTCGCACGTCTTCACCCGAGTGGAAGTCTCGGACGGGAGCTGATGCGAGTACGCGACCTGATGTGGCCACTTGAGGCGATACCCGTGTTCCGGCCAGATACACCACTGTCGCAGGCGCTCCTGTCGATGTGCCGTGACTCCCGAAGGTCAGGCGTCGCCGCAGTCGTCGACGAGCGATTCAAAGTCGTCGGTATCTTGGTTGGGGAGTCCATCGGTCGATTAGTCGAGCGTGGCGCAACTCCCGACCTCAACGATCCGGTGGAGCGGCACATGCAGCCGCCGCTCAAAGCGATTCCCGGGCACGCGTTTCTCGATCAAGCCGTGCAGCTTTTCCGTCAGCACGAAATCGAGTTGCTGCCAGTGCACGATGACCAGGAAAGGTTTGTCGGCCTGATTTCTCGACAGGACATTCTAGGTCCACCCTGAGCAATGAGAGTGAGGAAACCTTGTGCAAACGGCGATCATTTGGGACGGAACAGCATCGGCTCTCTTGGCAGCAGTCTGGATCAGGGGAGAGATTCGGCGATGCGCGCCTTAGCGGATGACCTCGAGATCGTCTACCGGTCCGAGCGGCCCCAGGATATCTATTGCTACACGCCGGGCCTCGCCGTCACGGCGAAGCGCAGAGTGGTAGCGACCTTTGATCTAGGCGGTGACGGGGTTAGAGATCTCCTCGGGCCGAAGGGGTCTCGCGCACGAGGTACGCGCTTCGGGATGGGCAAGGTCTATGTGTCCGACGATGGTGGCTGTTCCTGGGCTGAGCGAAACACGTTTCCGTTCTGGCATGCTCGGCCATTTATAGCTGGAGGGCGGCTCTACATCCTTGGTCATGCCGGCGATCTCATGATCATGGCTTCCGGCGATGAAGGGGAGACATGGAGCGCGCCGGTCGCACTAACCTCGAACATGAAATGGCATGGGTCGTCCTGCAACGTGCACTACTCCAATCGGCACGTTTACCTCGCCTTGGACGAGCGGCGCGATCTTTCAATCGAGGGATGGAACACAGCCGGTTTGGCACCGCGGGTGTTGCGCGCGAGAATTGACGGCGATCTCCTTGACCCCAAGAGCTGGACCATTTCGGAGGCCCTTGCGTTCAACGAGATAGTGTCGCATGGCGATTTCGATCTCTTTGGCATCCCATTCTATAGCACACCAACCCGAGCTCCGGCCGAGCTCGGATCGGGGCGCCTGTGTGCACCGATGGGCTGGCTTGAACCGAATATCGTCCAGTTCCAGGATCCTGCACATCTGTGGCACGATCCGGCCGGGCGCACATTGCACCTCTTCTTGCGGGCGAATACGGGCGGAACGGGCTATGCTGCCCTGGTCAAGGTTATCGAGCAGCACGATGGTCGTCTGGCCACGGCATTTGAGACCATGCCGTCCGGGAAAAGGGCTCTGTTCATTCCTTTCCCGGGAGGTCATCTGAAGTTCTTTGTGCTTTATGATGACAAGAGCCGGCTCTACTGGTTGCTGAGTTCACAAGCGACCGACTCGATGGTGCGCCTCACGCACATGTCGCGTGCGCGCTACAATTTGCCGAACAATGAGCGCCACAGGCTGCAACTTCACTTCTCCAGAAACTGCGTCGATTGGTGCTTTGCAGGACTAGTCGCCGCGGGTCAGACCGAACGTCACGCACGGAACTACCCGAGCATGGCGTTCGACGGCAATGATCTTCTCGTGTTGTGCCGGTCAGCGGATGACGAGGGGAGGGATCCCCAATATGCAAACCTGATTACGTTCCATCGCGTCAAGGAATTCCGCAACCTCGTCTACTGAGCTTTTGCGTGGCTGAAAGTGAGGAAACATGACCAAAGCTTCGAGCTCCGTCGCCATCATCATTCCGGCTCGCTATGGCTCGAGCCGCTTCCTCGGCAAGCCGCTCGCGATGATCACTGGCCGGACCATGATCAATCGTATCTGGTCATTGGCCCGCGCTGTACCTGGAGTCGACGAGGTCTGCGTCGCCACTGACGATGAGCGCATCGCCGAGCATGTCCGAAGCTTTGGTGGTGATGTGGTGATAACCTCCAAAGAATGCGCAAACGGCACCGAGCGGGTGCTAAGAGCAGCTGAGATGCTCGCCACGACGCCTGCCATAGTCCTGAATCTCCAGGGTGACGCCGTCCTCACGCCGCCCTGGACCATTACCGCTCTGATCGATGAGATGCATCGCAACCCGACGGTGGAAATCGCTACTGCCGCGGTGCGAATGGACATGCGCAGTTATGAAGCCCTGCGGACGGCCAAACAGCACGGCGAGGTCGGAGGCACAACAGTGACCTTCGACCGGCGCGGAAATGCCCTCTATTTCTCAAAATCCATCATCCCGTTCGTGCGCGATGACAAACAAGGTGATGGTACGGGCCTGTTGCCTGTCTTTCGGCATATTGGCCTCTACGCATATGGATATGAATGCCTACGCCGTTATATCAGTCTCGAACCCGGTCCCCTGGAGGGCTCTGAGAGGCTTGAGCAATTGCGCGCACTCGAGCATGGGATTCCCGTCCGGGTGGTAGAAGTCGATTATGGCGGCCGGACTCACTGGGCTGTCGACAGTCCAGATGATCTGAAACGCGTTGAAGCGATCATCGGCGAAGAGGGTGATCTCGTGGGGGCTTGAGGTAGTCCGCGAGATTGGCGGCATCATCTGCAACATAGGTGGGCATCATCCATGAAGCTTATCCTCAGCCGTCATGGCAACACGTTTGAGCGCGGCGAAAAGGTCCTATGGGTAGGCCGCAGAAATGACCTGCCTCTCACAGCAGAGGGTTCTCGCCAGGCTCAGCATCTCGGCAACGCTCTGCGCCAATCGGGTATTTTGCTCGGCGGTCTCTATTGCGGACCGCTGCAACGCACGCGTCAGTATGCCGAGATCATCGCGCAGCGGATAGGTGGTACGCCCGTGCTGATTGTCGATCCGCGCTTAGCTGAGATCGACTATGGTGCGTGGGAGGGTTTGAGTAGTCAGGAGATCATAGCCCAATTCGGGAGGGAGGAGTTGGAGGCGTGGGAACGCAGCAGCGCGTGGCCCGGCTCGCCTGGTTGGAGCCCTTCCGAGGCCACGTTGGCGCATGGTGTAAGGACATTTGTGGAGCAACTCGCCCGGACGCAGGGAGAGGATAGTGCGGTGCTCGCCGTAACCAGCAACGGCGTGCTACGTTGCTTCATGCGGCTTGCCGAATATCCGCTCAAGGTGAAGATGGGGAGGCAGAGTGGCAAGGTCGCAACAGGTCATATCTGCATTCTTGACGCACGGCACGGAAACTGCCGAGTCAACGCTTGGAACATTGCACCAGATCCGGAGTGTCTATCGGAGCTACTGAGTTAGATTAGGCGCCTTGCGTGAAATCGCCTGATTTGACGTGCGATGCAGAGTCTCCAGTGAAGGAGCCTATGATGAGCGGTCCGCAGAGACAAAGGGTGATTCCTAGCCGCCTTGATGCATAGCGATGAGTTTTCGGCGGCCTGAAGCGGCGATCTGGTCGCCGTTGCCGTGCTTTTTACCAACCCTCTTCGGGCGCCGGCGGTGAGCCGTCGTGATGGAAGGCGGGGGTTTGCGGGTTGCGGTCGGCGGGTTCGTTTTTGGGGGCGTCGGCGCCCTGTCGGCTATGTCACGAGCCGCGGGATGCGATCGAGGACGATGCGCAGGATGCGCTGGTCGGGGGTCGGGGCATGATGTCGGCAGGTGCAAGCGGATCTGAGCCTTCATCTCGACCACCCGCATCCAGACAGTAAGTTAAGTATGCATACGACGAAGGCCGCCTACTGACGCGTACCTTGAGGCGGTAGTGTCCGCTTAGATTAAGTGGACGCTTGGCGAATGAAGTATCTGGCTATGGAGCAGCCCTCGACGGTTGATGCGAGCACGTCCGCGGGCCTGCCGCTGCTGACGGGTGCGGGCCGACAGCGGACGCACCGCTCCTGGACGGTCGAGCAGAAGCTGGCGATCGTGTGTGAGGTGCGTGTTTCGGTAATTCCCGGACACCTTTGATTTCAGTAATTCGCATTCCAGCGATTCCGCTAAATCCCGGACAGTTTCGGGAGCGGATTTGGCGGTCGGTTCTCGGCTGCGCCGTTCTGGCAGTCTGGCCTCTCACGATGACGTTGAGAGGGGCCATGCCAAGACGGAAGCAAGCGAGACGAAACGACAGTGAAGGGAAGACGAAGAACGGCACAACGTGCTGCCAGTTGCGCCGCCAGTTCTGCGTCATCGCCGGATATCAGATGCGGCACCGCCTTCGCGGCGCGTGACGCCGCAACAGGTGGTCATCAGAGCGACCCGCTTCCTCGTCCCCTTCACGGCCAGCAGAAGCCGACAAGCGATCCGCTCAGGCAACGTGCTCGACAACTCTCACTCCATTGTGATTATCTTCTTATTTGCAGGAAGAGATCCATATTCCGAGAACACCTTATCAATATCGCTGAGGGAGTGGAAGCTGAGAAGGTGGTCGTGATCCCGCCCCCAGCTCCTTTTCATCAAAGCAGCTGCTTTAGGGAAGGACTCACCATTTCCATTCAGGTGGACGAAGTAAATATTAGGCTGTTTCCACGGGAGCCTATCGGGGACGGCAGGCTCATCCGAATGATACCTACTCACGACAATAAGCCTGCCGAGCTTCGCTAACCGAGCGCACCCGTGGACAAAGCCGTCCGAACTGCCAGTTGCCTCAAAAACTACGCTGAACACACGGTCATCGGCGTCCTCCAATATTTTAATCCGGCTCGGATAAAGGGCTTTTAAACCGGCCATCTTGTGAGGTTCATTGTCATAGATCCATATTTCCCCATCCTGTGCCTCAAGGAGATTGAAGATCAGTAACGTTCCCATTCCGCCAACGCCAAGTACAAGAGACGCCTCATCAGCCAGAGTACATTTAGAGATCTCCGTTGCGTTAATCGCAACTGATAATGGCTCGACCAATGCCCCCAGATGACGGGACCTGTATTCCGGCAGTTTAAGTGCGTACGAGGCTTTTATATCGATGAAGTTAGCATAGCCGCGATTCGAATACCAGTTAACCGTCGCCTTTTCACACAAATGACCGGCGCCTACCCTGCAATAGTGACAAGAACCACATCGAAAATTTGGATCGATCGCCACAAAATCTCCAACTTGGCAGGAAGTGACTTGGTCACCGACGGCGACAATAGTGCCGCAGTGCTCGTGGCCGAGACTGATTGGGTAGCCTTCATCGCGGTGGCCCAGATAGAACGATCTATCTGTTCCGCAGACCCCACAAAATTCGATCCTGATTCGTATGAAATCCCGAGGAAGATCCTCGCTCAGTGCATCGCACGTCAGGATCAAGCGGCGGGGAGAAATAAGGCGAGCAACACTGTTGGATCCTGCCAGCATAGGGCATCTTCCTTGTGTTATTGTGACGATATGTTGTAAAGCGCATCCCGCGCAGCATCGATGGTGATTTCTATGTCGTTGGCGGAGTGCGCTGCGGAAACGTACCACAGGCCTTCAGGCGTGATCCGGACTCCTCGATTCTGCAATGCGAGGTGCCATGCGCGCTGAAGTCTAAAATCCAGGCCCTCAGCAGCCGAACGAAAGTTGGTGACCGGCGTCGGCGCGGCTCTGAAGGCTGTCGTGACTGCGCCCGGGCTCGCTCGAACGAGAAAAGGTAACTGAGTTTGCTTGACTAGATCTCTAAGGCCTCGTTCGAGCAACGCTGCATGATGATGTACATGCTTGAGCTTTGCGCCGGAACTTGCCGCTAAGAGGGTCAGATGCTTCAGCGCTCCCACGACGGCCGGCGGGTAGGCATTATAGGTTCCGGTATGCACGGTATTGGTTTCAACGAGGCGCCTCATAACCTCCTTACGGCCAGCAAAAGCAGCGAGACAGACGCCTCCGCTCAGTGCCTTTGCAAACGCGCTAAGATCTGCGGCGACACCAAAATGCTCGACAGCTCCCCCCAACGAAATGCGAAAGCCGGTTTGGACCTCGTCGAAAATCAACAGCGTGCCGTTCGCGTCGCATTGTTCTCGAAGAAATCCGAGAAAACTTCTGAGCGGTTGGATATTGCTCCAAAAACCATTAAACATGATTGGCTCGGTAATGACCGCCGCGATTTCTCCACGACAATTCTCAAAAGCTCTTGTGACTGCTTCCGGATCATTCCACTCAACAGCCACTATGTTCGAGGCATCAGAAGAGGGTTGGCCGAGAGACATCGGCACAGGCAGAGATGGACCGTCAGGGCTGGCGTTCACGCCCGAAAATCCCCATGCAATGCCATCATACCATCCATGATAATGACCTGTAAATCGGATGACTTTCTCTCGACCAGTTGTCGATCGAGCTAGTCGAATGCACGCATGTATCGCCTCTGATCCAGAATTGCAGAATCTGACCATTTCAGCATTGCGCACAAGCGAGCAAATTAACTCTGCAAGTTCTATCTCTGCCTCTGTCTGGCCGGCATAAAACTGGCCCATTTTAAGTTGACGGTATACCGCATCTACGACTTCAGGTTCTCCGTGACCAAGGATCAGTGGTCCCCTGCCTAAAACGTAATCAATGCATTCGTTACCGTCGACATCCCATACGCGGGCACCATCACCTCGATCGTAGTAGAGGGGAAATGGAGTCCAATTCGCTCGATTTCCGCTCGAAACACCTCCTGGGACGACAGCACACGCTCTCTTGAGGAGAGCTTCGGACCGAGTGTACGAACTGTTCACTTTTGCCTCCCAATGATTAGTAAATGAAATGCCGAAGTTCCACAGGGGTGCAAGGTAATGAGGTTTTAGTAAGCCAAGCGAAAAGGCTGCCGGCATCGCACATAATATATATTACCTCTCCCGCTAAGAAGAGGAGCACGTGGCAGAAAGGAAATTTACGGGGCGTTGTTGCTGCGGGTTGTGAGATGCTGAGGGGAGCGACACCTGGCTCTCTCAGGTCAAACGACACTAAAGTCCGACCTGTAGCCGCCACAAGAATCGAAGGCGTATAACACCAGAGATCATCCGGGGTACTTGACCGAAGTATGACTCGCTCGGAAGCGATGAAAGCGTCCAGTCTTGGAGGATGCTGAACAAGACGGGTCACTGGGAGGCTTCTCCTACCGGTACATGGTTGCAACTTCGCAGGCGGTGGCCCCGTCGTCGACCGCCCTACACGATCTATCTAGGAAAGGGACAAGCAAGAGCAAATTATATTTTGGAATATATTTCGAACGCAAACCCGCGAACTTCCACGCGCACTTAAACGGAAGTCTCGTTTTCATTTCCGCCACCGACGGGAATAATTCTCGGGGCGGCGGCATCACCGAGCGTGTCTAGTCTTAGCTAGGCGAGGAGGAGATGAAAAGTACGGGGGGAGGCTTCACAGGCGGTTAACATGGACCGCCTATAAAAAGATTGAGAGCACTACGGTTTGCCATTCGGATCACTCGAGATGGCTCTGTTGAACATCTCTCGGAAGCAGCCATGTTCATATACTCGTCACGAATTTGTCATGGCAAATTCGCGCACTGGCGGTCAGATCAATTGTATACTGAGATCGATATCTTGTTGGCGCCTAGCCATGGGCCTCGAAGGCATCATCCGCGGCAAGCCGATCCGCAC
The DNA here is from genome assembly GCF_037162615.1 of Mesorhizobium sp. ISC15. Lineage (NCBI taxonomy): Bacteria > Pseudomonadati > Pseudomonadota > Alphaproteobacteria > Hyphomicrobiales > Phyllobacteriaceae > Mesorhizobium > Mesorhizobium sp. ISC15. Next base: position 109,586 of record NZ_JAVSPX010000003.1, on the reverse strand, counting down.
CACGGAAAGGCTCCACATCTAGCTCGACCGCCGGACAAAGTCCTGATCGACGAGAAGGCGACTGCTTTGTTTGCACTCAATGTCGCTATCGCCGGGATTCGGCCGCTGCCTGAAGCGCCACCGTCATCAGGAGTTTCTCAAGTCCCTGCGCGGCATCGACCGTGCCACCCCGAAAGGGCTCGACTGGCCATCTCCTCTCGACAACTATGCCCAAGCACTTCGCTCTGACCTCGGCCTCCCTGACTCGATTAGGTCGAGCGGCTTCTTTAGCCTGGTCGTACAGGATGCTATCCGGTACGGCGTGTTCCGCAGCTCCCAATTCCGGACAGTGCCTACGGTGATTGCTTCGCGTTGTTGTATTGTTGCCTTAATGGCCAGAGCTCTCCGAGTTTGCCAGCCGTAGCCAACACCGACGACGCTATTTTTTCGTGCCGCTCTGCGGTTAATCGCGAACTGGGACCTGCGACGCTGACCGTGCCCACCGTTTGGCCACCGCCCAAAGTAATCGGGGCAGCAATCGCAATGACACCAGGCTCAGCCCCCTCGACGGAAATCGCCCAGCCTCTACTCTGGGTCAGCTTCAGTTCCTCCATAAATTCTTCCACGGAGGCCATAGATCGCTTCCCTCCATCGTGGCCGCCGTCATTGATCGCGATGCGGATTGCTTCTGTCGGGCTTAGCGTCGACAAATAAGCCTTGCCGTTGGCTGTGGTCGCCAAGCGAACTTGCGCTATCATTTCGGGCTGATATTTCAAACCGTTCCGAGCGCCTTGAACCTGTGCGATCCAAGTAAGGGTCTCGCCCTGCACGACCGCCATGCGAACAAGCTCCGCGCTCTGGGCGGCCAATTCCTCTAGCACGGGCTGGCAGACGTCAGTTAGGTGTGTGGCGCTTAGGAAGCGTTGTCCAAGAATGGCAAGTCTGAGGGTGAGCTTGTAGAAGCCCGTGACTGGCTCCTGCTCCACCCAGCCCATTTCGCACAACACATTGAGCATTCGATGGACGGCACTTTTTTGTAGGTCGAGCTTTTCGGCAATTTCGCCGAGCCGCATCGCTGATGCTTCGTTTGCCAGCAGCTCAACGACAGCAAAACACCGCTCGACAAGAGAGTTGACAACCCGCACTTGAGCCTCCAAGATGTCGTTCTAGTAAGAACGGCATTCTATCTATCGGTCGTGCGTCGGTCAAGCGCATTCCGAGGTGTCCTAACTTTGCCTCGAAGCCTTCCCGGCCTTCTTTCCCAGCGTAGCTATCGGTAATTGCGGAGCGAAATATATGAATCTTGAGCTATCCGCCGAACAAGTGGCAATCCGCGAACAGGCGCGTAGTGTCGCAACCACCGAGGTCGCGACCCGTGCTGCGAAAATTGATGCGTCGGCTCAGTTTGATTGGGATTTACATCGACGCTTAGCAGAATTGGGGTTCCTTGGTTTAACTTCTCCTGAAGAGCTCGGTGGGCAGGGGGGCGATACGCTTAGCTGGTGCATTGTCGTCGAAGAGATTGCAAGGGCGTCCTCTACGGTGTCCAATGGAATCACCCTTACCGACGGGATGATCCACTATATTTCGACGCTGGGGACGCACGAGCAGAAGGAAAAGTACATACCGCCGCTTATCCGAGGGGAGAAGCTCTGCTCCTTCGCCCTTACGGAGCCGGATACGGGTTCGGACGCCGCGTCCGTCCGCACAACCGCGCGCCATGAGGGAGACGAGGTCATCCTAAATGGGCAAAAGATGTTCATTTCTGGCGCGGCATACGCGGACCACTTCATCGTCGTCGCGACGGTGGATAAAGAGCTACGCCACAAAGGCATTCGCACCTATATCGTTCCGCGCAACGCACCAGGCCTGGCTGTTGGCGAGAAGCTCGATCTAATGGGCATTCGCGGTTTCGGCACTTCCCCCGTCTTTTTCGATGAGTGCCGCATTCCGGCGGCGAACCAGCTTGGTGGAAACGAGGGTTTCCGGATTGTCATGCAGGGTCTGGATGGCCCAGGACGACTGGGTGCCGCATCGCAAGCGGTAGGTCTAGCGCAGGCCGCGATGGAGAGCGCACTCGCCTATTCTCTCGAGCGGAGTCAATTCGGACAACTGATATTTGATCATCAGGCTATCCAATTCATGTTGGCCGACATGTCCGCCGAAATAGAGGCGGCCCGATTGCTAATCTGGAATGCCGCGTGGCGCCGAGATGCTGGTCTACCCTTCACCAAAGAGTCGTCGCATGCCAAGCTCTTCGCTGGCGATATGTGCGTGAGGAATGTTTCTAACGCCCTTCAGATATTCGGGGGCTATGGTTACTCCAAAGAATATCCGATCGAGCGGTTCTATCGCGATGCCAAAATCCATCAAATCTGGGACGGAACCAATCAGATACAGCGCATCATCATTGCGCGTCAGATCAGAAAGCAATTCGAAGGTGGCGTCTTATGATATCGAAAGAAGACAGAACGATACTCTGTCCGATCTCAAATAGTTTAGGCGGATTGTCGATTGTATAGAAGACGGGCAATAATCATTCCTGCACGCTACGGGTCGACAAGGTTTCCGGGTAAGCCTCTCGTCGCACTCAATGGCAAAGCCGCTATCCTGCACACGATTGATGTCGCCCGGAAGGTCGGCGACATCGACGGAGTGTATGTTGCGACCGACGACGATCGGATTTCAGCGGCAGTGGAAGGATACGGATGCACGGCGCTGCTCACCAGTGCCTTATGTCGCAACGGGACCGAGAGGGTGGCGGAGGCCGCCAGCATCCTTGGGCTTGATGACGACGATCTTGTAGTCAACCTTCAGGGCGACGCTCCACTGACGCCGCCGGCTTTCATCGTCAAAATTTTTGGCTTTCTGGATGAGCGACCCGAAGCCGACGCAGTCACCCCTGTCATCAGGTGTGGCGCCGAAAACTACCTTCGCATCGCCGAAGACATCCGCAGTGATCGGATCGGCGCCACGACGAGTGTGTTAGATTCAAAAGATCGCGCGCTCTACTTCTCAAAGGCGCTCCTTCCGCATGGCTCTTCGGTGGCGACGCTCGGCGACCTGCCCGTATATCATCATGTCGGTCTCTATGGGTATCGGGTCAGGTGTCTCAAGGCTTTTCCTCACTTACCTGTTGGTCCGCTTGAACGCGCTGAAAGGCTCGAGCAACTGCGGTTCTTGGAAAATGGGCATGCCATGCATGTTGTCGAAGTTGACGACGACGGGCAAGAGTTCTGGGAGCTCAACAATCCTGGCGACGTCGCATATCTGGAACGAGCGCTGCCATCTGGCAAATCGGCCCGACCGGAGACGGATCGATATTGAAATCAAGATACCGCTAGGGGATGGGGATCCTGGTTGAAAGATCCTGCCGGCAAGCTCTCCGAAGCTCGTCAAAGCGCCTCAGGAAGGGGCGTTCGAAGTTCTTACACTTTTGCCGAAACTACTCGCGGACACGTAAATAGAAATTCTTGTAAGGGTGCGCGGCTGCCTTTGGCGATGATATCGGCATGCGGTTCGAATAGGCTGACCAACTTCTCGCTGGCCGGCATGATCCGCACGGCATCCCACAGCAGGCTGCTGTCGCTCGGCTCGTGCAAGCCTGTTGGCGGCGATTGCCTCGAGCAGATCAGTCCGGAATTGTGATGCGTGAAAAAGGTTTCGAAGTTGGCGCGCATATCGAAGGCTGGCCGGGTCCTATGCTCAGAATTTGAAGCTCGTCAGCCGATCGGTTTACTGCCAGACCGCTTTAACCGCCCAATCGACAGCCAGCGAATACGGAGCCAGCCTTCGATGTGCGCTGGTCGGGAAAATGTCGGCACGGCGATTGTCGCCGCAGGCGGTGCCCTTCAGGTCGAGCAGCATCGCCGGTGCCGGCGAGACAACCTGCGTGGCCGCGAACATGGCATCGCGCTCGCGCTCGGTCTCGACCGCCTTGATCTGCTGGAGCAGCAGTTCGAGCCTGTCGAGTTCCCGGCCGACCTGCGCCTGCAGATAGGCCGGCAAGGGTCGGCCGTCGCCGGTCTTGAGCGCCTCCAATCTCTTCCGCCGGTCGCGGCGCAGCGGCTCGTAGCCGGACACGCCTTGGGCGAATAGTAGGCCTTTGACGCGATTGACGTGTCGCACGCGCTCGTTCGTCAGGGCCTTGCGCTCACGCGAGATGCGGCGACGGTCTTCTTCCTCGGGCGTCGGCACCCGGAGCATCACACACCCGTGGCTCGCCTCGCTTGTAGGGCCAGTAACGCCCGGACCAGCGCCTCACCGTCGATCTTGTCGGTCTTGGCCCGGCGCCACCGGCGCGAGGTTACAATCGATGCCGGATCGACGACGTGGGCCCTAAGGAATGAAAGGCATTGACCGCGTGGAGCAAATGGAATAGTGTTCTGTTAGGAATGCAGTTGTCGAATGGCCGGCAGCGTTCCCAGGGGAGAAGGAGAGCGAAAATGAAGGGAACTAGACTTTTGCTCGCAATGGGCTGCGCAATTACCTTTAGCATTTGTGGTGCGGCGGGCGCCGCTGATGTTGCTTTCCCCTCTTGGCAGTGGGGAGAATCAGCGAACGCTGCAATCCTCAACAAGATCAAGGCGGACTTTGAGAAGACAAACTCTGGCGATACTATCAAGTCAATCAACATCCCCTATGAGGGCTTTTTCGACAAACAGTATTCGGAAGTGCGGGCCGGCAGCCCGTCTGAGATCGTTACTCTATTCGATCCAGACATGGCCTCATACGTTAAGCAGGGCTTGCTGGAACCCCTTGATAAGTATCTGGAATTGGCTGGCGTATCTCTTGATCAGCTCAGCGTTTCGCATAAAATTGCGATCAAAGATGGGCACATATATGGCGTGGCATTTCAAACGAACCCACGCGCTCTATTGGTGAATAAAAAGCTGTTCAGGGATGCCGGCTTGAGTATGCCGACAAACCTTGACGAATTCCTTGCTGCGATAAAGAAGCTACGAATCCCTGCTAAGCAACAGTTTGGGTTCTCCAGTTTGTCCACAAGTGGACCTTCCCAGGATGCCTATCTTACGACCGCGCCAATCGTTTTAGGGTTTGGCGGAAGTTGGTTCAAGGCAGGTAAGCCAACAGCAAACGACGCGATGACGATCGCTGCCCTAAGATTTATTAAGGAAGTCTATGACGACGGACTTGTGCCTAGAGTCGACAGTAGAGCAGCCCAGCAGTTGTTTGTCGACGGAAAGATCGCATCGTTTATTAACGGGCCCTTCCTCGTGGGCTTTGCTGCTGAACAGAACAAAGAGACCTACAAAAATATCGATGCCACGACGCCGCCCTTTCCGGGAAAGCAATCCGCCGCGGTCACCGTCTTCCTTGGCATACCGAAGACGGCGAAAAACAAGGACGCCGCCGGGCGCTTCATTGCTACGATGCTGAAACCCGAAATGCAGAAGGGCATCATTGAGACCGTCAAAGGGCTTCCCGCTGTTAAAGGCTCTATCCCGGCTGGTTTCGTGGATCAGAATCCCTGGTACAGCGCGTTTGTTGAGGCGGGAGATCATGCCGTATCCTATGCGCCTGAGGGCGTGGAGGAGTATGGTCCTGAGATTTATAATATAATTGGTCCGGCGATCGAAGACATCCTGTTCAATAATAAAGATGTACAGCAGACCGCTAATGATCTGCAAGCTGAACTTGAGAAGTTCGTAGCCGATAAGAAGGCGAACTGACACCATATAGCCGACCGGCTCGGTGGGGCCGGTCGGCTAGTTTGCGTTAACTCAAGGATGGCCCAATGCCCAAGGCAGTTCCCCTAGCCACAGCGTTTTCACGCGGCCGCACTCGGAGGCTTGCTCTAAGTTGGAGTCGACGTGAGCAGTTGACCCCTTTTTTGTTCCTTTTGCCCTGCGCGATAGCGCTTACCATCGTGTACTTCTACCCCATATTTGAAGCCATAAAGACGTCGTTCGTGTCAAACGACATTTCGCCAGGCGGGTCGACGTTTGTTGGGTTCAGAAATTATTCGGACGTTATCTCCAATAAATACTTCTATAATGCGCTGGCAATTTCCGCAATATATACGGCCGGCAACGTGATATTAGTGTGGATTTTTGGCCTCGCTGGAGCCCTACTAGTTCACGGGGATTTTGCGGGTCGTTGGTTTTTCCGATGTGCGCTGATTTTGCCGTGGGCAGTCCCGTATGTTGCGACAGCTCTAATCTGGTCATGGATGTTCAACTATGAGTTTGGCGTTCTGCGTTACCTCACTACAGAAGTTGCCGGCACCGCACCCGACTTTCTCAATGGAAATCCCTACGCACTTATGTCTGTTACTGGAGTATCCGTGTGGAAGGCTTACCCGCTAGGAATGGTGATGTTGTTGGCGGGCCTCCAGTCCATTCCCAAAGAGCAGTACGAGGCAGCAGTTGTCGACGGTGCAGGTCCTGTTTCTCAGTTTTTTCACGTGACGTTACCCGGACTTAAAACAGTCAGCATCTTTCTTATGCTGCTGGTCGGAATTTGGAGTTTTGGTAGGGCATTCACGATTGTTTACGTTTTGACCGCTGGTGGTCCGGCGAGAGGAACTGAAACCGTGGTAATTCAAGCTTATCATGAGGTGTTTCGCTTTTTCCACCCAGGGACTGGCGCCGCGCTAGCGACGATCATTCTAGCCATTTCCCTGCTGTTTTCGGCCATTTACCTGGCTATTCTTTATCGCTCGGAGGAGTGAAACTATGCGCTCCGCATCGAAAACGAAGGCGAGTAGAGCTCTGTTTTGGCTGTCAATGATGGCGGCCTGCACAGTTGCGCTATTTCCAGTATACTGGATGTTGAACACGTCTCTGAAAACGACAGATGAAGTATTCGCTTTTCCGCCGAATTTCGCACCTGGCTTGCACATCAATAACTATGTTTCAGTTCTGCTGGATACAGACTTGCCGTTGTGGTTACGCAACTCGCTTGTCGTGTCCTTAAGCTCGACGATCCTGGCCTTGCTTGTGGGAATTCCTGCCGCCTTCGCGCTATCGCGCCTCCGATATCGTGGACGGGCATTCTTCTCCTTGCTGATCCTGACGACGCAGATGATCCCAACGCTGGTACTAATCATCCCGCTGTTCCAGATTTTTGTGCAGTTGGGCATCAGAGACTCGTTGCTCGGTCTAGTTTTCGGAAATTTCGCTTTCACGCTTCCTGTGGTCGTTTGGATGATGAAGGCGATGCTCGACGGTGTTCCGCAAGAAATTGAACAAGCTGCACGTGTCGATGGAGCGTCGTGGTTCCAGATAATGATCCACATCACGGGGCCGTTGGTTCTGCCTGGACTCGCGGCCACCACTATATATGCATTCCTCGATGCGTGGGACGAGTATATGCTTGCCAGAACAATCATTACTTCGCCGGAAAACTGGGTCGGATCGCTTGGTGTTTCTTCGTTCGTCGGCCAATACTTAACCCCTCTCAACCTCGTTATGGCGGCTTCAGTTTTGTTCTCGTTGCCTCCGGTTCTGTTGTTTCTTCTGATGCAGAGGCAGTTCGTAGCAGGTCTAAGCGCGGGAGCAGTGAAAGGCTGACGTACCTTTCGGAGTACATGGGCTCTCAAGTGCTGAGCGGCGCCGGCGCAGATCCGTCCAAAGACACGTGAATAATGACTTGACCCAATTGCACTGCAATTTGATCGACGGCGAGCGGACTGCGGGCGACGGCGTGTCGAACATCAATCCGTCGGACACACGCGATTTGGTCGGCACCTACGCCAGCGCCGGCGCGGCTGACATTGCGGTCGCCATTACCGCCACCCAAAGCTGCTTCCCCGAAGTGGTTGCGCTCCGGTTCGCTTGAGTCGCATGCCGTGCTGCGCACCACCCCCGACGGGATTACCGCGCAGCGAGTATCCCGCCAGAGCGCTCTGGTGGGAATGGAAGACGCTCGTCAAAGGGCTCGGCGAGGTCGTGCGGGGGACCCAAATCTTCTGCTTTTTCGCTGGCGGCGCCCTGCGCCTCACGGGCGAGATTGTGCCCTGGGTGCGCCCCAGAGTGGGCGTGGAGATCACGCGCGAAGTCGTCGGCGTCGTTGGAATCATGACGCCGAGAAGCTTTCCGAAAGTTCGGAGGGCCAGGCCGGACGGCTTTTTCGAAATGGATCGATAGCAGTAGCTGCCGCAATCCTCAAGCGACGGCTTGGCGGTCACAATGTTTCAACCAATCCTCACCTTCATCGGATGTGGCCCTGGGTGAGAATGGTCGCTCAAGCTCTTCGTGAACGAGAAAGTCACTCCTTCTTGCCGTGCGCCAGGGCAGGCTACGCCGTTAAGCGGCTCTTCTTGAAATCTTTGATGATCTCCCGCGCGGCGTTGTGGCCGGGAATGCCGGACACGCCACCGCCGGGATGCGTGCCGGCGCCGCACATATAGAGATTGGCCAGCGGGCCGCGATACTGCGCGTAGCCGCCGACCGGGCGCATGGACCAGATCTGGTCCAGGTGCAGAGCGCCGTGGTGGATGTCACCGCCGACCAGGCCGAATTCGCGCTCCAGATCAAGTGGGCTCAGCACTTGGCGGCCAAGGATGCTGGATTTGAAGTTGGGGGCGTAGCCGTTGATTGTCGCGACAATCAGGTCGGCCACTTCCTCCTTCACGTCGTCCCAGGTCCGACCGCCAGAGACCTGGGCGTCGAAATGCTGGCAGAACAGGCTCATCACGTGACAGCCAGACGGAGCCAAGCTGTCGTCGTAAACACTGGGAATGCCCATCGTGATCACCGGCTCCTTCGACCAGCCACCACGCTTGGCATCGTCGTAGGCCCGTTCGAGGTAGTCAAGAGAAGGGGTGATGTGGATGGAGCCGGTCAGCGCCTTAGCAGGATTCTCGATCCGATCGAGGCCGTTGAAGCGCGGCGTCTCCGACAGGGCTACGTTCATCCGGAAGGTGCCGGAACGGCAACGCCAGCCCTCGATTTGGCGCATGAAATCCGAGTCGATGGCCGAGCGGTCTATCATCTTGAGATAGAGCAGCTTGGGACCGACATTGGCCGCGACGGCTCGCGCGCGGATCGTCGTTCCATCCTCCAAGACGACACCGCGCGCCACGCCCTTCTCGACGATCACCTCACGCACGGGCGCACTCAGGCGGATCTCGGCGCCCTTGGCCTCGGCAGAGCGAGCCATCGCTTGCGTGATCGCGCCCATACCGCCTCGGGCATGGCCCCAGGCGCCCTTCTTACCATTGACTTCACCGAAGCCGTGGTGAAGCAGGAAGTAGGTGGTCCCCGCATGGTAAGGACTGACCATGTTGCCGACGATGCCCTCCCAGCCGAAATCGCCCTTGAGGGGATCGCACTCGAACCATTCGTTGAGATAGTCGCCGATACTCATTGTCATCACGTTCACGAACTCGCGCTGCATAGCGGGCGAGAGCTTGCGGAAGCGGTTACCCATGGTCAAAAGGGTCATCAGGTCGCCGAATCCGCCGCCGAAATTCGGCGGCGTCTCCAGCAGGCTGTCGCGCAACACATCGGCCAAACGCTGCCTTTGCTCATCGAACGCACGGATGCGCAGGGCATCTTGTCGGGAGAAGCGACTGATCTCACGCTCAGCCGCTTCGGGTTCGCGCGGCAAGACCATCGATTCGCCGTCGGGCAGGAGCATGTAACTGGCGACGGGTCGCTCCATGATTTCCAGGCTGTAGGCGCCGAGCTCTAGGTCGCGAATGACCTTGGGATGGAGCAGGCTGACGGAGTAGGAGCAAACCGAATTGCGAAAGCCGGGATGGAACTCCTCAGTGACGGCAGCGCCGCCGACGATGCCGCGTCGTTCGACCACCAAGGTCTTCAGGCCGGCACGGGCCAAGTAGCCGGCCGTTGTCAGGCCGTTGTGCCCGCCGCCGATGATCACGACGTCATAATCCGTTTTCGCCGCCATTTCTATATCCCTGGAAATGCTACGTTTCGGTTGTCAAAAACATGGGGTACATCGTTCCGACTGGTCACACAGCGACGCTGTCGTGGCCAAGTCGCTTGATCGAATCCTACTCAGGCTTAAGCCTCAGCTAGCGGCCAGCAGAGTGACCGAAGCGGTTCCACACTCGCTCGTCAAAGCCGATGACCAGTTTGCTGATCGAACAGGTAGATCCTATCGGGATCAAAGCTAATACGGATTATTTCGCCTGGCGCCGCTCGGATCCGCTCTCGAAACACTCCTGCGAACTCCGTTCCTTGAGCATTGAAAGTTACCTGCGTTTCGGCACCCATCGGTTCGACAACAACGACAGCGGCGGGAAATCCAGCATCGTCGATTCGGACATGCTCGGGACGCACTCCGAAAATCAGGCCCGTCCCATTGGCCACATTTGGAGGAGCGATTGCGGGAATCCGAAGACCGCCTGCGGTCACAATCGCAGCTTCGCTATGTTTGATGAGACTGCCCTCAAGCAGGTTCATCGCCGGGCTGCCTATGAACTGGGCGACAAAGAGGTTCCGGGGCGAGTCATAAAGATCCAGTGGCGCCCCGACTTGCTCGATGCGTCCGCTGTTCATCACCACGATCTTGTCGGCCATGGTCATGGCCTCGATCTGATCATGGGTCACGTAGACCATAGTGGTCTTGAGCCTCTGATGCAGTTCCTTGATTTCGGTCCGCATCGAAATTCTAAGCTTGGCATCCAGATTCGAGAGGGGCTCATCGAAGAGAAAGACCTGAGGCTGTCTTACGATCGCTCTGCCCATTGCAACGCGTTGCCGCTGACCGCCTGAGAGCTGCCTGGGATAACGGTCCAGCAGACCGTCCAGTCCTAGAATTCCGGCGGCTAGCTTGACGCGGCTTTCGATCTCGGCCTTCGGCACTCTTTGCAATTTCAGGGCAAAGGCCATGTTCTGAGCGACCGTTTTATGTGGATAGAGCGCGTAACTCTGAAACACCATCGCAATGTCGCGTTCCTTAGGTGGAAGCTCGTTTACCACTCGTGATCCGATCGACACGTGACCCCCTGATATCAATTCAAGGCCGGCAATCATTCTAAGCAAAGTTGATTTTCCGCATCCGGATGGGCCAACCAGAACTACGAATTCCCCATCTTCTATCTCAAGATCAAGTCCGTGGATGACGGAGATCTTTCCGTAAGACTTCGTCACTTGATTTATTGAGACACTAGACACGGAGACTTCCCCTTTATTTCCACAAGTGCGTTTCGTTTCGCGCAGCGGGCCTTCCAGCTCACATTATCATTTTTCCGACAAGTCCGGTTGACCTCAGTCGCAAAAGGCCATATCGTTGTTGGAACGCTATTCCAGTTAGGATGTCATGTCAATCATTGCCGGCGAAATCGCGAGAGGGATCGCTCAAAAGCTCGTCGCGGCATACAGAGCCGGCAAGCGCGTTCCAGCCGATCCATTGACGCTGGAAGCACTGAGCCGCGTTCAAGCTTTGAACATTCAGCGTGAGGTGGTCAGAGCATTGGCGGTTCCTGTCGCGGGCTGGAAGGTGGCGGCATTGCCAGATGGAGACTTGATCTCTGCACCTATTCTCAGAGACCGCCTTTTTCCGAGCCCGGCATCGATTTGTCCTGCGATTTACGGGCTCGGCGGCGTCGAATGCGAAATCGCGTTCCGGTTTGCGAGAGAGCCAATTCCGGGGCGCGAAGGCTTCGAAAAGGAGCATATCATCGAGGCCATTGATGGAGCTTGCTCGGCCATTGAGGTCGTAGATAGCCGTTGGGCCACAACCTTCTCCACACCTCGTAACGCGATGATCGCGGACCTGCTTTCGAACGGCGCGCTGGTTGTCGGATCCGCAAACAGGAACTGGAGAGATGTCGCTTTTAGAGCGCTCGGGGCTCGCCTTGGGATCAACGGACGTACCGCATACCAAAGTACGGGCGGCCACCCCGACGGAGATCTCATTGGGCTCCTGACCATGTTCGCGAACGATCTGCGAAAAAGGGGAATTGTCCTAAGCGCCGGCGACGTCATCACGACAGGAAGTTACACAGGCTTTCACACGGCAAAGTCTGGTGATGAGATCATAGCCGAGTTTGATGGTTTTAGATCCGTTTCGGTGACCTTCGAGTAGTTCGGGAAATAGCGGAGACAGTTATGCTTTGCGGTAAGGGCGTGGTGGCCATCTGGAACGGAATATCCGAGGAGGGACGTCAAGATTTCTATCAGTGGCATATCCACGAGCACATGCCGGAGAGAACCGGTATTCCCGGGTTTCTAAGGGGCCGACGTTATCGTGCTGTGGATAAGGAAACCCATCCAGAGTTCTTTACTCTATACGAAGTTGAGCAATTCAATGTCATCACAGGCGAGGAGTATGCCAAGCGGCTCAATGCCCCGACGTCTTGGACAAGGCGCGCAACGTCGCATTTTCTCAATACGTCTCGCGGGCTAGCGCGAGTCTTGTTGTCTGAGGGCCCTGGGCCGGGTGGCGTCCTTGCCACGGTGCGCTTCCAGCCTGTGACAACCCATGGCCAGCAGGCGCTTGGTGAGCTCTCGTCCCTTGTGTCCCACATTATACAGTCGCCACTCATGACCGGGGCGCATTTGTGCAAATCGGACGAGGAAGCTACCGGGATACGCACTGCCGAAAGCGATGGGCGTACAGACTATGACGCGCCGCCCAGTTGGTTCCTGCTTTTGGAAGCGTGCACCGTGGAGGCTTTGGAGGCACCCCTCCAGGCTGTCCTCCAGCATGCTGTCGTACGAAAGGCGCAAGTCGGCCGATATCTGCTCGAGTACACCCGTTTGAAGACCGACATGGCCGCCGGATGAGTGTAAGGAAAAAGTCATGAAACTGTTACGATTTGGCCCGCCCGGCTCAGAGAGTCCGGGTTTTCTGGACGATGCTGGAACTATCCGAGACCTTAGCGGTGTTGTTCCAGATATCGGTGGCAATACGCTGTCACGCGCTGGATTAGAGATGTTGCGCTCGGTGGTTCCTTCATCGTTGCCCCCTGTCGACGGCAATGTTCGTCTTGGGCCTCCAGTGGCTGACGTTCGCCACTTTATCGCCGTCGGCCTGAACTACACGGATCACGCAATCGAGACCGACACTCCCATTCCTGATGAGCCGGTTATCTTCTCCAAGGCGCCATCATGCATCGTTGGACCGAATGACGACGTCCTGATGCCTCGAGAGTCGCGCATGATGGACTGGGAGGCGGAAGTTGCCCTCGTTATTGGTGAGCATGCTTTTGAGCTGGCGGAGGAGGATGCGTTGTCGGTTGTGGCAGGGTTTCTTATTTGCCACGACGTTTCCGAGCGCCAGTTTCAAATACACCGGGGAGGACAGTGGATCAAAGGCAAATCTTCGCCGAGCTTTGGCCCCCTTGGACCTTGGCTTGTAACCCCGGATGAGGTCCCCGACCCTCAAAACGTGAATCTATGGCTCACGGTTAATGGGATAACCAGGCAGTCAGGATCAACAGCCAAAATGATCTTCCCATTCAGGTATTTGGTCTCATACATCTCGCAGTTCATGGTGCTTGAACCTGGAGATGTTATTACGACCGGCACTCCACATGGTGTCGGCCTTGGGATGAAGCCGCCGGTATTTCTAAAGCCGGGGGACGTGGTTGAGCTGGGCGCTGATGGGCTAGGCGGGCAAAAGCAAACTGTCGTCCTTCGCGGATAGGCTTTCTTCGCATCTGATACCCAGCAACCGAACAGCGCACCGCTCTTTGCCGGAGTGCGAGCCAATTGACAACGACTTGCCTTGATAATAGAATAACGTTCCATCAAGAATGTCGTTTAGCGATGCATTGTGAACCCATAACGCGACAACACGAGGGCATGAAATGAAAGCTAATTGGGCGGGCGTCTTTCCGGCGGTCACGACGAAACTGCAGGAAAATGGTGATGTTGATCTGGTCGCGACGCAGGGCAGCATTGAGCGGCTCATTCAGAGTGGTGTTTCCGGCATCATTGTTCTCCCGATGTTGGGTGAGAACGCGTCTCTGACGCTGTCCGAGAAAGAAAAAATTATTCGATCCGCAAAGGAAGTTGTCGGCGGGCGCGTCCCGCTTCTTTCGGGTCTTGCGGAGGTGTCGACTGCGGCTGCGGTCGATGCGGCGCGCAAGTTCCAGAGCTTCGGGGCGGAAGGTTTGATGGCCTTCCCCAGCATTGCGTACAAGTCTGACGCCCGCGAGACCTCAGAATGGTACCGGACGCTCGCTGCCGGCTGCGACCTTCCAATCATGATCTACAACAATCCGATCGCCTATGGCGTCGATGTGACGCCAGCAATCTTGCGCACCCTTGAAGACGTCGATGGGATCGTCTGCATCAAGGAAGAATCCGGCGACATCCGCCGCGTCACAGATCTCTACAACGAATTCGGAAATCGGTTTTCTGTATTCTGCGGGGTTGATGATTTGATACTGGAAAGCCTCGCCCTGGGGGTGACGGGCTGGGTCTCAGGAATGACGAACGCCTGGCCTGAAGAATGCGTCCGCATCTTTGAACTGGGCCGAGCTGGAAAGTTCGCCGAGGCACTGGACTTGTATCGAGTCATGACGCCGGCATTTCATTTGGATACCAGCGTAAAGCTGGTCCAATATATTAAGCTGGCTGAGCATCTTGTCTACGGGGCGCCCGAATGGACGCGAGCGCCGCGTTTGTCGCTGGTCGGCGAGGAGCGCGAAGAGGTCGTTTCTGTGATCAACAACACCATCGCCTCCCTGAGAAGCCGCAGTTCGAAGGCAGCATAGAGAGCCAGCGGAGGAGATCAATGGTGAACATCCCCAGAAAATCGAATGACCTGGAGGACGGCGACGTGCATCCACTGAGCAGCATTCGCGTCCTTGCGTTTACTCACTACGCGGCTGGGCCAATTGCGGCGCAATATCTTGGTTCCCTTGGCGCAGATGTCATCAAGATCGAAGCCCCGGCGGGTGATTATCAGCGTAGCGGGATCAAGGAACCGACCGCGGCCGCCGATGCACCCAGCCCTTATTTTCTCGGCATAAACCGCAACCAGCGTTCATTGTCCATCGACCTGAAAAAGCCGGAGGCACAAACAATCATCCGTGACATGATTTCCCATGCGGATGTCATTCTTGAGAATTTCCGCCCTGGGGTCTTGGAGCGAATGGGTCTCGGCAGTGCTGCCCTTCTAGAGACGCATCCCCGACTGATCTATTGCTCGATTGCGGCCTACGATCCGGCCGGCCCAAGCCGGAACAAGCCGGGGCAGGATCTGATTATTCAGGCCCTGTCGGGCATCGCCAGCCTTGGCGGGTCGGCCGATGGTCCGCCTGTAGCCGCCGGTGCCTACATCGTTGATACCTATACGGCCTCACAGGCAGTCATTGGCATTCAGGCGGCTTTGCGCCAGCGCGATCAGACGGGGCGTGGCCAATGGGTACGCGTGGATATGATGTCATGCGCCCTACACTTGCTGTCTTCGGAGTCGAGTTATGCGTTGAACGCACAACAACAGGCCGGTAGGGGCCGAAATGGCATTAGCCACAGCCACCAGCCAGCGCCCTACGGCATCTATTCGACCCGCGATGGCGCGATCGCTCTGGTGGCACACCCCGTAGCCCTTCCCGACATTGCTGCTGCGCTGGATCTGACCGACCGGATTGTACCTCTGCTGGAGGGCAAGGGTGCTTGGACGAAGCGCGACGAGATTGCCGCGATCCTGTCAGACCGGCTGCGTCAGTTGACCAGCGATGATGCGCTTTCGCGTCTTGCACCTACGGGCATCCTGCTGGCACCGGTGCGCAGCATCGGCGAGGCACTGGCCGATCCCGATGTGGCCAGCGAATTAGTCCGCGATGTTGAGCACAGCTACGGCGGCCGCTATCGCGTCGCGCTGGAGCCGCTGAAGCTTTCAGGTTCCCCGCTTGTTTTCGATCGTCCTGCCCCCGATCTCGGCGAACATTCAGTCGAGGTTCTGCGAGAGTCTGGCATCGACCCAGATCGTATTGAAGCGTTGATTGCCAGCGGAGCGGTTCGCACCTCTGCCCATCCAGTAGGTCAGGAATAGCGATGCAGAGCGATACCACGCAACGGCAGGACGTCACTCCGGTGCTGGTCCTGCACGATAGCGACAATGTCGCGATCGCGCGACGAATGATAACGCAGGGTTCGGCGTTGGGTGGATCGATAGTCGCCAAGAGCGCGATCCCGGCAGGACACAAGGTCTCTGTCGCATCTATCAAGACCGGCGAACCGATTCTGCGTTACGGTCAGATAATTGGCTTTGCTACAAAAGACATTGAGCCTGGCTTCCATGTTCATCTTCAGAACATGGCGCTCGGTGAATTCGAAAAGGACTATGCATTCGGCGTGGCGGCTCGCCAGACTGATTATACCGATACTCCGGCGACCTTCATGGGAATCCGTCGCTCCGACGGCCGCGCTGCAACACGAAATTACGTCGGAATTCTCAGCAGTGTGAACTGTAGCAGTCACGTTGCCAACGTAGTGGCGGATGTGTTCAAGAGAAATCCATTTACCGGCGCCGACCCGTTGGCTGAATTTCCGAATGTGGATGGTGTGGTCGCGCTGACCCACAAGACTGGTTGCGGTATGACAGGCGGCGAGCCGTTGAATGTCCTGCGCCGTACGCTCGGTGGATACGCGCGACACGTAAATTTCAGCCATGTCATTGTTCTGGGATTGGGCTGCGAGGTCAACCAGATCGGCGGTCTACTCGAGGATCAACGTCTGGCAGGACGGGTGCGCAGCATGGACATTCAGGCCATGGGCGGAGCCAAAAATACCGTGACCGCCGCGGTTGAGTTCGTGCGGAATGTACTCAAGGAATCGAACCAAGTTACCCGGGAACCAATTCCTGCAAGCGAACTCATCGTCGGGCTGCAGTGCGGGGGGTCGGATGGCCTTTCGGGAGTCACCGCGAATCCAGCTTTGGGAGCCGCCAGCGATATTCTCGTGCGGCACCGCGGAACGGTGATCCTGTCCGAAACACCTGAAACCTATGGCGCCGAGCATCTACTGACGCGACGGGCCGTTTCGCGCGAAGTGGGCGAAAAGCTGATCGCCCTAATGGAGTGGTGGGATGCCTACTTCAAGCGGGAAGGTGCCGTTATGAACGACAATCGTTCCCCGGGGAATATGGCTGGCGGAATAAGCACCATCGTCGAGAAGTCGCTGGGAGCGATGGCCAAAGGCGGCACAACAAACCTAGTCGATGTCGTGAAATACGGCGAAACCGTCAAGGGCCCTGGCTTGGTGTTCATGGACACTCCCGGCTACGACCCCGTATCGGCGACCGGGCAGGTTGCCGGTGGTGCGAACCTCATCTGCTTTACGACGGGACGAGGCAGTGTGTTTGGCTGCAAGCCGGCACCCTCGATCAAACTGGCATCCAACACGGCCACGTACCAACGCATGAAAGACGATATGGACGTCAATTGCGGCGAGATCCTTAGCGGGGGCGAGACCGTTGAAGAATGCGGAAAGCGAATATTCGATTTGATCCTGCGGGTCGCCTCGGGCGAACGCACCAAAAGCGAAGAGTTTGACTTTGGTGCAGACGAATTTGCGCCATGGGTTCTCGGGGCGACGGTCTAGGTTACAAGAAAGCGTCGACATGAAGATCGTTTACTCGGATGGCCACCGCAGCCATAATCCGCAGACATTCATTCATCGCGGCCGGCTGGTCGAAAGCCCTGAGCGTCCCGAGCGCGTCGACCTGTTGCTCTCGGCGGCAACAGCCGCCGGTTACGAGATGCTGGAGGCAAATCAAACGGACGCGTCAATACTGACGCGCGTGCACACGGCGCGCTATCTCGATTTTCTGGAAAATGGCATCAATGAATGGCTGGCGCTGCCCCACGCCGGCCCGGAAATCGTACCCAACACGCACCCCAACCGTTTTGCGTCGCATTACGCGAGCCATATTGTGGCACGCGCCGGATTCCACCAAGCCGACACGGCCTGCCCCGTCGGCCGCGGAACCTGGGCGGCGGCTCGATCCAGTGTCGACATTGCCCTCAACGTCGGTGATTTGGTTGCGCGCGGCGAACGCCGCGCATATGGACTTTGCCGCCCTCCCGGGCATCACGCCTGTACGGAAATGGCTTGGGGTTTTTGCTACCTCAACAATGTGGCAGTGCTGGCCGAGTCCCTGCGGATATCAGGCGCGGAACGTGTCGCAATTCTGGACATCGATATTCACCATGGGAACGGCACCCAGCAGATCTTTTATGACCGCCCTGACGTTCTGACCGTATCGGTCCATGCCGATCCCGACGGATTCCCGGTGTTCTTCAGCGGCTATGCAGACGAAATTGGTTCGGGTGCCGGAGAAGGTCTCAATCTCAATCTTCCGCTGAAGCATGGCAGCGATAATGCGGCCTTCGTCGATGCAATTGCGGTAGGCATGCGAATGATAGGGGATTTCGGACCGGATGTCCTGCTGGTTTCGCTCGGCCTCGATGCCTACCGAGGCGATCCCCTCAGTGTGTTTGACGTCACCACCGACGGATTTCGCCAGGCTGCTGAGACTATTAGGGCGTTCGTCAACCCGATCGCCATCCTGCAGGAGGGTGGATACCCTTGCCCCGAGCTTGGGGACAACCTTGTGGCATTTCTCGGAGCTATAGATGAATAACTCCGATGGACGCAACCTTCCGTTTTTAGGCAAATCGGCGGTGGTGACCGGCGGACAAGGCGTATTGGGTAAGGCGATCGCCGAGCGCCTGAAACGAGACGGTGCCAGGGTTGCAGTGTGGGACCAAGCTAAGGCGCCATGGGCAGATTTGTCCCTCATCGTTGACGTGACGAACGCTCAATTAGTCAAGGACGCGGCCGACCGGACCTTCGACGTCTTCGGCGGGCTGGACATCCTGGTGAACAACGCGGGCATTCAGGGGCCATTTCTCGAGGCGATTGCCTTGGACGTCGCCACTTGGCGCAAGGTCATTGATATCAACCTCACGGGCGTGTTTCTTTGCAGCCAGGCAGTTGTCCCGCGCATGATTGCTGCTGGTGGCGGTAGGATCATCAACATCGCATCGCTTCGTGGCAAGGAAGCGCCTATTAAAACCAGCGCCTACAACGCCTCGAAAGCTGGGGTCATTGCGCTGACCAAGACAATGGGTCGGGAGCTTGCAACAACTGGCGTCACCGTGAACTGCATCACGCCCACAGTCATTGAAGGCGGTCTATCGAATACCGCGACAGAAGAAGAACTGCGAGTTCTGCGTAATTTAATACCTATGAACCGGCTTTGCCGGCCCGACGAAGTTGCATCTATGGTTGCGTGGCTGGTCTCGGACGAGTGCAGCTTCTCAACAGGGGCGGTTTTCGATATCTCCGGCGGAAGGGCGAGCTACTGATGGAGCTGCGGACACAACGCCTTCTGATGCGGGAATGGAGGGACGAAGACGTCGAGCCATTTGCTCAGATGAATGACGATTCTAGAGTTATAAGGTACATCGCAAGACTCGCGGATCGGATCGCGATTAACGCTTGGATCAATGCCCAACGTCATCATTTCAAAAGATACGGATATGGCCTCTGGGCGCTCGAAGCCTTGGATGCTGCCGGGTTTATGGGTTTCTGCGGCCTCATTAACGTTCCTTATGTAGCGCATTTCACGCCAGCGGTTGAAATCGCGTGGAGGCTGCATCCTAATTGCTGGGGGCGTGGATATGCAACCGAAGCCGCCGTTGCCGCTCTTGCGTTCGGATTCCAAAATTTAAAGCTGGATCAAATCGTTTCGAATGCCGCAGTGGACAATGTCGAATCACGACGGGTTATGGAACGCATTGGCATGTCCCATGATCCAAAGGACGACTTCGACCATCCACTTAAGGCAGTTGATGATCCATTGCGACGCCAAGTCCTTTACAGGATTACCTTTCTAGATTGGCAGCGAAAACTTTAGCACATCTCACTATTGCGTCGTTCTGCGGAAATCGGAAGCGGGTGTCATCAGCTACTATACCGCTCCAGCTCGATCCGGAAATAGTTATGCACGTCGAGAGCGAAACCGTCGAACTTCCTCATGCGCCCGGATCGTACCGCCGGTTGCATCCTTGGCTCTATGGGAGCGGCGACGTGGTCCACCATTGTGTCGTTGAAACGTCACCTATACGGACCCATGTAATGCGTTGCGCCGGATGTCTCCTCCCCTTCGTTCGGCGCGTTCCACTCTGGATGTTTTAACCTTCATGATTGGCCGGGCTTAACAGTCCGGCCTTTTTGTTTTTTGCAGGAGCGTGAATCCGAGCACATGGGAAACGGAATCTGGCTCGGTCTTCGTTTCCACGTAAGCGTCTTGCAGCTGCGCCAGCCACAGCGCAATACCCAGGTCCCCGACCAGCCTGGAATTGTGCTTCCGCCGATCCACCACCGTGTCTGAGGGGCACTTGATCTCATCCTTGCTGCCAAGAGCCACCGCAAACTTGTATCCGACCTGGCGATCAGCCGTACCAGTGACGTCGGTGGCAAGCGCTCTGCTCCTTCCTCCCATGATGCGCAAAAGGCCCCAGGATGATACAGGCGTTCAAAGGCGCAACTCGCGCTTCGGCATCGGATGCGCTGAGGCGGCGAAGCAGGGAACGGATATTGTAAACGACGTCTGGTTCATTTTCTGATCGTGTCGCGGCGGCCGAACGGCAGCAACGGATCGACTCAAGCCGTTGCGCGATCGGCGGCATCTAGGCCGAGTTCGACGGGATCGGGGACCGTCGTCGCGAAAATATCGAGATAGTTTCGCCGTTTCGTGGGCGATGCTTGGCCGAGCTTTTCGACTTTCTGGGAAACGGTCTCCTTGAGGCGTTCAGCGCTAGGTTTCAGGCTTTCTTCGGTAGCCTTAATCCGTGTGTCGATAGCCGCTACGTCCGGTGTCGCCTCCGCTCCGTTTCCAGATCCGCCACTCGTCGCCGCTTTTGCGCGTTTCGGTTTCGGCAGGCTGGCTTTGCGATTCACGGTGCGCGCTGCGGGCTCCTTTGTTGCCGGCGCCGCTTTCGCGGTCGCGGCGACAGTTGGCGTCGCCTCAGCGCCATTAACTGGTGATGACATTCTCTTTTCGGAATCAGCCATCCCGGTAGTCGGGACCCCGACATCTTCGGCGGGCTGGCCTGCCCGGTTGTAATCGTCGGTCAAAGCCGGAACCGGCTGTACCGGGAGATATTCGATCGGTGGCACATCCGGCATGTGAGTCTGCGAAAAGGCTTCAGCGGACCTGAATGGCTGTGTCTCGAAAAATCGCAGCTTGTCGCCGAAGATCGGGCGCTGGCCTTCAACAAGCAGTACCATCTTTCTCTCCGGCATCTGCCGGATTTCCTGCGGCATCATCAGGTCACGTTCGCGAATCTGTTCGACCCTCGTGCGCCTCGGCAGACCAAGCAGTTCGATCGTGCGCGATTCCGACTGGTAGCGGATGGTCCGCTTGCCGAGCGCACGGGATGCATAGTCGGCGGTCGCCTGATCATTCGCGCCTAGAATGAGCTGATAACCACAATTGCCGAGCAGCGAATGCCGGGAGGTTTCGCCGTAAATCTCGTCGAGATTCTTCAAGTCCTGGATGATGATGGCGAGCTTGATTTTATACCCTGCCACATAGGGCAGCTTGGTCATGATCTCGTCCATCCTCTTCAACTGCCGAAATTCGTCGAGCAGGAAGTAGACCGGCAGTGAGTTCGGATCGTGCTCGAGGGTAAGAATGTCCATTGTCTGTTGCACGAACAGCGTCAGGAGCGGCTTGAGCAGGGTGATATCCGTGATGTTGGGCGCGAGGTAGACGGAGATCGGCCGTCGCTTCATCGCACGGAGATCCATATCGGTAACGTTCGTCGCAGCGACGATACGTTCGTTCTTGAACGGCCGCATCGCTTTCTGAATATCAAGCAAGGCCGAAGCGGCGGCGCGCTCGGAAAGGGCTAGATAAGCGTTGAAGCTTTCCAACGTGAATTTGGACAGGTACGGCTCTTTTGCCTTGATGAATTTCATCAAGGCCTGCAGGTCGACGCCGCTGTTGAAGAACGAGTTGACCTCCCCGAGATTGCGCCGGCCGTTATAAAACGGGCTTTCCAGCACATAGCTGATAGCGCCTGCCATGACCTGTTGAGCGGTCGCCTGCCACACCGAGTTTTCGGATTCAGTGTTTTCGGGAACGAGAATGCTCGCCGTGTTCTGGATATCGGTCGTACGATTTCCACGTTCCTGGCGAATGAAGTCGAGAGGGTTGTAGCGGTTCGTCCGCTCCGCGCCTGGCGCGAAAAGGAACACCTGGCTGCCGTTGCGCCGGCGATAGCCGGCCGTCGCCTTGAAAACCTCTCCCTTGAGGTCGGTTACGATCATCGACCCTTCGTGCATGAGAGCATTGGGAATGACATAGCCGGCGCCTTTACCGGATCGTGTCGGCCCGATGATCAGATGGTGGCGATCATCCTTGGTGCGCAGGATTTTGCGGCCGATGCGGCCAAAGATATGATCGGACTTGCGAAACCACTTGCCGCGGCGGAGAGCGGCGATGTCCTGAAAGGCCGCGTCACCGAGCGGGCTGCCTAGCGGCCGAAGGCCGACGTAAGCGACGAGGCCGCCGGCGACGAGCGCCGGTACAAGCGAGCCGATCGCGACCTTCTGTAGAGCAGGATTACTCGCAAAGTGCCAAAATTGTTGGATCGGAACGAACGGATTCGTAGTGATCGTCGTCTCGAGGATCCGGCCGTCTTTGTAGAAGAGCTGCAGGCCGAGGCCATAGCCGAGCATCCAGACGGCGAATGCAACGCCGAGGCAGAAGATCAGGAAGACGGTGTGGTACCCCTTGCTCATGATTCGTGCCGCGCGAAAAAAATCTCTGAAACGCCGCGCTTGCCGCCCTCACGTCGCAACTGGATGACGATCGGGATCACCATCTGGATATACGACATGAGATCCTGCTTGGTGAAACCGGCCGACATACCGGCCTGCTGCATCATCATTGCCAATTGCTCATAGGCTCCGAGAGGCGTGTCGGCATGGACCGTCGACATCGAGCCCGGATGGCCGGTGTTGATGGCGCGCAGGAAGGAAAATGCTTCCGCGCCGCGAATCTCACCAACGAACAGCCGATCGGGCCGCATGCGTAGCGACGCCTCGAGCAAGTGCTGAATCGTCACGTCGGCGGTACCCTGGTCGCCTTTCGACGCGATGAGATGCAGCTTGTTCGGCTGCGGAGGAAAGAGCTCTCTGGTGTCTTCGAGGGTCAGAATGCGTTCGTTCAGGTCAACGCTCTTCAGGCACGCATTGAGAAATGTGCTCTTGCCAGACGATGTGCCGCCACTGATGAGGATGGAAACACGTTTGATGATCGCGGTGTGGATGAACTCGTAGATGGCATTCGAGCGGAGATAGCCGATCAGCTCGCGATCGGTGTCGCTTAATCCTCCGACGGTCACCGAGACCTTTTGAAGCGAACCGTTGTCGCGATATTCTTCCAGCGTAAAATTGTTCACGACCTGCTTGCGGATGGAGATGGCCCCGCCTTCCGGCGCGGCAGGCGGAAGAACGACCTGGATGCGCTCGCCGGTTGGCAAGGCTGCGCTCAGGATCGGCCTATTCCGGCTGATGAACTGCTCAGTTGCGCCGGCAACGCGCTCCCCGATGTTCTGGATTTCTTCAGCAGTCAGAGCATCGACCTTGTGAAACTCCATGTGATCGGACCCAAGCCGTTCGACATAGACGTGGCCCGGCTTGTTGATCGAGATTTCGACGACAGCCTGGTCATCGAGGAAATCCTTTATCGGTGCGAGCGCACGATTGAGAAAATAGTAGGGGTCTCGCGGCCCGAAATTATTTGTAGCCACGTTCACGCTTGATTTCCTTCATGGCTTCAGCCACCGGGTCGTCGTACATGGCCGAGAAATCGAGATCCTGGCGAACGTAAACAAAGATTCTCTCACCCTGGCCGACACTGATCGTCGGAGGAATGCGAAGGTTTTCGGAGAGGGCCTGATTTGCCATGTCCGAAAAGGTTTGCGCGATCGTGTCGCGCGCGAGTTCTTCGCCGCGCTTAGCATCATCCTTTTCGTCGCCGAAAGCTTCGTCGCTGCCATAGCCGGTCAGATAGCTTGCGCCGGCGCCGACGATCGAGAGCAAGATGGCGGACCCAAATCTCTCGCGCCACTTGTTGTCGACAATGCCGGTGAGGCCGGAGCGGCCGAGGCTATCCGTGCCGATCGAATTGAGGCGCACTGACACTCCATCGTCACGGATGAGGCGCGTCCAGATGACGAAGATGCGCTTTTGGCCCCTGACGACATCGGACTGATATTCGCCGATCAGCCGGGTTCCCGTCGGGATCAACACGCGCCTTCCGTCGAAGGAATAAACGTCCTGCGAGGTGATGGCGCGTATCTGTCCTGGCAAGTCGCTGACGATTGCCGTTTCGAGGATGCCCGGAATCAATGTTCCTTCCGGGATCATGGCGTCGACGCGCTTGATCTGGCGTGCTGTCGCTGATCGGTCGGCCAAGCTCGCTGCTGCCGCCAGATATTTGCTGTTGCGGTCCTCGCCGGCGACACTCAGGCCTTCGCCTTCGTCACCGGCCAGCGTGCCACCATCGGCTGCCGAACCCTTGTTGTCGAATACGACCATGGCCGACTTGTAGCGCTCCGGAAATTCTTCCGGCGGCGGTTCAGCGGCTTCGGGTGGCGGGGGAGCGGCAACTACAGATGCTGGAGGTGGCGGCACGTTGAATGCAGTCGTGTCCGGCTTTTCTTCAGCGGGAGGCGGCGGTGGCGGCGGCAACGATATGATCTCACTGTCAGGAGCGGCCGGCGGCTCTTCGACATCACGAACAAAGGACGGGGGCCGGAACGTGGTGGTCCTGAATTCCTCGTCACCATCCAGCACGTCACGAGGCCTTTCCTGTGCACCGGCGAGAACGAAATAGGCCGCGACGGCACCGCCGAGCAGGAGTGCCGCGCCGCCCAGGACCTGGTTGCGTTTGGCGTTCTTGTGGCTGACGTCCGTTTCGTCGGCCGAGAGCATCGCTTCAAGTTCCGGGGTGCGTTTCATCAGTTGCCGCTCCTTCTGCGCTTGGACGCTAGGCGATCGGGAGCTGGACCGAGGATATCGGGGTCGGGTGCGCCAAAATCAGGCTTTCTCAGATTGAAAATGCACGTCCACTGGTTTCCATCACGCAGCGTGTATTGGGTCGCCACGCCATCGACGACCAGATATTCCCCTTCCTTGCGGAAGTTGCGGAGCGTCTCCGAGAAATCGGAATTCACAGCGAATATTGCGGGCATGCGCCCGCTGAATTTGAAGAACGTCTTCTTCCCGTCGTCAAAAATCATGGACGGCTTGAGCAACGGATCGCCGGAAAAAGAATAGTTGATATTGACGTTTGCCTTGTGGATGTTCGAGACATTGGGGTTCGAGGCGCGATACTCCGCCTCTTTCCTCAGTGCGGCGTTCAGGTCATTTTCCGGGTAGACGAACCTAACCCCAAAGACCTTTTTGCCGGCATCGGGCGCAAAATCGTGCAGTTCGATGAAATAGATCCTCTTGGTGGTGACGATGTTCATGTTTGTTGCCACGTTTTTCGCGATCGGTTTCACAAACAGGATGTTGCCTTTCTCGGATGGCGCGACCTGCCAGCTTTCGGTATCGCCGAGCGAAATGGTCTCGAACTTCTCATCTTCATCGAAGATGATCATTGTTGAGATTCCATAGGTCGCAGCCACCTTCACCACGTTGTTTTGCTGATAGATAACGGTCGTCACCCTCGCATCGAGGCTGCCTGGCCGAGGCGATTGCGCCGCATGGGCATGAGTCAGGATCGCGGCGAAGATCGCCGCCGACGTCAGGAAACGTTTTGTCATCCCTGACCTCCCGGCGTCACGGTCTCTTGATCTCGACGATAGTTATAGACCTGGAAGCCTAGCGGGTTTTCGAAGCGCCACTCGTTTGTCATTGGCGTATCAGTGTAGCGGTAGCGCACGACGGAAATGTAGTGCCGGACGATCGAGTCCGTGTCGGTCTTTTCCGTCGTCGAGAAACGGACCAGCGCTGTGCTGGCGTTCGAAAACGTCACCGATTTGATCTCGACGAGGACGCGCTTGTTCTTTCCATAAACCTTCGCCGGATTGTTCGTGTTAGCGGCGCTATAGAGCTCTTGCAGCTCGCGGGCCGCGTCGCCTGTCGACAACAGTGCGGCGATGCCGAAATTTTCTTCAATGGCGAACGGATCATAGCCTTCGTGCGCGCGAATATATCGTACGACGTTGGCCTGAGTGATTGCCTGCTGTTCGGTCAGGTTCGACGGCCTGGTCAGGCCAGTTTTGACCTCCATATAGCCGGTGTTCTTGTCGACCTCGACGATGTATGGCTCAAAGCTCTTTAGCGGTACGAGCAGCACCAAAGCAGCAAGCGCCAGAAGCGTTGTCGCCCCGAAAAGCGTTGTCACAAACCACGCGAGTGCGCGCGACCGCTTCGCCTTTTTGACGATCTCATTTTCCCAACGATCGCCATCCTGAAAATAACTCCTGAGAGCAACGTCCTTAGAATCTGTCATCTAGTCTAGCCCTTACTTCTTACGAACCAACAGCCTCAACGAGGCATGCTGTGGCTGCTTATCCGGTTCTGCATTGCCGCCTTTGCGCCGTCTCCCCCGGATGTTGTTGTAGGGCCGCCATTGCCACGGAAGCGGGTGTAGAGGCTGTTGCTGCCCTGGAAGCCGATGCTTGCGCCCTTGATGCCGGCCCGCGACACGTTCATAGGCGCCGTCAAGCCGGTGTATCGACCGACCGTTCTCGCGACGCTGCCAATACCGGCCGCCACTCCGCCAACTATCCCTTGTGCGAGGATCTGGATGTTGATCAGTACAAACGTGCCGGCACCGCACAGCAGCAGAAATGCCGAAATATCGCTGAGCTGGAGCCGTCTTTGGTTCGCCGCGTTCGATACCTTCGTCAACTCAGGGTCCATGGCCGCGATCAAGAAAGCGGCCACGACATAAACGAAGAGCGGAATCAGCGCGTAGAGCAGAACTTGTTGAAACCATGAGACGCCCAGGTTCCGCGTTTGTTCAAAGAGCATGCAAGCGATGAAGATCGGCGCGGTTCCAATGAGCACCCACATCATCACCTTGGCGAGCAGCAAAATTGCGAGGGCAACGGCAATGAAGACGGCGACGCACAACATGATCAGGAAGCCGACCATTGACGGGAGAACCGAGAAATACCCTGACTGTTCGGCGAATGCCGAAGCCGCTTCATTCGCTGTTTTCCAGATCATCGACAGGCCATTCGTCGGCTCGGTGATACCTGTCCCGGTCGCCGTGAGGATGGCCCGCCCGACGTCTTCAGGGGTATTGTTGACCCAGGAGTAAAAGAACGTGTTGAAATGGCTCCACTGGCTCACCACAGTCAGGATCAGCAGCATGCGAACGACGCGACCGATAATTTCGCTGACACTGACGCGAGCAGTTCCAATACAGAGCTGCAGGCCGTAATAGCCGACATAGGCCAGGAACATGACATTGAGCAGTGGAACGATCTCGCCGCCGACAATTTCGTAGGCTCGTTCAGAAAAATTCGCCCCTGTCTGCTCTATCCTGTCCAGCAGTTCGCCCAAGAAATCCTGCATTGCCGCCCAGCGTCCCTATTCCACTTCCATCGCCTCGATCGCCGCGAAGGCCGCAGATGCGTCGCCATTGACATGCATCATCGGTCCGCACTCGAGACGGGGATCCGGCGCATAAGACGTCAGGTTTGCCGGCCGCTTGCAGGGCGCGGTCTTCTCCTTGACCGTGCCGCAGCCGGAAAGAGCGGCCACGACCACGAAAAGCGTCATCACTGTCGCTGTTTTTGTCGGCTTAGTTCCCACTGTAGCTGAGCGCCTTTTTTGAGTTGGAGATATCGGTCAGACGCCGCTGATTGTCCGCCTGGAGAGACGAAACCGCGCCGTTCATCACACCGATCAATTCGTTGACGGTCAGGCCCGCTTGCACCTGAAGCTGCGTGTTTTGGTCGATCGAGCCCTTGATGTCCTGCGCCTGGCCGATCTGCTGGCCTGCCTGCTCAAAAGCACTTTTCCGCGTCTGGGCCGCCTGTTGCGACCCATTCACCAGTGCCGCGACACCAAGTACGGTGTTCAGCAGCTCCTCGTAGGACTTATCGCCAGAAAACGTGCTGTTCGCCTGGCCTGACAGACTTTTGACCAGTTGCAGACCATTGATGAACGTCGTGGCAACTTTGGCGATGTCCCCGCCCATGCCGCCGAAATTCGGCACACCGCCTTGGAGCAGGCTATCGAATGACGGCATCGACGAGACTGAAAAGCCATTGCCGACGGCCAGGTCCTGCATCTGGTTGGCATCACTGCCGCGATCGCCTGTCACAGACTTCAAGGTCTGCTCGACGGTCGTGAGGATTTCCTTGTTCGTGCCGAGGATCTTGTCTGTGGTCGCGGCTGTCTGTTTCGCTACATCAAAGTTTGCTCCGTCAATCACAGGAACTTGTGCGGATGCGGCCGATGCAAGGACTATCGCCGACGCAGAAATGATAAAGCGCTTCATTGTATCCTCCCTCATTGTGGCTTCAACATCAGATTTATGTTGGCCGCCCGTTCGCGTTTCTGAACGCATGCTTTCTCCGTCGGGCTCCATTCGAGGCCTTCGCGCGGATCGCAGAGGCCGGTTGTCTCGCGCGGTTTTTTGTCCTCGTCCTTAAAATCTGAGGACTGCGAAGTGCCCGAGAGATTGCTTGCCGTGCCGGCGTTGCGAGAGTTGATCAGGTCGCCCATTGCCGTTCCCATGCGGATGACCTGATTCATCATTTCGAGATTGGCATTGCGGGCGCCGGAATTGTGATCCCAACTGTCCTGGATCGTGCCACTCTGCATCCCACCCAACTGCTGCAGCCACGAGGCTACATTTCCGACGCTATCGGTCGCCGCTTGCGACGTCGCCATGGCGTTGATCGTTGAGTCCCGCATGCCGCTATAGGCAGTGTTGCCGCCACCGTAGTTGAGCGGAATGTTTGCCTGATCCGAGCCACCAAAGGCCGGAAGCCAACTTTGCGTGATGTTTTTTACGTAGCCCTGAGTCTCCTTGAACGGCGGAATGCCGCCGTATTTTTGGACGTTGCCGTGACCGGAATTGTAGGCCGCAAGAGCAAGGTTCACGTTGCCGTTGAAGCGCCTCAAT
The DNA here is from genome assembly GCF_037162615.1 of Mesorhizobium sp. ISC15. NCBI lineage: Bacteria > Pseudomonadati > Pseudomonadota > Alphaproteobacteria > Hyphomicrobiales > Phyllobacteriaceae > Mesorhizobium > Mesorhizobium sp. ISC15. The sequence continues at coordinate 80,537 of NZ_JAVSPX010000003.1, read as the reverse complement.
TGCTGCCGGTAATATTTGGCACCTCCGCGCAGGTTTTCCTCGATGTTGTGCGGGTTAACGCCGAGATCGGCAGCCGTACCGGGCATGAGCTGTGCCAGGCCGATCGCGCCCACGCCTGACTTTGCACAAGGGTTGAAACGGCTTTCCTGGTACACAAGAGCGAGAAATTCGTTCTCGTTAATGCCTTCCTCTCGGGCGATACGCTTCACGAGACCGGCAATTTCAGGATTGGCGTTGGCAGCTGCTACCGGTTCGTCTCGCCGGCCAGGCCGGTACACCGAGCAAGTGACGCTCTTGTTTATGGAAAAACGATCCTTGTCGACTTTTTCGATTTCGGTCGTCTTTTCGTCCCTCGTCGTACGCTCAGTCAGGTTCGCACCGTCGATAACGGGCACTCCTCCCGCCAATGCCGGCGCCGGTACGGCAAGCGCCGTCAACATCAGCCATAGAGCAGGACTATTCTCCATTCACCCTCTCCCATCCGCAGAATTCAGCCAGCCAGTTTTCAGGCTCATCGCCATATTTTTCCCGCAGCGCAGCACACTCTTCGATCGTCTTCTTGTTGCCGGAGAGCACCTTTACGAGCTCCGGCATTGTCGACAGATCGAGACGTGCAATGACGGAGTCATTGCCGTGCTTGATGAGAAACGTGCGCTTTTCAGGCGGGGTATTCTTGATGAAATTGAATTCTTTGACCGTCAGCCCAAATCGCTTGATGTAGCTGTCTTCGTCCGCCCGGGGATTCGGGAAATGGATGTTGGTCGCTGCCTGTTCGATGATCGTATGGGCTGCTTTGGCCCTGGTGATATCGGCCGCTGATTGCGTACCAAAACCGACGATGCCATTCAGCTTTCGGATCGTTTTCATCTTGTCGACGATGAAGTTGCTGAACGTCTCGTCGGAGAGAAGCTGCCAGCCTTCGTCCATGAAGAACATGACAGGATCGCCGGTCAGCAGTTCGTCGAGGCGATGGTAGATGTACATCAAAGCCGGCGTGCGAAGATCCTCAGTCAAGAGGATGCTCGTCATGTCGAAACCGAAGACGTTTCTTCCGGAGAACGACAAGACATCGTGCGGAGCGTTGAACAGCCAGGCCTTTTCACCGTCAATCCACGGGCGCAGTCGCGAATGAAGGTCATGCGCGTCGGCCCGAGAACGGCCGACGAGCAGGCCCGAAAGATTTGGCAGATTGCGTTCGGCCGCAGGCTCCTGCATCAGGCGGGTGATCGCCCGTTCCAGGGTATCTTCGTCTTCCGGTGAAAATTCCTGCCGATCGCCCGACCGCAGCATGGCCTTGAGTAGGCGCAACAGAAACTCACGGTTCGGTCCGGTGTTCTCAAGCTGCAATGGATTGAAGCCGGTCGGCGTGCCAGGCGACAACACTTCGTAGGAGCCGCCAATCGCACGGATGAAAATCTCGGCGCCCCTATCCTTGTCGAAGAACACAGCCTTGGGGGCCGGCGATACCCGGAAGGCTTGCGCCAGAAGGAATGTCATCGCCACGGTCTTGCCCGAGCCGGTAGGACCGTCGACTGTGAAATGACCGATATCGCGCCGATGGAAATTGAACCAATAGGGCGTTTGTGATGGTGTCTCGAGGATCGTGATCGGCAGGCCCCAATGTGTCCGGTCGGCCTGCCCGGTTGCGAAATTGTGCATCGACGATAGGCCCGAGAAATTTGCACTCGACAGCATGGCCTTGCGGGCGATGTAGCTGTGATTTCCCGGCAGTTGCGCCCAAAAGGCTGCTTCAAGGTTCACGTCCTCTCGCAGCCAGTTGATGTTCATGTCGGTGAGGCACGATCCGAGCTCCGAAACGGAGCGGCTTACGCCTTCAAGATCCCGCGACAGGCACAGCAATGTCAGGTGGTGAAACCCGAACACGGCTTCCTGATTCATGAGGCTGTTGAGCGCAAAGTCGATATCGTGCTCGACCGAGCTTCCAGCTTCATCCGATGCCTGGATTTGCCGCTGCAGGCGGCTAATCCGCTCCTGGGCAATTGGCTTGTCCGCAATCGTGAATGATTGCGTCAGGATGAATTCGTGGTTCACCTGCAGCAGGCCGTCGAGCATCCCTGGACCGGTGAACGGCGGATATTCCTTGACGGACAGCAGCGCGCCAAACCGGTTGTCTTCTTCGATGGCACCCTGCGCCTGCATGGTCCGCTTGCTGAAATGCAGCCGCGACGCTCCGACGTAATTGCGCATGCCCATGCGGGGCAGCCTCATTTTCCGGGGCACACCGCAGGTCAGGATCGTATTGAAAAACTCGCAAGGTTCCGAATAGGGTTCGCCGTCGCGATAGCTGATGCCGAGCGCCCGGGCACCGTATTTCTGAAGCTCACGCGTGATGTTTCCGATCAGCTCCTCGAGCTCCGTCACATCCTCGCGCGTTTGCTGCCCGCGCGCATCGCCGCCTGCAGTCCGATCCAGAAGGCGCTTGGCCGCATCGCTCAAGCCGAGCGGTCCGCGCATACCCGATCGCACGATGGTCAGATAGATCTCGTTTGTGAACATGCGCTTCCGGCGCAACTGCTCCATGTAGCGCCTGTTCAGGAGATCGCAGAACGGATCATCGAAGGTTCCCTCAATCTCCGTTTCGACCTCGCGCCGGATAACCGTCGACCAGACAGAAAAACGGCTTGAACCGAGCGCCCGGATCATCGTGTTCTGGACGACCGAGCGCATATTGAGCTCAGCCTGATCCTCCGTCTGGAAGAACAGGCCATCTAGCTTGATCACGCAAAGAAGGGCGCCATTCTCCAACCCCACGACTGTATTCGAGACGTGCCGCAAGTAAGGAATATGAGTAGCCATTGGCCGCTCTTTGTTAGCGACCTTCCCAAATCCGAGTTCTTCTCTAACGACTTTCAGCATCCGTCACGGCCCATATGAGTTGGCTCCCCAAAATGTCTTATTGGGCGTCCGCGGAGTCTTCCGGGACGCCACCTGCAACACGTCAAGAATCTTGCTGTCCCAAGTGCAGAGCGAAAACAGGAAGAGGTAGCTCACCGGAGCTACCAGGAGCGCCCACAGCGAATTCGTCCCAAGCCAGCCGATGATGGTTATGCCGACGATGATGATGACGGCCATGTACGGCACGCCCCACAGCGTTGGTGACCGGGTTAGTCCGATCACCAACGGGGTCACCAGAGGCTTTTCGTCCTGGTGCTCAGCCATCGGTCAATTGCCGACAGCCGAGATCATCTCATCGACGATATTGGGAGCGCCGAACACCAAACCGATGCCGATGACAACCGCGCCCGCTGTGAACCAAGACAAACGGCCCGCAAATGCCAGAAAGCCCAGTCCGATGACGGCAATGATCGCGAGCAACCGACCAAACGGACCGGTGATGAAGTCAACAATCATCTGTACGGCGGTTTGAAGCGGCCCGAATGCACCACCACCCCCACCGCCAGTGCCTTGTGCAAGCACCAGATCGGCGCCAGCCACCTGCATAACCGCCACGAGCCCGAGTAGCGCCGCCAGCTTGACAGCCCCTGCCCCCGGTCCCCTTACCGCATCAATTTTCATACTTCTCTCCTTCAAAAATGCATCACACCGCCGACGAACTTGCCGGTTTTCTTGACCGCGATGACGCCAACATCTCGATCATCGGCCGCATCGGCGATTGCTTCCGAAGCATCCGCCGGCGACTTGCCCGTGGTTGCCGGCATCGGCAGGCCAAGCTGATAGTTCACAACCTTCGCCACGTAGCCGACGGTCTCTCTGAAAGGCGGAATGCCGCCGTACTCATAAATCCGCCGTTCCCCAGCGTTGTAGGCGGCCGCGACCAGCAGTGGATTTTGAAATTCGTCGAGGAGCACCCGCAGGTACTTCATCCCGCCTTCGATGTTTTCCGCAGGATCGCAGACGTCGCGCACACCGAATTGTGCTGCAGTCGCAGGGATGAGCTGCATCGGCCCGCGCGCGCCCTTCTCCGAGTTTCGGATTCGATCAAAGCCGCTCTCAGCCCAGGCAATGGCCGTCGCAAAGAGTTCATCCACCTTGTGGCGACGCGCTGACTCGACGACCAAAGTCTTGGTTTCAGATGCACTTAATGGAGATGGGCCGCATTGCCGCACGTTGTCCGTGTCCTGTATGCCAGGAGTCATGATGCCATTTTGGCTTATTGCTCCTGTGGCGCTTCTAATCAGATCGCCATCCATCGATCTATCGTGCTTGGCCCTCGGCCTTGAAGAAATGTTACCTATATGATTAGAAGCCATGACGGCTTTTTTAGCCGGTGGCTCTGACAGCACGACGCCATCGGCACCAAGGACGAAGTCGCTTTCAGGGCTGGACCACCGTCTATCGAATATGGCCGTGATCGCGGTTTCGCTAAGAGTGGCAGGGCTTCCCTGATCGCTGATAGAAACGTGCTGTTTTGGCGTTCTTTTAAGGATTTCGTCGCCGTGGGATGCTCCTCCTCCCAAGGTCGAAAGCGCCGCTACACCTATCAGCAGTACGATGCGTGAACCAGCTGCCATCCTAGCCCTTCCTGCTATCGGCCCCACCTCATTTGAGATGTTGAGATCGCGATGAAAACCGATTAGGTTCTAACAGGTATGATACCGATATGGCATACTGATACATGCTTTTGCGCCATACTTAAACCCCCTAGGTGCAGGGAATCCAACATAACCAGGATGGTAAGGGCTAGATAATGAAACGCACGATCGCCGCCGCGCTCGCAAGTTGCATATTGGCAACGTCTGCGTTCGCTGCACCGGAAATCGACAAGGACTACATCAAATCGCTGGCGTCGCCGGGCAAAACAGTCCTGGTCGTCGAATACTATGACGGCAGCGGTAAAGTCGTGGATCGCAAGGGCTTTGCATCTGCCAGTGGATATAAGGCTGTCTCGCCGACCGACATTCAAGTCGACGACAAGACAACACTGCATCTCTACGGCGTCGAGCCGTGCAGCGGCGAGATGGTGAATCGGACCGAAGGATATTCGGGATCATGCAGTGGCTTCGCGCAGCAAGAATTGCAGGTGATGCTGAAGTCCGCAAAGGTTCTCTTCTGCCGCGCCTTCGTCAGCGAACAGAATGCACCGAGCCAGGATGCGACCTGCTACGGCTACTATAACTATCCCGGCAGCCTCGACAGCGTTGACATGCTTGAAGACGAGCTGGTCTCCCTTGGCGCACTTCGAGTGGTGAAAAACCCGGATGGCTCGCCCGCGCGCGCGGATCTCGAAAAAGCACAACGCATCGGCAAACAAGGGTACGGGATGTGGGCCGATCCGAGGGTCAAAGGCCAATGAGAAGGGGCGCGATTTATCTAGCGGCGATTCTCACATCAGGAGAGATCAATGCCGCGCCTGCAGGATACTTCGATCTTCAACCTGGCGTGACGCTCGAATCCGGCGACACATGGGTTGCCGGCGGCAACCGCTATCGTCTTTACGGTGTGCAATCTTGCCTTCGCGGCACCCCTTACACCGACAAGACAGGCCAAAAACGAGATTGCGGCGACGCTTCGCTCGCCGTTTTCGCCGCCTACATCAAAGACACCCGACCGGTTTGTGCGCCTGTCGCCAAGACCGCGGAGACATCCTATGTCGTCTGCTACGCCACAGTCGGCAAGGACAGACTTGACCTTGCGACCATGATGGTCACTAGCGGATATGCCTTCGCTGCCCTCAATGCCGAAGGCCTGCCGTTTCATCCTCCTTACGCCGTTGCCGAACAAAGCGCCCGAGAGCAACGGGCCGGTCTGTGGCAGTTCGAAGACGTGCAGCACCCGGCCATCCTCTTGAGCAGGTCGGCAAACGAACGCGCCAAGAAAGCTGCCAAATGAAAAAGCATATGCTCGCGGCCGCTGTATCCGCCGCCATCGCGCATCCCTCGATCGCAGCCGACATCATTAATGAGCGGCCATTGCCGTCCCGCCTGGAACAACGCGCTCCAACGCCAGTGCAGTCCCTTCCCGTATTTCACGGGCGCGTAGCCGTCATGGACGGCCGAACGCTTTGGTATCCCCAATATGCACAGCGGGTTCGCCTCGCCGACATCGATGCATGCGAGCTGCCGCAATGGGCGCTCAATCCCAAATGGGAGACTCGCGAGAAGATCAAGGCGCCGCCCCCAGTCCCATGCGGTCCGCTCGCCAAGGCATGGCTGAAACGCACTGTCGGCAACAAAAGCGTTGAATGTGCTGTTCTCGGCTACAGCCATGACGGTGTGGCGCTCGGTCGCTGCGCAACGGGCGGCGAGGATCTCGCCCTCGAAATGCTGCGTGTCGGATGGGCGCGGGTCGCCTCGCCCTACCCCGTGAACGGCCAGTACCTGACCGTTCAGAACTACGCGATGGCAGCGCGCTACGGCATGTGGGCGACTTACGTCCTCGATATGAATGAGTGGCGACGCAAGTCGGTCGATAAGACGCTCGACCGGCGTCCGATCGCCGATTTTAACCTACTCGCTGAGCGCGAGAGTGAAATTTCGCCTCCCTTCGTCGATGCTCGTCACAAACCGAAGAGGACAGACCGATAGTTGCCGAACTTCGCCCATATTGCGAACTCGTTCGCAACCGATCCTCTGGCGGGCCTATTGCTCGCCATTCCCTTATCGTTTCCTCTCCTCACGTTTCGGCCAAACTGTGGTGGGTCCACGGGCCGCTCGCCGCACTGCTCCTTGTCGCTTCGATTTTGCTTCAAGATCAACGTCACCTGGGCGTTCGACAGCTTTCTTGTCGGCCTCTTCGCCTTTCCCACTCTCTGCCGCGATATGCCCGCTGCTCTATCGTGTGGGGATCTTCTGGTTCTCTGCCTTCACGCTCATTGCCGCCGTCACCTCCGCCGCCGGCGATCGAGCGTCGAACGCCTCACCCAACGACCAAATATTTGTCGGTCGGGAGCCACCAGCAGCAACAATCGAGAGGATCATCTGACATGAAACAACTGCTTTACGCCGCAACCGGCCTAGCAGCCGTTGCTATCCTGCCTGCTACCGCCGCCAAGGCCCAAGACGCTTCCTGGGGCTGCCAAGTGCTGCTCTGTGCAGCCTCGCAAAATCCCTCCTGGCATGGCGTCTCCTACTGCGTTCAGCCAATGACGAAACTCATTCGAGCCATGGCGAAGCCCGGTTTCTCTTGGCCGGTATGCCACGAAGCGAAGGCCGGAGAACCTGGCCGCCAAGAGTACGCCGACTGCCCGGAAGGCTCGAAGGTCGGCTATAGCGAGCGGGGCAAGGAAGGCAATCGCCGCGTCCCCGATCAGTGCGTCAAGACCGTGAATGTCTGCAAATCGAGGTTTAACAGCCAGGCCGACAAAAATGGCCTCACTATTCCCGTTCGTCGCGCTGGTCGTGACAGCGACAACCGAAGCGGTAGCTGCACTAAAGAAATTTCGTCAATGCGTCCCCGCCGCGCCGATCCCTGGTATTTCGACATCCCGAACGACCAAGGCGTAAAACAACGCCACTGGTTCAATTTGAATCTTTAGTGAGGACTCCAGCGTGAACCAAAACGCACTTCTCGCGATTGCCGCCACCGTTGGCTTGTTAGCCGGCGCTGGCGGCACATGGCTTGCGATGCCCGGCGTCGAAGCACAGGCACTCTCTAAGGCCGAACTCACAGCGGCTATTTCTGCCGATCCTTCTCTGTGCCCTGTTCCGCAAGCCCCGATCGTCGAAACGCCGACGGAGGATGAAGCTCTTGCCGCCTTCCGGAAGGCACAGGAAGCTTCGCCGCTCGTTTGGGACCGCAACAACATGCCCGAGATCTCGCTTACTCTCGGCCAGTGCGACAAGAACAGCAGCGGCCCCGGAGTATCGTGCATGACATCAATCAAGATGTCACCACAGGCTCGGCCCTTGGATCGCGTCGTCGGGTTTGCCAAAGGCGCATCCGGAGAATGGATCGCTACCATCAACTAGCCGGCCTCCGCCGCCGTTATCGAACGGCGAGACCGACGAAAACAGGTGTTGCTGAAAATGGAAGACGAACTGCTCGACTACGCCACAGTCTGTGCAACAGGTCTGATCTGCCTCGTCATTGCCCTGCTTTTCGGCTGGAACTTCATCGCCGCTTTGATTTGGGGATGCTTGACCGGTGCCGTGCAAGCCGGTGCGATCAGGTTGATCCACGGAAGAGCAGATCGACTTTGACCCGCAAGCACCTGTGGCATGAAGAATCCCGCTTTTCAGCGGGCTTGTTCACCCCCATGATGGCCGATCACCTCACCCAAAAGGCGCCGCCATCTCCATAACCGTCGCCATTTCCCGTTCCTCGAGACGCTCCCGCCTCGCGATCAAATATGCCGCGATGTATACCAGCTTCCCGATGGATTCCCGGTGATCGGCGGGCTGATACGCAATCACGTCGCGCCGCGCCGCGGCCTCGTCCAGCGCGATCACGTCGCCAGCCCCGGGCCCCTTCTCAGCCTCTCGCAACGCTTTGGCCGCTCTTTGAGCTGCGACATGTCGTTCGGTTATGTCGGCCAGGGTGCCGAGCCGCGCCTCAGCGTTAATCGCCGTGCGATTCTGCGGAGTGAAATGGTTGTCTCCGGAGAGGTCATTTGAAGATTTTCCTAGGCTCAGCATGGCTTCATTCCTAGTGACGCTAGCTGCCCCGCCGCGACACGACTGATACCCACAGCCGAACGAAAAAATAGGGGTGACAACACCCCTATTTTTCAACCATTGAGGGTGTCACCTTACTACGAAAATAGGCAGCGAGAGTGATGGGAATGTTTCGAGCGTTGGTCGTCGAAGACCAAAACTTGATGAGACTGGCATTGATGGAACAGATTCAGGCGAGCTTCAGCGACTGCGTCGTGCTGGGCGCTGAGACTTTGGAACTCGCGACCCGAGAACTGCAAAACGACGATTTTGACCTGGTCGTGATCGATCCAGGCCTGCCTGGTTTTGACCCAACGGCGCAGGCCGATCGCCTCGCTGTCGTCGATAAAATAATCGAAACTTCCCCCAGCGCGATCCACGTCGTTGTGACAGGCTCAGACACCAGCTCTGAGGCAGACGAATTTCGCCGCGTTGGCGCGGCCGGTTACCTGGGCAAGACTGGCCTGGAGCCCGGCGTATTCGCCGACGTGCTCGAGGACATCTCGACCAATGGCTTTTCAATGCGCCTCTCGCGCGTTGCCATGAAGATCCCCGACTACCGCTATTCCGGACTTACCCCTCGAGAACAGGAGATCATCGACATGATGACGCGGCGCGAGCGCGGAATGAAGCGCACTCAGATTTACGAACTGATGGCAGATCGCCTGGCGATCGATGCCGGCACGGCAGAGAGGTATTATAAACAGGCGCGTGCAAAACTTATGAGACGCGGTCATACGCTGCCAAAGGGCCTGTAGCAGGATGGCAGTTTTAACTGTTCACGGCATAAAAGTGCCGCTGCAGTCCGAAGATGTCTCCCCGATTATCTGGCAGGCTCTCGCAAATGGAAGCTACGAAGCGAAAGAAGCCCGTTGGGTTTTCAAGGCAGTCAAGCGTAACGACCGAGTTCTCGAACTCGGCACCGGAATTGGCGTGATCACCTCGCTGATCGGCAAGATTCCGGGTGTTCAGGTCTGGGCGTTCGAAGCAAATCCTTCGACGGCCGCTCTTGCAAAGCGTGTAATCGACGCCAACAATCTCCGCAACGTCACGTTGCAGCAAGGAATACTGGCAGCCGGCGCGCCGCGCACGTTCCGATTTTACGTTCGGAAGGATTTGTGGATGTCTTCGATGGACGAAAAGCATGAGGACGTGATCTCTATCGCGTCCACCAACATCGACGAGTTCATCTTCCAGCATAAAATCAATGTGCTGGTCATGGACATCGAGGGAGCCGAGCGCGATTTGCTTCGTGGCGCCCAGCTTCCGGGTATCCAGCGCGTCTTTTTGGAGTTGCACGATCACCTGTATGGCTTGTCCGGCATACGCGATATCACCCAGGCGCTGGCGACGAAGGGTTACGCTTACGATCCTCGCGGCTCGCGCGGAGCATGCGTACTTTTCGCCAAGGACGACGGGCCACGCGAATACGAGCCGGAGGCCGCCGATGCAGCGTAGATTCCTTGGTCTTGCCGTAGCCGCGATAATGACTTGCGGCACAGCGCCAGCGATTGGCGCCTATGACAATCCGGAAATGCTCACGATCGAAAAAGCCTCTGGCGACATCGCTCAGACATTCACGATCGAGCAGTTGAAGACCGAGTTCCAACCGCATACCTACGACACGCGAACGCCTTGGACAAAAGATGACGAGACGATCGTCTTTCGCGGCCCCCTGATGAAAGATGTCCTCGCAAAGGCCGGCATTGCCGAAAATCCGGCCATCAAAGTCATCGCCTACGACAACTTTGTTTCAGAAATCCGTATGGACGAGATTCAGTCGTTTGAACCGATCCTGGCTGTCGAGCGAAAGTGCACCGCCGACGACATCTCGCAAGGCTCGTGCAAGGAAGGTCAGGAGTTTCGGCCCATAAGCATGCTTGAAAAAGGGCCGATCTTTGTCGTCTGGCCTTTCGATCGCTTGCCCAGCGCATACGTTCCGGCTCGCAATTCCATTTGGGTATTCTTCCCGGTGGCACTTCGCCCGATTCAATGAAAATCAACACTGGCAGCCTCCTTACTGTTCTGCCGTATATCGGGCTGTCGCTCGCCTTAATCCTCAGCACCTGGGCTTTCCTCCGGTCGGAACAGTACCGGCGCGACACTGACGCTATTCTCAGCCAGACCTATGAGATTCAGTGGCGCGCGACGCAGGTCCGAGAACGGTTGCTGAGGGTGAACGGTTATATCCGCCTCGCCAGCGAAGCCGGCAAGCTTGAGCCCGATATCAACCGACAGATCGCCCTCGTCAGCGTCAACATCGAACAGCTGCTAGCCCTCTCCTATGTCGATCGTTTTCTGCCGCAGAAAGACATCAAATTGCTGGAGAACGTTCGCCAGGTCATCGAGAAAAACATCACGCCAATCGTAGTGTCGCGAACCAACTACCAGGCCGCCCTGGACTATATGACCAGGCTCGAACAGGACATGTTCGAAGTGTCGAGCGCCACTGTCAATCATAGCGCCACCCTGCAGGAGACGGCTCAGATCGATATCGCGGCATCCCGCAACTGGTTCATCTTCGCGATCGCTCTAGGACTGCTCGCGACCTTCTATCTCGTGATCCATCAGCGATACGCCTTCGTGAGCCGTCGCGATCAGCGTATGCGTTCGTTCGCTTCGCTGTTCGCCCACATGACGCGATCGCGGGTCACGGCACTCAGGCTCTTTCTCGACAATGCAGGGCTTGCGAAGCCCCCTGGTGAGGAAATGTTAAAGGCGGCGCGCAGTGCGGCAAATGAGCTGGAGGCCATCAACGATGGCTTGCTCAAGATCGCCTATTCCGAGCGCGACCCGCGTTCCGCACCATTGGGCCAGATTCTGCGAAATGTCGCCAAGGCTCGCAAAGGGCTCGTGAAGCTGGAAATTTTCGTTGAGACCGTCAATCTTCCGGTACCCGAAACGCAATTCCAATTGCTGGTCAACGAGCTCATCCAGAACGCCGAAACGGCCGTCAACGGCCGTTTAAACCCCAAGATCAGCGTCCGCACCGACCTCAAACGCCGACGCATTCTCGGCGGCACGGATCTGTTGCTCGAGGTCGAAGACAATGGTGCGGGCATGACCCCAGAAATCATGGAAAAGGCTACTGTCCCCTTCTTTTCGACCAAGGCTGGAAACCATGTCGGCCTCGGCCTAACCGCTTGTGCACAGATGGTTGCCACCCTCAAAGGCAAGCTCACTATCGACAGCAAGCCCGACGCAGGTACCGTCGTTAAAGTCCGTGTGCCGGTTCAGCCAGCCGCGGTGACGGGCGACAACTCCTAACCCGTGCCATCGAACGGTGCGGCTGTTTCCATAACCCTCACCATCTCCCCATCTTCCAGCCGCAACCGCGTCGCAATCAGGAACGCAGCGATGTAGACCAGCTTCCCGATCGATTCTTCATAATCGACTGGCTGGTACTCCATCACCTCGCGTCGCGCCGTGGCCTCTTCTGTCGCGACGGCCGACACCGCGATCGCATAGGCAACATCGCTAACGACGCCGGCCGCCCGCCGCCCGTCCCACTTCATCAAGGCATCACTCGCAGCTCTTTGCGTCGCCATATGGCGTTCCGTCACATTGGCAAGACACAACCCTGTGCCGCTAATCCTCACTTCAATCATCGCCGCACCAGCTCCCTTAAAAAGCGGCCGCACCCCTCTTTTTCCTTCCGAATGGAAGGCAGGGCAGGGCCTGGCCCTGCCCCTGCCAGTCCGGCGAGGACCGGGAGAGCGGGGGACAAGCAGAAAACCGGAAGGGGGATCACCCACCCGAAGGGCCGGCCCGAAGCCGCACGCGGATTCGGGCCGGTGCTGCAGGCCGAAGGCCGATGCATGGGGAATGCCGGTTTTCTGCTTGTGGGGGAGAGAGGGCAGAGCCCTTTCTACCCACTCAGTGGCTTGAAGTTTGGTCGACGATATGTGTCATGCGGACGAATCTACGCCCAACGCCCAACGCCCAACGCCGAACTGACATGGCCCCTGTGCATTATTGGGACACAGATTCACGGTAGGCTTTTCGCCGCTGCCTGATCGGCAAGGTTCGACCCTAACCGGTCACCCGTCAATTTCCACTTCGGCTTCGCAGTTTACGGGCGCATTCAAAGGGATGGCCATGCCGATGGACGAGCGGGCGTGGGCGCCAGTGTCAGGCCCGTACAGCTCCAGTATCAAATCGGAATAACCGTTTGTGACCAGCGGCGTCTCATTGAAACCCGGAGCAACATTCACCATGGCGAATACGCGCAACCAAGCCGTAACCCGATCGAGGTTTCCGACAGCCCGTTTGAGGCTCGCGAGATGGGCCAGGGCAACAAGCCGCGCTGACGCGTAACCCTGCTCTGGCGAAACCTCGGTCCCGACCTTGCCCAGGGGTTTTGCCAATGTGCCATCCCGGTTGCACGCGACGTGACCCGAGATGTAGGCGCGGGTGCCGCGCACCCGGACCCAGGCGCCTAACATCGCCACTTCTATGACAACGAATTTCCTCCAGAGTGGCCCAACGAGGCAGATCCTAGGAAATCGTCGATTCGGCGGGGTTGGCGCGCCATTTCACAGTCGAAGATTCGAACTGTCCTCGCTCGGCGCACAGGATCACTCAGCATGTGATCCGCCACACTGTAGCAGTGGCTCGCCTGATAGGCGTTCCGGCCCCGGTTCATGTGCGTCAGGTTGAACGCCCGCATTGCCCGCAACGCTCGGCTCGCCGCCAGGAATTTGCCGATCGATTAGAAGCCGCGGACCTTGACGCCGAAATGTCCTCGCCGCGGGGGAAGAAATAGCTGATGTCCTCCGGCGTCACGACGCAGCCTTCGAGGAAAGCCTCGTCTACCTGGCCTGATCGAGTGAATGGTCGGTGGTGAAATCGGAAAGATGCATCAGGAATAGCGCGCGGCGGCGTAAGCGTCCGGCGTGAACCGGTGAAGGCCGCGTTCGGGCCTCCCTTTTGAAGCAGTCATGGTCGGCTGGTCGGCCGCGCAATCTATCCATCTGCTTTTCAGCAGAGATTTCGTGCCTGCGGCGGCTGAATGGCTTAGTGTCAGACGGGCTCAAGGCGTAAAAGAAGCAGTGCTCGGTGGACCGACAAGGTTGAATTACAATGCCAAGTTCAAGCATTTGTCGAATGCGCGCTTGCTGCAGCACAGCCTGCCGGCCCTCGAAAGGCCTCGGTATCCGGCAGCATCCTCGCCGCCTCGTCAGCTCTGCGGTTTGCTTTAGAAGATCATCCGTTACTCGCCTCGGATTTTAACTATAGCTAATATCATTCTTGGATCGTTGCGGACAAATAACGGTTCTCTATATACAACCGTTGGTTCTTCACACACGGGGATGCGGAATGTCGTGTTCAGACTTTCCTGTGGAACTGGTGACCGGGTCCTTCTCCAAGGACGATGCTGACGCCGTGCGATTGGTGCTCGACGCCGTGCCGCACCCGATATTCTTAAAAGATGATCAATCCCGCTTCGTCGTGGTGAACCGAAGCATGTGCGACTTCATGGGTCATTCTTATGAGGAGTTGGGTGGCAAGACGGATTACGACTTCGTCCCGAAGGAACAGGCGGATGTGTTCCGGCAGGTTGACCGGTTGGTGCTGGAAACCGGAGAAGTTAATGAGAATGAGGAGGTCATGCTGGGGCCGGACGGGGAAATCCGCACCCTGGTGACGCGCAAAGCGCGGGCGTCGCTGCCGAATGGCGCTCGCTTCGTCGTCGGCTGTATTTCGGACATCACCAAGCTGAAGCAGCACGAAGCCTCACTGGAGCTCCTCTTCGAGGACAACCCCATCCCGATGTGGGTGTTCGATAGAGGCAGCTTGCGGTTTCTGGCGGTCAACCAGGCTGCACTCGAGCATTACGGTTACACCCGCGAGGAATTTCTTTCCAAATCCATCCTTGAAATCAGGCCGGCGGAAGAAAGGGAAGCGTTTGTCCAAGTGGTCGGCACAGGCGAGGGCTCGTACCGCACCGGGCGTACCTGGCGCCACATCAAGGCGGACGGCAGCCTGATCGACATCGTCGCCTACTCAAAGGGAATCGAGTATGACGGCCGCCCAGCCTTCATGGTTGCGGTTGTCGACGTGACGGAGCGCAAGCGGGCTGAGGACGACCTGCGTCGCACCAGAGAATTCCTTGACACGGTAATCGAAAACATTCCCGTCATGCTCTTTGCCAAAGAGGCGCGGGAGCACCGCTATGTGCTGATGAACCGGGCGGGTGAGGAATTGCTTGGCATCCCGCGCGACGAGCTGATCGGCAAGACCGACTCCGACCTCTTTCCGCCAGAAGAGGCCGAGTCGTTCGTCGTTCGTGATCAGCAAGCGTTGCGTTCCGATTCCGTCCAGATAGCCGAGGAAGAGCAGATCCAAACGCGGGACAAGGGCATACGAGATCTCGTTACGCGACGGCTCGCTGTGGAAAGCCAGGACGGAAAGTCGAAATATGTCCTCGCGGTGGCCGAGGATGTGACGGAGCGCAAGCGAGACGCGGCGCGGATCGCCCATTTGGCCACGCACGACGGGCTTACGAATTTGCCCAACCGGACAGCACTCGTCGAGCGTCTCGAATTCACGCTTGAGCGGGCGACATCGGGCAGGGAATCCTTCGCTGTCATGCGCATCAACGTCGACGGGTTCAAGGAAGTAAACGATGTTTGCGGCCCGGGGGTGGCGGATGCGCTGCTTCGACAGGCGGCGGCGCGGCTAACAGCGACCTCGGGCAAGCACTTCCTTGCGCGATCCGGCGGCGATGAGTTCACTATTGTCATTGGTGATGGCCCGCATCCGGAGACAGCAATAGCGCTCGCTGACCGCCTGCTGGCGACGATCGCCGACGTTTTTGATGTCGATGGCCGGCAATTGCATGTCGGTCTGAGCATCGGTATCGCCTTCTTTCCTGATGACGCGGTTGATGTCACATCCCTCTTGAGCAACGCTCACGCAGCGCTCAATCGCGCCAGGGCCGACGGGCACGGTGTTTTCCGTATGTTCGAGGCGGATATGGATCGCAAGGTGCGTGAACGCCGCGCACTTGAGAAGGACTTGCGTTCGGCTCTAGCAAACGGCGAGTTGTTCCTGCACTACCAGCCGCAGGCGAACGTATTGGGTCAGATCGTTGGGTTCGAAGCCCTGGTCCGGTGGTCCCACAAAGAACGAGGAATGATTCCGCCTGCGGAGTTCATTCCGCTGGCCGAAGAGAGCGGATTGATCGTGCCAATCGGCGAATGGGTATTGCGCGAGGCATGTCGGGAGGCGGCGTCATGGCCGAACACGATCCACATCGCCGTCAACCTCTCTCCCGTACAATTTCGCCAAGGCGATCTTCCAGGCATGGTGCACTCGATTCTGTTGCAGTCTGCGCTCGACCCGACGCGGCTCGAGCTGGAAATTACAGAAAGCGTGCTGTTCGACGACTTCTCGCGGGCAAGTTCAATCCTCCGGCGCCTCAAATCGCTCGGAGTAAAGATCGCCCTGGACGATTTTGGGACAGGCTATTCGTCGCTTTCCTATCTCCAGTCTTTCCCCTTCGACAAAATCAAGATCGACAAGTCATTCGTCTGGATGCTTCAGCAGAATCCGCAATCGGCGGCCATCATCCGCGCCATTGTCGGGCTGGGCCGAGACCTCTCTATGCACATTGTTGCCGAAGGCGTCGAAACGTTTGACCAGCTGAGTTTCCTTACCGAGGAGGGCTGCAGTGCTCTGCAGGGATATCTGATCGGAAGGCCTTACCCGATCGAGCTGTATGCGAAGGAGGTCGGCAAACGCGCACCGCAGTCAAGCGTGGCGAGTCGACGCCGCAGACTGCGATAGCGGCTCACCAAGCTTGCACAACACACACACAAGGGCTTCCGCGGCGCAACCTGCGGTCAGGCTGCTTTGAGGGCGGGTTGTGTTTTGCACCAGTTCCACGGCAGGAGTTCGGCCACCTGGCTCTTCGGCGTGTCGGCGATGCGGGAGAGAACATCGGCCAGCCAGGCCCGCGGATCGACGTCGTTGAGTTTGGCGGTTTATGCCGACCGCCGAACTATGCCGAGTGAGCAAGTTTTTACCAACACTTTCCTCAACGTAGCGGTAGCTGGATCGGGATAGCTTAGGCTCTCTCCGTCGCAATTGACGCGAAGGAGAGGACACATGAACGCAAGTGACTATCTGCAACGCAGCACACTATATCGGAAGCTGATCCACGGGCCATATGGCGAGTTTGCACGCGTTTATGCAGGCAGATTGTCGGACGAAGGCTTCGGTCGGCAATGCACTTGGCGATCGCTAAGCCTATTTCGTGAGCTGAGAGACTGGCATGTCGGCAACGGGCACGATCTCCAGGATTTAAGCGAAGTTCATGTTGAGCGGTTTCTTGAGCACCGTTCCAAACACTGGAGCATCGATTCGGGCGACCGATCGGCGCTTCGGCGCTTGCTTGCCTCGTTACGGCAAGAAGGTTTGATACCAACCGCCCTTCCGATTGAGCGCACGGAGTACGAGCAGATTGTTGATGTGTTCGCGGCTTACCTCACGAATGAGAGAGGGCTCGCCGCCTCGACGGTGGAAAGCCACAAGCTGCTCTCACGCCGATTTCTGCAGGAGGTCTGTCCGGCTGGCGCAGATGGGTTTGCAGCGCTCACCCCGGAGATCGTCATCGGTTATGTCGAGCGACATGCTCTCGATGGCTCCGCCGACAGCGGCAAGGCGATGTGCGGGGTGGTGCGCGCCTTCCTGCGCTATTTGCATCTGAAGGGCTTCATTTCGGTGGCCTTGGCCGATTGTGTGCCGTCGATCCGTCGCTGGCGGCTTGCTGGCCTACCAACCTTCCTGCCACCACAGAAGGTTCAGGTGGTTCTCGATGCCTGCGATCGGACCACGGCAATGGGGCTTCGCGACTATGCGGTTTTGATGGCGCTGGCCAAGCTGGGCTTGCGCGCCAGCGAGGTTGCCGCGCTCAGTCTTGACGATATCGATTGGCGGTCGGGGAGTGTCCTCGTCCATGGCAAGGGACGGCGGCAAGCGATGATGCCGCTACGCCACGACGTCGGTGCAGCTATCGTCGCCTACATCCGGCATGGGCGACCGGCTTCACCGTGTCGCCGGTTGTTTCTGCGAATGCTTGCTCCGCACGTCGGCTTTGCCTCAGGCTGCGCCATCACCATGATCGCGAAGGAGGCCCTCGAGCGGGCGGGTATTCACGGCTATGCGCACCACGGCGCGCACCTCTTCCGCCACAGCCTTGCGACCGACCTGCTGCGGTCGGGGGCCAGCTTTGCCGAGATCGGCCAGTTGCTTCGTCACCGGAGCATCGACAGCACAAGGATCTATGCCAAGCTCGACATCGAGAAGCTGCGCGAACTGAGCCTGCCCTGGCCGGGAGGTGTCCAATGAGCCGTCTTCGAACAGCGCTCGAGCGCTATGTGGGCATGCGCCAGGGATTGGGATACAAGTATCATGGCCCCGCTCGAAGGTTGTCAGATTTCGTCACCTTCATGGAGGCTCGCGGCGCCGAGACCATCACCACGGCGCTGGCGATGGAGTGGGTGACGTTGATCGGCCGGCAACCGAGCTGGTCCATCCGCCTGACCGATGTACGCTGCTTCGCTCAACACCTCGCTCATTTCGACACCCTGACGGAAGTGCCACCTCAAGATGCTGTGCCACCGGCGCGGCGGGCAAAGCCCTACATCTATACCGATACTGAGATCACGGCGCTTTTGACGGCGGCAGTGTCGCTGCCACCGGCCAACGCCCTGCGTCGCTGGACATATCATTGTCTGTTCGGATTGATAGCGGTTGCCGGGCTCCGCCATTCCGAAGCGCTCGACCTGCGCCGGGACGACGTCGATCTCGACCAAGGTATCCTCACCATTCGGGAGACGAAGTTCGGCAAGTCGCGGCTGGTCCCGCTCCATGCCACGACGGTCGCCGTGCTGTCGGACTATGCCGCGCGACGCGACGCGCATCTCGTCGCGCCTCGTAGCCCTTATTTCTTTGTCGCCGAGCAGGGCGGCAGATTGCTGCACCAATACGTGCACCGGGTGTTCTGGCAGCTGTCGCGACAGATCGGTCTGCGGCAGCGGGGGCAGTGCCATGGTCCGCGGATTCACGATCTTCGTCACCGTTTCGCCGTCCAGGCCCTGATCAACTGGTATCGTGCGGGCGAAGATGTCGAGCGGGAACTGCCGGTCCTCTCGACCTTTCTCGGCCACGCCAATGTTCGCGACACCTACTGGTATCTATCCGCCGCGCCGGAGCTAATGACCCATGCCGCGCGACTGCTGGATGAGCGGTGGGAGGTTCGCTCATGAGTGCCTCGAACGATCTGGCCGTGCTGATCGAGCGGTGGTTCACCGATCGGCTCATGCGACATCGAGGCGTAAGCTCCAACACCATCGCCTCCTATCGCGACACCTTCCGGCTCCTGTTTGCATTCGCGCAGACACGCCTTGGCAGGTCTCCGTCGCAGTTGACACTGCGGGATTTGGACGCGCCTTTCATCGGCGCATTCCTGGATGACCTCGAGACACTGCGATCCGCCTCAGTGAGGACCCGGAACCTCCGCCTCACGGCCATTCGGTCTTTTTTCAGATATGCGTCGTTCGAGGAGCCGGCCCATAGCGCCCAGATTCAACGCGTGCTCGCGCTCCCGAGCAAGCGATGCGACAAGCGACAGCTTCAGTTTCTCACCAGGCCCGAGATTGAAGCGATCCTGGCCTGTCCGGATCGCAGCACATGGCTGGGACGGCGTGATCACACTCTGCTGTTGCTGGCCGCACAAACGGGGTTGCGGGTCTCGGAGATCATCGATCTCGACCGGGACTCGGTGATGCTTGAGCACGGTGCCCACGTGCGATGCGTTGGCAAGGGCCGCAAGGAGCGAAGTACGCCGCTCACCAAGGTTGCACAGCAAGTCCTTCGGGGCTGGCTCAACGAGCCCAGGAAGCGAGGTGCAACGGCTCTCTTTCCGAACATGCACGGCGGCAAGCTGAGCGCCGACGGCGTGCAGGCGCTGCTGAACAAATATGTCGCCAAGGCTCGCGAACACTGCGTCACCCTCCGCTCGAAGCGGGTGTCGCCCCATGTTTTGAGGCACAGCGCTGCCATGGAGCTGCTGCAGGCGGGCGTCGATTGTTCGGTCATCGCCCTATGGCTGGGCCATGAGGCGATGGAAACGACGCTAACCTATCTTCACGCACATCTTGAGCTGAAGGAATCCGCACTTGCCAAGCTGAAGCCATACGAACGCGCAAAGGCCGAACGATTTCGACCAAACGACCGGCTTCTTGAGTTCCTGAACGCCCTTTGAGCATGAGAACTATGCCGAGTGTCAACGACCGGTTCTTGGTCGAAATGGCGGGCAAAGCGCTTCATACCGCCATGATCGGAAGAGGCGCTCGGCATAGTTCGGCGATCGGCATAAACATGCTTGGACTAACCCGCTCCGCGAATGCGGAGCGGCAAGGAGGGTGAGTGCCGACAGCGTGATCTGATCGCGTCGCCTGTCGCGCTGGTCATGTGTCCACAACAAGCTCCGACTGCGTCAGCATGGAGTGGCTGCTTGCAGCCTATTCCATCGGACAAAGGAGCTTGTCATGACCCAACTTCGCCAGCGCATGAGCGAGGACATGGAGGTGCGCAACCTCACGCTCAACACCCAACTCTCCTATCTTCAGCAGGTGTCGCTGTTTGCACGTCACTTCGGCAAGTCGCCGGACTTGCTCGGGCGCGAGGATATTCGGACCTATCAGGTCTATCTGACCAACGAGAAGAAGCTGTCGCCTGGTTCGATCCACACAGCAATTGCGGCGCTGCGCTTTCTCTACTGTGTGACGCTCGAGAGGGATTGGGCGCCTGAAGAGGTCCTGCCGCTTCCCAAGAAGCCGCAGAAGCTGCCGATCATCCTCAGTGCCGAGGAAGTTCAGCGGTTCCTCGGCTGCGTCCTCGACCTCAAACACCACGCCATCCTGACCACTTGCTATGCCGCCGGCTTGCGCATCTCGGAAGCGGTGCAGCTGAAGCCCACGGGCATCGACAGCCAGAGAATGGTCATCCGCATCGAACAGGGCAAAGGCCAGAAGGACCGCTACGTGATGCTGTCGCCCAAGCTCTTGGAGATCCTGCGCAGCTACTGGAAGGTGCGGCGGCCAAAGGAGTGGCTCTTCCCCGGCGATCGTGCCGGCCAGCCGATCACCAGGGATGCGGTGGGACAGGCCTGCGCGAAAGCGCGCGACCGCTCCGGATTGTCCAAGCCGGTCACGCCCCATTCGCTTCGCCACGCCTTCGCCGTCCATCTGCTGGAGGCCGGCGCCGACGTGCGCACCATTCAACTGCTGCTCGGTCACCGCAGCCTCGCGACCACCGCCCATTACCTGCGGATCGCCACCAACAAGGTCTGCGCCACGTCGAGCCCCTTCGAGCTCTTGCCAAGGCCGGCGCCCACCCCGCCGCCGCCCGCCAAGCCGCAGTACTTCTGAGCTCGCGCCGATGGCCCGCTCGGGGCCGGAAGTGGCGGACATCTTCCGCTACTACGGCGAAGCCTATCGCGAGCAGCATGACGCGCAGCTGTCGATCGCCCAGCGCCGCGTCATGACGGCGATCGAACTGTGCCGGACCGCCGCGCTCGGCGGGCATGTCGAGCAGTGCGATCACTGTGGCCACCGGCGCATCGCCTTCAACAGCTGCCGCGACAGGCATTGCCCCCGCTGCCAATCGCTGGCCCGCGCGCAGTGGCTCGAGGATCGTCGCGCCGAGCTGCTCGACACACAGTACTTTCACGTGGTCTTCACACTGCCCGGCGACATTGCCGCCATCGCCTATCAGAACAAGGCGCTCGTCTACGGCCTGCTCTTCCGCGCCGCCGCCGAGACCCTGCACACCATCGCCGCCGATCCCAAGCACCTGGGCGCCGAGATCGGCTTCTTCGCCGTGCTGCACAGCTGGGGCCAGAACCTGCTTCATCATCCGCATCTGCACTGCGTCGTCGCCGGCGGCGGCCTGTCTGCCGACGGTCGTCGGTGGATCGCCTGCAAGCCCGGCTTCTTCTTGCCGGTCCGGGTGCTCTCACGCCTGTTCCGACGATTGTTTCTGGAGCACCTGGAGAAAGCCTTCGACGCCGGCCAGTTGCAGTTTTTCTCTGGCCTGCAGCACCTGAGCGAGCGCGACGCCTTCCGGCGCTATTTGGCGCCGCTACGAAAGGCTGAGTGGGTCGTCTTTGCCAAACCGCCCTTCGCCGGACCTGCCCAGGTGCTCGACTATGTCGGGCGCTATACGCACCGCGTCGCCATCTCCAACAACCGCCTCATCGACATCGAGGACAACGCCGTTCGTTTCCGCTGGAAGGACTACCGGCACGGCAATCGGCAGAAGGTCATGACCGTCGCGGCCGACGAGTTCATTCGCCGCTTCTTGTTGCACGTCCTGCCCGAGGGCTTTCATCGCATCCGCTACTACGGCTTTCTCGGCAATCGCTACCGCGCGCAAAAGCTCGCCCACTGCCGCGACCTGCTCGGCATGCCGGTTCCAGAGCCGTCGGATGGCTCATCCGAAAGGGATTACCGCGACCGCTATGAGGATCTCACCGGTCATTCCCTCAGGCAATGCCCCGCCTGTCGTCAAGGCCAGATGATCATCGTCGATATCTTCGACGGCGCCACTGGACCCCCGCCATACTGGGATACCTCATGAAAGAACCGCTCCGCTTTCGCAGTCACCGCATCGCACGAGCCGTTCGGCCGGAAAACCGAGTCGGTCCCGCGAAGCTGCGCGCCGTCACCCCCGGCTGCCTTTGCCGGGCAAGGCGCGACGCCGGTCCTCACTTTGCCGAACCTATATCTGTGCCGCTTTCGGCGCACGCGACCCCTGCAGTCGCTGCGTCCACGACCGCATCCGCGCCCACGCCATGCCTGTTCATGGCCACGGCCTGATTGAACGCCCATAGCGGCCACCCGTGCCGGCGGCTTAGTCCAACACGTTTTTAGCTCACCGTCGCGATCCATCTCAGCGCGCTCTAGCCACCGCCTTTCTCCGCGACGCCAAGCTAAAAACGCTCTGCCTTATGCCGCGCGCGGCATAAGCAGGTGTTGATCAGTGTCGCCATGAAGGCGGCCCGATCAGCGCCGCGATCGGAGCCAGCAAACAACCAAGCTTTAGCGCCCGTTCGGCGGCGTTGTTGGTCAGGCAGATCCGGCCGTCGCCGAGAAAGATTGTGAACGCGTCCCAGCGCGTCAGCATGTAGTCTATAGGCTCGGCGACCGGAGAGCTTCGGGACAATTTGGCCCGCTCGGTCACATCGCCGTCGCGGAGTTGGCCGATCATTTCCTGGAGCCTGGGCCGCTCCCATCGGCCCCCACTGGCAGCCTCTTCGAATAGTCGCTTGCACCCTACGGCGTTGAGCGCACGAGCCTGTGCCGCATTCGACTGCTCGTCGCCTTTCGAAACGCGGGCATAGGCACCTTCCCAGCGGACTTCCGAATCCCACCCCTCCACGACCTTCGACTGTGGCCTCCCTGATAAGCAAAAAGCCCGCGCTTATGCAGTGGAGGCTATAAGTTCGGTCGCGGCCTGCACGTCATTGTGTCTACGAAATTGTGTTCGGAAACTATGTTAGGTTTGTCGGGCACGGCGGTCGTTAAAGCGATCAAGGCCGAGCGACCGGTGTCGACCCTAAGCGGAAGCTCGTTCGCCCCGGCCGAATTCACGCCGGTGACCCTGACCGGACCTTCCGGAACCGATTTTACTTTCAGAAACCGGACATTCGGGCCCAACCAGCGCGCATGACCCAATCCTGACCTTCCGGGACCAATTTTCCTTCCAAAAACCGGACATTGGGCCCAACCAGAACTCGTGACCCCGAGCTGACTTTCGGCGTCACGGTGTGGAATGTCCGAAAGTTGCCAGGGCAGTCATTGCCCAGGCAGGACGTCGGCTGCGTTCATTGGCACCGGGGTTGCGGGCAAACGCTCCTCCCGATCGGTGCTCGACATTGTGAGCATTCACGATTGCCGGCGAACAAATGGCGAGCCTTGATCTCACCCAAAGTAGCTCTGAACGGGACACCAAAAATTTCCTCTTCCCTGTGTCTTCCTGTTATTGTGGAGACGAGGAGATGGCCCTGTGAGCGAGAATCGCAAGCTAGCCGCGATCCTGGCCGCGGACGTGGTCGGGTACATCCGGATGGCGAGCGCTGACGAAGATCGTACTTTGGCCAGGTTGCGGGCACTGCGCAGTGACCTGATCGATCCGACCATCGCCGTGCACAACGGACGCGTGATCAAGCGCACAGGGGACGGGGCGCTGGTGGAGTTCCGCAGTGTGGTAGACGCCGTGCGCTGCGCCCTCGAAGTGCAGAACGGCATGGTCGAGCGCAATGCCGGCGTGCCGCAGGACCGTCGCATCGAGTTCCGGATCGGAATTCATCTCGGCGACGTAGTCGTGGAAAGCGACGGTGATCTAATGGGCGACGGCGTCAACATCGCCTCGCGTTTGGAGGGTGTCGCGGCACCCGGCGCCATCTGCCTATCCGAGGATGCCTATCGCCAGGTCAAGGCGCGGCTTGACCTCTCAGTCAGCGATCTCGGCAACACGCAGCTCAAAAACATTGCCGAGCCGATCCGGGTTTATTCGCTGCGTGTCGGCACCGCCGAGGCAAAGGCAACCGCGACCTCCGAATCCGCGACAAGTCGGCTGGCGACGGTACCACCGCCGAAGCTGTCGATCGCCGTGCTGCCCTTCGCCAACATGAGCGGTGATGTCGAGCAGGAGTATTTCGCCGACGGAATCTCCGAAGACATCATCACGGCTCTCTCAAAGCTGTCGCAGCTGTTCGTGATCGCTCGCAATTCGTCCTTCACCTTCAAGGGCAGGAACGTGAACGTTCAGGAGGTGGGCCGGAACCTCGGCGTGCGCTACGTGCTGGAGGGCAGCGTCCGCAAATCCGGCAGCAGGGTACGGATCACCGCACAGCTTATCGACGCGACCACGGGCGGACATCTGTGGGCGGAGCGTTTCGATCGCGACCTGACCGACATCTTCGCCGTGCAGGACGACGTGACACAGCAAATTGTCGGCGCGCTCGCGCTCAATCTGACGGAGGGCGACCAGCAGCGGCTCGCGACCGAGCAAACCGACAACCTGGAAGCGTATGACTGCTTTCTGCGTGGTCGAGAGCAGCTGTGGCGGTTCACGAGAGCGCAAAACATCCAGAGTCGGGAACTGTTGCAACGCGCCATCGAACTGGACCCGAAGTTCGCTCCCGCCTACGCGTTCCTCGCCGTCGCAAACGTGCTGGACTACGCAAACCAGTGGAGCCCGTCGTCGTCGGCATCATTGGAACAAGCGGAAGCGTTTGCGACACGGGCAGTAGAGCTCGACGATCGATATCCTTGGGCGCATTGGGCGCTAGCCATCATCAATCTGTATTTGCGACGGCACGACGTGGCCATCCGCGAGTCTGAACGCACAATCTCCCTCGCTCCAAACCTTGCCGAAGGGCACGAAAGTCTCGGCACTTCGCTCTACTATTCCGGCAGGCCTGAGGAGGCACTCGCGTGCTTCGAACGGGGAATGGCCTTGAACCCGTATTATCCGGACATATTCCTCCACTTCCAGGCACAAGCGACGTTCCAATTGGGCAGGTACGAAGAGGCAATCGGGATCCTTAAGCGGCGACTTGTTCGTAACCCTGACACCGACGTCTCACGCGTGCTCCTGGCGGCGAGCTACGGCCATCTGGGGCGCTGCGAAGAAGCCCGACATGAGTGGCAGGAAGTATTCCGCGTCAACCCTGATTATTCTCTTGAACACCGCCGAAAAGTGTTGCCCTACAAGAACCCCGACGATTTCGAGCTAGTCGTGGACGGGCTTCGCAAGGCCGGCCTGGTGTAATTACAGGCCGGGCGAGTGTCCAGTCTTGCACCTTCTGCAGCCATTCGCTCAAGGATGAGCAATGACCGGTGCGGGCGCGTCCCGCTGGTTCAATAACCCGAACCACATAGAGCCCGAAGTGAGCGTTGAAGGGCGACTCGGCATGAAATGCGTCATTGCCAGCAGATAAATCAATGGCACTAGCGCACTGGTTTCCGGACATTGCCGTTGCTTCTCCAGGCGGACTTTCGAGCTTCGGCGGGAGCGGCCCGTTGCGAACGTCAACACTGACAGCAGTTCGGTTCTGCTGTGTTGCTTATGCGAACAGCGGGGATCATAGTTGTCCTCGCGCTCTAGATTTGGACGCGCTCAGTGGCGATCGGCATCGTCATGGACCGGAAGCTTGTAGCGATTTTGGCCGCTGATGTGGTCGGCTACTCGGCGCTTATGGAACGCGACGAGGAAGGCACCTTTGTGCGGCTCAAGTCCCACCGCACCGAACTCTTCGAGCCGGAAATCAAGAAGCGCCATGGCCGCGTGTTCAAACTCATGGGCGACGGGCTCCTGGCGGAATTTGCGAGCGTCGTCGACGCGGTCGAATGCGCAGTCACGGTCCAGCAAGAAATGGCGAAGCGAAACGCAGGCGTGATGCAAGACGAGCGTATCGTCCTCCGCATTGGCGTCCATCTCGGTGACGTCATCGTTGAGGGGAAGGATCGCCACGGCGACGGGGTCAACATCGCCAGCCGCCTTCAAAGCCTCGCCGAGCCGGGTGGCATTCTCATATCGGGTACCGCCTATGATCAGGTCAGGAACAAGCTGAATACCGAGCTCGAGTTCTTGGGTGAGCAGCGGGTAAAGAATATTGCCGAGCCGGTTCGAGTTTATTCGGTCAGCGGTACACTAGCCGTCGCAAAGGCGGTGCACATTTCAGCCACGACCAAGCCCGCAATCGCCGTTCTTCCGTTCGCCAACATGTCGGGCGATCCTGATCAGCAGTATTTTTCCGATGGTGTCACCGAGGACATCATTACCGAGTTGTCGCGCTTTCGCTCCCTTTTGGTGATCGCGCGCAACTCGTCTTTCCAATATCGCGACCAATCCGTCGATGTGCGTCGCGTTGGTCGCGAGCTCGGCGTGAGTTATGTCATTGAAGGTAGCGTACGCAAGCTTGGCCCGCGACTGCGGCTGACCGCGCAGCTAATCGACGCCTGTTCTGGCAATCACCTGTGGGGGGAGCGCTACGATCGCAACATCGAGGAACTGTTCGCGGTTCAGGATGAGATCACGCAGACCATCGTCGCGACGGTGACAGCCCGGCTCGAAGACGCCGAAATCAAGGTCGCTTCGAGCAAGCGGCAAGGTAATCTGCCAGCCTATGACTGTTTCCTGCGCGGCGTCCAGCATCTGCGCGGATACGAACCCGATGACAACCGGCGCGCCCGCGAGTCCTTCGAGCAGGCGATTGCGCTGGATCCCGAATATGCACTGGCCCACGCCTATCTCGCACTGTCCCTAGTGGTTGAGAATGGCTATTCCAATGCGCCCGAGGAGATCAAGCAGGCTGCTCTCGAGAGAGCGCTCCTCGCTGTTCGGCTCGATCGTCGCGAAAGCCGCTGTCACGTCTTGCTCGGACAGATCTATCGCTTCCGGGATGAGTTCGACCTAGCGATTGCTTCGATGGAACGCGGCGTCGCGCTCAATCCCAACGACGCCAACGGAATTGCGCATCTTGCGGGCATTCTAGGTGTCTCAGGCCGCGCCGAAGAGGCGTTGGTGTTGCTGCACCAGGCTATGCGTTTTAACCCCTCTCACCCGGACTGGTACTGGGGAATTCGCGTCTACAGTCTTTATGCGCTAAGGCGCTATGAAGAATGCCTGATGGCCAGTCGCACCTACAGTCAGCGCAAAAGGCCTTGGCACTTGGCCCGCGAGGCAGCTTGCCTCGCCCAACTCGGGCGCTTGGTTGAGGCGAGAGCCGTGGCCGCCGAGGTGTTGCGCCTCAAACCGACGTTCCGCATAAACACCGAGATACCGAAGTACAAATTCGCGACCGATGCCGAGCATCTGCGCGACGGGTTACGCAAGGCTGGACTGCCGGAATGACTGTCATTCCGACCGAAGCAGCTGTTCCCGATCCAGCTGCCAAGCGGCGTCTTGGGGTCGGCTTAAGCCATTGCGCGAAGGGCAGGTTTGGAGAAGGGCCATGAATGTCGCGAAATGGCGCTCCTTGCTCCTTCCCGGCAGCCGATCAAACGGCAAAACCTCCACCCTTCCACGACCTTCGACTGTGGCCTCCCTGACAGGCAAAAGCCCGCGCTGATGCAGTGGAGGCTATAAGTTCGATCGCGGTCTGCACGGCATTGTGTCTGCAAATCAACCGTTTTCCTTACACCGCTGAGAATCGCCTTCATTGAGGCGACGAACAGCGGTAATCGCGTAAGGAAAATATGTTAGGAAATCTATTGACAGGAAAACGCGGTGTTTGCACTATCCTTACATGCTAATTGGATATGCCCGCGTCTCAACCGCAGACCAGAACCTCGACATGCAACGAGACGCGCTGACGCGCGCCGGATGTGAGAAAATCTTTGAGGAGAAGAAGTCCGGTAAAGCGGGAAGCAAGCGTCCGGAATTCGAGGCCGCCCTCGCCTATCTCCGGCCGCAGGACGTGCTGGTGGTGTGGAAGCTCGACCGGCTCGGTCGCTCCCTTGTCGAAATGATGCGAACAATTGACAAGCTCCGCCAGGACGGCATCAAGTTTCAAAGCCTGACCGAGCACTTCGACAGCGAGACCGCACACGGCCGGTTCGCTCTACAGATGCACGGTGCTATGGCGGAATATTTCCTGGACCTGAATCGTGAGCGGACCATGGAAGGGCTGAAGGCGGCTCTCGCCCGCGGTCGCAAAGGTGGACGAAAACCCAAGCTCACTGAAGATGATATGAGAGCTGCAAAAGCCATGCTCGCGGCCGGAGATATCTCGGTAGCTGATATCGCCCGCCGCCTAGGAGTGAGCCGCGTCACCTTCTACCAGTACTTCCCTCAGGCGCGGGCCCGATCGAAGGAACTAGCGAAGTGAACGGGGGTGGAGACGCGAGGGATCGGATCTCAACGGCTAGGAAACAGCACACGTTCTGACCGACTGTTGAAGCCGGGCGATTGAAGAAGAATTTCGTTGCTCGATGTCCGTTCCGGGCCGGAAGCTGCCATTAAACAAGAGCTTCTTGAATGACAGCTTGGTTGCCAGAAGCGCACATACTGAAAAGACGAGTATTTCGCCCTGTAGGGCACTACTTGGCAGCAAATTCCTGTTTCACCTATAAGAATGGTCGGTCACTCTGGAGCGGCGAAGAATCCGTTGGGTGTAATTCCTCGCCGCTCCAAGTTCGGCCGCCCGCACTAGTTGGACTCGGCGCTGTCAGCATGAAGGTATTTTGGTCTTGGCAATCGGATACGCCCGGTAAGATCGGTCGCTTCCTCATTCGCGACGCGATCCTCGCCGCCATCGAGCAGTTGCAAGTCGCGCCAGACGTGGAAGACGCCGACCGCCAAGAGCTGCGGGAGGCTCTGCATCTCGACTCCGATCGTCAAGGCGTTCCGGGAAGTCCGGACCTCGCCTTAACAATCTTTCGCAAGATCGAGGCCGCCGGTGTTGTTGTCGCCGATGTGACGCCTGTCGGCGAGGCACCAGCAAAGGTCGATAGCACAGGTCAACAGATCGCTCCCCCAAAGAAGCTTATGAATCCGAATGTCGCAATCGAGTTGGGCTATGCGCTCCACGCGCTCACGGACCAAAAACTCATCATGGTCTGCAACGAGCACTATGGCGTTCGCGACGACCTACCATTCGACCTGAAGCACAAGGCCGGACCAATCTTCTTTAATCTCGCCCCTGACGCGGATAAGCCTACAATCGAGGCGGCGAAGGCGGCGCTAAGAGGTGCATTTTCTGCCGCCCTGCGTCCCTACCTTGATGGGTTGCCAGCGGCCCCGACCCCACGCACCCTGGAGTCGCCGTCGACCTACCTCCCAGCAGTCTACTTTGCCCCAAACGAGACGCTCGCCAAAATTGGCGAGCCCGACGACGATGAGATCAACTTCCAATTTGCCGCGGATAAGCTCTGCTATCTGCGTCTAATTCCAGTCGACCGGCTTGCTGTCCCGCTGCCAGTTGCGACGTTGAATGCTGCCGCAACTCATGCGCCCCTCTTGACGAGAGCGTCGAGCGGCGCATTCCAGCGCCTCAATCAATACGGTGTCATCAAGCTTGAGCCTGGCAACAATCCGCCGCGCGGCGTTGGCCGGATCGCCGCGTCAACGCAGCTGTTTCGTAATGGTGAGCTGTGGGCGATTGGGAGCAATCTCATTCGTACCGAACGCGGCATCCAGCCTGCTCATGTTCCGATCCCGCTGCTTCCACTCTTTCCCTTCGAGCAGGCATACTATCGTTGTCTCAAGGAGGCTCTCAGGTTAATGTCGCGGGATCTGTCGCTTAACGGCCCGTGGAAAGTCGTGCTCGGCGTCACCGGCCTGGCGGGTGTGCACTATGGTGTAAGTAACGACGTTCTCGGTCCCGTGCACGGCAATACTGTCGAATACTCGACGGTCATCAATGAGCCAACCGAGGGCGCGATCGAAGGGGCGCTGCTTCCGTTCTTCGAGCAGGTTTACGACCTTTCGGGCTATCCGCGTCCTTTGAACCTACATGGTTTCCCACGGGCACTAGAGCCCACGGAGCAAGAGTAGCTGGTGGCGATCATGGGTCGGGCTGTGGCACCCTCTCCGTCGGTGGTGCTCCTGATTAGGCGTTGCCGCGAAGAACGCCAGCCTCGGTTGGCCATGGGACGCCGGATGATATGTCGGGGTGCCGTGGTTCCCCTTCGGGTGCACCATAATCATCGCGCAGCTTGTCAATCACCGTGAGGACGGCGGTCGCCAACGCTGCGTGCTCTCCACCGTCACGTACTTCAAAAAACAGTGCCTGCCGCAACCCGTGCGCGTTAATCGGCTGCACCTCATAGGATATGCCGCTCTCGTCGCCATAGCGCCGTTCAGTCACCGCGCCCTCAATGGCCTGCCGCAACGCGCCATCGACACCGGTTCCCGCCCGTCGGCGGACCATAGCGAGCACTATTTCCGCATCAGCGGCTTCCGAAAACAATTGCTCCATCAGGGTAAGCGCGGGTCCGCTCGCGACACTTTCGTACCGCCGCAGCAACTCCGTACGCAGCGCAGCGTCGCCCGCAATCAGTGGTCCCAGCTCTTTTGATGCATACCAGAGATCGGCGCCTTTGACCTTCGCGCCGTTGTCAATCGCGAAGTCCACTAACGCCAGCACCATTGCCGGGGTGCGATGCTGAAGGAACGCACGGAGCCAATCGTGACGATCCAAAAGTATCGGATCGCGGCGAGCTAGCTCCAACATCACATCGAGCGCCTCGGGAGCGGGGCTGTGGCCGAGGGCGATCAGCAATTGCTCCAGGTCGTTTGGGCGATAGTTCGCCGGCAGCAGATCGTGAGCTTCGAGCACCGCACCAACTCGATCCGACATCGGGAGAAGGCGAAGCCATTCCTGCAAACCGTACCGGTGCTGGTTCTCAAGCTGCCAGTCCTTCTTAGCGCGTTCAAGCCAGTCTCGGACTCCCTCGAGGACAAGCGCGGAAGGAACGGCAAAGCCAGCCGCAGCCAGTACGGTCAGGAAAGGGAGCTTGTCCTCTGCCGGCAGTGGCAGCGCCAACATTCGGCGAGCTAGGTCGTCGTGACCGCCACATGAAGCCATCATGAAAGCAACGCCCGCCAGCGCCAGCGCCTGCCGCTGCTGCTGCGGCGTTGCCTCTTCGCCGATCAAGCTTTCCGCCGCCCTGAAAATCGCAACAGCGCCGGGTGAACAATCCTCGGCTTTTGCTCCGGCGAAGGTCGCCCGACGTTCGGCCATGTTCGAGAAATCGGGCCAGTTCAGCGGCGAGAAACCTTCCTTCCTTGGCGAATCCATCTCGATTGCTTTTATGACGTGCGCCGCGTTTAATCCGAACTGGGTGTCGAGCAAATAGCCGACCATCAGATCGACAACGCGCTGACCCCCGAGTGCGGTGAAGGCGCTTTGAAACTGCGGTGTGTGCGGCCCCGTTTGCGCTGATTGCTTGAACTCATCCGAGCGCGTCGCAAGGTACCGTTCCCGAGCCATGCGAAAGCGCTCCAGGTCTTTGGCGAGTAGCGCTGCCAATACGTCGAATGAGGCTTGGTCGGAAACCCGCTGCAACGCACCGATCATGGGGTAATATTGATGGGGCCGGACCGTCTCCGATTTCACAAATGCTTCTGCCCAGCGGATGGCCATTGCTGCAATCGTCTTCGCCACCTTCGGCGGGAAGTCGTCTTGGGCACCCCGGCGATCATGGCCATGACCGGAAATAAGATCAGCGAGAGCGACGGAGGTGTCAATGTTGGCCTCGTCTGCGTGCCGAAGAATGGCTTGGCCGAAGGAAGCCGCGCGCGACATCTGAATGGAACCTTTGAGCGCGTAGTATTCGTCGATCTTTGTCTGTGGCGCACGGTTCGTGCGGTCCTCAACGATCGGCCGGAGTTTGAGGAAACGGTCGATCAGCTCGCCAACGGCATGGGGTCCGATCACGAGCACTGCATCATTCCGCTGCTGCTTCACCGGCGCCGCATCGAGTGCGCGCCGCACGACCGGCCCGTCATCGACCACATCCACAGGCGCGAGCAGCTCTTCACCACCAAACGGCAGTTTTTTCCCGGCAGCAATGCGGGCAAGCATCCCTTCCGCCGCCGCCTTCGGGTCACGTTTCACAACCTCCTGAAGGATGGCCGCACTTCGATGATCGGTTGACCCGAAATCGGCCGTCGCAATCAGCTTGGCCGTTTCCGCCGTGCTGAGCTCATCAACGCCCGGACGGCCAATCAGTGCGAGCCGTTCAAGCGGTGATGTTTCGTTCTTGGCAAGCTCCCGGCGCGCTTCTGCTACTCGCTTGCGCATGGCCGCATCATCGAACTCTTCATCGAACCCGCGGTTTGCGATGACGTCCCAGACCTCCTTTGGAGCATCTTTCAGCGCCACTCCCGCAAGCGTGGTGCAACGCCGGAAAAGAAGGTAGCTCACCACCTCGGCCCGGATCCTAGGGTCGGGTTCGCGCCGGGCCATCTCGGCGGCGAGCGTCATCGCATCGAAGTCGCCGTCGCTGGCCAACCCGCAGAGGGCGTGAGAGCGTACGTCATCGGGAAGAGCCGCGAGCTTTTCTCGTGCCTTGGGCCCAAGCACACCGGGCCGGAACCGGCTGGCGGCGCGCATTGCGCGCAGGTGAATTTGACTGTTCGGGTCGCCGACGAGCGGCCAGGTCGCGTCCGCAAATTCCGGCCGACCCGTCGACACCATGAAGCGGACCGCGCGATCGACCGCCTCCGGCTTGTGCCAACGCATTGCAAATGCCTGTACCTCATCGGCAATCATCTTCCAGACCGCTTCTGATGCTCGGTAAATCATCTCCGCAGCGACAACAGGGTCGATACCCAGTGCGGCTCGGATGGCACCTGCAATCGCCTTTTGCTCGGCGACCGTACCGCGCGAAAGGCGCTCCACCGCGAACAGCAGCGTTTCATCCCACTCGCGCAAGTTCATTACCTCCGCCGCCAATTTGGCCGCAGCCGCGGTGTCGGCTTCGGCAGCGATCATCAGGTCCGCCACGTGGTGAGAGGCGTACCATTCCTGAAATTGCTGGTGTTGGAACGAAACCGTGCTGCCCGAGCGCACCAGAAGATGGTGCGCCACCAGGGTGTCGATGACGTTCACCAGTTTGAGTGGGTCGCCGATTTGCCCCTCGGCCTTGAGAACGGCCATCTCGGCGCTGACGACGGCCCGTGTTTTCTCTTCCGAGAAACCGGTCGTGCGTTCGCGGTTCAACGCCGTGGCGAGGGCCACGAGGATGCGCGTATGAAGTCCTTCGACTTCTTTCCGCAACGTCTGCACGTGTGGCTTCTCACTTCGTGCAACGAACGATCTAATGACATCGTACTTCGTCTCGGGAAGCTTGCCCGATGTGGACTCTTCAGCGAGGGCGGTCAGATAGAACGGTATGCCGACCAGGTCGCGCAGACCATGCGTTCGCCATGCACGTTCCATGAGATCTGTTCCGTCCGGCCCAACAATTGCCCGGACGAGCTCAAGTTGCTCAGCATCAGAAAGCGGCCGCAGCTCCACGCGGGGGCCGCCGAAGGGCGCGTCTGTCGCCTCCTGTCGGGTCGTGCCGACCAGCCGCAAATTCCGGTATTCACGACGGAGCCGATTGAGCTGACCGAGCGCGCTGTCCCGCGCTTCATCCCTCAGCTCGTTCCACCCATCCAGAAGGATCGCGAGCTGCCCCTTCGATGCGAGCTCCTTCAGCCATTCGACCGTCACGACCCGAAAGCTATCGCGGTCGGCGACCACTGACAGGAAGTCTTTTGACCGGTCGATCGCCCAATCCTTAAGGGGAATAAGCAAGGGCACGCGGGCGCGGCTTGCTATCAACGCGTTGGCAATTTGAACGAGTGTTGTTGACTTGCCGGTGCCCGGCTCAGACGCGATCGACATCTCCGGCTGTATCGTGAGCGCAGCGGCGAGTCCCGCGGCGGAAACAAGCTCGCTGCGTTCCTTCCCCTTAATAGACAGGCTCAGATTGATTGGGTGGCTGGGGTAACTCGGTTGACCTTTGAACTTCTCGATGTCGGCCTCAGCGGCATCCCAGATAGCGTCAGCCCGAGCATTGGGCACGTCGGCAGGCAATTGCAGTTTGCCTGTCGACACCTCGACGAAAGCCAGCTCCCTTGCTTGGCGCTTCCACCCTCGCAGGGTCTCCACAGTGAAATGCTCGTCGTCGGAATCGATAAGCTTCCCACAATTCTGGCAGAGCCAAATACCGTTGTCGGCCGAGGCACGCTGCGTGGGCGCGAGCGTGGGGTCGAATCGGGCTCCACCCGGCGACGCAGCCGTGATGTGCGCAGCCTGGCCGACATTGATCACACCATCGCTACCAGCGGCTGCACCAATTGTTAGTCGCCTGCACGCCGGGTTCGAGCACCGATACCCGACCTGCTCGCGTAATACGCGTATGGTGGCTTGCGAAAAATTGTCTCTCAAAAATCAGGCCATCGTTGGTTGCGCCGGCACGATCGCACGCGGCGTTTCGTTCGCGATCATAGCTAACAACAAGAAGACTTCCTCCACCAG
The DNA here is from genome assembly GCF_037162615.1 of Mesorhizobium sp. ISC15. Classification (NCBI taxonomy): domain Bacteria; kingdom Pseudomonadati; phylum Pseudomonadota; class Alphaproteobacteria; order Hyphomicrobiales; family Phyllobacteriaceae; genus Mesorhizobium; species Mesorhizobium sp. ISC15. The sequence continues at coordinate 45,911 of NZ_JAVSPX010000003.1, read as the reverse complement.
TTGGTTGGCGTCGCCCGCACGGGCGATACCGCCTGTCACGTCACGCTCTCCCGACTGATACCGAGATGGTGTGAGGCCGCGCCCGCACGAGTATCGGCTCGCCGCATAAGAGGCGTGCCAGAGTTCGACTCAGCCGCTTATGGATTGCGTGAAGCCACCAGTGAAGCCGCCCACGAACGCCCCGATCTTTGTATAGATAGAGGGGTCGAGGCTGCCTTCTGCACTTTCAGTGACTTTCTTTTCGATGGTTTCGCCCAACTCGGCGTCATCTGGTTTTGCCTGAATAGCCGCGATCCCTTTGGAGGTTAGTTGCACTCCCGAGAAGGCATACCCGCCGTCGTATTCCTGTACTGCTGTTGTGCGTATTAAGCCCTCAGACCGCATCCAATGCAGCACGTCGGCAAAGGTCGCCAACACTTCCTCTTCGCTGCCCCAGCGCTCTGTCATAATTTCCATAGCATCGGCCGGTTCGAAATCGACGCGCGCGAGGCCCTGATTAATGAGGTGAGACAGAATCCGCCCCATGGTCTGATAGTGATACTCGATGGTTGCCACTGTTCCCTTCCCTTGGTTCAAAGCTTGCGCTTGCTCAAGCTGGTCGCTTTCGCCGCGACCGGTGATATTGACGCGGAGACTTTGGGTTTAGAAGCCGCGTCGAGATCCTGGGCGCCGATTTCTATCATGCGCTGCCCCAACGCATTGAAAAATGCCGCGTTGACATGGCCCGCCTCATAGTGCTCCCGCACAACCAAATATGGATTGAAGATCAGAACATAGCTTATCGGCCCATTGGGACCATCTTTGATGTCGATGAAGCCCAAGTCCTTCAGGATGCGCATCCGGCTTGCCCAAGTGCGCACCGCCCTTTCTCCTGTGAAGCCGGAGAAGAAAGCCATCTCCCGATCTTTGTTCGCAATGACAAAGGAGTCGTCGTAGGTGCGGCACCAAAGATCGACATAAGCGGTCGAGACCGGTTTGCCTTTGGAGAGGCTGTCCATGATCTGCAACAGCAACGGCATGGCGCGCGGAATGCTAAGCCACCCGTCCGATTTTTCGCGATCCCAAAGCCTGGTCTCATCAAGGTCAGGCCACAGGCCTGCGCGCATGGCTAGTTTCTGACGGGCTATTTTGCTAAGACGCTTCTTGTTCTCTGTGGCCATGTGAGGTTCCCTCGGTCATATGGGGCGGGCTGAGGTGTGGACCCCCAGCCCTTTAAGAGGATGCTCCTGCGCGCGCCCTTGGCCGAGTTCGCGCAGTTGCGTTGAGGGCCTTCCGGTTTGGACCCGAAAGAAACCCGTATGGGGTCGGGCTGAGGTGTGGACCCCCAGCCCTTTAAGAGGATGCTCCTGCGCGCGCCCTTGGCCGAGTTCGCGCAGTTGCGTTGAGGGCCTTCCGGTTTGGACCCGAAAGAAACCCGTATGGGGTCGGGCTGAGGTGTGGACCCCCAGCCCTTCCAGAGGATGTTTCCTGCGCGCGCCCTTGGCCGAGTTCGTGCAGTTGCGTTGAACCTTTCGATTTGGACCCGAAAGGGAAGCGCCATCCCGGTATGCTTCTAAATAGGACGAAAACCTAAATAATTCAACGGCTTAATAGTTGCTGGCTAGTTCGTGTCATGGCTATATCATGTCTACTCAACATGTAGGTGGACAACATATGTTGTCAACTGAAAATCGTAATCGGTCTAGGGTTTTTGAAAAGCGTTTTCTTTTCAACATGTTATTGGCCGCCGCTTGTGCTCATAGTGCTCCGATTATCCGGTTCTCACCTGTGCTCCCGGTGCTCCTGGGGTGCAGGGGGCGGGGCCCCTCTAAAAAAGTGAATCCTCAAGATAGGCGGAGCTGGGTTATCGCATTCTCTTTGGCCTTGATGAATGGCGACAGGGCCGCGCGCCTGGTAAGCTCGCTTTGTCACAATCGGCAACGCGCAGCAGGGCTGCCACGCGTTTAACTTGGCTCGGGCTGCACCCGGCCAGTCGCGCCGTTTCAGCGATGTTTATGACCGCCGGCACGCAGCGCCGCGATGCGTTCCTGCGTTGCCTTGTCGGCGGGTCGGCTGCCTACTTGCCCCCACGTTTCGCCAATTCGATGCCCTAGCGCTGACGTTCCCGCCGGGTCTCGTAGTCGTCGCGCGCCATCTGCAAGGCGAGACGCAAGAGCATGTCTTGCACAGCCTCAAGGACGATGCGGGCGACCCCATCAGGCATCGATCGGGCCTTGTTCGCACACGACCCCTAGTTTGGTAGGGTCAATCTCAATGCCAGATGTGGTTTCTATGAAATGCGAGGTAAGGCCCATGCTCGCTACGGAGCATCAACGTCGGCGCAGAGCTGAGGCTTAGCGCTTCTTGGGCGGCACCTTCTAAGCGAGAAGAGACCAAAACCTGTCCATCATCGCCGAATGTCACCAGGCCGGCGTCGAATGCGGCGTCCCACAAGGCGGACAGTAGAAGTCCGTTATGCACGTCGAGCCGCTGAGCGTCGGTCTCGCAGCGAGCCCATGGCATCATATGCGACGCTCGCAGGAGTTCAGGACTGGATATCCCGCTCAACGGGCAACTCCCGTTCCAATATTCCATCAGGGCGTCACGAAAAATGTTCTGGCCGATCCTGAACTTCTGGGCGCGCTCACCTTCGGTATCGCCAATCCCCGCGACGGCCTTCTCATATTTCTCAAGGGGAAAATTCGGCAGGCTGACCGACAGTCGGTACACAGCCTGGACCCCTGAATGCAGATCATCACGTGTGGCAAACATAAAGGCCGCGGCATGCCCCTTTGCACACGGGAACGCAGGTGGAGCATCCAGAGTTCGAGCCACGCCCTGGTGCATAACGGACAAAAAGAACGGCCCGGAGGAACTCGCCGCAGCCAGTCCGATTTCAGCCGGCGCGCTGGCTGAACGGAAAAAGATCCAACCAGCAGCCTCTTCGGGGCCGATCCGGTAGCCATGCTCGTTCGCCGCATCGCGTAGCTCCGAGAGCAGAGCGAACGGATAGGTCATCAAACGGGCCTCCGCGCCCGTCATAGGTCGACCCCGAGCAAGCGCTGCGCAGGCGGATCGCCGTACATCTTGAGTTGCAGATACGGGCGCTCCCTGAATTCAGCCGGAGGAGCCGTGGTAGTCGTGATGATGTACTGAAACAGCGGCGTTCCGCCGATGCGCTCCAATTCTTCGGCGATGTCAAAAAGCCGTCCGTAGATCGACAGACCAAGGTCTGCCTCACGCGGGCTATCATGCAACAAGAAGGACGGGACCCGTGTTGCCCCTTCCATGCTGAGACACATCGCAGCTAGGTCAAAGGCTAGGACTTTGAGCGACTCGATCGCCGCGGTCCTTCGGTCGCCTCCCATGTCGACCGAAAGCTCCAGCCCATTACCAGAGAGAGCAATGCGGCCCTTGGCATCGTGACCCACCAAACGCCGAATGATCGGATCGAATTTCTCGCTCATCCGCCCGAATACGCGAGCTTGTTTGTCTCGAAACGCCCCGAGCCGCTCCCTTTCAACATCAAGCTTCGCGCCTAGCTTGCCAAGGCGCTTTACCGCCTGATCTTGGGTGTCGATGAGATCGGCAAGGCGCTCGACATCGTCCTGGACCCTCCGAGCCGTGTACCACGCGGCTTCCCGGATATCGCGCGCCTTTTCTATCGCAGCAACACGAATGGCAGCTTGATCCAACTGCTGCTTGGCGAGCGCGATCTGCTGGAGAACCCGCACGCCTTCTTGGCGCAGTCCTTCAAGACGCTTACCTTGCGCCCCGAAGTCCGATTGGCGCTGAGCCCAACGCTGTCGGCATGTTTCGGCGTCGGGAATTTTGTGCGAGAGCTTGCACCCCTCAGCCAAAGCCCGATCAATCGGTACATCACAAATTGGGCAGATCGGGCTCTCCGCCTCGGTTTGCGAATAGGAAAGCCCGGGCAGTTCCCCGTGGATCTCACTCAATACTCGCTGTTCGATCGGGATCGACGTTTCGATGCGGATGCGTTCTCCATCGAGACGCATCCATTCAAGTCGTGCAGCTTCGTGCTGCTCACGCGCCGTAGCGAGTTCGGCACCGCCGCCAGCGGGAAGCAGTGTTGCCGCCCCTAGGCGCTCGCCTGCGGACTTACGCATGACATCGATCAAGAGCGGCATCGCGGGCAACGATTGGCCGGCAAGGTCAAGCGCAGCGACAAGGCGGCTTTGCGCGCGTTCGATTTCCCACCGTCGATGACCGATCTCCTGATCAAGGGTTCGACGTTGTTCGCTGACGCTATTGACCTCGCTGCGTGTCGTTTGCTCCTCTAGCGTGATCGCCATCAGGAAGGCGCGGAGCGCCTCGAGCCTCGGTCCCTTTTCCTGACCGCTCGCAGGTATGGGTGAATCCGAATCCGAAGTCGGTGACCGCCAATCCAGAACGTCATCGAACCGACATTCCTGGTCTCGCGTCAGCCACGCCAAGGCGATCGGCCAAATCGGTCCATCCGCCCGCGGCCGAACCAACCCTGCGAGCTCGGTGGTGATGACGCTCTGATCGACGGCCTCGATGAATGGTTCAAGTCCAGTCGACGTTCCCTCACCGGCGGCGATCTCATCAAGATTGCCATTCGCCACAGCCATATGCCGACGACGAACGCCGAGAGGTCGAACGATCGCCCAGCATGCCCCGTCGAGCATGACTTCGGCGCCGACAATGCCGTTCAGGAATGCGGTGCCTATCCGATCCCGCTGCGGCTCTGTGGCGAAGCGATCCTCACCAAGGCAATAGCGGATCAACCTGCAGAACAGTGTCTTACCACTGCCGTGTCCGATCGCGTTGACCTGGTCTGCCGAAGCTGCATCATCCGCTCCGTCTGGGGACCAGATGATATTAAGGCCAGGACGAAGGGCAATGTCTCGTACCTTCTCCCCGCCGGGTTCCTTCCAGATCACCAGACGCCGGACCCAAAGACGCGGCCCCTCCAACCCTTCGGCTGGCGTTACGGTGAGGGGCTGCGGCCCTAACAGGTCAGGCTGCAGCGGCATCGGCTATCCACCTCTGTATCTCATCCGGCAGCGAATTCACCGCTGCGCCGAGATCGATGCTTCTCAGCGCCTCCAACACGAAGCCGGCGCGGCCGTCTGGCCAACTTGATGTATCAATCGCATCGAGTCCGGGACCCGGCGCCCACGTACCGTCATCGAGGTTCTCAATCAGTCGTCCATTGCCGCGATGATTGCGGACGGCCGCTCCCCATGCAGCGTTGTTCCGCGTCGCGAACGCTGCGACATTTCCTGTGAGCGGATCAGCTTCGGCCCCCACCAAGCGACGCCATTCTGTCGCTTGAGCGTCGGTCAAAAGCGGAACGAACAACCGCGGCTCCAAGATCAGCGCGGCCGCGAAGCGGACATCCCTACTTGGTATTGGAGCGCCTATCGCTTTAAGGATGGCTGCCAGTGTCGCGCCAACATCGCCAGATTGCGGCTGTGCAGGACGAGCCCACATGCCGTCCGGTAGAACGGCCAGCGGAGGCCTTTGAACCTCGATTGCGCCTGTATCGATTTGTGTTCCTGCCAGCCTGTCCCAGGCTTCCAACACCAGTCGCTGCGTCCGATATTCGTTGAATTCTCGCATTTCACGGTTGCGCAGCGCTTTGAAGGTTTCGATGTCGCAGTCCTCTCCGAGGATGTTCACCGGGTCGAGGATGTAGAGCATCTCCTGTTTATTTAGACCGTAGACCTCACGGGCGACGAGAACGTCGATCTCGGCAGTGAGTACTGCACGCCTATCTGGGTCTTCTTCGAGGCGCGCCGAGGCAGGAAGCAGGCCAGTCTCGATCGCCGTGCGCCACAGCCCCTCCATCTCTTCGCCAACAGCACATAGCCTCATAACCCGTTCCGCAATTGAGTCTGCAAAAGGAATCTTCTTGTAGTCGCGTGGAAACGGAAGACTATCCATGATGGTGTAAGACATTGTGAGAGATACTTTCTTTCGAACGAGAAAGTCCATCGCCAATGAATTTGCTACTCCTAACCAGAGCAGCATGTCTTTTCGGTCCCCTCCATCAAATATAATTGTCGGAACTTTGTGTCCACTTACAGTGTTTGGCGGAATGATAGCAGCCATCAAGCTTCTAGAATTGGTCGGACTCGCAACATCGCAAAAGCCAATTCGATAGTTGTCGATCCTTCCATGTAGCTTACTAGCAATGTTTTCCTGCAAAATTCGCCACTGAGGTTGAATAGATTTTTGCGCTGAACCAAACGGCATGTCTACCCAGTCCGCCGAGCGACCACGACCCGAAAGGTATCCTTTCGCTCGGTAGTCGTACGCATCGATCATCCGACCTTCAAAGACAGGTAAACCATCTGCCCCCGGGGAAAAAAGCCCGCGATCGTTACCCATGTGAGCTTCTGTCATATAAACCCGATAGGGTTGCTCATAGACCCGCTCACCAAACTTCGGATGGCACGTGTACATCTTCGTGCAGATATCGATCTCTTCCTGCGCAGCGAATTCCATCACCGCGCGCGCGTCCGGAGAAAATTCTGCAACCAGATCACTGGGTATGCTCAGTCCTCGCCCGGCCGAAAACTCTGCTAACTTCTCCAAAGTTGAGACTCGGAACGCCGCAGAAAACTTTTCAGTTCGACCGTCTCGCCAGGCAACGTACAGGCAAAACTTGCTGCGGGTGTCGATCGAAGGGAACCAGATTCCTTTGGTGTTCTCGAATCCCGCCAGCTTCTCCAATCGGCGTTGATCGAAGAGCTCACCACGGATCGCGGTTGCGTTGGCGCCATTGTAGAGCCCTTCCGGCACGAACTGCGCGGCCACCTGGCCCGGACGCGTTAGGGCGAGCGCGCTTTCAACGAACATTCGGTAGACGTTGAAGTCGCCCTTGCCGAGGTTGCCCGGAGCAAAAAGACGATATCGTCCGCTCGACTTCATGAAATGCACGGCCGCGTAAAGATCGCGGCAATGCTCGTCCCATCTTCCCGCGATTGAAGCATCTTCGAGAAGATGTTCAATCGCCGCCCGTTGGTCCGGCGGTGACATGAAACGCACCTGAGGATCGTAGGACGCGAAGAACTCCTTGTTATCGGGGCTCATTGTCTCCCAGGGTGGATTGCCGAGAACAACGTCGAAGCCGCCGCGCCCCATTACGTCAGCGAAGGCGATGGGCCAGTGGAAGAAACGGTAATGAGCGGCCAGATCGGCAACCGCGCCGGAGAGCGGTCCAAATGGCTCGTGTCCACGAAGGAGTTCCCACACGGTGCCCGATGTCGCGACCGTCTCGGCGCCGCGTCGCGGCAGACCATCGGGCCCTGCATATTGTCCACCTTGGATCTTTGGCGCGAAGAAGGTTGAGGTCCAGAGATCGCAGGCGCGCTCTACCGTCCAGGCGGCAGCACCGCGGCTCATAAGCGCCTCGAAACGCGACCGCTTCTCCGCGATTTGATCAACGGTCTCTTCGGGCATGTTAGCCAGCGCGGCAAGATCGCGGGCCAGATCCTTTTGGCGATTGAAGCCAAAGCCGCTTTCAATCCGACCACGTTCAGTTAGCTCGCGACGATTTTTGGCCTTGTAGTGATTGACTACTTCGCGGTCATCGCCGTTCAGCAACTTATAGGCATCGTCGGGGATACCTTCCCCCAACACGGATAGATCGAAGACCCCAACTAGGCTGTCACCGCATCGGATGTGGCTGTCGAGGAAAGTCAGCGGCTTGCCCGGTTCGACCGCCTCGATCCACATGGCCACCTTGGCCAGTTCCACGGCCATGGGATTGCGGTCAACACCATGAATGCAATGGCGCGCAACATCCCGCATCGCAGCGGGATAGTCTGGTGCTTCGCTATCTCGCAGCAACGCTACCCGCGTGGCCATCCTTCGCGCGGCGCCAAGAAGAAAATGGCCGGAGCCACAGGCCGGATCGATGACGGAGAGCTTGAGAATCGCGTCGGCGCCGCCTTCAGCCTCGTCCCGTGCGAGCACGGGATCGAGAGTATTGTCGAGCAAGGTTTGAACCAAGCTGTCCGGCGTATAGTAGCTGCCGCTGATCTTGCGTGCATTCCCGCGTGCCTCGTTGCCGCCCGCAAAGCAGAAACGTCGGCCATTATCTTCACGCGTGGGTACAAGTTCGAGCAGGCCTTCGTAGACCGAACCCAACTCTTCCGTCGCCATATCGCGCCAGTTAATACGGACACGGCGACCATCCTCGATCAACCAGCTTAGATGGAAGACCGCGCGCAGAAATGCCCTGTTGGGCAACTTCGCCTCATCGAGATCGGGAGTCTGGCCCCGCGCGAACAGGCTCCCAAGCGGCGGCAGCCCCAAGAGCCTTTCGCCGCGCTCCAACCCCCGGAAAACGATCTTCGCCCCTTCCCAGGCATCATGATGATGGTCGTGAGCGGATCGGCGGGCCGAGCGTTCGCGCATATGGCCGAAGCCGTAGGCTGACGCATAGAGGTCGCGTGATTCGGCCGATGCATCCGGTCCGTGCAAAAGATCGCGGTCCTCTGACACCGCAAGGAAGATCAGCCTGTAGACGATGCGCAGAAGCTGCTCGAACCACCCTTGGACGCTGAGGCGATTCTCATCCAGCTTTGCCCGAAGGTCCGGATTTGCATCCAAGAAGCCCTGCCCGAGCGCGAGGAGCGCCTCTTCGACACTCTCCCCAAGCCTTTCGCGCGCCGCCGTGCCGGCTCTCAGCCCCGCCTCACGCCACCGTTCTAGAGCACAATCGACAGCCGGCGCGTACTCGCCACCAAAGCGCGTTGCATGGATCAGCAGCCACGTTGCGGTGAAGTCTGCGAACATCTCGTCGCGGAAAATCGCTCCGAGATCAGCTTCGATATGAGCGGGACGGGTAAAACTGGCGTTGTCCCGCATGAGACGGACACGATCGCCGGCGAAGACCATGCCCCACAAGAAGTCGGAATTGGCGTTCAGCCAGTCTTGAAGCAGTACGCCGGGCGAACGCCGCGGGATCGTCCCATCATGGTCATCACCTAGCTGCGGAAGCGCCTTGGTGAATGCCTCACTGTCCGGCACCGGGGCCGCAACCACAACTGGCACCCGGCCGCCCTTGGCTTCAAAGGTGATGCGATAGGTATGCCCATTCCTCTGGTGAACATGGGGACCGCGCAGAGCTTCAAATCCGAACGCTTCCTCGAGCAAGCTTTTCACAAAAGCGGCCGTCTGATCGGCATTAGGTGCGGACAATCTGGCATAGGCTTGCCAGTGGGCTTGTCCGATCCTGAAGTAACGAGTGACCTCGTCACGCAGGTTGGTGCCTTTTGGGCAACCATACTCCGCAGCGGCCTTCTGATCTGGAGCAGTGGCGGCGATTGCTGCTACCTGATCGGGGGAAATCAATCCCCCTTCGATCGAGACCGCGGCGAGACCAATATCGGCGACGCGCTTTAGATGTCTAACCATTATTCGCCCTCCGGGAGGAGGACGTAGAGGCCGATAACGTCTGCCGGTAAAACGGGAACGACCTCGACCGTCGCCCCCCCACGTGCTGCTTCCGTCAACCGCAGATGATCCGCAGAAAGTGCCCCCCCTCGGTCAACAGCGAGGATTGCTATCGCGGGTTCATAGCTCGCCAATCGTTCGTGAGCACGCTGGAGCTGTCGCGCAGCAGCCAACTCATCAAGATTTCCCGCTGCCTCGGACTCGAGGAGCTCAAGCGCAGATCGCCCGCTCAGCGTAGCCGCGGGGGCTATCCCTCCAAAGGCGAGTCCTGTGGCCTCCTCAGCCAGCAGCAGCCGATTTGTGCGCCCGCTGGTGATTAGCTTGAAGCGTAGGCGCAATAGCAGCAGCGTCGTCATTTGAGCGACAGCCCGCGTGCGCCAGGCGCCGCAACGGCCGAGCGGAGGAAACGCTGCCCCGTCGGGATCCAGTGCCCCTTCGGCCAAGCTCTCGGCCAAGCTGGCGACAAGCGGATGAACGCGACCCAGATGTGTCACGCCCGGTGCGGGGTCATCGTCAAAACCGACTCGTCGCGTCCCACGGAGGCCCCGCACTCCCAGACGTTCCTTTATCGCGTCGGGCATTGCATCGAGATGAACGAGATGATGTTGCCCTACCTTCTCCAACGGCGCTCCCACGCGCTTCAAGGCTCGGTCCGTGAAGCGTGCGACCTCGGTGGGGCCGCCGTTCAGTGCCCTCATCTGGCGCCACTCCGGCAGAACTTCATCGGGTTTCAGCGCACCTTGGGCATATCGCGCGCGGCTTGCCTTCGCATTCTCCTCGGCGTCGCGCCATTTGCTGTCGAGCCGTTCGCCCGATAGGCCGAAATCAAAGGCCAGCTGCTCGCGATGGCCTCCGGCACGAAGCATGAGCGCCTGCATGAGGGCCGAGGTCACTCCTTCGCTGTCCTCGGGCATAGGCACTGAAATGCCCGTCGCTTTGCGAATGGCTTCGGCTTTACGCAGAATGACCTGCAATACCGCGCCATCGATCGCGCTGTTTTCGCCAAAGATCGTGACGGAGCGGACGATCGGCGACTGCTGGCCAAATCGATCAACGCGACCTTCGCGCTGCTGATGACGCGTCGGATTCCAACTAAGGTCGTAGTGAACCACGGCGTCGAACAATGACTGCAGATTGATGCCTTCGGAGAGGCAATCCGTCGCGACCAAGATTCGGCTCTCCGAGTCGTCGAGCTGGTCAACGCGGGCACGCCGCTCTTCTGGCGGCAAGCGTCCAGTCACGACCGCCACGTCAGCCTTTGGCCAAGCTCGCTTGATCTCTTCGCCAAGCGCCTCAGCCGTTGCGATGAACCGGCAGAAGATGACTGGCTTGGCTCCTTCCTGAAGTAGCCCTTTCAGAACCTTCAATAGCCAGGCAACCTTGGGATCCTCGGCGCGACGGTTATCAAGGGACTCTGCCATGGAGATCAGCGCGGCGATCTCATCGCGCTCCTCAGCATTGGCGCTGGCGGTGCCCGGCTCCACATCCCCTTGGTCGAGCAGGCCTTCATCTTCGTCGAAGACGACAGGCAGCATCGCCTCTTCGTCCGCCATCCCGCACAAGCGATTGCGAAGAGCATTGCTCGCGGCCGCAGGCGACGAGCCGACGCATCGCATCAGCGCGAGCGTTCCCCAGAAAGCAAGCCGCCGGCTGCGTTGGTCGGTGCCGGCCCGCTGGGTGACAGCCAGGCAGTAGTCGAGAGCGCGATCATGGAAAGCGGCGAATTCACCGCTCAGGCTGAAGGGCTCGTCCTTCACATGGTGGACGGGAAATGTTCGTTGCTCGTGCCAGCTGCCCTCGGTGATATCGGCTCGGCGCCGCTGAACGTAATGCTGAGCGAGGCGGCGAGCATATCGGGCACGGGCATTCTCATCGCCTTGCGGACCTCCTGCGAAGTCGGGGCTAATAAGGCCCAACAGCCGGTCGAATGCAGCTTCGTCGCCGCTGTGCGGCGTTGCCGTCAGCAGCAGCATGTGGCGCTCTTGATCAGAGGCCAAGCGTTCGAGAAGCTCGAAACGCTGATGTCTTCCACGGTCTCCACCGATGCAGGCGTGAGCTTCGTCGACGATCACGAGGGACGGGCAGGCCCTTGCGAATTCATCGCGGCGGCTGTCGGCCTTGATATAGTCGAGGCTGACGACGGTGTGCGGATAGGCTTCGAAAAGGCTCTGAGCCGCGGGAAGACCACGCTCCAGGCTGCGCGCCCTGGCCGACGTGACGGCGACGGCGTCGATATCGAATTTTTCCGCAAGTTCGCCCACCCATTGCTCAACGAGGTGGGGTGGACACAGCACCGAGAAGCGGTCGATCAGACCGCGGTCAAGCATTTCGCGGACGATCAATCCCGCCTCGATCGTTTTGCCGATACCCACATCGTCAGCAATGAGCAGCCGCACGACCGGCAGCTTCAAGGCCATCATCAGCGGCACGAGCTGATAGGCGCGCGGCTCGACACCGAGATGCGCGGCGCTCCGGAAGGGGCCGGCGCCGCGGCGAAGCGACAGCCGGAGCGCATCCGCCAGCAACCGCGCACCATCCTGGGTGTCTCGCCGCTCAGGCGTTGGCGGAGCAAATCGCGCGGGCCTGACGGGATTGACTTCAAGCGCAAGCGCAATCCGCTGCGCATCTGCTTCCGATCCCGACAAGGGCCGGACGTTGAGGATGTCATCATGAGGAGACGGAAGAACGACCCACTCTCGTCCCCGCGCCTCAACAAGATCCCCCGGCGAAAATCTGACTGCTTCCACTATGCCGCCCCCAACAACTCAACCAGTTCCCTGGGCGCCGCTTCGCCAGGCACATCAGGAAGCTTGACGACATCCACCCCCAAGTCGGCACATGCCGAAGCAAGTCCGTCCGGCACATGTCCTGATACCGCGAGCACCTGGAAGCTTGGCCAATAGAGGTCGTATACAGTGCCGCCAACCTTGCGCGAGGATGGTGCAGGCAATCCCCACCGGCGTATTGCGCTAAGCCAGCCGCTTGCGACCTCCACCGGTCCCGCCTCCACGACCTCAGGCTCTGCGAGCTGGCAGAGAAAGGTTGTGACCTCCGCGTCGCGACGATCGATCAGGTTGTGGTCGGGTTGGTTGAAGTATGAAAGCAGGCAGCGATAGCAGCCGGCGACGCAAGCATCCGGCCGCTCCTTGAGACCGCCGTCCTCAGATCGGAAGTCATAGTGCATCAGGTCGAGCGCCTGACGCGCGATCTCCGCCATCCGGCGACGATCGGAAACAAGACGGTTTAGAACCCCAGCGCCACCCTCGGTCGCCTCGTAGAGCAGGATTGCCTTGCGGTTCTCGCGCGCGGGCAAGGGCTCACCCAGGAGCTCGCCTTCCTCCAGTTCGGCAACAATCTGGATGCCCCGCAGAAGGGCATGCTGGAGGGTCGCCATCTGCCGCTCGTCAAAATTCGCAAGCGGCCGCACCAGTACAGCATTCTTATGATCCTCGACGATCGGCACGATGCGCTGCGACTTCGGGATCGTGACGTCCATGTCATCGTCATCTCCGCCGTTGAGAGTATCCTTGACCCAGCGCCCCGACGTCGGATCGATGCAGAAGCCATTTATCGACTTCGACTTCCGCCGGCGAAGTCCCTTGTTGATGCGCGATAGCTTTGCGCGTGCGCCATAGTCGAGAAGCAGAAGCGGCTCTCCTCCCGAGCGCAAGGTGAGCGTGCGGATATCGGGAACGCCTTTTTCGAATTGCCACTGGAATACGGTCTGGATCTCAAAGCCACGCCTCTGCCGGTCTTCATCATTTGCCGTGATCCGAGACGAAGGTGCGGTTTCGACATTGTCGATCCGATAGACGTTATCGAGGCGATCCACGCCGGCCAGCGACGCGCTGCACGCGTGGCATCGCTCCAGCTTGTCATCGGCGTGAGCCGCTCCGCACTCGGCGCACAAAATGAGGCTGGTGGTTGCGAGCTTGCCGTCATCGAGACGGCCGTGCGCCGGCAGCTTCGCACGGACAACCCGGTAGGCCCGCCCCTCATGATAGATCAGGCTGTTGGGACCGAACTCGGAAATCGCGAGGAAGCGCGGCCTTTGCAGGACAGCCGCGCGCTTGGTCGCAGGAATGAACGCATAAAGCGGGAGGCGCGGGAAGTTATAGCCCGGCAGAAATCCTTCAGTCGCCAGATAGCGATACGCGTAAAAGTCGGAACCGTTCGAGGCCTGTCCACGCTCAAGCATGTCGAGCTCTTCCGTCGCGCGGAAATGACGGCGTGCGGCCTCCTTGCGCTCACCCGGCTTGAATGAGGTCTTCTGCTGGATTTGATGCGCTTCATCCTGCTCACGGCGGGCGCTTCGGTAGAGCTCCCGCCAGCGGCCGAAGCTGCCTGCGAAATTCTGCGCCGCTTCCCGGTCGGTCTCATCAACAAAGGCATCGATATCGGCCAGCCAAGGTGCATCGGCGAGCTCGACCGCGCTGGCCGTTTGCTCGAGCAGGCGCCGCATCGTGGGTTTTGCGGCCCCAGTCGCGACAAGCTTTGCAAAAGCGGCTTCGATCTCAACGGAGACAGACATCTCCGGTGTGGTCATGTTCAAATTTTCCGGGATCGACGGCTTTAACGGCACAACGGCCGCCGCCAGCCATTCTGCGTGGAGATGGCTTCGCAGCAGATCGCGATTGGCAAGATCAAGGGCCGGCGGCTTCACCACGCCCGCGACGAGTCCCTGCCGATTGTTGAAGTAATATTGGTCGTGGGGAGACTGGGCAGCACAATAGGTAACAACAAGTGCTGCTTGACCGCTACGACCAGCACGGCCGGCCCGCTGCACGTAATTTGCCGGTGTCGGCGGTGCATTCCGGAGAAAGACGGCGTTCAGCGCGCTGATATCAACTCCGAGCTCCATCGTTGGCGAGCAGAACAGCGCCGGAAGGAAGCTGGCGGGCTCGCCTTCTTGGCGCATTTCATCTCGGTTCTGGGCGATTCTTTCGATATCCGACTTCCCGAACCGGAACCGGTCTTCGCGCCAAGCTCGGACCTTCTGGTCGACCTGAGCGGTGTGCTCCCGAGCCTCGAAGGCAAAGGGCAAGTCGCCCTCCTGCCCGAGCATCTCGGCAACTTCCTCATACAGCGTGCGGAAAAATGGGTTCTCGCGTTTTCCATCCGCCCTCTTGGTCGCGGGAAAGAGGCGCAAGGCCGTCGATGCCAGGCGCCACGCAGGAGCCTCGCCACCGGTGACCACCCGGCGGATGACCTGGTGATTTTCGGCTGCCCGCAGGAGCGTGGCGATAACATCTTCATATTCCTTGACGGGTAACGGCTCACCCCAGATCTCCCTGCTGCGCAGCGCCTTGCCCAGCGCTGTCCGCCAGCCGCCCCGTACAATCAGCACATCTTCCGCGGCGCTGATCTCCGCCTTGCTTGGCGGATCGATCATCAGAAATCCGGCTTGCCGCAATTCCTGCTCTTCGTTCTGATCGATGAGCCAGGGATCGCGGACGTGGTTCCTCGACGTCTCGGCGACCTGCAATATGCGCTGGCGGTCCAGCGCTTCGGTCGCGATGGCAAGGCCGCGCCGCATATAGTCGAAAAGTAAATTGAAGAGCCTGGCGCGCAACTGGGGTTTGGCGGCCACCAGTCGCGGGTTGTCGGCGAACTCTTCGTCGTCGCCTGCTAGTTCACCCAGTCCAGGAAACCGTACCTCCACAAGGCCGGCCTCTTCGAGATTGGGATTCGTGAAGCGCCAGCCTTTCCGAAGATCCGCCCACACGCGATGTGCCAGGATCGACGTCAGAACTTCCTCGGCCGCCTGGCGGTTGTGAAATCCCTTTACACGCGGATCAGCCATCCAGTCGGACAGACGATCAGGTTCCTCAAGGTCGAAGCCAAGCGCCTTGCGAACGGCCTCCCCGAACCGAACGTCTGTGAGGCCCTTCTCACCTGCGTCACGTACGGCGCGTAAGATACCGCCACGGAGCAAGCTGACGAAAATGAAGTCATTGAAATGCCCAGCCTGTAGGGCCGCGTCTTGGCGATTGTCTGTGAAGCCCAGAAGCTTGCGGGTGCTTTCCTCAAGCGTGCCGTCGGCCTCCATCCACGCCAAGATGGTCGAGACGATAAGCGTCGTCGCAGAGCTTCGCCCTTCGGCCGATAGACCCGCCAGCTTGTTGATGTCACGTGCCTGTTGTGGCGGCTGATGACGGCAATGCGGGCAAAAGCGATATTTGCCGCCGAAGAACCAGGCCGGTACCCCCTCATCGGCGAGCGACCCATCAGGCTTCACAAGGAGAAGCTGCCCTTCGTGCTTGCCGCGATGCCCCGCTTTCAGCCGCTCCTGTCCCGCTGGCGTCGTTTCTTGCCAATCGTCCGGATAGTCGGCGACGGCGCCCCCGAATAAGAAATCAGCATTGATCGCGGGGATCAGGAAGCCCGTCCGGGATCCATCGGGTTCCGGATCTTCGCTTGCCGGGTCGTCAATTGGTCGAGCGAGAACGCGAACACCATCGAGCGCATTCGCAATCCGAACGCTGTGGTGCTCTTGACCGCATTCGCGGCAAAAGAAGACTGGATATAGGCGCGCATTTGGATCGGAGGGATGAAAAACCTGTCCTTCCAGCACGACACGCCGATCGGTGCCGGGCTCGATCGTTGCGTACGCATGCCCAGCGCCAGAAATGAATCGATGAAGCTTGAACGCAAGGAACGCTCGGTCGCTGACGCCGCCACGAAGATCTTCGCGGCGTCCCATCAACGACAGCATCCCAGCAAGCGCGGTTCTGCAGTCCTCTGAAGGGAAGTTTGTCTGGGCCGCGAGTTTGGAGGTCGCATCACTCAAGTTCATGGGAGGGCGACGGCGCAATTTTTCGCCCTCGACAAGCCCAATCTCAGTCTCGATCCAGCAGGCAAGCGGATGGGAATGCAGCTCCTCGTCCGTCAAACTTTCCGGAATTGGCGCCAGAACCGCATCCGGGAGCGCTGCTCCGAGGCTTTTGCTGTTGATCCGGGGGTCGGTCGCCCTGGCGAGATTCTCATCGATGATCGATGCCGAACTGAGTTCTTCCCCAAAAATCAGCTTGCCGACGCGAGCAACGGCACTTGCCCGTTCGATCTCGTCGTGCGCGCTCGACATCGTCGCTGACGTACCGATGCACAGCAGCTTTCGCTCTTTGACAAGCCGGTCCTTCACGCGACGCACCAGCATCGCGATGTCCGCCCCTTGACGGCCACGATAGGTGTGCAGTTCATCCAGCACCAAGAAATCCAGGCCGGATGCATTGGCGATGACGGCACGATCGAGTTCATCCTGGCGCGTCATGAGCAGCTCGAGCATCATGAAGTTGGTCAGCAAGATATCGGGTTTGGCCTTGGCGATCGCCTGCCGATCTGCATCGCTCTCCTGGCCGGTATAGCGGCTGAAGGTCGGGCGCAGCTCCTCTTCAACCCCCGAGCCGCCGATGAATTTTTCGAGCTCCTCAAGTTGGCTGTTGGCCAGCGCGTTCATTGGATAGATGATGATCGCGCGCGTCCGCTGCGGCTCGCCTGCGCGCCGCGCGCGCACCACCGCATCGACGATCGGCAAGAAGAAACACAGCGATTTTCCGGACCCCGTGCCCGTGGTCACGATGAAGCTTTCACCATTGCGCGCTTTCGCAACGGCGCGATCTTGGTGGCGGTGAAGCTTGATCGGCGTCCGGTCCGGACCTGCTGCGAATATCTTGCTAAGAGCCGGATCGAGCACTTCTTGCGCGACAAGCTGATCAACAGAATGACCAGACTCAAAGCGCGGATTGATGGTGATGAGGGGCTCGGGCCAAAAACGATGCTCATTATAGGCAGCATCAACTTGAGCGCGGATTTCCGGCGCGCGAATCTCCGAAAAAGAACGAGCGAACGATTCGTATCGCTCTATCAATGCCTGATCGAGATTGAAGATATCCACTGAGCCCCCCGTTCAATGCTTATAGTGACTTAGATTAAACTTCATAGCCCTGGGCGGCTACCAGCTTTCCGATCGAATGCTCGGGTCTTCACAGACGAGATCATGACCTGTCCCATCCGCCTGGGGTTTGCGAAATTTGATTATGCCTGCATGTCGCTCAGAGCCCCCCGCAGAGTTGATACCTATCCTGACCGTGATCTCAACTGCCAGATGTCAATCCAGTGCACTCTCCTGGACCTGCGGGAAAATGTGGCTGCGGCTGGAGGGAGCGGAAGAAATCGCGGCTGCGTTCTATGAGCTCGCGGACAACCACCTGACCGGGTTGCGCGAGAATGCCCGTCTTGGAGGCTCGGAGCATCGCGAAGACCGGGAACTCTCATCGGCCTGTCTTTCTTACAAGAAACTCGTCAACCGACCGGTCTTCGCGAATTCCCTTGAATGACGGATGCCGGAGCAGGTGGTCCTCGGTCCAACCGCGATATTCGACGTCGACGACGACCTCCGGCCGGACCCAGACTGCGCCCTTTACGTTCAGCCCAGAGACTGGTGACCTCTCCACTTGGATGGAATCGAGACGTCGTCTCATCTCCGCTCCGGTGCGTGCATTGAAGCCTGTGCCAACGCCGCCGGCGAAGACCAAATCTCCGTCCTCAACATTCGCCAGAAGTACGCTTCCCAGACCGCCGTAACTATTGCCGGGCTCGTAGCCGATAACGATGAACTCATCACTCAGCACGCATTTTGTCTTCACCCATTCTTGGCGGCGGCCGGATCGATATGGACTGCTGCGCAGCTTGGAAACGATGCCCTCGAAGCCGAAATGGCAGACTTGTGCGAGAATGTCGCTGCCGCCGCTGATCTCGTCGCTCAAAACGATGCCGTTCGGCGGTGTCTCACCCAGCAGATTAACTAGCGCTTCTCGCCGATCGACGAGTGGCCGATCGCGAAGATCCTCGCCGTCGATCTTGAGCAGGTCGAAGACAGCAAGCATGATGTCCTGACGTCTCCCGCCGCGGCCAAGAGCCCGCTGAAGACTGGAAAAGTGCGACAAGCCCTTCTCGTCGGCGACGAACGCCTCACCGTCGATAATCGCGTCCGTGGCGTCGAGCTCGGCCACCGCCGAGACGATGGTTGGAAACCTGACGGTCCAGTCGTGGAGGTTGCGTGTAAGGATTTTGACCTTGCCTCTGTCGAGATAGACGCCGATCCGATAGCCGTCCCATTTGATCTCGTGCAGCCAGTTAGCGCCTTGCGGGACGCGATCAACCAGGGTCGGCAGTAGCGGCGGGATCACTCCGGCCGGCACGCTCGGCCGGTCACGGGCGCTGGTAGCTCGACGCGCCCATGTCATGATGCCTTCCGATCCCTTGATCTGAAAAGCGCGAATGTCACGCGGTCGTCATCCCATACCTTCGCCACATCGACTATGGTCAGACGATCGCCCGGCCCGATCTTGGGAAACGGCAAACATCGAGCCGGTGCGGTTGAACAAGCGAATTGCCGCCAATGTCTCGCGATCATCCATGGTGTCGCCCCAGCTGTTGACGATCGACTGGACTTCCCAGCTATTGCCGTGCTTCGCCCTGGCAACGGCAAGCTCGCGCCGGACGGCCTCATCGAGGCAAATGACCGCGGTCTCGCTCATGTCGAGAGAATATACAGCGGTCAAATTTGTTCCAGCACCTTGAACGCAATAGGCAGTGGCCGGAGTCTCCTCTCTCACAATGACAGAGAGGGGGTGTCGCCGGCTTTCAGTGATGAGTTTTCGTATTCTCCGACCAGTGCGTTGCCAGCGAGCCGGGATCCAGATACCGGCCGATCGATCGTAGATAGGCAACGATTTCCAGCATGAGGAAATCGCGATCGCCGTAAGTCTCCTCGATCTTCTTTATCTTCGGCATGACAACTTCCCGTTCTGCCGGCGTCAGGTCGACGTCCCCGACTACATATCCGTGATGGCCGATGGCGCAGATGTCGCAGCCTGCCTTGATGATCGCTTCAACAAACGTCGGAACCTCGCTCGCCTTCATGAGCCGCTTGTTACTTGCCGCCATGAATGTCACTCCCGTTTGCAACCTGAACAGCAGCAGAGAATGATGGCGCGGCTGGCGCCGCGCCGTCATAGCCGCTGCCGTCTTCGTCAATCTCTTTCGTCTTAAGGTGGTGAAGAAAGCTCAGAATGGCTTGAAGCGTGAGCCCGTCAAAGCTCGCCAGCTTTTCAATAATCGCCATACGAGTCTCCGCTTCGACCTGGTCCTCACCCCAAAGATGTGGCGCGACCGGAAACAGGATCTCCTCCGGTGAAATGCTCAGCACCTCGCAGATGTGAAGGAGCCGGCCGACAGTCAGCCGCGAAACCGCGTTTTCGTAGCGATTGTAAACCTGGTCGCTGAGCCCGAGCATCGGCGCCAGCTTTGATCGCGGGATTTTCCGTCAGTCGCGAGTGTTGCGAAGACTGGTGCTGATCTTTTTTTCGATTTCGGCGCTTAGCTCCAGTTCGCCGAAGCTGGTTTTCCGATAGATCGGCTTGTCAAATTGTGGATCGTTGATCTGCTGTAAACCGAGGTGAGAAATCCATTCTTCGAAAGAAGGTCCTGCCATTGCTCCTGCCAAGTGACGTTGATCTTCGGAGTTCGTTCGAATCAATGTAACCGAATTGGTAGACTGAATGCACCTTGAAATCTCGTGATCGTGGCAGAATTTATGGGCACGTCGCTTCGCGAAACCGCTCTATGCCTTCGGCACGGAGCCTTGCCTACAGCCAGTCTCCGCCCATCCGGGTGACGATCGGACGCGCGGCTGCTGCGCAGCCAGAACGCCGTCATCAGTACACCAAATTGGGATATCGCCCGTTTACAGAACGGCCCGAAATCAGCATAGTGCGCCGGCTCGGGCAATACGAGTTGGTGATGGTAAGTCGCTAGCCCTTCTTGCCACTCACCGCGGGAGCCGTCCTGGCGCTAGCCAGTGACGGCTCCTTTCATTTGCGAGTGACGGCCGCGATCGCGGCCGACTTTGTCGCCTCAGAGAGGGAAAGAGGGCTCTGCCCTCTCTCCCTCGCAAGGAAAAAAACGGTCTCCCCGTCCTTCCTCCGCGCGACCAAGTCCGCGCTCCGTGCAGGATCGACGCGGATCCGCATAGCGGATCATGCGCCGCCCCTTCGGCTTCGCCTCGGGCGGGCGAACCCCCTCCGTTTTTTCCCTTGCCTCCCTCTCTCCCGCTGCTCCGCGCGAGCTCGGGAGCAGGAGCGGGGCTCCTGCCCCTTCGGGCACGAGACCGCTTCGCGGAGAAAGAAAGGGCTAGACCATGAAACACACTGCTTACCTACTGGACCCCGAAACCACGATCTTTCGGGCCGTCGGGCTTCCGGCCGGAATCAGCTTCAAACCTATCTATGACCTGATCGGGTGCCGCTTGATCGAGGTCGTGCGCTTTGATGAACGGCATTCCCTGTTCGCTGACGAGGAAGGCTTGCACGACGGCTTAACCGCCTTCACCATCTTTGAAGGATACCCGCAGCCCCTGGCTGGCAAACTCGTTCTCGTCGGCGGTGACGGAAGCGAACCCTACCACTCTCCCCTGATAAGCCTTGAAGACGCTTCGGCGCATTTCAAGTGCTGCCGTCCGGTACTGGACCCGGTGTTTGCGACCCACGACGAGATGACGGCGGGAGGGCTGATCATCTCCGGCGCATTGATGGGCTTGCAGGTCAGGATTGACCGCCGTGCCCCGACCTTTGTCGAAGGAGAGGCATGATGAAAATTGCCATGGTGGAAAACCGAAGCCTCGCCATCGTGACAGGAACCTTCGCCGCAAACATTGCGGCGAAGGACATCGAACACCAGTTCGATGCACTGACCCACTTTCCAGACCGGCGCGCAAACGCCGAGCTTGACGAACTGGCCCACCGACTGAACGAGTTTGCCGGCTACGTCGTGGAGCTGTGGGAAAAGGCGAGCGCACCGAACCCGGAACCAGAGATCGAGGCTTTCACCCGCCGCCACGTCGAGTTGACGCGGCGCTATTGGGCGGCGGAAAGCCGCTGCATGAACTGGTTTATTACCGGACCCGCGCGCTTTCCCGTTGCCCGCAACGAAAAGCGGATGAAGATTTCCGATGCTCGGCGCGCCGATTTTGCCGCGCATTCAGCAGCGGCCCGGAAAGCGGTGAAGCGGAAAGCCTTCCCCCAGGGGGCGGATGACGAGCCGATCCGCTCGGGTGATCCATCTGCGTTGCAACGGATCATGGCGAAGATCGAGGACCTGGCCTTGTCGATCGACAAAATGAAGGCCGCGAACTCCATTATCCGGCGCATGGAAAAAGAGGGCGCCGACGATGCTGCCATGATTGCGGCGATCGTCGCCCAAACCGGCCTCTCGGCGGACGTGGCGGCACGCGGCGTCGTGCTGGCGGACTGGCAATGGAAACGCGGATTCAACACGGCGGGCAACCGTGCAGAAATCCGCCGCCTACAAGGGCGGCTGAAATCTCTGGCTCGGATGCATGAGCGCGGAACGCAAAGCCAAGAGGTCGAGACACAGGCCGGAGCCGTCGAGATCAAGGAAAATGCCGATATAGCGCGCATTCAGATGATCTTTCCCGGCAAGCCCGACGAGACGACGCGGCGGGCGCTGAAGGCCAACGGCTTCCGCTGGTCGCCGTCCCAAGGTGCGTGGCAGCGGCACTTGAACGAGGCGGGGAGATGGGCCGCCGAACGGGTGATGAAGGCGATCAGCGCCGAAGGTGCCGCATGAATGCGGCCCCTTTCGGGCGTCCTGCCCGCCAGATCACCGTATACGATACGCCGTCGCAGCTTGGTGGCAGCTTCACCGTCTCGATTGTCGAGACGCTGGCCGGAAACGCGGTGAAGGTGCGCGTCTGGTACGGACGCGCGACCGCGCAAGGCTGGGAGGCGTGGAAGGATTGGGACGGCTACACGTTCCAGACCAACCGTGCCACACTCAGCAATGAACGGACAATGCCGCTCTTTCGGGCGGATCGATCCTGATAGGAATGGTGGCGCTCGCGCGCCACCATTCTTGCTTTTCTTACGTGAATTACGTATTGTAGGTACTTCAAAAGGAAGTACGGCGATGAAGCAGTTCACATTCTCGGACATGAATCGCGTGTCAGGCGAAATCCTCGAAACGGCATTGATCGAGCCGGTGGCCCTGACCAAGCGCGGCAAGGAAAAGCTCGTCATCCTGTCGGCTGCTCAGTACCACCAGCTCGTCGGCCAGCCGCATTCGGTCGCCTATACGCTCGAGGGCGCACCAGATGAAGTCCACAATGAACTCATGACTGGACTGGATGCAATAATTTCCGGCGACACGCCCGATGCTTAAAGCCGGCGATCTGCTCCGATATTATTACCTATGGGCGCGGGAAGCAGACGCCGGCGAGGAATCCGGACGCAAGGCGAGGCCGGTTTGCATCGTTGTCCGGACGCCAGTAACGCCCGCAGCCTTGTTTCTCTTTCCGCTGACTTCGCAAAAACCCGACCGGTCGCGCCCGCATCTCGCCATCAGCGAAATCGAATGCCGCCGCGGCGGCCTCGACTATCCGTCATGGCTGATCCTGGACGAATATAACCGGGTGCAGGTCGATGAAGCCTATGATCTGGTGACGACGACGCCGATCGGCGCGTTCAGTCCCGCATTTATCCGCAAGATTGCTGGCGTGATCAAAGAGACGGCGGCGCAGCGTCGATTGCGCGGCATCGTTCGCAAATAGCCGGACTGATTTTCTTGGCAGGCCTCCGGTCCTTACCCGCATCGAGCGGGCCAGGACCGGAGCGAGGGGCGCCCCTCCGCCTCTCCCCTCGCACTCCCCTCCCCGACCACGGCCGCCGCTCCGTTTCACGATACGGGGTCACTTCAGCCTGTCGTCATTGTCGGCAAGTCGAACGCCGTAGCCAGGTCTTGGACGACTCCAGCGAGAAGGCGATGGAGAACCGGCCTGCGGCCGGTTGGCGATTTGCCGATTGATGATGCTGATAGGCGGCCGGGGCTACGAAGGCCGCGTTATCCGGCAGCTCCAAAGTGGCGGTTCGCAATCTTTATGCTGCGCACGATACGGCAGGCCCTGCCCCGGCGCGCAACCCTAAAGGGTTCTCCTCTGCGCTTCGCTCAGTTGCGACCGCTGACGCGGTGCACTTGGCAGTTCCAGCCGAATTCGAGTTTCGCGATTGCGCACAACCACTTTGGAGGATCTACCTCATGAAAACGCTCGTAACCTTCTGCCAGAAGACCGGCCGCCGCCTTCGTCGGTACATCAATCGGCAAATCGCCAAGCTGTCCCATAAGGGCGGCCAGCTTAAAATCTCCGCCGCCTTTTCGCTTCCGTTCCTCGCCAAGGTCGAGGTCAGCTATCAGGCCGAGTTCGACGGAAAGGCCGACAATGACGACAGGCTGAAGTGACCGACGGCGCCGCGCCCTGCCAAGCAGGGCGCGGCTTCCTGAGGGTTCGGCTTGACTCTTTTGTTCTTATTTTGTTCACTGTGGCATGCGCACGAAAGAGAGGTGTCCAATGTACAAGGAAACTCCCCTGACAGTGGCTGAGGAAGTCGCACTGCAGCATGCGGCCGAAAAGCTGATTGCACGCCACGGCGGCGACATGCTGAAAGCTCTCAAGGCTGCGATGCTCCACAACGGCTATCTCGAAGGCCAGATCGAACAGATCGCCGAAGCAGTTCCGGGGCTCATCAATATCCACTACGACGGCCCTATGGCTTCGAACTAGGCGGCCTGATGCATGCCGAGAAATTACCCGGCCAAGATGACGATCTGGAGCGCGACGTCGACGCCGTCATCGTCTCCTGTGACGGCGACGCAAGAGCCGCGGTTCGCGCCCTGATCGTCCAGGTCGCCTACCTGGAGCGCGAGATTCAATATTTTCGGGTCGCGGTCTCCTCAGGCTTCAGCCGGCAGTGGCATCACAAGAGATGGGAGATCGAAACTGATGCCGGGTCGGAGGATGGGTGAGCTATCTTACTCAGCGATCGACCGCGCCTACCCACATCAGGTGGCGCTGCCAGACGACATTTGCTGCATGCATAACCTGACCCTGATCATGGAATTTTGCGGGAAACGCGGTCTCATCCATCTGACGCGACACGTCACGGCAATGTGGCCGAATGGCAAGCAGGAGCACTATCGCCTCCACTGCTTTGCCGATCTTGCATCCGCGGAGCCCTTCAAGGATCATTTCGGCGGTGTGATGTTCGATCCGAAGCGCGATCGCGAGAATGGTCGGGCACGAGGTGCATGGCACCGGAAGGATGAATACAAGAGGATTCTGGAAAGCGGCCCATTAAGAGTGCCGGAAATCTTACGGGATTAGATCATGTGCGGTCGTTACACTCGATATCTGACCTGGTCCGAAATTAGCCGGCTTTACCGGCTCACCACGGACTGGGAGCGGCAGCGCAACGACGCGCCGGCCTACAATATCGCGCCCACTGAGGAAGTTGTTTTCGTTACCGCCAGCGAGGACGGCAACCACAAACTGCGCGAGGGCCGATGGTGGCTCGTGCCCTGGTGGGCGAAGGAGATGCCGAAGGGCTCAATGTTCAACGCACGTTCGGAGACGGCTGACACATCCGGCGCCTTCAAAGATGCATTCAAATCGAAACGCTGTTTGATTCCGGCGGATGGCTTCTACGAATGGACGCAGAGCCCTGCCGACAAAGGACGTGACCCCTGGTACATCTTTCTGCCAGACCACCGGCCATTCTCGTTCGCCGGACTGTGGGCCCGCAATGATAATCTCGGCATCACCAGCTGCACGATTCTGACCGCCGCAGCCCAAGATCCGATGGTCGGTCTGCACGACCGGCAACCGGTGATCCTCGCTCCCGAGATCTACGATGCATGGCTCGATCCAAGGACGCCGGCGGGCGAGGCCAAAGCTCTGCTTTCGCACGATCTAGACGGCCAACTTCAATTCTATCGCGTCGACCGCCAGGTGAACTCGAGCAAGAATAAGGGCGGCGACGAAATGATCACGCCAATCGACATGCGAACCGCGTATGGGATCTGACAGATGAGCGACGATCCTTCATCACAGCCGGTGCCGGCGTCGCCCGCGATAGGGATCTACGAACATTATTGCGAGCATCCGGGATGCACAAAGTGGGGCGGCTGGGGTTTTCCGCGCGGGAAACAGACGATTTGGTTTTGCTGGGACCATCGCGAGGACGGGGAGAACTGAGTCCGGCTCAATTTGAGCGATAGGATCACGGAAGCGTAGAGGTTTTCACCGCTAGGCCAGGCCGCCGATGAAGCCGCTCAGCTCGTCTAGCCGCACCATCGAGAGCCGCACCGCGCCGCGACAGCCGCGCGCCCTGCAGACGGTTTCGCGCTCCAGCTCGTCGATGTAGAGAAATTCACGCTCCGGCGACGTGCAGACGATCGCCCGCGTGAGATAGTGGACGTGGCCGCATTTTTTGCAGCGCGCTTCCAGCTTTTGATTGTCGGCGAGGTCGCCAACGCGGATGTTTCGCTTCCAGCTTTTCACCAGAAATCCTCTGCTGAAGGAATGCGCGTATAGCTGATCTTACCGCCAACGTGGCCGCCAGCCGGCGGCCGCCACTGGCCGAGGCTGACGACCGTGCCGGCATAGCGCGTATTGAGATTGTCGATCGCCTTGCTGGCGTTTTCCCAACGCCGTCGCTGGCAATCGTCATTGAGCAGCAAATCGAGCTGGCGTTCATGTGATGGTGACAAGTCGTAGAGCGTGACGCCAATCCGAAAAATCATCAGGCCGCGCGGGTGATCCTTCCGTACCTGGTCCCACAGTTCCGAAAGCGCCGACAGTATGGCCTGATCGTCGTTGACGACCGGCAAATGACGCTTTCCCATCCAAGACCCCTCTCGGATCGACAGCCAAAGCCACAAGCCCCCCGCATAGAAGTTTTCTCGTCTCAGCCGCCGCGCCGCTTTGATCAGCAGCAGGCGCGAGATTTCGCGCGCGCCGGGGATCGTCCGCGACTCCGGCGGAAGGACGCGGCCATGTCCGAACATGCCACGGCTCGAGGCGGGTGCTTGGATGTCATAACCGTGCAGCGCGTACCAAAGGCGCTCTCCGGTAACATTGCCCCAAAGCTTGCGCATATGCTTCGCTTGGACATTATAAAGCTGTTCCGTCGTGAAGATGCCGGCACGATAGAGCCGCTTTGCCATGTTGCCGCCGACACCTGGAATGTCTTCCATCGTGACGACGAGCAGCGCAGCCGGAAGGTCTTCCGGCCGCCAGATCGTCAGCCCGTCACCATATCGGCCGCCATCGCGCTTGCCAGCCTTGCAGGCAATTTTCGCGAGCTGCCGGTTGGCCGCAAACCCGATCGTGCAAGTGATCCATGGTCCGACATTTTCGGCAATAGTCGCTTTGATCTTCGCCGCCAGAGCGAGCGGGTCAGATCGGCCCGCTTCGTCGAGGCGGCACGTCAGCTCATCGATCGACTTCGCCGTGTCGATCGGAATGACCGTTTCAATTTCCGATAGGAGCGCATTATGTGCCCGGCGATACAAATCCGGCTTTTGCGGAACCAGAACGAGCTCCGGGCAAAGCCGCCTCGCCTCGTTGATGGGCATGACATTCTTGACGCCATAAGCTTTCGCTTCGCGGCTGCATGCGATCACGGCCGTTCTATCCGTTCCCTCGAAGGGAACAACACCGACCGGCCGACCGCGCAGGCGTCGGTCGCACTGCTGTTCGACCGACGCGAAAAAGCCGTCGAAATCCAAATAGAGCCGTTCGATGGTTTCCGGCTTGCGCATGGTTGCTCCTGTCGTAGGAACAGAAGCAGAACACCCGCCGCCGGTTCCCCGTCAAGAGGAATTTTTTCTTATGCGCTATTTGTCTGGCGCGCTCCTGCAGCATCCATGAATCGCAGCCCGCGATCAGTCAGGCCGAGAGACGTGCGGCTCCCCGCTGTCAAAACGGAATGCTGGACCACCGCAAGCTTATGATCGAGCAAAACCCTGACACGGCGCCACGGCAAATCGAGTTCTTCTCCGCACGCGATTAACTCCATGTCAGCCAGGGCATTGCGCCGTTGATCATCCGTCATAGGCGGCGCTGCATGCCAGTCTATCGAGCTCATTTCGTTTTCCAAACCTGATTTTTCGCCCGCTTTCCTACCTGAGATATTCCGCGCCTACCTGCGATATTCCGCGTCGGACAGCAATTTTACAACCAGTGTGGTGAAAATCCGACCCTGGTGCCCAAAACGAAACTCCATCGGGTGCCAATTGTGTTGTAAAGCGACATTGTATTTGAGGGATGCGGCTGCGGCTTCGACGACAGTATCGTCTAATCGCTCGTAGCTGTCGTCAAGCGGCCGAGTTGCGATGTCCCACTTGGCTCACGGCTATCCCTTGACCTCCCTTCAGGGATGGTCGGCAAATGGGGGGATACAAGTGCGCATAGTTTATCTGGAAATCCAGAACTTCCGCGGAATCAAATCTCTCGATTGGGCGCCCGCGGCGGGCATGAACTGTCTGATTGGCCCCGGCGACTCCACCAAAACGACCATCCTGGATGCCATCGAGCTATGTCTAAATCCTCGTTCCTATAGCTTCGCGGAAGATTGCGACTTCTTCGACCTTGATATCGAGAAGCCGGTACGGATCACCGTCACGTTGGCTGGGCTACCCGGCGACTTCAAGGCCGAAGACCGTTACGGACTTCACCTCCGCGGCTGGAACCAAAACGCCACGAAGATCGAGGAAGAGCCCGGCGCAGGTCTGGAAGATGCTCTCACCATCACAGTGGTTATCGATCAATCGCTGGAGGCGCGCTGGTCGATCCACAATGATCGCATTGATGCCACCGAAAAGGATCCGCCTACTGTACGTTACAAAGACACCAAACGAATGGGCACCAATCGCTTGGGGCCATATGCCGAACGACATCTCGGTTGGGGCCGAACCTCCGTCTTGACACGGATTGGCGAGGCCGGTGAAGGGTACAGCCTTCAACTGGCAGAAGCCGGCCGCGCAGCTCGCACAGCCTTCAGGGCCGGTGATCAAGGTATTTTCAAGAAAGCCGTGGACCGGGCCGAGGAGCTCAGCAAGCTATTCTCTGTCCCTGTCCGCGGGAAATTCACAGCCGAACTGGACGTTCAGGGCGTCAGTATTACCTCTGGCGGAATTGCGTTGCACGACGGCAACCTTCCACTCCGTCGGCTCGGTACAGGTTCCTCTCGCCTTCTCGTCTCAGCGCTTCAGCACGACGCCGGGCCGCCCCATATCGCCATCGTCGACGAAATCGAGCATGGCCTGGAACCGCATCGCGTCGCCCGTCTGCTCAAGTATCTCAAAACGCCAAAGGGCGCGGACGGTGCGGCGCAGCCACAGATGTTCGTGACGACACACTCACCAGTCGTAATTCGCGAGCTAACCGCTTCAGACATTTTTGCGGTTCGATCATCGGCGGGCGTTACAACAGTCGCATCAGTTTCGCGTCTGGCAAAAGATCCCGACACGGCGCAACGCCACCTTCGCCGAACGCCAGAGGCCTTCCTTGCGCGCAAGGTTCTCGTTGGCGAGGGGCGGACGGAGCAAGGCCTTATGCGAGGGTTGGACGGTTGGTGGCATGCCAGCGGGCAAGATTCGTTCGCGTTGCAGGGAGCCGTTCCCATCGATGGTGGCGGCAAGGATAAGGCTCCTATGATCGCCGAGCATCTCCGTGACCTCGGATATGAGGTCTGGCTTCTCCTGGATTCTGACAAGCCTCCCAACGCTGAAGCGTTACGACGAGCAACCGACAAAGGCGCAATCTTGTGGCAATGGCCGGACAATTGCTCAACCGAGCAACGGCTGTTCCTCGACCTGCCTTGGACCGGCGTGAGAGCACTGATCGCCCTTGCAATCGACTGCGTCGGACAAGACAGCGTCATTGCCGTCCTCGACAACGCCTTGGAGGCAGCCGACCTTCCGACTGTGTCCGCTGCTAAGCTGGGCCTGGAGCGCGACACCGTGGACATGCGGCGATTGATTGGCAAAGTCGCCAACGACAAGAGCTGGTTTAAGGACATTTCACGCGGCGAAGGGCTAGCATCAATCGTCGGTCAGCATCTCGATGCTGTAGCTGCGACACCACTCGCCAAAGGGCTCGGCGCCATGCGGGAATGGGTCGATGGCGCCTGAAGTCGATGCAGAGATCGCACAATTGGCGGCGGGCGTACGGAGCGGAAGCATCATCGCGGCCGCGGGCTGCGGGAAGACCGAACAGATCGCCCGTGCGGTGAGCGTATCCGAACATCGACGGCTCATTCTCACGCACACACATGCCGGCGTCGACGCTCTCACACGACGTCTAAAGAAACTTCACATTCCGAGCGGCAAATATCGCATCAATACTATCGCGGGCTGGTGTCTGCGGTTTGCGGCTTCCTTTCCCAAGCGCTCCGGGATCGTTTCAACCTCACCCAGCTCCACTGCGGAGTGGGACGCCGTTTATGCTGCCGGAGCCCGTCTACTTGATAGCGGTGCCGTGGATGGTGTGATCAGGTCTTCATACGGCGGCTGCTTCGTTGACGAGTATCAAGATTGCACCCTCCAACAGCACGAAGTGATCAAACGGCTCGCCAATCATCTGCCAACATGTATTTTTGGCGACCCGCTCCAAGCGATCTTCGACTTCCGGGGCCAGGCGCCGGTTAGTTGGGAGAAGGATGTCTTTCCGTTCTTCGGACAAGCCGCCGAACTCGTCACTCCATGGCGATGGAAGAATGCGGAGAATGAACATCTGGCGGAATGGCTTCGAGCCGTGCGGCTCGCGCTTCAGAAGGGCGAGATTCTTGATCTAAGCACTCGCCCAGATTGCGTGACTTGGACCGCCTTGCCCGCCGATCCGAGTCATCAACAAGCTACGATAGTTCGGCAGTGCCTCGAATCTATGCGTGACGTCCATCTGGGAAACCTCATTGTCATCGGCGACAGCGCCAGCGAAAGTCGTCGATCGGCCCTGGCGCAGAAGCTCGCTCAGCAAGGATTCGTCAATATCGAGGCCGTCGGCTGTAAAACACTTTTCGCCACGGCTAGAGCGATCGATGGCTCGGTCGGACAAGCTCGTTTCCAGATGCTCTTGGACTTCGCAGCCAAATGTATGACCGGAGCCGACAAAGCCGAACTCCAACGTGCCGTTGACGCTCGCCAACGGGGTCGTCGCTTGGGGCAGGCGAAATTCGGCGATCTTTTGCCGCTCACCGATGCCGTCATCCAGGACGGCGGCGATACCTCGATGCTTGCCTTTCTGAAGGCGCTGCGAGATCGCCCAGGCGTCCGTATCTATCGCCGTGAAATGTTCTTCGCGATGCAATCGGCCCTTCAGACCACCACAACTGCCCAACCCCCGAACTTACGCGCGTCGATCTGGGAGGTTCAGAATCGAAGTCGTCATGCCGGCCGCCGACTGGGTAACCGGAATATTGGAAGCACGCTGTTGGTGAAAGGCTTGGAGTTTGATCGAGCCATCGTAACCTCAACCGACGCAATGAGTGGCAAGGATTGGTATGTAGCGCTGACACGCGCGACGAAGACTATGCGCATCATATCGCCGAGTGTCCGTTTCACGCCGGCGGCGTAAAAGAACAACAGCTTTGCGGAAGCGCTCACGCAAAGACAAATGGCGACACATTCGTAACAAACAATGCAGGTCATCCTGGGAGGCTACATGGCAACTACGGCTTACTCGAAACACTACGCTCGTGAGATCGACGTGGAGCAACTCGCCTGGTTGCTGAGCGGAAGGCAACCCGATGCCAGTGAACAGGTTTCTGAAATAGATTCCAAATGGAGCGAATGGATTCGCTCGGACGTTCAGTGTTCCTCGTGCGGCAGGATCGGCGCTCATGTCGTGCGTTCGGCTCGCTCGCGTGGAACGCAAAAGGTGATCCGGCAATCGCACTTCCGGTTCCTTGGACAGGATGGAAACGACGCGCATCATCCTTTCTGTGAATTCTATGGCGAAGATGATGGCGTGCTCAGCCAGCCCGATGGACTCGTGAATCTCGGGTCAGAGAGATCCGCAGAGACACGACTGATCCGGGAACTCGTGTGCAAAGGCATCGAGCAGAATCTGTTCGATCAATCGACGATCCGCGCCATGCGCCAATGGTTTTTCGAACTCAAAGCATCAAGCCGCTTCCGGATGACGGTTACGCCGGAGCAAGTAGAGTGGGCGCGGTGCCTCCGGCGCCACGCGCATTACCAGCGTTGGACCTTCCATCCCGCTCAGGCAGAAATGCCAGGCTTCGATTGGGCAGCGGCGGCAAAATACCAGTTCACAGAAGAGCACCTCCCGCTTTTCGAACTCCTAAGGGAGACGCCGGTCGAGGCCACTCATTGGCGCCGAGCTCAGGAGTTGACTATCAGGCACAAGGACCAGGAGGTTTTTGACCTCAGCGCCCTGCGACCGCACTACGACGCAGCTCTGACACTCTGCCGTTTTGTCGCAAAGAACGCTGGCATCAAGTTCAGCCCGACCGACCCTGATTCTTATAGGTGGAAGGGGCCGCCCGTCCCCCTCCTTGCGCTCTGCGGACTCTCGCTGTTTGTCTCAAGCTGGGACATGAATGCTGCCATCGCAATGTTTGCCAAGCTCTTGAGGTCGCCAGCCCCTGCTGACCTGTCTCGTGGCAACGTCATCGGACTAAACCCATTTCACGAATACACACCTTGGCGCCTGGTCCAGGTGTCAGCTGATATCGCATCGAGCAGCTTCGATGGTCAGGACTATCCCGGCCGGCTAGCTGCGATAGAAGCAAAGCTGCGCGAGCAACACCGTCTATGGAAACTGCAGAATCCATAAAAGTCCCGGCCATGCTTTGATGAGCTACTGCAGAAGATTCAAATCGAGCAGGGATTTCGCAAATCGCTCGATGAAACGGCGTGCGTGACGCATTCCATCGTCCAGTTCGGCCTCACTGATCTCGTGCGCACGATGAATGATCCCGTCACGTCGCCCAATTAGCGAACTCAGATTGTCTCGGTGGGGCAATCTTTGAGGTGCTGTCAGAACGCCGATGCGCTGTAGCGCGGACTGAAGAGCGCCGAGCGCCTCGCGGGGGCCGAGCGTCTCTGTCCCATTCTCCCGAAACGCCGACAGCGCTAAATCGTCGCGACCCTCGAAAAGGCCATAGAGGAACATCTCGACGGCATGGACCGTGGCAATCGCAGCAAGCCGACGGTTGTTTGCTCCGCCTTCCAACCGGAGTTCTTCTGCCTTTCGGAAAAAATCGCGGGCCATCAGCAAGAAGCCATCGACCTGAGGTAACATCTCGTTCTGCCGAGCGAGATATTCGAGCACCAATCCGGCGACGAAATCCTCCGACCATGGCTCAGCGAGCCATCCACCGAGAACAGTCTGGCCAGCGACTAACCACGCGTCGCCCCCAGTTAGAACATGAGGCACCTCACCCGGTAGGTCGGACCGGCGGATCGCTTCCATCGTTAGCACCGTGGCCAAGAGATCGGGTTCCGCCAGCCCCGCATCGCGGGGAAGCGCGCCGATAACCGGGAGAATTTGGGTCAGCAGCCATCCGACGGCGCTCTTGATCGGCTCGTGATACCGATCATCACCCAGTCGCTGCAACGCCACTGTGGCAAATGCTGTGGCTCGCACGCCTGGTACGGTGACATCGTCTCTGGCCTCTGTCCAAAAACCGTGATTTTCTTGGCGTCGCACCAGCCGATCCGTCAGCACGGCAAGCTCTCGGCGGAGTCGGCCAACCAGCAGCGGACTACGCGCACTCCGCCAAAGTGTATAACCGATCTCTTCGACGGAACCCGCGGCGGCCAAGTCCGCGCCACCAAGCCCGATCATATGGCCGGCGCACCGCTCGACTGCAGCGTCCAATCGCGCAGCTTCGGTCGGGCTGCCGTAAAGGTCCAAAAACCAAGCCAGCGAATATGACCAATCGGCCGGAAGATCGGCATTTGCCTCATCGCGAGCCAATACCGCCACAAGCGCATTACGCCCCTCGGGTGTTCGAGGCTCGACGCCAAGAATTGGATATAATTCTGGCGTCGGGCTATTGAGGATGCGAGCCGGCAGCAAGGACAGCGCCTTCTCCAGCGAGGGTGGAAAATCCTCCAGTTCTTCCTGAAGCTCTCGTGCCTCACGGCGGTTGCCTTCACGCCGTGCCGCCACGTATTCCCCGGCAACGACGCGCACAGTGCGTTGGACCCGCTCAGCGGTCGCCGTCTCCAACAGACCCGGGGGCAGTTCTCCATCTTTAATCGCCCAGTGGGTACGATGTTGCTCGAATTGTCCAATGCCGAGCTGATCGGCTAGCGCAAGCACCAAAGCTCGATCAAGATAAGCCCGCTGGGCATCAGGTTCGAACGTGAAGCTCAAATCGCGCCCACGGCGGACGATGTCGCGCAGTTGACCGTGCCGGACAACGCGTGCATGCGGCCCACCAGCGCCGACCTCGTACATTAAGAGCGTTGGAATTCCCTCTAGTCGACGAAGTGTCTCAGGTTGCGCCAGATCAATCGCGTCGGCCTCGACACCACTGTATTCTTTGAACCGATCAACTGCGATCGTAAGAGGAGGCGTCTCCCACCATTCGCCGTGCCCTGATACCAGAAGATTGAACATAGATTTCCAATGCTATGAAGTTCAGGGCAATCTGTCGTTCCTGACACGCTGACTCCGCTGCCCCTTTCGTCATACATGGTGACAGTTTTTCCCGCGAGACTTTTTGCGTGTTGAGCGAAACGCAGCTTTGGGCTCGATCGCGACGACGACCGGTTCTGGCGCTCTCGGCTCGTTCCGATGGGCGACGAAAAGTAGGAATCAAACCGAGGCAGCCCTTTATCACGGGTACCAAGCGATTTGGTTTTCACAACTAGCGCCGGCTCCTGTCCCCAGAGGTGATGTAGCTCGGCGGCAACGAAGCCGCTCGCGAGCGCGCCCTCAACAGCGCCGTAGAGAGCGAGCGGCTGGATTGGAACGCCCTTCGCGCCGCTTAGCTCGAGATTGCCACTCCTCGTTCAATTTCCTCGAGCAGCACATTTCTCCGGTTGACAGGAGCCGTCACTGATACGGTGCTGCTGGAAAAGCTGGTGGCCGAAAAGCTTGAGGCGGCGGCCGAGGCGGTGCGCGCCGAAGGCTGGAAATGGGTTGAGTGCCGCGCTTCGATGCCGGAAGGGCTTCACAGCATGGAGCGCCACTATCCCGAGGACGTGAGCCTTTCCGAGGAAGATCAGGCGGCGCTTGACGCCGCGCAGGCAGAATATGACGAGCTTGCCGAACTGATCGAAAGCGATGCAGCTGACGACGAGGCCGAGGCAAAGCTTGAGGAAGTCGAAAAGCGGATTGACGCCCTGACCGCCCGCACGGAAGCCTATAGCCCCGAGGCACTGGCGAACGGCGGCGCATTCGTCATGCTCGACTATTACGGTAGGCTTTCTATCGAGCGCGGTTTTGTGAAGCCGGACGATGCCGAGGTAACAGAAGAGGACGAGGCCGACGAGGGCTTGCCGAGTATCGCAGGCGAAGCAAAGCCCGCAATTCCGACCGTCACGCATTCGGCGGCTCTTATGGAGGACCTGACGGCCCACAAAACCGCAGCGCTGCGCATTCAACTGGCGAACAATCCTGACGTTGCCCTTATCGCCGTGGTGCATGCCATGCTGTTGCAAGTGGCCTATCCATACAATTCGGAGCAAAGCGCCCTTCAACTGTCGATCACCCACGAGCGGTTGAAGTCTTCGATGAAGGATGTGCCGAAAGCTGCAAGGGCCTTGCGGCGTTCAATGACCTATCCGAAAACTACGGCCATCACCTGCCGGGCAATCCCGCCGATCTGTTCGATTGGCTGCTAGAGCAGCCGCAGGACACGCTGCTTACGCTGCTGGCCTTTGGTGCCGCTCATGCGGTCAACGCGGTGGAGAAGAAGTTCACCGACCGCAAGAAGGGCATTCAACAGGCCAACCAGCTAGGCCGAGCACTCAAAGTCGACATGTCCGAGTGGTTCGAGACAACCGGCGACAGCTATTTCAAGCACGTCAACCGGACCACCATCGAGCTTGCGGTGGTCGAAGCTAAGGGCCGGGAGGCGGGGCTTTCCGTCAAGGCAGCGGCCAAAAAGACCGAAGCCGTCATGATCGCCGAGCGACTCGTTGCCGGTAGCGGCTGGATACCTGCCCCTGTGCGGATCGCTGCCGCCGACGAGGCGAGGCCTGTCGAGCACGAAACGGACATCGAGGATAACGACCAGTTCTCCGAAGCGGCTGAATAAACATCAGCCGCAGGCCGGTTGCGTGTTCTCCCGCGCGACCGGCGTCCCTTATTAGGCGCGGCCGAGGCCGCCGCTGAAAGAATAAGGCCGGATCCGACTGGCTTTATTTTCATTTTGAGGGGAGGCCCGAGCCCCCTCCCCTCAAACTCCCCTTCCCGCCCTGGATAGCCGACATGGTTCGCCATGCCGGCTCTTTCCTCCTTTGGCGAGCCAATACGGTATACCGCCATAAAGGCGTGCCGAAATGGGTTTCACCTGAAAAGCACAGAAAATCAAGGAAACAAGCCTACTGCGAGCCATCAGGCTCTTCCGGCGGGCGGCGCATGTAGCACAATTCTTGCGCCAAAACGGTTATTCCGGTTATGCTTCGCAAATCATCGGAATCAGCATGATTCCGACTACGCATTCTAACGTTTTAAGACGGAGAGACAGACCGGCCCAGAAAAGAAAAACCGCTCCCGAACGAAAATCCGGAAGCGGGTTTGCAGTGAAAAAATAAGCCAAAACCTTTCTCGCAAACCCTCCCTTCCTTGTCAACTGAGAAACACCGCTTCGGTGAACGGGGAAGCTTTGCCTGGTCCCTAACAAAGGAGACGAGGACATGGGTGACCCCCATACGGATCGGCGGCCAATCGGTCGCCGAATGACCCCACAACGTGCCGATTACCGGCGACTGGCAAAGTCGGCCGAGATCGGAACGGTGACGCGCGGCCAGCTTGCCGTTCTTGCACAAAACCTCACTTGCACTGGATTGATCAACGCGACCGAAAGCCATCTTTTGGTGACTC
This sequence comes from Mesorhizobium sp. ISC15, assembly GCF_037162615.1. NCBI lineage: Bacteria > Pseudomonadati > Pseudomonadota > Alphaproteobacteria > Hyphomicrobiales > Phyllobacteriaceae > Mesorhizobium > Mesorhizobium sp. ISC15. The sequence continues at coordinate 9,538 of NZ_JAVSPX010000003.1, read as the reverse complement.
TGGTCAACACGGCCCCGGCTGAGGCCTTTGACAAGTCCGGCCGTCCGATCATCTTCAAGTCCAACCAGCAGCTCGGCTTCGAGATCGGCCGCTCAGCCGGTCGTGTGAGCCGTATGCTGTCCAGCCTTTTCGACGCTGGCTTGATCACGATGCAGGATAGCGGCAATTACAAGCGCTACCCGGTGCGAAATGGCGATGGTGCGATTGTAGACGGTTGCGGCATCGACATGCGGATCCTCATCGCCCGCTATCGCGAGCTCGACCAGCTCGTGCGGCAGGCCAAGGCCGAAAAATTGGCGGCGCGCGCAGCATTGCGCCGCTATCGCGGCGCGCTACGCAACCTACGCTATGCTCTGGCAACGGTTACGAGGCTGTCGGATCGCGCCTTGGCACGCATTGCCGGCCGCGTCGAACGAGTCGTCGCCCTTGTCGGCGTTGCCTCCAAGGCGCCGAGCGCCCTTCTTCGACGTGCTTCGGCACTTTTTGACCGGTTTGTGGAGCGCCTGATGCAGCTTCCACGCCGTTCAGAATCTGCGTCAGAAACAGAAAATTCGACATGCACGTATGCCGAAAACGGCATGCACAAACAGACTACAAACCCTGATCCTCTTGAAGAGAGTAATGATAATCGGCGTTCGGCTGGCGCCGAACAACTTCATTTGCTAGAGGCTGGCTCCGCCAGCAAGAGGGCTTTTGAACAAAGCCTGGGGGGCGGCTTGCGCCAAGTCAACGGGCGAGAGCGCCAACCGCAGGCGGCAGTGGCATTGCAAGACCTGGTGCGGGCAATACCGGCCTTAAAGGCCTACGGCTTTGCCCTGCCCCGCAGTTGGGCCGATCTGGCGCGGCTGGCGCCGCAAATGTGCCGCCTGACGGGCATTTCCGATGATGCGCGCCGCCGCGCCGTCGAACAGATGGGCGAGCAGCAAGCAGCGGTCGCAATCGCGGTGACGCTGCAGAAATACGACCGGCAGGAAGTTAAATCGCCGGGCGGCTACTTGCGGGCCATGACGGACCGCGCCGCAGCCGGCGAGCTTCATCTTGCCCGCTCGATTTTCGGGCTGGCAGCCCGTAATTGCATGGAGGCATTGAATTGAGATTTCGAACGATATTGGCTGCCGTGGCCGCAATCTGGTGCATGGATGCGGCGGCCGAGCCGTCGGCATGGTCCGGCCAGGCGCGGGTAATCGACGGCGACACGATCAGTATCCGTCAGCAGCGCATTCGGATTGCCGCGATCGATGCATGCGAACTCGACCAGACGGGCCTAAAGGATGGCCAGAACTGGCGTTGCGGTGTCATTGCTCGCAGTTACCTTCGAAAGATGATCGACGGACAGCATGTTCGTTGCGAAATCATTGATCAGGACCGGTATCGCCGTTTGGTCGGGCAGTGCTTCATCGGCGATTCCGATGTGGGCCTCGCCATGGTGAACGCCGGGCTAGCCGAGGCAATGCTGCGATATCTGCCGTCTTCCCATCCTATCAGCTTGGTTGAGTACCGAGAGGCCGAGAACCGCGCGCGTGGCAACGGTTTGGGAATCTGGTCCGCTGAGATCGAAAGTCCGCATCTCTATCGCGGCGCCAAGTCCTCAAAGATGCCTTAACCCGGAGATAGCCAAATTGGTGCTATCGAATGGCAAGCGACGTGAGCCATATTGCTTCACGTGATTGGAGCAAGAGCCTGCAAACCTCGTTGCGTGCTCTCGAATAATGACTAATATAGGCTCATTTCTTGTCGTTCCAAGTCGACAACGAACAGGGTGAATGTTGCCAAAAGAGTCATATCTCACGCCTCTGCGGTGGTTGCTTTTGACGCTCGTTCGCACGTCGACGCGGTTTGCGCAAAGCCGGAGAGCGCAAAAATTTCCCCGCCTGCGGCTTCCTCGCGCGCCAAATTTTTTCGCCCTCCGGCCTCTTCCGCTGCGCTTCAGCCTTCGGTGCACACCGCTTTCCGCCGTGCCATGTGAACGATCATCGCAACCACCAAAGAGGAGTGACTGACATGACCACCACCAACTACATCCAGTTCGATGCTGACGACCTCGACGCCGCCAAAGGCAAAGGCCTCATCTCCACCATCGAACGCGACCTGGACATCGCCGCTGTGCCGTTCAGCTCGGACAACGAAAAAGCACCGACGCATCGCGTTTATGCCAAGTCGCCGCGCGGCCATGACATCGAGGTCGGCGGCATCTGGAAAAAGAAGAACGCGGAGGGCAAGCCCTACTACACGCTCTCGATCAAGCGCCTCAGCTTCAACGCCAATCTCGGCCGCTTCCCGGGCCAGGACGACCCGACTCTGCAGGCGATCATCGAATGGGAACCCCGCGATTAATCGCAGTAAAGCGCCCGGCCAAAAGCCGGGCGCCCACTTCAGAAACGCCGAAAATCATCCCAAAGTGCTGGATTTTCAGCACTTTTCTTGCTAGGGTACAAGGCAACTGGAGATTGGCAGATGAACATCCATTCCGCACGTCCGGATCGTTCCCCGGAGGCCATTGCCAAGCGCAAGAAGGCCACCGATCAGGCCCGCGCGGCCAACATCCGGCAGGGCTACACCCACGATCCTGTTCTCGAGGCGGCCAACGCCCGGTATGTCGCCGGCGAGATCACGTCGGAAGAATTTCGCGAGCAGATGCAGGCGCGTTTCAAGCGCGCCTGACGCTCCAACTCTTGTTCGAATAAGCCGCCTGCGATCACGGGCGGCTTTTTTCATGAGGAATCGTATTGGCGGACGAGTCAAAGGGATCGTACACCTACCCCGACACGCCCGGCGATCCAGATCGCACTGGTGTCCTACGCAACAAGTTCGGGCTGACCAGACACTCGGAGCTGGGACCGGCCGACTATGCCATGACGCATATTCGACAAAGTGAGATTGCGGAGGGCCGCGGCCCGAGCGGCAATTTCGACAAGGAACATCTGAAGGCCATACACGGGTATATTTTTCAGGACGTTTACGAATGGGCCGGTCACACGCGCAACGAAAGCCCGATCGTCGACGGCCAGCGCGTCGAGCCGATCGGCAGCCTTTCCAAGGGCAGCACCTCATTCCTGCATGGCTCACGCATCGACTTCGGACTGGACGAGGCCTTAAAGCCGATCCGCGATCCCAATGTTCTTCGCACTGGCACCCCGGAGCAATTCGCTGAGCGTGCGGGCCAGGTGCTCGCCGAGCTCAATTACGTGCATCCATTCCGCGAGGGCAACGGTCGCGCCCAGGAGGCGTTCATTGCCGAACTTGGCCGCCATTACGGCCATGAGGTGGATTTTACCGTCATCAGTAAACCGCGGATGATCGAGGCATCAATCGAGACCACAAACGACCCGTCCAGTCCGGCAATGAAGCATGTGCTGGAGGACTCTATCAATCCGAACCGCCGCGAAGCGCTTCGCGCTGCATTTGCCGACCTCGAACGGTGCGGCGAGAAGCCGTTTGAACACAATATCCGCACGGCACGGCAGGGAGAGGAAATCACCGGCCAAATCCTCGGCCATGACGATAGAGTCGCCAGTATCGTCACGGATGAGCGGATCATTGCCGTCGATCGCGCCGACTTGCCCGAACGCTTGCCCAACGACAATACAGAGGTCTCTTTCACCGCCCGCTCTGACTTTTCCCGCCTGGGACGCGAGCAACAGGCCACCGAGGCACACATGCGGCCCCAACAGGCCGAGCCACAGCGGGACAGAAGCGCCGGGCTGAAGGCTATCGAGGCCGAAATGGCGGCGCGGCGAGACCGTGAGCGCGACGACGACGATCGCGGTCGATAACCGCTGCCCTAGGCAACAAGCTGCTTTTTCGTCGAGCGGTCGTCGAGCTGGTCGATGTCCGATGCGTTTCGGCGCCGCCTCAGTCCGTTGGGTGATTTGACGGACAAGCTACGATAGCCCCTCCCCCATGCAACCGCTGTCGCGGTCCTCCACTCCGTTTCGGCCCTACAGGTGCATGGGCTCGCTTCGGCTATCTCCGTTCTTTGCCGTCAACCAACGCAATGGAGACGGCCATGCAGAGCATCAAGGACACCTACCAACGCATCACCGATACCATCGTCGAGCAGCTTGAAGCCGGCACCAAGCCCTGGATCCGCCCCTGGCGCGGCAGCGTGCGACACTCACTAATCCCGCGCCGCGCGACCGGCGAAGCCTATCGCGGCATCAATGTCCTGATGCTGTGGGTGTCCGGCCAGATGTTCGGCTACGAGGAAAACATCTGGATGACCTATCGCCAGGCGCAGGACCTCGGCGGGCAGGTCCGCAAGGGCGAGAAAGGCAGCCTCGTCGTCAAATACGGCACGTTCACGCCGAAAGTACGCGAGGACGACGAAGACCGCGCGATTCCGTACCTGAAGGGCTACACGGTGTTCAACGTCGAGCAGATCGAGAACTTGCCGGTTCACTTCTTCAGCCCGACCGAGGAATTGCCGGGCAATCCGGTTCCGCACATCGAGACCGTCGAAAGCTTCGTCCAGAACACCGGCGCCGGCGTCAGCTACGGTGGCACCAAAGCTTGCTACCGGCCCAGCATCGACGACATCCTCATGCCTGACCGCGGGCGTTTCGACAGCGAGGTTCACCTTTACTCGACTTTGCTACACGAGGTTTCGCATTGGTCCGGCGCAAAGCATCGCCTGGACCGCGATCTGACGGGCAGGTTCGGCAGTGGAGGCTACGCCGTCGAGGAGCTCGTTGCGGAGCTCGCGGCGTCGTTTTTGTGTGCCGACCTGGGCGTGGCGCATGATCCACGCGACAACACAGCCGCCTATCTGGCGAGCTGGCTCGCCGTCCTGAAGAATGACAAGAGGGCCATCATCACGGCCGCTGCGAAGGCGCAGGCCGCTGCCGATTACCTCCACGCACTCCAATCGTCAAAGGGATGCGAGGCCGCTTAGCGGCCGCCTTCTTTTGTTATCGCCACACTCGTTCAATGGAGCTGAAAGACTGGGGGCGCACGGTCGAAGACGACGTGCATGCCATCTATCTCGCTGCTCGCAGTGTCGCCTTGCGAATGGCAACTCCGCGAAGGCCTGCGGGATCTCGCCCATTATGACATCCGAGCCGCGAAGCGGCTCGGATCTACAACACCCTCAACTCACGCCGCCGCCCAGGACGACTGCACCGCCGCGGCGATGGTGCCGGTTTGCGACGGATTGCCAAGCAGCGGATCATTGGGCTGGATGCCCGTCCCCGTCGGCGAGGTTGCGGGATCAAACCCGGCCATGGCCGCGACCAGCGTTGCCACGTCGGAGTGATTGAGCACCTTTCCATCGCCGGACTTTATCGTCTCGACGACATTTCCTGGCCCGGCGAACCAGTTGCTGATCGTCACCTTGTCGGTTGTTCCCAGCACCGAGACGACCAGGTTGTCGCCCTGCTGGCTGAACCAGAGCTCGTTCGCGTCGATGCCCGCCCCGAAATCCAGCTCGTCATTGTCGTTGTAGGCACCGGACTCGACGATCGTGTCGGCCCCGCCGCCTGCGGCGAAATGATAACTGTCGTTACCTGTCCCGCCGACCAGCGTGTCACTACCGGCCCCGCCGTAAAGCGCATCGCTGCCTGCATTTCCGTTAAGCGTTTCACTACTGGAGAGACCGAACATGATATCGGCGTCCGTGCTGCCGTTTACGGTAGCACCGGCGGCTTTGGCCACATAGAAGTTCCTCGTGACTTGGCCGTCGAGGGCAAGTTTGTCGATTTTTGCGTTGTCGAACGACTGCTGGTTTATTGAAACGGTGTCCCAGTACGATCCGTTGTTGATGTAGACAACGAGGTTGTCCTGACCGACGCCTGACCATGAGAAAGATAGATCATCCGCTTTGATACCACCTGTCAGCGCTAGCGTATCGGTGCCGGAAGCAACGATCTTGTAGAGGGAGTTTAAGTTGGTTATCCAGCGGTATCCTCCCACCCATGTATCGACCGTTCCGCTGGCGGAAACCCCCAATGCCTGCGCTGCAGCGATATCGGGAGCGGAAGAAGCCACGACTGCTACATAGTCCTCGATCAAGTCGTTGCCATCGCCGCGCCTGAATACGTAAGTATCGTCACCATCCTGACCATTCGTATAATCGTTGCCGGCGCCACCAAGCAGGGTGTCATTTCCGCCGCCGCCGTTCAACACGTCATCGCCGGCGCCGCTGTAAAGGGCATCGTTGCCGGCGTTGCCGTTCAGCGTTTCGTAGTTGCTGGAACTGTCCAACCCGAAGATGATGTCGGCATCGGCACTTCCGTTGACAGTGGCTCCCTCAGCCGTGGCCACGTAGAAGTTCCTCGTGCCCAGTCCATCGAGCGTCAGCTTTTCGATGCGCGCTGCTGCCGTTGTCTGCTGATAAAGCACGACACTGTCGCCTGCAGGACCGCCGGCGATCGTGATCGCAAGATTGTCGCCGCCCACACCAGTCCAGGAGAATGAAAGATCTTCGGCCTTGATGCCGCTTTCCAATGCCAGCGTATCGACATTGCCATCTGTCGCTTTCTGTAGACCGTTGATGCTGGTGTTCCAATAATAGCCGCCAACCCAGGTGTTCACGATGCCTGTTGCGGAAACGCCTTTCGCTTGTGCCGCGGTGATATCGGCGTTTGCGGTGGTGGTGACGATGTTGAAGTCCTTGATACTGTCGGTGCCGTCGCCGCGACGGAAGACGAAACGGTCATCGCCGCCCGCACCGTTCAGACTGTCATTTCCAGCGCCTCCATAGAAGGTGTCAGCGCCGCCGGTCCAGAAGATGGAGTTGTTGCCGTTGACAATATCGTTGCCGGCGCCGCCATAAAAGGCGTCGTTGCCACCACCACCGTTTATCGTCTCGTTGCCACCGACACCGAACAGGATCTCGTCTCCCGAGGTGCCAGTGAGCGTCGCTCCAACAGCCGTCGCTACCGCAAAATTCATAGTTCCCAAGTCATCGAACGTGAGCTTCTCGATTTTTGCAGCGGCGATCGCCTGTTGATTGATTGTGATGCTATCCCCGGCCGGACCGCCCGCGATACTGACAACAAGATTGTCCTGGCCGACACCCGCCCATGCAAATGAGAGGTTGTCGGCAGTTATGCCGCCGGTGAGGGTAAGAGAGTCGGTGCCACCATCTGCCAGCTTCAACAGGGAATTCGTGCTGGTCTGCCAATAATAGCCGCTAACCCAGGCGTTGACGGTTCCGTTCGCCGAAACGCCCAAAGCTTGCGCGGCATTGATATCGGCGGATGCGGTGGTCGCTACCGATACAATGTCTTCAAGAGTGTCGCTGCCGTCGCCACGCTGGAACACGTAGACGTCGGCATTCTCCTGGCCGTTCAGATAATCATTTCCGGAATCACCAACGAGGGTGTCGTTGTCTCGACCTCCGGTCAGCGAATCGTTGCCGGCGCCGCCCGAGAGACTGTCAGCCCCCGAACCGCCGCTGAGCGAATTAGCGGCGGAATTGCCGGTCAGAACATTGTTCGAAGAATTGCCAGTCGCATTGATCGCAGTCGCGCCTGTGAGGGTAAGGTTTTCGACATCCGCGTCGGAAATCGTATAGGTCACGGAACTGAGCACCGTGTCAGTGCCCTCGCTTGCGGCCTCAACGACCTGATCTCCGACATCGTCGACGATATAGGTATCGTAGCCAATATTCCCCCTCAGCGTGTCCGCGCCGGCGCCGCCATCGATGACATCGTGGCCGGTGCCGCCACTGATCGTGTCGACGCCAGCACCGCCCTGGATGTGATCGACGCCAGCGCTGCCGGTGATCGTGTCGTTGGTGGTTCCTGTGGCGATGAACTCGACGCCGACGCCGGTGGTGGTTCCCGTCCCGGTCGTGGCATTGGCAGTTACGACCGACGTCGACTTGCCATCGGCACTGACATCGGTGGTGACGGTCTGTGTCACCACTCCGCTGGAATTGTAATCTGTCACCACCTTCCGGATCGACCCGTCGATGCGGGTGACTGCCGTTTCCACGTGCTCATAAGTGCCGTTGTTGTCGGCGTCCTTGAGCAAGCTCGTGGTCAGTCCGTCGGCGCTGGTGGTCATTGTGCCTCTGGCGACAACAACGCCACTGCTGTTTTTTTCCGTGAGTGTGGTGACGACGGAGCCATCGATCTGGGCTTGAGAGACCGCCGCAGTCTCGAAGTTGGTCGTGCTCGGGCTCGAGGTTGGATTGTTGGTCGGATCAGTAGCGTTCCCGTCGAAGTCGAAATATGTCGTCGTCGTCAGGCCGTCCGAGCTGGTTTTTACGACGGCGTTTTCCGCGACATCGTTCTTCCAATATACCTCGCCCGGAATGAGCATGGCGACGTTGTGATATCCATTGTGGAAGCTTTCCGTGACTGAGCCATCCGCGGCAACGATTGCTGCCCGGATGTTGTCAACGCCGCCATTGTCGATATCCGTTCCTGTGTAGATGCTACGGCCGTCATCGCTGGTGACCGTCTCCCATGCGCCGAGAAAGGCCCCGGAAGCGTCCTTGTCCCTTGCGTCGGTCTCTATCGATCCATCTCCGTGGTACTTTTTGCTGGCCGTGCGTGTTTGGTCGACGGTTCCGTTGCCATCGAAATCCCATTCCGAAATCGTGCTCAGCCCGTCCGCGCTGGTCGTTATGGTGACCTGGGCCGATATATAGTTGACCGCGTTGAAGTCGTAGATCACCGTCTTGACCGAGCCGTCGACCGCCTTCGTCGTCACTTCGGTCTGGTCGACGGTGCCGTCACCATCGGCGTCGCGGACGATCTTCACCGTCCGCTTGTCGCCACTTGTCGTAACGGTCGCGCTGTCCAGCAGCGCACCTCCCGTAGTCAATCTCTTGATCGTTTCCACGGTCGCGCCGTCGGCCAGAGTAAGCACGTTGTCGCTCGTGGTGCGATCGAAACCGACAACGCCGTCGATATCTTCCTGAGTGGTCGTCGTCCTGCCATCGGCACTTGTCGTCGTCACGAACTTTGACAGTTGCGATCCGTCGGCCTTCAGATTGGTGACGGTCCGCGTCGACGAACCATCGACATTGATCGTCGTTATGTCGGTCTTATCCTGGCTGAAGGGATCCGTTCCGAAAACATCCCAGTTCGTCGTGATCGACAGGCCGTTGGCGCTGGTCGTCGTGACGAAAGTGCTTTTCAGGACAGCGCCTTCGAATTTGCTGACGGTGCGCACCGTCGAGCCATTGGCGTTCAGCACCGCCACGTCGGTTTCTTTGCTGTCGTAGCTCCCATCACCGTTCATGTCCCATTCCTTGGTGGTGGAAAAGCCGTCCCCTGCTTCCGTAATCCTGGTCTGGTCGGCCAGGAAAAGGGTCGGGGTCGCCGTCGTCGTCAATTGATAGTTTTTGACGATTGTCACGGTCGAACCGTCGACGCCGAGCGATGTGTCGCTGGTGGTCTTGGCCGTCATCGTCGGCATTCTCTTGATCGACGTTGGCCCGTAGACCGTTACACTGTGCAGACCGTCGGCACTGACAGTCGTCGTCTTTGAGGTGGTCGAAACATTCGACCAATTTTCGCTATTGGGTCCAGACATCGTTGAGGTCACGCTGCCATCGGGATTTTTGACGGACGTAGTTGTAACATCG
>NZ_JAVSPX010000002.1:0-225436 GCF_037162615.1 Mesorhizobium sp. ISC15 | reverse complement strand
AAGGTGGCGCGAGGGCAATCGCTATTGACATCGTTTTCGGCGGAACTTGCGATCCGGGCGAAGAAAGAAATAATGCACTGGCGCAAGCCATCGCGTCAGCGCCGGTTACGCTTGGATTTCTGATTGGAGACAGCACGGAGAGGAGGCCCAAGGAGGCACCACCGGTTGGTGTTCTCCGCCCTGTCACGATTCCGCCGCTCTGGTTCATTGATGGGGCGGAGACTTCCTGCTCTGACTTTCAAATGCGTGCCCGTTCGGTCGCGGCAGCATTTCTCGTTGGCGACAAGGATGCTCATGTTCGGCGGGCGCAGGCCTTTGTCGTCCTTAGCGACGAAGTCTATCCGGCACTCGGGATAGAGGCAGCACGGGTGGCTTTCGGTACACGGCCACCCATTATAGGGGGTGACCCAGTGTGGGTCAGGCTCGCAAAGCGTCGGGTCGAACTCGATGCTGATGGTAGTTTTCGCTTCGCCTCCAGCTCAGCTACGGCTATTGCGGCGCGCACGGTTTCGGCGACTGATGTCCTGAATAAGAGAATCGTTGGCAAACCGTTTGCCGATAAAATTGTATTTATCGGCAGTAGTCTTCCTCAACTCGGTGGCTTGCGGCCGACCGCGTCCATGCCATTGGAGCCTTCCGTTCAAATCCATGCCGATATAGCCAACGCCGTGATAACCGGTTTCATCCCACATCGCGACAGTACAATGCCGATAATCGAAGCCTTCTTGACGTTCTTGGGCGGCTGCCTCATGGCGCTGATTGGGACTCGTACACGGCCAATCATATCGACGGTGCTTGGCCTTCTGCTTATTGCCGGAATTTTTGGGGCTGCGGTCGTGACCTACGCCAAATGGGCGCTTCTGTTTGACGCGGTCGGGCTTAGCCTGTCCCTTATCGCTGCTCTTGCTTGCAGCAGCATCTCCCAATTTGCGTCGACCGGCAAGGCGGAGGCGAGGGCGCGCTACAAACTCTCCAAGTATCTTCCGATGTCAGTGGTAGAACGTTACATTAATAGTCCGAAAGATGACTGTATAACGTACGATGAGCGGCAGGTAACAGCGCTTTTTACGGACATAGAAGACTTTTGCTTGCTTGATAGGAACTTAAGTCCTCGCGATATCGTTGCGCTTCTCAACATTTACTACACCGAGGTCAACGAAATAATTGCTTCGCACGGCGGTATGGTAGATAAAATCGTAGGCGATGCAGTACATGCATTTTTCAACGCTCCTGAAGACCTGCCCAATCATGTGAACAAGGCTTTTGACTGTGCTGAGGCCATCCAGGCGCTGACCGGTGAGATGCGCAAACGACCCAACTTCGCTAAACATAAGTTCGGGCGCACCCGCATAGGTATCGAAACGGGAACTGCGGTGCTAGGCGAAGTCGGCGGGGGTGCCAAGCTCGACTACACGGCGCACGGCAGTGTGGTCAATCTTGCCGCGCGGCTTCAGGAAGCCAACAAGACGCTCGGTACGGCAATCTGCATCGGCCCAAATGCGGCCGCCCAAAGCGGGCGGACGCTCAAATCCCTCGACGTGCACCAGATACCGGGATTTGGGAAGCTGGAGCTGTTCACCACACCGCTCGAAGCCGAAGCATCAGTCAGCTACTAGCCAAGGTGATGCCCGCATAAGCCTCAGCTATGCGCTTCTCATCCCACATTGAACAATTGCTGGGTGGTGCGCCCAGCCGTGTGATTTCCAGACCCTCACCAGTCCCAACAGGTTGCAACATACCGCCAGCTTCAACTGTTACCAGGCCGTGCTCAACAAAGATTGCATGAACCCCGCGGTTTGGACCACAGAAGAACTTTGTCCCGCGCACCCCCAGCATCCCAAAAATAGTTCGTACCGAGACATCAATCTTGGGCATTTTTTCGGGTCGGTCGAAGACCATCTTTCCCGTGACTAGTTCCAGAGTGCCGCCCTGAAGGGCAGCGAAGCGATCGATGACAAACTCGGTTTCGCTGCCGAGTAAGATGCGAGTGCCGTCTGTGAGTTTTAATTCAGCGTAGCTGTGGCGACTAGTCGCCACAATATCCCCGTCATTGATATCGCTGCCAACAATCAAAGGCTGTAGTTTGGCTTGACGCTTACGATTGACCGCTCCGCGAACGGTAACGACGATGCCGATTAAGTTTTCAGTCCAACTCGGCATCGTCACCGAATTTGCCAGGGCGATCGCGGAACCCAATGTGAAGGCCCGTCGACTAAGGGGACTCTGCCGGGAGAATTTGTCTGTTGTCGTCATGGAGTCTCCATCTTGAAAAAGAGAGCTGGTTTGCGCCTGCTCTTGTCTTGAGCCTCCCGAATCCCGGACCTACACAACGCCACTGAATGCGATGCATAATCTGATCCCCCTCAGGCGCAGGGCTATCGCATATGGGTGAGAGCGTTGATGAGATAGTCGTCATTCCAAGCGCATTTCTTGATGCGATGGCTGATGGGAACTTTGTCGGCGTCGGCAGCCTGGAGGATATTTCTGGCGAGGCGGTTGATGAGGGCAGTGTTAGCGGGAGCATTGTCCTTGCGGGCACGGCTCAAGTCCTCGCCCAGATACACGTCGAGCATCCAGTGCAGGCCATTCTCGATCTGCCAATGGGCTCTGGTGAGCTCGAGTGCCTGCTGCGGCGACAGCAGTGTGGAGGCCATGAACAGACGCGTCATTGGCTTGGCCTGATCGCGCCGGCTGGTGATGCGGATGAAGGCCCTGTGGCCGGGCATCAGCGGCTCCCCACTCGCCACGACCTCTGCCTGCCGCCATGACCTCGTCCTGGTCGCCGCGCCGCAGGCGCGGCAGGCGGCGGCCCGGTTCGGGGTCGGAATATCGAGTGCGATCCGTCGCCGATCGCCGCCATTAGTCCCGCTGCCACGGCCAGGTTAACGCCGGTAATGGTGAGCAGACGCCTGATCGCTGGATCGTCCAGCGTGGTCTCGGCAATCCCCCGGTCGAGGATCGCCAGGTCCTTGGCGAGCCGATCGAGTTCGCGCACATGCCGCTCGATCGCAAACCGATCATCGTCGGGCACTGGCTGGCGCGCCAGCCAGGCGCGGCCGCGGACGTTGAACAGATCGGCGTGCGGACCCTTCGGGATCAGGTGCGCATGCAGGATCGCATGCTCCTCATTCTCGATCCGGGTCCGATGCCGCACGACCTGATAGCGCCGCGCGGCCAGCCTGCGCATTCGCTCGGTTCGCTCGACGGATTGGCGCAAATGGTCAGCGTCGGTTTCATCTTCGCTGCCTCCAGAATTCGCGCGAGTCCGATTTTTTCGCGTTCTCCTGAGTCAGGCTTGGCATCTGTGGTTTCAATATTGCTCATGCTCATACTCAGCGAGAACCGCCGGGGTCATGGCGCGATCGTTCGACCACGCGGCCGCTGCGAAGGCGCCGCGGTTGATTAGGATCGAGGTCTTGAGGATCGGGCTCACGGCGGTGATGCCGCCTTGCGCGTTCATCGGCTTCGCGCTGTTCACGGGCCGCCTGTTGGGCCCGGGTTTCAATGATGCCGGGGGCGTAGCGACGGCGCTTACGTTGCTCTGGCCGCTCCGAATCGAGCTCTTCAGGCCTTTGGACGTGCCGCCTAGCGCGTTCATCGGCTTCGCGCTGTTCACGGGCTGCTCGTTGGGCTCGCGTTTCGATGATGCCGGGGGCGTAGCGGCGGCGCTGCCGTGGGTGCTGGGGTGTATTGGAACCGGCGTCTTCAGGTTCCGTCTCCGGGCGCCGACGCCGCCGGGCTTGGCGCTGTTGCTCGAAACCGCTCTCATCCTGCGTACCGTGCCCCGCAGCTTGTCCCTGCCCACCGGAGTCGCTTCGCCTTCCCGAGTCAAAATCGTCGCCCAAACGAATTTCATCGACTGTATTGTCGCGGGTGGCCGGTCCAGCGTTGCTCCCGGATGCTTGCCCAGGGGCGTCTCCGTGACTTGGTCCATGTGGACCAGGCCTTGGCCCCCTGTCGCCGTCGCCAAGGTTTGTGGGTCCGGGTGATCCTCGGGGAGTGACGGGAACATCGGGTTCTGGGTGCGGGCGAATCGCAACGGTTTCTCCAGCCCTCTCCCTGCGTCGGAACTCCGCATAGGTAATCGGTCGCTCCATGATGCCGCGCTCAGCACGCGAGGTCGCATCCAATTCGATACCGTTGTCATACGCGGCATCAACAAGCGCTGCGCGCATATTGTTGTAATTGTGATAGGGATGGCGGCGTGAGATTTTCAACCAGTGACCTTCCAGCGCCCTGCGATTGACCACCACATGCAAATGTGGATGTTGCCGGTCGACATGAAAGGCAGTGATGTAGTCGAATGTACCGCCCTGGCGCCCCGAACCGACTATGTTTTCCACCCACGCCCGGCCGGCAGCGTGTGCGTTATTGGTATCGGTGCCACGCGGAAAGCTGACGATGATGTGCGTGGTGAGGTCCTGGTTGCTTTCTGCCTCTGGCTGGCCAGGTTGATAGTTGCCGGTTTGCTCGGCCCAACTGTGTGCCATCTCGTGAAGGCGATCGTATGGCACCGCAACACCCTGATGACGCGAGGATCGCAGGAGGTCAATGGTGCCCTCGCGAGACAGGTAATTCAGTTGATCCCGGATTTGGCGTGCGGTACGGGCGCCGCCTCGAGGTACAATTCTTATGATGGCTTGCGGGGGCATCTTGGCCACCTGACAGCGACGTTCCCAGAAAATCCTCTCACCGTACGCTCTCCTGCAATAATCTTCGGCCGTCTTGCCGCCGTCGGGAAATGTTCAGTATTGTGCGAAGCAGGGCATCGAGGGCGGCGAATTCTTGGCCAAACTGCTGCCTATGGCTCTCGAAGCGTTCGATATCCACCCTACCATCGCGACTTGCAATCCGGCTCATGTCGTTGAGCGCATCGGCAATTTGACCAATGCTGCTGGTGATTTCTTGGAGGTTTTGGCGAGTGTCGGCGTCAATTTCCAGGAAGCCTGCTATCCGACGCGCTGCGATGCGGAGGGCCAAATTGCTTGTCAGCCCGAGCGCCCGCGACTGTTCCGAGAAAGATTCAAATTCAGCCGACCGCAACCGCACGCTGACTATCTTATAGCCAAGCGGGTCAACTATCGCGACGCTTCGTCTTCTACGAATAGAAGCATCATCGAATAAGTGTAGAAAGTACTCATCAGTCATTTCTCTGATCCACCTTCGAAGAAATAGTCTCGCTGCATAGTTACAACAGAAACCAACAGTCCTTATCATAGTGATATCCATCGTAAATGGAATCAGCAAAAGATTACAGATGTAACCGAGAGCAATGAAGTGTTCAATATTATAGGACGTAATTACGTTGACAAAATCGTATTTTTAGGATTGAATCAGTAATTAATACCTAAAATGAATGTAGCTCTTACGGGAGCATCCAGGCACAGGTAAACTACGATATGAAACTGATTACTTGCTGCTCATTCAAAGGTGGAGCGGGTAAAACCACGGCCTTGATGGGGCTGTGCTCCTCGCTTGCCTCCAAGAAGAAGAGGGTTGCATTGTTCGAAGCTGACGAAAACCGCCCCCTTACAAAGTGGAAAGAAAACGCCCTTCGCAACGACGCTTGGGATCATCAATGCGAGGTGTTCGTCGCCGATGAATTGCCTCTACTGGAGGACGCATATCAACAGGCTGAAGCTGCTGGCTTCCATTATGCGCTGGCCGACACCCATGGCGGTCTGAGTGAACTGAACAATATTATTGTCGCCAGCTCCGATTTTCTTCTGGTGCCAACCATGCTGACACCTCTGGACATAGATGAAGCGCTTGCGACTTATCGCTACATCATCGAGCTGCTACTGGCAGAGGCACTGCAAACACATACCGCCATTCTTCGCCAGCGAGTTCCTATTGGAAGACTGACGGTCTCTCAACAGGCCGCCAACGACATGCTAGAGCTTCTGCCAGTATTTGACGTGCCCATGTATGAGCGTGATGCCTTCGCGGCCATGAAGGAGCGGGGGATGTTGCACATGACGGTGGCGAATATGTCCCACACTCCCGCAATGCGACTAATGTTGCGTAACAACCGGCACGCATTGGATGAGCTTACCATGATCGGTGCTTTCGTAGAGAAGGCGTTGGAGGGTTGATATGGGTATCCGCAAACCGGCTGTTTCGGTGCAGGAGGCGCGCCGACTCGCGGCGGGCCAATCGGAGAGGTCGTTCCAGGAGAGCATGCCGGCCTCCTCAAATCCGCCAGTAGCGATCGCACCAATCGAGCCGACCAGTCGCCAGGCGGGCAATAGAATAGTACCTGGCCGAGCTTTGCCCGCGAGAAGGACCGCTCCTCTTTCGAATGAACGCCACGACGCGGATCCGAAGGTGCAGGTGTTTCTGTCAGCAGCGCTTCCCGCCCGCGGCATCTCCGCGACTTTTGACGCGTTGAGTGCAGAGTCTCGCCCTGCCAAGGCCCTGCAGATGATATTGCGGCGTGCTTTGGACGACTACGAGTTGATGCTGTCCAACGGCTCGTTCGCCGAAATCGCGCCTGCCTACTCGGTTGAGGAGCCGTTAGCCATCGTTGCGACGTCGCGCATGATGCCGCGACGGCTGTTTGATATTGCCCTCGCGCATTTTGATCCGTTGGGTTTCAAAAGTGCCCGGGCCTTCGGCCGTAAACTTGCTAGCTCTGCTCTTTGCATTTTCTTTGACAACGAAAAGAAAGCCACCCACCGACAGCGCTGATGAGGACGTTCGTGGCTGGCTGACACTGTGGGTGTAGTGGCAGTACCTGAATTGGCGCAGCAAAAAGCCATCACCTACGACAAAAAGAGCGGAGCGGCCGGCGACGGCGGCGGATGACATTGACGCAGTGCTGATTGTTCGGGCTTGCCAATCACCGGCACGATGGCCGATCGCCACCAAAGCCTCGCCTTGCTCTCCAGTTTCATCCGCAGCCTGCCGCCGTTGGATGAAAGAGGCCGTATTCAGAACATCTTGAGGATATCCGTCATGGCTGAATGCGCCTGGAAAGGTGGCCCGGCAACTGTACATCGAACCAACTTACAGCGCAAAATATGGCCATATATGTAAAGCACACAATCAAGAAACAAGAGTGCGTAAAAACACGTCCTTATGTAAGAAGTGCTGCCCGGTGCTTCAATAGAAACTGCGACAAAACACAACAATGCGTTCGGCCGCGCCTTGGAACGTTGCAACAGCACTCCTGATGTTTCAGACGTAACACAATTGAGGTTGACCAATCAAAATACATGCACAATCTAGTGACCACTGAAAGACGGAACAACTCGAGACACACAACGAGAAAGGTAACGCTGTACCAATGAAGTTAACATCATCAAGGTCAGGTATTAAACGCACCCGAAGCGGCGAACGGCATACAGGGATGAATACAATCACGAATTCGAACGAATACGCTCCAATGGACAATCCGGAATTGTTCATGGCTGATCGGGAGCGCCGCCTTAGCGCAATGAAAAGAGCAGTTAAGGCCCGGGACGAAAAACACAATAATAAACAGTGACGTACCTGCAATAAGCCAGAAGGGCTAGTTCTGTGGACCGTGAAGTAAAAATGGAGGTCGACTCTGAAAGGGTCGACGTCTCAGCTCGACGACTGGAAAAGCTTAATCTGGCGGCCCGTCGGCCTAGAAAGGCCGCCAGTCTCCCATCGGACGAGAGCATGATGATTGGAATACAAGACATCAAACTCAAAGAGTCCGGCATGTTTGTGGTGCCCGTGGATTCGAAGGCCACGAAGGACGATCCAAAGAAAAACGCGTATACGTTCTTCAAGGGAACGGAATTTCAGGCTCTTAAAGGGTTGGGCAACAAAACATCTAAAGAGATAGACAACGAGCTTGTGTACATAAGGTACAATGATAACTATTACACCAAGAACGGCCTATGGCACGCCATAAAGGCGCCGGACGGTCAACAGACAACGAAAGACTACAAGGATTATGAATTCAGGAGAATAACAACGTCACTAGGTCTGACCGCAGAGCGAGACAACGATCTCTACGAAACCGGCAAAGGCGTCAAGAAAGATAGAGACGGCAGAACGGTATTTAAAGACGGAAAGCCGGAAAAGGTGACGGTCTATAATTTGGAAGGCGAGCGGCAGATCTATAAAACACCAGCCGGGGATCGAAGGCGCGGCGTTGCTCATAAGAACCCCTACACAAGCGGCGAGCAGGCACCGGACATCTTGCATCGAAGTCCGGACGGCAAGATGAAGGGGTTTTCGCGTCTTCCGAATGATGATTATCAGAAGAGTACCGCTCGGGAGTTGGAGACCGCACTCGGCGGCAAGATTTGGCTGAAGTCGAAACTTCACGGCTACCAAACCATCGACTATATCGAGAGAACGCTGGGGGAAAAGCAAGCCACTCACCGTTTGCGGGACTATGTCGGTGAAGAGCGAGGTTACAACCGGGATACGCATAGTGCTTACGTAAAGATCGGCACGAAGTACTTTCCGATCAACGAGGTCTTAGAGAACCTGCCGACCGACCCTGCCGCGATGGCCGTAAAAGAAAATCCCTCCATGGATGCGATGGAGCACCGGATGATCATCAGAATGCCGGAGGGCAATACGTTCGCCGGGCCGGGGTTTGTCGCAGGTCTGTATTCTGAATACTTCAAAGATGTGTGCGACAAGCACGGGATCAACCCGGAATGGGGTAAATTCAAGCCTGACTGGGATAAGATGCTCGATAAATATGCCTCCGATTCTCGGGTCCTTGTGGAGGTAGATGGGGCCCTTGTTGAAGGTAATTCGGTCGAGCTTCCAGATGGTGAATCCATACTGGATATCTATGCTGCAGAGAGAATTTTCTACGCAGATGACGCAAAAACCGATAGAGGCGGAATATATACGAAACCCTCATTTACGTCTCTAGCCCAAACCCTGCAGAGAGCTGATCAGCAGAAGAATGAGGGTAAACAGCTGAATGTTCCGGATAGCGTAACTGAGATCCTCCTGCGGAGTCGCGGACCCGGCTTGGGCGAAGTCATAGACGTGGCGAGCCCGCAGCTTCCGCCAGGCAGCAGGTATGACGATAGAATACGTGACGCCGTCAACAGTCGTTGAATCGGGCAATCGTCGTGGACCGGCTTAGGCGCAGGTGTGAATGAGCCGAGCAAAATCTTCTCTTTTGCTGCCGCTGGCAGTAGACAATCGTTGCAGGAAGGTAACGGACATGGCTGATATTGGAAAAAGACCAGTTAAATTGCGAGAGCCAGCCTATAAGCAGGCACGCTCAGCTAGGCGTGAAGAAGATCAGCGTTTTCGAGCGCTGGAGACGGCCCAACATGTTCGCGGAATAAAGCGCGAGTTTGAGCGACCAAGCAAGCAAAAACGATATGCCAAAGTGATGGACATCTTTGACAGTGTCGAGGAGGGCTATCGCGGCGAGGTCGGCTACAAGCTGATAGGCAACAAGAGGCTGAGAATCCACAAGGATGGCGAGCTCACCCGCAAGAGTGGCATTGTCAACATGACGACGGAGGTCCTAAAGCGCGACCCCGACTCAGGAAGTGTTTACATCGGCCGACTTGAGAAGAAGGGTTGGCGGAAAAAGAGGAGCTACGAGTTTGACGCCAAGGGTGAACTTCACTCTCTAAGCCGCGAACGCAATGACGGGAGTTTCCGCGAACGATGGGAACGCGATGAAACCGGCAATCTGATCCGCACAAGCTATTTCACGAACCGTTTGCGGGACGGTAGGATTTTCCGCGCCATTTCCGAGGAGATGGGCGCCCCGTACGAAAGTGGTCCTGACAACAAGAAATATCGCATCCTGACCCGCAAGAAAGGCTCTAAAACAGAGGTCTTCGAGCGGGATGAGGACGGTAATCTGGAACTCGTTGGACGCAAAGCGCGTGGGTTTCGGAAATATTCGACAAAATCGCGAGATGGGAGAACCAGGGAAACGGCGATAAAGGGTCTCTTTGGTAGCAAAAACTACAAGTCTCTCCTAGATGTGAATGGAAACGAGGTTGGCAGGAACATTAGATCGCATCGAAGGTTGCTGAACAAAAGATCGACGACATTTGATGAGAAAACAAATCAGCTAACCGGGGCCAAGCATACGCTTGGTAAAATGTACAAAAGCGAGACCAGGTATCTCTCCAATGGTACGAAGGTCGTATCAAAAAAAATTCTTGGAGTGAAGCTTAGTACGGACCTGAGAAGGCTCAACCGCGACGAGATTAAGGCTCGCGAAATGGGAGCCGAAGAAGCAGCCCAGCATAAAGAAGCGTGGAAGAATGTCGTGGTCACCCCAAAACTACCGTCTGCCAGCATGACGAAGCAGCTTGAGAGCGCAGCAGCGCAACTCGACGGCAGTGGGGAACTGAGCAAGGCAAACGCCGCTGGCGGCCAAACAAGACCCGGGAGTCCGTTTGTCGCTACTTCGAAACCTGAGCATAACGCGAGCAACATCGATAAGATCATCGCGGGCGTGACGAAAAATCGCGAAGTAACGACGTCGGAACCTAAACAGATATCAAGTCCATCAGGAGCGGTAACTGTCATGCGGCCGCCCTCCCAGGCAAGCCGTGCTGCGGAGGACGTGAGAGAGTTGGAACAGATCGGCCGGAAGAGCGTGATTGGCCCCGACGCGAGTCAAGATCTCAACGAACCGCAACCTCCCAGTGGACAAGGTAAATTTGGCAACGATAAGACGTTCGTGGACAACGACAACCGAAAGGACGCAAATGCGTCATCGAAGGAGAGTTCCAACGACAACCTCGCCAGAATTAGGATGGCTGCAGAGCGAGCCCAGGCAGACGGGCGGCGGATTTTGGCTCCTCCCATTACGTTGAAACGATTTGGAGCTCTGGCAGATGCCGCGCAGGCACACGACGAGGCGAACCCTGTTGCCGCGGTTAAGCCGCCGACCTCGAATAGCCAATCATCCAATGACAGGCGAATGGCTATGATCGAAGCAGCGAAACGCCGTGATGAAGCAGCCGAGAGAGCAGGCCTCGACGCGCGCGATGTAGCCTGTAGGGGACGGGGATAATTGAGACGTGGACTCACGCCAGAAGACGAGTACCGTTCTGCTCGGTGGGGCGTTCTCGCTGGTCGCGGGACTGTTCCTAGCGAGCGCCTATGCCAACTTCCAACATGGCGTCACGTCCCTAGCTATTCAGGGCTTCGACATCCTTGCTTTCTGGTACGAAACGCCCTTCTACAACGGCGATGTGAGGCCAGTCTTCTATCATGGACTAATGATCACCGGCTTCACCGTCGCCGTCACTTCGTTCATTCTGGCTATCATCGTGTTCAAGCCACAGCACCATGGCACAGCCCGCTGGGCGCGCTTCGGCGAGATGAAAAAGGCCGGTTATATCATGCCCTACCAAAAGATTTCCGGACCGATCTTTGGTAAGACAATAGGTCCGCGCTTGCCCGGGCAATATCTAAGCAATGGTGAGCAGCCACATAGCCTGGTGGTGGCGCCGACTCGCGCCGGGAAGGGCGTCGGTATTGTTGTTCCCACACTGCTGACCTTCAACGGCTCGGTGGTGGCGCTCGACGTCAAGGGGGAGTTGTTCGAACTAACCTCTCGCGCGCGAAAAGCTCGTGGCGACCGAATTTTCAAGTTCGCCCCGATGGACCGGGCCGGCCGCACACACAGCTACAATCCAGTCCTGGACATCGTCTCGATGCCGCCGGAGCGGCAATTCAGCGAAGCACGACGTCTTGCTCACAACCTGATCGCGCCAAAGGGCAAGGGGTCGGAAGGCTTTATCGACGGCGCACGCGATCTTTTCGTCGCCGGCATTCTGGCTTGCATCGAGCGCGGCACGCCTTCGATCGGTGCGGTTTATGACCTGTTCACGCTGCCGGGAGAAAAGTACAAGCTTTTCGCTCAACTGGCAGAGGAGTGCCAGAGCCCAGAGGCGCGGCGCATCTTCGACAACATGGCCGGTAACGACACCAAGATTCTTACCTCCTACACTTCTGTGCTGAGCGACGGCGGCCTCAACCTTTGGGCGGACCCGCTGATCAAGGCAGCGACCACGACATCCGACTTCTCTATCTATGATCTGCGCCGCGACCCGACGACGATCTATCTTTGCGTAAGCCCGAATGACCTTGAGGTGATCGCGCCGCTAGTTCGCCTTTTCTTCCAACAGGTCGTGTCGGTAATGCAGCGGACCATGCCGACCAAGGATGAGATATTCGAGGTCCTGTTTCTGCTTGACGAGTTCAAGCATCTCGGCAAACTGGAGGCAGTCGAGACGGCCGTCACCACCATTGCCGGCTACAAGGGCCGGTTCATGTTCATCATCCAGAGCCTGTCGGCCTTGACGGGTGCCTATGAACAGTCGGGCAAGGAAAATTTCCTCAGCAACACCGGCGTGCAGGTCTTCATGGCAACGGCCGACGACGAGACGCCGACCTACATTTCAAAGTCAATCGGCGACTATACCTTCCGGGCCAAGTCGAAGTCCTTCAGCCAGAGCCGTATGTTCGACGCCAACATCCAGCTCTCGGAGCAGGGAGCCAACCTGCTGCGACCGGAACAGGTCCGCCTTATCGATGAGAACAGCGAGATCGTTCTCATAAAGGGCCGGCCGCCGTTGCTCATTCATAAAGTGAAATATTACTCAGACCGCACCCTGAGCCGCATCTTCGAGAGCCAGACCGGCCCTTTGCCGGAGCCGGAGCCGATCGGACACTGCGGAACGCCCGCTGAGCCCCAGCCGCGACCCGCGCACGAGCGGGACCAGGCAGGCGACGCTGGCGGCGCGGCCGATCATGCTTTCGGAGTGGGCCAAGCGAACCATTTCGCTACGGATGACGTTGATGTCGGTCAGGACGAGAAATACTACGATGTCGCCGACCACTATTCGGAAGAGCACCGGCTCGAGCACAAGGCAGACGACGCAGCCTTGGATGAGGAGTCCCGACATAGGCTGGTACATGAGGCTATAGACAAACAATGGCTGGAGGAAGATGGCGAAGATCATGGCCTTGAGGGCGCTCAAGCCCCTCGGGCCCAGCCTATGCCGGAGCCGGAAGAAGACCACGCCCTGAACCCCCAGCGCGAGCTACTTGATCGGATCATCGCCTTGCAGGAGCGCAACATCGGCCAATAGTTCATGCGAGAACGGTGCCCACACGCGGATGAGTCACGTTAATCAACGTCGAAAACTCGCATCCAAATGATTTGCTCCTGGTTTTGTCCGGCGTTTGTAAGTTCGTTATGTTCACATCCTGAGGTGCTCCCGTCCTTGGATCAGCGCGGGCCGGAACTTCCGGGAATCTTGAGGGGTACCGTCGGCTTAACTCGGAATGAAGTAACCGGGGCAAAAGCGGCGGCGTTTGGGCGCGTCGATCGTCGATCTGCTGTTGGGGTTCAGCGAGCGGCGAGGAGAACGGGAAGCGGTAGGATCTTGCTGCCAGGGATGCCGAGGCGGTCGCCGAGATAATCCCAGAAGCTGACACCGAGCTTGTTGCAGGTCTTCATCATGCTGAGCATGGTGTCGCGGGCGGCACGGCCCTGGTCGCTGTGGGTTCCGCCGCTGATCTTGCGCCGGGTCACCACGCTGCGGATATCGTTCTCCGAGCCGTTGGTGTGGAGCGGAATGTCCGGGCGTTGGAGGATCTTCAGGAAGCTTTGGCGGTCGGTCCGGATGCGCGCGAGTAGACGGTCGAGGGTCACGAACCTGGTCTTCATGCCGACGATCCGGTCGAACCGCCGGGCCAGTTCCCTGGCTCTTCGGGGCGTGGGATCCAGACACCACGCCTTGATGTCGTTGTAGAGCCACCAGATCCGGCTCTGGATCAGGGCCTTGGCGCGGCGCTGCGGTTCGGTGAAGCTATCGAGGGCATGGATCTGCCGCTCCATATGGACCCAGCACCGCGCGTGCTCGCCGATTGCGAACTGGCCCGCCCCATCACTGAGGATGACGGTGCCGTCGAGGGCCTTTGCCTCGGTCAGACCGCCCCACAACGCGCCTTCACTGGCGATGCGGAACGGGTCCAGAGGGCCATCCTTGGGCTCCAGGCCATGGGCGAGTAGATGGGCGGTAATTACCCACTCCCTCGCCCCCTCGATGCGGCACGGTGCGTCGTCACTCGTCATCGATGTCCGGGTACTGCGGGGGAGCCTTGCCGATCTTGCTGACGATCCTCGGGTAATTGGCATCGGGCTGCGCCTGCCCTGTTCCAATAACTTCAACGCGGAAGCGCCACTCGTCACCGTAGTCGTACAAGAAGGTCATTGCCGAGCCCACCTTCTGGAAGGCTGTGGTGACGCGCGTGCCCTTCACGCTGCGAGAGCCGCCCCCCTCTATGTCGGCGAAGAGTTCGAACCGCAGGGGCGAGTCGAACAGCTTTCCCGTCAGCTTTGAATAGTAGGCGTGGTTCAAGTCGAAGCCAAATGCCGCTACGATGGCTTCGGCCAGATCCGCCAGCGTGCTCGAACTCGACACCTCGATGTCCCGACAAAGCCGTGCCCGAAGAGAGGCTCGGAAGATCAAGGTCGCGGGCTCAGTCATAGCGGATTTCAGGCGCTGACGGTTTGAAGGATGATTTTGAAGGGGTTCGTGCCTGGCGCGAGACGAGCCGTGTCGACGACGGTTCGAATGTCGGCTTCGCCCTGGGCGGCCCACATGGCGCGATAGCCGTTGGTGATCTTCCGTTGAACGACGGCGGGTCTCAGCGCCCGTTCGCAGGCGTTGTTCGTCGCGTCGACCATTCCTGGCCATTGGACAAAGGTCAAAAGTTGATCGCGAGCTCGCCTGAACTTGTTTTGGATATCGCGGGCCAGATCGCACGACGTTGTGGTGGCGAAGATATCGTCCAGACTTCGCTCCAGGGCGCGACGCTTGCCGGCGATGGTCGAGGCGGCGAAGGTTTCGATACCGTCGGCTAGGGCGAAGGCCCTTTGCAGCCAACGCTTGAGCCGTGAGGGCAGCATGTCTTCACTTGCCTCGTCCGCATAGGCGACGTCGCGGGCAAGATGCGCCAGGCAGGTCTGATGCGCATTTGCGTGACCTTGTTGCGCGGCATAGCGATCGGAACACCAGACGTCGGGCCGATGGCCGTCCATCAGGGTCCGGACCACGACGGCGCCGCGCGTTGGCGCCGCTTGATGAACAACCGCTTCGGCGCAGCGAAACACCCAGTGGTAGGCGTTGCTTCCTTCGATCCGCACGCCGGTCTGCAAATTCCGAGGGATGTCGCCCCCCGATTCCGAAATGATCTCGCCCCCTCGTTCCGAGATTTAATCGCCCCCTGATTCCGAAATGATGCCGCCCCCTTGGAGGGGTGTATGGGCGTGGTGCTCTGCTGGTGAAATGTTCCTTCTTTTGGGTTGTCCAGGAGAAGGAATGAAATGCCTGCGGAGAGATTGGCGATGCGGCGTGTCCGCGAGATTTTGAGATATCGATTTGAAGAGGGCCTTGGCCACAAGGCGATCTCGTACAGGGTCGGGGCTGCGCCCTCGACTGTGCGCGAAACGCTTCGTCGCGCGGAGACCGCCGGGCTGGTTTGGCCGCTTGGCGATGAGATCACCGACGCGGTCCTGGAAGCCGCGCTCTACAAGGCAAACGGGACGAAGACAGGGCACCGTCGCAGCGTGGAGCCGGATTGGGCTCATGTGCACCGCGAGCTGAAGCGCAAGCATGTGACGCTGCAGATCCTGTGGGACGAATACATCGCTCGCCACCCCGATGGTTACCGCTATAGCCGCTTTTGTGATCTATACCGGGGCTGGGCATCCAACCTGCCAGTAACGATGCGGCAGAACCATGCCGCCGGCGACAAGCTCTTCGTCGACTATGCCGGCGATACGGTGACGGTGATCGTCGACCGGCTGAGGGGCAAGACGCGCCAGGCGCATCTGTTCGTGGCCGTGTTGGGCGCTTCGAGCCTATCTTACGCGGAGGCGCGCTGGAGTGAGACACTTCCGGACTGGCTGGGGTGTCACGTCAATGCACTGGAAGCGTTCGGCGGCGCGCCGGCTCTGTTGGTTCCAGACAATGCCAAGGTCGCCATCATCAAGGCCTGCCGCTACGACCCGCAGGTAAACCGCACCTATGCCGGCATGGCCGAGCATTATGGCAGTTCGGTGCTGCCGACCCGGCCACGGCGGCCACGCGACAAGGAGCAGGCATCACGATGCACCTTGTTGGAGTTGTTGAGCGACAATTAATCTGGGCGGACGACCACCATATCGACTGCCGGCGCCTTTTTCGAGTCTGACGTTGCCCGGCGGTTCGTATAAGTATCGATGGTTGGTTGCGTATCGATGGCGCTTGAGAATGCCCTTTCGCCCGAGTTGGTGAACGGTCGAGGCGCACACGCCGAGCTGCTGGGCTACTTCCTCGCCGGTCAGCATGCCGCTCTCCCGCAGCCGTTCGTACCGGTTCTTCAATCCATAGGTGCGGCGCACGAGCATGACCTTCTTCAGGGTGAAGGGTTCGCCGCACCAGTTGCGATGCCCGAGTTCATTGAGGCGGGCGGCGATCTGCTGGTCGTTGGCGGTCTCTAGCAGCTCATTCATCAACGCAACGATCTGTGCCGGCGTCTTGCGTATCACTGACATGGGCCGCGGTCTGGTCACGGACAGGCTCTGCGTGCGCCCGCCGCGCCAGCGGATATGGATGTTGACCTGCTCGTCGACGAGCAGCGTCACATCTTCGATGAGAAGGCCGAGCATGCGCTTGCGTTCGACGGCACCGGTGCGCTCGTCGTTCCAGATGCGCGGGAAATCGGCGGCCAGCGCCCTGATGCGCTTCTGCGCTGGCTCATCCAGCAGCGAGCGGTCGGCTTCGTTCTGGCGCTCGTGCTCGCGCTGGAGTGCGTCGAGGTCGCACAGCCGTGCGTTCCAGTCGGCTTCCAGCGCGTCGGCGACCAGGCGGTTATCCGGATCGACCTTCAGGTAGCGCCGGCGGGCCAGTTCAGCCTCGTAGCGGGCGCGTTGCAGCTGCGTGCCGCGCAGGGCCGCGGCCTGCTCCACGCGCTGGGTGATCTCCTGCTGCACGGCAAGCGCGACGTCGATCGCTGCCGGCGCCATCGCCTCCAGCAGGAGCGCGCTCACCGCGTCGTCGACTGGAGCGCCGCGCACCCATTGGCAATGTTTGCCGGCGTGCCGCACGACGGCTTCGTTGCAGACATAATACGGGCGCAGCCGCCCCTCGAATGGCTCGTAATGGACGCGCATACGTGCACCGCAGCGACCGCACAGCAGCCGTCCCTGCAACAGACCGCTGCCCTGGCGAGGCATGCGTCCACGCAGGCCGGGTGAAAAGCCGGTGGCGTTCTGTTCCAGGGTAGTCTGATTGCGCTCGTACTCGGCCCAGGAAATGTAGCCCTCGTGGGCTTCGGGTATAAGCACCTGCCAATCGGATCTCGCCACGCGCAGCTGCACGGACTTGAGCTTGGCATTGTAGGCGGTGCGCGTGCGCCCATAGGCGAATGCGCCGGCATATCGCGGGTTGTGCAGAATCTGGAGCACGCGGGAATGGTCTATCTCGCTCCACAGGACGTCGCCCTTGCCGATGCCGCGACGGATACGCCGGGGAAAGAGGATCTTCTCGCCGCGCAGGCGGCGCACGACGGCGCAGGCCGAGCCGGTCTCGCGGAAGGTATCGAACAGGAGCCGCACCGTGTTCTGGATCTGTCGGTCGGGATCGAGCACGACCCGCGCGTCAGGGGTGTAGACCAGTCCGATCGGCAACGGCATCTCGAGCTCGCCGCGGCGCGCCTTGTTGAGAATGCCGCCTTGCAGCCGAGACTTGAGGATGTGCAGTTCGGCCTCGCTCATCGTGCCCTTCAGCCCGAGCAGCATGCGATCGTTGAAATAGGCCGGATCGTAGACGCCGTCCTCGTCCATGATGAGCGTGCGCGACAGGGCGGCCAGCTCAAGGAGACGGTGCCAGTCGGCATTGTTGCGTGCCAGGCGCGACACTTCCAGCCCCAGCACGATCCCTGCATGCCCCATCGCCACTTCACTCACCAGGTGCTGGAAGCCGTCGCGGTCGTGCGACTGCGCGCCGGAGAGGCCGAGGTCGCTATCGATGACGTGGACACGTTCGATCGGCCAGCCCAGCGCCACTGCGCGATCGCGCAGGGCGTATTGCCGCTTGGTGCTCTCGGTGTTCTCGAACACCTGACGGAGAGAGGACTGACGCACGTAGAGGAATGCATCACGCCGCAGATGGTCGGCGCCAACCTTCATGGCGATGTCAGTAGACATGATTGCCTCGCGTCTCTGCTGCCAGCACCATGTTGGCGAGCATGTGCACGAGCTGGCGATCGTGCACGGCCGCCGAAGCCGTGGGCGGCGGTTCGGGCCGCCGATGCATCGACGGGGAAGGCTGAGGGGCCGCGATCAGCACCGCCAGCCCTTGCCAAAAGCCATGAAAAACGATGGCGCCCATGTCCTTGACGCAGGCCTGACCGCATAGGACGGCGGCGCGCAGCGTCTCATAGAAATCCTTGCAGCCGTGCGGCAGCATCGGGGTGCGCGCATGGGGTTCACCGTTTTTTTTACGGGCCATCGCGCGTTCGATGCTGCGGGGATGGACGCTGATACCGAGTGTCGAATGCAGCAGCTGCGCCAGGGATCGCGCCTGCAGCGGAGCACCCGTGTGCTGGTTCTGCTCGATGAGCTGCATAACTTCGTCGGTGAGCTTGTGGGCCGACTTTGGTCCACGCGTGCGCGGCAGCAGGCCGGCAATGCCCTCGCGTTCAAACGCGGCCTCGGCCTGATAGTAGGTGGGCCGCGACAGACCGAAAAGCGCGGCGGCATCGGCTTTGTTGACGCCATCCTCATGGACGTGACGCAGCACCTCGTACTTCACCTGCACGAGATCGAGAGGATCGAAGAAGCTGGATTCACGAAACCAGGGGGCGCGGACGGCTTCGGGGCGCGTGTTGAGCGCTCCGAGCTGGCGCAGTCGATCGCGTTTGGTCTGGTTGGGCATGGTATATCCCCTTGCTTATGTGTAAATAAAATTACGCCTCGATAGAGAGGGTGTCAATCTAATGGAGGCAGCTGCCATACCGGTCCAACCCGGACAATGCGAGTAAAACCGGCGACTGGAACGGCGGTGAATCCGGCATGCGGCGGCATAATTAGGTTGACACATGCGGCATAAATTGCCTGACACGTGTTCAGCCGCCATGGCTGCGCTCGATTTGCCCGATCAACGCCGCCAGGGTTGCCAGATCACATGGACGCACGAACGACCGACCGGCCGCGACCTGAATGAAAACATCGGGTTCAGCGACGTCCGTCCATGACGCAAGCAGCGAGCGAAGTCGTCCCGCCGCGTCGTAGAACATGACGCGGTCCTCGCCCCAGTTCTGCTTGCGGGTCGACAGCACGAAGCGCTGGCCGCGCCATGGATGGAACGGGTGCGTGATCTCGAACTCTATACGCGCTCGAGTGTCAGCACGAACTGCAGTCCTGGACTTGAAAGAAAGCCAAGGTCGAGGCGGCGGTGCGGATTGTCGAGCGCTGGCTTCTCGGCCGCCTGCGCCATCGTGTCTTTTACAGCCTGGCCGAGGTCAACGCGGCGATCGGCGAGTTGCTTGCCGATCTGAACGATCGCCGCGTGCTACGCCGTGTCGGCTGCACGCGGCGACAACTGTTCGACGAGATCGACCGGCCCACACTCAAGCCGCTGCCGGCTGAGCGTTACGTCTTTGCTGAATGGCGCATTCGGCGCGCCGGCCTCGACTACCATGTCGAGATCGACCGGCACTATTACTCGGTGCCATACCGCTTTGCGCGGGAGCAGGTCGAGGCGCGCATCACGGCGACCACCATCGAGCTGTTCCGCAAGGGCGAGAGGATCGCCGCCCATCTGCGCTCCAGCGGCAATGGACGGCACACGACGGTGTCGGATCACATGCCTTCATCGCACCGCCGCTTTGCCGACTGGACGATCGAGAGGATCAACCGGGAAGCTTCCGCGATCGGCCCGGATGCGGCCTTGCTGTGCCAGAAGATACTGGCGGATCGGCCGCATCCCGAACAAGGCTTCCGCGCCTGTCTTGGCGTCATCCGGCTCGTCAAGGGCTTCGGTCGCGAGCGCGTCAACGCCGCCTGCGGCCGGGCGCTGGAGATCAACGCCAGGACTTATGGCTCAGTCCGCTCAATCCTCGACAATCACCTCGACCGGGCATCGTCGCGCCAGGCGACGGCTCGCGAGCCCATCGACCACCCCAATATCCGCGGTTCCCGCTATTACCACTGAAGGAGAATGACATGCTTGCACATCCCACCCTCGACCGGCTCAACGCCATGGGCCTGACCGGAATGGCCAAGGCATTCAATGAACTGGCCGCCAATGCCGAGGCCGAACAGCTATCGCATGGCGAATGGCTGGCGCTGTTGCTCGACCGGGAATGGAGCTGGCGCTACGATCGCAAACTCGGCGCCCGCCTGCGCTTTGCCAAGCTGCGCCATCAGGCCGCCCCTGAGGATGTGGACTATCGCGGTGAGCGTGGCCTCGATCGAGCCTTGTTCCTCAAGCTCATCGCGGGCGACTGGATCGATGCCCACGACAATCTGGCCATCTGCGGCCCATCAGGGGTTGGCAAGAGTTGGTTGGCCTGCGCGCTCGGGCATAAGGCCTGCCGGGACGACCGGTCCGTTCTCTATCAGCGTGTCCCACGCCTGTTCGCCAACCTGGCGCTCGCCAGAGGCGATGGTCGCTACGCACGCCTGCAACGCACGCTCGCCCGCGTCCAATTGCTGATCCTTGATGATTGGGGCCTTGAACCACTCGACGATCAGGCCCGGCACGATCTCCTCGAAATCCTCGAGGATCGCTACGGCCGCCGCTCCACCATCATCACCAGCCAACTGCCCGTGTCAGCATGGCATGACGTCATCGGAAATCCGACTTATGCCGACGCCATCCTGGATCGCCTCGTTCACAACGCTCATCGCATCGATCTGACGGGCGAAAGCCTGCGGCGAAAGCAGCCGCAAAAAGCTTGACACCTGACGCATACGAAATGACAACAATCAACGCCAGCAGAGCCCTAGCCCCAGGGGGCGAGATCATATCGGATCCGGGGGCGCAATCATATCGGAACAAAGGGGCGGCTTCGTCGGAATCGGCACGCCGGTCTCATCGGAGGCGATGACCTTGGCCCGGCGCAACGCCGCGACGGCCTTGTCGCACTCGGCCGCGAACGCGCCCTGCGCACGGCGCAACATGTTCATCAGTCCGCCCTGGCTAATGGTGAGACCGAAAAGGTTCGCGAACGCGCCCTGCAGCCGCTCGTAGGACAGGGCCTGGAAAGTCTTGAGATAGGTCGCTACGGCGTGCACGCGTGGCCCGAACGGCGTCCCCTTCGCCGCATCTGGCACAGCCGCGACGACCAGCGTGCCGCAGGACGGGCAACGGACTGCTAGACGCCGATGGCGCTCAATCAAAGGCCTGATCGCGGGAAGCTCAATCTTGTCGTGCTCGCTGACGGTTTCGGCAGCAAGATCGCTCGACAGGCTGGCGCGGCAGCAAAGGCATTGGTCTGGATGATGATCGATGATGCGATCGGCATCCTCATGTCAATGGGCACCGAAGTTTCCGCAAAAGTGGGCATCCAATTTTCCCTATCTGGCGGGTGAAGGTTTCGGTGATCAGCCGGCGTCTTGATCGGTCGATTTCAGTCCTGCTGGGCGGCCACGCTTTTTCGGCGGTGGCGGCGGATTGATGAGCGCTTTGGAGCGAACATGCTCGGGAACAAGATCAGCGTGCTGGCGCAATCGGTAGCTCGAGCCTTCGATCTGCACGACGACGGCATGGTGAAGAAGTCTGTCGAGCAATGCTGTTGCGACAACAGGATCACCAAAAACTTCGCCCCATTCTGCAAAGCCGCGATTGGAGGTGAGTATCATGGCACCCTTCTCGTAACGGGCATTGACGAGCTGGAAGAAGAGATTGCCGCCGCCGGGCACGACCGGGAGATAGCCGATTTCGTCGACGACCAGCAGGGATGCGCGGCATAGATAGCGGATACGCTCGCGCAACTGCCCCTCGCGCTCGGCCTTGGCCAGCGAGGCGATAATGTCGGCGAGCGTGGAGAAGTAGACGCTCTTTGCGGCCTTGACGGCTTCGACGGCGAGCGCGGTCGCCAGATGGCTCTTGCCGGTGCCGGGCGGGCCGAGAAGATGGACTACCTCCGCCCGCTCGATGAACTTCAGTTCGGCCAGCGCCATGATGCGGTTCCGATCGAGCGATGGCTGGAAAGCGAAGTCGAAGCCGGCGAGCGTCTTGATGGTGGTCAGGCGCGCCATCATCAGAGCAGCCTTGATGCGCCGACTTTCGCGCAGAGTTAGTTCTTCCACCAGAAGTTCGTCGAAGGCCTGGATGCCATCGATCTCGCCCTGCTCGATGCGCCGCAGGGTCGCGTCAAGCGCTTCGAGCGCCCGTGGCATGCGCAGCCCGACCAGGCTCTTCCTGATGCTGTCGATCGTGGATGCGTGCATGGTCATGACCGGCTCCCCGCGACGGCCAGTCGCTCGGCGACGGCCTGATAGAAGTCGAGCGAGCGCCGGGCGACATGATCGCCGAGGCGGCCGACGATGATATCCGGGGCGGTCTTCCTCGCCGCGTGGCGAGCTAACCCCTGACGATGAGCAGGATCGATCCGATATTGGCGGCGCCCCTCGAGCACAGGATGGCTGGCGACCAGCCTGCCTTCGTCCAGGATGCGGATGCAGTCGGCAAGCTGGTGAACCTCGACAAGGCGCCGGGTGCGATCGGGAACGCTATAGTAGTTGCCGCCGATCGAGACGAGACCATCATGGCTGACGCGACGCTCCAGCTTGAGAAGCGCGTCGAAGGGAACTGCCGGGAGAGGTTGAAGTTCCGGCTGCTCTGCCGCGAAGGCTTCGCTGACGATGCGTTGCGTGGTGCCGTGCAGGCGAGCATTGGCGACGGTGTCGAGCCAATCTTGCAATTGCTCATTCAGGTCGTCGAGATTGCGGAAGCTGCGGGCCAGGAAGAAGTCCTCGCGGATATAGCGGAATGGTCGCTCGACTTTGCCCTTGGTTTTGGCGCGATACGGCCGGCAGGCTCTGGGCTGGAAGCCAAAGTGCTTGGCCAGCGCCAGCAGCGAGCGATTGTAGATGATGTGGCCTTCGTTATCTTCGCCGGTGACCGCCGTCTTCATCCTGTCGTAGAGGATCTCGATCGGTACTCCTCCAATGGCGTCGAACGCCTGCATATGACAGCGCAGCAGCGTTTGCAGGTCCTGGTGCATGACGTAGCGGGCGAAGATGTAGCGCGAGTGGCCAAGCACGAGCGAGAACAGCCAGACGATGCGCGTCACGCCCGGCGCGTCGGTGAACTCGGTGACGAAGCGCGCGAAGTCAATCTGTGCTTGATATCCGGCCGGAGTCTCGAACCGCACCTCGAAGGGACGCACCTGCTCCTGCGGTCGGATTGCGGCCACGAAGCGCTTCACGGCGGTGTAGGCGCCGTCATAGCCGCGCTCACGAATCTCGCGCGTCAGGCGCACGGCGCTCAGATCGGGAAAGGCCGAGACCCGTTCGCGCAGATAGTCGACAAAGGGCATGATCTTGTTTGGCCGCCCCGCCTGTCGCGGGCCATAGGCGGGAAGTTCGAGCCCGCGCTCGATGTATTTGCGGACCGTCTTGGGATCGCGGCCCGTTCGCCGGGCGATTGCGGTCACGGACAGGCCCTGACGGTGTAGATCCAATATCATCAGAAGTTCTCCAAGTTGGACCACCAGCGCCGCTCCGATTCCGATCAAATCGGGACGGACTATCAACGCCGGAGCGAAAGCCGCCAGTTCCGGGACGCGTCCCGGAACTGGCGGCAGCAGCGCCAACTAGTTCACCTTGGCAGAGATTTGAACGCATTGATCACCGGGTCAGAGGCTTTCCTGCCCAAGTCCATTTGAACGGCTTTGCCATGGTCTTGTTGAAATGGTTGATGAAGCGCTCGATGCGGTCTTTGAGAGCGGCCTTCGAGGTGAAGGAGGCGCGGCGAAGCACCTTGCGCACCAAGATTGAGAACCAGATTTCGATCTGATTGAGCCAGGAAGCGTGTTTTGGTGTGAAATGGAAAGTAATGCGATGGCTTTTGTCGCTGAGGAACGTGGCGCGGCTGGCCTTTGTTGCCAGGACGCCGTCGCGCCCTTTGCGGCCGAGCGTTGCTTGGTCAATGCCGCACTGAGCGGCCACCAGCCGCACGACGCCTTCCGACTTGTGGGTGTCCAGATTGTCGCAAACGACACGCCAGCCCATGGTTTTGGGTGCCGTGGCAACCAGGGCCTTGAGAAAGGTCACGAACTCAGCCTCGCTGCGGCTATCGGCGACCGTGCCGATAACCTGTCCTGTCGCGACGTCGAATGCGGCAATCAGGGCCTGCGTACCATGACGGATGTATTCGAACTCGCGTCGCTCGACCCGGCCAGGCGTCATCGGCAGGGACGGTGCGATCCGCTCCAGCGCCTGGATGCCGCTCATCTCGTCGATCGAGACAGTCCGTATCGTTTCCTTGGCGGCGATGGCGCTGTGATAAACGGCGCACACATCGACGCATTTGGCCTCGAATTCGGGATCAGGTTTGGGCGTGAGCCAAGGCCGCACGAGATGCGGCTTGAGGTCGGATTCTTTTTAAAAAGCGCCCCACCGAACGGGGCGAGATGGAGCCGATGATGCCGCGGCGTACCGCCTCGCGGGCCAGGTCACTGGCACTCCACTGGCTGAGCGGCACCCCGCAGTCCTCGGGCCGTTCGCAGGCCAGCGCCACGATCGCGCAGATCTGTTCTGGGGTGATCCGCGCCGGCGCCCCCGAGCGCGGCGCATCCTGGAGCCGTTCCACAACGGGTGTGCCGGGGCTGGCAGCCAGCCAGCGTGCGCGCCACTGGCTGACGCCCTTGCGCCACACGCCGATTCGCTCGGCCGTCTCGCCAACTCCCAACCCGTCAGCCGCCAGCACGATCATGCGTGCGCGTAACGCCAGGTGCTGGGGCGTTGAACGCCGGCGGATCAAGCCTTCCAACTTGCAACGCTCCTCGACACTCAGAACAATCGGCAAAGGACGACCTGCCATGCTCTTCTCCTCAAGGTTCCGAATCACCTCAAGTGAATCACAACACGACACCCGCCAAAACCCGCGAGTCACAACTTCAGCCAAGGTGTACTAGGGAATTTTCGATGCCCACAATCAGGGAATATTCATCGCCCGATGACATCCTCACTCATGGCGCGGCTGTGACCTTCATGACCCGCCTTGGCGCCGCCAGGCTTTGCCCTGTCCCGACGCGCCTTGCGATCGCTCGAAGGTGGCTTGGACGACGTGCGTGATGTCTTCTCTGGCCGCTGCATCCGCAGCACCAAATCGATCAACTCTTCCTTCGTCAGACGCTGCAAATCAGTGCGATCCATATCCCCATAGATTCAGGGATTCTTGCCCCTGACAAGGGCCTGAGTAATTACGATGGGCGTCCCATGACGCCGCGTCCTCGAACCCGGACGGCTCGCGCCCGGCATGCAGAAGATCCGTCGTGATCACCGGCAGCCCGCGCTCCAGCATGTAGGCGCGTGAGGCGGCATTCAGGACCCACCGGGCCGACCCGCCGTGCAGGAGCTGCAGGAAGTTCAGCCGGCTCTTCGACTTGGTGGTCGTGAACACGGCGAACCGGTCATTGCCGATTTGCGTACACACGCCATTGACCGCGCCATGGCGGGCCCCGGTGTCGTCGACGCTGACCCAACCGGCCGAAGCGAGCCCGGCCGTCAGAACCTGCTTCGCTTCGGCGACGAAGGTGTCGATCTTGCTGGTCAGGATCCGCACGACCTGGCGCTTGGAGATCGACACGCCGAAGTCGCGCAGCAACGCGACGATCCGCTCCACGGTCGATTGACCCTGGTGATAAAGCGACAGCACCAGACGCCGAAGCTCCAAACCGAAGTGCCCGTCGACCCCGTCCGGCAGCGGAGCGACGACGATCCGGCCATCCGGCAAACGCCAGCGGTCCCGATGATAGCGGACCACCCGCACCCCGATCGTCAGATCCTGCACCACGAAGCTTGTCCGCCCCACAAACCGCGAGCCCGCTGGCGGCTCATAACAAAGACGGCGCTCTTCAGTGACGATCGCCCGGCTCGAGCCACGCCGCTTCGGACCCGTTGCCGCAGGCGAGCTCCGCTTGGAGACTGCTCCATCCCGCTCGGCTTCAGCGTCGGGCGCGGCGGTAGACCTTTCAGACGCCGGATCTCATCCTTCAGAGCCGCATTCTCGGCGCGAAGCCCGGCGACCTCTGCCCGCAACTGCAGGATCATGTCGAGCAGGTCCGCAGGGGTCGGCGTTCGAGAATCTGGTGGCTCCGCCATGGCCTGACAGAATCACGCCGCCCGCCAAACCGACACCCACTCTAACCCGATACACCCGAGTCATAACGCCGCGTCCGCCACCGGTTTTGCCCCGGTTACGGAATGAAGCGTGCGGAGCTCGAGCGCCGTTTTCACCCGATCGTCGGCATGGCAATCCGGCTCCATGTTTCCATGGAGGCCCGTTCGAAGTTTGCGATACTGGGCTGAGGTGAAAGGTTGCGCGGATAGTGGAAGAGATTTGCTATCGGTCGGTGGATGGAAACGAAGCGCTGACATTGCCGGCTCGACTTGAACCGCTTCATCGTCCGTTCCCGTCTTCGAACGGCAAGATGAGAATTCTCCGCCCTGTTGTTCAACCCTTTGTGGGATCGATGTTCCACGCCGGGCATGAGTTCGTTCTTTGCCGCGCCATATGAACGAAGCTTGTCTGTAATCATGACCGTGGCGCGATGCCCTGTTGCTTGAGCAGCTTTCGCAGCAGCCTCAGCGCAGCTTTACGGCCTCTTCGGCTTTGCACAAGGGCGTCGAGAACATGGCCGTTTGCATCGACCGCTCGCCACAGCCAGTGTTTCCTGCCCTTGATGGAAACGACCATCCCATCGAGGTGCCATTTGCCGGCTCCGAACTTGGCTGCCCATTCACCCACGGTCTGGAGAGGGAGACCGCGATGTCGCGTACGGCGAGAATGTCCTCGACATGGCGAAGGCTGAGCGGAAAGCGGAAGTGGAGCCACACCGCATGGCTGATGATTTCAGCCGGAAAGCGATGGCGCTTGTAAAGATGACTGGCGGGGTCGGCAGGACGTTCGGCCATGGCGCGGCCTACGACGCCGACCTTCACGCCGAGTTAAGGCCACGGTACCCATCCAGTTCCATTGGCCACATCACACGACCTGGCTGCCGAGCAGACCTTATGGGCGCGAATACCTTGCGGGCCAGCCGGACGGCTACTGCTATAGCCAATCTGGCCACACGCGAATCTGAGAATCTGAGGGCCAGCTTTGTACTGAGCGACTTCCGCGATGCCACCGCGAGGAGCAACTCCGCCGACCGGCTGTTCAAACTGCCGATCGGTATGGCGCGCGGGGCACTTTTGGCCAAATCGACACCAAAGATTACCAATGAAACATAATACAACATTACAACTGGAACCAATCAATATTTGACACAACTCCAAACGATTGGCAAAAAACCAACACAGAACACAAGCATAAAAAGGCTGTTGAACAAATTGCCACCGATATGATCAGCAAAATATAATTATCGCGCACATATCAATAGCGCCTACAGGTATAGGGAATGTCTCGCATGTGCTCCAGTCCATCTATTGTATTAAATAGTAACAAGTTGCTCGCGAAAGTGGCAATCGTGATCTCGACGCAAGCCATTGTCTTAAGTGGGCAGGGCGCTGCCGTCGCCAATGCTGCAATGTTTGAGCAAAACGACCATGGGGCGCTCATCGAAGTAAGAAAAGGCGCCACCGGCCTCGCTGCGCCGCACGAAAAGCCTCATTCGGCGCAGTTCAATTTCGATGCCGAGGCCGAAGCTGTCCCGGCCGAGCGGGGCCAGGCTCCGGTCTCCTACGCGAGTCTGAATGATCTGTCGCTGGCTGCGGGCACGGCAATCGCCAGCGAGGCAAATTCTGTACTGGAATTTACAGGCGCGTCGACCGATAGAGCTGTTGAAGCCGCCTTCCGTCATCCCTCCTCCATGTCATCGGCACGTGCGACCAAACGCGCGCGAAATCTTCTGTCGAGGCGGCTCAGTTTGCTCTCTCTTCCGATTGCGCAC
Source organism: Mesorhizobium sp. ISC15 (assembly GCF_037162615.1). NCBI lineage: Bacteria > Pseudomonadati > Pseudomonadota > Alphaproteobacteria > Hyphomicrobiales > Phyllobacteriaceae > Mesorhizobium > Mesorhizobium sp. ISC15. Next base: position 197,326 of record NZ_JAVSPX010000002.1, on the reverse strand, counting down.
AGCATGGCAAAAGACCTCACCCATGATCAGAGGAATATGTACTGGCTTGCCGCCGAGTTTGGACGGCGATTTGCTTCGAGGCCAGGCGTACGCAAATCAAGCTTAAACCAGTCAATGTTTGTTGATCTCTTCACGGCGATGATTCAGCGGGAGAGCAACTTCAACCCTCGCGCGGTTTCGTCGGCTGGTGCAGTCGGGCTCGGCCAGCTAATGCCGCGTACCGCATTGGATCTCGATGTGAAGAATCCGTTCTCGGCGCAGCAAAATCTCGAGGGCGCCGCCACATACTTGACAGAAATGCTCGATGAGTTCGGCTCCTTTGAACTTGCCCTCGCTGCCTATAACGCCGGGCCTGCAGCTGTGCGCAAACATGGCGGCATTCCGCCCTATCGGGAGACCCGGCAATATGTGTCGGACATCCTTCACGCTGTCAGTGTCGAGCCGCACAATATCGCAGTTCAAATCGCGAGAGCGGGCAACGATGCGCCGCCCCACCTGCTTTCGCTAGTGACAGATGCCGATGAACGTCCCGGTGGCGCGGCGCAACGCATTTTTCAGACTGTCTTGCAGCGGCCTACGTCGGCCAGAAAGAGCTCGGTCGTTGGCCCATTAAAGCCAACAAAAAATATCAAGAAAGAATCAAAGCGCAAACCACGATCGCGTTTGCGAGGAACTTCAAGGGCATCCAAAGTGCATCATTAACGGTCGTCTGTACAGCAAATTAGGAACGGAAGACCTGCAGAAAGGACGAACAGAATGTCGACCCCAAAGCGTACAATTAACATTCTTACGAAAATCTCTGTCGAGACACTTAAAAATCTAACCAAGAGCGTCGGGCGGCGGTTGCCCGTTGCGTCTGCGGCAGCGTTGTTGACGATTATTTTTGTTACGCCGAGTGCTGCTCAGGATTTCAATGGTGTGACAACATTCCTTCAGGCAATTGTGGAAGCGATAACCGGGCCAATCGGTGTTTCAATCTCTGCCTTGGCCGTCATCGCCGTTGGCTTCTCTTTTATGACTGGTCGCATGGACTGGACCTTCGCAGTCTCAATCGTCATGGGCATCGCGATCGTGTTTGGCGGCGCAAGTTTCGTCCAGGGCCTAACCGCACGCTAATCCGGCTCGGCGCGGATGCTGTAAAATTTACCTCGCGAGCCATTCAGAGGAGTATAGACCATTCAACGCACAACGCTTTTCATAGGCTTGACGCGCGAAGTCGCCTTTGCGGGATTGCCGGTCATGTATCTGGTTGTCCTCATAGGCGTCGTAATGCTCGGTTTCATCATCACCAAATCATTCCTCTATCTGGTGATTGTGGGAAGTGTTGGCTACGCCACTTTGCGTACCCTAGCCGCCTATGATCCAAAGATCATCGACGTTTTTATCGCAACCGTGCAAAGCACGCGCATGAGCCCGGCACTGTTGAAAGGTGAAGGACTAGTATATCATGCATAAGTTACTTGCTAATGTGACGACGCACCGATCCGCTCACGAACGCGAACAACTTGCAGTCAATCTGCCATATGTCAGCATCGTGGACGATGGCACCCTCATGTTACGTGATGGCGATCTAATGGCCGCTTTCGCTGCCGAAGGGGTCAATGCCGACACGATCGATTGCCGGCATACGATTGAGTTGAGTAACGCATTCTCACGTTTCATTGCACAGCAACGCGGTGACGTTGGATATTATGTCCATCGCATCTCTGCGGAAACCCGACCCACGATGCGACAGATCAAAGGAGATCCTTTCAACGAGGAGATTGATCAGCGCTGGCGAAATTATCTTGAGACTATTGGGCTGCGCGACCGGGTTACGATGGTTACTATTGTGATCCGACCGCCGAAGAGGCTGGCCAAACTACTCAATGTGTTTGGCAACAAGGAGGTCTACAGTCGTGAAGAGGTCACTGCGCGCGCAGTTCGCCTCGATCAGATGATTAACACCTGCATGGTTAGCGTAAGTGTGGCAAAGCCTCGTCGGCTAACCGTCTCGGATGGTGAGTGGCTTAGTTTGTTGCGTACCGCGATCGACGGATCAAGTGGGCGACTCGTTGCTGGCCAAAAGTTCGTCCCCGTCGCTGACCTCTTGGCGAGTTCGACGGTCACGTTCCGCGGCAAGGTCTTCGAATGCGACAACCCCAACCCAAGTCTCAAACGCTACGGAACCATCATATCGGTAAAGGACTACCCTACCGAAACTTATCCCGGCATTCTCGACAGGCTTAGCCTGCCTTACGATACCGTGGTCTCTCAGAGCTTTACGCCGATCGACAATATTGCCGCCCAAGCTAAAATCGCTCGTGTGCGCAAGCGGATGAAGGCGGCGGAGGATGCGGCTATCTCTTTGATGGCGCAACTGGAAGAGGCCGAGGACGATATTGCATCCGGCCGCGTCGCCTTTGGCGACCACCATTGCAGCATCGCTGTATTTTGCGAGACTCAGGAGGAGCTTGAGGCAGCCATGGCTTACGTCACGCGCGCCATGCAAGACGCGGGTTCTGCAATTGTTCGCGAGAACTTCTCTGCCCGCGCAGTTTATTTCGCTCAACATCCGGGTAATTTCAGCTATCGCACACGAGCGGAAATGATCTCCTCGCAGAATTTTGCAGAACTTTGCGCCATGCACGGCTTGCCGAAAGGCAATCCACCGGAGCTATGCCCTTGGGGCGACTGCGTAACAATATTGCCCACAGCACGTGGCGAGACGTTCCGCTTCAGCTTCCATTTGCCGGGCAAGCCAGGTCAGCGCACGGTCGGCCATACGCTTGTGCTTGGCCAAACCGGGTCTGGCAAGACGCTTGGTACTGCTTTTCTGCTCAGTCAGGCCCATCGGCTTGGCGCTCGGATCATAGTCTTTGACAAGGATAATGGTTTCGAGATGGCGATCCGCGCCATGGGCGGAACCTACTCCGCCGTGCGTATGGGGCAGGAAACGGGCTTCAACCCTATGCGAGCCGAGGCAGATAGCCGCGGCGCGGCCTGGTTGTCCGATTGGCTTTCCGCATTGGCTGACAACGAGGGCGGACGGCTAAATCCGTTGCAACTTCAGGCACTCCATGATGCCGCTCAGGCAAACGCAACGGCTGACCTCCGCCTACAGAATTTCGCGCAGTTCCGCAGCCAGCTGCGTGCGACCGACGATGATGGTGACCTTTATAACCGACTTGGCCGCTGGGACGAGACCGGTCAATTCGGCTGGCTGTTTGGGGGTAAGAGTATCGATTCGCTCGCTTTCGATAGTCGGATCACCGCTTTTGACCTCACGGAAATTTTCGACAACGACACCATCCGCACCGCGTGGCTGAGCTATGTCTTTCGACGCGTGGAGCGGCTCGTAGAAGACGAGGCTCCAACACTGCTGGTTCTTGACGAAGCCTGGAAGCTGCTCGACGACGAATATTTTCAACTGCGCCTGAAGGATTGGATGCTAACGATGCGCAAAAACAATGTTGCGGTCGTTCTCCTGACTCAACGTGTGTCCCACATCACCAACAGCGCTGCGGGCGATGCCATACTGGAGAGCGCCGTCACGCGTCTGGTCTACCCAAGTTCCTACAACACTGAAGCCGAACTCGCGCCGCTCAATCTAACGCCGACGGAAAGCGCTTTCCTTCGGATAAGCAACGTGGACAACCATTTGGTGCTGTTGAAATCGGGCGGCGACAGCGTCGTTCTTGATTTCGCCCTCGGAGCGATCGGTAAGGGTATCGAGATCTTGGGGGGTGGGCGAGGGGGGAAAGCGCACGCAGGATGGCGTGACAGGCCAAACTTTCAAATGGAGATGCTGCAATGAAGATCCCTCTGATTTTTCTCACAATGATCCTAGCCCCCCTTACTGCCTGCCAGGCCGTTCCCGCAGTGCGCAAGAACAATTGTGTCTGCGCCTGGGATACACTTGAGCTCCAAACCGAAGGAGTCGTGTCATGAGAGCTGCTTTCCAGTCTGTCATTGTGTCTGGTATTTTGCTTGCGGCCGCCGGCTCGCTGGTGCGGGAGGCTAGGGCCCAGGAAAGCCAGATCACGCCTGCTCCCCTGCCGTCTATTGGAGTGCTCCCAGACGCTCCGGACGGCGCCCAGGTAACCTTCGACAAGAACGCTGTCGAGTTGCTGACGTACGTGGTGGAAATGTGCCGGCTGTTAGGCGGTGGGATGAACCAGCTCGTAGCATCCGCGCGGACAGCGGAGCATCTGCTAATTGAGAACCGAGACGTGGGCAAAGCGCAGCTTTCTTCCATTTCAGGTCCGAAGCGCTTCCCGGTGAACAATGGCAAGGCTGACGTCGCGGCCCGTGAAGGAGGGCCGGGTTTGCGGGAAATGGTTGACGATGCTTTGAATGGCCGCGGAGGTGGCCCGGGAGGCATTCAGGCGGCCCTCACCAAATTTCGAGCTCGCTATCACTTGGATCAGGCATTTGCGCTGCACAACGACCAACGCCTCAGTAAGGTCATTATCGCGAATGGATCGGCTCAGGGCGCTGTCGCTGCCTCTACTGCGGAGGAATCCTACAAACGTGCCAACGCCAGCATGGGGAGAATAAATGGCTATATCGCCGCGCTCGAAAACAGCAACGACTTAAAAAGCAGCGTTGACATCAACACACGCGTGATGATCGAAATCGTGCAGCAGCTCAATGAAACACTGCGCACCCAAGCGGCGATCGCATCGCTGGCAGGATCGTACTTCATGGCATTAGGTGCCGACTCCGCCGAGCCGGATGCCATCCGCGATCTTCTAGATTTTAACAGGTAATGCGCCGTGGGTGTGATTTCAAACATTACTCGCACACTCGACAAGACGCTTGTCGACTATGCGCAAGTAGTTTTCCAAGGAGTTGCTGAGCCGATTAGGGAGTTGCTCGGCGCCATGGCGTTGGTCTCGTTGTTGTTTATCGCGATAAATCACATAATCCAATTCAGAACGATAAATTACTCCGTGTATTTACATTGGGCTCTGCGATATATACTGATATATTCATTTGCAACAATGTGGGTGAATTTTGAAGGCATTTATTCAATGCTTATTGATGTGCCAAATAATTACGCAAGCATTATGATGCATGCCGCGAAAGTGCCAATCAAGAACGTTGATCCCGCCCTTCTCGATCCTAAGCGGATATCGGACACATCTTCAGCGATGGATGAGTTCGCCCATGCGGTCCTGCACCTATCTGGTAGATACATAACGGATTTTTCGATCTGGCACGTTGGAAAGTCATTTCGGAACGTGTTTATTGGTGTGTTATTCATAATCGTTGGCGGCTTTTTTATCGCCGCATGCGCGTTTATTGTAATGATGGCCAAAATTGGGTTCGCCGTGTCGATCAGCCTAGCGCCTCTGGCTATCATCATGCTGATGATGCCTCAAACGAGTCAGTATTTCGAGAGTTGGACCCGCTTCACGGTTGGCTTCGTGGTCCTCCCGCTGCTGACCGCGACCCTTATGGCTATTGTGCTGTATGTCGCCGCTGACGTCTATGTGGCATCCCGCGGTAATGATTTCGCCTTCATTTTTATCATCATGGCGGCGACGGCTCTCCTGTTCATGATCCCGACCATGGCAAGTTCCCTGGCCTCTGTGTCGGTGGCGGCTGTAGGCGCCGGCGCGGCCTCTGGCGCGGCCTCTGCCGCAGCTCACATGGCCTGGGGTGCCGCAAAGAAAGTGCACGGCGGCAGCCAACGATCGCGAGACGGCGTAAGTGTGGCAAGCGCCGCACGTGAAGCTGGAGCCGAGCCGGCGGCGGCAGCATGGTCGGCAGTCAGTGCGATGCGCCAAAGCGCCCATATCCGGCAGCAGCGTCGCGATGAGCGTCTCGCTCGTTGCATGAGCGGCCTGTCGTCATCGAAATCAAATGCTACGAGAGATCCTCAGATGGCTGTTCCGATTCATCCTCTCGCTCAATACGGCAACCGAACTGTATCTCCCGAACAAGACCGCTGACCCGCAACGGAATCGGTAACGCAAACCGAATAGGAGAGACGTGTGTCTGAACAAGAAATACAGCACGCATTTGAAGACGAAGTTTTTTTTAGCCTTCGCGAACAGCGCAACAACTGCGCAAGGATCGCAGTCGCTGCCACTGCCGCCAGTCTCTTGTCCCTGGTGGCACTAATAGTCATGCTGCCGCTCAAACAAACTAAGCCCTATGTAGTGATGGTAGACAAGACCACCGGCGAGGCTGAAAAGATCGTCGAGGTGCAGCCCACCTCGCTCCAAGAGCAGGAGGCTGTCCTTCAGGCGGAACTCGTTTCCTATGTCGTCGACCGGGAAACCTTCGATCCAGCCGACAACAGCACCCGCATCCCTGACGTCATGGCGCGCTCATCCGACAGTGCCGCGCAAACCCTAGCGCAAACCTGGCGTTCGGAGTCAGAGCAATATCCGCCCACACTCTACGGCAAGGACGTTCGCGTGCGTGTTGTGGTCAAATCTGTCTCTCTGACCCCGAGGGGGCGCAACCCATCGGATGTCGCGCGTGTGCGCATTACCAAATACCGTGAAGAAAAGGGGCGAGACGCAGTTGAGCGAAGTTTCCTTGCTACAATTGGCTATCAGTTCAAGCCTCGACAAAAGGCGACCTTGGAGGCGGTGTGGAAAAATCCGCTTGGGTTCAACGTCTTGTTCTATCGGATCGATGCGGAAACGGCCGGCTGAGAATTAGCAAAAAGACAAAGCGATAATGTGTAAATCTATCTATGTTTCCTTGATTTCTGTTGTGCTGTCAGTAAATTCGGCGGTGGCTGAGCAGTCGCCTGTCGGGTTTGCATCAGACCTGCGGATAAAACGCTACGTGTACGATGAGAGGAACGTATACAAACTTAATCTATACTTGAAATCAGTAACCGCTATTCAGTTCGCTGAAGGGGAAAATGTCGAATCGATTCTCATCGGAGATAGCGCCTCCTGGGAGGTGATCAAGCTGAAGAGAGGCAATGTGATCAGCCTGAAGCCTATTATCGAAAAAGCGCTCACGAATATGACGGTCTATTCTGACCAACGCGTCTATACATTTGAGATACGTTCGGTCGGCCAGATAAGCGCGGGGATGGCGGCAGGCGCCGACCAGGCATTCCGGACCGTCTTCACCTATCCTCAGGAGTTCAAGACATTGGGCAATAGCCGTGCCGCAGTCGCTCCAGCAAATCACGGCTATGTGGTTTCGGGTGACGCGGGGTTTCGCCCGTTGGCCGTGACAGACAATACATTGCAGACGACTTTCGTCCTGCCCAAGGGTGCGCCCCAACCGGCAATTTTTAAGGTTGGTCGTGACCGGGAGGAAAAGCTGGTCAATTCACGCAGTAAAGGCGATCGCATCATCGTGGACGGAACCAGCGACTACTGGGTGATGAGAATCGGCAATGACACTGTCTGCGTAGGTAAAGCAAGCGTTGTGCACTCGGCAAAACCACGGTGGAGAGGGTTGGGACATGACAGATGACTCGCCCGACATCGGCCATCGACAGGATCCCGGCGGAGCGGAGACAGCGGCGGACGCGCCTGTCGATCCTGAACGCGAAAAACTGCTTAAAAGACGTCGAGCCCGGCAAACGGGTAAATCTAAGCGCGGCAGAGGCCGTGAGCTCTTTGTTGCCGCCGCGCTGCTCGCCAGCGCCATAGCGTTCGGGACGGCGCTCGGCCCGATGCAAATGGCGGCGATTCTCGGCTTGCATGATGACGATGAGCAGAAGGCGTCGCAGGTTGATCTGGAAGTTGATCGCTTGACCAAGGACAGCCCAGCACTTGATTTTTCTGTTCCTGAGGCGCAACCAAAAGCGATCGAACCAAAGGCTGACGAGATAGACAAGAGATTCGATGAACTAAGAAAGAAAATCGATCAAGTAGTCAGCGATAAGAAACAGACTAACATGTCGGCCGCCGACGTGCAAGAATTACTTGAACGCTATGGCGAACAAATGGTGCAAAGGCTTCGCTCGGAGCGGGATAAGATAGAGGTTGAAAATGCGCGTTTGCGGGGGGAAGCCTTGCGACTGGAAGAGGAGCGCAAAGGCTCCGAGGAGGCTGCTAAGCTCAACGCTGAAAATCATCGACAATTCCAAGAAATCGATACTAAACAAAGGGAATCGAATAGTGTTGTCATGGATGAATCCAGGGCGAGCTCCGCGTCAGTCGATGGTGTCTCACAACGTCCCCAAGGCCGGGGTGCGAACGACCGGTCCCTTGCAGCTGGTACCGCCTCCGAAGCAGCAACCTCTGTGTCTCGCACTCTCCCTGATCCGTCGCGTATGGTCGCCCAGGGCACGATGATCTCCGCCGTACTTGAAACGGCTATTAATACGGAACTGCCAGGAAATATTCGCGCGCAGGTTATCGAACCGGTATTCTCCTTCGACGGATCTCGCATTCTGCTGCCAGCAGGGACAAGATTGATTGGCACCTTCGGGAACAGAGACGATATTGAGCAAGAGCGCGTGTTAATCGGATGGGATCGGGCTCTCACTCCCGATGGCAAGTCGATCGCGCTCGGCTCCACAGGTACGGACCTGCTTGGTCGCGCCGGCACCGAAGGAAACGTGGATAACCACTACGCCAAGAAGATAGGTGCGGCTGTCCTCATCAGCACCATCAGCGCATTGCCTTCTATTATTCCCACAATGACAGGCAGCAGCAAATCCTCCAGAGATGGTGGCGCGACGATCACTATTGAAGGTGGGGGAATGGGTGACACCAATCGAGATGGCCAAGTCACGTCTAACGTTGCCAGAACACTCAGCGACCAAAGTGAGGGTATCTTGAACAAGTACCTGTCCCTCCCTCCTGTCCTTCGTGTCCCGCAGGGCGAGGAAATTCACGTCTTTGTCAATCGGGATCTCATTATTCGATGACTGATCAACAGTGTAAAAATAGCATTTCATACGTTGAACAGTATTTGAGCCAACTCAGAGACTATTTGGTAGATGACAATATCAATGAGGTGGCAATCAATCCTAATGGCTCCATCTTTATTGAGGAGGCCGATACGGTATACATGCGTGAGATCGGCGTGACCTTGCCGCCGCAGGCCATTAAGCGGCTTGGGGCACAGTTGGCCGGAGAGACCCGCAACACGCTTGGGGCACTTAATCCGATTGTCTCAGGCCGCGTTATGGTTTGGGGGAACCCGCAGCGCGTGCAGGTGGTCGTCGAACCTGCAATCGAACAAGGCGTATCGCTGTCGATTCGAAAATATCTGCTGCGGACTTCGGAAAGCGCAGATATTGACTACGTCGACGGACGACAGATCATGGTGGATGCTGTTCGGCACGAACGCCATCGGGCAATCGCCGATGCCGCCAAGGCTGGCGACCTGAAGAGTCTATTCCGACAGGCCGTTGACGAAAAATTCAATGTTCTGATTTCGGGCGGAACGTCGTCTGGCAAGACTACGGTGGCGCGCGCTTTACTGGCGATGGCAAACCCTGCCGAGCGGATCATCACCATAGAGGATGCGCAGGAGCTTCATCCACCCCACAAGAACCAAGTTGGACTAATCGCCGACCGTAAGGGGGAATCCGCTCGCAGCCCATCGAAACTTCTGGAGAGCTGTTTGCGAATGCGTCCCGACCGGATCATTCTCGGTGAAATCCGCGGCATTGAGGCTTATGACTTTCTTGAGGCGATAAATACCGGCCACCCCGGCGCGATAACAACTATACACGCCGATAGCCCCGAACTTGCTTTCGACAGACTGGCGCTCATGGTGATGCGCTCCGGTGTGCAGATGTCACATGGCGAGATAATCAATTATGCGAAAAAGACGATCGATTTGGTCATTCAGGTCGGCCGCCGCAACGGTAAGCGCGGTGTGCTGGAAATCAACCTGCCCTCGCAGAACTAGCATTACAGTTGCATTTTCGATTTTAGGTGAGCCCGTCGAGCGGCAGCCTGATGGGCGCGCCTCCAGCATGACCACGCAATTACGTCGGCGGGCTTTATGCGACGCTGGGCAAGCCTGGTGGCGATGCGCCGGACTTCCTGGATAGACCAGCGGATCAGATCCTGATGGTCGGCATCCGCGGTCTTTTTTGGGGCGTCGCGTCATTGGCGCGGTACCGGATCGCCGCCAGCATGGCGAAGGCGAGCATGACGAGGGTGACGTGGCGATGCCAGCCATGCCATGACCGGGTTTCGTTGTGATCGAGTCCGAGCTCGTTCTTGGCGGTCTCGAAGCTGTCTTCGATCGCCCAGCGATGGCCTTCAACGGAAACGAGCGTCTGGATGCCCGTCCCGGCCGGGCACCATGTCGTGAAGAATGCGAAATCACCGTCGCTGATATTGCGCCGGATCAGGAGGCCACGGGTCCAAAGTCCCGATTTCGTCTCGTTATATTCGTCGGCATCGTTCTGTCTCCTCAATGAAAGTAACCGGGGCCGCGCAGCCGCGCAGATTGGCGTGCTCCATGACGGCGGCGGGTTCGGTGGACTGCCCCGCGCGCTTTTGGGTGTAGATGAGCGAGGCGATCGTCTTGCAGGTCAGGCCGCCGATCTCGACGGCGCGCGCCGAAACGGTCTCGGCGCGCTCGCGGCTGATGTCGCGATAAAGGCGCAGGATACCCAGACATGTTCTGAAGCCCTGCTCAGGATGCGGCCGGCTGGCGAGGATGGCGGTGATAAGCCCTTCGGTTTGCGGTCCGATCGATGCGCCCCAGCGCCGGAAGCGATCCGGTGTCCATTCCGCATAGCTGCGGTGCGAGCTCGGCATGTGTGCGGGGTCCGTTCCATAGCGCTTGCCGCCATATCGGCGCTGATGCACAGCGATGCGTTCGCCGCGATGGAAGATCTCGATCATCCGTGCTGTCGCCCGGATATCGACCTGCTGACGGATGAGGCCGTGCGGCACGGAATAGAAGAAGCTTTGGAACTCGACATGGTAATCCGTCGAGACCCGCGCAAAGCGCCATTCGGCGAACTCGTAATCCTCGGCGGGCAGGCTTGCGAGCGCCGCGCGTTCGACCGCCTCGAAGAGCTGTCGGCGGCTGACGCCCAGCCGGCGCATGACATGATTGTTGATGCGCTCCAGCACGCCGGCGATCGCGGCATTGGCCTCGGCGAGCGAGAAGAACGTCTGTTTGCGCAGGCGCCCCAGAATGCAGCTTTGGGCGAAACGCACGCCGTTCTCGACCTTGGCCTTGGATAAAGCCGTCAACTGCAGCCCGTATGGGGACGACCGGCCTCACGGTCCGCATTACTCACCCATTCCACCCGCTTAAAGACCAGACCTTCGACATGATCAGCCGCAGCCCGCATTGGGGCGACGACCGGGTGATCTACCGGGCGGCGGACGGGACCTTGCCCACGATTGCCGCCGCAATGACGGACATGGAGCAGCCTGACGCATTCCGGCGCGTCGCGGCCGGGCGCGCGGCGTTCCGGACGGTCGACCTATTGGATTTGCTCACGCTGCTGGATCGGGTCTCTGCGCCGGTGGAGGGGGAGGATGCGTAAGGTTAAATACGCCGCTGGTGTAAGGCAAATTACGCCGCAACGCCTGCTCGGATACCGGAGCTATGCCCAGAATTGCAAGATTTGTCTCGGTCATCGTGAAGCGACCTTGTTTGACGTCTCAGAATGTAAGGCGTATTTATATTTACGAATCAATTTGGATGATGGTCATGGCGAAGCAAAAGCCAGCACGACGCGACCCAAAGGCCGAGGCCTTGGCCCGCGACGGCGCACTCAACCCCCACCCCGAGGCCGTGCGCGACACGCTGTTTGCAGGCAATCCCTTCTTCGATGCCAGGGACCTTGTGCAGGTCCGCTACGAGATGGTGCGCCGCCATCAGGCCGATCGCGTGCCGATCAGCGACGTCGCCAGCGCCTTCGGGGTCTCGCGGCCGACCTTCTACAAAGCTCAGAGCGCCTTGGCCGACCAGGGCCTCGCCGGGCTGGTGCCCCGGCAGCGGGGTCCAAAGGGCGGACACAAGATCTCTGCCGAGGTCCTCGCCTACATCGACCAACTCAGGACGACGAGGCCCGACCTCACCGTTCCGCAACGTGTAGACGCTATCGCCACACGCTTTGGCGTCAGGGTGCACCGGCGAAGTCTGGAGCGGGCCATGGCGCCCAAAAAAAAACCACTCGATCTGCCTTAACCGTCCGCGCGACCAGCCTCGTCGGCACATACGAACAACTGCGCACCGCGGTGCTCAGCGCCCGGCTGATCACCGGATCAGGACTCGTAACCCTGCGCCGTCAAGGCATGGTCGCCTGGATCAAGGCCGCAACGACAACACCCAACTTTACGCCGCCTTGCCCGGTACATCGCACCCCGTCGGCAGGCGCGATCGCCGCCAGCGAGCTCACCCTCATCCTTGCCAGCCTTGTTGTCACGCTAACCGCGGAGCCAGCACATGCCTGACCTCAAAGTCACCGCCGACCACCTTCGGCGCGACGCCTACCTCTACATCCGTCAGTCTACGCTGCGACAGGTCGCCGAGAACGGCGAGAGCACGCAGCGACAGTATGGGCTGCGTGATCGCGCCATTGCCGCCGGTTGGCCGGCCGAACGCGTCCACGTGATCGACTGCGACCTGGGCAAATCGGGATCCAGCGCCGTTGCCCGCGACGGCTTCCAGGAACTGGTCAGCGAGGTAGCCCTCGCCAAGGCCGGCGTCGTCATGGGGCTGGAGGTCTCGCGCCTGGCCCGCAACTCCGCCGACTGGCACCGGCTGCTTGAGCTGTGCGCCCTGACCAGCACCCTCATCCTCGATGAGGATGGCGTCTACGAACACACATCTTAATGCCCCAATTAGATTTGGGGATGATCAACGGATAACAGTTGCCGATCCGACGCACCCACTTTATGGGCGCGATTTCATTTTGGCGGGCAGACCGAGCGGCGCCGACCCCTATCGTCAGCTTCTTGTCGTTTACCGCGATGATGTTTTCCTGAAGATTCCGATCTCGGCCACCAATCTGTATCCATCGGCACCAGATCTGCCGTTAGCCAAGCTTTCAACTACGAGCGTTCGCGATTTTATTCGCCTTGTCTGCTCTGCAAAGGCGCAGGCGCCGCAAAGTTCCTTCGATATACCTGAGCATGATAGCCTGACGTCAGAAACCGAATCACCCCTATCGGACCCGCATGGTTCTCTGGAGGGCGAGCCATGATGTCGGATCTGATAACGACCCAGCATTTGTGCCGAAAAGCCGTGATTTACATCCGGCAATCGACACCACATCAGATGGTCAACAACCAGGAAAGCCTGCGGCTGCAATATGCATTGCATCAGCGTGCGGGAGATCTCGGCTGGGACGAAAACAATATCGAAGTGATCGACGCGGACCTTGGCCAGAGTGGAGCTGCGGCGGCTCACCGGGCCGGCTTCAAAGATCTCCTTGGACGCGTCACATTGGGTGAAGTTGGCATCGTTCTCTCGTATGAAGTGACACGGCTTGCCCGCAATTGTTCCGATTGGTACCCGCTCCTCGATTTATGCGGCTATCGGCAATGCCTCATCGGCGACCGCGACGGAATTTACGATCCGGGCTCGGCCAACGGGCGCTTGTTGCTTGGCCTGAAGGGTACGATCTCGGAAGTAGAATTGCACACGCTTCGTGGCCGCCTGACAGCCGGTTTGCTCAGCAAGGCTAAGCGGGGCGAGCTGGCATTGCTATTACCAGCCGGGTTGGAGCGGGACGCCAATGGTGTCGTGATGAAGGATTCAAACCAGGAAGTGCAGGACCGGATTGCCCTGATATTCTCTGCATTTTGGGAGTTGGGCACCGTCGGAAAAGTGATCCGTTCCTTGCGGGATCGTGCGCTCACCATACCGCGGCGAAATCGATTTGGCGACGTTATCTGGCGCGTCCCAACTGCCAGCATGCTTGCCGGGATGTTGAAGAACCCGGCCTATGCCGGCGCCTTTGTCTATGGCCGCACCCAGTCCTGTCACACCAGATATGCAAGTGGTAAGATCATCTCGCGACGCCGGCCAATGGCAGAGTGGAAAATCGTAGTGAAAGACCGTTATCCTGCTTATCTCGATTGGGAGCGTTACGAGCGGATCCAGACCATGCTGACTGACAATCATGCTGAATACCGACGAAACCAGACACGCGGTGCGCCGCGTGATGGCGCGGCGGTGTTGCAAGGCATTGTCTGGTGCGGGCGATGCGGCCATAAAATGGGCGTTGAATACAAGAACGGCAACCGTTACGTCTGCAACTTCCTGGCACGCAGCCAGGGCGGAGCCCTATGCCAGCATTTGCCAGCCGATCCCATCGACGCCCGCGTCGTTGAGGCCTTCTTCGCGGCGGCCAGTCCGGCTGAGTTGGCCGAGTTGATGCACGCCAAAGATGCTCGTCAGCAGGCAGACGAGGCTTTTGAGCGCGCTGAAGAGCAGCAGATCAAACGGCTGCGTTATCAAGCGCTGCTCGCAGAACGGCAATACGATCGGGTTGACCCAGACAATCGGCTGATCGCGGCAGAGTTGGAGCGCCGTTGGGAGAGGGCTCTGCGTGAGCTTCGTCAAGCGGAGGATGCACTTGAGCGCCATCGCGCGATGCAAAGTCAATCTGACGATCTGACGCCGACAGAACAGAATGATTTTATCGCTGCCAGTTCGCAACTTCCTGAATTTTGGCAGAGACCTGACATAGAGTGGGGACGCAAGAAAGCCTTAATACGCAGCTTGATCGACAAAGTGATCCTGCAACGGGTGGTCCGAGATCGGATTACGATCCGCATCGTTTGGCGAGGCGGTGAAGTTACCGAACGCGAGGTCGAGCCGAGAGTTCATGCCTTGAGCGCCCTGTCTCGCGGCGCCGAGATGGAGGTCCGGCTGCTCGAACTGGCTCATCAAGGGCTCGACGACACGGCAATAGCTGCCAGACTGACTAAGGAAGGTTTCCGCTCACCGCGCCGCAGCTACGTTCCTGTGCGCACCGTCCAGGTCGTCCGACAAGGCCATCGCGTATTGAGGCAGTCTACACCAGCCCGCTCTCACCACATTCCCGGGTGGCTATCGGTGTCTGAATTAGCGATGGCGGCGGACGTTTCTCGCTCCTGGATACGGCATCGAATCCGCAATGGCGTGATCAGTATCCACCAAAGCGCCACTCACAAACGCGTTCTGTTTCCAGATGCCGCTGCAACAATCGCCGCAATAAAAGAGCTCAAATCCGGCGTGCGGCAACACCTCGACTTTACTCAATCCGCTACCGAATGAGGGTATCAACATGATAGTTCGTACGACCCGGCCAGCTTCAACGACAGACTTCTTTGGGTTTGAAAGGAACGATGTCGGAAGCGGAGTTGCACTTCCTCAAGGCGCGCATGCGCGGCGGCCAACTCAACAAGGCAAGCCGCGGCGATCTGAAGATAGGCCCGCCCGTGGGCTTGGTCTACTTGCCCGATGGCACCCTCGCACTCGACCCGGACGCCGAGGTGCAGGCCGCGCTCCGCATGGTGTTCACCACCTTCGAGCGCCTGGGCAGCGCAACCAGAACCGTCAAGTTCTTCCTCGACGAAGGCACCCTGTTCCCGCGGCGACTGCGCAAGGGACTGCACAAAGGCGAACTCATGTGGGCGCCGCCACGGCACGCCCGCATCCTCTCCAGGTCCTGCATAATCCGAGATATGCCGGCGCCTTCGTCTACGGTCGAACGCGTGGACGGCCCCGGCCGGGCGGCGGCGTCTCGCAGATCAAGGTGGATATGGCTGACTGGCGGTTCGTCATGCCCGACCTGCATCCGGGCTATATCGACTGGGAGCGCTTCAAGGCCAACCAGGAGCGTCTCGCCACCAATGCGCAAGCCTACGGAATGCAGCGCCGCGCCGGGCCGGTCCGCGAAGGATCCGCCTTGCTCCAGGGCAGAGTTCTCTGCGGCCTTTGCGGCGGGCGCATGGGCGTCCATTACAGCCAGGAGCATGGTCAGCCTGTCCCGACCTATATCTGCCAGGAAACCGCCACCCGCCGTGGCGGCAAGGTCTGCCAGTCCGTGCCCGGCAAAGTCGTCGACCCGGCGGTGGGTGCATTGCTTGTCGAGCTGATGACGCCGATGACCCTTGAGGTCACCCTGGCGGTGCAGCGCGAGCTTGAGGCACGCGCCGCCGAGATGGACACGTTGCGCCGACAGCATATCGAGCGGACGCGTCATGACGCCGAGCTCGCCCGGCGCCGCTACATGAAGGTCGATCCCGACAATCGCCTCGTTGCCGACACTCTCGAGGCCGAGTGGAACGAGAAGCTGCGGCTCCACACCGACGTTGTCGAGGACTATGAACGACGCGCGCCCGAGGAAGCCGCCGCCCTCGACGCCGAGACGCAGCAACGCGTCCGCGATCTTGCCGAGCAGTTCCCGCGGATCTGGAGCGATGCCCGCATCGATGTCCGCGAGCGCAAGCGTATCCTGCGGCTGCTGGTCGCCGATGTCACCTTAATCAAGGCCGAGACGATTACCGCAAACGTGCGGCTCTCCGGCGGGGCGACCCGAACCTTGACGCTGGACCGGCCGCTGCCGATCTTCCAGATCCGTAAATCCAAGCCCGACTTGATCGCCGAGGTCGACCGCTTGCTCGACCGTTATTGCGATCGCGAGGTCGCCGACATCTTCAATGAACGCGGTCAGCGGACCTGGGACGGCAAGCCGTTCAATCTCAAGAAAATCGCTTTCATCCGCCGAACTTATAACCTGCCCGGTCGTCGCCAGCGCCTGCGCGATTGTGGTATGCTCACCACCCAGGAAGTGGCCGAACGCTTCGAGATCGCCGAGACCACCGTGCATCAATGGGGACGTCAGGGGCTCATCACCAAAGTCTACAGCGACAATCTCAGCCGGGGTCTGTGGGATATTCCTTCCCACCTCGAGATCATCAAAGGTCGCCCAGGCTGTAACGCTAATCCCGCCCGCCCTGCCTCCATTACCGTGCCATCAGCCGAACAGGACGCACTATGAAACCTTCGCCTTGTCCTTCGGCCGTCGCGGCCGTGCCGGAAGAACGCCGACGCCATAATGGGATGCCATCATGCCGTAGCTGCGATTGATCTCGGGATCGTAGAAGCTGGCGCGGCTGACACCCGACTTCAGATTGTCGGGGACGATCAGGCGGGGAACGCCATCAAAGAAACGAAACATCCTGACGTGTGAACCAATCCAATCAGGCAGTGTCTGGGTCCAGGTGGCTTCGGCATAGGTGAAGCTGGACGCTCCCAGCACTGCCACAAAGATCTCCGCCTCACGAATCTCGCCGGTGTCTCGATCAACGATCGGGATCTTCTTGCCGGAATAGTCGACGAAGCCCTTGTCGTCGGCGGCGTGTTCCTGGCGCATCGTCGGGGAAAGCCGCTGTTCGAAGCTGCGAAAGAGCTCGCAGAACCGACTAATATGTTCGGCATAACACTTTAGCCGTTATGTTGCGGCCAAATTTATGTTGCGGAAGCCCTTTTCTTTCTCAGGCGTCTGGCCGTCGTTGGGTCCTTGACGCAACATAACTTAATGGCTGGCTAGCAAGCCTTTTCCAATGGAGGTTTGCTATGGATAAGACGACTTCCGGCCACTCGTCGGGCCACCACAATGATGACGCGCCGTTTGCCGAAGAGCGGAATCGTTACCTTCGCCACTGCGCGGAACGCGGCGCCACTCCCTTTTCTCTCAGAACCAAGCGCAGCGAGCTGTTGTGGATTGCTACGCGTCTCGGCCCGGATGCCGCTTCGGAGGGCATCGACATCGAGGCCCTCCGACAGATCGCCATTGAGAGGCAACAAGCCCACGGAGCCGTCACCGCGGCGCGAAGACTGATCGATATCGGACGACCTTGGCTTCGATTTCTCGGTTGGTGGCGTGAACCGAGTGCCGGGTTCGAGTATCAGAGCCAACTCGATGAGTATGTGAGATGGATGCGCGATGAGCGCGGCTTCACACCATCGACGCTCGAGCAATGGACCCGTGTGATCGGTAGGTTCCTGCGCTGGTGCGACCAGACGAACCGGCAACTCGGGGATCTTCAGGCCGGGGACATCGACGCTTATTTCGTTACCCAGGCGACGGGACGATGGTCCCGCGTGTCGGTCGCCAACACCGCTTCGGCTCTGCGCGGATTTCTGCGCTACGCAGGAAAGCGGGGAATGTGCGCAGACAGCCTGGCCGGATCGATTTGCCGTCCCCGGCTCTACCGACAGGAGTCTCTGCCGTACGCCCCGGACTGGTCAGACGTGCAGCGCATGTTAGCCGATGCCGAGACCGACAAGCCGCGGGACATCCGCGATCGTGCAATCCTGCTGCTACTTGCGGTCTATGGAATGCGCAGCGGGGAAGTAGTGGCATTGCGCCTCGATCAGATCGACTGGGCCGGTCGGACGCTACGGCTTTTCCGTTTGAAGCGCCGCCAGCCGCAGATTTATCCGCTCGTCTCGTCTGTTGCTGAGGCGCTCGCCCACTACATCGACACGATACGGCCATCGTCGTCGTGCCCGGAAGTCTTCCTCTGCATGCAAGCGCCCCGTCGGCCGTTGAAGGCGGGGAGCATCTATGATGTCGCGAACCGCAGATTTGTCGCGCTTGGAATCGAAGCGGCCCATCGCGGCGGGCATGCGCTGCGCCATGCCTGCGCCTCCCGGCTTCTTGCCGAAGGTCTGTCGATAAAAGAGATCGGAGACCACCTGGGGCACCGTAGCGCGGCGACAACCAGTATCTACGCCAAGGTGAACTTGGCAGCTCTTCGCGAGGTTGGTGCATTCGACCTGGGAGCGCTGCAATGATGCTGACCGATGTCGTCGACGTTTATCTGGCCAAGCAGCGGTCATTAGGCATGCGTTTCGAGTCCGCCGAGGTGCTGCTGCGCAGGTTCTGCCGTGTGTTGGGCAATCCCGAGATCAGCGAGATTACCCCAGAGACGGTAGCCGCGTTTCTCCAAGGCAGCGGCTCGCTCAGCGCCGCCTGGATGCTGCGCTACAAAGTCCTGAGCGGCTTTTACCGGTTCGCCGTCAGCCGCGGCCATGCGACGTTCTCGCCGCTGCCGACAACAATCCCGAAGCTGCCGCCGCAACAGACCCCGTACGTCTACTCGACCGAAGAGCTACGTCGACTGGTGGACGCGACCTCGATCCTGAAGGTTGGGCACAGTCCTCAGGTGCCGGCAATTTATCGTACCCTTCTCCTGCTGCTTTACGGTACCGGTATGCGCATCGGCGAGGCGCTTCGCTTGGTCCTGCACGACGTGGATCTGACCGAGCAGATCATCACTGTCCGCGACACGAAGTTCTTCAAAACGCGTCTTGTGCCGATCGGACCAAAGCTCAACTGCGAGCTGGCTGCGCATATCGAACGCCGGCGCCTTCTCCCTTTGTCGCGCGGGCAAGAATCACCGTTGTTAACCACGCGCGATGGCCGGCCGTGGCACTACGTGCGGGTCATTTCCTGGTTCCAGCATGTCCGCCATGCCGCCGGAATCAGTTGTCCTGTCGGCGAGCTTCGGCCGCCACGACTGCACGATATTCGTCACACGGCAGCCGTGCACCGGGTGATTGCCTGGTATCGCTCCGGCCAAGACGTGCAGCGATTGCTCCCGCAACTCGCAACCTACCTTGGTCACATCGATATCCGTTCAACACAGCGCTATCTGCACATGACGCCGGATCTCCTCGATGCAGCCAGCCAGCGCTTTGCGCAATACGCAATGGGGGCCAACCATGAAGGATGAGAGCCTCCTTGGTCCGTGGATCCGTCGTTTCCTGTTGGAGCACCTGGTTGCCGAACGCAATCTTTCCCGCAACACCCAAGCCAGCTACCGCGACACGCTTACACTGCTGCTGCCGTTTGCAAGCAAGCAGGGAGGTCGTGCTATCGATCGTATGACGGTGGAAGAGCTGACGCCGGCAATCGTCCGCAAATTCCTGGACCATCTGCAACGTGATCGCCGATGCAGCGAAGCAACCCGTAACCAACGGCTTGCGACCATTCATTCACTGGCACGCTTCATCGGCATGCGTTCGCCCGTCAACCTGGCCTGGTGTTCCGAGATAAGGGCGATACCATTCAAGAAGACGGCAAAGGCCGCGATCGGCTATCTCGAAAAAGCTGAGATGGATGCGCTCCTCGGCCAACCCGACAGGCGTGTGAGTCTTGGAGTGCGCGACCATGCCCTGCTGCTATTCCTCTACAACACTGGTGCGCGCGCCGATGAGGCAGCAAAGTTGACGGTCGGCAATCTTCAGCTGTGCACGTCCCCGTCAGTGCGACTCCATGGCAAGGGAAACAAGGTCCGGATCTGCCCATTGTGGCCAACGACGGCGATATCGCTGGCTCGCCTCGTGACCGATCGGGATAGGAGCGATGCAGTCTTTCTGGGGCGGATGAAGGAACCTTTGACACGGTTCGGAATACACCGCGTCGTGACGCAATATGCCGCCATGGCGAGCAAAACCGTGCCGACCCTGGCGACGAAGCGCGTCAGCCCTCATACGATTCGGCACACGACAGCCGTCCACCTCCTGCGTGCCGGTGTCGATATCAACACCATCCGCGCTTGGCTCGGCCATGTGTCGTTGGACACCACGCACATCTACGCCGAGGTTGATCTGGAAATGAAGGCCAAGGCGTTGGCCAAGGTTGATATCAGCGGCTTGAAAGAGCCCCCACGGCAGCGATCTCTGCCGTCATTAATGGCATTCCTGAAAGCCCTGTAGCGAACTCCCTCGCCGTTCTTCTTATGTGGTGGCTTGGGCCAAGGAAATCACCGAGATCCTTGGCTCATCCCCCCGAGACGCAACATAAATTTGGCCGCAACATAACGGCTGTAGCCATATCCGTCGGGATGACTTCCTCGATACTCCTCCCACAAGATGAGGAGCGTGACGCCCGGCTTCTTGAGCTCCACGGCAAGATTGGCCCAGTTCGGCTCTGTGCGCCGCCGCGTGCCCTGTTTGACGCCATTGCGAGCGAAGAGTTTGTTCTCAAGCGCGTCATCGGTCAGCTCGCTTGGCAGGGGCCAGCTCAACCCGATTGCCGCTGCGCGCTGCAGATTATCCTGCACCGTACTGCGTGCTATTCCCAGCACGACCGCAATCTCGCGGGAGCTGGTCCCGCTTCCGGCAAGCCGAAGCATTTGTCTCAACTGTCTCATGGTCAGCCTTCTCTTTGCCGGCATCAAAATCTCCTCGTCCGTAGCGAGGTATTTGATGCCAAAGTTGCTGACCCAGGAGGTGATCTTCAGTGCCGAAAACTGGCCGGTCTTTGGTTGGAACGCTGGCCGGCTTCAAATCGGAATGCCGTCCGGATTTTGATCGGAATCCCGTCCGGTCATTCCCTGGAATCCGCAGTCATTGCCCAATTGCGTGCACAGGCCGTTGACCGCACCGTGGCGGGCCCCGGTGTCGTCGACGCTGATCCAACCGGCCGAAGCGAGCCCGGCCGTCAGAACCTGCCTCGCTTCGGCGACGAAGGCGTCGATCTTGCTGGTCAGGATCCGCACGACCTGGCGCTTGGAGATCGACACACCGAAGTCGCGCAGCAACCCGACGATCCGATCTATTTCGATTGACCCTGGTGATAAAGTGACAGCACCAGACGCCGAAGTTCCAAACCGAAGTGCCCGTCGACCCCGTCCGGCAGCGCAGCGACGACGATCCGGCCATCCGGCAGGCGCCCGCGGTCCCGATGATAGCGGACCACCCGCACCCCGATCGTCAGATCCTGCACCACGAAGCTTGTCCGCCCCAGAAACCGCGAGCCCGGTGGCGGCTCATAACAAAGACGGCGTTCTTCGGTGACGATCGCCCGGCTCGAGCACGCCGCTTGGGACCGTTGCCGGAGGCGAGCTCTGCTTGGACTGCTCCATCCCGCTTGGCTTCTGCTTCGGGCGCGGCGGTAGACCTTTTAGACGCCGAATCTCATCTTCAAAGCCGCCCCGGCGACGAAATGGCGCGGAAAACTCCAACCCGATTCGAGGGGCGTTTAGCGGAGGTAGACGAACGCGAACAGCAAAAGGCCACGGCACTTGCCCAACGCGTTAAGCGGCAGCGCTACGAAATCAAGTTCCTTCGGTTACAGCCGCAATCCCAAGGCCGTGCAAATTGGAGGCGGCTGCTGCACCCAAATGCGTCCAGCTAAGCAGCGAACTGCAGTTGGAAGGTTGCGGCCAGACCAGCACCGACTAGGTGGGCGCGAGTGGAGAAAAAAATATGAATGAAGCATGCAAGACAGTAAACGTCCTTATAGTCGACGATGATCTTGCGTTTATCAAAACAGTGGAACTGCACCTGCAGAGGTGCGATATGTCAACCACTGTGGCACATACGCACGCGAAAGCGTTGGAACTACGCGAAAAGCGAGAGCCGGACGTCATCATCGCCAGTTTGGATTTTGATCACAGTGGTGGCGCCGAAATCTTGCGCAATCTCCGCGACGGCGGGAGCATACCCATCGTCGTCACTGGGAACCACCGCAGCGAGAACGATATGTTGGCCTGGCTAGAAGCCGGTGCAGACGAGTATTTGAGTAAGCCGTTGTCAATGCTCGAGCTTTCGATGCGCATCAACGCCCTTGTCAGACGGCGTTTGGCCACCTCCGTGCAAAACCAGCCAAAGACAGAATCGGGAAGATGGTTGTTCGGCGGATGGGAGCTCCGCTTGAGGACTCGACAGCTCCGACACCCTTCGGGCAGGCCAGTACCGCTCACAAAGGGAGAATACACTCTTCTGGTTGCCTTCCTCGAGGCGGCCAATCAGCCATTGTCCCGAGAATACCTTCAACGGGCCACCCGCATTCACGAGGACATCTTCGATCGCAGCGTCGATGTTCAGGTTCTGCGCTTGCGCCGAAAGATCGAAGTGGATGCGCGTGCACCACAAATAATAAAGACCGCGCGGGGCATCGGTTATGTGTTCAGTATAGACGCCAAGCGGGCTTATACCAAGAGTCATGGGGTTTGACCCAGGGCAACGAACTTGGGTCAACGCGCTTTTTGGATTGCGGTTGATCTGATCCATAAGGCTCCCATGATTCGGAGCCGTGCCATGACCATTGCCGCCCTGGAAGGGTTTGAGAAGCCACGTGGCTCTGTCGCAAACCTTTCGGTAAGCGGGGCAGTCATGGAACGCTCCTCAGCTATGGAGGAGCACGTGATGTTCAAGGGCCGTCATTTCGACCAGTCGGTGATCCTCCTGTGCGTGCGCTGGTACTTGGCCTACAATCTGAGCCTGCGCGATCTGGAAGAGATGATGGCCGAACGCGGCTTGAAGGTCGACCACTCCACCGTGCATCGCTGGGTCGCTCACTTCTCGCCGCAGCTGCTGGAGCGCTTCAACCGGCGCAAGCGTGCGGTCGGCAGCAAGTGGCATATGGACGAGACGTACATCAAGGTCCGCGGCCAGTGGATGTATCTTTACCGCGCCATCGACAGCCTCGGCGACACCGTCGAATTCAAATTTCAGCGAAAACCGTGACCTGGTGGCGGCCAAACGCTTCCTCCGCAAGGCGCTGGCGCGCCATGGCCAGCCGGAGCGCATCGTCATCGACGGCAGCCAGACCAATCACGAGGCAATCCTTTCCTGCGACGCTGAAAGCCGCCTGCGGCAGCGATCGCGGCGACCACTGAAGCCGATCCGCATCCGCAAAAGCCGTATCCCCACGGTGACGGCCGCCTTGCTGAGGTAGGCTGAAGGCTGCAAGTCCTAGTGCAAGCACTAGGAGTAGCCCTGTGACGAAGCATCAGATCGAAGTGATCACGTCGGTCGAGCGGCGCCGGCGCTGGTCTCGGGAAGAGAAGGAGCGGCTGGTCGCTGCGACGTTCGAGCCTGGGGCCAGTGTTTCGGAGATCGCGCGATCGGCGAGCCTTCATGTGAGCCAGCTTTTCCGGTGGCGCAAGGAGCTCTGCCAGATCTCCGCGCCGTCCGTGCCGCAGCTTGTTCCCGTGGAGGTCGTCGAGGCGCAGCCAGCGCCGATCTCCCGACCGCGCAAGAAGAGCAGCATGGTGACGATCGAGCTTGGCGGTGCCCGTCGCCTGCGGATTGAGAGTGATATCGATACCGAGGCGCTCGGCCGGATTCTTGATGTGCTGGAGCGGCGATGATCCCGGTCCCGAGCGGTGTGAAGGTGTGGCTCGCCACTGGCTATACGGACATGGTTTCCCCGGCCTCGCATTGATGGTGCAGGAGACGTTGAAGCGCAATCCGCACAGCGGCCATTTGTTTTGTTTCCGCGGGCGTCGAGGAGGGCTGATCAAGGTGATCTGGCATGACGGCCAGGGTGCCTGCCTGTTTACGAACGATCTGCATTCATACTACGTCCCTTTCGTCTTCAGTTGAGAGTTTTTGCCTGGCTGGCATTTTGCCTTCGTGCGGCAGCGCGATCGACGAGCCGGTTCCATCGGCTGCATTGTTTTTGCGGTAGATCCGAAACGGGAAGTTCGTACAGGCAATAGTGCCCGTTGTAGGCGTGGCTGGTGATGAGGCCATGCTTGGCCCATCTGGTGACGGTGTGCTCGTGGATATTGAGACGCGCGGCCGCTTCCTGTTTTGTCAGCATTCCACGTTCCCGCAGACGGTCATAGCGAGAGCGCAGCTTGTATTGGTGAACGAGATAGGCAACTCGCAAGGCCGTGAAGCGGGCGTTGTGGCGACCGCGGCGTGCGGCCTCGCCCGGACGGTATCCTTTCTGGTTGAGCAGTTCTGCGATCTCGGAATAGATGTGGTCGTCGAGGAGTTTATCGACCAGTTCGACGATGCCGGGCTGCGTCTTGACCTGCTGGGCGGAAGATTTTGGGCTCAGGGTGGTGAGCGTCTGGATCTTGCCGCCTTTGAATCGCACGTGAACCTTGGTGGTTCCTTCCGCCGGTAGCTTGACGAGAGTGACATCCTCGATGATGTGGGCAAGCAGTCGCTTGCGTTCGCGGTTCGGGGTATCGGGATCCGCCCAGAGCTTGTTGAAATCCACCGTCATTGCGACCAGCCGCTCGCGGACAGCTTCATCAAGGATGAATTGATCGTGCTCCCGGGCACGCTCGCGATCTTCGCGGGCCTTGGCCAAAATACGGAGCTTCTCGTTCCATTCGCCTTCGAGCGTGTCGGCGACGAGACGATTATCGGGATCGACCAGCATGAAACGGCGCTGGGCGTGATCGGCCTCGATCTTGGCGCGCTCGACCGCGCGGCAGCGTAGCCGATCTGCTTCTTCATGCCGGGCTTGGATCTCCTTGCGGACGTCGAGTGCGCATTTCGCTGATCGTGGGCAGTGATTTCACGCGATCGTGGGCAGCAGAAGCCTGACCGACGGTTGCTATGAGTTCACTGGTTTTTAGTCGGCGTCAAGCGCTTGCTTGCCAGCTATTTTCCGCAAGCTTTCGCCGGTCATGTTGATGCGGTGAGCATTGTGAACGAGGCGGTCGAGGATGGCGTCGGCAAGGGTGGGATCGTCGCCGATGACTTCGTGCCACTGATCGACGGGCACTTGGCTTGTTACGATGGTGGAGGCCCGCCCGTTGCGGTCTTCAAGCATCTCCAGCAGATCGATGCGCTGGCTTTGAGTGAGCACCGAGATGCCCCAGTCGTCCAATATCAGCAGCTCGACGCGAGCGAGAGACTTGAGCATGCGGGCATGGCGACCGTCGCCACGAGCCAGCGCCATTGCCTCGAACAGGCGCGGGACACGTTGGTAGGAGACGGAGCGCCCGTCCCGGCAGGCTTTGTGGCCCAGGGTGCCGATTCCGACGAAGCCGCCCCTTTGTTCCGATATGATTGCGCCCCCGGATTCCGATATGATCTCGCCCCCTGGGGCTAGGGCTCTGCTGGCGTTGATTGTTGTCATTTCGTATGCGTCAGGTGTCAAGCTTTTTGCGGCTGCTTTCGCCGCAGGCTTTCGCCCGTCAGATCGATGCGATGAGCGTTGTGAACGAGGCGATCCAGGATGGCGTCGGCATAAGTCGGATTTCCGATGACGTCATGCCATGCTGACACGGGCAGTTGGCTGGTGATGATGGTGGAGCGGCGGCCGTAGCGATCCTCGAGGATTTCGAGGAGATCGTGCCGGGCCTGATCGTCGAGTGGTTCAAGGCCCCAATCATCAAGGATCAGCAATTGGACGCGGGCGAGCGTGCGTTGCAGGCGTGCGTAGCGACCATCGCCTCTGGCGAGCGCCAGGTTGGCGAACAGGCGTGGGACACGCTGATAGAGAACGGACCGGTCGTCCCGGCAGGCCTTATGCCCGAGCGCGCAGGCCAACCAACTCTTGCCAACCCCTGATGGGCCGCAGATGGCCAGATTGTCGTGGGCATCGATCCAGTCGCCCGCGATGAGCTTGAGGAACAAGGCTCGATCGAGGCCACGCTCACCGCGATAGTCCACATCCTCAGGGGCGGCCTGATGGCGCAGCTTGGCAAAGCGCAGGCGGGCGCCGAGTTTGCGATCGTAGCGCCAGCTCCATTCCCGGTCGAGCAACAGCGCCAGCCATTCGCCATGCGATAGCTGTTCGGCCTCGGCATTGGCGGCCAGTTCATTGAATGCCTTGGCCATTCCGGTCAGGCCCATGGCGTTGAGCCGGTCGAGGGTGGGATGTGCAAGCATGTCATTCTCCTTCAGTGGTAATAGCGGGAACCGCGGATATTGGGGTGGTCGATGGGCTCGCGAGCCGTCGCCTGGCGCGACGATGCCCGGTCGAGGTGATTGTCGAGGATTGAGCGGACTGAGCCATAAGTCCTGGCGTTGATCTCCAGCGCCCGGCCGCAGGCGGCGTTGACGCGCTCGCGACCGAAGCCCTTGACGAGCCGGATGACGCCAAGACAGGCGCGGAAGCCTTGTTCGGGATGCGGCCGATCCGCCAGTATCTTCTGGCACAGCAAGGCCGCATCCGGGCCGATCGCGGAAGCTTCCCGGTTGATCCTCTCGATCGTCCAGTCGGCAAAGCGGCGGTGCGATGAAGGCATGTGATCCGACACCGTCGTGTGCCGTCCATTGCCGCTGGAGCGCAGATGGGCGGCGATCCTCTCGCCCTTGCGGAACAGCTCGATGGTGGTCGCCGTGATGCGCGCCTCGACCTGCTCCCGCGCAAAGCGGTATGGCACCGAGTAATAGTGCCGGTCGATCTCGACATGGTAGTCGAGGCCGGCGCGCCGAATGCGCCATTCAGCAAAGACGTAACGCTCAGCCGGCAGCGGCTTGAGTGTGGGCCGGTCGATCTCGTCGAACAGTTGTCGCCGCGTGCAGCCGACACGGCGTAGCACGCGGCGATCGTTCAGATCGGCAAGCAACTCGCCGATCGCCGCGTTGACCTCGGCCAGGCTGTAAAAGACACGATGGCGCAGGCGGCCGAGAAGCCAGCGCTCGACAATCCGCACCGCCGCCTCGACCTTGGCTTTCTTTCAAGTCCAGGACTGCAGTTCGTGCTGACACTCGAGCGCGTATAGAGTTCGAGATCACGCACCCGTTCCATCCATGGCGCGGCCAGCGCTTCGTGCTGTCGACCCGCAAGCAGAACTGGGGCGAGGACCGCGTCATGTTCTACGACGCGGCGGGACGACTTCGCTCGCTGCTTGCGTCATGGACGGACGTCGCTGAACCCGATGTTTTCATTCAGGTCGCGGCCGGTCGGTCGTTCGTGCGTCCATGTGATCTGGCAACCCTGGCGGCGTTGATCGGGCAAATCGAGCGCAGCCATGGCGGCTGAACACGTGTCAGGCAATTTATGCCGCATGTGTCAACCTAATTATGCCGCCGCATGCCGGATTCACCGCCGTTCCAGTCGCCGGTTTTACTCGCATTGTCCGGGTTGGACCGGTATGGCAGCTGCCTCCATTAGATTGACACCCTCTCTATCGAGGCGTAATTTTATTTACACATAAGCAAGGGGATATACCATGCCCAACCAGACCAAACGCGATCGACTGCGCCAGCTCGGAGCGCTCAACACGCGCCCCGAAGCCGTCCGCGCCCCCTGGTTTCGTGAATCCAGCTTCTTCGATCCTCTCGATCTCGTGCAGGTGAAGTACGAGGTGCTGCGTCACGTCCATGAGGATGGCGTCAACAAAGCCGATGCCGCCGCGCTTTTCGGTCTGTCGCGGCCCACCTACTATCAGGCCGAGGCCGCGTTTGAACGCGAGGGCATTGCCGGCCTGCTGCCGCGCACGCGTGGACCAAAGTCGGCCCACAAGCTCACCGACGAAGTTATGCAGCTCATCGAGCAGAACCAGCACACGGGTGCTCCGCTGCAGGCGCGATCCCTGGCGCAGCTGCTGCATTCGACACTCGGTATCAGCGTCCATCCCCGCAGCATCGAACGCGCGATGGCCCGTAAAAAAAACGGTGAACCCCATGCGCGCACCCCGATGCTGCCGCACGGCTGCAAGGATTTCTATGAGACGCTGCGCGCCGCCGTCCTATGCGGTCAGGCCTGCGTCAAGGACATGGGCGCCATCGTTTTTCATGGCTTTTGGCAAGGGCTGGCGGTGCTGATCGCGGCCCCTCAGCCTTCCCCGTCGATGCATCGGCGGCCCGAACCGCCGCCCACGGCTTCGGCGGCCGTGCACGATCGCCAGCTCGTGCACATGCTCGCCAACATGGTGCTGGCAGCAGAGACGCGAGGCAATCATGTCTACTGACATCGCCATGAAGGTTGGCGCCGACCATCTGCGGCGTGATGCATTCCTCTACGTGCGTCAGTCCTCTCTCCGTCAGGTGTTCGAGAACACCGAGAGCACCAAGCGGCAATACGCCCTGCGCGATCGCGCAGTGGCGCTGGGCTGGCCGATCGAACGTGTCCACGTCATCGATAGCGACCTCGGCCTCTCCGGCGCGCAGTCGCACGACCGCGACGGCTTCCAGCACCTGGTGAGTGAAGTGGCGATGGGGCATGCAGGGATCGTGCTGGGGCTGGAAGTGTCGCGCCTGGCACGCAACAATGCCGACTGGCACCGTCTCCTTGAGCTGGCCGCCCTGTCGCGCACGCTCATCATGGACGAGGACGGCGTCTACGATCCGGCCTATTTCAACGATCGCATGCTGCTCGGGCTGAAGGGCACGATGAGCGAGGCCGAACTGCACATCCTCAAGTCTCGGCTGCAAGGCGGCATTCTCAACAAGGCGCGCCGCGGCGAGCTCGAGATGCCGTTGCCGATCGGACTGGTCTACACCCCTGACGCGCGGGTCGTGCTCGATCCCGACCGACAGATCCAGAACACGGTGCGGCTCCTGTTCGATACCTTCCGCGAGACCGGCTCGGCCTGCGCCGTCGTGCGCCGCCTGCGCGGCGAGAAGATCCTCTTTCCCCGGCGTATCCGTCGCGGCATCGGCAAGGGCGACGTCCTGTGGAGCGAGATAGACCATTCCCGCGTGCTCCAGATTCTGCACAACCCGCGATATGCCGGCGCATTCGCCTATGGGCGCACGCGCACCGCCTACAATGCCAAGCTCAAGTCCGTGCAGCTGCGCGTGGCGAGATCCGATTGGCAGGTGCTTATACCCGAAGCCCACGAGGGCTACATTTCCTGGGCCGAGTACGAGCGCAATCAGACTACCCTGGAACAGAACGCCACCGGCTTTTCACCCGGCCTGCGTGGACGCATGCCTCGCCAGGGCAGCGGTCTGTTGCAGGGACGGCTGCTGTGCGGTCGCTGCGGTGCACGTATGCGCGTCCATTACGAGCCATTCGAGGGGCGGCTGCGCCCGTATTATGTCTGCAACGAAGCCGTCGTGCGGCACGCCGGCAAACATTGCCAATGGGTGCGCGGCGCTCCAGTCGACGACGCGGTGAGCGCGCTCCTGCTGGAGGCGATGGCGCCGGCAGCGATCGACGTCGCGCTTGCCGTGCAGCAGGAGATCACCCAGCGCGTGGAGCAGGCCGCGGCCCTGCGCGGCACGCAGCTGCAACGCGCCCGCTACGAGGCTGAACTGGCCCGCCGGCGCTACCTGAAGGTCGATCCGGATAACCGCCTGGTCGCCGACGCGCTGGAAGCCGACTGGAACGCACGGCTGTGCGACCTCGACGCACTCCAGCGCGAGCACGAGCGCCAGAACGAAGCCGACCGCTCGCTGCTGGATGAGCCAGCGCAGAAGCGCATCAGGGCGCTGGCCGCCGATTTCCCGCGCATCTGGAACGACGAGCGCACCGGTGCCGTCGAACGCAAGCGCATGCTCGGCCTTCTCATCGAAGATGTGACGCTGCTCGTCGACGAGCAGGTCAACATCCATATCCGCTGGCGCGGCGGGCGCACGCAGAGCCTGTCCGTGACCAGACCGCGGCCCATGTCAGTGATACGCAAGACGCCGGCACAGATCGTTGCGTTGATGAATGAGCTGCTAGAGACCGCCAACGACCAGCAGATCGCCGCCCGCCTCAATGAACTCGGGCATCGCAACTGGTGCGGCGAACCCTTCACCCTGAAGAAGGTCATGCTCGTGCGCCGCACCTATGGATTGAAGAACCGGTACGAACGGCTGCGGGAGAGCGGCATGCTGACCGGCGAGGAAGTAGCCCAGCAGCTCGGCGTGTGCGCCTCGACCGTTCACCAACTCGGGCGAAAGGGCATTCTCAAGCGCCATCGATACGCAACCAACCATCGATACTTATACGAACCGCCGGGCAACGTCAGACTCGAAAAAGGCGCCGGCAGTCGATATGGTGGTCGTCCGCCCAGATTAATTGTCGCTCAACAACTCCAACAAGGTGCATCGTGATGCCTGCTCCTTCTTTCAAGTCCAGGACTGCAGTTCGTGCTGACACTCGAGCGCGTATAGAGTTCGAGATCACGCACCCGTTCCATCCGTGGCGCGGCCAGCGCTTCGTGCTGTCGACCCGCAAGCAGAACTGGGGCGAGGACCCCGTCATGTTCTACGACGCGGCGGGACGACTTCGCTCGCTGCTTGCGTCATGGACGGACGTCGCTGAACCCGATGTTTTCATTCAGGTCGCGGCCGGTCGGTCGTTCGTGCGTCCAGATGATCTGGCAACCCTGGCGGCGTTGATCGAGCAAATCGAGCGCAGCCATGGCGGCTGAACCCGTGTCAGGCAATTTATGCCGCATGTGTCAACCTAATTATGCCGCGGCATGCCGGATACACCGTCGTTCCAGTCGCCGATTTTACTCGCATTGTCCGGGTCTGATCGGTATGGCAGTTGCCTCCATTAGATTGACACGTTCTCTATCGAGGCGTAATTTGATTTACACACAAGCAAGGGGATATACCATGCCCAACCAGACCAAACGCGATCGACTGCGCCAGCTCGGAGCGCTCAACACGCGCCCCGAAGCCGTCCGCGCACCCTGGTTCCGTGAATCCAGCTTCTTCGATCCTCTCGACCTCGTGCAGGTGAAGTACGAGATGCTGCGTCACGTCCACGAGGATGGCGTCAACAAAGCCGATGCCGCCGCGCTTTTCGGTCTGTCGCGGCCCACCTACTATCAGGCCGAGGCCGCGTTTGAACGCGAGGGCATTGCCGGCCTGCTGCCGCGCACGCGTGGGCCAAAGTCGGCCCACAAGCTCACCGACGAAGTTATGCAGCTCATCGAGCAGAACCAGCACACGGGTGCTCCGCTGCAGGCGCGATCCCTGGCGCAACTGCTGCATTCGACACTCGGTCTCAGCGTCCATCCCCGCAGCATCGAACGCGCGATGGCCCGTAAAAAAAACGGTGAGCCCCATGCGCGCACCCCGCTGCTGCCGCATGGCTGCAAGGATTTCTACGAGACGCTGCGCGCCGCCGTCCTATGCGGCCAGGCCTGCATCAAGGACATGGGCGCCATCGTTTTTCATGGCTTTTGGCAAGGGCTGGCGGTGCTGATCGCGGCCCCTCAGCCTTCCCCGTCGGTGCATCGGCTGCCCGAACCGCCGCCCACGGCTTCGGCGGCCGTGCACGATCGCCAGCTCGTGCACATTCTCGCCAACATGGTGCTGGCAGCAGAGACGCGAGGCAATCATGTCTACTGACATCGCCATGAAGGTTGGCGCCGACCATCTGCGGCGTGATGCATTCCTCTACGTGCGTCAGTCCTCTCTCCGTCAGGTGTTCGAGAACACCGAGAGCACCAAGCGGCAATACGCTTTGCGCGATCGCGCAGTGGCGCTGGGCTGGCCGATCGAACGTGTCCACGTCATCGATAGCGACCTCGGCCTCTCCGGCGCGCAGTCGCAGCACCGCGACGGCTTCCAGCACCTGGTGAGTGAAGTGGCGATGGGGCACGCAGGGATCGTGCTGGGGCTGGAAGTGTCGCGCCTGGCACGCAACAATGCCGACTGGCACCGTCTCCTTGAGCTGGCCGCCCTGTCGCGCACGCTCATCATGGATGAGGACGGCGTCTACGAACTATCATGTTGATACCCTCATTCGGTAGCGGATTGAGTAAAGTCGAGGTGTTGCCGCACGCCGGATTTGAGCTCTTTTATTGCGGCGATTGTTGCAGCGGCATCTGGAAACAGAACGCGTTTGTGAGTGGCGCTTTGGTGGATACTGATCACGCCATTGCGGATTCGATGCCGTATCCAGGAGCGAGAAACGTCCGCCGCCATCGCTAATTCAGACACCGATAGCCACCCGGGAATGTGGTGAGAGCGGGCTGGTGTAGACTGCCTCAATACGCGATGGCCTTGTCGGACGACCTGGACGGTGCGCACAGGAACGTAGCTGCGGCGCGGTGAGCGGAAACCTTCCTTAGTCAGTCTGGCAGCTATTGCCGTGTCGTCGAGCCCTTGATGAGCCAGTTCGAGCAGCCGGACCTCCATCTCGGCGCCGCGAGACAGGGCGCTCAAGGCATGAACTCTCGGCTCGACCTCGCGTTCGGTAACTTCACCGCCTCGCCAAACGATGCGGATCGTAATCCGATCTCGGACCACCCGTTGCAGGATCACTTTGTCGATCAAGCTGCGTATTAAGGCTTTCTTGCGTCCCCACTCTATGTCAGGTCTCTGCCAAAATTCAGGAAGTTGCGAACTGGCAGCGATAAAATCATTCTGTTCTGTCGGCGTCAGATCGTCAGATTGACTTTGCATCGCGCGATGGCGCTCAAGTGCATCCTCCGCTTGACGAAGCTCACGCAGAGCCCTCTCCCAACGGCGCTCCAACTCTGCCGCGATCAGCCGATTGTCTGGGTCAACCCGATCGTATTGCCGTTCTGCGAGCAGCGCTTGATAACGCAGCCGTTTGATCTGCTGCTCTTCAGCGCGCTCAAAAGCCTCGTCTGCCTGCTGACGAGCATCTTTGGCGTGCATCAACTCGGCCAACTCAGCCGGACTGGCCGCCGCGAAGAAGGCCTCAACGACGCGGGCGTCGATGGGATCGGCTGGCAAATGCTGGCATAGGGCTCCGCCCTGGCTGCGTGCCAGGAAGTTGCAGACGTAACGGTTGCCGTTCTTGTATTCAACGCCCATTTTATGGCCGCATCGCCCGCACCAGACAATGCCTTGCAACACCGCCGCGCCATCACGCGGCGCACCGCGTGTCTGGTTTCGTCGGTATTCAGCATGATTGTCAGTCAGCATGGTCTGGATCCGCTCGTAACGCTCCCAATCGAGATAAGCAGGATAACGGTCTTTCACTACGATTTTCCACTCTGCCATTGGCCGGCGTCGCGAGATGATCTTACCACTTGCATATCTGGTGTGACAGGACTGGGTGCGGCCATAGACAAAGGCGCCGGCATAGGCCGGGTTCTTCAACATCCCGGCAAGCATGCTGGCAGTTGGGACGCGCCAGATAACGTCGCCAAATCGATTTCGCCGCGGTATGGTGAGCGCACGATCCCGCAAGGAACGGATCACTTTTCCGACGGTGCCCAACTCCCAAAATGCAGAGAATATCAGGGCAATCCGGTCCTGCACTTCCTGGTTTGAATCCTTCATCACGACACCATTGGCGTCCCGCTCCAACCCGGCTGGTAATAGCAATGCCAGCTCGCCCCGCTTAGCCTTGCTGAGCAAACCGGCTGTCAGGCGGCCACGAAGCGTGTGCAATTCTACTTCCGAGATCGTACCCTTCAGGCCAAGCAACAAGCGCCCGTTGGCCGAGCCCGGATCGTAAATTCCGTCGCGGTCGCCGATGAGGCATTGCCGATAGCCGCATAAATCGAGGAGCGGGTACCAATCGGAACAATTGCGGGCAAGCCGTGTCACTTCATACGAGAGAACGATGCCAACTTCACCCAATGTGACGCGTCCAAGGAGATCTTTGAAGCCGGCCCGGTGAGCCGCCGCAGCTCCACTCTGGCCAAGGTCCGCGTCGATCACTTCGATATTGTTTTCGTCCCAGCCGAGATCTCCCGCACGCTGATGCAATGCATATTGCAGCCGCAGGCTTTCCTGGTTGTTGACCATCTGATGTGGTGTCGATTGCCGGATGTAAATCACGGCTTTTCGGCACAAATGCTGGGTCGTTATCAGATCCGACATCATGGCTCGCCCTCCAGAGAACCATGCGGGTCCGATAGGGGTGATTCGGTTTCTGACGTCAGGCTATCATGCTCAGGTATATCGAAGGAACTTTGCGGCGCCTGCGCCTTTGCAGAGCAGACAAGGCGAATAAAATCGCGAACGCTCGTAGTTGAAAGCTTGGCTAACGGCAGATCTGGTGCCGATGGATACAGATTGGTGGCCGAGATCGGAATCTTCAGGAAAACATCATCGCGGTAAACGACAAGAAGCTGACGATAGGGGTCGGCGCCGCTCGGTCTGCCCGCCAAAATGAAATCGCGCCCATAAAGTGGGTGCGTCGGATCGGCAACTGTTATCCGTTGATCATCCCCAAATCTAATTGGGGCATTAAGATGTGTGTTCGTAGACGCCATCCTCATCGAGGATGAGGGTGTCGGCAAGAGCGCAAATCTCCAGCAGACGCTGCCAGTCTGCATTGTTGCGCGCCAGCCGGGAGACTTCGAGCCCCATCACGATCCCGGCGCGCCCCA
Source organism: Mesorhizobium sp. ISC15 (assembly GCF_037162615.1). Taxonomy (NCBI): domain Bacteria; kingdom Pseudomonadati; phylum Pseudomonadota; class Alphaproteobacteria; order Hyphomicrobiales; family Phyllobacteriaceae; genus Mesorhizobium; species Mesorhizobium sp. ISC15. The sequence goes on along the minus strand of NZ_JAVSPX010000002.1, from coordinate 162,512 downwards.
TGCCGACGTCGCTGACCAGGCGCTGAAACCCCTCGCGCCAGGCCGCCGAAGCACCGGATTCGCCCTGATCATTGTCGACGACGATAATCTGCTCATCCCGCCAGCCGAGGGCGACCGCACGTCCACGAAGCGCATATTGCCGCCTGGCGCTCTCGGTGTTCTCGATGACTTGCCGCATCGAGGATTGGCGGATGTACAGGTAGGCGCTGCGTTCGACGTGATGAGACTGGACTTTAAGGTGCGCATTCATGGTGATCTCCGGTCGTGGATGCTCATGGCTATTATCGCAAGGACGTGAACGACGGCTGCGTGCCCGCCGTGCGTCGGCCAGGCGGTCGACGGTGGATGACTTTGTTCTTGCGGGGGATTTGCTGCTGCGGCCAGCGTCTGTGCCCACCCCCACATGCCCCGGCGCAGAAAGAGCATGAGGCCGCTACGGGCCTTGAGCGGCAGAGCTTCGCCGAGGGCTGCCCCGCGCAGCACCTCATACTGGGCCGCAATGGCCGACGACAGGATCGACGAACGCGCCGATGTCGCGGCAATGTTCACCTGCCGGTTTTTTTTAATACCCGCTCGATCGTCCTGGGATGAAGCTCGACATCGAGTTCGCAGCGGACCAGCTTCGCCAGTTCCCGAGCACGAACGGGTTCGCCCGGGGCCAACTGCGCCTGAAGAAACGCCAGGACTTCGTCGTCGATCTTGTGGGGACCGCGGGGGCCCGGCTTCTTTGGTACTAGTCCCGCAATCCCGGCTGCGTCGAAGCTCGCCCTTGCCTGATAGTAGGTCGGCCTGGAAACGCCATACTCGTCGGACGCCACCGTCACCGACACGTTGTCGATGGAGACGCGCCGCAGCATCTCGTATCTGACCTGCACGGCGTCGTGCGGATCGAAGAACTCGCTGCCCCGGAACTTCGGATCGCCCACCTTCTCGGGGCTTGGATTGAAGGTGCCTTCTTCGATGAGGGCATCCGTCTTCGAGCGCTTGCTGTCGGACATCGCAGACATCGCCGGCTCCGAGTGCGGAAAGAAGCATAATCGTAAATATATTTATGCCGCCATTAACATCGTTGTCAAGGCGGCTTGCGTGATCAACACTGAGAGTGTAGCCGGAATGTCGGGATATGCCCATCATGTAAATCCTCCAGCGGCATAATCTGCCTTACAGAAGCGGCATAATTATCCTTACAGCTTGTCGAGTGATCGCGAAGCCGACTTACCAGAAAGGCGCCCGACCAGACTGGCCAGTTCCAGCAAGTCGACAGTACGCAAGAGCGCCCTCCCATTCCCCATGACAACTTCTGGATCCGGGCTCGCAAGATCAGTCCATTGCGGAGGAACCGACCATACGGCGCTATCGTCGGCCTGCAGCAAAAGGCGTTCGCCATGCCGATTGTATCGTCTGCCGACACATGGCAGCAGCCGCGAGAACAGAGGATGAAACGGATGCGTGATCCGCACTAATTGCGTATCTGCGTTCGTAGAGTCTGCATTCCCAAGTGAGGTACAAGAAGCTGGAGCGCGGGCGTTTTATTTGGCCATCGGCGGCCGACGGCACGGTGGTGATCACGCCGGCGCAGCTTGGCTATCTGCTCGAAGGCATCGACTGGCGCATGCCGCAAAAAACCTGGCGTCCGAGCTCGGCGGGATGAGCAAAATCGTTGGCATGGAGGAGCGAATATGATTCCATCGCGCCATGACCGACGCGGCCGATCAGCTTCCCGGTGACCTTGCCAGTGCGCACGCGATGATCCTCGCGGAGCGCGCCGCCCGCCGTGAGGCGCAAGCACTCGCTGCCCGCGCGCAGGCCGTGAACTCGCATTCGGATGCGCTGATCGCGCGGCTCAGGCTGGAGATCGAGAAGCTGAAGCGCGAGATCCATGGCAGCCGCTCGGAGCGCAAGGCGCGGCTTCTCGAACAGATGGAATTGCAGCTTGAGGAGTTGGAAGTCGACGCTAGCCAGGACGAATTGGAGGCGGAACTGACGGCACGCTCCTCGACGGTCAGGGCGTTCGAGCGCAAGCGACCGTCGCGCAAGCCTTTCCCCGAACATCTGCCGCGTGAGCGCGTGGTGATAGCCGCGCCGGCGAACTGCCCGTGTTGCGGTTCGGGCAGGCTGGCCAAGCTTGGCGAGGACGTTACCGAGACGCTGGAGGTGATCCCGCGCCAGTGGAAGGTGATCCAGACCGTGCGCGAGAAGTTCTCTTGCCGCGAATGCGAGAAGATCTCGCAGCCGCCGGCGCCCTTCCATGTGACGCCGCGCGGCTTTGCCGGGCCGAACCTTTTGGCGATGATCCTGTTCGAGAAGTTCGCCCAGCACCAGCCGCTGAACCGGCAGAGCGAGCGCTATGCCCGCGAAGGCATCGACCTCAGCCTTTCCACACTGGCCGACCAGGTTGGCGCTTGTGCCGCGGCGCTCAAGCCGGTGCACGCGCTGATCGAGGCGCATGTGCTTGCCGCCGAGCGTCTGCATGGCGATGACACGACCGTGCCGATTCTGGCGAAGGGCAAGACCGATACTGGGCGCATCTGGACCTATGTCAGGGATGACCGGTCGTTCGGCGGAACATCGCCGCCGGGAGCACTCTACTATGCCTCGCGCGATCGGCGGCAGGAACATCCCGAGCGTCATTTGCGGAGCTTCACCGGCATTCTGCAGGCCGATGCCTATGGCGGTTACAATCCGCTGTTCAAGATGGACCGTGACCCCGGCCCGCTGACCCAGGCGCTGTGCTGGGCGCATGCGCGCCGCAAGTTCTTCGTGCTTGCCGACATCGCCACGAATGCCAAGCGTGGAAAGAACGCCGCGCCGATCTCGCCGATCGCGCTTGAGGCGGTCAAACGCATCGACGCCTTGTTCGATATCGAGCGCGAGATCAACGGGCTTTCCGCAGGCGAACGTCTGGAACGCCGGCAGGAAAGCCGTCTTCTCGCCACCGAACTTGAGGCCTGGATGCGGGCAGAGCGGGCAAGACTGTCGCGCAGCTCTCCGGTCGCCGAGCCAATCGACTATATACTGAAGCGCTGGGAAGGGTTCACGACCTTCCTCGGCGATGGCCGGATTTGCCTGACCAACAACGCGGCCGAACGCGCGCTGCGTGGTTTTGCTCTCGGCAGAAAAGCTTGGTTGTTCGCGGGCTCCGATCGCGGTGCCGATCGGGCTGCCTTCATGGCGACGCTGATCAACACCGCCAAGCTCAACGACGTCGATCCGCAGGCTTGGCTTGCCGACGTCCTCTCCCGCATCGCCGACACGCCGATCACACGGCTCGAGGGCCTGCTGCCATGGAACTGGCGGCCCGCTCGGGCGCTCATGGCGTCGGCCGCGTAAACAGCGCGCGAAACAGTTCCTTCGAGCGCCGAAGACCCTCGTCCGTCAATACCAAGGATTTTGCCTTGTTAACCGGGTCGGCAATCAATCCCTTCCGGTGAAGTCGATCCGTCACGTCCCAGTCAAAGCACTTCCAGGCGCACCGTTCATTGTGCAGGGTCAGCCAAAGCAGTGCCAGGACCGCATCATCGATCTTGTCGGTATCGATCTCCATCGCTGCAGCTTAACACAGACAGCACCGCCGCACCCAGACCGGATGGATACCAAAAGCCGGTATCTCAATAATCGGATCGAACAGGATCACAGGCGTATCAAGCGCCGCATTCGATCCATGCTCGGCTTCAAGTCGCAGGCGAGCACCGTGGTTATCCTCTCCGGCATCGAGATGATCCATATGATGCGCAAGCGACAGGCGCGGTATGCCTACAATCCCAGTCCATCGATCGCCGAGCAGTTCGACATCCTCGCCGCCTGACGGACAGGCCGAAATGGCCGTTCACTATCCCATTTCCAAGTTTGCGACAGAGCCTGTATCGACGTGTCATATGAAGCGGTCCGGCGGGCAAAGCAGAAGTTCTGACCGAGAGCCAGAAACCAAATTAGTCAATCACGAAAGCCCTGGGGCTATTCGTTGCGCTCACGTTCAAGAAGAGCCGGTTGCTGCTGCTCCACCCGACAACCCGACACCCCGTGGACCGTTAACCGCAGAAATTTCTGACAGGCTCCACCCGAATCGCGGACCTCATCGAGGCGGCGGCGGCAGGATATATCCTGATGTAAATGTTCCAAAATTAAAATTTTGGGACATTTACATCTAGGATTAAATGATAGTTTTTAATGATCTCGGTGCTAAGAATAAGAAACGACTTTCCGAAAATTTGTTAGAGTGTAGAGTCAGATTATCCAATTGCCAATATCCTGGCGCATTTGATTGCTCTAGATATGGCATATCAATGGCGATCATTGCGATCAACGAGTTATAGTCATAGGCTTTATAGCGCATAACGCTGCGATCCATTTATACATCAAATTGGTTAATTGAGCGTAAAGAACATCATAATTAGTAATAATCCTGGCCTTTTATTTGAATAAAGTGCAGCACAACAACATGCATTTCCTCGATTGCAAAGCAGAACGAAGAAATGGAAACGAAAATAACAATACAACAAATACAACGAAATCAAAGACAATTAAGGAGGAAATGGTATTTCTACGATGATCCAGGAATAACATTAGCGTATAGTGGCGAGGGTTGCGCCACTAATCCCAACCAGATGCGCTCGGCCAGTCAGTGGCGGGCGTAGAGGAGGGCCAAATCATCTGTCCGTGGGCGACGATGTCGAAGTGCCCCCTTGTTATACAGCGGGTCCATACACCGTTTCCTTCGGAAGTGAACTGGCTAGTGGGAAAGATGGCGAGGAAAGACTTGATATGTTCACGCTCGACTGTACTGCACCATCGGTCGTGGTACTTACTAGCTATAGATTTAGAAGTGATGACCTCATTGTATGGCCAGAGGTCCATCGCCAGCACCACCCCAGGAAAATATTTAGTTGGGACTGCTTCTAAGTTCCTGTGTTCAACACAGGATTCTACCACATCTGTGGGCAAAAAGACATACAAGAGGGGGGGGTTTGGAGCACAAACAGGGACGCGTTCAAGTTCGATAGGTTCACAATAGCCAAAGAGTGGAGTTTCTGTCATGCAGGGCCCCGTTTCCAATGCAGTAAAATTTTTTGGAGGAAGTCCCTTAGCTTGTTCATAAGCCCGCGCCTCAGCCACCCAATTGACCTGAGCCTTCATGACCCGCTTGAGGTAAGCACGATATTTTTTGACTGCCTCATTAAGGCCGTCGCAGAGGTCGTGTTTGGGCATCCCCGTTAGGCAGATGCTGTCAAATCTGGGGCGCTCGTAGGTTGGATAGTTGTCTGCCATGGTAAAGTTGTGTGTCTAATTCACTGTATGGCAATTATAGGTGTCACTGGTTTATATAGAGGGCACTGGTTCTGTGCATCCGTTAACCCTCACGAGAGTTCACGGGGCGTGACTTTAGCGTTCTGTATAGGGGCAAGTCAACAACACGTCACATTCGTTGCAACAGCCAGAAAAGTCCTCTACGTATTCTGGAAGAGCCAGAGTAGATGACTCCATCGCCCGTGGAATCTGTGATATTGAGTGATTGGCTATAATTGATTTATATGCAACACGTTGACTACGCGAAAAGGCGCCATTTAAAGAGAGTGGAAAGTTATTCGGTGGGGAGATGCTGTTGGCCCCCGCATTGGGCTGTGGGCCCCGCATTGGGCAGGATATGCAGAACAGGGGCGGCTCTTCCTTATTGGACCGCAATTGTAGACAGCGACAGCACCCAATGGCGAGCAGAACAGGGGCGGCTCGGCTCGGCTCGGTGGGGGGCAGGATCTATAGCGATGTCGCCTTTCTTTCTTTCTTTCTTTCTTTCTTTGTGCATTCGTGCACTCGCGGCGTAAACGGCGAAGCCGATACTCCTGACTTCGAACAGGTCGGTCCCGGCACACGCACGTGAAATGGACCCCGATTTTGGGACCATGAGCTTAGTTGGAAGGGCTGCTGCGTTGTAGGCGGCAAAGAGAGAGCTGGTTCGGGAAATTTGAACAGGGGGTTAAGTGGAATTTCTGCCTGAGCTGAGCCAGAGTGGCTCACGAACAGGAGCTGAAATGCCGAAACGAATTCGCCGTAACCATGCTGCTGGTTTTAAAGCCAAAGTGGCGCTTGCGGCCCTGAAAGGGGAAAAGACGCTATCGGAATTGGCGCAGCAATACGATGTGCATCCCAACCAGATCGCGGATTGGAAGAAACAGCTTCTTGAGGGAGCCGCGAGCGTGTTTAACGGTGGGGAGAAAGCGTCACCAGCGGTCGATGTGAAGGTTCTTCATGCCAAGATCGGCGAATTGACGCTGGCCAATGATTTTTTAGGCTCGGCGCTCGACAAGGCCGGGCTGTTGGCGAGCGTAAAACGATGATTGATCGCGACCATGACTTGCCGATTACAAAGCAGGCTGCCGAATTGGGGATCAGCCGGGGCAGCGTCTACGCCTTGCCTCGGCCCGTGTCAGCCGCCGATCTGAAGCTGATGCGCCGGATCGACGAATTGCACATGGATTATCCGTTCGCCGGCAGCCGGCTGATGCAAAAACTCCTGAAGCGGGAGGGCTATGAAACGGGCCGCTTACACGTGCGAACCTTGATGAAGGGGAGCATGAGGATTTGTGGGGCGGGCTGGACCGGAGTATGTCGTCACCATTGAATTTCGACGGGGCCGGCGGATTTGAAAAGGGCAAAACGGGCAGCGACGAAAACTGCCGGAGAGGCGGCAGCCTCGGAGGATGAGATTTCCATCCTGCAATTCCGCATCTGGCTGCACGACGTGAGCCCGATGGTGTGGCGTAGGGTTCAGGTTCCCTCGACGATGACGCTACGCGAGTTTCATGGCGTCCTTCAGGTCGCGATGGGATGGGAAGGCATACACCTTTACCAGTTCGTCATTCACACGGTGCGGTACGGCTCGTGGGAGGCGGGTGCCCGCTCTCCGGTTGTCACACTTGGCAATCTGCAACTGCGTAAGGGCAGCCGGTTCCTGTATGAGTACGACCTCAACACCCCCTGGGAGCACGAGGTCCGGCTAGAGGAGCGCCGGCCTGTCAAACACGGCGCTCACTATCCGGCGTGTACGGGCGGCGAAAGCAACTGTCCGCCTGAGGATTGTGGTGGACCGGGAGCCTGGATGTGGCAGAGGGACGAGGCGCTCGGGCCTGACCTCCATGAGGATCTCGCCACAGCATTGGAATTCATCACGGAAATCGGCGACACCCGGTCCCTTGCGGTCCTCGATGATCCGGACCGCGCTGGGGAATTGCAGGAATTGCTCTTTCGGATCAAAGGCCGAGCTACTCTGCTGGGCCAGTCGTTCGAGGAGCGGAAAGTGAATGATCGCCTGCGGCAGAGCGAACATCTGATCCTCATGCACCAGCAGATGTGACGGACCTGGCGACCTGATCTATCGAAAGCAGGTTGGCCCCCAGAAGGTGGCATCATCACCGCGAGTGTGCCGGACGCCCGAACAAGGCCTGCGCAGCCTTGGTCCGTGATCTGATCGAATTTCCGGCGCAGGTCGCGGCCGTAGTTCCGGCGCAATGTCGCGTCGTCTCGATATTCTCGTGGCCAAGGAAACGCTGCACATCGGTGATGTCCATGACGAGCCACCTCAGTTTCGTCGCCATGGTGTAGTGCAGAAGGTGCGGATAGACCCGCTTGGTGATCCGGGCCTTCCCTGAAATCTGGGGAACGATCTGGCCGATGCGCTGGCGGCTGTAGGTGTAGGGCATGGCGGACGCCGATATGAAGCCGGAGCGTCTGCGCCAGTTCCCGGCGGATCGGTATGCACCCCGGTTTCGAGCAGGGTCTGGAGCAACAGACCTGTCGTTCCGCCGGCGTCATAAGCATGGTTGATGACGGTCAAGTTCCTCCTCGACCCTCCGCCGTTCCGGCGGCGATCACCGGCCAGGCCTGTGCAGGCGCGTTTGATGACCGCCGTGCTTTGCAGGTAGTCGATCCCTTCCTGGATCAGGATTGTTGCGATGGCGTTTGCGGCCCGCTTTATCGAGGTCATGTCGGGTTACCGGACGATTTTCGGATTGCTAACTGATGGTCTTTATCAGCGTTTCCGGCAGGCCGCAGAGGAGAAACGGGCGTCACGGGCGCAATCAGTTTTTCCACTCCGGTCATTCTGGAAAACTCGATGCGGGAAGACGACATGCGGGCGCGGCTAGTATTGCAGATGATAGATGACGATGGCGAAAGAATCGCGACCGAGACGGTCGCCGATCTGGTGAAGGTGACGAAAGGGGCCGAGGATCTCGGTCTGTCGTTGTCGGAGGCGAAAAGCCTTCTTGCGAAATTGCAGCAGGCGATGGTGGAGACGCAGGTGGAACTTTGGCTGAGCGAAAACCGCGAGCTTGATGGGCGTCGCCTGCGCAGCAAGGGAAGCTATCCCGTCACCTTTCATACGCTATTCGGCGACGTGCGCCTGAAAAGCCCGCGCTATTTCCTGCCGCGAACGGACGGCGCGAGCAGCCCTGCAACGGTCTCGCCGTTGCGGACACTGATCCCAGACCACATCGCGCCCGAACGCCTCTATCTGGAAACCCGGTGGGCCTCGCTCGTGCCCTATGCCGCCGCGGCCGAGTTGCTGGCCGACGTGCTGCCGATCGATTGCGGCGCCAACGCCACAACAGTCCGGCAGCATGCGCTGCGCACCGCTCGCCGCATCGAGCGGGAGTTGACGGAAGAGCGGGTATCCTTCATGCAGGATGCCTGCCCGCGCGACTGGATGAACCTGCCTGTTCCCGATGGCCGCATCGTCATCGGCCTGGATGGCGGCTACATCCGCGACCGTGACGACCGGAAGAAGAATTTCGAGCTGATCGTCGGCCGCTCGCTGCCTGAAGTCGGCGCTCCGCGCTACATAGGTTTCGTCCACGGCTATGATCGCAGGCCGCAACGGCGCATTCTCGACCATCTTAAGAAGCAGGGCGTCCAAGCCAATCAGGATATCACCTTCATCACCGACGGTGGGGAAGAAGTCCGCTCGCTCGCCGAGATGATCGCCCCGGCGAGCGAGCATGTCCTCGACTGGTTCATATCACCATGCGCATCACGGTCCTTCGCCAGTTCGCTCAAGGGCTCGAAAACCACGACGAACAGGCCGGACAGGACCTGCTTGAAACCCTGCGCAGGATCAAATGGCATCTCTGGCATGGTAACGTCTATCGTGCCCGTGACGAAATCGCCGGCCTGCGATTCCACGCGGAAGGTTTCGAAACAGGCTATCCGAACATGCGCAAGTTCCTGACCGCTATCGGGGAGTTCCAGACCTACATCGCCTCCAACAGTGCCAGCCTGATCAATTACGGCGAACGCTACCGGTCCGGAGAACGCATCTCCTCGGCCTTCGTCGAGGCCACCGTTAACGCCGTCATCTCCAAGCGGTTCGCCAAGAAACAGCAGATGCAGTGGAGCAGGATCGGCGCACATCTTTTGCTGCAAACCCGCACGCAGACCCTCGACGGCTCCCTGCGCTCGACCTTCCGGCAATGGTATCGCGGCATGGCGAACGACAATCACGAGAACGGCGAAATGGTCCGCGCCGCTTGACCGCCCCACAAATCCTTATGCTCCCCTTATCGCAGAGCTGGTGGTCGATCGCGAAGACGAGGTCGATCTTCCCGAAGCCGAGGAAATCGCCTCGACCGCCTGGAGAACCCTACATCTCCCGGAGATCGCCGCCCTGCGACCGGGCCTCGTTCCAGAGTGGCCGATCTACGCGTTGCTCGCCGATGCGAGCGAGCCCACAGCGCTTGCCGGCCGGATTGACGCCGTCGCATTGGACGAGGGTCGCGCCTCGGTCGTTCTCGATTGGAAAAGTGACATCGCGCCGACGGAAGAAGACATGCGAATTCACGCGGGGGTCATGTCAGAGGAAACTAGGTTGAAGCGTGCAGGGTGGGCTTCTAGCGTCGAAGGATGACCAAACCCAGCCCGTTCCGTTACTTCAAGACGTCACCCGAGATCATCCGATTGGCGGTGATGCTGTACGTCCGCTTTCCTCTCTCGCTGCGCAATGTCGAGGATCTGCTGCACGAGCGCGGCATCGATGTCAGCCATGAGACAATCCGGTTCTGGTGGAACCGGTTTGGCCCGATGTTCGCGGCTGAAATCCGCCGGAAGCGAGCGCAACGGATGCGGGCCTGGCCGCAATGGCAGTGGCATCTGGACGAGGTGTTCGTGAAGATCAACGGCGAGACCCATTACCTTTGGCGGGCCGTGGATCACGAAGGGGAGATACTCGAAGCCTTTGTTTCAAAGAGGCGGGATCGCAGGGCAGCACTGAAATTCCTCAAGAAATCAATGAAACGAAATGGTTCTCCGAAGACCATCGTGACGGACAAGCTAAGGTCCTACGGCGCGGCCCTGAAGGAAATTGGAACTGCCGATCGCCAGCAAACCGGGCGCTGGATGAACAATCGAGCGGAGAATTCACACCTGCCATTCCGACGACGAGAACGAGCCATGCAGCGCTTCCGGCAGATGCGATGTTTGCAGAAATTCGCCGCAGTCCATTCGTCCGTCCAAAACCACTTTAACCAGGAACGCCATCTCTACACTCGCGACAATTTCAAGCTTAAACGGGCCGCCGCTCTCGCCGAGTGGCGCAGCCTCGGCTCGGCCTAGACTTCACAAATTCTTGGCGAACTGCGACTGGTTCGAATTGGTCTGACAGCACCCCGGATAGGATTGGTGAACTTTCGGAGCGCCGTCTGGATTTGCAGGCTCTCGCCTATCGCACGGAGCTCGTCCTCGGATAAAGTGCGGTCGCCTATCCATTCCGCAATACGGCCAGATCGCGTGGTTCGGCCCAATGTACGTCGACCAAAGCGCGCCCGGGCCTGGCTGCGCAGATTTCGCATATAGGCTGCCGCAGTTGCCGCCATGCGCGGACGAGGTGCCTGGGTCTGGACATCTTCGTCCTCGTCGCCGTCTTGCTCGTCATTGTCGTCGTCGGGCGTATTGAGCCCGTCGATAAATGCCGCCAGGCCTTCGAGAAATTTTCGGTCCTGATTGACCTGAGTATTGAGGCGCCGCCGCAACGCGGTGTCGGTTTCTTCCCTCATGCTGGAGAGGAGACCTTCAACGTCAGAGGAAACGCTCACCAGTTCCAGTAAGGCGCGAGGAAGCGAAATGGTAGGCGTTTCCGCGACGACGGCCTCTCTAAGCCTCCGCCCGAGGCGCGCGGTTTCCGAGTTTCCATTCTTTTCAAGGAGGTCGGCTGCACCGCCTAAATCCTCCCAGTAGTCGCCGGCCTGCCAGCTTACAAAATCCTCATACCAAGCTGTTTGCTTGTTGAGCACGTCAGGAAGGACATAGGATTCACCTTCCTTCATGATGAAAGGTCCGCCGCCGTCAGAAGCTTTGAGGATGCGAAACCTGTTTCGCGCCAGGCCTTGCCGAAAGCTTGACCATGTCGCGATCTTCTGGTCGGGCGCAGCAATGTTTTCGCGCGCGAAGGCCTCCTTGAGATACTGCTTGAGCAGGTCCGTGGGAGTGAACATCAGCCAACTGTGAGAGTGATCCACGGCATTGTCGGCACTGCTGTTGTCGGTCAAGCGCCGTTCATCGTCATCAAGATAGACACGATCGACCTTCTGTCCCAAACGCCGGATCAAGGTCGTGGTTTTGCCCGTGCCGGGCGGTCCTATAATCAGCAACTGACTGTTGAGGGGCAACCGGAAAATCTCGTCCTGATAGCGATCCAGGATCGGTTGGTCACGCAGGCCCATCTTCGTGATGACACTGCGCCGGATGCCTTCAATGATGTTGGTTGCTTGCTCATCGATAGCCAAAATACTGTCGAGGATGGAGCTATCTTCCCCGACGGCAATATGCACGGCGAGTGCATCGAGCATGGAGATGACGGTAATGGGCCCGTAGAATTCGCCCTCCAGAATGGAGTTACGCGAGTCCCACTGGCCCTGGCGCTCATGAGGATGAAGGATCGCCTTCTCGATGATCTCGACAGACTGAACGCCACCAGGGGTTCGGATATCGAAATCGTCGCCCACATCCAAGGACGCCAGCCGGCCCATCAACGAATTGCGTCCAGCGAAGCGTTTGTCTCCGCCGGGGCTTCCTGAAGCCGTTCCACGGCAAATGTAATAGATGACGATCTTTCCATCGTCCTGACGTGCTACCACCCTGGCGATGGCCGGTTCTTTGGCGAGCAGTTCGAGAGCACGGCGGTTTGCGCTGTCGACGTTGCCCAGGGCCCTGACGGCTTCGCCTGACGTAAAGGTGTTCACGCTGGCGAGCGCCGTCGGGCCGGTGGAGTATGGCTCGCCAAGCGCCGAACGTGCGTCCTTGGAAATTCTCTCGAAAACGTCGAGGCTTTCGCTCGAAACCCGTTCGATCTGATCCTGGTAGTTCGTGACCATTCCCATCTCCCTGCCGATTGTTCTTATTCTTGGATTGGGCTGCTATGTGCAACCAAATACGGAAGCGAGAACCATAAAATATAATATGGAAAGCTGCGCCCAGTGCCGCCTAACCTTTGCAGGCGTCATTGCTGGCTAAATGTAGTGCCGAAACGATAGCGGTTTCGACCCCACGCCCGGTATCGCGGTCAAGATTTCCCCGATGTCGTCGGCAAATCGCAGAGTGTCCGGCTAACCGTCGCTGAAAAGGCGCGCATTGAAGTTCAGCTTCGTCAGAGCGAGAACATCAGCCAGCCACCTGATGGAGCCGCGTGTCACCAAAAACAATGAGCACCTTCAAGGGCGTTGGAACCTCTCAAAATGCGTTGCGATGGTCGATCTCAAGCGCTAGGCCCCGCAAAACTGCACGCCCGCCTTCGCGAAAAAGCTTGAGGTCATTCGGCTTGGTAATCTGGATGCCGGAAATAGTTGTTCCCGCCGGAACCGCGCTGCGGAAGCCCTCACTCTCCGCACCATTGAACCGCGGCCGTGGATAAAAATCTCCTGCGGCGGCTTGCCGTGCCCACTGATGTAGCTGTCAGCGCAGCGGCTGACGATCTCCGCAGCTTTTCCTTAGAGAGGTGAAACTCCCCGAGGCGATCAGACCCGAATGCGCCACAGCACCCTTGAACACAATACCTTCGCCGGTATGCAGGAAAATCTGCGCCCCGCAGCAAGCCTCATTGTTGTCGGCGGGGTTGTTCTTTCTCTTGAATACGAGGCCGATGTAGCAGACGCCGTCGCGGATAGGCGTGGCGGAATCCGTTGTTTGCGGAGACCGCCTTGAGTGTCTGGTACTCGAACCGCTTGAGGTGTTCGACATAACTCATTTGCGCGGGAATCAGGGACCCGCCACCGGGGACAAGGCGCATGATGGGTTCAAGGACATGCCACTGTTCCAGCGTGGTGACGGGCACGGTCCGTGCCCGGCCCCCTTTCGTCCAGCTTACCTGCAAGGCGATATGATCGGCACGAATGGCCGCCTGCGGCTGCAACATCATGGCCTCTTTGCGCCGCAGGCCAAACGCCACTTGGAGGAGAACCGACGCCTTGATATGAGGGGCACTCGATCGTGCCAAGCTTGGCCTGGTTGAGGGTCTGGGGCACGGTTGCGCGTGACTTCGCCACGTTCGGCGACGCCGTACGCGGCATTGTCGCGGTTGACGACATTGACCTTGTTGACCTTCTCCGCCCACCATCGCAGCCAGGTGAGGCGGTTGCGGATACTGGCATCCGAGGTATCGGAATCGAGCCACTTTCTACAAGCGCCTCGACATGCTTGGGTTTGAGGGAACCGGCGGACGGCAGCTTGTAGCCGAGGTCCGCGAGGTCGTTGGCCATTTGCGGCCAAGCCGCGCCGACGGTGTTTGAGTGCCGTAAGAGCCGTCCCGGTTGCGTTGGCACATCGGCCTCGCCCAACTTGGCCGTTCTGGTGATGGCGGTGTCGATAGCGCGGTCAACGAACACCTCTCGGCCCGGATCGCGTTGACGTGCGGACCGAGCGGCCAAGCGACATGCTGAAAAGTAACACTCTGGGCGCCCCCTTCTCTGCCTCGGATTCGCGCCGACTTCACCCGGTTATCGAGCGGCAGCCGATGCCGGTGCTCGCCTTAGCCATAGTCCTGCACAACTGCCACGTGATAGTCTTTGAGCCGTCGGGCAAAGGATGAACGTTCAGCTTATTTCCCTTCCACTACATCCCTGAGTTCTTCGACCGTGAGCATGGGTTTGCGGTGTAGCATCTGGTGACAGTTTGAGCAGACCGCACGAAGGTCGCTCAATCGCGTCTTTTCGCCGGGCCGTATTTCTGCCACGGGCTTCGTATGGTGGCATTCGATGAAGCCAATGCCGCGCTCCTTATAAGTTCTCTCGAAATCAAAGCCGCAAACCGTGCATGCGAATGAAGTCAGGCTCGCCTTGAAAGCGGCGACCAGTTGCGGCTTCCGTTCAATGGCCCAATGAAGCCTGAGCCTGCGCGCGCCTTCTTCTTCGGAACGCTCACCCTCTCTTCCACTAGCATCTGCTCCTAGCTTCGTGATCGCCCTGAACTGCTCTTCGGACAAGTTGTACGAAGTTACCATCCTTTGCCGGCCGGGCTCGAAAATGTTTGGCGGTATTGGTAGCGACTCCCGGAATACGACAATCCGATCTTTTGGGACCGCCCAACGAAAGTACACAAAATCGCTTCGGATGGAGTTCTCTATCTGGGTAAGTGTTTGGTTCATGTATCGATGGGCAACCTGATTGATTTTGGCGAGTTCGAAAACATCAACCGCCATCTGCTCCACCGCTGAGGCTGACGGAGCGGCGGGTTTATCAAGTAATATGGCTCCGTCGTAATAGCCTGCCGCTCGCCAGCCGCCAGCATCGAAGGTCGCTAGGACAAGGCCAAATCTCTGGCCCTCATATTTCTTGGCAGGAAGCGCTACCGTGTAGCCGAGGACCTGTCCATCGATCGCGAAATCAATATTGAAATTCCAGTCCTCGTGCCCGAACCCGTGTTCATGAACGAAGCTGCCGACCCCCTTCTGGCTCAATCTGCCGCGTGACGGGCGAACCCAGCCTTCTGAATTGGGTGCGATCCTGTGTAGCTTGTATTCCAAATTATCCCTCCAAAATGGTAGTTGCTGCGATTAGCCTAAGATGAACCATCTCAGTGCCCTCAGCCTCCGCATTGGCGCAGGGTCGTCGCGGAGTCGGTGCATATGGGCAGCTTAGAACCGCCTCGCATTCTGCAATCTCCGCTTAACCGAGAAACCACCCGTTGTAAGCCTGCCATCTCAAAAATGGTGAGCTTCTGAACGCGTAAACGTTGAGTCCAGAACCACATCGCATTCTGTTATAGACTTGAAATAATTACATTATTTGAAGAGTAAGATTGACTTGGCAAGCAGGGTATAGTATCTGACGTTCCATGAGGTCAGTTGCCGCCTTCAGATCAAATCTGTCGCTTGGCAGTTAACTGTAAGAAGGCAGTCGTTTCGACCAGGATTGGCATCTAATTTGAGAATATTGAAGTTCGGATTCTCGAATTAGATGCAATCGTATTTGCTGAAAGGCCGTGAATCCATTGAATCCCATGATCCGTCTTCGAGAAGTACTAGGCCGATAAGGTGTTGACGTTGATTCTCAAATTAAATGCCAATGGCCGGGCTCGATCATTAAATTAAGTGCACATTCTCAAATTAGGTGTATAGCTAACATACTGAAATCGTTGACAAGCCACTCTCATCATTAACTGCAAAGCGACAGTGCTGCGGCCCGCGCTTAGTGCTCTCTCCCGCATCGGTTCAGAGTGTACCCGTTTTCAATGAGAGAGGCGGGCGCGAAAGCCAGAACTCCTGACAAATAATAGCCGCGAACATCGTTTTGTTGAGGCCGACTCTTTGCAGTCCGTCCCTCACATCATTATAACGCTTGAACACATCGCGTCGGCCGGCGCGTTAAATACCGGCGATATGGGGGGGTGATTAATGGCTGGTGAAGAAGCTGCACCATGTCGTCATCGGGGGGCGCCACCGGAGGAGGTGGTTAATCGCGTTGCCGAAATCGTCAGCGGCATCGCCGATGACCCGCAATACCTTTATCAGCGAGGACTTTCGGCGGACGAGTTTAGATTGGCCCTTCCTGCCGCGATCGAGAAGCTTCGCGGCAGCACGGCCGCCAGCAATGCCGATCGGCGTGACTTTCTGGGTATGATTTTCGATCATATGTTGGCTGTGGGCGCGATAGCCAGTGTGGTTCGCCCAGTCTACGGGAAGGATACGATTTACCAACTGGCCGTGCCTGAAATTGGTAACGTAGCCATCATACAGAAGGGGTGTCCCGATGGCGCTCACAGCAGCGTTGCATGGTCTGTTCCCTCATGGGCTGTCGAGACCTACCTTTGGTGGTTGTGCCCGAGTCTGGCCTCGGAACCCGGAGAACATGTTTTCAAAGGGGTCAACCGACTCCGCCGTCGCTTTTTCTCGGATGCACCAGATACGCTTGATGGCATCATCTTCCACAATGACCTCTGCGGGTCAGACCTTCGACCGTGCCCCAAAGATGGGCCGGGCGGTGGAGATTGGCGGAAACCGCATTCCTCCTCCGTGTATCTGGATCATGCCGGAGCGGGGCCAAGGACCTGCCTTCAACTGGGACGGTCGCCGCCAGCGGCGATTCCCGGCAGTTCTGCTCTCGGCGTTCAATGTCGATGCAGGCAATGCAAGTGTTTTGACCGGGTACATCGGGTTTCACCAAGGCGTCCGCGGCATCAGGACCACAGTCGCCTCCCGGTTTGGTCCGGGACGGTTGACGACCTTCAGGAGCTCAAAATGATGAACCCTGTGTTAGACCAGGAACGAGTCCAACACCTTGTCGCGCGCCAGAGCTCGTCGAAACGACGCGCGCTGCTGGCCGCGTGGTCGCGGCCAGATCGCGAACTGCCGCTGGTGGACCTAGAGGTGACGTGGGTGCGGCTCTCCACTCTGAACCACCGGACTAAGGCTGAGCAGATGCGAGAGATTGAGACGAAGGGGCGCCCAGACCTGTTTTCGGCGGACCCGATGGGGTCGGAAGCACAAGCGGCGCAGCTTCGTATCCTGAAATCTCAGCCGGGCTTCGATGATCTCAAGGCTGATCTGAGAGAACGTGGTCAGCAGGAGCCGGCCGTAGCTACTGCGGAGGGCGTTCTTGTAAACGGCAACCGTAGGTCCGCTGCGCTTCGTAGCCTCTATTTAGACGATCAGCATGCGCCTTCTCGATATGTCCGCTGCCTCGTCCTTCCGGCCGATGCGACCATGGATGAACTCGTCGATCTCGAGACTGAGCTGCAGATCGCACGTGACTTCCGCGAAGACTATTCGTGGGTCAATGAAGCGCTCTTGATCGAGGAACTGTTCAACCGCGAAGCCCAGAACTGGGATCGAGTCGCGGCGAGGATGCACAAGGATGTACCCAAGGTTCGGGCGCAGTATGAAAAGCTGCAGCAGCTGCATCAGCTGGTGGCACTGTCAGACGGCACTCGCCACCACGCCGACTTTGATGAGAACGAGTCGGCTTTTGAGGAACTCACTAGGCACATCCGAACTAAGCCTAAGGCTGAGGCCAATTCCGTTCGGGGCGCCTACTTCCTTGGCACGCTGACCGGGGTCAACTACCGCGATCTTCGCCACCTTCAGCGGCCGGATGCCGCCGCACTAGTCAGGCAGGAATTGGAATCGGATCCGACAATCGCACCGCTGCTTTGTGCCATCAGGCATAATGTGCCCAACAATGGCGGCGATGTTCTCGATGACGCCCTCGGTGATGCAGCACAGGAAGAGGACCTTTCCGATATCCTCGCCTTCTTCGCGCGCAAGCGCAGCGAAGAGATAGTGACTCTCGCAGATGGCAAGAACGCTGTCGTATCCGATCTAATTGCTTCCGTAGGGGCTGCCGTCGCCGTCGCGGCACAGGAAGCCGATGAGGATTCTAAGGACGCAAAGGCGCTCGTGGCTCCATTGAGCCGTCTTGCCGCCGCCAAGGAGCAGGTTGGCCGCGCAGCTGCTGCGCTTGAACGGGCGCGTAGCTTTGACGGATGGAATGAAGCCGACTTCCAAACCAAGGTGGCCGCGCTCAAGGCCGAAGTGAGCAAGCTCGAGGCACGCGGATGATCCGTGCCGAGCTCTATCGGCAGGACCGTCCGACGGTCGTCGTCGATCGCTTGGACGATACGAATCCTGGTGCCTGGGCCCGGCTGCAGGAAGCCTTTGCACGCGGCATCCTCACTGGATCGGCACGGCAGTCAGTGGTGCACCCGGATGTGTTCATGGCGGAACTCGATGTCCTGCGCGACATTCGGGCAGTGTTTGCAGAGCGGGTTGAGCTAGGACCGACCCTCACATCACAGTTGCGATTAATGGCTGATGATCGCCGTGCCCGTTCCGTGGCGATCGAAGCCGGTGAGGCAAGCGAAACCGAGCTTGAGGCCCTCGCGGCCGAGCTTGAGGCCGCCGGGTTCAAAAGGAATTTGAAGCCCTTTCAACTGAGAAATCTCGCCCGCCTCATGCGTCTGCCGCATGCTGCGGACTTTTCGGTTCCTGGAGCGGGTAAGACGACGGTGGCGCTGGCGGCATTTGCTTTGGGTCGCGCTCGAGGAAGTATCGACCGTCTTATGGTCGTTGCGCCAATCGCCGCCTTCGGAGCCTGGGATGAGGATGCAGTCGCTTGCTTCAAAAAGCCACCGCGCGTTGTAATCTTTGGGGGTCCCGAAACAATTATCCCGCAAGACACGGAGATCCTGCTCTCAAATTACAATCGCGTCGCAAGCGATTATGACATTATCAGAGCCTTCGTAGCGAATGGGGCTGCCAAGGTTGTGCTCGACGAAGCCCATCGCGTGAAGCGCGGCGCTTCGGGGGTGCATGGTCGTGCTGTGTTGGATTTAGCCTATGCGGCTCATCGCCGAGACGTGCTAACTGGTACGCCGGCCCCCCAAGGCGCGCACGATCTAGTGGCTCTGGTGAAGTTCCTATACCCGGGCCAGGATCGCCAGATTCTTCCGAGGTCTGCTTACATCGAAAGGCTGGGGCGCGATCCGAATGTTCTCGGCGAGACTCACGCAGCGATTACGCGGTACTTCGTTCGAACTCCCAAGAGCGAGCTGGAGCTGCCTCCCACAACGTTCGAGGTTATCCGCAGACAAATGGGACCCATTCAAAACGCGATCTATGATGCGCTCGTGGGTCGCTACCGCGCCACTTTTTCGCTTCCCGACCGCGGTCGGCACGAGATGCAGCGCCTTGGCCGCATAGTAATGTACCTGCTCGAGGCCGCGACAAACCCCATGCTGTTAACGGCCGGTTCGGATGAGAGTGATGATCCAGGATTCCTTCACCCGCCGCTCGAGTTGTCGAGCAGCGAGCCGCTCGTCAACCTGCTACAAAGCTACAAAAACTTTGAGACGCCGTGGAAATACCAACAAGTGCTTTCCATTGTAGCGGCAGCAGCCGAACGCGGCGAGAAGGTCCTGATCTGGTCCAACTTCGTGCGCAACCTCAAGGTGTTGGCTCGCATGCTTGCGCAATATCAGCCGGCAATAGTGCATGGAGGGGTTCCCTCCGACGACGGTGCTCCCCCTGGCGACCTAACGCGCGAGAATGAATTTCGGCGGTTCCGACATGATGCCCACTGCGTTGCGCTCCTGGCAAATCCTGCAGCCTGCGGCGAGGGCATCAGCCTCCATCACTGGTGTCACAACGCTGTGTTCCTGGATAGGACGTTCAATGCGGGCCACTTCCTGCAGAGCCAGGATCGCATTCACAGGCTTGGGCTGTCGGCGGATGTAAAAACGCGCTTCACGCTACTCATCAGCTCGAACACCATCGACAATACGGTTGACGGAAGGCTTCACGACAAGGTCAGGGCGCTTTCCCGTTTGATGGATGATCCCGGCCTAGTCCAGATCTCACTACCTTCTCCAGATGAGGGCGAAGGCGGTGCACCTGCGTTCGAGGATGATTGGCAGGCCGTAGCCGCACACGTCGGAACCATAGATGTATGAGTTGCCAAGTCGCGGACGCTGTCATGCTGCCTTCCTGCTGGCCTACAGTGCGCGGCTGAGGCCTTCAGGTGACTTCAACTCTTGGGTGATATCCGCGAGCGGGAAGTCAACCATCATGGCCGCCTCAACTGACGTCCTAGGTACCGCGAGGCTGCTCGTAGATATCAACCTCGCTAGCATAACCGATGTCGTCGCGATCAATCCCGTACTTGCCGCTTTCGACAGCAAGGCTGATCGACATAGTCTGTTGGGCATTGCCCGTCTCTTGCTGCAGAGATGCCCTCCGGCGTGGATTGGAGCTGCAATTGTCGACGGGCGTCTGGCCCCAGAATTCATTCCCGACAGTGACCTAGAAGCCCTTTCCTGGGTTGGGCCGGACCTGGAACCGCTGCTCGTCGAAATACATCATCGGCTAACACGTGCGGCCTTTGACGAGCGCAGAAAGATGCTCGGCAATGCTGGCGAACTCGCAATCATGTCGGCCCTTCGTTATGAGAGATACTCACCGGTGCATGTGGCGCTCCTCTCTGATTGGTACGGCTACGACATTGAGAACCGTCGGGCCTCTGCTACCGAGCGCTTGGAGGTGAAGGCGTGCGTAAGAGCCACCGCAGACCGTGTATTCGTGTCGCGCAACGAATTCGACAAAGCAGCAAAGTTCGGGTCCGAATGGCGACTCATTCAGGTGATATTTTCGTCAAGTGTAATGGTGGAACGAACCATCATAGCCCCTCATGTAGAGGAGGTCCGTGAACTTAGCAGCGGCGCGCTCCAAGCGTTGGCTCCTGATCCATCGCCGACGTTCCAATGGACCGATTCCGCTGAATTTCGCCCGACCCCCGATATGTGGATTCCAAGCGCACTGCGCGTGGATAACACCTTCTCACTGGAGTGTAGGTAAGATGTGCGCGCCTCGTTGTCGCTTGCGCGTCCGGAGAACTGTAAGACCATCCATCTGGAAAGACCGCACATTCATAAAAGGCCCCGGTGCCTAGCAGTGTGATAGCCCGGGAGCAGATGGAGCGACGCATCGAGCTCAAACTGCCGCGGCTGATCGAGTTGCTGTTGTCGCGGCCGCTGGTCTCCACCACCATGATCCAGAAGGAGCTCAAGGTGACGCGACAGGGTGCCAATTTCGTTGCCGAGTTCACCCTGTCAATCTGCGCGAAATCACGGGAGGGCGCGATATCGGGCGTAGGGGTCGTTTGGCTATTCAGGTCGGATTTCATTGGTCTCCGTGGGCGAAAGATCGAGTGTCACGTGGCAACGTAGTAATCCTTGCTTTGCCTTGCCGGCGGCACGGCATGGGCCGTGATCAGACCGTCTCAGATGAATGAAGACCTTTTTTCGCTTTTGGCCAAGGTTTGCCGAAGGCTGTCAGGAAAAGGGCATCTGTCGCATTCATATCGCCATGAGGCAGTTTTCGGCATCCGTCACCGTGAGCTCTACGCCAACTTTCGGATGCATTATCTGATTCCGCGCTGTGATCGCTGCGGAAAGTAAGGGCCACCATGCCCGATTTGCGTCGAATTGTTTGTGCGAAAAACGCCACAATAGAAAATGCAGCCTTTCATCAATTGAACGGTATTTATGACGCAGTAAGATTATTGACGAACATGTTAGATCTTGAAACCGAGGTAAAGAAAGGGAGTCAGCCACTCCGGGATTTTTAAGAAGCATGCTTGCCCAGGAAGTCGGCGAGTCGGCGAGCAAGGCGGTCCGCGTCTTTCATCTCGCATTCCCAGATCACTAGGACCCGCCATCCGTCGGCCTCGATCGCTGCGACGCTCTCGGCATCGCGCTCGACGTTCCTCGCGATCTTCGCCGACCAGTATTCCCGGTTTTTTTTCGGCATACGCGCGCCGCGCTTGCACCCATGTCCGTGCCAGAAGCACCCGTGTACGAAGATGACGGCCTGTCGCCGGGAGAACACCAAGTCGGGCTTCCCGGGCAAGTCCTTGCGGTGCAGCCTGAAGCGATAGCCGAGTGCGTGCGCGAGGCGGCGGACGGCCATCTCCGGTTTTGTGCCGGTTGACCGGACCAAGGACATTTGTCGGCTTCTGGCAGGATCAACGTTCGCAGTCATGGAAAATTCATGGTGAGCATGTTACGGATGAGAACAAACCGTAAACCATTTTCGGCGTGGGGTATGCTAGCATTACGCGCGAATCACGGGGAGATCATGCGGACATTTTATGAGTTTTTCGCCGGCGGAGGGATGGCGCGTGCCGGACTTGGTCCAGAGTGGCAGTGTGCCTTCGCTAACGATTTCGATGTAAAAAAAGGCCTGACGTATCAGGTCAACTGGGGGACCGGCGGCGAGCTGACTATCGGTGATATTCGGCAAGTCAAGATCGACAAGCTCCCCGGCACTGCCGACTTAGCTTGGGGGTCATTCCCCTGTCAGGATCTGTCGCTTGCCGGAGGCGGCGCTGGATTGAAAGGCGAGCGTTCGGGAACCTTCTATCCGTTCTGGACGATTATGAACGGCCTGATCGCAGAGGGCCGCGGTCCGAAGATCATCGCGCTGGAAAACGTTAACGGGACTCTGACCAGCCACGGAGGCGCTGACTTCGTGGCGATCGCCGAGACTTTCGCGAAAGCGGGCTACCGCTATGGCGCTATGGTCATCGACGCAAAACTTTTTGTCCCGCAGAGTCGCCCAAGGCTCTTCGTCATCGGCGTCCGGGGGGATTTCGAGGTCCACGAGGCCATGCTATCGCCGGAGCCGGTGGCGCCCTTCCATTCCCGCGGCCTTCAAAACGCGGTCGCAAGGATTCCTGCAAAGGCGCGGAAGCGGTGGCTGTGGTGGAATCTTCCTTCTCCGCCTGTCCGCAACACATGCTTCGCCGACCTCGTCGAAGAAAATCCCTCGAGCGTCGAATGGCACACCACGGAACAGACCGCGCGGCTGATCGCCCAGATGTCTCCGGTGAATATCGCGAAGCTTGAGGCCGCGAAGCGGGCCAGGCGCCGCATGGTGGGGACCGTCTACAAGCGGACGAGACCGCAGAATCCTAACGGGAAAGCTGTAAGAGCGGAAGTGCGCTTCGACGAGATCGCGGGTTGCCTGCGCACACCGACGGGAGGGTCGTCCCGGCAGACGATCATGGTCGTGGACGGCGCCCGTGTCCGGTCGCGCTTGATCAGCGCGAGGGAGACCGCACGGCTCATGGGACTTCCGGACGGCTACAAGTTGCCTCGCGCATACAATGAAGGCTACCACCTTACAGGGGACGGGGTGGCAGTTCCGGTCGTTCGCTTTCTGGCGCAGCACCTGTTCGAGCCGGTCCTCCGAGCGACCGAGGGACAACATGGCGAAACTCCCGAACAGCACAACAGACAGCACGAAAACACCGCCGCTCGAAACGGACGAGCTGCGTAAGGCCATTCGGAAGTTCTTCCGCGAAACTCTCTACGACGACCCCTCGGGTGAGAAGCGTCCCGTCGGCAGCTATCGCTGGGGAGTATACGCGTTCTACGACTACGACGGGGAGCCGATCTACGTCGGCCAGACCAAGGAGAAGGTTTCCGGCCGCGTCGGGCGCCACCTCACGAACCAGCGCACCGACGCTGTGGCGATGTCGGTGTTGGACCCTTTTGAGGTGGCGGAGATACAGGTCTGGCCACTGCCGCAGTTCGAGGCCGTGGGGTCGAAGCACTCTGACTTTAAAACGGCGAATGCGCACCTAAACGCGCTCGAGCACCTTGTCTTCACTCGGCTACGCAACGAGAGCAAGTTCAAGGCGATCCTGAATGAGAAGGACCCGCCGGCGCCGACTGTAGAAATCACCGAGCCGCCTTCCATGCGTGGTTCGATTGTCTCCGACCGGATCCAGGAGTTGCGCGGCCATCCGGACACCCGTTTGGCACGTCGGGCGCTCATCGTGTCCAAGCTGTCGCAGGTCATCTCCGAACGCGAGGTGAAGATGGGCCTTCGACGTGTGCTCGTGACCCAGACTAGGCGCATGAACTGGCTGGCGGAAAGACGCTTCGAGAAACTCGGCGGCGAGAGCCTAGTAGAGGAAGGAGCCGAGGACGAAGAGGACACAAAGGGAGACTTGGACGGGGACGGAACTGCGATTCCACACTGACGAACTGAGTGCATCGCGTCGAAAGTAGGTTAAACAACAATTATGCGCGATGCCCTTGGTCACCGTCGGCGTCGGGTCTATCTGCGTCAGGGGAATTGGGCGACACCGACCTTAGCGACGTCGCCGATCGTCAATCTCGCCGCCCAAGTTAGCGGCGTAGCCCGCCGCTTTTCTCGGCTCAAGGCGAATAGGCAAGACCACACCCAATCCGGCCCGCGCCATCCCGCCCCGCAAAAAATTCATAAAATGCGCCAACATGCATTGCGTCTCTCTCGCCGGCATTGTCGTCAAACAACACTGAAGTGTTTACTAAAAACTGTTGGGGCAGCTTGCTTAGATAGTATCCTGAAGGTTCTGCAAAAAGCTCTGGAGAGAGAAAGGCCCTTACTCTGAGGCGAGGGGCGGCCATGGCACGCTGGTGACGTTGCGATCACCGATTCCCGTGGAAGGGCAAGTGCCATGACCAAGCGAGACGTTAGACTGAGCAGAGGCGAGTTGAAAGCGTTGCATGTAGCGGTGGCAGTCACAGTTCGAATCATCCCAAGCTATCACTTTGGACGATCCCAGATTCTTGTTTTGTTCGCAATGCCCGGTGCCGCCGCGAGGTATCCTCGTGGGTCAACTGTACGTGCACGGGTTTGAGTTTGGGGCTAACCCAGCTTAGGGAAAAGACCGTATCTGCCTTCACCGTCCACGCCGGTAAAGGTCTCAATTTTGGCTAGAGGCCGAATTCCGTTCGGGGGGTCGGAATTCTCAATTATGATGATCTGCGCCAGGTTTTTCAGGCCAGCGAGATGTTCATAGAAGTGCGTCGCAAGGCTTGTTTTCTTAAGTTCTTCCTCGTCGGCTGAAAGCTCGCCGTGCTTGCTCTTCATCGGCTCGCGATATGTGAGAAGCGGTGTGTCTAGAACCAAAAAGCCGGGATGTGGCAAATCTCGGCGCCGGCAGAAGAGAAGCACCGCAACATTGAATGCGGCATGCAAGATGGCCCGGACGCCTTTTCCGTTCGCCGACCTGGGCTTACCTCCGATGGTAACATCGTTCGTTTCAATATCGAACTGCGCGCGGTCGGCTTGCGGAAATTTCCAAGCCGTCAATACTTCTCGCACGACCTCTCCGAATGTGTAGGCAATTGTGCTATCCACACCCACGTCGAGTTTGTCTGCCTTGCCCTCAGAAGCCTTCTCTTCGATCTGGGATCGACGAACTACGAGACGGTCCCTTCTCTCGTAAAGGTCTTCCGCTCGATCAATCCGTGCCTTGGTGGCAGAGAGTTCTTCGTAGAGGTGACGTGCAGCGATTTCTTTGGGCCGAGCGTCCTCTATTCTTTTCCCAGCACGATCAATCTCGTCCGACAACTTTGCAGACCTGCTTCGCAAGCCCGTTGCCTCGGCCTCAAGCGATGTTATCGTCTGACCTAGTTCACGCTGCTCAATCTGAATCTTCCTCACCTCGGCGGCAGCAGCCCTGTGAGCAAGGGCGATCTCATCTGCGGCATGATTGCGCCGCTGGACACCAGGCGGCGCCCCGCAGACCGGACAATCGCGTTCCGCCATAGTGACCAGTATGAATCCGCCCTCCTCCAAAGCCTGTAGCCGGGCAATGTCGGACTTGTAGACCTCACTAAGACGGCCGAAGCGCTGCAGCGTCACTTCGAGTTCCGTAAATCGAGAAACCAGGTCGCGTTGGGTTTCCACAAGCTGCCGACGCTCGGTCACAAGGCTGTCAAGATTGTTTTGAGCCTGACGCAAGTTGTCATGCAGGGAGCCTAGGGATCCTTCGATCTTTCTGAGCTGTTCGGTGAGCTCCTCACGCGTCGGCCCACCCTCGCCAATCTCCTCATCAAGTTGAGCGATCATCTCATCGACCAACTCAACCTTTGCAGTTCGGGCGACACTTTTCTCCTTTTTACCTGCAACGGTAACAGCCGCGCCATCGTCGTTGCCGGTTAGAAGCAGGCGGAACAAGTTCCGTTCAAACGTCCGCTGACTGGGAATTCCAGAATAGAGGACGGGACTTCTCTCGGAAATGATGTCTTCCTCCGACACAACGACGTACGGAGATAGCAAGCGGATCGAGAGAGTATCTTTTTCCGCGTTCGCGCTTTTGACGATTACCTTGTTCGCAAGGCCAAGCGTCTCCAGGAGGAAATATGAAACGTTGTCGCTTCGCTTGGCGTCGAATTTACCTTGAAGGATGGCCCCCGCCGCAGAGGGTGTATTCTTGATCAACCCATCGTGCACACGGAACGCGCCGCCCTTTGTAGCCCGATAAAGTGTGACGTCTCGGTCGCTAGAGAGCGTCAGTCCTAGCCAAACAGCATCGTAGTGCGTGATTTCCTCAGTTTTGGGCAATTCCTTGGTCGCTGCCAGCATGAAGTTTAGCGCCTTGGTCGTAAACGACTTGCCGGTGTTGGAGGCTCCGTAAACTATGTTGAGGCCATCGTTGAACGACAGTTCAGCCGGCGCGACTGATGGTCCTGTGAAAACCAGGTGACGAATCGTGATGCCGCTCGCCATTATGCGCTACTGCCGGTGGGGGCGTGATCTGCGCGGAATTCGGCGGTCCAGCGGCCGATCTTGGCCTCAATCACAGCTTTGATTTCGACCGTCGCCATTCCAGCAAAGCGCTGGGCAATCCAGCGGGCACGCTCTTTGAGTGCCATCGAATAGTCGGACTGAAGCAGGTCTAGGTAGGTTGGCGCATCCTCGCTGGCGACAAACGTGACGCCAAGGTCTGTTTCCACGACGTCAACGAGATGCACCTGCTGCATGATGCGCAAGCTCTTCTCCATCAGCTGACGACGAACGAAGAGTTCACCGGTGCGATTCGGCAAGTCCGGATGGAGACTGGGGGGCACGTCCTCTCCATCGAGGTCAGCCGTATGAACGACCAAGTGGTCCAGCCAAGTCATTTCGATCAGATCACACTGACGCGGATAAAATGCTTCCAACAGCATCACCGCTCGGATGCCGGTCTCGAGGGTGCTGTTGAAAGGATGACTAGGTTGCCGTCCCTCGCTGATCACTTCCACGGAAGCCGCCCCTCATTCGCGAAATGATGACAGGTACCTTGTTTGACCTGCACCCGCGCGTGGCGTCCTAACACCCCGGAAGCTTGGATGGTAGCCGCCTGCGACAGCACCCTTGTCACACGTTCCAGGCCGCCACCGTTGGACTCCGTGTAGACATCCGAAACCCCGTGATAAACCTCATCCTTGAACGTCGAAAGATAGTCCGGAGGGGTCGAGTCACGATAATAACGATCGAACTCGGCCGCGTCGAAGTACCGAGTTCGCTGATCACGCAAATGGGTGCCCCACCGAGCGTCCTGTAGAACCGCAGCCGGGTTCTCGAACTTTGATCCGGCGCACTCGCCATAAATATCGACCAGCTGACTGATGTAAGCAGATTCGTGATCTTGCAACTGGTCAGGTGCCACGCCAAGCGGCGAAGGTCCCGGATCATCGTTGAACCATTTCACGAGCACAGTCTTCGCGTGGCTGTCATCGACGAGACGGACGGCGTCCAGAGAATACACTTGGGTAAAGTCGAAAGCATTTATTGCCGAGCGGATCTCCTCGCTCAAAGGGACGCTTGCATTCTCGACCAACTCCCCGGCTATGCCGGTGGCCCACCGATCGAGGAAGGCCTGCCTGAAGCGTTCCGGATGTGCAATGAAGGCCTGAACGTTGCGCACAACCCCTCGAGGGGCGACGAACGTATAGGAGCGCGGCAGCGTGTACTCACCCTTCGCTGCGTGCATGAAGATTTTGCCCAGCTCAACAAACGCCGCCTTTTCCGATAGACGGGCACCGAGTTGCTTGCACTGGAAGTTGTCCCAAGGGCCTTCATGCCGCTGATCTGTGACGTAAGCCACGACATCGCGTCCCATATCGCCGGTGCCGGACCAACGCTCGTGTGAGTTGTAGTCCTTCGTACGGTTCGCAAGCCAGTCGTTGACAAAGGCTTCGAGACGTTCGTCGGGCAATGCGGTGAGCTGGACGGCGTAGTTTGGGCGCAAGATATCGCTCTAGGTTCGAAACGGCGAAGCAAGGTTCGCCGTTCCTTGTTCAATTGACAAGCCAGCGCACAATACATGCCCGATAAAATCCAATGGGCATCATTTGCCAGTCCGGTCAAAGCTTATTCGCAAGAGGTCAAGGTTACATCAACCAGCAAACAAATCAGGTTGGCATTCATCGGGTTTGTCACGTACCCACCCGGCCCGCAGACGGGAATATTCCTCATCGAAACGCTCGCGCTCGAAGAACCAGATGCGCATCAGCGGATAGATGCGCTCATCGTATAAGGGGCCAACACGTACAACAAGTCGCTGTGCCTTCCATCCCGGTTGATCAGTGCGCCATCGGTGGCGATGTCGAGGTGAAGCCTATCCGTCCGCGCCAGACCTGTGGCGAGCAGGGACCGGATCAGGGGGGGTGGGTGCTCTTGCCCGGATCCGCGATCAGGCCGGCAGTCGTAGACCCGTCCGGCCCGAATCTCCTCAAGCGCGGCCATCAGGACGCAGCTGGCACCGCCGCCGATAATTCGCAAGGGACCTGATCGGAGCCGTGCCGGCAGTCGGGTCGCGATACGCGGAAATGGCGGCTGTCATGATCGCGCGGGTCTCCCTGGCGGCCCCACAAACTATTATGTGTTGGCGTAACGCTTTGAGGTTGAATGCCCGATGCGAAGGTGGCTCAGGCGGTGCGGCCGGCTGAACGTATTTTCCGGGCGCGGCAAACCGAAATGGTCCCTCAGCGTAGCCCCGTCATAGTCGTGCCGGAAAAGTCCGCGCTTGCGCAAGAGCGGCACCACTTCCTCGGCGAATATGTCGAACCCGCCCTGCAGATACGGCGGCATGATATTGAAGCCGTCCGCGGCGCCATTGTCGAACCATTCCTGGATCTTGTCGGTGATCTGTTCGGGCGTCCCGGCCTGGACCCAATGGCCGCGCGCCCCGGCGAGGCGGTGGAGCAACTGGCGGATGGTTGGATTCTCGCGCTCGATGATGTCGAGTACGACGTGGAAGCGGCTGCTCGCACCACGCTCGCCCTCGATGCGGATAAGCTCGCGCGGAAATGGCCCGTCCAGATCGTAGCTGGAAAGGTCGGCGTCTACGATGCGGCGTAGCTGGTGAAGAGAATATTCCGGCTGCGTCAGCTCGTTGAACTCGTCATGCAGCGCGCGGGCTTCCGCCTCGGTGGAACCGATGAAGGGGCTGATGCCGGGCAAGACCTTGACGTGGTCAGGGTTGCGGCCAACCGACTTCACGCGCGCTTTGATGTCGGCATAAAATTCCTGCGCGTTGCCGAGTGTCTGATGTGCTGTAAATATCGCCTCGGCATAGCGGCTTGCGAATGACCGTCCGTCTTGCGACGAACCTGCCTGGACGTAGACCGGACGGCCCTGCGGAGAACGCGGAAGCGTGAGCGGTCCCTTCACACGATGATATTTTCCGATGTGGTTGATTGGATGGATCTTGTCGGTGTCGGCAAATATACCGGACTGCCGGTCCGCGATTAGCGCGGCGTCCTCCCAGCTGTCCCAGAGCTTAGTCACCACATCAACAAATTCGCTTGCGCGCTCGTAACGGTCGGCGTGGGTTGGATGTCGGTCAAAGCCGAAATTCAACGCTGCGGACGCATCGCCCGTCGTGACAATATTCCAACCGGCACGCCCGCCGCTTAGATGATCAACAGAAGCAAACAGCCGGGCCAGGTTGTAGGGTTCGTTGTAGGTGGTCGAGGCGGTGGCGATGAAGCCGATGCGTTCCGTCACAGCAGCGAGAGCCGAAATCCATGTCAGCGGCTCCAGTCTGAAGCGGCTTGCGTAGCGAATGTTGTCGGCAAGCGCGGGCCCATCGGCAAAGAACAGCGCGTCGAATTTGCTCGCCTCGGCCTTTTTCGCCAGTTCCTGATAATAGGCGATATCCAGCACTCTCTCAGGGGCGGAATCCTTGTAGCGCCAGCCGGCTTCATGATGGCCGCCAGGATAGATGAAAAGGTTGAGGTTCAACTGTCGTTTTTCGGCGGGCATAGTTCGTCCTCCTGGGTGGTGATGCTGAGCGACAGGTCTTGGGGGGCCGTTCAGACGGGCAACACAGGCTTTGTCTCGACGCCGAGATGACGCAGAAGTTGGGAGCGGATCTCGCCGAACCGGCGATCGCCGTGATCGCGTGGCGTGGGGATATCGATCGCGATGTCGGCGGCGATCCCGCCATTGTCGAGCACCAAAACCCGGTCCGCCAGCGTTACGGCTTCGTCCACATCATGGGTAACCAGCAGCACGGCCGGCTGGTGACGGGCGCAGAGCTGGCGCAGCAGATCGTGCATGCGCAGGCGGGTCAGCGCGTCGAGCGCGCCGAACGGCTCGTCCGCTAGCAGCAGCTCAGGATCACGAACCAGCGAGCGCGCCAATGCCACCCGCTGCTGCTCGCCACCAGAGAGTTCGACCGGCCACGCGTTCTCGCGGCCGCTCAGGCCAACCTCTTCGAGAGCTACCCGTCCGCGTTCGGCGGCTTCCGGCAGGTCGAGGCCAAGAACCACATTCTCCAGCACTCGTTTCCATGGCAACAGCCGGGCATCCTGGAACACCACCGATTTCTTGTCGGGTGTTTCGAGTCGGCCGGAGCCGGAGACTTTGTCGTCGAGATCGGCGCGCGCGCGCAGCAATGTACTCTTGCCCGACCCGCTACGGCCGAGAAGGGCGACGAACTCCCCCCTCTCGATGTCGAGGCTGAGGCCGTCGAGGATGGTTCGCGGGCCGAAACGTCTCACAAGGCTCTCGACCCGCACCACCGGCGCGCCGCTCAATCCGCCAAGGTGCGACGCCATGACAGGGACCTTTCCTGGAAGAAGCGGACGATGCCGTCGGAGGCTAGACCGAGCAATGCGTAGACGACAAGGCCGACGATGATGATGTCGGTCTGGCCGTAGTTGCGTGCGAGATCGATCATGTAGCCGATGCCGCTGGTGGCATTGACCTGTTCCACCACCACCAGAGACAGCCAGGCATAGGTCACCGCAAAACGCAGGCCAAGGAAGAACCCTGGAAGGGCGCCGGGCAGGATGACCTGGCGGATGAATTCGCCGTAGCCCATTCGCAAGGTCTGGGCCAGTTCGACATAACGGCTGTCTATGCTGCGCAAGCTGCTGTGGGTCTGGATATAGATCGGGATCAGGACAGCCAGCGCGATGGTCGTTACTTTCATGCCCTCGCCGATGCCGAACCACAGCATCAGCAGCGGAATCAGAGCGAGCGTCGGTATCGCCCGCTTGATCTGAACAGGGCCGTCGATGATGGCCTCACCAAGCCGCGACAAACCTGAAATGAGAGCAAGGATGGTCCCGATCAGGACACCGAACACCAGCCCCTGTGCTGCCCGCCAGGCAGACGTCATCAAATGATGCTGAAGCTTCCCTTCTGCGATGAGATCGATGGCGGTGCCGACAACCGACCAAGGCGCCGGCAGCGTTCTAGGATCGATCAGACCGGCGATACTGCCGATGGACCAGATCACAAGAAGAAGTGCAGGCCCGATCAGCGCGCCAAACGGGATCGTTCGCCCAAGTGCGAGTCGCCTCGTCCCGGTCTCGCGGGGCTCGGCCGCAGGCGAAATCAGCGCCCTTTCATCCGTTGCGTAGGGAATGTTGGGTGCAACCGCAGCGGTGTTCGAGAATGCGTTCATCGGTGTCGTCTCCGGTCTCGGGAAGCAGGCGTCAGGAGGCGTTCAGCGCGTTTGTGGCGATCGCCTCGAAGCGCCTGTCGAACAGGTCCTCGGCCTTGATCGCGGGCTTGTTCAACTCCTTGGCCAGGAGATCGATCGTCGCCTGCTGGCGCACGATCACGTCGTTCCAGTCGGAGGGGATGTCGAACTGACCATCAGCGTCGATCAGATACTGGCCATCTTCTGTGTTGAGGCCCTGGGTGGCGACGTAGTACCCCTCGATCCACTCCTTGGGATGCTCTTCCACCCAACGGGCGGCTAGCGCCCAGTAGCGCACATATTCGCCGAGAGCGGCGGCTTTGGCCGGGTCGTCAAGCACGGCTTGTGGGGCATAGAGATGGGCTGGATCATCGCGCAAGCCGTGCGGGATAGTGGCAGCGCCGTCGGCGCCATACTGGCGCAGATAGCGCTTGATGAGGACGCCCGAGATCGGCGCGACGTCGACTTGCTTGCCGGCAAGTGCCACTGGATAGGCGTCGCCTTTGCTGGGCAGTTCGATGAGATCTACATCCTCCTTTTCCAGGCTGGCGGCCTGCAGGACCCTCAACACCAGCGCGCCTTGTGCCTGACCGGGGCTGAAAGCAATCCGCTTACCGCGCAAATCCGCGAGCGTCCTGACCTCGACTCCCGGTGCAATGCCGAGTTGATAGATCGGGTGCGCAACCGGTTCCTTGCGGAACTTCGCGGCAATGATCTTGACCTTGAGCCCCGTCCAGGTCGCGTGGATGGGCGGAATGTCGGCGACGGATCCGACGTCCAATGCGTTGGCGCGAAAGGCTTCGATTGTCTGTGGACCACCGCTGATATTGGCCCATTCGACCTCGAACGGCAGTTGATCGATCAGCCCCGATAATTCCAGCGCCCTTTGCGTCTCGGGATCGCCGATACGAAGCACAGTGCCCGCCGGGATTTTGGTCGGCAGCTTGCCCGCGTCCGGACTACCCGCCTGGGCAATGAGGGGGGAGAAAGAAGCGACCAAGCCTACCGCGAACGCGGTCACGAACCCACCAAACCTCCTTCTTGAAAATCTCTCCACAGCTAACACCATCGTCTTGCTCCAGTTTTGGGAAGGCTCCGAATTGCGCTGCTAGTATGTCCAGTGATTTGGTAGACTATAAAAGTATCAGGTGCTGTTCTTTGCCACCCGAAGGAAACGCTGTTCGCCTCCAATGCTCATTCGGAGCACGCGCCGCTCAACAAGAGGCGGGTTGGGGCGCCGCAGAGCAGGTCGCGTTTCTAACCGGCGCCAACTCACGTCCTCGCCGAAAGCGGTTCCTGATGCCCTATGCGCCTTGCCAGCGAGCTTCGGCTTGGAACAGGACCCAGCGTGAAGCTGCTAGCAGAAAAATCGCTTCGCCTCCGGTAGTGGAAGGACAGGCACTATAGCCTGCGATGATTACCGGCCGATAGGAACGGCCGGGCTCGTAAGAACCGGAAGAGCTGCTGTTTCCTTTTTGAAGGGTTCCCTGAAAAGTCTTCTGCCTAAACCTCATCATTATGGTCCAGCTGTCGTATTTTCCAAGGCCATTGCAAAGTAGAGTGATAGCACCTTGCCGCCTGCGCGGCAGGGAAGGCCATGGCAGAGCCGGAACCACGGTAAGACGGCGCAGACCGTCAGGCTCTTCAAAAAACCATTCAGAGGGGATCGTCATCATTGATCCGGCGGTCGGGAGGCTCGGCCGGTTGAAAAGAGGACGTTGGTAATGGGGCGGCCACGAGATAGCTGGGGTGATCCACGCCACGCATTTGCACGGATCACCTGCCAAAAATGGCGGACCGGTCCCGGAATCGAGCCGCCGTCGCGGGTTTTTTGCGGCCGTAGCGGCCTCGCTGTCTGCTGTGCGCCTGGCGAAGCGCGCAGCAGATGAGAAACCCTGCGTGCGTCGCGCTGGCGCTGATGGTGCAGCCGGAGATACGGCTTCTCGACGAGCCGTGAGGAGCTCTCGAGGCCATGACCAAGATTTCCATACAGGAAGAACTGGCGCGCATCTGAGCGATTAAACGTCATCATGGCGGACACGCGCGTGTTAGCCGGCGCGGGCGTTTCGCGCCTCCAGCGCGGCATTCATCCCTGTGAATCAGGCTTGTTTATGTGGCGAAACTTCGACAAAAAGTCGCTCCGACTCGGATCGGGAGAAGGGATCGGATATGGTCTTTCGATTGAAAGAGCGCCTTGGCAAGAAACTTGAGGAAGAAGTGCAATTCTTCAAATGTTGGCAGAAGGATAAGAAAGGTGTGGGCGCACTCATGCCCACGTCGATCCATGCGGCGCGCCGCATGGCTAGTGTGGTCAACCCGCATTCTGGATTGCCGGTTTTGGAGCTTGGTGCCGGGACTGGTGTCATCACCAGGGCCATCCTGGAAAGAGGCATCAAACCGCATCGGTTGACTTCGGTCGAATATTCCAAGGATTTCTATGAGGGCCTGGTGCGACGCTTTCCGGGAGTGGATTTCCGCTTGGGCAATGCGTTTGCCCTGGAAGAAACCCTGGGGGAGCGCCGGGAAAAGTTCGATTGTGTCATAAGCGCAGTGCCGATGTTGAGCTTTCCGATGCAACAGCGCCTCACACTGCTGGAGGATTTGCTTGCACGAATCCCCGCCGGGCGACCTGTGATCCAAATCACCTACGGTCTTCTGTCACCGGTGCTCAAAATGCCCGACCGTTACATCGTTTCTCACTATGATTTCGTCGTTCGCAATGTTCCCCCCGCACAACTCTGGACCTATCGACGAGCAGTGTGACCACAGGGGGACGCGGGCAACAGGTCGCTTTCGGAATCCTTGTACAGGACTGCAAAGCCGACTGAACCTGGTGCTGGGGCCAGCCATTCGCGCTCTGGCTGGACCGCCTTCCATTCCGCATTTTCTAAGGATCGATTTGACCGCAGCAGAGAGATGATGTTCGGCTACAAGCATTGAGAGCGGCGAAGCTTCCCGCTAACGCCGATGTTTCTCCGGTATTTCCGGAGATGCATTCCTCGAGACGCGCCAGGCGGGACTTCGCATTGCGAAGTTCATGTCCGGCTTCGAGACGTCGATGGCGTCCTTGAGGTGTGGGCGCTATGAGGTCGCGCTCCAGTTCCGCAATGCGCGCACGCACCTGCCGAGCCTCGTCCTGACGCAACGCCTTGATCCATCCACGCCCGCGCATCGGTCTTCCTGCCAGCAAAAGCCATGCGGGTTTATCCACCGAGACCTTAATTTCCGGCAAGTTCCGAAGGGCTGCCGACATAGGGATCTGCCAAGGGTCAGGCCTACCGCAATCGGCTATCCAGCTTGCCATTGAAACCGAGCAGTCGCCGCCAGGAAAACGGACAGCGCGTCACATTTCTGACAGATCGGTCGACATTGGATGCACTGCTTGGCGCGAGCCCCCGAAAAAGCCTTTGTCGAAGGAACCATGATGTCCGCTTCCATTGCCCCGCAACCATTTAATCAGCGGAAGAGACTTTTGGTCGTCCGGGCCTTGAGCATAGCGGCGATTGGCTCGCTGCTATTCTCTCGCCCCGGTTGGGATGAAGCATCTAGCCTTCACGAGGTCGTCGAGATGATCGGTTTTGTTCTGATCCTCGTCTGCATACTCGGGAGGTTGTGGAGCATCCTCTATGTCGGGGGGCGGAAGAACAGCGAATTGGCAGTTAGCGGGCCGTACTCGATCACACGCAATCCCCTATATCTGTTTTCGACGATCGGAGCATTCGGCATCGGCCTCATGTTCGGATCGCTCATCGTTGCATCCGCTCTGGGGGTGTGCACCTATGCGGTTTTCGGGATGACTGCCCGAAAGGAAGAGACGTTTCTTCGTGACAAATTTGGTCCGGAGTTCGAAGCATATGTGGCAAGGACGCCGCGGTTCTGGCCCAAGCCGTGGCTGCATCAGGACAAGCATCAGCACACGTTCTCCACGAGCGCATTAAGAAGCACATTCTTCGATGCCCTCTATTTTCTGGCGATCTTTCCAGCCATCGAAGGCATCGAATACCTCCAGGTAGCTGGCTATCTGCCCACCTTTTTTTGGCTGTTCTGATCCTAAAGACGGAGCAATAAGCCGCCGCGAATAGCCCTCCTGTTAGCCTTTGTAGCGTACCAGAACGGCGCCTGTTGCGATCAAGGCAACCCCTGCCCAGTTCGACAACGATGTTCCTTGAGGAATGTCACTCAGAACACCGCCACCAGCCCGCCGACCGCCAACAGGCCGATGCCGGCAAGCAGCGGCACGACCGGATAGCTCTCCATAATGTTCTGGATCACTTCCTGCGTGTACACGAGGTAGTCGACCGCGATGAAATTGAAGCGCGTCGTGAATTCGTCCCAGAAGAAATACTCGCTGACCCCCTGCACGACCATCAGAAACAGGAAGATTGCGAAGCCCGAGAGCCCAACTGCGCGGTCAAACCGCTTTCCGGCCCACGAAACTGGCAGGAGCAGCGGGAAGAGGAGAAAGACCACGAGGATTGGAAGCAGCGTGACGATATCGAACCAGATGCCAGTGAAGAAAGGAGCCAGCCAGTCGGCCGGATGGAAAGACAGGTCTTTGGCCGAAACCAGCGACAGCGCCAGCCTGACCAGGAACTGAGTCAACAGGAAAAGCAGGATGAATGGCTTCAGCCGACGAAAGAACGCACGACCGATTGAGCAAAAGTCATAGCAAGCCTCCGAAGCAGCTGGATGTCTGGGCAATTATGCCTCGTTTTCAATTTTGGCAACCGTCGGGACGAGATCGATCGCATGGTCTGCGATGCCGATCCCCGATTCGGCCCGCGCGAGTCCGAAACTTCATCGACGGTGGTGGTGGCGAGACAATGTGAAAGGTTCGCGGCGAAGGTGATTTGTTCCTCACTTTGAAGGCGCTGCATCCCAGCCTCCCCTGTGGGAGAAGGTGGATGGGCACGAAACGCCGAGCCGAATGAGCGATCGTCCTCATGTTGCCGGGCCTCACTCGAGCATCACCCGAGGATGCAGCCGGGAGACCCGCGGCGGCGGCAGCTTTCGGCGAGATCATGGACCGATTTCTCAATAGTCCGTGACGTGTCTGCGTCCTCATTCACCGGGGGGCAATTTGATGCCGCGTGGCAGACGGTCCACTGGTGGTTCTGCGCTTTGTACGGCTGATGCTGTTTCGCACGATCCACAACATCGCCCTGATGGACGACCGCGAGCGGGCCGGGCACAACCTGATCCGGAAAGGCGCCGGGAGGCTCCTGAGGGGCAGACCGCTGGCCAAACCAATTGCCCTATTCGCAAACCACACGGTATCGCTTGCCGGGCTCGCTGACGTTCTTGCAGACAAGCGGCTTGTGCGGCTCATAAGAGGAAAGCGGAGGACTTGCGATCCGCGATGCGCGTCTGTTTGATGTCTTGTGACTTGCCGTACGGCGCGGTTCGAGCCTTTCCGGCTCCTGTGGCGCAACCGGAAACACGCTGTTTTCGATGTGTGGCTGCTGCAGGTGGGGCGGCTCTTTGTCAAAGAATCGCCTAGCATCAAGCGGTCTCGGAATAATCACCGTACCATCATCGCTGCGCGCGCAGCCGCTACCCAACAGTAAAGCCAGCCCCACGAAAAAAGGCAGAATCCGTTCAAGCATAAGCACCAACCTTGGCGGGCATATACCCGGCTTGCGAGTCACTGACAACTGGCGGAATGGGCACGAAGAAGGGGCGGCATTGCTTGCCGCCCTTTCCAAATTGTCGAAATGCGTGGACCTTAGAAATCCATGCCGCCCATGCCGCCCATACCGCCGCCGCCCATGCCGCCTGGCATGCCGCCGCCAGCCGAGTCCTTCTTCGGAGCCTCCGCGATCATGGCTTCGGTGGTGACCAGCAGGCCGGCGACTGAGGCCGCGTCCTGGAGAGCCGTGCGCACGACCTTGACCGGATCGACGATACCCATGGCGATCATGTCGCCATATTCGCCGGTCTGGGCGTTGAAGCCGAAGGTCGGACCCGTGTTCTCGAGGATCTTGCCGGCAACGATCGATGCTTCCGCACCGGCGTTGGCCGCGATCTGGCGGGCCGGAGCCTGCAGCGCGCGACGCACGATGGCGATGCCAGCGGTCTGGTCGGAGTTGGCGCCGACAGCCTTGATGCTCAGCGAAGCGCGCAGCAGTGCGACGCCGCCGCCGGGAACGATGCCTTCTTCGACGGCCGCGCGGGTCGCGTTGAGGGCGTCGTCGACGCGGTCCTTCTTTTCCTTGACTTCGATCTCGGTCGCACCGCCGACGCGGATGACGGCAACGCCGCCCGCCAGCTTGGCGAGACGTTCCTGCAGCTTCTCCTTGTCGTAGTCCGAGGTGGTCTCCTCGATCTGCTGCTTGATCTGGGCGACGCGGCCCTGGATCTCGGCCTTCTTGCCGGCGCCGTCGACGATGGTGGTGTTCTCCTTGGAGATCGACACCTTCTTGGCGCGGCCGAGCATGTTGAGGCCGACATTCTCGAGCTTGATGCCAAGGTCTTCGGAAATGACCTGGCCACCGGTGAGGATGGCGATGTCTTCCAGCATGGCCTTGCGGCGATCACCGAAGCCCCGCGCCTTGACGGCGGCGATCTTCAGGCCGCCGCGCAGCTTGTTGACGACGAGCTGCCAGTCGCTCGTCCTCCGGAAGATCGAGAAGTCGATACTATCCATTCCAGTAGAAGATCTCCGAGCGCAGGCTCTGACGCGATTTGAAAAGCACCAGCCGTTGGCGGCGACCGCACAAATCGGTGCGCGCAATAATATTCCCACTGGCCGCGAATATTCGGATTGGTTTGACTTTCAAATCCATGGCTTCGGCGGCATTTCGAACAGCGCAGAATTCCACCTCGCCCCAGGGCTTACAATGGCCTTTCGCCTCTTTGTTCCGATCCTTGCCGGTGCGACGTTACGCGAGCGGCTGCTCGCCTGCATTGGCGCCACGATTGGCATCGCGCTGACCGGCGTGATCAGCGGGCTCGCGATGGGCGGCGGCCAGCATGTGGCGCTGCTGGTGGCCCCTATGGGCGCCTCCGCCGTGCTGCTCTTTGCCGTGCCGTCGAGCCCGCTTGCGCAACCCTGGTCGATTATCGGCGGCAATTCGATCTCTGCACTGGTCGGCGTGACAGTGGCGCATTTCGTGCACGATCCGGTGATCGCGTCGGGCCTCGCTGTGGCGCTGGCGATCGCCACGATGTCGTTCACTCGCTGTTTGCATCCGCCAGGCGGTGCCGCGGCGCTGACGGCCGTGCTTGGCGGACCGGCCGTGCTCAGCTTCGGCTTCCTGTTCCCGTTGGTGCCGGTGGCGCTGAACTCGACAATTTTGGTGGCGCTAGGCTTTATTTTCCACCTTCTGTCACGGCGCAACTATCCGCATGTCCACGTGGCCGCCGCAAACAATCACGGCAGCGCGGACAGCCCGCCGATAGAGCGTGTCGGCTTTCGGCCCGAGGACGTCGATGCGGCGCTCGCCGCTTTGGACGAAACCTTCGACATTGGCCGCGACGACCTCGAAAGGCTGCTGCACCAGGTCGAGTTGCAGGCGATGGCGCGCTCGCACCGAACGCTGCTTTGCCGGGACATCATGTCCTGCGACGTGATCTCGGTGCCGGAAACTGCCACCGCCGCCGTGGCGCGAAAGCAGCTTCTCGACCACAACATCCGCGCCTTGCCGGTGGTCGATGCGGACGGCCGGCTGGCCGGCGCCGTGGGGTTGCGCGAGCTGACGCAGACGACCGAAACGGTGAAGGGCGTGATCTCGAAGGCAGGCACCGCCTCGCCCGAGACGCCGGCGATGAGCCTGCTTCCCGTGCTCACAGACGGCCGCAGCCATGCCGTCGTCATCGTCGATGCCGAGCGGCGCATCCTCGGCCTGATCACCCAGACCGACCTGCTGGCGGCGGCGGCGCGCGTGCAGGTGTCAGACAAGTCGCCGCTCCAAGCAGTGGCATAGCGGCCAACCTAACATCGCAGGTTCGGGAACTTTTTGCCGACAGGCGCATCCAATCCACGGGCGAACCCTGTTTGAGTAGAGATGGGTCGCAATGAGTAACCCCGCAATTCCCACCGTCGCGCTTACTACGGCCGATGATGCCATGGCCGCCGTAATGGCGCTGGTGCGCGGCGCTTTTGAGGGTTTGCGCAAGATCGTCGTCCTTCTCCTTCCGGGGGCACGACGTCGTGTTCGCCAGCGCCTATTACCCGTACATTGGAGGGCTACAAGGTCGTGCTGTTGAATACGGCTGAGCGAATCCCGCACCTTGGCCGTGCGTGTCTTCCGGCCTCGATCATCGGTTTCTTCGACCGGGCATTCCCGCCACATCTTGAGCAGATGCAGCACGCGCCGATCAACGATCCGGCGCGCCGCCGATCTTAATAGCTCGGCATGGGGAATACTTCCGAAGTAAGATCGACGCGGGGCATGCGAAGATGCTCGACGTCGGGCTCTTGCCGGAGGCCGAACATAGTCTTGGGCCCTGGCTCGCGGACGCGGTGCTGGCTCAAAAATCGCGCTGGCCAGTCCCGTAGCGTTCCTCGGCGCACGTCTTTTCGCCACCAGGGCCAGCGGCCGCAAGAGAACGTAGCTGTTTGGTGCGCTCGGATTTGCCGACAATCAGTCGGCGCCTTCTTCCTGGTGCGACCTCTCTCTGACCGGGACGGACCCCTAAGTTTCAGACTACGACGCCAACAACAGGCTGATCCTGGTCAATCTCACACGCGCCAATCGCCGCGCCGGATTGTGGAACCTCTCGCGGGTGGTTTCTACGACGAACACCAGGGTCATCAGATCAAGCAGGAAGTCATCGATAGCTTGGGCGAGTGTTTCTGACCTACCTTTGAACTGATCCAGCAAAACGCGCGCCTTATCGATCGCATCCACGCTGGCCTCATCGATCAACGTCTCTATCCTCTGGAGACAATCCAATTTCGAAACTCCCTCAAAGCCCTTGCCAGGGTAGTTTTGCAACGAAGGTGGGCGATTTGGATTTAGCCCAACAATGGCGGATGGGCGTTGAGATTGGCCAGCACCTTCTCGTCATAAAGATCGAAATTGACATGCTGGCGTTCCAGGCTCTGTACCGTGCGCACGCCATGGATGCCTTCGGCCAGCGCACCGTTGGCGATCGAGTTGGTTTCATGCGCCGCCATGAAGGCGACCTTGGCGCGCGGCAGCCAGAACAGGCGCACGATGAACAGAACCGGCATGGTCGACAGCGTCAGCAGCCCGAGCCGGAAATCGAGCCAGAGCAGGACGCTGACGATGCCGAACAACAGCACGATATCGCCCACCGACATCACCGACGTTTCAAGGAATTCCTGCATCGAATTCACGTCGCCTTGCAGGCGCGACATCAGCCGGCCGACCTCGGTCTTGTCCATGAAGCTCAGCGAGACCCGCTGCAGGTGGCTGAACATGGCGCGGCGCAGGTCGGAGAGCACGTTTTCGGCCACCTTGCCGACCACGCTCTCCTGCATATAGCTGGCGCCGTAGTTGATGAGGATGATCATCGCGAAGGCGCCCGTCGCCCAGATCATCACCGACCGGTCGAGCGTGCCCGCCGCCATGCCTTGGTCGATGGCGTAGCGGATGACCAGCGGGATCGCCAGCTGCGTCAGCGTGAACACCAGGACCGCGGCGACCGAGATGAAAATCCGGCCCCGATACGGTTTCACGAAGCTCCAGATGCGCCGCACGATGCGCGGATCATAGGCCTTGCCGAAGACTTCTTCCTCGTCCCGGTGCGAGCCGACGACCGCCTTTGTCGGCCGCCCGCTGGTGTCTTCCTTCTCGTCGCCGCTATGTGTCGACATCACGCGGCTCCCGTTACAACGGGTCGGTCATAGTCCGGCCGCAGCTGCAGGTCGTAAAGGGCGCGGTAGCGTCCGCCGAGCGCCAGCAGTTCCTCATGCGTGCCGCGCTCGACGATCCGGCCGCCCTCCACGAACAGGATCTGGTCGGCATGCATCAGTGAACTCAGCCGGTGCGAGATGATGAGCGTCACGCGGTCCTTGGCGAAGCGTTTCATCGCTGCCCGGATCCGCTGCTCGGTGCCGGCGTCGATGGCAGCAGTTGAATCGTCGAAGACCAGCACCGATGGCCGCAGCATCAGGCTGCGGGCGATGGTCAGGCGCTGGCGCTGGCCGCCAGAAAGCGACGCGCCGCGTTCGCCAACGACTGTGGTGTAGCCGGCGGGAAGCCCGATGATGTAGTTGTGCAATTGGGCATACTCGGCGGCTTGCCCGATGCGGGTCTCGCGCGCCCATGGATTGCCGTAGGCGATGTTGTTCTCGATCGAGGTGGTGAACAGGAATGCGTCCTGCTGCACCACGCCGACCGCCTTGCGCAGCGATTGCAGCGTGACTTTGCTTATGTCCTGGCCATCGATGGTGATGGCACCTGACGTCACATCGTAGAAGCGCGGGATCAGGTGCGCGATGGTCGATTTGCCGCTGCCGGGCGGACCGACAATGCCGATGGTTTGGCCCGACCTTGCCTCGAAGGAGATCCCGGATAGCGTCGGGCGACCAGCGCCCGCGTAGCGGAAGCCGACATTGTCGAAGCGCAGCACACCGTCAGTGACGACAAGGTCCCTGGCGTCGGGTGCGTCCTCGATATCAAGTTCGGTGTCCAGCAGTTCGAACAGTCGCGTGCCGCAGGTCGAAGCGCGGGCGAATGAATTGACCATCAGGCCGAGCTGGCGCACTGGCATCTGCAAGATGGTCATGAAGGTGAGGAACTGGGCCAGCGTGCCGACGCTGATCTGGCCCGCAATCACCTTCTGGCCGCCGAACCAGAGCACCAAGCCCATGGCGGCGAGGAACGAGAAGTTCATGGCGCTGGTGTTGCTGACGCGGATGCCGACGCGCTGGTTGGCGAGGTCCAGCGCATCCTGCTTGGCGCGGTCGAACTTTTCCAGCTCATGCCGCTGCGCCGCAAAAGCACGCACGACACGGATGCCACCGAGGTTCTCATCCATCACCCGGCTCAGCACCGACAGCCGCTCTTGCAACGTCAGCCAGGTGCTGCGCAGCGCCAGCTGCGTGACCGAGGACCGCCAGGCGACGAACGGCACAAAACTCAGGCTGAGCAGCCCGAGCACGAGATCGGTGCTGATCAGCAGATAAGCGCCGACGCCGATCAGCACGCCGAGCAGCACGACGCGCAGGATGCCGGTGGAGAAGAACATGCGCACGCCGTCGAGATCGAGCAGGCCGAGCGTGATGAGATCGCCGGTATGGACCCGGTCGTGGAAGGAGAAGCTCAGGCGCTGGATCTTCTCATAAAAAGCCAGCCGCAGTTCATAGCCGGTCCGATGGCCGACGGCCTCGCCATAGTAGTTCTGCGCCATAGTGAAGAGGCCGCGCAGGATGCTGACGACGAGCAGCGTGAGCGCCGTCTTCCACAGCGCGTGCTCTGCCGCAGGACCAGCACCAGCAGTCATGACGCCCTGCGCCTGATCGATGGCGCGTCCCAGCAAGCGTGGAATGAAAAGCTGCAGCGTCGCGGCAATGAAGGTCGAAACGATGGTGATGGCGACTTGCCAGGGATGGCGCAGCGTCATTCGCACGATACGCAGCAGGGTGCTGAGGCCTTTGCCCCAGGAGGCTTCCGCCACATGGACAAACGATTTGCCGCGCTTCGCCGCGCCGCTGGTTGCATCCATACCCAAGGGAAATATCCAGACCACTCCGGACATTAGCCCGGACCAATGAAGCAGACTCAATTCAGATGGCGATGTTACGCGTGTCCGACTTGACCGTTCAAGGGGCCAATGGCGGCATCGCACTATGCCTGAAAGGCGTGCAGCCGTTGGTCGTCGCGATCGTATTTGATGAGTGATGAGGCGAAGGCATACATGGCCATAGGCAGAGTTTTGCCAAGCATGAGGCCGTGAAGCATTCCAGGCTTCTTGCACCCGATAACGGTGAGAAGGATGTCTTCGTTCATGCCACCGAGCTGACCCGCTCAGGGCTCAGCGCGCTGTGGAGGGACAGAAAGTGTTCGTCGAATATGGGCAGGCAAGAAAGGCCTGGAAGTCCGGAGCGTTCGCCTCGCCTAGAAGCCAATACACTGGCCATGGCCCAAAATTGCCGCTCATACAAAGAAAAAGCCCGCTGCCGGGAAGAGGTGGCAGCGGGCTCGATTTGAAATGCAGCGCGGGAGGAGGTGCACCGCATTCAGCGCCGGGCATCGCATCTGGGAGGAGTAGATGGCCCGACAACAGGATCATATCGATCGCCGCAGATATTGCAATGCACAAA
This sequence comes from Mesorhizobium sp. ISC15, assembly GCF_037162615.1. Taxonomy (NCBI): domain Bacteria; kingdom Pseudomonadati; phylum Pseudomonadota; class Alphaproteobacteria; order Hyphomicrobiales; family Phyllobacteriaceae; genus Mesorhizobium; species Mesorhizobium sp. ISC15. The sequence goes on along the minus strand of NZ_JAVSPX010000002.1, from coordinate 118,553 downwards.
TTGCATATCGCATGTGCGAAGGCGTTACCTGGGTGTATGCATCGACATTGTCTCGAAGACCCACCCACCAAAATTGTTGCCCTAGCTGGCCGCTGTAGAGGTTAATGGTGCTGGTCATTTTGCTCTCCTTTGCGTTGTCGCAAGGAGGGCAGATCTGCGCCTGGATCGAAACGTCGAGCGCCGGCGCTCGTCAGCGACAAGCAGATCCGGCTGCAGCATGAGCGGCGCGCGTGCCAGGCCGCCTTTGGCCTCCCGAAAAAGCGTGCGGGCATCGATCGGCCGCACTGCAGCTAAGCCCGACGCGAACAAGAAGCTCCTCGGGCCTTTCGCGCGAGAGGCCGCTGACGATTGCGGCTTCGGCCGAGATGCAGCGGACGCCATGGCGCGGAGACGAAGTGATAGCGAACTCGGCCGCGTAGGCGCTCGCCGCGTCAATCGTGCTGATGTCACCAGGCCTATGCGCGTTCGAGGCAGCCCTTGGCCTGCTGGCTGTTGGCGCACATGATGTCGATGTTCAGCTGGAGTATGCGGGGACGGAACCGATTAGCCTTGCTTGCAGCTTCATGCAGGGCTGCGGCCGATCCCCCACTGATATGGTGGTGGCGTGCCATTGACTGCGTAGTCGCCAACGATGCGATCCTTGTAGATGCGTGGGTTGTGCGAAGACTGGCTGAAATTTTCTCCTGCGTCCCGGCAAGAGCGAATGAGCGCGAGGTAAGGCGTGGTTTGGTCCCCCGCCTTTTCCTATTCTGCGCAGATCATCCCGATAGCGGCTACGCGCTCCAGAACGACCCTCGAGAGATAAAAGTCAAGCTGCGACCTTCTTGCCGGTCCGCTTCGCCGGCGCCGGTGTTTCCGACTCTTTCGGTTTGCGGCCGAGACCCATGGTCTTGGCCAAGGCCGAGCGCGCAGCGGCGTAATTCGGTGCGACCATGGGATAGTCCGCCGGCAGGCCCCATTTGGCGCGATATTCGTCCGGCGTGAGGCCATAGTGGGTCGACAGATGGCGCTTTAGCGATTTGAACTTCTTTCCATCGTCAAGGCAGATGATGTAGTCCGCCATCACCGACTTCTTGATCGGAACAGCAGGCTTGAGAGCCTGCGGCTGTTCTGCGGAAACGCTGCCGGCCGTTCCTTTCAGTGCTGCATGTACTTGGCCGATCAGGGCGGGGAGATCGCCCACTGGGACCGGATTGTTCGAGACATAGGCTGAGACGACATCGGCGGTAAGCTCGATGAGGGCGTCGAGGTTGTGATCGGCTTCTTCTGTCATGAAATTCTCCGGGTGGCCTGAAGACAGCAGGCGAAGTCTTGCTACATAGTGATGGTTGTGGCTGAAGGCAATAAATGTCTCGGCAGCATAAGTATCGCCATAAGCCATTGCTAATAGGCGTTCCCACCGGAAACCGTTTCGCTGCCAGGCGCCGGAACCGATATGCAGCCATGCCGTCTTGAGCTTTTGTAATTCCGAAAACAACGTGACGAAAATCCGCGCTACACGAAAATACGGCCAGGTGAACGAAACCTGGCAATCGTCGTTCGTCAGTGACGTTGGCCCAACGGGTCCGGTCTATTCCCGGCGACTTCTACGGATGACTGTTTGTTTTTTGCGAGCTGATCGGCCTTTCCGCCGGAGCTTGGTCCGAGAATGAAGTCAAACACGGGTTGGGGCTGACCGAGCGCTGTCGCCTGCAAGGCTGCCGGGATCCGTGCCGCGGCTTCTGCGTATTCGGCGAGCGCTGCGGGTGACATGCCGAGCGCACGCTCGAAGGTATGATCCGCCGTGTTCAGCCGACGAAGGAGCGCCGCGGCGCGTCCGGCATGACGCATCGCCGCCGCCTGCTTGCCCTCGCGGATCTTCACACCGGCCGCCGATAACAGGATCAATCCCTTGAAGAGCGTCCGAAGCGGAGCGTCTCGGTCTGCAACTTGCCACAGACCCTCCCACGCCTCATGGGCTTCCCAGTAATAACCATGGTTGAAGAGGTCGAGACCCCAAAGGAATATGTCTGAGTCCAGCGACGCCTCTGCCGCCGACGGCATGGCTTCGCTATTGTAGCTATGTCCCGCGGGATCACGCACGGGATGCGGTTGCCTGCCCGGCAGATACGCATAGGATGGAAAGCTCTTTCCCGGCAGCCAGCGCCGGCGCAACATCGAACCAATAGCCATCAAAGCCGTATAGCACACCCGTGGCCCTGAACAGATGCTCAGTTCCGTGCATAGCCGCCGCATCAGGAATGTCTTGGCAAATGGTGTCAGCCAGCCAGATCTCACGAAGCTGCGAGGTTGCGTCGGCGGTCATCGGGCAGTTCATGCGGGCCCTCACTTCGCGGCGGTCATACTGTGGCTCGGCAGTTAAACGGGGCCTTTCAATTTGTGTGGTTCATCCGCCGTTAGAGAATGACGGCACCCGGGGGTATGTTCTCCTCAGATCAGGCCAGGAAGGAAGATAGATGCCTCTTCGCCGGACTTCGCGGTGATGCGCAGCCGAACTGCTTACCGAGGATGCAGATCACGCATGTTCTTCCTCTTGAATCGTCATCGCCCTGACAGCACATTTCTGCAATGGTCGGCGGGCGTCGATGCGGCCCGGGTCGTGCAAATTGGCTATGGAGCAGGTGGAGGGGAACGAATGAACGCTGAGGCTTTTAGCAGCCCCATTTTCGTGAAACGAGCCAGCTATATCGTGCAAGAGATTGCCAGTCTTGCGGACGCTATCGATTTTCTCAATGAGTGGCCCGAGGATCGCAGAGACCTGACCTACGAGACCGCTCTGAGGGCATGTTGTGATGCATATGCTGGGCACATACCGGTGGACGCTGCCAGCAATGCCTTTGTCGGCTTTGCAAAGCGAGTTGCCATATTGGAGGACCCAACCTCCGCCATGCAGTGGATCGCTGCGTGCAAGGCGGGCATCGGAAAGGTGCAGGCGTAGGCTCCACAAACTGTGCGACACTGGCGCAAGGCGACATTGTCGAGATTGAGCTAGCCAATCCCCCGCCACCCGACATGAACCAGACAGCGCTCATGACGATCTCTTGGACGCCAGCGACCAAGTTTAGCTGCGAGGGTGCAGCCGGATCTTTCGGCTAAGGAAATAAATGCGAGCGAGGCTGTCGCCGCTGGGTGTAGAGGGGGAGTGATGACCGGCTCGAGCAGATTTGAAAAGCCAGTCGTTGTTCAAGTCAGCCGTCACAGTTCGGAGCGTGTCGTGTTCGATGTCAATGACGCGTCCAACATCCTGCTGCGGCATCTCCATCGTCAGACCGCGAAGCGCAAGGCAGCAATGGACGCCTGTCTGCAGGTGTTGCGAGGTGAGGCTCATCCACCAGTCGCTCGGCGTGCTTTTGTGGCAGCCGCGCTCGAAGCAAAGATACTGCGCAGCGATTGAGAGCTTGGACGCGCGCTAATGAATTTCGTTCATCTCGGCATCGCTGCAAGTTTGCCGCGCCTCGCGCCCACGCCGTCCACACGGAGGGAACTCGAGGATCTGCCGCCGTTGCGCCTGGGCTGGGCGGCAGAATACTGAAGCTGTCCCGAAGCACGGCCGCGCCGGGACATTTGCGGAGAGATCAGGGATTGTCATTTAGGACTATGATTGCTGTCTGCTTTGGCTAACCTGTCGAAGGAATATCCCACTGAAATAATGATGGAGTACCGAACTGCCATGAAAGTCGGAACGAAACCGGCAATCCAGGAAGAAGTGCCATGGTCCGACAGCCTGACCACGTACGATAAGCAGCACCACACGCTGTACCTGAGGTTCCTGGATGCGGCCGCTGATGATGCCAGCTATGAGGAGATGGCGCAGGAGATCCTCGGCATCGATCCGGTACAGGAACCGGAGCGCGCCCGCAAAGCCGCGCGAAGCCATCTCGATCGGGCGAACTGGATGGTGACGACAGGGTACAAAGAATTGTTCGCGGGATAACGGAGAATGGGCGGCAGCTCCTCAGCAGCAGATTGGTCCAGGCGTCCACTAGCAAGGCGATCCGTTGCTTCCGCGATGGCCTTCCTGATCCGGCGCTGGATCTTGCACCATCAAACCCCCATCTAGCGCCGTTTCCTTGCCCAGAGAGAACTCAACACCGAGACCGGAGCAACGGAGACGGCTCTTTCGTCGAGCCAGTTTAATTTGGAACATTATTTCTATGTTTAAGTCGATTATCTTGTTCAATAGCTCTGTTGACTCGCGATGAGACTTTCAACGCCGCGCGACATCCGCTGGCCGGATGTGACTTGCTGTCCCCTTCCAAGATCAATCAGGAGATCCCCATGAGCAATCCAGTCCTTGTCAACCAGACCATTCCTGACTCCGACGTTGTACAGCTGATCAGCCGTGTTGGAGCTGAAATCAGAGGCGTCCGCCTTGGCGGAGACCTTTCGGACGCAGCGATAGCAGCCATCAACCAGCTTCTTCTAAAACACAAGGTGATCTTCTTCCGCGGCCAGGAGCATCTCGACGATGCGGAGCAGGAATTGTTCGCGCGGCGTCTGGGTGACCTTGTACCTCATCCCACGCAGGGGCCGGCAGCCGGCACGGCCTCAATTCTCAATCTCGATTCCGGCCGTGGCGGTGGCAGGGCAGACCAGTGGCATACCGACGTGACTTTCGTCGATGCCTATCCGAAATTCTCGGTCCTACGTGGCGTCGTCATTCCGGCGACGGGGGGCGACACGATCTGGTCCAACACGCACGCCGCGTACGAGAATCTGCCGGCGCCGCTCAAAATATTGGCGGACAATCTGTGGGCTATTCATAGCAATGCCTACGACTACACAGCCGTGCGCCCGCGCGCCACAGCCGAAGAGAAGAAGCACTTCGAGGAAATCTTCACATCGACGATCTACGAGACCGAGCATCCGGTCGTGCGCGTCCATCCGGAAACCGGGGAGAAGTCGCTGCTGCTCGGCAATTTCGTGCAGCGCCTCGTCGGCCTTTCCAAGAGCGATTCCGCCAAGCTCCATGAGGTGTTCCAGTCCTACGTCACTGCCCCGGAAAATACCGTGCGGTGGCGCTGGCAAGTAGGCGACGTCGCTATCTGGGACAACCGTGCTACCCAGCATTATGCGGTCAACGACTATGGCGACCAGCACCGGGTTGTGCGTCGCGCTACGGTTGACGGTGACGTTCCGGTCGGCGTCGACGGTCGCCGCAGTATAACCCATGTCAAGGCAGCTAAGCCGGCGGCGAAGGCAGCCTGACCGTCTGAACAGGGTAAACTTCGTATCGCCGCGGCCATATCGCGCGGCTTAACCGCCCCACAAAGCCTTATGATTTCCGAGAAGCAAGGCGAGTTGCTGGCTCGAGGCTTGGCCCGAAATCGAGGTCCTGCAGCGTGGCGCATGGCTCGGGTCGCTGCTGCGGTACAGGTCCCTCACCGCCCCACCATCTCGCCCGCCTGCACCTCCGGATAGCGATCATTCACCGGTTTGTTCATTTATAATAGCGCACGATCATAACTGGACATTGTGGTAGCTCGTACATGCCTGAAGGCCCCGGCGCGCCGACCCAGCGCCGGGGCCTTTTTACTTCCGCAAATTCCATTCCAGCAACGCGGGCACTTCGCAGGATGTCGCAATCCCGCGCTTGCGATGATACGCCGGACAGCGAATTGCGCGAGTCAAACGAATTTGGGTTCCTCAAATATAGAATCGTCGACACCGATCCTGATGGATCCAGCCTCGACGACGAAAACAACCATCTACAAACGGAATATTCAACGTTGCCGAGAGCTCCCGGTGTGCCGTCGAACCCGACATTCGCGAGGTCAGCGGTCACCAACGATCATGGTGATCGCCAGCATCTTTCGTATTCACATGGCCGTCGGCCGGGTACTTTCCCGAGGCCATGACGTGAGTCTGGTGGGTCTTCCAAGCGCCGATTTGGCCGGGTAGGGTTTGCAAGGGGGGCGAACAACCGGATGAACGAACGGAATGATACTGGAAAAACTGCGCGCCTGTTGGGCGTTTAGCCCGACCGTCCATAGGAATGTCGCCCTGGTCGAAGGCTTTCTGAAGGGCAAGAGTTTCGCCGACCTGGCGCAGGAACATGGCCTGTCGAAATCGAGGGTGCGCCAAATCATCGACAAGGCTGATCGGCTTGTGGGCGGCGGCATCCTGACCAAGGCTGAATCGTCCAAGGCCTCGCCTCGATCCGATTTCATGGTCGACTATCCGTATGTGTGGAACCTGGCCGAGATGCACCGGCTCGGTAGCGTCACGCCGCACCATTTCTTTGCGGAGCTGGAGCGCGCCGGATCGCTGGAGCGGCTGGTTGACAAGATGAAGCGGTTGCCGTGGCGCGCACCAACGACACGTGAGCTGGCGCGCCTCGTGTGGCAAAAGGAGAGGGGCGAGAGCCCATGGCCTGCAATGAAGCGATCACGCGTTGCGATCGTGGAACCAAGCTGCCCGGTCGACCATCCAGATCGCGGTCTTCAATGCCAGCTCGCCTTGGAACCGGCCTTTCAGCAATTGGCTGAGCGGGCAGCGGAATCCGGCTGGACCGAGGACGAGATAGCCTACGCGCTCCTCGAGCTCGCCGGCTCGCGCCTCAAGAGCAACTCCGCCAATCGCGAGACTGAGAGGGCGATCGACCGGGCCAGGGCAACGAGATGAGCGGCACCTTCGAGAAGCTTCGCCTGACCCGATAGGAACGTCGCCGCGCCAATCAGTTTGGCGGTGAAGGCTGACCCCGGCCGAGTCGGGCAGGCGAGCGGCAGTGCTGAAATAAGGGCGTGAGAATCCATGGCGATCTTGCGCATGGCGAACTCCTTCAAGTGACTTGTTTTCATCAGCCTGCCAGAGGTGCCACCCGGCCTGGGTTCTTGATACGGCGGCTGTGTCAAGACGCCAGGCGCCACCTCGCGGCTAAGCCCGCAAAGCGGACCTTTTGTCGCAGTCGCAAAACCGTGTCGAAGGTTTCGGGATATTTGCGACGAAAAAGCGGTCGTTGGCCATCAGCGCCCCGGCCAAATAAGGCGTGCTTGTTATTCAAGGTTGAGATAACTTCGCAGATACCGAGGGGTGCCCCGTCAAGGGGCTGAGATACTGTTGGCCGAAGGCAGCACAGTGACCCTTTGAACCTGATCCGGATCATGCCGGCGAAGGGACGGGTCTGACGCCTCTCTCCTTTGCCGGCCTCAAACAAGTGGCCGCAATGACACCCGAAAAATCAACGACCACGGCCCGGCATTCAGCGCTCACGCCTAAACTTTCGACGTTGACCCACCTATGCGCCCTTTCGGTGCTGCCGTTGAACGTCTTTCTGCCATCACTGGCGAATATCGCGCAGGATTTCCGCGCCGATTATGCTCTCGTGAGCCTGTCGTTAGCCGGTTACGCGATAGTGGCCGTCGCATTGGAACTGATCATGGGTCCGCTATCCGATCGGTTCGGGCGTCGGCCGATCGTCATGGTCAGTCTTGCCACGTTCACGATCGGGTCGATCGGCTGCGCCTTTGCATCCGATATTTGGACCTTTCTTGCGTTCCGTTTGCTCCAGGCGGCAATCACGTCCTGCCATCCAATTTCGATGGCGATTATCAGGGATACGGCCGGCAAAGAGCAGACGGCGAGCCGGATCAGTTATGCGGCGATGATCTGGGCGCTGGCCCCGATGATCGGCCCGGCGCTTGGCGGTGTGGTGGATGAAACCTTGGGCTGGCGGGCGATTTTCTGGGGTCTTGCCCTAGCCGGCATCGTGATGTTTGCCTCGTCCAGCAATTCCACGCCTATCCGGCGCTGTTCCGCGCACCCGGTTTTTGGGCCTACGCGCTGTGCATGGGGTTCTTGGTCGGTGCGGGCTACGCGTTTCTCGCTGGCGCCCCACTTGTTGCTGCAATATTCGACGTGTCATCGGCCTCGCTTGGCTTTTACATCGGCAGCATAACAGCGGGCTTCGTGTTGGGTAGCTCCTGTCCGGACGTTACGCCGGCCGTTTCCCTCTGACCACCATGATGATAGTGGGGCGCATCGTCGCTGTGCCGGCCCTGCGATTTGTCTGGTCCTGTTTTTCGCAGATGACAGGCATGTGATTGCGCTATTCGGCCCTTGCATTCTGGTCGGCATCGGCAATGGCTTGACCATGCCGAACGCCGATGCCGGCGCGCTTTCGGTGCGGCCGAACCTGGCTGGAAGCGCGGCCGGCTTGGCAGGCGCTATGACCCTTGCGGGTGGCGCAGCCCTTTCCTCGATCACAGGGGCCGTCCTGACGGAGAGCAACGCAACCTATGCGCTGTTCTCCATCATGCTTTTTTTCGCCGGGTGCGGGCTGTTGGCGGCTGTGCTCGCGGCGCTCGTCCCAGGCGATTCTCAGTCCTATCGGACGTGATGCCGTCCTGATAAACGCGCGCTGTTTGCGCTTGAAAAAAGCAGTGCGGTGAGGAGCCCCCGTGGCGCTCGATAACGACCTTCCAGCAGCAGCAACTAAGGCAGCACAGGGTCGCGAGCGGCCACCGAAAGCTCCCATGCTAAACGACTAATTTGCAGACAGACCAGAGTTGGCTGGGGTTCTTTCAGCGAGTCCCTTTCAATTCTTCGCTGCCTTCCTCAACCAGTCGCGCATTTGTCGCGCGGGCCGTGACAGGTGCGCCGTGTCAGGGGTCAGCAGATGATACTGTTCCCGTCCTGGCAGCACCGGGCCGGGAAGCTGAACAAGACGCCCCGAGCGCAGATGCTGGCCGCAGGAGAGATGGTCGCCGATGGCAATGCCAAGGCCGCGCAGCGCCGCGTCGATGCACAGATGGGTGCGGTTGAAGAACAGGTGGTTGTCGACATCGTCCAGCATGACGCCTGCCGCTTCGCAATAGCGCCGCCACCAGTAGAGCCCGCGCTCGTGGATCAGCCTGTGCGCAGCGTAGAAGCCTGGTGAGACCGGATCTGGGCCCTTGGCGATCAATGCGGGCGAGGCGACCGGGAACGCGTTGAGATCAAGGAAGGGCTCGGAGCGAAAGCCGATCAGCGCCGCCGGTCCCCAGGTCAGCACCAGATCGACATCGCCTGGCAGGCTGCGCGGCGGGTCCGGGCGGCAGCGGAGATCAACGTTGAGCCGCAGCGCGTCCAGCGCCTGCGCCGTCAGGCGCGGCATGAGCCACACGACCGCCAGATCGGTTTCCACATCCAGAACCACTGTTCCCTTGGCGGTGCCGCGTTTCAGACGCCCGACGCCGAGCGCCAGATCGGCGAAGGACCGGGCGACGGTGCGGGCGAAGAGGCTGCCTTCGCCGGTCAGCACGACATGGCGGGCATGACGCTCGAAAAGTTCCACGCCCAGTTCCATCTCCAGATTGCGCACGTGGCGGCTGACGGCGGCATGGCTGACGCCCAGTTCGTCCGCCGCCGCAGCGAAGCTGCCATGCCGGGCAGCGGCCTCGAAGGCGCGGGTGGCGTTGAGGTTCGGCAGTTTGCGCATGAGATCAGCATAACAAAAGCGTTCGCTTGCGGCAAAAAATATCGTTTGAGTGAAAGCTCACTTCGCGGCATCTCCCGGACACCCCATCGCCAGGAGGATGCCATGACCCGACCGCAGAACTCCCAAACCCGGATGATCGTCGCGCTGATCCTCGGCGTGACGATCTACGGCCTCGCGATGGGCACCACCTACCCGCTTCTGGGTCTCTTGCTATCGGATCGCGTGTCAGGCGCGCTCAATGGCCTGAATACGGCAGCGACCGGCCTCGGTCTCATGACCGGCGTGGTGCTGGTGCCCGGCCTCGCCCGCCGGTTAGGCGCGGGTCGAACTGCGCTGGCAGGCGTGGGGCTGCTGGCGGCGGCGCTCGTGGCGCTGGCCTTCCTGCGGGACTTCTGGCCGGTCTTCGCGGCCCGCGTGATTCTGGGCTGCGGTGCAGGCCTCATGTTCATCGTCGCCGAAACGGCGCTGAACGCGGCCGCGGCGCCAGAGCGGCGCGGGCGGATCATGGGCGTCTATACCGCTGCCAATGCCCTCGGTTTCGTACTCGGTCCCGCGATGATTGCGCTGATGCCCGACCGCCCGGCCGCGCTTCTCCTCGGTTGCGCCGCGATAGCGCTGATGGCGCTGATCCCGTTCGCCGCGGTGGAACGGCCCGTGAGCCGCTTGGTCGTGCCGGGATCGGGGCGCCACATTGTGTCGGCGATCGCAGCCTTTCCCTTAGCCTTCGGCTTTCTCTTTATCGCCTCGATGATTGATGCCGTCGCCATCAGCCTCATGCCGGTCATCATGCTCGATCGCGATTTCGACGTCTCGCAGGCGGTGCTGCTCGCCACGGTGTTCCATGTCGGCCTGGTGATCGGCCAGCCGCTGATCGGGCTGGCGCTGGACAGAGCTGGCCGCCGCCGCACGGTGCTTGGTTGCTGCGGCCTATCGCTCGCCTGCACCCTGCCGCTGGTCTCCGGGTCAGGTCTGGGGTTCTGGCCCGTAGCCGGGCTGATGCTGGTCTGGGGCGGCGCGAATTACGGGCTCTACACCGCTGGGCTCGCACTGATCGGCGACCGTTTCCAGGCTGAAAAGCTGACGGCGGCGATAGCCGCCCTTGCCTCCGTCTATGCTCTGGCCGCCGTTATCGGCCCCGTCGTCGCCGGCGGCATGATGAATGCGCTCGGCGCGCAGGGTCTATTCGGGGCAGCAGCGGTTGTCTATCTGACGGCGCTCTGCGGTGGCCTCTGGCTGTTTCGGCCTGTCGAGCCGGAATGGCAGAAGCATCAAATCCGCTGATGTCCGCAATAGGCTCGATCGTGCCATTCGCAATGCATGTCGAAGACAACTACAACCTTTCAGCTTCGACTGCAGGCGACTGCTGCGCGTAGCCCGCCTCGGACCAGGGCTGAAACGGGCAAGGGCAGAAGGAAAAGCCCTTGGCCGTCCACCGCGCCTCGATGAACACGCAGGCAGCAGGTACTCGAAGAATTGAAGAAGGGAGCTAGCATTTCTGTTTTGGCCCGAAAATTTGCCACGACCCGGCAGACGATCATGAGAGGACGAAGTTTGCTGAGCGCGTCTGATCGCGGAGGCCGGCTGGGAAGGTCGCGGAAGGGCGGACTGTCGCCCTTCTTGTCGCCCGCCGAACGAGCAGGGAGCGCCAATTCCAGTCAATCGTAGCCCTCCTCCAAACCTGACGTTCGCGCTAAGGCTGCCGGCGATCCTGAGCCGACTGTCGGACGGTATGGCCGCCCGGATCCGCCTGGTCAGAGCATATGCACGAGGTAGGTTTTGCCATCTCTTCCTGCACATAGGTTATCCCTGTTCGGCCAGCGCCGCGTGCAACGTTTGCGCCGTGGTTTTGAAGATGAGTTGGCCTTCGACGCAAACCTTGTGTTCGCGCGCCCTTCTCCGGAACCACAGTGCCTGCATATATGGCACGCTGCGCCTTAGGCCGACTTGCCGAGAGCTTTCAGGATAAACCGAATCTGCTCACGCAGGGCCGCTTCGGTGTCTTCGCCGTGTTGAACGCAGTGCTCGATCAGAATCGGGTGGAAGAACGGCGTGAACGCGGTGTTGACCGCACGGGCCGCTTCTGCCGGTGCTCGACCTTGAGTTCGCCCGCCTCGGTCCCTCGCGAATGATCGCCTCAAAGATCGTCACCATTCGCTCACCGGTTCTCCTGCATGGCGGCGACGATCATGTCGTGCGTGCGCCTTTCCGGGAGTTGACACTCTCGACACTGCGCGAGATAGGGGCGCATCTTCGAGGCGCCCGCGTCCGCGACTGAGGCGGGCGCTCTTCCATATTTACGAAAGGAACACCCCTATGAGGATCGGAATCATCGGCGCCGGAAACGTCGGCGCCATATTGGTGCGAATGCTTCGGCGCGTCCTCTCCTTAAAGCCGTCACCGGGCTTGCAATGCGGTGGCGCACTATGACATTGGCTGCATGAGCACGTCCGCACAACCAGTGCGTCTGGTCCGCCCCGAAAAGAAGCGGCGTCGCATCCCCATTGCAGTCATCATGGCGATGAGTTTCGGCAGCCTCGTGTTCCTGTCGGTCGGCGGCGTGCTCGCATTGTCGGTCGGCGCCAACCTTCGCAACACTTTCGACCTGCTCGGCGCCCAGTCGACGCTCCTGATCGATGCGATGGAGGATTTGCTGCGCGCCGAGATGGGGCGCGCCGAGAGCGCCGTGGACGGCGTCGCGCAGCTCTACAAGCAGGGCGAGTTCCAGATCGACGACGAGGCGATGTCGGCGGCACTTGCCAGTGCGCTGGCGGCAGTGCCGGGGGTGAACGCAATGTTGATCTGCACACCCGACCTGATTTGCAGGGGGGCGGCGGTGACCGGGGACAACGACGCCAAATATCCTGCCGGAACGATCCGGAAACTCCCCGCCGAGACCGAGAAATCGCCGCAAGTGCGCGCCGTTCTTGAAGAGCGCCAGCAGGTCGACGGACGCCGGTGGGGCGCCTTCGTGGCCAACGAATATGGCTTGTTCGCCAACGTCTCGGCGCCGCTGTCACGCGATGGCGCCACGAAGGCCTGGGTGATCGCCGCGGTGGAACTGCAGAACTTGTCCAAAATCACGCAGGAACTGTCGTCGCGCTTCGGCACGCATGCCTTCATTCTGGATGGCGACGGATCCATCCTGGCGGACCAGCGGCTGGCTTCCCCGGATGCGCTGAAGAACGGCATCCTGCCGCTGACGCCGCTCGCCAATTTCGGCGATCCGGTTCTCGCCGGATATGAGGCGCGCAAACCGGAAGCGGAGTTCAGCACGCAGCGTACCCGCGATATCGAGGTTGCCGAAATCCAGCTTGACGACAAGGACGGTTCGACGTCATGGGACGGAGAGAACACTTACGTCGCTATTACCCGTGAGATCACCGGCTATGGCGACCGGCCCTGGACGCTCGGCGCATATTTCAAGACCAGTCAGATCGGTGACGAAATCGAGCGCGTCATGGGATCGGCCATGCTTGGACTTTTCGCGATGGCGGTGGCGGTCATCGTCGCGATTCTTCTCGGCAAGCGCCTGTCGCGCCGGATCCAGGCGATTGCCGGCCAGGCCACGCGCGTCGCCGATTTCGATCTCGACGGCGTGACCCCCCTGCCGCGCAGCAGGGTGCTGGAGTTGGACAACCAGGCTTCGGCCTTCAATGCCATGCTGATCGGTCTGCGTGCATTCTCGACCTATATTCCGCGCTCGCTGGTGGCCAAGCTGGTGCGCACCGGAGAGATCGGCATCGCCGAACCGCGCGAAGCGGTCGTCACCGTCATGTTCACCGACATCGCCGGCTTCACCACGCTGTCGGAGCAGATGGACGCCGCCGCCGCGGCCAGGCTGCTGAACCACCACTTCGCGATCCTGTGCGGCGCGGTCGATGCACATGGCGGTACTGTCGACAAGTTCCTGGGCGACGGCATGCTGGCGTTCTTCGGCGCGCCGGATCGTCTGAAGGGCCATGCCGCCGCGGCCGTCCGCGCAGCCGCGGCCATCCGCGAGGAGCTGGACAAGGACAATCTGGAAGCGGCTGGCGAAGGCCGGCCTCCGCTTCATGTCCGCATCGGCATCCACACGGGCTCCGTCATCGTCGGCAATATCGGCGCATCCGACCGCGTCAACTATACGATCGTCGGCGACACAGTGAACGTCAGCCAGCGGCTGCAGGACCTCGGCAAGCAGCTCGAACCGGGCGCCACCGCCGCAATCGCCATTTCCGGCGAGACCGCGTCGCGGCTCGACGAAAGGTTCGAAAGGATCCCGGCGGGCAAGCACCGGCTGCGCGGCCGCGGCGAGGCGACGGAGGTCTTCCAGCTTGGCAAAGTCGCGACGTCAGCATCGCCCCCTATGGACGTTCAGCGCGCCCAAGCGGGCTGAGTAACATGCCACTTCCATGCCGCTGATCGGCGGCTTGAAGAAGCCGACGGCTTTGGGAATGACTGGAGCCGGGTCACCTAGCGCCGTAGCTGATTTCAATTGGAACGGCAGGAACGGTGCAAAGTCGCTGGTTCCGGGCAACGTCCGCTTACGAGCCGCCAAATCGGCCCAGCAAGGACCGGTTTGGGGGTCAAGACTGGTGGTTCTGGTGAACGTCGGCTTCCGGGAAGGAAATTCGGTCCAGGAAGGGCCGCTTCGGGTCAGGCTTCCCGTTCAACACCTCCGGTGGAAGGTCCGAGAAGTGTTGATATTTTCACCTTCCCAGAGGTCGCAGAGCAGCACAGCTGCCAAGCAGTCCGTTCGGGAAAGCCAATGCCGATCGCGGTGTTCGCTTTCCGTTCGTCTTAGCGCGTTCGAGGGAACAGTTCTTGTCCTGACCCCTTCAATGTGTGAGCCGATCGGGCGGCACGCGGGCTCGGCCCGCAGCCCAATCCCGCTCTCTTGAGATGGCTTCCTGGTCCAGCTCCGGATCTTCCACGATCAACCCCTGAAGGGGTCCGCTAGCAAGCTGCGGCCGCGCCGGCTTGGCCTTTGCGGTGATCGCGCCCGGAGCCCGACCTTTGAGGAGCCATCGAGCGGGAATTGGCCCGCTCCAAGGATGGAGCCCTCAGATGTCGCAAGATCTTTCCCTCGTCCAAAACCACGCCTTCCAGCTCGCCCGCACCCTCATGGTCCCTGTCACGCTCTTCCGCTCCGGCGACGAATTCGGCGTCCTGCCAAGCGCCGAACTCGACGACGATGAGGTCGAGACCCTTGCCGAATACGATCCCTTTGAACAGGGGCCGGCTCATTGAGCCGGCTTCCTCCTCCCGGAGGTGCCACTTGCGAGTTAACGGCGGCAAGGGAAGCTGCGCCGCGGCTGGCCCGCGGGCGACGGCGCGAGGTGCAAAAACACACATTGCCAGCCGCGCCCTTGCCGCCTTTGCTCTTCGCGGCATCCGGAAGTCGTCCCGCAAGGTGCGGGAAAGAAAACCTGACGGAAGGCGGGCGCCTGCGGCGCACGAAAGAGGGACATGGAACAGGACGAACTCGATGAACTTCGACATAGGGTGGCCTGCGCGGCCGCGCTGGATCAGGCCGGTTACGCGATCGACCTGAAGGAGAGTACCCGACGTGCGGTCAAATACCGGCGGGGCGACCAGATCGTCATCGTGATCCATGACGGAAAAGGCTGGTTCGATCCGCTCTCTGACGCGAAGGGGGATGTGTTCTCGCTGATGACCCATTTGCATGGGGTGGGTTTCGGGGAGGCGAAGTTGCTGGTCGCCCGGCTGGTCGGCCACGAGCCGCGCGAGCCTGTGTGGAAGAGGCAGGCGCGGAAGCGCGGGCCGGATCTCGGCGTCGCCGAACGCTGGAGCGGCCGCCGCAAGCCCTGGCCGGGATCGATGACATGGCGCTACCTGCGCGACGAGCGTCATCTTCCGGAAGCCGTGATCAGCGCCGCCATCCGGCATGACCTCCTGCGCGAAGGTCCTCGCGGCAGCATGTGGGCCGCTCACAGGGACGGGGAGGGGGGCGTGACCGGCTGGGAGGAACGCGGTCCGGAATGGCGCGGCTTTTCGACCGGCGGCGCGAAGGTGCTGTTCCGGTTTGGCTTCTGCGATGCGCTCCGTCTCTGCGTCACCGAGGCCGCCATCGACGCCATGAGTCTCGCCGCGCTCGAGAGCACTCGGCGCGATAGCCTCTATGTCAGTACCGGGGGCGGCTGGGCTCCTGTCACCGATGCGGCTATCCGGCTGCTGGCGGCGCGGGAGGGCCTATTGCTGGTCGCCGCCACGGACAACAACGCGCAGGGCAACACCTACGCGGTTCGCCTCGAAGCGGTCGCCCGCGAGGCTAGCTGCGGCTTCGAACGTCTCCGCCCGCACGAGGAGGACTGGAACTCCGAGCTCAAGGCAAGGGTGAAGAACCGGGGAAAGCGAGAAAAGAGGAAATAAGAAGCCTGGCTGCCGCATGCCCGCCGGCCGCGTCAAGGGTAAAGCTGCGCCCGCTTCGCGGCCCTTGACCCGGCCGGACGGAGAGGCGGCCGCGGAGGAGGGGTCAGGAAGGGCGGAAGAGGATGGCGACATCGAGTGGATGAGCCGCGCTCCAGCCCGACGAGGCTGAAAGGAGCCCACCCATGACCCTCTTGTCCGTCCGCAAGGTTTATCATGGCATCGCCGATCGCCGGCAGATGTTCCGCATGTTCGACCGCCACGCTCAGCGTCCTGATCGGTTCCAGGACGATGCCAGTGCTTTGTACCGCGGCGAATGGTTCGAGATCTCACGGGCTGAGCACGACTACATGTTCGAGGTCCTGCCGCCGCTCTGGATGCGAGGCGAGATGTTCGCGTTGCGTGAGTTTCTCACCGACCGCATCACCAGCATCTTCTACGTCCTGAACATCGATGGCCGCATGCGGTATTTCCACGGCTATTGCGACCTGCTCGACAAGGGCTCGCCCGAGCAGATGCGCGATGCGATCGTCGAACGCGAAACCCGTCCCGTTCGGGCGATGACCCGCGAGGAGCGCCTGGAGCACATCTGGTCGAGCACCCACGACGACTATCGCGGCTACGCCGGGGAGCGCTGGCCGGAACGCGACCGCGGCAAGCGCACGGTGATTTTCTATGGCGGCCGCCAGGGCACCACGCTGAAGCTGCTGGAAGAGCTCACCGATGATGAGATCGCGGCGAAGCTGCCCGTGCATCTGCGCTATCTCCCAGACGCGATCGCGGCGTGACGGAGGCGTGAGATGATGTTGACGTTTCCCATCGCCGCCGTCCGCGAGGTCATCGCTCGCGGGATTGCCGACGCAAAAGCCAATGGCGGGTTTCGCGATCCCCACCTCGGACTACCCGCCGCCGACAACCGGAAGCCCGGTCTCTGGCTCGTCGGAGACCACGGCGTCTACCTATGCTCCAACGGCGAGCTCCCCAAGGGGGCGAAGCCGCTCGTCGCTTACGCCGAGGAATGCGATCCGCGCAAGAACGACGACTGGTTCGAGGTCAAACGCCGGACGTTCGGCGGCGACGACGGCGTGGATTTCCTCGACGCCGAAGGCCTTGAGGCCCTGATCGCAGCCAGTCCCGGCTGCACGCATCTGCGCATCGCGTTCCTGCAGGACTCGATGCAGCTCTTCGTGATCGAGCGAGATTAGCGATCCGTCGGTGGGCGCCGTCCGGCGGCCGTCCAACATCCCAAACCCCACATCCCGCGCACGTCCGGCCGGCTGGAGCCTTCCAGCGGAACGGCGACGTGCGCCCTCATTCAGGAGATCCAGACATGTCGCATGACGATCCTTTCACCATCGATCTTTTCGGCAACACCGCGCTTTCCTCCGGCCTCGGCCTCGGCGTGACGGCCTTTGGCGACGCTGTCGAGCCCGACGGTGACGACGATCCCGATCCGTCGTCGCCGGCGCCCGCGCTGCCGAGCGCGGCAATCGTGCGGCGACCATCGACCGCCTGCCGGGCGCGCGGGTCGAACTTCCATCTCGCTGGTAGCCGTGGCCTGGCGCGGGGCTGGAAGGAGCGGGCGCGCGGCAACATCGCGGCGATCCGGCTCGCCGCCGAGATCGAAGCGGACGAGCGCCCGGCCACGCTCGGGGAGCAGGAGAGGCTGATCCGCTTCACCGGCTTCGGCGCGTCCGACCTTGCCAATGGCGTCTTCCGCCGCCCCGGCGAGGTCGACTTCCGCAAAGGCTGGGACGAGATCGGCTCTTCTCTGGAGGATACCGTCGGCGAGATCGACTACGCCTCGCTCACCCGCTGCACCCAGTATGCCCACTTCACGCCGGAGTTCATCGTCCGCGCGATGTGGTCAGGCCTGCAGCGGCTCGGCTGGCGCGGCGGCCGTGTGCTCGAGCCCGGCATCGGCACGGGCCTGTTTCCGGCGCTGATGCCCGAAGCGCTACGCGTTGTGTCACACGTCACCGGGATCGAACTCGATCCGGTCACGGCACGCATCGCAAGGCTGTTGCAGCCGCGCGCGCGTATCGTCACTGGCGATTTCGCCCGCACGGAGCTGCCGGCGAGCTTCGATCTTGCCATCGGTAATCCGCCATTTTCCGATCGCACCATTCGCTCCGACTGGGCCTATCGCTCGCTCGGCCTGCGCCTGCGCGATTATTTCATCGCCCGGTCCGTCGACCTGTTGAAGCCGGGCGCTTTCGCCGCCTTCGTCACCAGCTCCGGCACTTTGGACAAGGCGGATTCCTCTGCGCGTGAGCATATCGCCAAAACGGCGGACCTGATCGCCGCCATCCGCCTGCCCGAAGGCAGCTTCCGGGCCGACGCCGGCACGGACGTCGTGGTCGACGTGCTGTTTTTCCGCAAGCGCAAGGTCACCGAGTCCGAAAGTGATTTGTCCTGGCTCGACATCGAGGAACTCCGCCAGGCGACGGAGGGTGAAGGCGCGATCCGCGTCAACCGCTGGTTCGCGCGCCACCCGGATTTCGTGCTCGGCACGCATGCCACTATCTCGGGGCCTTACGGCGAGGCCTATTCCTGCCTGCCTCATCCCGGTGTCCATCTGGAGCGGGCGCTCACGGCTGCGATCTCCCTCCTTCCGCAAGCCATTTATGACGGCGAGCCGGACGAGATTGATCATGACGCCGATGACAGTGCCGATGTCGTGGATGCCCTGCCGGAAGGCGCCGGAGTGCGCGAGGGCAGTTTCTTCGTCGCGAAAAATACCGCCCTTGCGCAGATGATCGATGGCGCTGCAGTGAGCATCACCATCCGCAAGGGCCGCACCGCCGAAGGCATCCCCGAAAAGCACGCGCGTATCATCCGCAAATTCATCCCCATCCGTGATGCCGTGCGTGAAGTCCTGAAGGCACAGGAGCTCAACCGGCCGTGGAAGCCGGCCCAAGTCAAGCTGCGCATCGCCTGGTCGAATTTTGTGCGCGACTTCGGGCCCATCAACTTCACTACCATGTCGGTGAGTGGGGATGCCGAAATCGGCGAAGTGCGCGAAACACATCGCCGCCCCAACCTGCAACCCTGCCTCGATGATCCCGATTGCTGGCTGGTCGCTTCTATCGAAGACTACGATATCGAAACCAATACCGCCCGGCCGGGTCCGATTTTCACCGAGCGCGTCATCGCGCCGCCCGCAGCACCCATCATCACATCGGCCTCCGATGCGCTTGCCGTCGTGCTCAACGAACGCGGCCATATTGACATCGATCACATCGCCGAATTGCTGCATGAGGATGTCGATGACGTCATTGGCGAGCTGGGTGACGCCATCTACCGCGATCCGGACCGGTTCGTGGCAAACGGCCGACGCCTATCTCTCCGGTCAGGTCCGCGACAAGTTGAAGGTCGCGGAAGCCGCAGCCGCCCTCGATTTCGCCTATGAGCGCAACGTCACGGCGCTGCAGGGCGTGCAGCCGGCCGATCTTCGTCCCTCGGATATCACCGCGCGTCTCGGCGCGCCATGGATACCCGCCGCCGATGTTGCCGCCTTCGTCAAGCAGACGATGGGTGCCGAGATCAGGATCCACCACATGCCGGAGCTGGCGTCGTGGACCGTCGAGGCACGCCAGTTGGCATGGATGGCGGCCGGCACGTCCGAATGGGGCACCGATCGCCGTCATGCCGGCGAGCTCATAGCCGACGCGCTGAACAGCAGGGTGCCGCAGATCTTCGACACGGTGAAGGAGGGCCATGCTGAAAAGCGCGTGCTCAATGTTGTAGATACGGAAGCCGCCAAGGAAAAGCTGCAGAAGATCAAGACCGCTTTCCAGACCTGGATCTGGTCCGATCCCGACCAGACCGACCGGCTGGCGCGGGTCTATAATGACCGCTTCAACAACATCGCCCCCCGAAGATTCAACGGGGATCACCTGCAACTTCCAGGCGCCTCCGGCGCCTTTTCTCTTTATGGGCACCAAAAGCGCGGCATCTGGCGCATCGTCTCGGCCGGCTCGACTTACCTTGCCCATGCCGTCGGCGCCGGCAAGACCATGACGATTGCCGCGGCCGTCATGGAGCAGCGCCGGCTTGGCCTGATCGCCAAGGCCATGCTGGTCGTTCCCGGCCATTGCCTTGCACAGGCGGCTCGCGAATTTCTGGCGCTTTATCCGACCGCACGAATCCTCGTGGCCGATGAGACGAATTTTTCCAAGGACAAGCGGCATCGCTTCCTGTCACGGGCGGCGACCGCCGCCTGGGACGCGATCATCATCACGCACAGCGCCTTCCGCTTCATCGGCGTGCCGTCGGCCTTCGAGCAACAGATGATCCAGGACGAGCTCGAGCTCTACGAGATGCTGCTGACCAAGGTCGAGAGCGACGACCGCGTCTCGCGCAAGCGCCTCGAGCGGCTGAAGGAGGGGCTCAGGGAACGGCTGGAAGCCCTGGCGACCCGTAAGGACGACCTGCTGACCATCTCCGAGATCGGCGTCGACCAGATCATCGTCGATGAAGCCCAGGAGTTCAGGAAACTCAGCTTCGCCACCAACATGTCCACGCTCAAGGGCGTCGATCCGAACGGCTCCCAGCGGGCCTGGGACCTTTATGTGAAGTCCCGGTTCGTGGACCGGAAGAATCCGGGCCGGGCGCTCGTGCTGGCTTCCGGCACGCCCATCACCAATACGCTTGGCGAGATGTTCTCGGTGCAGCGCTATCTCGGTTACGAGGCGCTGCTTCAGCGCGGCCTGCACGAGTTCGACGCCTGGGCTTCGACCTTCGGCGACGTCACGACCGAACTCGAATTGCAGCCATCCGGAAAATACAAGCCGGTGACGCGCTTCGCCACCTTCGTCAACGTGCCGGAGCTGATCGCAATGTTCCGCTCCTTCGCGGATGTGGTGCTGCCGGAAGATCTTCGCGAATATGTGAAAGTGCCGGCGCTTTCGACCGGCGCACGTCAGATCATCACCGCTAAGCCGTCTGCGGCCTTCAAGCGCTACCAGATGGTGCTCGACGCCCGCATCAAGGCCATCGAGGAACGCGAACGTCCGGCAGAGGCTGGTGACGACATCCTGCTCTCGGTCATCACCGATGGCCGGCACGCCGCGATCGACCTGCGCCTGGTCGATCCCGACAATGACAATGAGCCGGATAACAAGCTCAACGACCTGATCGGCAATGCCTACCGTATCTGGCAGGAAACAGCGCAAAGCAGCTATGTCCGCGCCGACGGCAAGCCGTTCGAGCTTCCGGGCGCAGCGCAGATGATCTTCTCCGATCTCGGCACGATCAGTGTCGAGAAAAGCCGCGGCTTCTCAGCCTATCGTTGGATCAGGGATGAACTGGTCCGCAGGGGCGTTCCGGCATCGGAAATTGCCGTCATGCAGGAGTTCAAGAAGGCGGAAGCCAAGCAGCGCCTGTTCGGTGATGTGCGGGCCGGCAAGGTCCGGTTCCTGATCGGCTCCTCCGACACGATGGGCACCGGCGTCAACGCGCAGCTCCGCCTCAAGGCGCTGCATCATCTCGACGTGCCGTGGCTTCCTTCCCAGATCGAGCAGCGCGAAGGCCGTATACTGCGGCAGGGCAACCAGCACGATGTCATCGATATCTTCGCCTACGCCACCGAAGGATCGATGGACGCCCAGATGTGGCAGAACAACGAGCGCAAGGCCCGGTTCATCGCGGCCGCACTTTCCGGAGACACGTCCATCCGGCGGTTGGAGGATATGGGTGAGGGGCAGGCCAACCAGTTCGCGATGGCCAAGGCGATCGCCTCGGGCGATCCGCGTCTGATGCAGAAGGCGGGTCTGGAGGCAGACATTGCCCGTCTGGAGCGCCTTCGCGCGGCCCACATTGATGATGAGCACGCCGTTCGACGGCAGATCCGCGATGCCGAGCGCGATATCGAATACTCGACCCGGCGCCTCGGCGAGGTCGGGAAGGATATCGAGCGCCTCGTGCCGACGACCGGCGATCGGTTCAGCATGGTGGTCGGGGGCGACGCGTTCACCGAGCGCAAACTCGCCGGTCGTGCGCTGATGAAGGAAATCCTGACTCTCGTGCAGCTTCAGCAGCAAGGCGAAACCACTGTCGCCTCCATCGGCGGGTTCGATTTCGAATATTCCGGCGAGCGGTTCGGCAAGGACGGCTACCGCTATGCCATCATGCTGATGCGCACCGGCGCCGATTATGAAATCGAGCTCCCCGTCACCACCTCGCCGCTTGGCGCCATCGCCCGGCTCGAGCATGCCTTGGCCGGCTTCGAGGACGAGCAGGAACGATATCGCCAGCGTCTTGAGGATGCCGAGCGCCGGCTCACCTCCTATCGCTCGCGTGAGGGCGGCGAGTTCGGATTCTCCGGTGAACTGGCTGAGAAGCGCCGGCAGCTCGCGGAGGTGGAGAAGTCGCTCGCGCTGGATGTCGAGGGACAGGCCCAGCGCAAGGCAGTATACCCGGTGTCGCTTCGCCCCACCTGAAGACTTAAGGCTGCAGAGAGCTTTCGTCGTCCGTGAAGAATTCGGATCTTTTTGAGCCAACCTCGGCCGATCTCGGGTTATGCTAAGGCGCTTTGGCCAGGATGTAGGCCACGCCGTCGTGGGGCAGAGGCTGAGCGTAACGGTTGACGAAAACATGCTGCTGATCCTGAGCCGTCAAGCTGTGCCGGCGGCGCAGCACATAGGTCGCTTGCGCCACCTTGCGGGTTTCAGACGATCGTGAGCACAGATTTCACCGCATCGGGAGCAAGGATTTTGCGGATCGTGAGCAGCGATTTCGGACCTGCAACCGCAATCAGGCTGACACAAGTTATGGATCTTGTGCCGTGACAAATTGTTGAGCCACTTACGCAGTCCGCTCAATTCTGGTCGATCGTCGCAGGTCTTCGTCTAGCCGAGCTGCATTGCTGAAAATTTCGATGAGTTGTTTGGCCGCAGCTAAGCCCCGGATCATGCAGTCGCCCTGCAACACAGCCTCAAGATAAACGAGCGATCGCCCCATCCGGATGTCTTCAACAATCCTGTAAACATGCGTCCAACTGGCCTTTTGCTTATCGTGCTCAGGCTGCGGCTGGCGATGAGCGACAACATATATGTTAGACCACTCTGATCGGCCAAACCGCTTTTTCCAGTAACAGGAGCCCACATAGTGAATCTCGTCACAGGATTGGGTCACCAGTGGCGGATCGGACTTACTATCCCCTTGCATCACTCTACTCCAAGCATGTGAGCAGACTGACGCGTGGCGGGATCCGTTTGGTTGCCGGTTCGGCCACATCCTTCCTGGCGGAAGCGCCACCTTGCTCGGTCAGCAGGTTGGCGTTGGACGTCAGTCCAACTCTTGATGTCGGCGATTGTTTAGCGTGGCCTTTAGTTGTTTGCAAGCTTTAGGTAATTTGCAGAGAACCTTCACCCTCTGGCTCATTTGCGGCCTTGTCGCAAACTCGTTCTACTTCTCAAAACGGTCGGCCGTTGCACCAGTTCAGGCGTCACTGAATCAACGGCTTAGCGCGCCTAGGCCGGTGTGGACGGATTTAACAGGACGCGAAATTTCGCTCGTCTTCTCGCATCATTTCAGACCACAGTGAGCAACCTTTCGGAGGTCCTGGACGCTTCGGCCGACAACTCGGCTGTCTACAGGATGCCTTGTTCAAGTCGAGGGAGCCAGACGCCAACCAAGAGATTGTCAATGTGCCGGATCTCGCCGATGCCGAATGTCGTCTTGCGTCCTACCGCTCCCGCGACGGCGGTGAGTTCGCCTTCGTCGGCGAGCTTGCCGAGAAGAGACGACAGCTCGCGGAGGTGGAGAAGTCGCTCGCGCTGGATGTCGAGGGACAGGCCCAGCGCGACGCAACGCCGGTTCCCCACGAGTGCTTCCGCGAGACTGGCTCGATAGCGCTGTCCCGGTGTTCTTCGATTTTGCCGACACGGACCCGATCCGGCCCCGCACTGGCGTCGAGCGGCGCCTGTTGTGGGGATTAATGCCGGGACGCGCCGACGGGCATGCCGTCATTGTCGCTCTGGACCGGCAGCGTCTCGTCCTTGCGGCACGCACCAGACCGCAGATCGTTGCAGCCCAAAAGATCGTCCGCACGCTCGATGCCCGTTTTCGAGCAGCGCGTGTGCAGGCGATGATCGAGGCGCGTCGGTATTCCTCTGTGCCGGCTTGGCGCCGGCGGCGGCCGCGTCGCCGCACCGCTCGGTTCTAGCTCCCATCCTCTGGGGAGGAAAGAAGCAAAGAGGAAAGGGGTAAGAATGGCCCGCTCGCAGATCGGGCGGGCCGCTGACGCTGGCGCTCAACCGCGCCGCTCGCGATCCCGGCCGATCGCTCTGCGCAGGGCTCAAGAGCCCCGCTTGATCTGCCCGGCAGGGATGCTCGGCCGCAGTTGCACCGGCCCGTCCGCTCCGCGGCCCGGGGGACGTCTTCGGGAAGAAGACGAGGAAGGACCCGCGAACGGCGGTGTCCGCAAACCCGTTGAAGGAGCATCTCCATGGAACTGAAGTTTGTCGATCCGCGTGCGCTGAAGGATAACCCGGACAAGGCGCGACGCTCGAAATCCAGCCCGCAGGCCGACGCGCTGCTGCTGGCTACCATTCGCGCCGTCGGCATCGTGCAGTCACCTGTCGTGGCGCCGGAAGCGGATGGCGGCAACGGCTATGTCATTGATGCCGGACATCGTCGTGTGAGGCAGGCGATTGCCGCGGGTTTGGAAGAAATCGCCGTGCTGGTGATCGAGCGCGCCGCGGATGGTGGTGCAATGCGGTCGCTGGCCGAGACGCTGGCGCATGAGCAGCTCAATCCTGTCGACCAATGGCGCGCGATTGAGCGGCTGGTCGCGCTCGGCTGGACCGAGGAAGCGATCGCCCTCGCTTTAGCGCTTCCCGTCCGCCAGATCAGGAAGCTCCGCCTGCTCGCCAACGTTCTGCCGGCCATGTTGGACCAGATGGCCAAGGGCGACATGCCCAACGAGCAACAGTTGCGCACCATCGCGTCGGCTTCGCTTGATGAGCAGAAGGAGGTCTGGAAGAAGCACAAGCCGTCCAAGACCGATCCCCAGGTGTCGTGGTGGAGCGTGGCGCAGGGCCTGACGAAGCGCCGCATGTACGCGCGGGACGCCAGCTTCGGTGACGATCTCGCTCAGGCCTACGGCATTGCCTGGGGCGAGGACCTGTTCGCTCCGGCCGACGAGGACAGCCGCTATACGACGGATGTCGAGGCCTTCCTTGGCGCTCAGCAGGAGTGGATGGCAAACACTCTGCCCAAGCGCGGCGTGATCGTGGAAGCAGGTCAGTGGGGCGAGCCGAAGCTGCCGCCCAAGGCGGAGCGTGTGTACGGTAAGCCGTCGAAGTCCGATCACACCGCCATGTATCTCGACCGCGACGGCAAGGTGCAGTCGGTCGCGTACCGCATGCCGGCGGCCAAAAACCCCAAGGGCAGGAATGGCGCGGATGTTGAGGCCGATGGCGATGATATCGTCGTTGCGGCAAAGCCGCGTCCGGACGTGACGCGCAAAGACATAGAGATGATCGGCGACCTGCGTACCGACGCGCTGCACGAGGCGCTGTCGCGCGCACCGATCGAGGACGACACGCTGATGGCGCTGCTCGTTCTCGCCTTCGCCGGCCAGAATGTGACAGTTGCATCTGGTGCCCGCGACATCTCCTGTTACGGGGCCGCAGGCCTCGGCGAACATGCCGCGCGCCTGTTCGACCAGGAGGGCAGGCTCGCGTTCGAGATGGACACGCTGCGCATTGCCGTGCGGTCCTTGCTGATCGATGTTCTGTCCTGCAGGGAGAATCGCTCGGACAGCGGCGTTGTCGCTCGTGTCGCCGGCGACATCATCGTCGCCGACAACTTCTTAGCCAACATGGGGACGGAGGACTTCCTGTCATGCCTGTCGCGGCAGGCATTGGAAGCCGCCTGCGCGGATACATCCGTCCTGCCCCGTCAAAAGGTCAAGGACACCCGTGCGGCCCTGGTCGAGCATTTCAAGGAAGGCCGCTTCGTCCACCCGTCGGCGCTGTTTGCGCCCACCCCGGAAAAGCTGACCTCCTGGCTGAAGATGAACGAGGCCAGGCAACAGCCTGAGGACGACGGCACGCCGGCGGACCAGGACGAGCTCGACGGCGATGCGATCGTCGAGCCGCCGCACGACTATGCCGGCGACGATGACGCTGAAGGCTTCCGCGAGGCCGCCGAGTAGCAGCGCGCGCCTTCTTCCTTCCGATCGCATTACCGCCGCCGGTGACCTCACCGGCGGCGGTTTCGTATTCACCCCAAACACCGGAGACCCATCATGTCGGCTCAATTGATCTATGACCTCGTTCCACTCGGTTCGATCGTAACTTATCGCGATGGAACACCACGCCCGCCCGAGCGGCATCGCAAGAAGCTCGCCGCCTGGGAGAACCGCAACAGCGGCGGCCGGCTTATCCGCAAGCAGGCTGAAACCCGCGTCGGCAACACCACGCTGCCGGCGTCCATTACCCTGCACAAGGGTGACTACGGCAGTCAGGGCACCATCGTCCTGCGCGTTCACCAAAGCTTTTCGGTGAACAGCGATCTCAACTTCGCGGTCAAGGAGCCGCCCGCTATCGGCTCGGTCCTGGTGCTCGACCGCGACGGCGAAGACGCCGAACTGGTCTATCTCGCCAGCCATCGTGCTGATGCCGAGGAATGGCTGACGCAGCACGGCTATCCGCGAGCTGTTCTGCAAGAGGTGACGGCCGACGCCGTGGCCGCGGATACCGTCGAGGGGAGGGCGGCGGCATGAGCGCGGCCACTCCCCGAATACGAGACGACGAGGCCCCCGGTAATCCGGGGGTTTGTTTTGGCCGCAGCGCCAACGGTTATCCCGTTGCGCTTGTCGGTGAAACGGCGTTCGCCATGGTTCCGGCCCGGAACGGGCGGTACTATTTTGTCACGGGGTGGCGTATCCGCCGGCCCATGGCCGAATGGACGCGCAGCGATTTCTACGGCCATGCCGGCGAGCTTGCCGACGAGGCGGCGTTTCGCGCGCATGTCGAAGAGAACGCTCTCCACCAGCAGCAGCGCGTCGCGCTCGGCCGTCGCGAAATCCATTCCCGCGCCCACACGCCATGGGGAACGTCGCAGGGAGCGACCGTCTATGCCGAGGGCGTCGTGGCTCACTCAACTGCAGGCCATGGCGGGTTCCATCTTTCGGCGGAACGAAATCGCAAAGTCCATGACATGCTCCGTGCCGATGGCGGCTGGTATGAAGAGGACTGCCATTGGGCGGCCGTCGCCCAAGCCTTTCCGCAGCTCTTCACGGACTTCGAGAAGGCGTGTGCGGAAAAGACGATCCGCGACTGGTATCCGGAGGCCTGGGAGGCGATCCACGGGAGGGTGCTCGAACCCGGCCAATCCGCGAAAAACGACGAGCGGGCATTTTTCGAGAAGCATACCGATGACTGGGTCGTGGTGTCGGCGATCCGTTGCGAGCACCAGGCCGGTTCCACCGAGGTTATCGCGACCCCCGGCGGCAAGCGTGGACCGGGCACGGAGGAACGTCGCTTTCTCGTTCCGACTGACCAATACCATGTCGGCCGCTTTGGATTCGTCATCGATGTTGCGCGCCATCGTGTCTGTGGCGGGCCATCGAGCTTCATGGATTGGCAGGGGAGGGACACATAATGTCTGTCCCCGATCGCCGCGCGCAGCTCTTTCGCATGGAGGAGGCACGGCGCCAGACACAGCGCCAGCTTGATATGATCGACCGGCAGATCATAAGGCGGATGACGGCGATTATTCCGCAGCTCAAGCCCCAGCGTACCGGCCACCGACGCCTAAAGCCTGCCGATGCCAGGACATTTCTGGAACGGTATCGATCGAACCTTGCCGCGATCACACAGGAAAGGCAGCACGAGATCGATGCGCTATCGCGCAAACTGGCAAGGCAGGACGCTGCAATCGAGGTGCTGCGTGCAAGACTGCCACCGGACCTGAGGCGCGCCTGATACTGCGGCCTGCTCAGCGCCTGCGTACGAATTCGGTTCGCAACACCAGCCCCTTGATCGCGTCATGCCGGCAGTCGATTTCGTCGGGATTGTCGGTGAGGCGGATCGACTTGATCACCGTGCCCTGCTTCAGGCTCTGCCCAGCGCCTTTGACCTTGAGGTCCTTGATGAGGGCGACGGAGGCGCCGTCGTCCAGCACCTTGCCGGCGCACTTCGATGCTTCCGGCAGAAGCTGCAATGGCAGCCATCTCCGACGCTGGTCGCCATTCCCCTGTCGCTCATCATAGACGTAGTCGTCGTTCTGATCTGTCATTGCCGCGGCATTAAATACAGTGCGTTGTCAGTTCGACGTGGGAGCAGGCCGAAGATCTGATCCGCAGCAGCGGACCGGCGCACTCCGATACCGGCAGGAGCCGAAGTTCAACGCCGTCCCTCGCGCAGCCTGGCGGGAGGCGGATCGTGTGGCGGCGGGAATCAAACAGTTGATTTCCTCCCGCATGCCAATGTCCGAATTCATCCCTGGCCGGTCTTTCCGGCGGGTTTGCCGCGGTCTGAACCGGCGGCTGGCCCCTTCAAGGCCGCTATCGCGCCGCGGAGCGGCCGGAACCCGCCGATCTCGGCAAGGCAGGCCCGCGGCCTGCGCAGGGACCAGTGAAGGACTGGCCCCCCGCTTTTCCGCAAGCCGACCTCGCTCGCCTGGCAGGTCCCGGACCCTGAAGCGTCCAGCTTCCGCCGGTTCCTTTCGACCGCACCCGCAGGGAAGACCGGCAAGGGCCGGATCACCTGAAGGGCATCGCTAGAAAGGAAAGCTCAATGTCCAGTTCGACCCGCTCCACCAGGACCAAGGCCCGCGTCGTCCAGCTCCGCAAGGGCACGACACTCGAAATGGTCCGGCTCTGCTGCCCGGACGGCCATCAGGCCACGCTCATCTCCGAAAGCTTCGGCCTCCCCGTCCTCGACAGCGACGGCATCCGCGAATTCCACGAGCGCAGCCTGATCGATGGCGCCGACACACTTTCCGAGGGACTTTCCGACAAGGCGATGCAGATCCACCTGCAGAGGATCGTCGGCTCCTACGTCGGCTCCGCCTATGGAGCAGGCCAGTTCTACTCGAAGGCCGTCACCGAGGCCAAGGACGCCACAGCCAGGCTTGCCAACGACACCCGCGACGAGGACCTCGACGGTCCTGTCGGTTTCGACAGCAAGGCACAGCGCAAACGCGAGTTCGCCGCCGACATGGGCCTTCAAGCCCACGCGTTGCGCATGGCGGCCGAGGGCGCCGTCGCCGCCTACGAGCACATCGTCGGCGAGAGCTGGAGGCCCTACGAGCGACAGGTCGAGAACCCCGGCCAGGGCGTCAGCCGGCAGGCGGCCGATCTGCAGATGGCGGCTCTGGGCTAACTGCCACCGGGCGGAGCTTCGGCTCCGCCCGGCCTTCTTCGTACGGCGGGTTTTGCGATAAACTCATAACGTAGCAAGTCCCAGGATTAGCGCGGCTCTTGAGCTTTGCTCCACAGGGACAAGCCGCCAACGCAGACCGCAATGGCGGAGCCGCACGCCATGTAGAGGGTTGCCTCGGAGGCTCCGGGCACCATTGTCGGCAGCAGATATATGGCAAGGCCAAACCCACTCGTAAGCAGGGTCGTGAAGGCTTGCGGCTTGCACGCGGCCGATCATCGTGGTGTCCACGACTGTCAGAAGATGGCCATTGGCTGCCGCTCGGGCCACGTTCCAGAGCATGCCGGCCACGCAATAAAGAACCACGGCGACTGCCGGACTTGTAGCCAGGGAGAACAGAATCAGGGAGGCGCCCGCCGCAATCAGGATTGTGGGCGTAAGGTTTCGGAGGCGTTCGGCAATTGATGGAATGCCGACAACCGCCAATGCGACCATCCCAGCGACAGCGGCTGTCATCTCGAGCAGTCCGAACAGTTCGCTGTCTCCGCTGAGTGATCGGGTCACAAAACCTGGAAGGAGCAGATTGGTGATCTGGATCACGGCAAAGGCCAGGCCGACAGTTACCGCCGCCGAGAGGCTGTATGGATTGTTGAGCAAATAGCTCAGGGCCTGCCTCGAAGCGGGAATGAGGCTGAGCCGCTGCGACGATTGAACATTGCCGGCATGCGACGTGATCATCTTCAGCATGGGAAGACAGGCCAGCGCCACCAGTGCGAACAACAGGGCAGACATGGGACTGCCGAGCCTGTCGATGGCAAGTCCGGCAGCACCTGTTCCGATCGCTATGCCAGCCTGGTTAAAGAGGGAGAGCCGAAGGGCGAATCCCATGCGCTGGGCTTCTGGGACAATCGCCTGCAAAATGCCACTCAGCGATCCCGCCAAAAGCGCGAACCCGAAGGCTCCCAATACGCCGGAAACGATGAGAAGCACTGGCGACAGAGATTCTGCGACAATTCCGGTGGCAGCGAGAAGGAACAGCCCCAAGGCCCTGATCATCTGCCCTGCCACCGTGACGGTCCGCCGATCGTGCCGATCGACCAGATGACCCGCGACCGGCGCAAGCAACAGACCCGCCACACTGGATGAAAGCAGCACCAGTCCCACCAGCCGAGAGCCGCCACCATGGAAAGCTATCCAGGCAGGCAGAACGATTCCGACACCCACGATAAAGAAAGAAGCGGACGAAAATGCAATGAATAGCGGTCGTTCAAAAGCTCTCACGCGGTATCCAGCCTGATCAACATTGCTGCGCCCGGCACCCGATTCGGTAGCAGGCCCCCTGGGCCTAAAAGCAATAAATGAGAAAAAGCAGGCAGACCACCTGATGCGGCCGTGCCAACCGCGGTCAGTCACGAATGTTGGTCCTGCTCCGGTCCTCGTTCCGCGAAACGGCTTCGCCGTCCTCCACTAACGTTGCGGCCCTCAAGCGACGTGTCCCTTCCTTCCGATTGCTCTTCTGCGGGTTCGCGGGCCTGCGGTCCTGCGCTGTCGGACCTCGTGACGGCCGCGATTGGCGCGGCCTCGAATGGAGGTCCGGAAAATGGACAGGAAGAGCAACAAATCCCGCGTCGATATCTACGCGAAGATCACCGACCGCATCGTCGCGGAGCTGGAAAAGGGCGTGCGTCCGTGGGTGAAGCCGTGGAGCGCGGCGAACACCACGGGGCGTATCACGCGCCCGCTGCGCCACAATGGACTGCCGTATCAGGGGATCAATACCCTGCTTCTCTGGTCGGAGGCGGTTTCGAGGGGTTTTGTTTCCCCGACCTGGATGACGTTCAAGCAGAGCGTCGAGCTGGGCGGTCATGTCCGCAAAGGCGAGACCGGATCGATGGTTGTCTATGCCAGCCGCATCGTGCGCACCGAAACCGATGCCTATGGCGAAGAGGTCGAGCGCGGGGTCCCGTTCCTCAAGGCCTATACGGTGTTTTGTGCCGACCAGATCGACGGCTTGCCCGCGCAGTACTACGGCAATCCCGCGCCGGTGTCCGATCCGGTGGAGCGGATCGAACATGCGGATGCCTTCTTCGCAAATACCGGGGCCGTCATCCGCCACGGTGGCGACAAGGCGTATTTCAATCCGGCTCTCGATATTGTGCAAATGCCGCCGTTCGAGAGTTTCCGCGACAGGCCCGGCTACTATGCGACCCTCGGACACGAGTTAGGTTTCATCTCAAGTGTCCTTGTAGATGCAATACCTTTCGCAGGGAGGGCCTGACCATGGCTACTCTCAATCGCGCAGACGTTTACGCCCGCATCACTGAGGAGATTGTCGCAGCTATCGAAGCTGGCGCCGGCGAGTATGTCATGCCTTGGCACCATAATGGCTCCTCGACAGCGCGGCCCGTCAACGTCGCCTCCGGTAAGGCCTATCGGGGCGTGAACACACTCGCCCTGTGGGTCGCTGCGCAAAGCGCCGCGTATCCGACAGGCCTCTGGGGAACCTATCGCCAGTGGCAGGCGCTTGGCGCTCAGGTGCGCAAAGGCGAGCGCTCCACGACGGTCGTTTTCTGGAAGCAGGCCGGCGGTGACAGCGACGAGGATGATAGCGGCTTGGATGATGGGGCTGAGCGCCGCCGCTTCTTTGCTCGCGGCTATTCCGTGTTCAACTGCGCGCAGGTCGATGGCTACGAGCCGGAACCTATTGCTGCGTACTCAGAAGAAGAACGCGTCGCCCATGCCGATGCTTTCTACGCCAACCTTGGCATCAACACCGTCTATGGCGGCAATGAAGCCTATTATTTGCCATCGGCTGATCGGGTCCATGTCCCAAGTTTCAGTTTATTCAGGGATGCTGCGTCTCATTATAGTGTGCTTTTTCATGAAGGGCTCCATGCCACGGCAGCCAAACATCGACTTGATCGCGATCTATCCGGACGGTTCGGCTCCGAGGCCTATGCCATGGAGGAGATCATTGCCCAAGTAGGATCATCGATGATCCTCGCAGACCTTAGTATTGCGGCGGGTCCACGACCTGATGATGCCTCGTACATCTCAAGTTGGCTAAAGGTCCTGCGCAATGACTCTTCCGCTATCTTCACCGCCGCCAGCAAGGCTCAACAGGCGGCCGACTGGATGCATGCTCGGCAGCCATCCAGCCAGGTCAGCGCAGCGGCCTGACAGACAGTTCAGCGGCGGGCGCCGTTGCCGCGCGCCGCTGCAATGAAGCCAGTTGCCCTTCGGCAACCCTTGCTCTGTGCAAAAGGGCAAGGCTCTCGGTTGCCAACTGTCGCTTTTCTTCGGCGTGCCGACGGGCGTCCGATCGCAGGAGCGCAATTTCTGCTTCCATCTCTTGCACTCTTGCAGCCAGATCCTTGGCCGGCCCCGGTGCCTGCGAAGCTGCCTCGATTTCATCGAGGATGTCGCGGTGTGTCGTGTAAAGCGGATTGCGGCTCTTGCCTGCCTCCCGTGCAACGGAAGCCGGACTGATCCGCACTACGCGACCCTGATGATCTGGGTGGCGTCCTTCGCCGCGGGCCAGACGAGCAAGAGCAGCACGATAGGAACGGGCAGCAGACATTGCTGACGGCGACCGCGGATCAGATGTGCTCATCATCTCCTCCGATCCTGTTCAACACGTATTCGCACTGGTCGATCGCTTCTGTGAGAACGGCGGCCGTCATCGGATTGGCACCCGGCATCAAGGCTTCATTGCGGGCGCGCCGGTCCCGCCAATACGGTGCATGACGCGCCTCGATCACCATGTTGGCGCACCCCAGGCAGACCGATGGGCTCCGGCCTGCCTCGCTCGGCGCAACTTCGCCGCCGCATCGGCTGGTTTCCGACTGGAAGACACACCAGCCGTAGTCACAGGCATGGATCCGCAGGTCCGTTTCCTTCAGCACGAACTCTATGTAATCGCGCCTCACTTGCTCGCCGGCGCGCCCCCGGAAGCGCTCGTTACCCGCGACAATCCGTTCGCCCATCCGTCCCGCGAGCCGGTCGCTCACCAAGAGCCTTCCCATTGCTGTTGCTGTCTCTTCGCGGCTTTCATGGTCGATGAGCTGATGAAGATCGAAGTCGCTGCCGACATATCCGCGCGCGGTCATCGCGACCGATGCGTGCTTGTAATGCTCGGCCAGACCGAGGAGCTGCGATCGGTCTTTACGCGCGATGAAGCGCGCGAAGGTTTTGCGGAACTGGTGAGTGCTGAAGGGCCAAGGCTTTCCTTCATGCAATGGCACTCCAACATGACGAGCAAAATCATTGATCCGCCAGCCGATGTGCATCTGTGTCACCGGTACGATCTCGCCGTACTGCGTATTTTTCACAAGGAAGAGCTCGCGTCTGCCCGACGCCTCCCGGAACGGCTCGCTCAATTGCTCGAGCAGCGCGACCGCTGTCACGACAGGTTCTGGAGCGATCCAGCGCTCCAACCGCCCGCCATGCTGGTCGACGGTCTTGAAGAGCCTGGCCACGACATAGGCCTGCTCGACGCCGGTTTCGCCGATGGCGCGGAACTCGATTGCGCCAACCTCCATCGAGAGGATTTCGCTCACGCGCATCCCGACGAAGCCGGCGATGACGATGTAACAGGCCTCGGCGAGATGGGTGGCGGCGTGGCGTACGGCATAGGCGCCGAGCAGTGCTTCACCGGCGGGGCCTGTCAGGTTTTCGGCGTGCAATGCTTTTCGAACCTGATCTGAAGCCTGCCTCTTCGTCCCTCGTGTCAGCCCATCTTCTTGGGCTTCGCGACGGATGTTTTCCGCTTTCACGATAGTTGGGCCATGCTCTTCGACCCATTGCAAGGCGATGTTAAGCAAAGAGATTGCGATGGCGTCGGGGATGAAGGGAATCGCGCCTTTCGTTGCCGGCGTCAGTCCCGCCGCTTCGTAGGTTGTTTCCAGCGGTAGGGGATCGATCAACGGTGCATCTTCGAGCTTTGCGCGTTGCCGATAAAGGTCCTTCAGCACCACCATGTAGTTGACGATGGTGTTGGCGGTAATGGGCTTTCCGCCGTATCCCGGCCGCGTCAAAAGCCAGCCACGCAACCGCTCCACCGCCGCGGCATCGATGCTGCTGAACGTCTCCAGTCCATCGATCGCCATCCACCTGATCATGGCTTTCAGAGGGATACTCTTGCGCTGCACCGTGCTTGCCGAAAGTCGTTTTCGACCTGTCGGCGGATTGACGATCATGGACCAGAGGAACTGCTTTGCTGCAACGTGGAGGGCAATCCAGGCCTTTGTGCTGATCAGCGCTTCCTTCGGTACCGGCAGCATCCAGCCTATTCTGTTCTGATCGGCGCGCCGGCCAGCCGTTCGGATATCAAGCCGCCATTCGTTGTCGCCAAAGCGGCTCCACGGCGACACCGCTGCATCCATCCACGTTGCTATTGAGGTAGCCTTATCAAGCCGCGCTTTCATTCAATCACCGGCAAAGCTGGCGCCGTCATGCCAGACGCCGCAAGGTGCAGTTCGGGAGAGAAGCGCGACAGGATGTCGTTCTCGAGGATTTCCAGTTTCGGTGCATAAAGAAGCCTCCACCGGTCTGGCGCCAATGCCTTGCGCGCCGCAACGAGGGCATCCCGGGTGGACAGCAAGCGTGCCAAAACGTCCGGATCGAGCGGGATCACAGCATTCGGGCAGGTGAAGCAGCCAAGCCAGGCCGTGCAGAGACGCCCTGCCTTCTGACCTTCTGCGACACCTGCCAGAGGATCGCTGCAGGTGAACCCTGCGGCAGTGGCGTGTCGGGCGTTGATCGGCTTCGTGTCGAGTTCGATGTGCTTGTGGCCATCATCCGCGCCTCGAACAACGTCGACGAAGCGGGTTTGAAGATTACCGATGATCCGTTCTTGCATCCTGCGTACAATCGGCCGATCGACATATCGCTGCGTCGTGTCCGGCGTGGCGTGATTGGCGAGTAGCTGAGTTTTCAGGATATCGTGGCCAAGCGCCTCATGCGCCAGTGTAAGTCCCGTTGGGCGCAATGCCGCCAAGGTCAACGCAAGAGGCGCGCCGCTCTCATCAGCAAGCCCATGGCGCTGGGCGAACAGCCGAACATGTTTGCTCATCAGATAGCCGGGTATCAGCTTGACCGCCCGCGTGCCGTTTATGCTTGCCGCCAGGAACAGCCGATCGTGATCTTTCGCAGTGACATGCGCCAGCAGTGGTGCTGTCATCGCCAGAACGCGGTCGATCAGGTTCGGCACCGAGAGGCTCTTGTCGCGTAGGAAGCTGCGCCGTTGCATCCGACTGGAACGGCCCTTCGCCCAGGTCATGACCTCGCGTCCATCGAGCAGCAGATGCTCGCTCATACAGTCCCGCCGCAGCTCGCGAAGCGCTTCAGGGTTGGCATAGCACTGAGCGCCGATGGCGATCATGTAGGGAATGAGCGTTTCGGGCAGGGTATGAAGATAGCTGGCGAGCTTCTGGTTGCCACCGTGTCTGAGCGATGCGAAGTGAAGCCGCCAGCGGCCCGTGCCCCTCTCCAATGTGACGTTCTGCGGAGGAACGAGACCGCCATAGTGCTCAACGATGACAGCAAGCATCACGCCGAGATCATCGAGATCGAGGCGGCTAAGATCGTACTCCCGCGCGATGATCTTACGATCGACTTGCGAGAGCAGAGCTTGTCCTGTTTGGAAAGTCGACCAGCTCTCCTCGATATCTCTCCTGGCCGCGACTAGCACCGCTTCCATTTCCGATCGGTTCAAGGCGTCACGTGGTCGCGTCTCTGCGTTTTTCCGAGGAAAGGCGTTGAACGGAATCTCCAGATTGGGAGCCACGAACTCTGGCCGGTACCGCTTCAACCAGCGGACCATTTGCTTGAGCACCGACCAGATGCCGTGGCGCGTGCCTTTTGTCCACGATTTGGCATCGAGCCATGCGATGAACGATCTTAACACGTCCGAAGTGACCTCACACATTGAGACGAGAGAGGGCATTTGCTCATCCAGGAATCCGAACCAGCGACGAAGTAGGTGGAAGGCGCTCTCCCGCGTTGCAGCGCTGTGGCCCGCATGATGTTGTCGGAAGGCGAGTGCAATTTCGGCGGCGACCCCAGGCCTGTTGCTATAGACCGAGAAGTCGAAGCTGCGCTCCAGCTTGCCGTCGGGATCAAGGAAGTTGACGATCAGAGAACCAGGAACGCCCGCCAGCGGTAGCGGTGATGGCGCGAGCCGATAATCCTTGCGCCGCCGGACCATTATAGAAGGGCCTCGTAAAGCTCATCGACCGATGCCTCGACAAGGGTCAGATCGGTTGCCAGAACGCGCAGGTAAATGGCGGTTGTGGCGAGGTCGGCATGCCCCAGGAGCACCTGCAGGGTCAGGAGCGGATTAAGCTCCTGCTCGTGCTGTGCCCGCCGCTGGAGGAACCGAAGCATCGATGTTGCAAAGGTGTGGCGCAGGGCATGGAAGCTCGCGGTGACGCCTGCGGCCGTGGCAGCTGTGGTGAACATTGCGCCGATACGCCGCGAACTGATCGCGCTCCCGTATTCCGTAAGGAATACCGCGTCCGGTTCCACATAGTCGGCATGTCGCGATCGCGCACGCCGGACAATGATGGTGCGCTCTTCACGCATATAGGCGCGGGTCCTATCGACCAGAGGCGATGGTGGATAAACGGTCCGAGGTTTCCCACCCTTGGTCTCCTCAATCTTGATGGCTGTTAGGGCATCCGAGTTGGATCGCGGCATCGCCCGTTGTCCCAATCCGGCGACTTCCATCCGGCGCATGCCTGTGGAGACGGCCCATTCAACGATCAGTCGGTCCCGTGATCCCAAATTGGCCATGACACGCCGCAGCGTGGCCGGCGAAAGCGGTCTAGGAAGCGTCGGCGTGTGTCGGACAGTCAATTCGTTGACGACCTGCGGTCCACCCGTCGCGTCAACGTGCGCAAGAAAGCCTTGCGGCCGGCTCCGCGACAAGGCCAGTTCGCTCGCAGTGAACGGAGCATTTTCGGTCAGGCCAGCATTGACACACCATCGGTAGAACAGAGCGAGCGTTCTGATCCGGCCATTGATAGTGCTCCTTGCAAATGCTCGCCTCGTATGATCGCTGCGACCGGAAAGCATCCGGTCGCGGTAAGCGGCGATTTCCGCCACCCCGATCACATTCCAGGCCCACTCATTGGCTTCGAGTGTCTGCCACCAGTCGTAGAGAACCTCGCCGTAAGTCCGCCACGTCTGGACGCTGCGCGTCCGTCCTCTCACAAGGGCAACATGCAATAACCAGGCACAGGCTGGTTCAACCAGCCGCATCTCGCGATCGAGCAGCATCGGAACGTGCGGCCGAGGAATACCGTTCGGCGCAAAGTCATCGGTGGTGAACATCAGCTCTGCCAAACAGGTCTCCAATTCGGGCGACCCGCCGCTTTGCGGGGACAGGCCCTCGGGCCCGTCCCCGCAAAGCGGCGGAACAGCGTCCTACACGTGAAAGACTGTCCTGATTCCAGTGCAGGAAGATGACAGAAAGGACGCGATGAAGACGTGACCTAACACGAAATGACCCATTGGGTCGGGTCGGAAAAGCGGCTTGATCGCAACCTCTCCCGTTACCACAAGGATCGCGAGTTCCGGGCCCACGAAGAGCTCGTGGCCGACCTCGGCGGCTGCTTTTTAGCAGCTGACCTCGGCATCGTGCCAGAGCTCGAGCCGCGGCCTGACCATGCCAGCTACCTGGCAAGCTGGCTCGAAATCCTCAGGAACGAGAAGCGATTCATCTTTGCCGCGGCGGCCCATGCCCAGCGTGCGGTCAACTATCTGCATGATCTCCAACCGAATGCGACACAGATCACGGAGGCTGCGTGATGTTGCATTCTCCAATCGTTGCCGGGGGTGGCGTGGAGCCATCCCCCATCCGCCTTCGTGTGCTCAGCCTCGGGGCAGGGGTCCAGTCCACCACGCTCGCGCTGATGGCCGCCCATGGGCATTTCGGCCCGTTGGATTGTGCGATCTTCGCCGATACCGGCTGGGAGCCTGCCGCAGTCTACGAGCATCTTCGCTGGCTGATGTCGCCGGACGTCCTGCCGTTCCCGGTGCATATCGTGTCGGCCCGCAATCTTCGGGAGAGCCTGATTGCTGCTGGCAACGGCAAGAGATGGGCGTCGATCCCGGCTTTCACCCGCACCGTCGACCGCCGCGGCAATGTCTCGATCGGCATGATACGGCGACAATGCACCACCACCAGCAAGATCGAACCGATCCGCCGCAAGGTGCGGGAACTGGCTGGTCTCACGCGCAAACGCTCCCCGACATATCCCGTCGTTCACCAGTGGCTGGGCATCTCGATGGACGAGGTGGTGCGCATGAAGCCGAGCCGGGCAGCGTGGCAACTCAACCGCTTTCCCCTCATCGAGAGCCGCATGACCCGAAAGGACTGTCTCGCTTGGCTGAAAAGCCATGGCTATCCGAAACCGCCGAAGAGCGCGTGCATCGGCTGCCCCTTCCACAGTGACGCCATGTGGCGATCCATGCGGAACAACGACCGGGCGGCATGGGACGATGCGGTGGAGGTGGATCGGGCGATCCGCACCGGCCTGCGTGGCATACGCGGCGAGGTCTTCCTGCATCGCTCCGGCGTTCCCCTCGATGAAGCCGATTTGTCTACAGCGGCCGACCACGGCCAGCTCGACCTCTGGCCGAATGAATGCGAGGGCATGTGCGGTCTGTAATGGTCCCGCCTGGCACGCGTCGGTGGCTTCAGCACACCGGCGCCCCGTAGCCGGCCGAAGCGGCCGCCGTGGCACCGGTCAGTTCCGGTAGTAGCCCGGCGGGCCGGGTCAGATCAGCCGGCCCGTGCCGACGTCCAGCCTAGATGGGTATTTCCATGACCGTGTAGCGGCCATCCATCTTGAAGGGGCGGACGCCGGACCCGGACTTTCGCCATTCGGCCGGTCGTCCTTTGACCGGATAGGAGGCGGCGGTGGCGTCCCTTTCCGGTTGGACGGTCTGTCGTTATGCGATCGCGCCTGACGGGGAGGGGTTTTTGATGGCGCCTCACCGTGGCTACGGTTGTGGTGATCATGCCGGGTTCGCCTGTCGTCTGGCCGCGGTTTCATGGAAGGGCGCACCACCTGCGTCCTCGATGTGGCTGGTCTGACCGAAGGCCGTCTTCGCTTCGCTACGCCTCGTTCTCAAACCCGCAACAGCCGGTCGCGACTTTCTTCCCCTGACGGCTACGCCGCCATTCCGCGCGGAACAAGAAAGCCTCGCCCTGGCTGCCCTCCACTGCGTTGCGTCCCCTGCGGGGTGCGGGCCGATCGCCTCCGGTCTGTCGACCGCCATCGAGGTCGCGATGGTCGCGGCCCGAGAAACTCACGGAGACGACATCATGGCTACCATCGGCACCTTCACTTCCTCGGGCAACGGTTTTGCGGGCACGATCAAGACGCTCAACCTCAACGTCAAGGCCAAGCTGGTTCGCATCGAGAGCCCCTCCGACAAGGGCCCGCACTTCCGCATCTTCTCGGGCAATGTCGAGCTGGGTGCGGCCTGGCAGAAGGTCTCCAGGGAAACCGAGCGCGACTACCTCTCGGTCAAGCTGGACGACCCGAGCTTCCCCGCTCCGATCTACGCCACCCTGATCGAGGTGGAGGGCGAGGAAGGCCTGCAGCTGATCTGGTCTCGCCCCAACCGGGACTGATCGCCTCGACGAGGGCTCCGCCGCAAGGCGGGGCCTTCGGCCTTTCCGAGCGGGCGCCGGCAGGCAGAAGGAGCAAGAAATCTCGCCGCCTGCATCCGAGATGACCATCTGGCCCCGACGGGAGGCCTCATGACCGGCGTGGTCCTGCTGCCACGCCTCGGCCGCCGGTTGGGCTGCTAGGCGTGGGGCTGTTGGCGGCGGCGCTCATTGCGCTGGCCTTCCTGCGCGACTTCTGGCCGCTCTTTGCGGCGCGCCTGGTTCTGGGCTGCGGTGCGGGTCTCATGTTCATCGTCGCCGAAACGGCGCTGAACACTGCCGCAGCGCCAGAGCGGCGCGGCCGGATCACGGGGGTCTACACCGCTGCCAGCGCCCTTGGTTTCGTGTTCGGTCCGGCTCTGATCGCGCTGATGCCCGACCGTCCCGCCGCGCTTCTCCTCGGCTGCGCCGCGATAGCGCTGATGGCGCTGATCCCTTTCGCCGCGGAGAAACGGCGGGTGAGCCGCGCGGTCGCGCCGGGATCGGCGCGCCACATCCTGCCCGCGATCGCAGCCTTTCCCTTGGCCTTCGGCTTTCTCTTCATCGCGTCGATGGTTGATGCTGTCGCCATCAGCCTCATGCCGGTCATCATGCTCGATCGCGGTTGACGTCTCGCAGGCGGCGCTGCTCGCCATCATGGGACGCTGATCGCTGATCGGGCAAGCCTGCGAAACGCGTTGCGGCCAGACAAGGGCGGCAGCGGGCCACCGCTTTTCATCACCCTCTGGACGAGGCGTCCACTCATCGGCCTTCATCAAATTTGCAACGATTGACTTCAATTCGACCGTTGAAGCGGCGGCCGGTCTGATCCCGTCGGAGGAACAAGGGCTGCGGCCCCCTCCCATGCCCGTGTGAAAATCGCTGCCTCCCCGCAATTATCGTCACTGCACAAATCGGCCTTGGACCAGATACCGATAACCAACTTCGCTCATCCAGCGCGCGCGGGCCAAATGGCTATCATAGATGCGTTTGGCGCGTTCCGGGTGGGCATCGACATCGAACCCAAAAATGATCTCGACAGCCTCCCGCCAGGCGGCCCCGTCCCGCGCTGCGTCGAAGAGGCGCAGATAAGTGATCCTGTGGCGCCAGTCGTAATCGGTTATCGCGTCGACATTCGGGGGGCTGTCTTCGTAAGGGGGTATCTCGGGCATGGTCTTATCGTGAAGCGGTGCATTGCCGGGTGAGCAAAGGTGCCACAGGGCTGAATGAGAATGAACCCCCTGTGCTCTTCCTTGTTCGCCGAGGCTCGCTCTGGGCTGGACCGATATCTGCGAGTTCATCGATGATTCATGGCGTTGGCATTGGCTTGTCGCAACGGTTCTACGAAAGCCTCGTTGCACCTATTCTCCAACAGCATTTTCCCAAACTGCCCCATGCGGCGGCCAGGATTGGCCTCGGGTCAGAAGTGCTTGGCTACCGCACTGATATGTCCGCAGACCACGACTACGGTCCATGCGTGCAGATCTTTCACCCGAAGCGGAATTTTCCGAGACAGCCCGGGAGATAATGCGGATCCTGGACCTCAGCTTGCCCGATAGATTCGACGGCTGGTCAGTTCGCTACCCCACCAATGTCCGTCCGTCCGCTGCAGATGCCCGAGAAGGTCTGCTGGGATCAGAACACGGCGTTGAACTATATACATTGTCGGCTTGGTGCGATCGCTTTCTCGGGAGGCAGTTTACAGCTGACATCACCACGCACGATTGGCTTTCCTATCCCGAGCAATTGTTTTTGACCGTGACGGCTGGTGCGGTGTTTCGAGACGAGATCGGCGAACTAAGTGCTCTTAGGGATCGCCTTTGCTACTTCCCACCTGTGTGGCTTTACAAGCTCGCGGCCCAGTGGGGACGCGTCGCCGAGGAACGCGCCTATATCGGTCGAACCGGGAATGCCGGTGACGAGATTGGCTCCCGCGTAATCGCCGCGCGCATGGTCGGAAATATCATGCGGCTCGCCATGCTGGTCGAGCGCCGCTATGCGCCCTATCCCAAATGGTTTGGCGCCGCCTTTGCCCGATTGCCCTGCGCACCCGAACTCAGGGAGACTCTCGAGCAAATCCTGTCAGCTCCGGACTGGCCGAAGCGTGAAGCCGGACTCTTCGACGCTTGCTGGTTCATCGCCGAGCTGCAAATGGCAAGAGGCGTGCCCTGCGCGATTGCTCCATCTGTCGGGTCGCTTCACAACCGACCGTTCCGGTTTGTCGATTCCCTGCAGATCGGCAATGCGCTTCGATCTGCCATAGCGGATGATGAATTGCGAGAACTGCCGGAATTTGGGGCGGCCGACCAGTTCATCAGCAGCAATTTCGTTCTCGCCGTCCCGAAATTCTCGAGAGCAGCGGTAACTGCCTTGCTGGATTTAAAGGCGGAACTCAAGTAACCAACGCAAGCATTGATCTAATCTTGCCCGAACGGCTTGGTCCGCTTCGGGCTCGATCGCGTGGTTCACGGCATGTGCTGCCAAATGGGCGCAAATAGTCCTCAGGCTTCCGGCGGCTGGGCATCGCGGTAGCCCCTTCGCCTCTTGCTCCGCTCGAGGCGGACCAGTGCGCTGTCCGCCTCTTCCGACTGATCGAATGTCTGCACCATCGACTGGCCGTTCGTTCCGATGCGGCCCCAGTTGCGGATGACCGAAGCGCCTCCGAACAGCGTTGGCTGGATCGCCAGCACATAGAAGCGCCGCATGTTTTGTGTCGGGTCGATGCGGCGCAGATGCACGGGTCCCGTTTCCTTGCTCGACATGGCGCGACTCTCGCTCCCTTCGGAAGCGCCGTCCAACGACTTTCCTGAATCGATCCCTGCCGACCGATTCACGCTGCTGATGCGTCAGTCGCACCAGTTCCGCCGGCCGCCGTCCCACCGGCGTGCAAGGCCCTCTGCGATCAATGTCTCGCCGATCGATCGCCCGTTCCTGGTCACGGTTCGCAGCTTTCGCCCATGTCGATCCTCGTCACGCCAGCCGGCCACCAATGAGAACTTTCCTGCATTCAGCAATTCCCGCAACCTGCGCTTGGCCGTCTCGCCCTGTACCCGCTCTGCCTCG
Organism: Mesorhizobium sp. ISC15; assembly: GCF_037162615.1. NCBI lineage: Bacteria > Pseudomonadati > Pseudomonadota > Alphaproteobacteria > Hyphomicrobiales > Phyllobacteriaceae > Mesorhizobium > Mesorhizobium sp. ISC15. The sequence goes on along the minus strand of NZ_JAVSPX010000002.1, from coordinate 75,706 downwards.
CAACGGGGCGGGCTCAGCTCCGGCGTGTCGATATCGGCAATCCTGATCTTCACACCCTGATGCCAGAACGTGTCGCCATCCACCACGCAGGTCACGCGGGGACCATCGCCGCAAATCGGAAACGAAGCCGAAAGCAAGTCCTGTCGCGGCGCCGAGACTAGGGCCGCCACACCCTCGATCCCGCCCGCTTGGCTGAGCTGGTAAGCGCCAAATGCCGCCGCCGCGACGAGTGCGCCGACGACCAACTTCGCAATCGCCGATCCGATTTTCCGACGCGACGATTTCCTCCGATAGACGGACTGTTTCCCGCGCGGCGTCTTCGGCTGCCCGAATCGCAGTCTTTTCTTCTGCCGGAGTCTGACGACGGTTTTCAGAGGGCATGCCTCCCTGCTTGGCTTCCGAGGTTTTCGCAGGATACGGTTTCGATGGTCTTTACGGGCATCGTTCAACTTCCCCGCATCTCAGGGGCCAGAAATGGCCACCTGGGCTGAATCGGATTTGGGCGAGCCGCCTACGGCGGACGGCTCTACTCGCGCCGAAAAAAAGGCGGCGCTCACCGAACCCGCTAAAACGGTTTCGGCGCGTTCGCGTGACGATCCTCTCGCAGCAGGCGTGACGTTCGGGACGAGGGAAGCCTGATCGGCGTTGGGCAAATCAGCCACTGTCACCGCCTTCGCTCCGATGGAACCGGTTGGTTCCGACGCAGGCCTTCATGTCGTCGCGGCGAAACCAGATCGCGCGCCCGCAGCGCAGCGGCGGGTTGCCCGCGGTGAACACGATCTGCTCGTCGGCCCGCATGCGCATGACCTCATGCGGCAGGATCAGCGGCCGGCGGTTGAGTTGCTTGGATCGCGATCGCGACGATCCCTTCATTCCGGAGGAGCGGTTTGTCTGGTCGACCTCGACCGTCGTGTCGCCGCAACGCTTCGAAAGATACTCCGCCGTCTCCGGATCGTTGATCGCCGCGAACGAGATCCAGGATGCGGACTCGAACCATTTCGAGCTGGCGTCGCGGCCGCCATAGGCCTCTCGCATCTGGCCGATCGACTGAAAGATCAGCGTCAGGCTGATGCCGTATTTACGCCCCGCGTCGCGCGCGGTTTCGAGGATGCGCAGATAGCTAAGTCGCGCGACCTCGTCGAGCAGGAACAGGGTTTTGCCGGCGACCTCGCCATTGCGGTTATAGATCGCATTGAGGAACGAACCGATTACCACCCGCGCCAGCCCCGGATGGGCTTCCAGCACCTTCAGATCGAGCGCGATGAAGATATCCGTACGGCCGCCCGCGAGCTCGTCGGTTGAGAAGCCGTCGCCCGAGACGAGGGCGGCATAGTTCGGATAGGAGAGCCAGTGCGTCTCCTTCACCGCATTCGCATAGACGCCGCTGAAGGTCTCCGGCGTCATGTTGACGAAGACCGCGACGTTCTCGCGCACGAAGGCGGATTCCGATTGCTCGTAAATCCGCGTCAGCCGCTCGCGCAGCTTCGGCTCAGGCTCGGAGAGATTGGCGCGGACACGGCGCAGCGTCTGGTCCTTCTTTTCCGTATGCCCTGACAGGCAGACGTCGGCGATCAGAGCAGTCAGGAGCTGCATGGCCGAGGCGCGGAAAAAGTCGTCGCGCGCCGAGGCGGCGCGGGCATTGTCGGTCATGATCCATGTCGCGACCGCGACGATGTCTTCTTCCCGCGTTGCCCCGAATCGGCCGATCCAGTCGAGAGCGTTGAAGCCGGTCGCGGGGCTGGAAGGATCGAGCACGATCACCTTCCGACCGGCCCTGCGCCGGTGATCGACGACCATCGGCGCGACCTCGCTCGACGGATCGAGCACGATAAGACCGCCGCCCCATTTGAGCGCGGTCGGAATTGTCACCGACGTCGTCTTGAAACCGCCGGAGCCGGCGAAGACGATGCCATGCGATGAGCCGAACGACCCGTCGAAGCAAAGTAGCGGAGCTTTGCCGCCCACACCCCATGTCTCCCGTGCGTCGGCCCGGAACGACATGCCGGCCACGCTGTCGCGGTCGACACGATAGCGCTCGCCGATCACGATGCCGCCCGCATCCGCAAACATCCTGGCGGCCTCGGTCATGCCCATCCAGTTTGCCTCCCCATGGACCGCGCGCTTGCCATGGATGCGACGCGGAGCAGGCCTCGCGAAGGCGGCATTGCCCTTCACGGCAACGCGCAGCGCGAACACGCCGGCGACAAATGCGGCGAAGGCGCCGATCGTCGTCGCCGGGTCCGCATATGCGAAGACGGACCGGCCCGCTGGGACATTGCCGGCAATACCTGCAAGGCGGACCGCCTCACGCATCAATGCGATCAGGATCGTCGCCACGCTGCCCGCAACCACGCCCCATCCCGCCGCCTTGATGTTCGCCGCGCCGCTGGCCGCGAACAGGAAGATCACGCCGATCGCGGCCGCCGTCACATAGGGCAAAGTGAGACCGATGCGTCCGAGCATCAGCTTTGCCTGAGCGGTCTTGCCGAAGGCTGCGAGCCAGTGCTCGATGCCCGGCATGAGGATGGTCACCCCGACCATCATCATCGCCGGGATCAGGGCGAGGGCGATCCTATTCGCCGTCACGGCCGAAGGCCTCCGCGCCGATTGCGGTCAGGCGCGAGCGCTCCGCATCGTCGCCGTTGATGCGTGCCGCCGCGTCGATCAGCAGGCCGAGCAGCAGCGCCCGCTTCTCGTAACGGAGACCAGCTTTCGCAATCAGGCCGCCCAGCTCGATCTTCTCGCGCGTATCCTTTTTTCGTGCGTCGGCCGCTTGGCTCCGGCGCATTCGCTCAAGCCTCGCTAGCGCTGCCCGCAGCCGCGCCAGTTGCGACCGTCGCGGGCGGAGCGCCTGCACTCCTGCCCTCACCGGTGTTTCTCTTTCCGGTCGCAGCTCCCTTGCCTCCGCGAAAGCGCCCGGCGATTTCCTCGAACGCCGCCTGAAGCGTGGCCTCCTCGATCTCGATCTCGCCGAGTCCGGCTTTCAACGCGATCCGGCCGATGCGCTCGGCCTCGCGCGTCTCGGCCTGCTTGAGCTGGTCCTGCAGGCGGGCGATTTCTTCACGTATCTTTGATGACGGCTTCTTCATTCCGGTCGCGTCTCCCAAAAGTCTTGTGGCGTTTGTTTCGCCGCAAGACTTTCTCAAAAGCACGTCCGGAGGAACGTGCAGATTTGCACGTCGGCAAGGCCGACACTTTGGAGGATCATCCGGCCGTTCCGAAGGAGCGGCATCCAAGGGCGCAATTATACGTCGCTGGCGCGACGTGTTGCGTTGAGGCCTGACACGGCCCGCCGCTCCCGACGAACGAGGTTCGCATTCGGGAGTTTTCGTCGCCGTGGCCATCGCCCACTTCTCCGTCAGCATCGTCAGCCGCGGCGACGGCCGCAGCGCGGTGCTGTCAGCGGCCTACCGGCACTGCGCGAAGATGGACTACGAACGCGAGGCCCGGACGATCGACTATTCGCGCAAGCACGGCCTGGTGCATGAGGAGTTCTTGCTACCGGCCGATGCGCCGCAATGGGCGCGCAAGCTGATCGCGGACCGGTCCACCGCCGGAGCCGCGGAGGCCTTCTGGAACAAGGTCGAGGCCTTCGAGAAGCGTGTCGACGCGCAGCTTGCCAAGGACCTCACCATCGCCCTGCCGCTGGAGCTCTCAGTCGAACAGAATATCGCGCTCGTCCGAGACTTCGTGGAAAAGCACATCCTGTCGAAGGGTATGGTTGCCGACTGGGTCTACCACGACAATCCGGGCAATCCGCACATCCATCTGATGACGACGCTGCGGCCGCTCACCGAGGACGGTTTTGGCGCCAAGAAGGTCGCGGTCACCGGCGACGATGGGCAGCCGCTGCGAATCAACAGTGGCAAGATCGTTTACGAGCTATGGGCCGGCGGCACGCAAGAGTTTAACGCCTTTCGCGATGGCTGGTTCGAACGGCAGAACCATCATCTCGCGCTCAACGGGGTCGCGCTACAGGTTGATGGCCGCGCCTACGAAAAGCAGGGCATCGAGCTCGTGCCGACGATCCATGTCGGCGTTGGCGCCAAGGCGATCCAGCGCAAGGCAACAGCGGAAGGATGGAAGCCGTCGCTGGAGAGGCTTGACCTGCAGGAGGCGCGGAAGGCTGAGAACCTGCGCCGCATTCAGGCCCGTCCGGAGATCGTGCTCGATCTCGTTACCCGCGAGAAGAGCGTCTTCGATGAACGCGATATCGCGAAGGTGCTGCATCGCTATGTCGACGATCCGGCAGTGTTTCAGCAGCTCCTTGCGCGCATCATCCAGCGCCCGGAGGTGTTGCGCCTGCAGCGCGACACGGTGGCCTTTGCAACCGGAGAAAGGATGCCCGCACGCTACACTTTGCGGGATCTGATCCGGCTCGAAGCCGGGATGGCGCGGCGGGCGATCTGGCTTTCCGGTCATGAGACCCACGGCGTTCCGCAGAGGCTACTGGAAGCGACCTTTGCCCGGCATGCCCGCCTGTCGGACGAGCAGCGAACCGCCATCGACCATGTCGCCGGTTCCGCCCGCATCGCGGCTGTCGTCGGCCGCGCCGGCGCCGGCAAGACCACCATGATGAAGGCCGCCCGCGAGGCATGGGAAATTGCCGGGTACCGGGTGGTGGGTGCTGCGCTTGCCGGCAAGGCGGCAGAGGGTCTGGAGAAGGAAGCAGGGATCGCCAGCCGCACTCTGGCGTCGTGGGAGCTACGCTGGGAAAAGGGCCGGGACACGCTCGATGCCAAGACGGTGTTCGTCATGGACGAGGCCGGCATGGTCGCCTCGAAGCAGATGGCCGGCTTCGTCGAGGCCGTCGTCAGGGCAGGCGCCAAGCTCGTTCTGGTCGGCGATCCGGAGCAACTGCAGCCGATCGAGGCGGGCGCGGCTTTCCGCGCCATCGTCGACCGCATCGGCTATGCTGAGCTCGAAACGATCTATCGCCAGCGCGAGGACTGGATGCGTAAGGCCTCCCTCGATCTGGCGCGCGGCCGTGTCGACCAGGCGCTTGCCGCTTATCGCTCGCAGGGCAGGGTGCTCGGTTCGGAGCTGAAGGCTGAGGCTGTCGAGAACCTGGTCGCCGATTGGAACCGCGACTACGATCCGGCGAAGTCCACGCTGATTCTCGCGCATCTGCGCCGCGACGTGCGCATGCTCAACGAGCTCGCGCGCAAGAAGCTGGTTGAGCGCAGCATCCTCAGTGCGGGCCACGGTTTCAGGACCGCCGACGGCATCCGCCATTTCGGAGCCGGCGACCAGATCGTCTTCCTGAAAAACGAGGGCTCGCTCGGCGTGAAGAACGGCATGATCGGCCGCGTCGTCGAAGCCGCGCCGAACCGTATCGTGGTCATGGTCGGGGAGGGCGATCAGCGCCGCCAGGTGACGGTCGAGCAGCGTTTCTACAACAACCTTGACCATGGCTATGCCACCACCATTCACAAGTCCCAGGGTGCCACCGTCGATCGGGTGAAGGTGCTCGCCTCCCTGTCGCTCGATCGCCATTTGACCTATGTCGCGATGTCCCGTCACCGCGAGGATCTGCACCTCTATTATGGCCGCCGCTCCTTCGCCTTCAATGGCGGTCTGTCGAAAATCCTGTCGCGTCGGAACGCTAAGGAAACCACTCTCGATTACGATCGCGGCACGCTCTACCGCCAGGCGCTTCGCTTCGCCGAGAACCGCGGCCTCCACATTGTCCAGGTCGCCCGAACGATGCTGCGTGACCGGCTTGACTGGACGCTGCGCCAGGGATCGAGGCTCGCCGATCTGGCGATCCGCCTTCGTGCGGCCGGCGAGCGCCTCGGCCTGCTGCAAACTCCGACAATGCGAACGAAAAAGGAGTCCCGCCCGATGGTTGCCGGCGTGAAGCTGTTCCCGATACCCTTAAGCGACGCCGTCGAGCAGAAGCTCGCGGACGATCCCGCCCTCAAGAAACAGTGGGAGGAGGTCTCGACGCGATTCCGTTACGTCTTCGCCGATCCCGAGACCGCCTTCCGGACGATGAACTTCGACGCGGTCCTTGCCGACAGACAAGCGGCATCGCAGACGCTTCAGAAACTCACTATAAATCCGGTATCGATCGGCTCGCTCAACGGCAAGACCGGTCTTCTCGCCAGCAAAGCCGACCGCGAAGCCCGCCGCGTCGCCGACGTCAACGTGCCGGCGCTGAAGCACGACATCGAGCGCTATCTTCAGATGCGTGAGAGCGCCCTGCAGCGGATCGAGGGCGAGGAGAAGACGCTGCGGCAGCGTGTGTCGATCGACATTCCGGCGCTGTCGCCTGCCGCGCGGAGCGTGCTGGAACGGGTGCGCGACGCGATCGACCGCAACGATCTTCCCGCAGCCCTGGGATACGTGCTCAGCAATCGCGAGGCCAAACTCGAGGTGGACGGATTCAACAAGGCGGTGGCGGAACGGTTCGGCGAACGCACGCTGCTGACCAACGCCGCGCGCAATCCGGCAGGTCAGCTCTTCGACAAGCTCGCCGAAGGGCTCCAGCCCCAGGAAAAGGAACGGCTGAAGGAGGCATGGCCGGTGATGCGAACCGCGCAGCAGCTCGCGGCACGCGAGCGCACTGCCGCAACGCTGAAGCAGGCCGACGACTTGGCGCTCTCGCAGCGCCAGACCCCGGTGATGAAGCAATGACGGGGCGCGGTGTCACGGTGTTCCTTGCCGCGACCGGCAGCGTCGTCGGTGCTCTTGCAGTGATCGGTTTTATCGGCGGCTTTCGACTGAATCTCACGCCGAGCGAGCCGCTCGGTATCTGGCGCATCGAGACGCTTCATCGACCCGCCATTGTCGGGGATCTCGTGTTCATCTGCCCTCCGGCCGAGGCGCAGTTCGAGAAAGCACGGCAGCGCGGTTATCTCCGGCGCGGCGTCTGCGCCGGCGGCTTTGCCCCGCTCATCAAGAGTGTCGCAGCACTCCCCGGCCAGCGCGTCGACATCGACAAGGATGTCGAGATCGACGGCGAGGTGCTTGGCTCGTCCCGGGTCCGCAAGACGGACGGGGAGGGCCGGGCGGTCGATCCCTATCCCGGAGGCACCGTGCCGCCGGGCCATCTCTATCTCCACTCATCCTTTGCGAGCTCCTATGACTCCCGATATTTTGGACCGGTACCGGATAGCGGCCTTCTCGGCCTCGCCCGGCCGGTCGTCTCCTTCGATCCGTAACCGCTGGCGTGGGCCGGTCCTGATCGTCTTGTCGATTGTGGTGGGCAAAGTCGGCTGGAGCGGAACTGTGCTGACCCTCCCGGTCGCGATGATCTTCCCGCTGCTCTGGGCGAAGTCGCCATCGCGCGTGGTCGCGGCTGCCGTTTCGGGAGGCTATTTCCTCGCCGCCTCACGCGGCCTGCCGCAGGGTGTCGCGACCTTCTATGCCGCCGATCTCTGGCCTGGCCTCCTGCTGTGGGTGATGGCTTCGGCCTGCTTCGTCACCGTGCATGCGGCGCTCTGGACAAAGCATCCGGGGAAGGGAAGGGCGGTGCGGTATCTGGCGGCGGCGGTGCTGATGGGGCTGCCGCCCTTCGGCATCACCGGCTGGGCGCACCCTATGACGGCGGCGGGCGTGCTCTTTTCGGGATGGGGATGGTGGGGCCTTGCCGCAACTGCGGCCAGTATCGCTATGATGACATCGCGATACTGGCCGGCAGCTGTCATTGCCGTGGGAGGTTTTTGGCTCTGGTCCGCCGCAACGTGGACAGAACCTTCCCTACCGGACGGATGGAAGGGCGTCGATCTCAAACTGGGCCAGAGCCTCGGGCGTGACGGTTCGCTCGAGCATCACCGTGGCCTGATCGCAACGGTGCGCGCACGGCCAGCCGAGGGAAGCCGCGTCATCGTCCTTCCCGAGAGCGCGCTGGGCTTCTGGACGCCAACCGTCGCGCGTCTCTGGCAGGATGGACTGCGCGGATCGGACATCACCGTGATCGCCGGCGCGGCCGCGATCGACGCGGCCGGCTACGACAACGTCATGGTGGCGATCTCCGCCGACGTGGCGGGCATCCTCTATCGCGAACGCATGCCGGTCCCGGTCTCCATGTGGCAACCATGGCGGGCCTGGACGGGACAGGGCGAAGGCGCGCGAGCCCACTTGCTTGCCAATCCGGTCGTCGAACTCGCGGGCAGGAGGATCGCGCCGCTGATCTGCTACGAGCAGCTCATTCTCTGGCCGGCGCTCCAGTCGATGCTGCACGCCCCGGACATCATCGTGGCGACCGGCAACGGCTGGTGGACCGCCGGCACCTCGATCGTCGCCATCCAGCGGGGCAGTGCGGTCGCCTGGGCGAAGCTCTTCAACCGTCCATTGGTGCAGGCCTTCAACACATGAGCACAGGAGAAACCGGGATGGTCGACGCCGCCTTCATTCAGCAATGCGCCGATCGGGCTCTGAAGCCAGCGATCGTCGAGACGTTCATCGAGCGGGCAGGGTCGCAGGACCCGCTGGCCGTCACGGTCCGCTCAGGCAACCGTGTCGTGCTGGTTCCGAAGCCAGCCACGCCGGACGAGGCCTTGGCTTTGATCCGACAGCATGTCGGCCGCAACGTCGTGCGGGTCGGGATCACGCAATATCCGGCCGGCCTCGGCGTCGTGGACGCAGGGGAGCTCAAGCCCGACCTCGTCGATGCCTGCGCTAACATCCGAATGGGCACGGCGCTGTTCGCCAAGGTCTATCGGATCGTCACCAAATGGTACGGCAACCCCACCGACAAAGAGGTTCTCCCACAGGTTTTCGACGACGCCGTCATTGCCTGGCAGACGGGCTACTTCGAGGGCACGGCGGTGTTTCGGGCGCCGGACCCCGCAGAGGTGACGCTGGCCCAGCCGACGCCGCCGAGTGAAGGTGAATCCGCCGAGCAGCGTGGCGACAAAACGGCGGCTGGCGGAACCGATCCTGCGCGTGAAGCCGCGACCACCGACCCGAATAAAGCAGGCATTCGGATTGACCTGTCGGGTATCGGCGCTCGTGAAAAATAGGAGCCATCGCAAATAAACGATCAATAGATTGTCCTTGCTCAGTTGGCTGTCAGCTTTGTGACGGCCTCCGGCGTGTTGGCAATCTGCCCGAGAAACGCGCCTCCACCCAGCCCGCGTTCAGCTCCCGGAAATTGTGTCTTTGGGGCCATCCAGTCCGATATAGTAGGTAGTTGTCATCATTTCCCTCCTGTTGTCGTGGCAGTGAATATCGTACCTGCCGTCGCATTCTGGCGGCCGCAGGTGACGCGCACCTGGGCGGAAGGAGCACGGGGTCAAAAGGTCTCAGGGCCGAGTCATCTCGGATCCGAACCCCGGCTAGGGTTCAAAGGGTTCGTCGTCAGCGGGGGCGTACCGCAGCCAAACCTAAGGGGACTGGAATGGAATCGGACGACGCGACGTTGAAGGAAAAATTCGAGCTTCGGCCGATAGTGGGGCTCACGAGCGGACTTCCCCCGACCGACCTGGAGACCCTCACGATCGACGCCATCCGAACCCACCGGCGTCTGGTGGACAAGGCCGATCAACTTTTCCAGGCATTACCTGAGGAGTATAAGTCACGAAATGTGATCGGCGGCGCTCGGCATCTCTGTTACATCGAGGCCAGTATGGAGATGCACGCGCAGATGAGCGTTGTGAACACGCTGATCAGCATTCTCGGCTATATCCCGAAGGCATCGGTGAACTGAGCTTCAGATCAACTTTCTGCGGATGGCGAGGGCAGTCAGGTGCGTCGTTGTATGGACGTCGAAGCGCTTCTTGGTCTCGGCAAGTTTGACGCGTACGCTGTTGTACTTTACTCCCTCCAGTTCCGCCACTTCCTCCATCGTTTTGCCGACGGCGATCCAGCGAAGATAGGTGGCCTCCTTGGGGTCAAGATAGGCAGCCCTTTCGACGCTGGGCGTTGCCTGCAGGAAGGTGATGCGGGCATGGAGCTGGGCGACCGCCGTTGCCGCGGCAACGGCGTCGATCTCCCGGTCGAGTTCGATTGTCAGCTTCTCCGAGGCCAGGGTGAACATCGACATCGAACCGTTCGCCGTTCTGACGGGGATGGTTATGCCGGAGCGGATGCCGAAATCAGCCGCGTGCGCGTAAAACGCGCGTTGGGCTTTTGAAAGCCGCGGCCTCTCCTGATCGCCGCTCCACGTGAAGGTCCGCTTCATGGTTTTCGCGCGTCCTACGACCGGATCGAGCGCAGAATAATTTCGTCCGAAGTACACTGACTGCCACTCTGGATGATAGTTCGAAATCGCGAGCGTATGGCCGGGCTGGATGTTGAGATAGGCATACCCGCCAAATCCGATCTGTTCAGCCAGGCCAGCCAGAGCATCCTTAAGGTTGCGTTGATCGCCTTCGACAGCGGTAAGGTCAGTCAGCTTATCCAGCCAGTGCTGCATTCGTTTTCCTCCCTGAACGCATCGGCGATTTCGTGTGATCCCCCGATGGCCAGTCAAGGCGGCGAGAACGGGCCTTCAACTCCTCATGAGGTGCGCCCGCTACGATCGGTTCGGCAAAGCGGACCAGCCTTCACACCGGATCACTTCGTTCCGACGTAGGGTCGTTCCGGCGTAGGGGACATTTGCCATGCTCAGTTCGCATGACCGACGCAACAACCGTGTTCAGCCTCTCCAGCGGGTCGCCGGTATTCGATCCTCTCCCGTGCCGGCCAAAATCGAGTTGATAAAAACGTTGATCAAGGACGAGAGCACGATAGGATACGAAGGCTAGCGAAACGAAACGAAAGCAGCGCCTGTAAGCCATTGATTAAGAATGGAAAAATATTTCTCCCTCCGCCGGGAGACGAAAGTGATTTCAAAGAAATATTCAAGCGGTTGGCCGCGGCGGGTGCTGGTAGGCCATTGGGCAAGACGGGTTTCCTGCAGGCCCATGGACGCCCGAGCTTCTCGCAGAGGCGATTTCACAGATCGATTCCAACCGGACTGGGGTCGATCTGCGAACGGTGCAGCTTTGGTTTCAAGAGAACGAGAAGGGAATTAGCACTGCCAATATTCGTTGGCTGGCGAGGGTTTTTGGGTGCGATGATCCGGTGGCAACAAGCGAATGGCAGATGGAGCTTAGTGGGGCGCAATCGCGGTTATCGGCCAAGAGACGAGAAGGGAAGAGAGCCGGAAGCAGCGTTGCACAGGAGATTCCAGATACAGCACTGGCTGCGACCTTCGATGACGACTCAGCGTCTCCGGCAGAGCTAAAACGGGATACTGACGCCAAGGGGCCGAGGCGGCGTTTTAGTTTGGCGAGGAAATCGGAGGCGTTTTTTAGTCACGGATCTCCCCTGAATTTACCGGCGTCGGTGTTTGCGGGTGTCACCGCTCTTGGGTTTTTGTCGTATATTACGGGGATTCACAGCGTGACATATGGCCGGGCGGATGGCGTCGTCAAGCAGGTTGGGTTTCTTTGGACAGCGAATTGGACATTCGTCTTCATGGTATTTTTGCCACTGTTTTTTGCCTTCGTGACCGAGCTAGTGACCTTTTGGAAAGATGAAGGCCGCCCAAAGCTTGTAGCGCAGGGCGACAAGATGAAAAGCGACGATGCCTGGGCGCGCAGCGTAGAAGCTTCTTCGTATTCATATTGGGCGGTTTTTTTGATTTGTGTGCTGTTCGCCGGTCTTTTTCAGTGGATCGGCGTGTGTTTGATCCCGTTGATGCAAGGCGCTGGCAACTATGCGACGGATTGGGGCTCGTTAGCGATTGTGCGCCCTGAGGTCATATCGGTGCCGGAAGCGGTCGTATTCACGGGGCTCGCTTACCTATACATGTGCCTGTGCTTTTATCTGTTCTTCGTAGGGCTCATTTTGCTCTATACGGTGATCCATGATCTTTGGAGAATTGGAGAAGAAGCGAGTAATCGGCCGGAGGTGGATTATCAACACGAGCTCAATGAACCCAGCCTCAGGGTTATGCGTGGGATTTTTCGGTGTACTGTTTTGGGGGTTCTGATTGCCATAGTCATGAAGGTCCAGAGTGCTTACCTGACATCGGGTGGAGAGAATATTGTGGCTTGGTTGGTCGGCGATATGTCTTCCGCCTTCTATGGGCGCAATGATGTGAGCGCCGGGATCAGCTATCGTAGGCCGACCCATTACAGCAGCCTTCTTATCGCTATTTCGACCTGTGTTGTATTTCTGTACGGCTCCATCCGTTTAGGGGTCGAACGTCGGTTTTGCATGCCTTTGTGGAGGATGTCAGCGATCGTAGCGTTACTCGTGGCTGGCTACTTGCTGATCGATGCATTTGCTGGCTTTTCGATCCTTCTAGGCATTGGAGTGCTGCTCGCGATATACAGCCTGGTTGATCCAGGGTTTGGTCGATGGCGAGCAAGTGAGTTAGGAAACAATCAGAGTGTATCATAGCTGGCTTGATCGTTGGGATGAGCGGCGGGCGCGACGCGGTGAGGAAGGGAAAAAAACAACGGATTTCGTCCTTGACGCGGAACGCGCCTTTCCAGGTGCGAAGAAGATAACAAGTATCGAGGGGTTCTGTGCCCTTGCGGACCAAGCCGTGGCTGATCCAGCCTTTTTCGATGAGCCGAGTGTGAGTGATCAGGGTTTTGAAAGACTAGATGGGTGGCTCAAATTTCCATCGGACATTTTTACTGATATCGAACAGAACAATGTCGTCCCGGCGAAAATCACAGAAAGCGGGTCGTTCAATCAGGCGATGGTGATTTTTCACCATTGGAATGCAAGCGCCCGGAATCGTCAGATTGCCAACTTTTTCTCGCAGAGTGGCATCACGGTTGTCGAGATTGCTATGCCTTATCACTTCGAACGCAGCCGTCCCGGCTCCGTGCACGCCGACTATATGCTTAGCCCTAATCTCGGTCGAACGATCCAATCTGTTAGGCAGGCAGTGTTGGATGGGCGAAAACTCATACGTTGGCTGAAAAGCGAAGGCTATCGTGAGATTTCGGTTCTCGGAATGAGCTTAGGTTCCTGGGTTGCGGCCGTAGTCGCGGCACACGACTTGTCTGTGTCAAAAGCCTCGTTGTTTCTGACGGCGGGGAGTCTAGCGGATATGGTTTGGACGGGTCGCGCGACACGATCGATACGCGATAGCCTTGAGCCTGAGATTGAGCTGACCGATCTCAGAAGGGCCTGGGGTCCACTTGACTTGGAGAATTACGCGCATAGTTTGGCACGGCCTGGTCTCGATCTTCAGGTTGTGTTGGCCAAGAGAGACAAAGTGGTGTTGCCAGAGCTATCGGAGAGGTTCATGCAGATGCTGAAGGACGCCGGGGCTAGGCCAAATATTTTGGAATTAAACTGTGGTCACTATTCGCTCGCCATGCCGCCTTACATTTTGTTGGCCGGTTTGAGCTTGAAGCGGTTACTAACGCGCGGCCGTTGAGCGGTTTCTGTCGTCTGCTGACAAGTCGGCCCGGCGAGCATGAGTTTGGCGTTGGCCGGTCAGTTCACCAGCAAATTCTCTGGTAGGCGTCACGACACGATCAGGCCGCCCTGGACTACATGACCAGGCTCGAACAGGACATGTTCGAAGTGTCGAGCGCCACTGTCAATCATAGCGCCACCCTGGGCTCAGATCGATATCGCGGCATCCCGCACTAGTTCATCTTCGCGATCGCTCTAGGACTGCTCGCGACCTTCTATCTCGTGATCCATCAGCGATACGCCTTCGTGAGCCGTCGCGATCAGCGTATGCCTTCGTTCGCATCGCTGTTCGCCCACACACATGACGCGATCGCGGGTCACGGCACTCAGGCTCATTCTCGACAATGCAGGGCTTACGAAGCCCCCTAGTGCAGGCCTGGCCCTGCCCTGCCAGTCCGGCGAGGACCGGGAGAGCGGGGGACAAGCAGAAAAGCGGAAGGGGGATCACCAACCCGAAGGGCCGGTGCTGCAGGCCGAAGGCCGAAGCACCGAATCGCCATTCCACGCGTACCATGGGTGCGGTGCACGACTCGCGTATGACAGAGACAGTCCGAAAGCATCGCCGATAAAGGGGGTGGGTCGGTTCGACGACCTCGACCCCCGCCGGTAAGGGGATAGTGTCCTGAAGGTTCTGCAAAAAGCTCTGGAGAGAGAACAGCCCTTACTCTGAGGCGAGGGGCGGCCATGGCACGCTGGTGACGTTACGACCACCGATTCCCGTGGAAGGGGAGTGCCATGACCAATCGAGACGTTAGACTGAGCAGAGGCGAGTTGAAAGCGTTGCTGTTGTCGGATGAGGACGGCTTCCGCAGAGTTTTCTCGAAGTCAATCTCGGCGGAACCGCGATCGGGACGGGAGTAACCGCGACGCCCTTCTACAGGGCGCGGGCGCTCGAGTACCTGTCCCACAGCACCGGGCTCCAGCTGGTCGGGTCCAAGGATTTGTTTGAGGCAAGCTGGGACATGGGGGCCTTCATGCTTCACATGGGCCTCCTGAAGAGGATAGCAGCAAAGCTGTCGAAAATCGCCAATGACTTTCGGCTACTATCGAGCGGCCCGCGCGGGGGTATCGGCGAAATTCTGCTTCCGGCCCTTCAGCCCGGCTCTTCTCTGATGCCTGGGAAAGTGAATCCGGTTGCGGCCGAAGCGTTGAACCAGGTCTGCTTTTACGTATACGGCATGGACACGACGGTTGGCATGGCTGCGGAAGCGGGACAGCTTCAGCTTAATGCCATGGAGCCGATCATCCTCTTTAGCATCCACAACGCCATGGATCTTATGCGCAAAGCGGTTCTGACATTTACGAAGACCTGCGTCGAGGGCGTGCAGGCTAACGCGGCTAGATGCGAAGCCAACCTGACCGGCAGTACCGCGTTCGCAACGGAACTTGTGACGACCATGGGCTATGAGGCGGCCGCTAAAGTCGTAAAAGAAAGGCTAGCGAGTTGACAGTCTCGCGCCTTGGCGTGATGGAGCGCAGCAATGCCAAGCAAAGTCGTTTCCGGCGGATTGCTCGGCCATCAATTTCACGTTCCCAAAAGAGAGGATGGCGAAACAGAAAAGCTCACTGATAAATTCTGCCCTCAGCTTACGGCCGAGTTTTGGAAGGCAGAGGCAAGAGGAAGACAACCATCATATCGACGTAGTCAGGGCGATGGCTAGATTGCCTTCGCGCGGGTGAAGACTGCTCGCCTTGCCAAGATAAGGAATAGGCGCGTGGCTACAGGTACGGTGAAGTGGTTTAATGCGACAAAAGGCTTGGGTTCATCCAACCCGACTCCGGCGGTGCGGACGTCTTCGTTCATATATCTGCCGTTGAATGATCCGGGTTGAGGGCCCTCGCCGATGGCCAAAAGGTCAGCTATGAGGTCGAGCAGGACCGGCGCACTGGAAAAATCCTCTGCTGGCAATCTCAAGGCGATCTAGCAGGCTGTTGAAAAAGGGCTCGCGGCGATGCTGTGAGCGTGATTCAGTTTCTCCGGAGAGATTCGGAGAACAAGGCATGCGCGGGGGGACGGACGGTCTGGCGAGTTGTTCAGTTATGTTGATCTCGAGGCGCGGGTGCGGCGCGATCATCCGTTGCGCCGCATTCGGGGGATTGTGAACGAGGCGCTGGCGACGTTGGAGCAAGACTTGGCGGCGCTGTATTCGCCGATGGGGCGGCCTTCGATCCCGCCGGAAAAGTTGCTGCGAGCGATGCTGCTGCAGGCGTTCTACTCGATCCGATCGGAGCGGCTTTTGATGGAGCGGCTGGAATACGACCTTCTGTTCCGCTGGTTCGTCGGTATCGGCGTCGACGACGCGGCCTGGGACCATTCGGTGTTCTCCAAGAACCGCGACCGGCTGCTGGAGGGCGACATCGCCGCAAAGTTCCTGAGCGCGGTGCTGGCGCAGCCCAAGGTCAAGAGGCTCCTGTCGATGGATCACTTCTCGGTCGACGGGACGCTGATTGAGGCCTGGGCGTCGATGAAGAGCGTCAAGCCGAAGGACGGCTCGGGCGAGCCGCCGGCTGAAGGCGGCGGGCGAAACGCGAAAGCGAACTTCCATGGCCACAAGCGCTCGAACGACACACATGCCTCGACCACCGATCCGGATGCCCGGCTCTATCGCAAGGGCAAAGGCAAGGAGGCCAAGTTGTGCTTTATGGGACATGGCTTGATGGAGAACCGCCACGGCCTGCTGGTCGACGCCTGCCTGACACTGGCCGACGGACATGCTGAGCGGGTGGCCGCACTGCACATGATCGAACCTCGAGCGGAGCGGCCACAGGCGATCACGCTCGGCGCCGACAAGGCCTACGACGCGGAAGACGTCGTCAATGAGCTGCGCTCGATGAGGGTGACGCCGCATGTAGCGCAGAACACGAGCGGCCGCAGTTCGGCGATCGACGGGCGCACGACGCGGCTGGCGGCTATGCCGTCAGCCAGCGCATCCAGGAAACGCATCGAAGAGGCATTCGGTTGGATCAAGGTCGTGGCCGGCCAGCACAAGACCAGGTTCCGCGGCCGCGACCGTGTCGGATGGGCCTTCACCTTCGCAGCCGCCGCCTACAATCTGGTGCGACTGCCCAAGCTCATGGCGGAGACCGGCTGATGGCTAAGGTTCCCGGCTTCGCCAAGGCCTTTGCCGGCCGCTGGCGCATCGTCGAGATGGATGTTTGGGATAATGACTTCCTCGATCTCGTCGAGGAAGCGCATCTGACATTCAAAGGCTCGGCGGATGGCGAGATCGCCTTCGGCGCACTCAACGGCTTCCTCGATGTCCGATATGGCACCCGCGATGGCTCAGCCTGCGCGGAGTTCTCATGGGAGGGGCATGATGAGAATGACCCAGCCTGTGGCCGCGGCTGGGTTGTCTTTGGCACTGCAGGCCGCCTCGTCGGCCACTTCTACATCCACAACGCCGACGATTCAGGCTTCGTTTGCGAAAGAGCCTGATTCTTCAACAGCCTGCTAGGTTGCTCAAAAGGCCGGACACATATTGTAAACGGCGCAGACGGGGTGGTGAGCGGCCATTTGCCCTTGGCGATCTTCATTCAGCGAGGGGCAGAAACTTCACCATCCGACGTCGTTCTGCAGTCTCCGTTTCGACCACGAACCCCTCTCGTTCATAGAACTTTGAGGCGGGGTTCGTTGTCAAGACGCTGAGCCTGGTGGGATGGCCACGCTGAGCCCCTCTTCTCCCTTGCTGCTGTAATACCTGCGCGCCCATGCCGCGATTTCTGGAACGCTGTTTTTCGAGGAAGAGGTGGTCAGGCTGCCATGTGACGGCAATACATCCCACCCCCTTGCCATCCAGTTCGATGATGTCGTGCCCATCAAGAACAAGGGATTCGATCGTGTCGGACGGACGCCAATGGCCCAGCAAATCTCTTCGAGCCTGCATCGTTGCGGAAACGGCCCGAAGCCGATATTTCATGCTATATTCCTGACAAGAATGTAAACGTCTTGTGCCCGAATAATTCGGGCAGTGACAATTCCGCATTGTAAATCGGCGTGGCGCTTCGGCGCTGATCGGCGCTATTAGGCATTGAATTGGTGAGGGGCGGGTCACGTAGGGACGCCGATTCACGCCACTTCGGACTTTGACATCTCACGCAGCTCGGCGTTCCGGGATGAGGGGCGCGGCCAACTCGTGTATGCGAGCATTTGGACAAACCCGCCTGGCGATATCGCATAGATGCTGGTGATGTGTCAGATAGATTACCTGACCCACTTTCGCCATTGTGAACCGGCGCCACAGCGTGACCCCACCCGCCACTGAGATTTCAATGCCTTATCGTGCCGATCGGCGCGGAAACCCCACGCCGATTGACACCGGCGCCACCGCAAACAGCGTCTTCATCGGCACGGCGGTCGGCTTTATCGCCCCCCATCTTTGCCATCGCCACCCATGCAAAGGCGGCCGGCTTCAACGTCGCAACGCTTGGCCAAGCGCTGGTCGATCCGGCCGATATGCTTCGGCTTGGTGGTTGCGGGGGCTCATGACTGGCCATCGTTATGGAAAGGTGGACTTCGCTGCTCGAAGTCTCCAGCCTCTCCAAACCCTATGGCACTCAGGTCGGGTCAGGGGTCGAATTGGCAGGCAAGTCTCGACCGAGGCCGCTCCGCCATCACATCCCGTCGTCAACCTTTGTAGATGCCCGGGAAAACAATGTCCTGGTCGACGAGCACATTGAACTTGTACCCAGGGCGGATCTCGAGCGTCGGCTGCACGTCCATGTTCCTCTGGATGGTTCGATCGGCGACACGCCCGAATGTCTCGGCGAAGTTTCGTCTTGCGGCATCCGAGGCCGTGTCTTGCGTCGCGAGTGTGGAGCTGTGCGGGATTGCCATATCCATGCCGGTGCCGATCACCGCAACGAGGATGGCCGAACCGAAGGTCTGAAGCCACTTGCGGTCGATCTTGTCGCGGTAGCCGCTATAACCTTGAGCATCAGAGCCCGCCATGCCGCCGATCTGGAGCGTGGAGCCGTTCGGGAAGATGATGTCCGTCCAGACGACGAGCACGCGGCTCTGGCCGAACGACACCTTGCTGTCGTAGCGTCCGAACAACTTCGTTCCCTGTGGGATCAAAAGGCGATGTCCAGTTGCTGAATCATAGACGTTCTGGCTCACCTGGGCGGTGATGCGACCGGGAAGGTCGGAATTGATGCCGGTGATCAATGTCGCGGGAATAACCGAGCCACGCTTGAGCTCATATGGTGACTGCTGCGGCACAACACGGTTCGGCAGGTAGCCAAGCTCCTTGAGGTCCGCGTTGAAGAAATCCTCCTTGGCCTTCTGGGCATTTGGATCGACATTCTGCCCGCCGAGACCAGCGCGCAGAGCTGCCGCATATAGGTCGGACGCAGCACTAGTCGTCGTCGCGGTGGAGATTCCGTTCGTTGTCGTGGCGGCCGCAGCGGTCGTATCCCCTCCCCGACTGTCGAACTTGCCGCGGTCGACCGTGATCGGCGAGTCATAGGCCGCGTCATTAGCCTGAAGCCGGGCCATCCTCTGGCGATGGCGCTCCCGGAGATACTGTTCTTCCTGCTCTCGTTGCAGCCGGGCTCGCCAGACCTGTTCGGGCTCCAACTCCTGTGCCGGCCGTGCATCTTGCTGTGGCGTGAACGGGTTGACGGCGGGCTCTTTCTCAACTTGCGTCTCCACAGGTGTCGGCTGCAGCGTCGTTGATTGCTGTGGTTCTCCGATGATGGCGTCGCCTACACCTCGCTTAAGCTGGTCGGCGAAGGTCGAGGCCGGATTGCCGGAGCCATCGCCCGGGCCGGTGTTCTGGCGGACAAGCAGGCCGCGCGATGTGAGACCGTAGAAGATCACGCCGAGGAAGGCGATGACGAGCACGATCACGATGATGATCGGCAGTCGATTGATGCGCCGGATGCCGGCCTCGGAGTCCTTGTTGGGCGCACCGCCGAGCTTAAGAGATTGCACCATGGCTCCCCCTACCCGCGACGCATCGCGGAGAGCGGGCTCGCCGGCGATGCGCCCGTGGTAGTTACCTCATAGGCACGGCCGAGCTCGACACTGCTCGTCGACAGCCGCGCGAGGACCTGGCCCTCGAACAGCTCGACAACATAGGCAAGCGGGACGATCGTCGTGCCGCTGTCGGTTGTCTGGTCGGTGACGACCGCGTATCCCCACCCCTTGAGGGCCGCCTCCAGAGCTCGCCCGAAGGGCGAACCATCCTGCTTCAACGCGATGGTCCCAGTGCCTGGCCCGACGTGCTCGGCAAGGCGGCTCACCATATCGCCGGCGATCGAAGTTGCGGCCGGGCCGGAGATGTCGGCTGGCGCCTTGCTGGCGACGAGGTCGCCCGAGCCAAGGCTCTGGCAACCGGAAAGGAAAACCGCGAGTGTGACCGCGGCGGCGAGCGAGCGAAACGAGCGGAAGACAGACATCACCGCCTTCCCCGCCGGATCGTGACCTTCTCCTGTTTCCAGCCGACGCCGGAGACGAGTACAGCCTTATCGACATGATAGTCGACGATCATCATATCGTTCTTCATGCGATAGTTGACGATACGGTTCTGGCCGCCGGAGATGACGAAGAGGACCGGCGCGTCCTGGCCGGAGATCGAGCGTGGAAATTGGATGTAAGTCTTGATGCCATCGCTATAGACGCGGCTGGGCCGCCATCCGGCGCGACCCGAAATCGAATAGCCGAACTGCAACTGCTCGGCCGGAACCCCGGCGCCCGGAATCGTGCTCGCTTCCATGCGGGCGTTTATGTCGGCGAGCTTCGCGGACACGTCCTCGGGATATTCGAAGCCGACACGGGCCATGTACTGCGCCTGATGCGACTTGAGCTGGATGTGATAGGTGCGTCGAGAGGTCGTCACCACCATCGAGGTGACGATGCCAGGCTCGGAGGGCTTGACGATCAGGTGGACGGCCTGGCCGCCGTCGGCCCCGGAGGTCGCGGGTTCGATCTTCCAGCGGACCGTGTCGCCGACGAGAACATCGCGCACAGCCTCACCGGCCTCAAGCTCGATATCGCACACCTGCAGCGGCGAGCACACGACCGAGGGCTGGATCTCGCCGTAGAGAAAGACGACCTTTCCGTCCGCGCCTTTCGTGACAAGGCCGCGCGATCCACGCCACTGGCCGGAAATCCCGATGCCCTTCGCCTCATTGGCAGTCACCCCATCTGCGAGGGCTTCCGAAGAGAGGAGGAAGGGCGACCCCATCGCGATGGATACGATCACGATGGCGTTCAGCGTGGCCCGGGCTATTTTGGTTCTGAAGTTCATATGCGGGCCATGCCTTTCAAAGCTGCGCAGTCCAGTCGAAGTCGCGGAGATAGAGACCGATCGGGTTGAAGCGGATGATGGCCTCGTCCTGTGGAGGCGTAAGCGTGACGGTGGCGACGCCGCGGAACCGCCGAACGGCGGTCTCCTTGCCCTTGCGGTCGCGTTCGAACTCGGTCCAGTCAATCTGGTAGCTCTGGTTGGACAGCGCGACGATGTTGTTCACCTCTATGGCGACCGTCGCGGTCTTCGCCTTCTCGAACGGCGAGGAGGAGCGGAACCAGGCGTTGACCTTCTCGGTGGCCGGATCGGAGGTTCTCAGATGCGAATAGGTGCGATCGATATACTGCTTCTGCACGACCGCATCCGGCGTCACGCTCCGGAAGTTCGAGACGAAGCTGCCGAGCGTGGCCCTGACGACGCGGGAATCGGCATACTCGATCTGTTCCGGGAAGCCGGCGCTCGAGGCCGTCCCGAGCTTGTCGACCTCGACGATGTACGGCACCAGCTTGACCTGCGTGCTCTGGAAGAGCGCATAGGAAAAGCCGATCACCGCCATGGTCATGCCGGCGATCCCGACCAGGCGCCAGGCGGCTGCGGCCTTGACGTAGGAGCCATAGCGTTCGTTCCACTCCTGTCGGGCGGCAAGATAAGGGTTTTCGGGCGGATTGCCTGCGGCCATGCCGAACGGTCTCCTTACTTACTGTCATCGATCGGGGGCGGCACAGGCCGAGAGGGTGTCCGCTCGCCCGATTGCCGGCTCTGGTCGAGCTTGGCGTTGGCAAGCCCCAGGAGAGAGCCCGCATAGGCGCCGGGCGAGGCGATCGCCTTTTCCTTGGCCGCCGAGCCGGCTGCCCATCCGGCGTTGCCAATGCCAGAGGCCATGCCACGCAGTGCAGCACCCGCCATCGACGACCCGCCAGCTCGTGCGTCGCTCGCCGTCTGCGCGCCCCGTGACGCGGCGCTCGCGCCGAGGAAGGCACCGCCGGCGGCGAAGGTCGCGGCCTGCGCGCCGTGCCGGATCGCTTCCATGCCGCCGGCGATCGACGCGCCCTGGACCACCCCCTGCACGATCGGGGGAACGTACATGGCGATGACGAACACGACGACCGAAATGCCTGCGATGGCGAGCGTCGTGATGAACTGGTCGGAGGTCGCCGTCGGCGCTTCGGCCAGGCCGAGCAGGATGTCTGAGCCGATCTTGGCGATCATCACCAGCGCCATCAACTTCATGCCGACGGAAAAGGCATAGACCAGATAACGGACGGCGAAGTCCTTGGTGTAGGAGGAGCCTCCCAGTCCAAGCATGATCATCCCGGCCAGAAGCCCGACATACATCTCCACCATGACGGCCACGAAGATCGCAGCCACCAGAGAGAAGGAGACGACGACAACGACCATTGCGAAGACCGCGGCGATGGCGAGCGCGTTGTCCTCGAACAGGCCGAACTGCGCCTGCTCGGACATCTTGGATGCAACGCGAATGCCGGCATCAAAAATGTTCGCCGGCGAAGCCGAGCCGCCGCCGGCGCCGATCTGGAACAGGCTGTCGACCACGGCCTTGGCGAAGGCCGGTCCCTGATCGAGGATGAAGGCGAAGAGGCCGATGAACATGACCCGGCGCACCAGCTCGGCGAACCAAGCGTCGAGGCTGGCCGCGTTAATCGCCAGCCAGACCGCGGCGATCCCAACTTCGATGCTGGCGAGAATCCAGAACAGCGAGCGTGCCGCGTCCATGACCGTCGTCTCCCAGCCCTTTGCGGCGGTGACGACCTGGTTCTCCAGTGTTGTTAGGACCGAACCTTGCTGTGCAAGCGCCGGCGCGCTCGCGAGCAGCACGATGGCGATGACGATGAACAGCGCCTCAAACGCGCGGGAGGGGCGGACAATCACCATCGCGGCTTCATTTCCTGCCCGCCGCGCACATCGCGATCCGGATCGCCGCCGAAAAAGCGCTCCCGGTGCTCTTGACGCGCAGCACCAGAGCTCGACGCCGCCGCCGGCGTTTCAGTCGTGGCGTTCGGTTGCACGACTACCCACAACATCATGCCGGCGCCGAAGGCGACGAACACCGCGAGGGCGATGAGAAGGCGCGGGCTCACCAGCGGGGCTCCATCGTCTGACCGCTGCGGATATCGCGGTTGGGCGCGTTGAAGAACTGCTCGCGGCGGGCCTCGGCGAGGTCCTGTCTCGCCTGTTCGGACTGGAACCACGTGCCCATCATGGTCATCTGCTGCGAGACGAGCCCGCGCAGCTTCTGCATCTGCGCGACCTGCTGGGTGGCGATCTGATGGCCGACCTGCAGCGCCTTCATCTGGCCGTCGGCCGATTCCGACATTGAGCGCAGCGAGGACATGGTGGATTCCTCGCTCGAGAACTGCTCCGCGGTGAGGTTCGCTGCCTTCAGCGTTCCGGCGATCGTGTCGCGGTTGGTGTCTGACCAGCTCTGGTAGGTCGACGAAAAACTTGTGCCATCCGGCAGGTTGCTCTTCATGTCGGCGAAGCTCTGGAAGCGCTGTTTCAAAACGTCATCGATATTGCCCATCGAAAAGGCGACGCCCTGCCCTTGCGCTACGACGTTCTGCAGGCTCTTCAGGTCGTTCTCGGCCTGGCCCCAGATATGGTTGGGCAGCTGCGCGGTGTTCTGCAGCAGGTTGTTGTAGATATTGAGCTGGTTCTGGATTTGCTCGGCGAGCTGGGTGATCTGCTTGATCTGGTTGTTGACCTGCTCGGCCGACTTGCCGACGAGGCTGACAAGCTCGGCATTGTTTGCAAGCTGGGTCCATTCAGTTGCTTGCCCCGTCATGCCGCCGGCATGCGCGACCGGCGGCGCTACGGCAGTGCCCAGTATCAGCGCCGCGGCAACTGCGGCACGGGTGCTACGCTTTGGGAAAGAATGATGCGACATCGGCAATCCCCCTCTGTTGGAGCCATTCGAGGGGCCACGCGGCCCCATGCTTGGAATGAAGGGCACGGATCTGCTTGAGGTCCTCCTTGCCGGACGCTCCGACAAAGGAGAGGGCGACAGGACCGAGCGCCATGTCGAACAGCCTGCGGCCTTCCGGCGAGGCGACGTAGTATTCGCGTTTCGGCAGAGCCGTCGCGACGATCTCGATCTGCCGTTCGTTGAAGCCGATCCGCTCGTAGAACTCGCGCGTTCCCGTCTCGCGCGCAGCGCCGTTGGGAAGGCAGATCTTCGTCGGGCAGCTTTCCTTCAAGACGTCGATGATGCCGGAGCGTTCGGCGTCGGAGATGGACTGCGTTGCGAGGACGACGGCGCAGTTCGCCTTGCGCAGCACCTTCAGCCATTCCCTGATCTTGTCGCGGAAGGTCGGATGCCCGAGCATCAGCCAGGCCTCGTCGAGCACGATGAGGCTGGGCGCTCCTGTCAGGCGGTTCTCGATGCGACGAAAGAGATAGGTCAGGACGGGTACGAGGTTGCGTTCGCCCATGTTCATGAGCTCTTCCACCTCAAAGCACTGGAACGCCCTGAGTGACAGACCGTCCTCCTCGGCGTCGAGAAGCTGCCCCATGGGGCCGTCGACCGTGTAGTGGTGCAAGGCATCCTTGATCTCGCGCATCTGCACGCCGGAGACGAAGTCCGAGAGCGAGCGACCGCGCGACTGCGCCATCAAACCGATCTGCCGGGAGATGGCGTTGCGATAGTCCGGCGTGACGCTGACGCCCTGCAGCGCGACAAGCGTTTCGATCCACTCGGCCGCCCACGCGCGGTCGCCGTCGCTGGAGAGCTCTGCGAGCGGGCAGAAGGCGAGCGCCGGCGAAGCCCCCTCCCCTCCCCCGGTAGCATCCCCGCCGATCTCGTAGTGATCGCCGCCGAGTCCGAGCGTCAGCGGCAGCATGGAGCGACCCTTGTCGAAGGCGAAGACCTGGGCGCCGGCATAGCGCCGGAACTGTGCGGCGATCAGCGCCAGCAGCGTCGACTTGCCCGACCCCGTCGGTCCGAACACCAGCGTGTGGCCGACGTCGTCCACATGCAGGTTCAGGCGGAACGGTGTGCTCCCGCTCGCGACCTGCACGAGCGGTGGCGAGCCGGGCGGATAGAAAGGGCAAGGCGCCACCGGGCTGCCCGACCAGACCGAGTTCAACGGGATGAGGTCGGCAAGATTGCACGTGTTGATCAACGGCTCCCGGATATTGGCGTAGGAGACGCCGGGCAGGCTTCCAAGGAAGGCGTCGGTCGCATTCAGCGTTTCAATGCGCGCCCCAAACCCCTCGGCCTGGATGAGACGGCGGATCGCCTCGCACTTTTCCTGAAGCCGAGCCTGCGCTTCATCGAACAGGACGATCACCGGCGTGTAGTAGCCGTAGGCGACGAGCTGGGAGGAGGCCTCGGCGATGGCGTCCTCCGTCTCGGCCACCATCATCATGGCGTCCTGGTCGACCGAGCGGCTCTGGGTCTGAAAGAGCTGGTCGAAGAACGGCCGCACCTTCTGCTGCCATTTCTTGCGGGTCCGCTCCAGCTTCTGCCGTGCCTCCTGCTCGTCAAGAAAGACGAAGCGCGATGACCAGCGATAGGTCAGCGGCATCAGATCGAGCGCGTTGAGGATGCCCGGCCAGCTCTCCGCCGGCAGGCCGTCGATTGCGACAACCCCGAGGAAGCGGTTCTCCACAAGCGGGGTCAGGCCGTGCTGCAGCTCGGCCGTGACCAGCCAGTCGAGATACATCGGGATGTCCGGCAGACGAAGAGGATGGTTTTCGCCTGTGATGCAGAAGCGGACGAACTGGAGCAGCTCGTCATAGCGGGCGACCCGAAATCCGCCTCTCTCGTCCGCCTCGCGCGTCGCCATCCGCTGAATGGAGACGACATTGCCGAGATATTGCTCGATCTCGCGGATCGAGGCGCGGAACGTGTCGAGCGTTGTCACCGCATAGGATGCCGATCGGCTTGCCGGATCGGAATAGACATAGCGTGCGAGGCCAGATCGCCGCGGCTCCGGCGGCCGCCACGTCAGGATGAGCGCATGCCGGCTCTCGAAGTGTCCGCTTTCTCGCTGGAAGTGGAGCCGTCTCTCGAAGTCGATGGCCCGCGTGACTGGGTCGGGGAAATGGCACTCAGCTTCGTCGGGGTAATCGGAAGTCGGCACCCGCACGGCTTCGACCTGGATCATCCACCCCGATCCAAGGCGCGCGAGAATGGTGTTGATCTGCCGCGAGACCTCGTTGCGCTCGGCGTCCGTCGAACTCTCACTGTCGGGGCCGGCAAAATACCAGCCGGCCATCAGCGAACCGTCCTTCAGCAGGATCACGCCGTTGTCGACGAGACCTGCGTAGGGAACGAGATCGGCGAAGGATGGTCCAGATTGGCGGAAAGTCTTGAGTGCGACCATGAGCGCCTCAAAACCTGCGCCATGGCGTCGATGTGGCCCGATAGTACGGCTTGTACGAGATGTGACGGATGTAAACCCGCCGCATCATGGGATCGGACTTCGCCATCATGCGAAGGGCCGCGACGGCGAGCAGCCAGATCGCGACGCCGAAGAGCGCGGCATACCAGGTCAGCACGACGAAGATCAGGATCACCGAAGCGAGGCCGGTAAGCAGAACCAGTTCCCGGTCTGCTCCCATGAGGAGGTTGGGGCGCGAAAGCGCTCTGTGCACGCGCGAGCGCGCGAGATTGGCGCCTGACTCAGCCATCGGCCCCCTCCCCTGCCGCTGCAATCGAGGCCTGTGACGGCGCCTCTCCGATCGAGGCGCCCGTAGCGCCGAACAGGGCGACGATCTGAGTGGCGCCGAGCAGGATGCCAGCGACGAGCACGACATAGACGAGCCGCCGCGCGAAGTCGTTGAGCTCGCCGCCGAAGATCAGCATGCCACCGGCGATCGCGACGGCGGCGAGCGCAATGAAGCCAGCCACCGGACCGGTGATGGACTGCTGGATCTGCTGCAGGGGAGATTCCCAGGGCAGGCCGCCGCCCGAAGAGGCAAGGGCCGGATCGGCCAGGCTGACGCAAGAAAGGGCGGCCAGCGCCGCAAAGGCCCAAGTGATTTGTGTCTTACGCGACATGGCTGTCCTCATCGATCTGGGCGTAGTGTTCGGTCCGGTATCGGGAGTTGCTGAAGCCCTCGACGTGGATAACCTCGCGGACCCGCCTCCCCCTCCCCGTCCGTTCGATGGAAACGACAAGATCGACGGCCTCTCCGATCACCTCCTGCATGGGTTGCTGGCTCGCTTCCGCGGTCAGCTGCTCGAGCCGGCGCAGGGCCGACATTGCCGTGTTCGAGTGAATGGTGGTGACGCCGCCCGGGTGCCCGGTGTTCCACGCCTTGAGCAGCGTGAGCGCCGCGCCGTCGCGGACCTCGCCGACAATGATTCGGTCAGGCCGCAATCGCATGGTGCTCTTGAGAAGCCGCGCCATGTCGACGGTGTCGCTTGTGTGAAGCGATACCGCGTTTTCGGCGGCGCATTGGATCTCGGCGGTGTCTTCCAGGATGACGATCCGATCGTCCGGCGCATTGGCGACGATTTCGGCGATAACCGCATTGGCAAGGGTCGTCTTGCCCGAGCCCGTGCCGCCGGAGATCACGATGTTCATGCGAGAGGCGATCGCGCTGCGCAGGACAGAGGCCTGCGCCTCGGTCATAACCTTCGACTTTACGTAGTCGCAAAGCGGGATCAGCCGCGACGCGCGCCGCCGGATCGTGAAGGCCGGTCCGGAAACGACGGGCGGCAGCAAGCCCTCGAAACGGTGCCCGCCGATCGGCAGTTCGCCGGAGATGATCGGCTGCTCGTCGTCGGCCTCGGATTGTAGCGCATGGGCGACGCTGCCGATGATCACCTCCGCCGCGGCAGGGCTCAGTGCGCCGGCCGGGGTGACGCCATGACCCAGGCGTTCGATGAAGAGCTTGCCATCGGGGTTGAGCATGATCTCGACAACCGTCGCGTCATCGAGCGCGACGCAGAGATGGTCGCCGAGAGCTTCCTGAAGTTTGCGGACGAGACGCGAATGCGAGCGGAGTTGGGTCACGCGGCGCTCCTGATCGGTGCGCCGTCGGAGATTATCGAACGGTAGCCGGGAGGACAGACCTGCTCAAAGCGCTCGCGATCGGCTGGAAGGCTTCCGGCAACCGCCATCGTGTCGCCGATTGCTGCAGGTTCGCCGAGCCGTCGCATCGGCCAGCCGGCACGTTTGAGGATCCGCTCGAAGCGGAGATCGGTCGCGGTGACGATCTCGCTGTAACCATTCGCCATCGACCATTCGATGATGCCGGCGAACAAGGTGCGTGTCACAAGATGTAATTGGCCCCCTTCCCTGCCCGCGGTCTGGGACGTGTCGACACAGAAGCGCGAACTTTCGACCATTTCTGGATGTGGGTTCAGAGAACCCTTTTCGAGCAGTTCGGGAAATATGTACTTGAGCATCGTCGGCCCGGAAGCCGGAAGAAGACGGGCGCAACCGGCGACCATCCCAGGCTCATTAACTGCCAGAACGTAGGTCGGCTTAAAATCATCGTAGCGATCGCGCTCTTCCCCCGCGGTCACAGAGACGTCCCATTCGAGACGGCCGCCGAACACCGCTGCGCGAAGACGGTACATCTGCTTCAGAAAATTTTGATGGCGGCCGTAAAGGTCGGGCGAGACGGTCAGTATCCGCATTATGATCTCCGCATGAACACGTCATGCGGAGACAAAACACCTCGTTGGGCGTGTGCCTACGTGCAGATTTGCAGCCGGTGATTCTGCCGAATCGACGGTCTAGCTACGGAAATTCGAGAGCAGGCAGGGGCTAAAGTGTTGATGAAGAGGTGCAAATCTGCATTTCATGCCCACGGTCGCGAACAGCGGGAATCGACCTAACTTACGGATAACCATTGGAGAATCCGGTCTGGGCGTGAATGGTCCCGCAACATGTTAACTTCTCATTAACCAAAAACGCCTTGCGGCTACCGTCGAATCGCACATAGTAATCACGCTTTCCTGCCATATGGACCCGGAAAAGCGTTATTCCCAAGTGGGGGCGGTGAAATTGAACGTGGCGCAGACTTTCGACCTCGACATAGACTTTGACGAGGAGATTCTCCAGCAGGGTGAACTCATCTCGGACAAGCTCAACATGCTGCGCCTGGAGCAGTATCCGCCGGATGCTGAGAAAGGCCTTCGGCTGTTTTCCTCGGCCGAGGTTGCCGATTTTCTTGGCGTGACGCAAAACCATATCAAGAAACTACATCTTGAGGGAAAGGGGCCGGAGCCGCTCGTATCACAGTCCGGCCGCCGCTCGTACACGGCGGCGCAGATGATGGAGTTGCGCGCCTTCCTCGACAAACACGGCAGAACTGATTTCAAGCGCTATGTGCCTCACCGGCGCGGCGGCGAAGGCCTTCAAGTTATCTCCGTTGTGAATTTCAAAGGTGGGAGTGGAAAGACAACCACCACGGCCCATCTTGCCCAGTACCTCGCTCTCACTGGCCATCGTGTCCTTGCGATCGACCTCGACCCACAGGCTTCACTCACTGCTCTTCATGGGATGCAGCCCGAACTTGACAAGAATCCGTCGCTTTTCGAGGCGCTTCGCTACGATGATCAACGCAGCTCGATCAAGGACGTGATTCAACCGACGAATTTTCCGGGGCTCGACATCGTCCCGGCGAACCTCGAACTCCAGGAATACGAGTACGAGACACCACTAGCGGCTTCGAACAAAAATTCCCCTGAAGGGCGTATGTTCTTCACCCGCATTACGCAGGCCCTTAAAGAGGTCGACGATCAATATGACGTGGTTGTGATCGATTGCCCTCCTCAGCTCGGCTATCTCACGCTCACCGCGCTGACAGCCTCCACATCTGTTCTTATCACGGTCCATCCGCAGATGCTCGACATCATGTCGATGAGCCAGTTCCTGCTCATGCTTGGCGGGATCTTGCAGTCGATAAAGGGGGTCGGGGCGAAAGTCCGGCTGAAGTGGTTCCGCTATCTGGTGACGAGATACGAGCCGATGGACGGGCCGCAGGCACAGATGGTTGGTTTCATGCAGGCGATGTTCAACAAGCGGATGCTCACCAATCAGATGGTTAAGTCCACCGCCATATCTGATGCCGGTATTACCAAGCAGACCCTTTATGAGGTTGAGCGCAGCCAGTTCACGCGTTCAACGTATGACCGTGCGATGGAGTCCCTCAACGCAGTCAATAGCGAGATTGTCTCGCTGATACACAAAGCATGGGGGCGGAAGTGATCGCTTTCTTGACAGCCGTGCAGAACCGCAAAAAACCTCGCAAAATCAGCGCAGTAAATACGAGAATGGAGGGTGCAAATGGCTAGAAAGCACCTCTTGGCCAACATCGGGGCGACCGTGGGCGATCGGAAGCCGCAAAGCAATTCATCGGAGAGCAGGGCCGAATATGCCCGTCGTGGCGCAACGCGCTCGATGATGCAGTCTCTCGATGAGATGGCGGAAAACTCTATGCGCGTCCTAGAGGGCGAAACGATCGTATCCCTTGATCCGGACCTCCTTGAGGCCTCCCCTTTCGCTGATCGGATTGCCAGCAACGACGAGGATTTTTCCGCGTTGGTCTCGGCTATTGAGCAGGCTGGTCAGTCCTCGCCTATCCTCGTTCGGCCTCACCCAGATGTTTCTGGCCGCTTTGTCATTGTTTACGGCCATCGCCGTGCTCGCGCTGCCCGTCATCTCGGCATCGCTGTGAAGGCCGTCGTCAAGCCGATCGAGGACATCGCACATGTGATCGCACAGGGGCAGGAAAACACCGCCCGCTCCGACCTCACTTTCATCGAGAAGGCCCTCTTTGCACGTAAACTGACCAGCTCCGGAATTGACAAGGAGACGGTCAAAAGCGCGCTTACAATCGACGATACGCTCCTGTCCCGAATGCTGGCAGTTGCGGAGCACGTTCCCGAACATGTTCTGGATGCATTGGGCGCCGCGAGAGGCGTTGGGAGGGATCGCTGGGAGGAGCTCAAGAAACTTCTCCAATTGCCTGGCAAATCGGCCCAGGCGTCAAATCTAATTCGAAGCGACGAGTTTGCGAGTGTCGATACCGACCAGCGCTTCGCAGTTTTGCTCGACGACCTGAAGAAGAAGGCGAAGAGCAAAAAAACCGCGGTAGCCAAGCCTGCGGAAAGGTCTTGGTCACTTGCGGGTAATGCCGTGAAAGTCGCAACAAAGGATACCGGGAAGGGCTTTACTTTGGCACTCAAGGCCCAGGACGCGTCTCGGTTTGGGGCGTATCTCTCGGAACACCTAGAACGCTTTTATCAAGAGTTCCAGAAGACGGAGCATATGTAAGAAAAGTACGAAACCGCAAAAGAAAAAGGCCACCGAAACGAATTCCGGAAGCCCTTCTCTGTAGTGTGGCAACTGAGAGAATCGCATTTCCGGGAATCACCGTCAAGGGCTGATCGAGCCCCGCGCCGTTTTGGCGAGCGGATTTCTTTTGCCTGAACACAGGTAAAGACAATGGAAACGCATTTTTCAACGACGCCCTTCGGGCGGCGGCCGATGACGCTTGGCATGATCTCAAGCCAAGTCACCGCAAGGGCGGTGTCGAAGGACGCGACCGTCCACAAGTGGCACGTCTTCCAAGATATCAAGGATGCCAGGATCGCTCTGGGCGCCTCTGATCGCGCTTTGGCCATTCTCGACGCGCTGTTGTCGTTCCATCCGGACACGGCGCTTTATGGCGACAGCGAGCTGATCGTCTGGCCATCAAACGAGCAGCTTATCCGCCGCGCCAACGGAATGCCGCCAACGACCTTGCGGCGGCACCTGGCCGTCCTGGTGGAGTGCGGATTGATCATCCGTCGGGACAGCCCAAACGGCAAGCGCTTCGCCCGGAAAGGGCAGGGGGGCGAGATCGAGCAAGCCTATGGCTTCGACATTTCGCCGATCGTCGCGCGCGCAGAGGAGTTCAAGGAGCTGGCGGAAGCGGTCAGATCTGAGAAGAAGGCCTTTCGGCTCGTTAAGGAGCGGCTAACCATATGCCGGCGTGACATCGTCAAGATGATCGACGCTGGAATTGAGGAAGGCGTGCCGGCGAACTGGGGCAGGGTCCAGCAGGCCTACCAGGCGATTGTCGGCCAGATACCACGCACCGCCCCCCGACAGACCTTGGAGGCGATTGCCGAGGATCTGGAGGGCCTTTGGGCTGAAGTGCGTGAAGCATTGGAATCATTTGTAAAAAGACAGAAAGTGGACGCCAATGAGTCCCAAAACGGACGCCACATACAGAATTCAAAACCAGACTCTAAATCTGAATCTGAAAATGGCTTAGGAAATAAAGATGAAGCGGGCGGCAACGTTGCGGACACCGACAACATACGGAGCCTGCCGAAGCGCGAGCTGCCGTTAGGAATTGTGCTGGATGCCTGCCCGAACATGCTTTGGCTGGTGAAGGGCGGCGGCGGAATCCGCAACTGGCGTGAATTTCTGGCCGCGGCCGAGGTTGCCCGGCCGGCCATGGGCATCAGCCCCAGCGCCTGGGAGGAAGCGCGGACGGCCATGGGTGAACAGCAGGCGGCGATTACCATTGCCGCGATCTACCAGCGGCAGGACCAGATCAACAGCGCCGGCGGCTATTTGCGCAGCCTGACGGACCGAGCAAAGGCCGGAAAGTTCTCGGTCTGGCCGATGGTGATGGCCTTGCTGCGGGCAAAGCTTGACGCGTCGAAGACGACCGGAACCGGAGCTGAAGCCGCGGCCGTCGACTTGGAGACGGCAGGCAAGATTGTGCGCACCGAATCCCGGCTGGAAATCAGCGATGCGTTGCGCCGCAGTCTCGACAAGCCGGGGCGCGGGTCATGATCAGCCGGGCCGGTTTCGATCCGCACTATGGGAGACGCCCGCTTCAGCAGTGTGGCATCAGCCAGGTGCTCGGTGACGAGCCACCTCACTGCCCGCCGCAGTCGTTCAGGCGTCCAGTCGAGGTCGCGCTGCTTCAGGACCCGAGCGATATCGTCCCAGTTGTGGTCTGATCGCATCCGGCGGACCGTCGGAAGCCACTGGTTCATCGTTGATTGTAGCCGTCGGCCATAATAGGGGCCGCCCCTGTGCATTATTGGGACACAGATTCACGGTAAGTTGTGTGCGTCAAGTTCTTCACGGTAGGCATTTCGCCGCTGCCTGATCGGCAAGGTTCGCCCTCTCCGTCGTCCACCGACGAGGCGATGAACGGCTTCATTGAGCCCTTTGCGGGCGTTGGCTTTAGTCGTGTGCCATCCAGACCGTTCGTCCCTTCGCAGCGTCCTTAATGCTGAGTTCCGCAAAACCAATTTTCCGCCAGAAGCCGATCGCTCCCTTGTTCGCGCGATTGGCGCCGACATGGATACCTTTGATACCATGTTCGACCGCGAAGCTTCGCCATTTATCGAACAGCTTTGAGCCAAGCCCGCTCCCTTGGACGCGGGGCAAAAGATTCATGTGAAGATGAGCCGGATACTTGCTAACCACGGCTGCCGGCGTTCGCGCCGGGTGGTGGATCATGGATGCCCGCCGCTCGTCCGGCGTCCATAAATCCCGTAACGCTTCAGGTGGATCGGCATAGCGCAGGCGAAGTTGCGGCCACCACTCCCTTTCGAGTCGATCCTCCCATTCCAGTGTATCTATTGTTCCGACGGCAAAGCCCGCAACACCCCGGGAGTCTTCGACAACTACGGCAAGCTGCGGCTCAAGCACCGCATACGGCGCGGCGTAGATATGCCCCATCAGCTTTGGATCCTCGTAGAGGTGTGACGCATCGCCCCCCTCAAAGCCAGTCGCAAGGGAAATAGCATACAGTGCGTCAACGTCTTCCCATCTAACCGGGCGAATGCTCACCATTGTGTCCTCAGGTTTTTCTCGGCTTCTGCATAGCGCCCTTCTATATCGCCGGAAAAGCCTCCGAAGGTCCCGCATTGTGCTCTTCCTGCTCGGTCGAGTAGGGCGAGACGGACGGCAAAGCTCCACCCCGTGCGGTCATTCAAGCCAAGTCATTCCAGTGCTTGATGTGCCTCCTGCTGGCGAAATTTGGCAACGATTCTTGAGACGGTTGGCTCGCTCACGTCATATAGCCTTGCCATTTCGGCGCCAGACTCGCGGCCCGAAATGACGGACTCGGCGATCTCACGCCGCTTTTTGTCATCGAGCTTGCGCCGTCGCCCACCAACGCGACCTTCCAGCCGGGCCTCAGCCAGCCCTGCGCTCGTCCGCTCGCGGATCATGGCGCGCTCGAATTCGGCGAATCTGCCGACCATCTGCATCATCATGCGGCCAGCCGGCGTGGTGGTCTCGATCGCCTCGGTGAGCGAGCGGAACCCAGCGCCCGCGGCTCGATCTTCTCCATGAGGTGCAGGAGATCTTTCAGGCTGCGCGACAGGCGGTACAGCATTGAAGTGGACGCTAATGGCCTCATGCCGCTCCAACTGACCGCTCGCCCGTGATCGTTACGCCGCTACCGTGAATCCGTGTCCGAATAGCCTGTTGCACGGCCGTCATCTTCGCCAGGGCTTCGAGCTTGCGCTCGCGGCTACCAGGATTGCCTGCCAGCCGCCCCTTCGATCGTGCGGCGATGATGCCGGCCTTGGTCCGCTCCGAAATCAACGCACGCTCGAGCTGGGCAACGGCGCAGTAGCCGATTTGCCAGGCCTGTGGTCGACCGGAGCGTCGATTTTGCGCTTCACGAGCCATTTGCGGCGTTTCTCAGGATCGGGAAAGGAGTGTTGTACAAACACCGAAGACATCAGCAAACGATCGTTTGTAAACGTCTCTAGTTGCCCTTTATATCGCTCGTACCGCTTCGATGAGCCGGTAAATCAACGTTTTTCGGCCTCCTGAGCGTCCCAAGGCCTCGTGCTGTACAGTCCCGATATGAGGTCATTATCGATAGTTAGCTTGTTCCCAGGGATCATCGCCTGTGACGGAAGTAACCGGTGCTATAGCTTCCGTTGCGTGAATCAGCTACAAACAAATCAATGGCTTACCAACTCGTCGATTTGCCCCTGAACAGCCTGCTGGGGCCGCTCGCCCGCGCCGCTGTCGGTTTTACTTCCCGACTTCAATTGAAGCGCTAAGCTGAAATTTCGAACCGCGGTTTCTAAGTTACGGTTTCGATTGATTGAGGGGAAGGGGCCTTTCGGAGCCCTGACGCGATGCCGCCGAAGCGGATTCAGCGCAGTCCGAATTCATGATGGCTGGTGGATCTGGGAGCCCGCGTACCGGCCGCCGTTTCCATTGGCGCAGCCAGTCGTGCGGGCCAAGCGGTGGCTCATTCGTCGCCTGCGAGACCGTCGAAGGCCTCGATCAGCGCATCGACGATCGCCTGGCCGAGCGCCTGTGCTGTCTCACCGATTTGGGCTTCGTTTCCATTGCGGGCCGCGGTGGCGAGTTCCGAACCCTGATCCATCAGGATCGCATTGGACCTATCGATCGCCCATTGCGCGAAATCGTTGCGGCTGTCGATGATCCTGGTTTCCATGGCTGCGCGCTCCCGCGTTTACGATTTGTTGGCCAATTCGGGCTAGGGTCAGGGCGCGCGATGGGTATTGCGTTCGCGCCACAACACTCCTCGATTCTTGCAGCATCAGGCCTCGCCGGCAAGCCGCTCCGCCTCGCGTAGGTAGGGAGCCTGAGGCCGTGCCCTGTCGTCCTAGGACGAGCCTCCGACAAGCAGACTCCCGCTGCTAGGCACTGAGTAGCGGCAGGGCAGGGGACTTATGGTTCCTACAGCCCGCTCGCCTTGGTGAGATTGGTCCGGAACCGATCGCGCTGGCGCTGATATTTGCGGGTCATCTCGGCCGAGGCGTGGCCGAGCTGCTTCTGTACGTAACGTTCCTCGATGTCCGCGGAGGAGGCAAGGCCGGCGCGCAGCGAATGCCCTGAGAACAGCAGCGCACGCTCCGCTTCCGGAAGATCGGAGCGGACGCCGGCGGCGAGCGCCGTCTGCTTGACCAGGCGGGCGACATGCTTGTCGGAAAGTCGTTCGACGTCGACGGTCTTGTTGTCTTTGAAGATGCGCCGGAACAGCGGACCGCGCGCGATCCTTCCGAGCCTGATCCAGGTTTCCAGCGCGACAACCGGGCAAGAAAAATCGCTGGAGCCGCGGCCGACCTCGACCTCACGCCAACCGGTCTTGCCGCGCAGCGTCACCAGCACGCCCTTGTCGGCAAAAATCTCGATCCAGCCGGCGCCGTCGCTCTTGTCGTCGCGCACGACGTCGAGGCCGACGATTTCCGAGCGCCGCAACCCGCCGGCAAAGCCTAGGAGCAAAATAGCGCGGTCGCGCAGCCCGCGCAGATCGTGCCCGAGCGTCGCGATCATTGCCTTGATGTCATCGCCGAGGACGGCCTCCTTCTGCCGCGGCGGCTTTGCGTGTTTTCTGCGGATACCGGCGAGCACGGTGGCAATATGGCGATCGGCACGGTCGAGAGAAAATCCGCGCTGGGTAAAATTCCAGGCCAGGCCGGAGAGGCGCCGCTCGATCGTTGCGACCGAAAGGGCGGGAATGCCGCGTTTCGGCTCGCCGGCGGCGGTGCCTGAGGCACAGGCGCTGATATAGAGGCCGATTGTTTGTACCTCTGGGGGCAAGGGCTCAAAACCGTTGCGGCGACACCAGGACGAATAATGCGAAAAGTCCTTGGTGTAGGCGTCTCGCGTGTTTTCGGAGCTGGCGGCCTTGGCGTAGTCTTTTGCCGTCTCGACGAGCGCTTCGAGATGCGCCGGCGACCGCGATGGGCGTCCCATCTCCATGACCAGATCGACGATGTCGGGCAGACCTGCGAATTCGCCGGGCGGGCCGTTGTCGCGACGCCGGTCGGCTTGCGGGTCTTGATGGGAGTCCGCGCCATCTGGTTTCAGTAGCTTGTCCATGGCTCAATTGTGCGATTGAATCAGAAGAGTCGAGTCGGCGCCAGCTTGCAGCCAAACAGCGAGGCTGTCCATTGCATCGGCATCTCACGCACCCGCAGGCTTAGGCCCATATCCGTACACGCCAGCGCGACAGCGACCTGCCCGAAGGGAACCTCGGTGATCAAGAAAGCGATCAAGAAATCAACGCAAATCGCCGCTGATCCCTATCGCAAGGCCAGGTTTCGTGAGATGGCCCGCGACATCGTGGCCAAGGACCGCCATGACCGGAAATACGGCATGGCCGTCGACACGGCGGGCGCCATCGCCCGGGCGCTGGAAAAGGCCTATCGCCAAGGCTTTGAGGACAACCGGGTGGGCCGGCCGTCGCAAAGCCAAGAGCCGGCGGCGCAGGACGGTCCGCTCGATTGGGCGCTCATCCCGCCGCGTCCGCGAAACGCCTTCTGGAGCATCTGCCTGTTCACCTTGGGGCGTGGCGAGTCGCCATCGGAAATGGGCTATCTCGCGGCGGCCACGACCGAGCGCGGAACGCCGGGATGGCGCCTTGTCGTGCCCGGGCTTTCGTACCATGACAAGTCGATCGGCGAAAAGACCATCATTCCGCTCGTCCGTCTGGGCTTGATCGAGCCGGCGCTGGATGAGCCCCACTGTCTGGTCGTTTCAACGCGCGGCGCGCAAACGTGGTGGCTGTTCCACGCGCGCGGTGGCCGATATCCCGAGGATCTGACTGACGTGTAGACCCACTAGCGGTACGGAACCGGCTGTCGGCCAACCGGTGTTCGGCGGCGGCACCGCAGCGTTTGCAATCCATAGCACCTGGTGCTATATAAAACCATGACGCAGCGGACGTTCAAGACGGCCTGGTTCGCCAAGGCGGCGCGCAAGGCGCGAATCAGGGACGTGGCACTGTGCAAGGCGATTGCGCAGGTGGCGTTGGGACAAGCCGAAGATCTTGGCGGTGGCGTGTTCAAGAAGCGTCTGAACGACAACCGGCACCGATCGATCATCCTGGCCAAATCCGGTCGGTTCTGGGTCTACGAGTATCTGTTCGCCAAGCAGGACAGGGCCAACATTGATGACGACGAACTCGCCCAGTTCCGCAGCCTGGCCAAGGCTTATGCTGGGCTGACCGATCGGCAGCTCGGCGAATTGCTGGCAGACGGAGATTTTTTGGAGATATGCACATGAGCAGGGCTAGAAAATACAAGTCCGACGCCTTCGAGGCGATCCACAGCTCGGCGAGCGCGCTCTACAAGGTCGGGGCGATCGACAAGGCGACGATGCGCAGCTTCGACGAGAGCTGCCTGACGGTGCCGCCGGCGATCGAGCCCGACGCGATCAAGGCGCTGCGGGAGAAGAACCATGTCAGCCAGCCGGTGTTTGCGCGCTATCTGAACACATCCGAATCGACGGTGCAGAAATGGGAGACCGGAGCCAAGCGGCCGAGTGGCATGGCGCTGAAGCTGCTGTTTGTGGTCGACAAGCACGGGCTGCAGGTGCTGCGCTAGCGGCGCTTCGGTTACGTCCGATAAGGCAAGCTTACCGGACACGAACGTCGTTCGACATCCCCGGCGCTTTATGGCCGAGATGATTGCAAAAAGCGCCGCGATGACTCATGCTGCCGGCGATGATTCGCCACGCCAAACCGCCTTCCCGCCACGCCGTCCAGCCGCTCGGCGCCGCGCCGATCGCGCCCATGGCGACTGTGCCATCCTGGCTGCGCCGGGCCGTCGAGACGGCGCAAACCGTCGAAGATGCTGCGCTTGCGTCCGGCGCGGCGCTGACCGCGCTCGATGCTGTCGTGCGCCGGGACGAAAAATGGGCGGGCGCCTGGCGGCAGCGCCTCGCGCTCGCGGCGGCCGCGACGACGGCACGGCAGGCGGGGCGCACCGAGGACGAGGCCGCGCTGCGCGATTCTTTTCTCCTGACCCGTCCCGGTGACGACGTTGGGCCGGGCGGTGTTTTGCTGCTCGCCTGGCGCCGGCTGGCAGCCCGGCCCGCGGAGGATCTCCTGACGGCAAAAAACCTCACCGCGGTCTTGGAAGAATTCGGTTTTTTCGCCCGCGACGGCGCGGCGGTCGGCGATCTCCTCGAGGATCTCCGCCAGCTGTCTACGGCAGCCGGCGTTGTCGAGATGCTGACCGGTGCCTTCGCGAGCGCGGAACGCGATGGCTTCGGACGCAATTTGGGTGCTTGGCTCGCCGACGCCCTGCTCGCGCAAAGATTGGGTTGGCCGCATGCGGTGCCGCTTCTGGGAGCGCAGCCTGCATCGGGCGGAAGCACGCGTGGCGTGCGAGTGAGAACAACCAGTCTGACGGAAAGCGACCAGGCGCCAGGCGGGGAGAGGGTGCAGGGCCTGCTCGTGGCTCAGGCGCGCGCCGCGCTGCGCGCCATCGATCTTTCCGCCGAGCTCGGGCGCCGTGCGGATCGGCTGTTCGGTGTCGCTCCGAAACTGCGGGCAAAGGGGGCGGACCATGTCGTCGATCATTTGCTGAACGACGATGCGCTCGTTGCCTCGCGCGGGGACAAAAGGACCGGGATGAGCGACCGCGGCCTGCGGCGGCTGTTCGACCGATTGGTCGATCTCGGCGCCGTGCGCGAGCTGTCCGGCCGCACCACGTTCCGCATCTACGGGCTTTAGCAAATGGCTGAAGCGGACCGCAAGAGGCGAGGGCGGGGCCGGTCGGATGACCATCGATCAGGCGACCGTCGTTCAAATGACCATTTGTTCGATCGCGATCTCGACCACCTGCCGGCGGAGGTTCGCTGGCGGGAGTGGATGAACCGCGTCGAGGCGACGGTCTTCGCCGCCAGCGAGCCGGTCACACGTAGTGTGCTCGCGCAAGTGATTGGCGCCAGTTGCAACCTCGACCTCCTCATTGATGACATCCGCGAGGAACTGCGCGGCCGTCCTTACGACCTGGTCGCGGTCGCCGGCGGTTTTCGGCACCTGACGCGGCCGGCCTACGGTGATGCCATTCGCGCAGCGTTAGGCACGGACGAGCAAGAGCAAAAAAACCTTTCGCAGCCGGAGGTGCTCGTGCTGTTGACGATCGCCTACTTCCAGCCGATCACCCGTGCCGAACTGTCCTCCTTGTTCGGCAAGGAAATCAGCCGCGACCTGATCGGCAATTTGCGCGGCTTCGGCCTGATCGCCTCCGGCCCACGCAGCCCGACCCCAGGCGCGCCCTACACCTATGTCACGACCAAGGCGTTCCTGCTGCAGTTCGGGTTCGACACCCTGCGCGATCTCCCCGACATCGATGCGCTTGAGGATGCAGGCCTGCTGTCGAAGGAGAAGCTGCTGGCGGGCGACATCACGCCGGGGTTTTCCAGTGACTGGGATGAAGATGCGGGCGTTGCCGGTGATGAATAGCATGCTGCTCACCAGGGATGGGTGGTTCGCGGGCAGCAGTCCTATCCGCGTGGGACCGCAAGAACACGGTGACGCTTCGTTTGGATCGCATCGTCAGTGGCGCGCGAATAGGCCGCGAGCAGAGCAGCAAGGTCGGCGCCGGTCGGGGGTGACCGCACAGACCTCGGCGATCCTTGATGCGTGTCCATGAAATCCGAGAAGTGCGCAATCAACCGGTCATGGCCGCCTGCAGCCAGGACGAGCCGACGCCGCCGGGCAACAGCATCGTCCTCATCTGCCGTCAACCAGCCGACAGGCTTGTCCGCGAGCCATTCGAAGCAGCGGATGCGCGAGGACGTGGACAGGTTCGTGAGCGTCTTGCCCAATGAGACGCCTGCAATGACAGGCGCGCCCAGCAGCCGCGAAGTCAGGTCGCCGATCGTCATCGATCCCTTGGCCATCCCCACCTTGCAGATATCGTCGATCGACCGTTCCAGCCGTCGTGCCGACGTTTTGACGAAGACCTTCGATGCCGTGCGCAGAGCGAAGGCGCATCGGGCGCAAAAGTGCTGCGGCATCAGGTCGGTCTGGTCGAAGGATGCAATCCCGCTGCGACAGGCGGGACATCGATCCCGAAGACCGCGACCATGCACGAAGCACGAGATGCGCGTCGCCAGCCGCCAGTGCCGGCGAAAATACGGCGCCTGGTCGCCGGCAAGGCACTGGGGACAATACTGCGTCCAGGTCGAACGGTTCGGGCGGACGTTCTCGCGCAACGGCAGCAGGAGCGGCGTCAACGCTGGACCGGTCATCGTCATCGCCGACAACGCTTCCGTTGCAATATCCGCCTGTTGTTGGAGCAGGGTCGCGACACCGTGCGTTAGGCTATGGTCGAGGCGGGACGACCCCATTCCGTCACCAAGCCCCAAGACGCCGGCGAATGGCCGCGGCGCGATACCGTTGGCGATGGCAAGGCGGTGGAGCCAGCTCGACAATAGCTCATCCGGCTGCGGGTCAATGGAAACGGACCACCGATCCCGAACGACGTCCCCGTATCGCTCACGGATCTCGATGGCGAAGCGTGCTCCGCTCACAGCAGGCGGTCACGCACCGGCGCCCGGCGGCGCTTCGAGACGGGGATGTAGCGCAGCGCCTCGATGCCCGTTTTCGTTATCCGCTCCGCGCCAGACCTTGCCGCCGCCACGGCCGCCGCAGAGACGATCGCCACGATCTCGCCGATCAGGCCCTCGGAGAGCTGAAAGATCATCCGCGCCATCGGTTCATCCGAGAGATCGGAAGCGCGGGCGAGCGGCAAGGCGGCTTCGAGGCTGTTGAGCAGCGCGAAAAACTCCTCGCCATATTGCCATCGCGGCACTGCATGCAGGTCGAACCGGGTCGCCATTTCGGC
The DNA here is from genome assembly GCF_037162615.1 of Mesorhizobium sp. ISC15. Classification (NCBI taxonomy): domain Bacteria; kingdom Pseudomonadati; phylum Pseudomonadota; class Alphaproteobacteria; order Hyphomicrobiales; family Phyllobacteriaceae; genus Mesorhizobium; species Mesorhizobium sp. ISC15. Next base: position 34,510 of record NZ_JAVSPX010000002.1, on the reverse strand, counting down.
GGTCTGGTTGATGAAGTCGTACACCGCGACCTCACCGATCAGAATCGGTGAAATGTCGAACTGGCGGCCGATCCTTCTGAGGAAGGCAAGAACCGCCTCGACGTCCCGCGATCGGCCCCGCAGCGCATTGTGGAATTCGTCGAAGATCAGCATCCTGGGCTTCAGGCTGTCGAACAGGCGATCGATTTGCTCGGCTTTGCGGCCGACACCACGACCCATGCCGGTTGGCGCTCGCAATGCCTCGAGGATGCTTCATAGAAATGGGCGAGGCCCGCACCCTCACGCGTCTGGACCACCCACACCCGCTGCTGCTCGGCGGTTCTCAGATGTTCGACAGCAAACCGTTCGGCGATCATCGTCTTGCCGTTGGCATAGGGTCCGACGAGCATCAGGCCTCGGGTCCGCAACGCCGGCGGCCGGGACAGCAACTCGGCAAGGCGTTCATGCGCTTGGACTGTCACCTGATGTCCGATCCATCGCGGCGCCTGGATATAGGCGATCCGCTCTTCCATCCTGCGGTCAAGAACCGGGCGAACGTGATCGAGCAGATGGCCCACCACGTCACCAGTCCTCGACTGGCAGACGGCGTTTGTGGCGTACGGGATGCTCGGCAGGCGCCGGTTTTGCGGGGCGCAGCGCATCATAGGGTTTGGCGGCCTCTACCGCATGTGCTCGACGCACGGCATTGCGCAGCTCGATTTTTGATGGCTTTTGCCCGCTGGCGATTTCCGTTATCTGACGGCGGAGCGTCACTTTTTCGACATCCGTTCGCGCATTCGCGCTGCGTTGGTGCGAGCGGTCAGCTTCGTGCTCCCACAACGTCATGGGAGCAAGCATTCCGTCACGCCGCTCCACGGGCCGGAACTCCCTCGTCTCCGGGTCCCGGATGTAGACGTGGCTGATATCGCGAGGATCGTATCGCAGCTCGAGCCGTCCCAGACGGTCTCGTTGCGGGACGAGGCTGCCCAGCCACGGTGAAAAATAGTCCAACGCGAACATGCTGACACCCTGCGGTGAGATGCGCCTCTCTGCTACGGGGAGAAAGGCAAGCAGCACTTGCATCGCATCATCATCGAAGTGCTGGAGATCGCGCGCCTGTCGCTCCCATTCTGTCGCCGGCACCTTCAACGTCCTCGCATTTTCCTGAAGGTTATGGTCGATCACGGCGAGCGCGATGCATCGCTCGAGATCGGCGAAGCTGAGGCGAGCTCGCCGCTGCGCGGGGTATTCGTCGCGATCCGCCACGGATCGGCCCGTCGAGCCCGGCTGCGTTGCCAGAACAGAGTTGAGCTTCCCAAGTAGCCTCTCGACCACCCCGCCTTGGTGGACGCGACCGCGATCCCGGTAGCGGATGCGAATGCCGTAGTCCTCGCACCCGCGCTGGAAGGCATGCCCTTTGAACTCCTTGGCGGAGTCGGTGACAAGCGACCTCGGTCGACCGAACATCGGCCAGCCGTGGTTGATGTCATGTGCGCTGAGCCAGGCCTCCTTTGGACACACAGCCTGCGCTAGGCAGAGCGCGACCGACAGCGCAGACGGCTTCTCGAGGGTGAGACAGAAGCCAAAGATGCAGCGTGTCGCCACGTCGGTGACGATCGTCAAGTATGCCCGGCCGATGAACGTCCCGCCGCCGTCGACGACCTCGACGAAGTTGATGTCCGTGGGCGTGTGATCTATCTGGCAGACATCCAGTGGGCGCGCCGCATGGATGTATCCTGGCCGCGGTTTGAGACGCTGGAGATGCTTCGGATTGGCGGACCGTTTCCTCGCGATCTCCTCGGGGCTGAACAGCCCGGGTATCCGGCGGGCGACCGTGAGATAGGACGGAGCGGCCAAGCCGGCCTCTTCGCAGCGAGCGCGGATCTCGGCCACGACGGGAGCGAGCGGCGGAGCCTCCAGCACCAGCCACTGCTCTCGCAACGTCGTCGCAATGATCGCCTCGATGCCTTGATCAAGGCGCTTCTTGCGGCTGCCATCCAACTGGGGCAGCAGCGACGTCACGGTCCGATCGTTGCGGTAGCGCGCCAGCAGATTGTAGACTTGGCGGGTCGAGAGGCGCAGCTCGGCCGCGGCCCGGTTGATTGCCGCGCGTCTTGGCCCCGAACCGTCGAGAATCCTGTCGAGCTCGCGAGCGAGACGACGTGCCGCCGACCATGCTTCGTCGGAATGCGACGTGCCGGGTGCGGCTTTGCGGTTGTGCAATCGGTGCGGCAAATCGCAGTCAGTGAAATCGTTAGCGAAAAATCGGGGCTGTCGTAGCGCCAAAACCTAAACAACACCTGACTTTTCCCTGTTTGAAATCGGGAGGTAAAAACGACACCGAGGCTTTGGCGCGGCTCGACGAGCGTCTGGCGCGCTCGCCGGTGCGCGACGGCTGGATCGAGCGCCAACACTTTGCCGACGCGGCGGCGGCGCTGTGGATCGAAGGCGAACTGGTCCACCTTGAGGACCTCGTCCTGCACGACGCCCACATGGATATCCGCACTCCGACACATGATCTCACCCGGGCGCATGCCGTGCTGCGCGCCCGCCGCCACATTTTTGGCAATAAACCCGACTGGGCGCTCGGCCGCGACGGGTTATTGGCGCTGACTGGTCGCGGCGGTGCGGCGGCGGAGCCGGCACAAAATGGCCGGGACGGCGAGGGGGCCTCATCTTCTGAGGAGGGTGTCGATGATGGCGGGTCGTCGGCCGAGCAGGACGCGATGGCGCACGAGTTCGCCGAAATCGACGCCTTGCTCGCCCGATCGACAAACGTGCTCGCCGGCATCCAGACCGGTCCAAAAAGGCCGATCGCGAACGACCGGCCGGCCCTGGTCTACGACCTCGACTGGGATGAGGATGCACGGCTGGCTGAATGGCAGGCTGTGCTGCGGGCAACAATCGACCTGCCTGCCGTGCTGCGCGTCGCGTTGCTTATCGACGCCTGGACCGAGATCGAGGTCTTACAGCACGCGCCATGGCTCGGGCCGCTTTTGGCCGCGGCGCTGCTGCGTCAGACCGGCACGACTGCCAACCATCTCGCCAGTCTTTCTGTCGGCTTGCGCGCGATCCAAAGGGACCGGCGGCGCGCCCGTGACAAAAGTGTGCGGCTGCTCGCTGTCCTCGAGACCATCCACGCGGCGGCATCGGCCGGGCTGAAAGAACATGACCGGCTGGTGCTGGCGCGGGGCCAACTGGAGCGGCGCTTGCGGTCGCGGCGGACGAACTCGAAACTGCCGCGGCTGATAGACTTGGTGCTGGCGCGGCCGCTGGTATCGACGGCCATGGTCCAGAAGGAACTGGAGGTCAGCCGGCAGGGTGCGCTGGATCTTGTCGGTGCGCTCAATCTGCGCGAAATCACCGGCCGGAAGCGGTTCCAGGCCTGGGCCGTTGTCTGATGATCGGGAATGCAGCTTTGAGGCCTAATCGGCCCGAAGCTGATGAGGTGGAACGGCCCTTCTCAAACGGCATCAAGTGCCTAACGTGGTCGTGTTGAAACGCCACAAAGAAGAAGGACCGCTCCATGAAGAAGATTACCACAGTCGGGCTCGATCTGGCCAAATCCGTTTTTCAGGTTCATGGCATAGCCGAAGAAGGAGACGTGATCGTACGTCGCGCACTGCGTCGATCGCAGGTGCTGGACTTCTTTCGCACATTGCAGCCTTGTCTCGTAGGGATGGAGGCCTGTGGCAGCGCGCATTATTGGGCTCGGGAAATTCAGGCCCTGGGTCATACGGTTCGGATGATGCCACCCGCATACGTGAAGGCCTATGTCAAGGCGATCTCGTCGGGCACGGTGAAGACGACATGAAAATATTGCGTGTCGAGAAGCTCCGCCCGCCGCGCTTCGATCCAATCCGCACGCGCCAGGGACTGGCATTTGGGGCAGTTGCGCGAACGGCAGCTGTTGTAGGCGATCCGCCGCTCACCGCATCGGTCGCATTGTTCGACATGGCTGCACGCCGTTCGGTCGACAGCGACGCGCCGTGCTGCTCACGCCAAGCAGCACCATAGCGGCGGAATACATCCGCCACCTCCGGACCAGATCGCCCCATGGGGCGACCGTCAGAAATGTTCAGGTGGTAGCGGTGGCGCCGCCTTCGGGACTGGCCGTGGCAACAACTCCAGCGGACTCGTCGCCGCGCAGACCTTGCTGGTTGCGATCCGCAGATATTGCGAGGTGGTCGACAGGCTGCGATGGCCGAGCAAAAGCTGGATGGTACGGATATCGGTGCCGGCCTCAAGTAGGTGGCAGGCAAAGGCGTGCCGCAACGAATGCGGCGTCACGGGCTTGCCCAGGCCCGACAGCCGGTGCGCCTTGCCGCAGGCGTTCTGCACCGCGTTGGTCGATATCGGTTCGTTGGGGATGGCGCCGGGAAACATCCACGTCTTCGGCCGGACGGCACGCCAATAGTCGGTCAGCGTCTCCAGCAAGCGCGCCGAGAGCATGACGTAACGGTCCTTCTGCCCCTTGCCTTGATCGACGCGCAGTACCATTCGTTGTCGGTCGATGGCCTCCGGTCTCAGGTGCACCGCTTCGGAAATCCGCAGACCGGCGGCGTAGCATGTCGTCAGGATCGTCTGATGCTTCAGGCTCTCCACGCAGCCGAGAAAGTGTAATACCTCTTCGGGGCTGAGGATGACGGCGAGTGTCTTGGGCACCCTGGGGCACGGAATGATGCGGTCGAAATCCCATTCGAAGCCGAGCGTGACGCGGTACAAAAAACGGAGCGCCGAAACGGCCACGTGTATGGACTTCGGCGCCAGCTTCTTCTCATTCGTCAGATAGACTTGGTAGGTGCGGACATCTTCCTGACAGAGCAAGTCGGGCGACTTCGCAAAATGGCGAGCAAACTGCGAAACTTGCAGCAGATACGAGTCCTGCGTATGCGGCGACAGATTGCGGACCTGCATGTCGTTTATCATGCGTAACCGAAGCGGGGTCATTAAAGGGCTCCTTGGCATTGAGGTGACGCTGCGCGTGGGCAGCAGCGTCACCTTGCCTGAAGCAAGCCCCTATGAACCCGGCCGATTACGTCCGGCCAATCATGCCAGGATGCCTCGCCTGCACCGGATCAATGACCTCCGAGCAAGACTTTCCCGCGAAGCGGGTTCGTCCAAGTCAAGATATGGTCAGGTGAACATATCTTGACATAGGCCTTCACGTATGCGGGTGGCATCATCCGAACCGTATGACCCAGGGCCTGAATTTCCCGAGCCCAATAATGCGCGCTGCCACAGGCCTCCATCCCTACGAGACAAGGCTGCAATGTGCGAAAGAAGTCCAGCACCTGCGATCGACGCAGTGCGCGACGTACGATCACGTCTCCTTCTTCGGCTATGCCATGAACCTGAAAAACGGATTTGGCCAGATCGAGCCCGACTGTGGTAATCTTCTTCATGGAGCGGTCCTTCTTCTTTGTGGCGTTTCAACACGACCACGTTAGGCACTTGATGCCGTTTGAGAAGGGCCGTTCCACCTCATCAGCTTCGGGCCGATTAGGCCATCTCGGCGAGCGTTTCGAGCAGCGCATCGAACACCCCCGTCGCGACCCATCGCCGGTATCGGCGGAAGACGCTGTTCCACTTGCCATATTCATCAGGCAGATGACGCCATTGCGCCCCGGTTCGGGCCATCCACATCATGCCTTCGAAATAGCGCCGATTATCCTGCGCCGGACGGCACCCTCGACCCCGCTCTGCTGGCAGCAGCGGCCCGATCAGTGCCCATTCCTCGTCCGATACCCCAATCCGCTCGCCCAACGCTGCGGCAGGATATATCCTGATGTAAATGTCGTGCGAGACGGAAGGTGGCAACTTCCGGCTCGCGCTTCGCGCGAGTCTCGCACGACATATGACGTCGCTTTCAGTCTACCTCAGAGAGGTTCCGATGGCGAATATAATATTTCTGTTGCAATAATGTTAAGTATCAGCATTTTGACGATATCGCTTAGAGTACTATTGAATATTCTGCATACAGACCGGTATATTTTGATTTGCGCTTGTAACCTATTCCGCGCATATTACATTGTATCAATTCGTTCATAAAATGACTCAATGCGAATATAGAAGAATATAGACGTGCAAACGTGCCTGGCCTTTATTAAATGCAGTGAACGGTACATCAACATGACACCATGTGCTCAAAAGCATGACTAACGAAAACACGAACAGCAACAAATGAAACAAAGACGCTTAAAGCGCCATACACCTCAAAAGCAAGACAAAACAAAAACAGACATGAAAGACATTACAGAATAAAAGTAAGTTGTTTTAACTTATGCATCGGCCAGGTCAAACAGAACTCCGGTCCCGCTAGTGTCCCTCATCCTAACCACAAAACAGTGCCGGCCCAATCAGCACCACATTGCAAGGGCCGGCTGCGCGACAATACCTCGTATTGAGTTGGTGCTGATACGGCGAAAGTTGGCCCATAGTTGCCCATGGGGGGATGCTGGGAGTTGCGACGAAAAATTCCATGTCGGCAGCCTCGGCGTTGGAACATCCAGCTTGTCGGTAGAAGCCCGCCACGCGTTGACGAGAGCAATTGGTGTCATACGGCGGGACCTCAATCGCCACGATCCTCCCGCAATAGCGTAGGTGGAGCGGAACGTGATCAAGGCGTCCTGTTTCAAGACATTGCCTGGCAGCCTCAGCCGGCATATAGACATACAGGAGACGTGTCCCCGGTGGGGCAAGTTGGATGAGCGCGTTCGTGCTGAACGCGTTCTCGATGTGGTCCACTAGCTCGAGTGTGCGGCCTCTGTACAGAGGACACTCGCCGCCCCAAAACACTGAGCTCATACTCGCCGAGGGCGCTTAGTTGTGTTTCGTGATGGAAGAAAGAACTGTTTTTGGTGTTTAGGCGAGAGTAAGGATGGAGAGGAGACTCGATTGTCCTTGGTGAATGCGGGGACGCAATGAGGCTTATATAGAGAGGGGCGCTCATCCTTATTGGACCGCAATTTTTATAATCGCGAAACGGCACAGTTGCCGTTTCGGTGCAATAAAAGGCATCTTTTGATGTCTCCCTTAGCTCGCGCAGAGTCGCAGCTTCTGTGCAGCCGTTGGCTCTCTCTACAGTTCAAAGGGCACAACTCTAGCGTTCTGCAAAGGGCTGCCCGGATCGCTAAGTCAACAACGCGTCACATCCAACTTTTGGCTTGGCTTGGCTTGGCTTGGCCGGATCGCTAAGTCAACAACGCGTCACATCCAACTTTTGGCTTGGCTTGGCTTGGCTTGGCCGGATCGCTAAGTCAACAACGCGTCACATCCAACTTTTGGCTTGGCTTGGCTTGGCTTGGCTTGGCCGGATCGCTAAGTCAACAACGCGTCACATCCAACTTTTGGCTTGGCTTGGCTTGGCTTGGCTTGGCCGGATCGCTAAGTCAACAACGCGTCACATCCAACTTTTGGCTTGGCTTGGCTTGGCTTGGCTTGGCTTGGCAGGATCTATAGCGATGTCGCCTTTCTTTCTTTCTTTCTTTGTTTGTGCATTCGTGCACTCGCGGCGTAAACGGCGAAGCCGATACTCCTGACTTCGAACAGGTCGGTCCCGGCACACGCACGTGAAATGGTTCCGTTGCAAAGTTTTGTCTGGTCAGAGAATTTTCCAGAGTGGTGGCGACCTCATGCGGCAGCGAGGATTTCGAACTGCTCGGCGAGAGACGGGTTCGGATTGAAGGCGTACCGCGCCTGTCGTTTGCGCATCATGTGGACCATCTCGATGCCGGACAAGGTGACCGCGGCGGCGTGCGTCGATTTGAAACCGAGCATCGGCCGCACCCGGCGCTTGATGCGCCGCCGGATTTTCACCGGGCTCCCGAGCACGAACTCCAGTCGCCAGGAGGGGGAAATGGGTGGACTTTCCACCAGCCGTTCGGGCGCGCTGGCGCGATGCTTGGCTGGCTGGCTGGCTGGCTGGGCACGCCGATCTTCGGCAGTTGCGTTTCGCTTCCGTAGATAATCTAGCCCGGAAAATTCATGGTGGGTTGGCGGATGTAGTGCAAGCCATTGAAATGACGTAGGATTTGGTTGCTAAAGCCGATCCGCATCATTTCCCGGAGACCACACCCGCCATGAACGATCTTACGCTGCCGCTGGGCAGTTTGTCATCTGTCGGCGGCAAGTCCGTCGTCGCCCGTTTCGACGGCGGCATGCTGTCGTCCAACAGCGGCGTTCTGGCTCTGGCGGAGGTGGAAAAGCGGCTGCGGGTGGCCGAGCGTCTGGCGCGCTGCATCGACGATCCGCGCTGTCCGGACCAGACCGCCCACAGCTTGGCCGACATAATCGGCTTTCGCATGAAGATGATCGCCGCCGGCTATGAGGATGGCAACGACGCCAACCGGCTGCGCTCCGATCCGGTCTTCAAGATGGCCCAGGACGCGCTGCCGTCGGGTCGGGATCTGGCCTCCCAATCGACGATGTGCAGGCTGGAGAGGCATCGTAAACTTAAAGAGCGCGAGGCGGTCGTAGCCCGCTTGCCCCACGGCGGTTCAAGCCCGCGCGATTTTTGCCCACAGGTTCATTGCCTCTGAACGCAGTTCGCGATGATGGCTGGAGGAGATTTCGTGGCGGGGGATGTGGAACAGGTTGGCAATCGGATCATGAATTGAGACGAAGCGCTGCAAATGGCGTTGTGACTTGAAGCGTTTCATGATCCGTTCCCGTCGCCGGACTGGCTGATGGGAATTCTCCGCCCGATTGTTCAAGCCTTTATGCGAACGGTGTTCGACCCCCGGCATGATCTCTCGCTTTGCAGCGTCGTAAGACCGAAGCTTGTCGGTGATCATCACGCGCGGCGCGCGGCCTTGGCCCTTCAACAGCTTGCGCATCAGACGCTTGGCCGCCTTGGCATTGCGACGACTTTGCACCAGGACCTCCAGGACGAAACCGTCCTGATCGACGGCGCGCCAGAGCCAGTGCTTCTTGCCGCGGATCGAAACGACGGCCTCGTCGAGATGCCACTTGTCACCAGCCGACCCGCTGAGCGGCGGCGGATCTCGCTGGCAAAGGTCCGCCCGAATTTCTCTGCCCAAAGCCGGACTGTCTGATGCGAGACAATAATCCCTCGTGCCGCCAGCAAGTCCTCGACCATTCGCAAACTGAGAGGAAAACGGAAATAGAGCCAGACAGCATGGGCGATGATCTCGGCGGGAAAGCGGTGGCGGCGGTAGAGTGGGTCACGCTCTGTCGCACATCGGTATCCAAGCTTCGTTAAGTTGACGATGCCGTCTGACGAACACCTTCGTCAGATTTATAGTGATCTGTTGGCTCTCACGTAGGATCCATGTCCGATGGAGCACGGAAGCGCTAGGACGTTGTACCGGCGATGCCGATCATGGCCGTCACTAGGTCACGAAACTCGTCGAATTCTGCCCCTGAGGCAGCTACGAGACTCGAGATTCGGTAAAAGCGATTGCTGGTCGGGGATTCGCGCGCGGCCATGGTCATGTCGATGCGATCGACATTCACAATAGTCCAACATTCGACGTAGCCGGCTCCTCGAGCTTTCTGGTGGCTCTTTTCAGCCTCGCCAATTCGGTTGTGGATGTTGGAAAAGTCTGTGCCGCCCTTTACCTCGATCGCGACAATATTGCGAAAGCTGTCGGCCCTCATTTCCTCGCGGATCACGATGTCCGGGTCTGCGGCGAATTCGATGCGTACCTGACGACCAGCCGCGTTCCGGACGCGGATGAACCTTGGGCCCGACGCCTCGATGTGGTCTTGCACAAGTTCCTTGATGACGTTGAAAACCTGGATGATGCCGGCGGTACCCCGACGGACATTGGCTCCCCCGCGCAGTTGCGGCCCCAATGTAAGCAGGGTCAGGTCGTCTAAAAGGGCGATGGTGACAGCCTTACCGGCGATGCCCGTGAGCAGCTGCGCACCGGCCTCACACATCTCTTTGCACAGCGTTTCGATGTCGGGCGACAAAGCCGAGCGTAGGATCCCCTTCGTCTCCATCGAAATAAAGCGGCCCGCTCCAGTTGCCGTTGTGTAGAATTCCTTTTGGCTATAGCCGTAGAGGAGGCGGTAGTAACCGATCAAGCGAGGGTTCGCGGTTAAGACCAACGGGACGGGAAACAACATTTCGCCGCGAATGCCGTGACTGGCGAGTTGCGTCAAACTATGGCCCGGGACGTTGGCCGCCAGCTCCCGGTCCAACGATGGAATGTCGAGCTTCCGAACGGTCTCTTTGAGCGCTTCTTGAAGCATTAACTGGCGAATTTCAGCCAATGCAACGCTGAATTCTATCTGCAATTCCGGAGACGGTATCATGCGGCCACTCGGATAATCGATCCATCGGAGTGACACAGCCGCTCGGCGGCCAGGGCAACGTAAGCGGGGTGAAGTTCAATGCCAACGTATGAGCGACCATGCTCCTGCGCTACCAGACCGACGGTCCCCGAGCCAAAGAAGGGATCTAGTACGAAGTCGCCGGGGCGGCTTGATGAACGGATGCAGGGCTCGATCAATTTGGGAGGGAAAGTCGCGAAATGAGCTCCCGCAAAAGGCAGTGTATTGACGTTCCAAACCGAGCGAAGATTCCGCCCATTGCCTTCTCGAACCGAGTCTCGATTATAGAAATATTGCTCCTCCTTAGAAAACATAAAGAGGTATTCGTGCGTCCTCGTCGGGCGATCTCGAACGCTTTCAGGCATCCCGTTCGGCTTGTTCCAGATGACATCGGCTCTGAGATACCATCCATCATCCTGTAAGGCGAACGCCAGCCGCCAGGGAATGCCCATCAGATCCTTTGGTTTGAGACCTTCAGGTGTCTCCGGACGCATTGACATGGCCCGAGCCGGATTCTTCTTATCGGGCGCCCGCCATGTGCGGTTACCGCTCGTAAAGCCATCGCCGATGTTGATCCAAAGGACCCCGTCATCCTTCAGCACCCGCCTCGCCTCTCGGAACACTGTTAAAAGCCGATTTATGAACTGCGGGAGCGTCGGCTCAAGGCCGATTTGCTCTGTGTTTTTGTAGTCGCGCAGGCCCCAATAGGGAGGGGAGGTTATAAGGCATTGCACGCTACGATCGGGAAGGCGCTGCAGGACTGTGAGGGCATCCCCCTCAAAGATGACACTCCCGTTCAGCGCTAACGGCGGTGGGCGTCGAATGCGGGAGGTTTTCATAGCTTGATGGTTCTGATTCGCAGCCTCAGGAAGCTCTTCATGCCACCCTCCCACACAGCTGACCAGATGCTCGCGACGTAGTCCCCCTGCCATTCCCAAAAACTTTCCTAAGCAGGAAGGCGTTGGTGCATGGGTCCGGACTTGAGGGGATGTCGATCTTTGAAGCGGCAGACTATGCCGTGGCCGCCTTGCGGCGGGCGGATTTCGGGCGTGCGCAGGCAAGCATGCGGTTGAGGACGGCGCAGCCGATGGCGACTTCGGTCTTCTGAACGGGAAGCGACCGTGCCCGCAAACGCCGCCCGATGGTGGACTTGTATCGCCCTATGGCGGTCTCGACCAGCGAGCGTTTGCCATAACCGTTGAGACCTGCCATTTCATCCCGCCGTCTCTGCCGATTGCGGCGATATGCTGGCCCCTCTGGCCGGGAGGTCTATCGTCGAATGGTTCGACCGCGTTGACGCGAGGCGGAATGACGATTGCGGCGGCAGCGCTGTGATCGATGACTGCGTCGTAAGTCGGTTTTCCGTCATAGGCGCCGTCAGCAGTAAACTGTCCGATCGGACCGCCAATCTGGTCGAGTAGTGGCTCAACTTGAGAGACATCGCCAGTGTCCTGATCAGTCAGGGTATGGGCAATGATCTCGCCGCTGTCGGCATCCAGTGCCAGATGCCGCTGAGAGCACCTGGATCGGATCGGCTTCTGCGGATCAGGACGTAGCGGGCATAGCTGGGCCTATTAATGCGGCGCGCCCTGAAGCTTATCGCCCCCCGTATGAGCGTTCTCTGCTTCTCGAGGAAGACGCCAGTTCCACTCGTGCGTTACTGGGGGCCGTGAGGCGGTCCAGTAAAGCCTGCCGGTCGGCGACGAGGGTGTCGAGGTGCAGCGGCTGGCTCCCGGGCCGTTCTCCTTTAGCCAATCGCGCGGCCAGCGCCCTGGTGGCGTCCACGACAAATACCCCGCAATCGTAGGTGTTGTCCTGCTGGGCCATCCGCACTCGATCCAAGCGGGCGCCCAGACGTGCTGCCAGCCCTTGTGCGATGGCGCTGTTCAGGGTGCCGAAGGAGTCGTAATGATAGGCGACCGGCTGGCGCCCGCGTAGATCGACAAACAGCAGCGACCAGTGGGTGCCCCCAGGGCCAGTCCCGGCATTGTTGACCGGAAGGAACACAAAGCTGGCCGTGCCGCCCCCGAAGTTGGCCCTGCCGCCATCGATGATGTCGTGGAAAGCGGCGGCCGCCTCGGCCGGGTTCCCAGCCATGCGCAAGAAATGGGCCACCGCCGGCGCCACCAACCGGGTCCGGGCGGCGATGTCGGGACTGGCCCTGTGCAGCGCCTCGCCAAGCAGTGCGAAATCGGCCGCGATATGCTCGTCTTCCAGATCGGAGTCGGTTAAATCGGGAAAGTCCTTAGGGCTTGCTTGCGATGACCTCTGCGCCTCCGCCGAGGGTACTGTATTCATGCCGCCAAGCGCTGCATCGTTGGCCATTCCCGCGCCTGAAGAGGAGCCCTTTTTCTCAAACGCCTCATTCAATCTGGTCCCGTGCAAATTGGGTGCAGCATTGGAGCGAGATTTGGACAGCGCATCGATTTCTGCCAGCCCGTCCTCAGTAAATTCGGGGTAGTCGTCGTCGAACTTTGGTTCTGACGGACTGAGCGCCGACGCCGAATGCTCACCCTGCATGCCGCCCAGCGCTGCATCGTTGGCCATTCCCGCGCCTGTATGCCGCTTGGAAAATGAAAATGGGCACACCTCGACCAAAAACTTTGGTCGCTGCAATTTAGTCGCACCAGACACCTGTTGCGGCGATTGATTTACCAGGCTAGCTGTCCTCTTCCGCTTCACAATGGATGACCGTAAAAGTGGCTCCTGATGGGGAGTGCCCCAGGCTGTATCCTCTTGAGGAGCAGCCGAATGCTCACCCTGCATGCCGCCCAGCGCTGCATCGTTGGCCATTCCCGCGCCTGAAGAGGAGCCCTTTTTCTCAAACGCCTCATTCAATCTGGTCCCGTGCAAATTGGGTGCAGCATTGGAGCGAGATTTGGACAGCGCATCGATTTCTGCCAGCCCGTCCTCAGTAAATTCGGGGTAGTCGTCGTCGAACTTTGGTTCTGACGGACTGAGCGCCGACGCCGAATGCTCACCCTGCATGCCGCCCAGCGCTGCATCGTTGGCCATTCCCGCGCCTGTATGCCGCTTGGAAAATGAAAATGGGGACACCTCGACCAAAAACTTTGGTCGCTGCAATTTAGTCGCACCAGACACCTGTTGCGGCGATTGATTTACCAGGCTAGCTGTCCTCTTCCGCTTCACAATGGATGACCGTAAAAGTGGCTCCTGATGGGGAGTGCCCCAGGTTGTATCCTCTTGAGGAGCAAAGGTCGAATCCGATGGTCCGGTTCTAGCAATTGCAGACTTTCCGAGAAACCTCTCTTGTAATATATTATGGCATGATGTGATTCTCTTAATGGTATGACTGACGTAGCAGTACGGATCACCGATATTTGCCACTATAAAGTCTTCATCTCGCTTAACATTTCGAACGAACATCTCGGCCATATGTCGCTGATCGTCAGCCGGAATTTTGTATGGATCAAAATCCAATTGATTGTTAAGCGCCAGGCCGATTTCCGCCGTGTAAGATTTTAGGTTAGCGCAAGGTAGATGTCGAGCGAACCTATCGCTCTGTTCGAGCTTGTTCCAGATATTCTGAATCTCGTCCCGGTGAGTTTTTCCCAATGGCCTATTACGGGCAATCATAAGTGCCTGCATCACGCCCTGCTCACCTATCGTCTTCATCGGTCCAGTGGGATCGTTGGCTTGTTTATTTTCAAAGATTATTTCGCCCGTTCGACGAATGATTGCTATTCGAGCAAAAGAGTCGGAACAAACGGCTGAAGCCGCTATGAATGGCCAAACGGAATAACTAAGATCGTGCGCCTTAGCATCTGGAGAGGTGATAGTGGCGATGGAACCTTGCGACAGCCCGCGGTCATAACGATCATGCATGGCGGTAAAACTAGTGATTCTATCTGTGGCCACGATATTTAGCTCTGTCTTGTAGCCAATGTGACGAGCCCTCGCGAGAAGGATGTAATTAGGGGTATCGCGCGTCTCCACGATGATATTCGATCGATGCCGTATCGCATACTCAATCAATTGATCGCGCCAGGTCAAAACGACGAAGCGATTTATTTCCTCAACTACATGAGATCCCCGGAGTCGAGCGCGGTTGTTGTCGGGAAGAAAAGACTTGAGTTCGTTCTCGCTTACCACTTGAGTGTAGTCGGGATCATATTTATTCAGTAACTGCCTAATTGCAGAGGTTTTGCCCGATGCCGGTTGTCCGCCCACAACAAGAAAGATGGGATTCTCCAGCCCTCCCTTTTCGACTGCCATGCTACCTAAGATGTCACGTTCAAATATTGCTTTCGCTTCCGTTGAAGTCAATTTCCTCTTTCTCGCCAGGAACTTATGAAGAACTTCGGCCGATTCCTGTGTTTCCATTTTCGGTTTCCTCGTACCAATCTGCGATCGTTTAAAGTTTAAGCCGTAGAGTCATCCCTGGCGAGTGTATCGTAAGCGCGAATTTCCGTAAGCGACGAGCTGAGGCCGTTCAGGCGGCGTAATTCCACGGCATGAGTGCGTCGATTTCGCTGCTCGGGCAGCCATGGCAATGCGCTCGAGCGTTTGCGTGAGCCAGGCGAGCGGATCGACGTTGTTCATTTTTGCCGTTTATCTCGGCCAGGCGCACCGAGGACAAACCCTTATCCGACTGCAGCATCAGCCACATGCCATTCAGCCAGACACTCATAAGGAAGCTTTGTGGAATGCAGAGGCGTGTGGGTCGTCACCGTGAACTGGAACCGGCAATCGCCGCTGGAGCATTGATAGCGACCCGGACGCGCACGTCGCTTGCTTGTATCGCGCCCGGCGATCGCGATCGAGCGTTTGTAACCACAGGCAGGACAAATTCTCCCAGCCGGCCACACCATGCTTTCCAGCAATCTCCGACACTGCTCCTCATCGCGAAAGGCCACGATCATATCTTCCGCCGTCCGAATGTTGGTAAGTGCTGCGAGCATCGTTTCCGACATTCTCATCTCCCTCGGATCAGGCCCGAAGAATCGCACGGTAACCCTTGGATATCAAGGCTATTGCTGTCTTTGGTTGATAAAGGCCGCGTACGATTTTGAACTGCTCTTGTTCCGACCCCCAGACAGGACCGACGGCTTTTCCAAGCTGAGACAGAACCGAGAATGGCTCGTGTCGCCACATCGGTGACGATCGTCAGATACGGACGGCCGACGAACACACCGGCCCCGTCGACAACCTCCACGAAATTGATGTCGGTCGGGATATGGTCGATTTGGCAGACGTCGAGCGGGTGCGGCGCATGGATGTAGCCCGGTCACAGCTTGAGCCGCAGCAGGTGCTTCGGATTAGTTGGTTAGATCAGAGGCTGTTTGAGCAGGACTTTCAGTCACCAGCCTAACAGCTACCTCAGCTAGAGCATCTCCTGACGGGTCTACGTTATGCTGAGTCGGGTTGTTTAAGCCGCCCTCGGCATTCGCCTCTAAGCCTGATCGATTGGTCATTTCTAGGGCCCTTTCATAAAAACTGAGCGCAGCGGTTTGCCGAGTAGGCCACACCTTGGAGTTTCTCGCCGCTACTATAGTGTATAAGTCGGGCATATCCAACGTGAGTTGTCTTACAGTTGAAGCTTACGGCTCCCCTTTGTCGCCCTTGCGCGATCGGACAGTCGAAACCCATCGAAAGGAGGGTTTCGTGGCATCGAAAGGAGGGTTTCGTGGCAGGATATATCGCGATGTAATCGAGGATACATCTCGATGTAAATGTCGCCACCGTTTTGGGCGCGGCATCTTCCGGACTGGCGCGAGACTCGCGCGAAGCGCGAGCCGGAAGTGGCCGTGTCCGTGACAGGAGATGATTGTAAAGTTTATTGGCAACAGAGAAACGGTTAGTGGTGAGGGCGAAGGTCACATTGTTGCGTAAGATCACAAGAAGGTCGACTTGCATCAGCAGATGACAACATCTGGTAGGGAATCTGAGCGTATTGGTTTTGGCCAATGATACTGGCAGAAGAATTACGAAACTCGAGCCACTTGTCGCTACCGCTTTCGCGGTCTATCGCGCAGGGCAGTCTATCCATCGATACACAAAAAGAACGCTGCAAACGGAGAAAAAAGTATACGAACAAACGTTCATGGCTGTCAATTGAAGTTATTGAAAGGTAAGACATGACGCCAATAGAGCAACAACATAACTAACAAAAACGGAAACAGCAACATAGCGCCAAGGGCGCAAAAGGCATAAACAAGTAAAACAAGAACAACAACAATGGCAGGCGCTTGCAAAACAAAGGAAAAATCATTACAGAAACCCGCCGCATACGACGGGTACAAATACAACATTAAAAGCTTGCGTGGCAAACAAACACATTTAGGAACAGAAAACGCATAAAACTACAAATAAACGCCTGGCCAATGTAAGGCGACTTTGATCATCGCGTTATCGCGCGCCCCCATACCACCGGGTCGCTCGTGTCGCTGTTAACAGCGACGAACCAGGTGAGCCCGTCATCAAGGAAAAGACGCGGCGGAGCATCCGGAGGCTGGCGTGTTTGTGCCCATTTCTCCGGGGTCGACGCATACTTCAGAAAACGGATTAGATCAGTCTCCTTCATATATACATAGCTGAGCTGAACATCAGCACTGCAAATTGCCCTTTGGTACGCAATCCTGGCATTTTCAATCGCGTTTTTCAGGCTGGTAGGTTTAGTAAGGCGGAGTGGGTCACTGCTGATGTTCCACGTCATTGGGAGAGACAGGAGAGATCTGCTTAATTCTGCTTTGTGTTAGAAGAAAACCAATTGTGGTGAGAGCAAGCAGTGATGAGAGTGTATAAATACAGGAGGGATCATGTCTTTTCAGCTCTTGCAAAAGGTTACGCGGGCTTCTTAGGCAAGCGAACAGAATATGACCCTTCGATAGGCGAAGCGCTAAACGGCATTTTTCCTCCAGCGCAGCCCCCTTCTGATTGGCTCAGCTGGAAAATTTCGGCTACGCGAAAAGACGCCCCTTAAAGAGAGTGGCTGGTCGTGGGTGGGGCGCAACCTCTGCCTTTTTAAAGTTTGAAAGGTCACCGTTCTGCCTTTGCCAAGAGTTGCATGGTTCTTGAGCGAAGGAGACATTTGCATGTCGTATTCTGTCGTTCTCCAGCAGTGGCTTGGCTTGGCTTGGCTTGGCTTGGCTTGGCTGGAAAATTTCGGCTACGCGAAAAGACGCCCCTTAAAGAGAGTGGCTGGTCGTGGGTGGGGCGCAACCTCTGCCTTTTTAAAGTTTGAAAGGTCACCGTTCTGCCTTTGCCAAGAGTTGCATGGTTCTTGAGCGAAGGAGACATTTGCATGTCGTATTCTGTCGTTCTCCAGCAGTGGCTTGGCTTGGCTTGGCTTGGCTTGGCTTGGCAGGATGTATGGTTGTGTCGCCTTTCTTTGTTTGTGTATTCGTGCACTCATACTGTGGCCGTCCTCCGAATGAGTGTAATATAGGATCGTCGTCTAATAGCGAGATTTGCAAGCGCCTTTTTAGGTGCGGGATGCGGGAAGTTGTTTGCCGGGAGCATGTGACGTCTGGTCGTCTACGCGGTCGACATGGGTCGCCGCATCATGGTGCTTCGCGGGACGGTCCTTCCAATGTATGTCTCGCACGCTCCGAGCAAACTCGTGGTGCAACGGTCTTAACGGAATGGACCAGCCTCGGTCCCGGCAGGGACTCCTCTTCACGCCATGGGCGCTGCAGAGCTCGAGCCCAATGCGGATGACAGACAGTTCCAGTTCGTCGAAATAGCGCACCAGTGCCTCGGGCTCGCTGGCGATCTTGACCTCGCGCGCGATCGTTCCGGTCGCGTCAACAATGCACACGCTGCTCTCTTCCAGAGAGACATCGATTCCCACATAGTGTTCCATGGCTGTTCCTCTCATGATGCTTGGAGCCGATCGCTCGGACTCCGTTTCAACACCATCATTCTGAGGGACAGCCACCCAACCTGGCTATGCTCGCGAAGGCCGGCCCATTACGGCATCTAGTTCTGCGAGGGAAGGTTGATTTCCAGCACACCGCGCTTACCGTTGCGGCGGCCGACCTGAATGACCAAATCGATCGTCTTTTTCGCATAATTGATTATCTCGCCATGTGACATCTGCACACCAGAGCGCATCACCATGAGCGCCAGTCTGTCGAAAGCAAGTTCGGGGCTATCGGCGTGTATAGTTGTTATCGCGCCGGGGTGGCCGGTATTTACCGCCTCAAGAAAGTCATAAGCCTCAATGCCGCGGATTTCACCGAGAATGATCCGGTCGGGACGCATTCGCAAACAGCTCTCCAGAAGTTCGATGGGCTGCGAGCGGATTCCCCCTTACGGTCGGCGATTAGTCCAACTTGGTTCTTGTGGGGTGGATGAAGCTCCTGCGCATCCTCTATGGTGATGATCCGCTCGGCAGGGTTTGCCATCGCCAGTAAAGCGCGCGCCACCGTAGTCTTGCCAGACGACGTTCCGCCCGAAATCAGAACATTGAATTTTTCGTCAACGGCCTGTCGGAATAGACTCTTCAGGTCGCCAGCCTTGGCGGCATCGGCGATTGCCCGATGGCGTTCGTGCCGAACAGCATCCACCATGATCTGTCGTCCGTCGACGTAGTCAATATCTGCGCTTTCCGAAGTCCGCAGCAGATATTTTCGAATCGACAGCGATACGCCTTGTTCGATTGCAGGTTCGACGACCACCTGCACGCGCTGCGGGTTCCCCCAAACCATAACGCGGCCTGAGACAACCGGATTAAGTGCCCCAAGCGTGTGGCGGGTCTCTCCGGCCAACTGTGCCCCAAGCCGCTTAATGGCCTGCGGCGGCAAGGTCACGCCGATCTCACGCATGTATACCGTATCGGCCTCCTCAATAAAGATGGAGCCATTAGGATTGATTGCCACCTCATTGATATTGTCATCTACCAAATAGTCTCTGAGTTGGCTCAAATACTGTTCAACGTATGAAATGCTATTTTTACACTGTTGATCAGTCATCGAATAATGAGATCCCGATTGACAAAGACGTGAATTTCCTCGCCCTGCGGGACACGAAGGACAGGAGGGAGGGACAGGTACTTGTTCAAGATACCCTCACTTTGGTCGCTGAGTGTTCTGGCAACGTTAGACGTGACTTGGCCATCTCGATTGGTGTCACCCATTCCCCCACCTTCTATAGTGATCGTCGCGCCACCATCTCTGGAGGATTTGCTGCTGCCTGTCATTGTGGGAATAATAGAAGGCAATGCGCTGATGGTGCTGATGAGGACAGCCGCACCTATCTTCTTGGCGTAGTGGTTATCCACGTTTCCTTCGGTGCCGGCGCGACCAAGCAGGTCCGTACCTGTGGAGCCGAGCGCAATCGACTTGCCATCGGGAGTGAGAGCCCGATCCCATCCGATTAACACGCGCTCTGGTGGTCACATTGATAGAGGGGTAAGGAAATTGAGGTAGCAGCGCGCCCATGACCGTGAGTGCACCGACCTACAAGAACCACCGCTATCCGATCGAAATCGTGGCCCGTGCTGTCTGGCTCTACTTCCGCTTCAATCTGAGCCTGCGCGATGTCGAGGAAATGCTGCTCGATCGCGGGATCGTCGTTTCCTACGAGACCATCCGCCGATGGTGCCGAAAGCACGGCCCTGATTATGCGCGCCGCATACGCCGCAAGTCGCCGACGAAAGATGATGTCTGGCACCTGGATGAAGTCGCGGTGCGCATCAACGGTCAGAAGTGCTAGTTGTGGAGAGCGGTTGATCAGGACGGATATGTGCTCGACGAGATCGTCCAGACGCGTCGCAACACCAAGGCCGCCAAGCGCCTGCTGACGCGACTTCTGAAGAAGCAGGGTCTGCCGCCAAAGCGTATGATCACCGACAAATTGCGCTCCTACGGGGCGGCCAAACGCCAGCTCATGCCGAACGTGGAACACCGCTCGCATAAAGGCTTGAACAACCGGGAGGAGAATTCTCACCTGCCGTTCCGAAAACGGGAACGAACGCGACAGGGTTTCCGGTCGGTCGGCTCATTGCAGCATTTCGTGTCGATCTTCTCCGCCGTCCGAAATCTCTTCGTCCCATCCCAGACCAACCGCTCCGCCGCACAAATTCGAGCCCATCGACGCCAGGCAATGGCCGCGTGGGAAGCCGTAAGCGCACGGCCTGCCTGAAAAGCGAGGTGTCGGCCTCACGCGCCCACATTGCAAACAACGTGACAACGCCCGCCGGCTTGCTCGCTCCCTCCGTCAGTGGCGCAACCATGCCCGACGAAAGCGCCTTGCGGCGCCACGCATAGAGCTGCGAGGGGTCCAGCCCTCGGAACGCGCAACCACCGAGACATTGCCTCCTGGCGAGAACGCTTCGGCGACAAGCCGTGCCTTCTCTTCGTCCGACCGATGGCGCGGCTTGCGTCGGGACGGCACAGGCTCCGCCGTCAAAATCTCGAATGTTCGATGATGGCTCATACTGTCGCTCATAGGATTTTCAGCATGATTCATGCTGAAAATGAGCGATCAACCGCCTGCACGCTACGTGGGGATGCCTACGCGCTTACGATCCAGCATCAGCGTGGCAGGATATATCGTAATGTAAATATCCCCTTGAAAACGACAGGGTCATCATAATTGAAGCCATCGTCGCCGCGTGGTTTCCTTAGGGTCCGGACCCATTAAAAGGGGTTCCTCTGACGGCGGGATTGTGATTCAGGGTCCCTGAGGGGGACCGGTCATGAATCGCTTATTTCTGGCTCAGCGATGAGCAGTGTGGGCTGCTTGAACGGCATCTGCCGACCGACACCCGAGGCAAGCCGCGCGTTGATGATCGACGCGTGATCAGCGGCATCATCCATATGGTGAGCGGCGGACGCTGGGTCGACGCTCCGACGGTCTATGGACCGCGCAAGACCCTCTACAGGCAATTTACCCGGACGACGTCTCGCACGAACATGTGACGTCGCTTTCAGTCTACATCAGAGACATTGCTTTCAGTCTACACCATATAGGATGGCGAATATATATTTCTGTGCAACAATTTTAAGTACAGGCTAAGATCGCTCTTAGCGTACTGTGGTTATTGTTCGTGCTTACGCGTCAATTTCTTGGTTCGACATTCACCACATACACTGGTGTATCAATACATTCGTAAAAACGGAGACAAGATAGACGTGAAATTCTTCATGTCCTTTAATGGAATTGAGTAAACAGTACAACAACATGACGCCACGGGCGTCAAAAGCATAACTAAAAGAAACAAGAAAAACAACGGCAGAAAACGGTAACAAACCAAAGGAAAATAAAACAGCTGACTGCAAAACGCACAACATCAAATATCATATGGCAGTGTCACTCGCCCCCACGCCACCACCGGAAACCCTTGAGCGTTGCGGAGGGAGTCGGGGTTCGCGAAATTATCGGCTTCTTCGCACCACCAAGACGGGAGAGCTAGCCACCAGTCACACGCCGGGTAAGGGCCGCCATAACACGGGAGCCGCCGCGTCAGCCGATAATGACTACTCATTTCAGTGAAGTTTCCGTTGGCAACACAGCGACGAGCCTCGGCCTCCATCATGTAGAGGTACGTGATTGTAACATTAGGCGCACCGGCATGGATTGCCCACAGAATCGTGCGGGGACCGAGGTACTGCGCCATCGCGTTAGGACCGATACCCTGGAATGGGTCGCCAACGATCCAATTAGCCATCGTGAGAGAGGTGCTCGTGATAGAAGAAAGAAATTTTGTGGTGTTCGGGGAGAGTACGAATGAAGACAGAGGAGATTTGATTGTCCGTGGTGAAATGGGAAGATGAAATGAGGCTTATATAGAGAAGGAGCACCGCCCGTCTGCTTCGCCGTCGCTGCGCACTCTTCCTATTGGACCACAATTTTTACAATCTCGAAAGGGCGCAGTTTGCCGTTTCGGTGCAATACAAGGCATCTATTGGGTGTGTGTCCATTCGGTTGCATAGAGTCGCAGCTTCCTGTGCAGGCGTTGACTCTCGCTACAGTTCAAAGGGCGCAACTTTAGCGTTCTGTAAGGGGCTGCCGAATTGCTAAGTCAACAACGCGTCACATTGGAGTTTTGGCTTGGCTTGGCTTGGCTTGGCTTGGCTTGGCTTGGCTTGGCTTGGCTTGGCTTGGCTTGGCTTGGCTTGGCTTGGCTTGGCTTGGCTTGGCTTGGCTTGGCTTGGCTTGGCTTGGCTTGGCTTGGCTTGGCTTGGCTTGGCTTGGCTTGGCTTGGCTTGGCTTGGCTTGGCTTGGCTTGGCTTGGCTTGGCTTGGCTTGGCTTGGCTTGGCTTGGCTTGGCTTGGCTTGGCTTGGCTTGGCTTGGCTTGGCTTGGCTTGGCTTGGCTTGGCTTGGCTTGGCTTGGCTTGGCTTGGCTTGGCTTGGCTTGGCTTGGCTTGGCTTGGCTTGGCTTGGCTTGGCTTGGCTTGGCTTGGCTTGGCTTGGCTTGGCTTGGCTTGGCTTGGCTTGGCTTGGCTTGGCTTGGCTTGGCTTGGCTTGGCTTGGCTTGGCTTGGCTTGGCTTGGCTTGGCTTGGCTTGGCTTGGCTTGGCAGGATATATGGCTTTGTCACCTTTAGTCGTTTGTGCATTTGTGCACTCGTTCGTTTGTACGTCAGTTCAAGCATGCTGCGTTTCCAAGAACTAACCGGATGGGATTGGAGTGCACCGGCGTTGGTGCACGGGTCTTTTATTGGTGTGGGTGTAGGCAAGCGGTCTGAACCGCGCCGGGTTTGCCGGAGGCCGTTTCGTTTGAGTCACGCTGCCATGGCCGGCTCTTCGAGCATGGCGTAGTAGCGTGCCTCGGCTTCCGCCGGCGGGATGTTGCCGATGGGCTCCAGCAGCCGGCGATTGTTGAACCAGTCGACCCACTCCAGGGTCGCGAACTCGACGGCCTCGAAGGAGCGCCACGGCCCGCGCCGATGGATCACTTCAGCCTTGTATAGGCCGTTGATCGTCTCGGCGAGCGCATTGTCGTAGGAATCGCCGACACTGCCAACCGACGGCTCGACGCCGACCTCGGCCAGGCGCTCGGTGTATTTGATCGACCCAATCTGCCTGTCATGATAGGGCGCGATATCGGGCCCAGGCTCCATCGTCAGCATGGTGAAGGCTTCGCCGACCTCCGGTGTGTCACGCCAGATTCCAGCAATGCAGAAGATCGGCTCGTCCTTCTTTGTGAAGAGCCACTTGTCTTTTCGCTTCTTCTTGGGATCTATCGAATCTGTGAACGCAGTTATGTGGACATGCAACACTTTTGGAACCGGCGCTGCAGTGAGGTCCGCCGTGCGGCCGTGCGGAGCCATTCAAAAGAGCGCAGCACGGCGGACCTTCGTTGTAAGCTGGACCAGATCTTGTGCATGCTCGTCCCGAGGACGAGCATCAAGAACGGCGGTGCGAATAGCGTCGACCTTCCCCGGTTGTATCCGCGACGTCAAAGCCGGTTGTTGATGAGCATCGAAACCACGAAGAATGCGCCAATGGAACTCGTCACGATGCCGATCGGCAGTTCCTGCGGCGGAAGCAGGGTTCGGGCGAAGAGGTCGCTGGCAAGAAGCAACACTGCTCCGAACACCGCACAGGCGACGACCAGGCGCAGATGCAACTGGCCTGCCACACGGCGGGCGAGGTGCGGAATCATCAGGCCAACGAAGCCGATGACGCCCGCCACCGCGACCAGAATGGCGGACGCGAATGCGGCTACCACGAAGGTGAGCATACGGAAGCGAGCCACCTGCACGCCGAGGCTCTCGGCCGTGTTCTCTCCGGCGAGGAAAGCATCGAGCTTGCGGTGGTTGCCTAGCGCGAAGACGACGACACCCGCGGCACCAAGTGATGCGAGCCCGATATTGTCCCAGCGGGCAAGGCCGAGTCCGCCCATGGTCCAGAACAGCACGGAATGCGCCGCGCGCTGGTCGCCGGAGAAGACCAGATAGTTGGTGAGCGCAGTGAACAGGAAGGAGACGGCGAGCCCGGCAAGGATCAGCCGCTCCGGCCCCTGGCCATGGATGCGGCTGACCAGCAGCAAGACGATGATGGCCGCAAGCATGCCGCCGGTGAAGGCGGCGATCGGCAGAGTCCAGGTGCCGAAGTGGTCACCGAACACGGTGATGACCGACACCGCGCCTGCCGCCCCCGACGACAGGCCGAACAGGAAGGGATCCGCGAGATCGTTGCGTGTGACGGTCTGGAGCAGCGCGCCGACCACGCCGAGGCCTGTCCCCACGCAGATCGCCAGCAGCGTCCGCGGCAGACGCAGGTCCACGACGATCTTTCCCACCGGGCCCGAGGGTGCTTCACCGCCGAGTCCTGTCGCATAGGCCAGCGAAGCTACTACGTCTCGCAGCGGGATGAGCGTCGAGCCCCAGGCGATCGACAGAAGCGCAAGAACGATCGCCGTCGCGACGCCTGTGCCGATCGCCATGCCATAGAATCTGGGCGTCACGCTCAGAAGGCTTCGGGATGCATCGCCTTGGCGATCTTGTCGATCGCTTCGATATTGGCTGGACCGGGCGTCAGCTCGGCATAGCGTAGTGCTACGAAGCGCTCGTTCTTCACCGCATCGGTCTCCTTCATCGCCGGATGCGCCTTCAGGAAATCGAGCAGTTTCTGGTAACCGGCATCGTCCTGATAATCGAGCAGGATCAGGAACTCTGGATTGCGGGTGGCAACCGTTTCCCAATCCGCGTTGCCCCAGCTCGTCTCCATGTCGGCCATGATGTTCTCGCCGCCCGCGGCCGAGATCATGGCAGTCGGGATGGCGAACTTGCCGGCGGTGAAAGGCTTGTCCTCGCCGGAATCGTAGAGGAACACCCGCGTGCCCTTGTTGTCTCCGACCTTGGCCGTGATGTCGGCAAGCCTCTCTTTCCAGCCGGCGACCAGTTTTCCTGCCTCGACTTCCTTGCCGAAGACTTTGCCGAGCTTTTCCACGTCGCCATAGAGCAGGTCCATCGACGAAGCCGGCCGGTTCTTGTCGAGATGGACGCAGCTTTCGGTCAGCACCAGTGTCTTGATACCGTGCGGGGAAAGCGTGTCGGGTGTCACATCGCCGCCCGGCTTCATACCGTAATACCAGCCGGCGAAGAAGAAGTCGGGCTCGACCGAAATCAGGTTCTCCAGCGTCGGATATTTGGGAGCAAGCTCGGGGATCGAGCCCTGTTCGGCCGTGAACTCAGGCCCGACCTTGTACCAGCCCGTAATGCCGGTCAGGCCGACGATGGAGGGCTGCAGGCCGAGCGCAAAGGCCATTTCGGTCATGTTGAGGTCATGGATAACGGCGCGCTTCGGCGCAGCATCGAAAGTCAGCGGCGTGCCGCAACTGTCGACGGTCACCGGGAAGGCCCAGCCGGCGGAGGTGACAAGCGTAGCGGCAAGACAGATGAGAAGACGTTTCAAGTGCAAATCCTCCAGTGGATCAGGGGTAGACGGAAAGGCGGATGGGAATGTCAAAGATCGTGAGTTCACGGTCCTCCACGGGGTGCGGCAGACGCAGCACGTCGACGGAAAAGACTTCGCGAACGAGGGCCGGCGTCAGCGTCCTGGCCGGTGAATCGAGGCCAACCAGACGTCCCCCGTTCATCACCGCGACACGGGAGGCGAACGGAGCGACAAGCGACAGATCATGCAGGACGGCGACAACCGCGACACCCAGTTCCGCGACCAGTTCCAGAATCTCCGCCCGCGCCCGGGGGTCGAGATGGTTGGTGGGCTCGTCAAGGAAAAGAACCTTCGGCTCCTGCGCGATGGCGCGGGCGATCTGGGCACGCTGGCGCTCCCCGCCCGACAGCGAGCCGATCACGCGGTCAAGCATTTTCAACATGCCCGTCCGCTTCAGAGCCTCGACGACAATGTCGCGTTCCTCGCTCCTTCTCCGCAAGCCGACATGCGGAACCCTGCCAAGCTCGACATAGTCTATCACCGCAAGGCGCGGATCCGGTTGGTCAGACTGGCCGACCACGGCGATCTTGCGGGCACGATCGATAGCGGCGAGATGGTCGAGACGGCGGCCTCCAAGCCTGATCTCACCCAAACCCGGCCGAACCATTCCCGCGAGCATCCTGAGCAGCGTCGTCTTGCCGGCGCCGTTCGGCCCGATGATTGCCAGCCGGTCGCCCGCCTCCACCCTCAGGCTCACATCCTCGACCAGGCTTTGCCCTGCCAGGGAACGGAAACCGACATCGTGCGCCTCGAGCATGACGGTGCTCATCACGCGACCCGCGCGGCGAGGACCGCAGGAATGCGCGCCAGCGTCTTGCCGGCGAGACCAAGGGGACGCTCGCCCTCCCTGCACCAACCATTCGGCAGCCCATGATAGAGGTGTGCGAAGTCGATCAGGTGGGGAGCGTCACGGTCCGAATCGATGTCGCCGAAGAGGTAGCTGGCCTTGCCGCCGGCTGTGTAGGCAACGGTCAGCGGTCTGTCGCATCCGGCCATGCAGTCGGCTTCGGCTATGTGGAACCGGCGGCCCGGCTCCCCGTCCAGTACGGCATTCAGCATAGATATCAGTCGCAAGCCGGGGTTCCCGTCAATCGCACGCCGGCCGGGGCAGCGGATGCAGACGATGATGCTGTGCTCGGGACTGTGCCCTAAATCGACGCTCTCCATCCGTCACCTCCTCTTCAAGGCACGGAAGGATGGCGCGCATGACGGATTGAGGCCGCCTTCGAGCTTCCTCCCGGCACACCCCGTCCGGTCAATTCTCGCTGATGGCAGGTCTCCTGGCTCGCGGGTCTCAGCGCCATCCTGCCTTCCCGGCCTTCCGGCCAGTGGCGTGTCGGATTTTGCTCGCCGCTTACAGTTGCGGGGGCAGCCATGGCATTGGCCTGAAAGGCTTCACCATGTTCCCTTTTCACCCCGGCGCTTGCGCACCGCGGAACCATCGCGAAGAAGGCTATTGGAGTCGACACGTCGTTGCAACGGCGGTTCATCGCAGTCGCGAACTGGACATCCGCACAGTGCCTGGCAGCCAACCAGTGGACTGCGTTGCCAACATTTTCAGTCGGAAACCCAGCTAGAGCGTCAGCGCTCATGCAGCCTGCCTTTCCCAGCTCGGGAATGGATCCGGAAGATCGCGCCAGTGGCCGGGTATGAAGTTCTTTTCCTTGACGAGGCAGGCATCGAGGTCGGAGCGGATTTGGCGTTCATCCATCGGGTCGCAGCCGATGAAAACGATCTCTTGCCTTCGGTCTCCCCAGATCGGGTCGAGATAAGGTTTCATTGCGGCCTTCCATTCCGGATGATCCGGCCACTGGTTCTTCGGTACGGAGGCCCACCAAAGACCGCGCTTGCCGGTGCGGATCAGTGCTCCTGCTTGGCTGATTTCGCCGACATAGTGCGGACGCGTTGCCAGCCAGAAGAAGCCCTTCGCTCGCACAATGCCGGGCCAGGACTTGTTGATGAAGGCCTTGAGCTTCATCGGATCTAAGGGGCGGCGCTCGCGATAGACGAATGAGCGGATGCCGTATTCTTCGGTCTCGGGCACGTGGTCCTTGAAGCCGTTCAGTTCCTTGAACCAGAGCGGATGCTGCTCGGCCTTCTCGAAATCAAAACGGCCTGTGTTCAGAACCTTGTCCAGCGGGACCCGAGCGAAATCTGTCTCGATCAGTTCGGCGTCGGGATTGAGCGAGCGCACGATCGGAAGCAGCGCGTGTCGCCAACGATGCGCCAACGCCACGCCGCCGGTGAGAAGGTGTTTGTCGACTACGCCGGCGACACCATCGATATCGTCGACCCGATAACGGGCGAAGCTCAGGCTATGAAGTTGTTCGTCGGCGCATTGGGAGCCTCCAGCTATGTTTACTGCGAGGCTCGGCCGAGCGAAGGGCTGGGCGACTGGATCGGCTGCCATGTCGGCATGTTCGCCGCCTTCGGCGGAGTGGCGACCATCACGGTCTGCGACAATCTCAAGGCGGCTGTGACCAACCCCGACCGCTATGATCCCGGCCTCAACCGTACGTACCAGGATATGGCCCGGCACTATGGCACCACAATCCTGCCAGCCCGGCCGTACAAGGCCCGCGATAAGGCAAAAGTCGAAGTTTCGGTCCAAATTGCCCAGAGATGGGTGCTGGCGCGCCTTCGCAACCGCCGCTTCTTCAGCCTGGTTGAACTCAATCAGGCGATCGGTGAGCTGGTCGCCGATCTCAATGGGCGGATCATGCGGGCCTATGGTGTAGGGCGACGTGCGATGTGAAGGATAAGGCGACATCCAGATTTACGAGCAGTCGTCTTCGGCTGATCTTGTTGCTCCAGACCTTTGAGGGATCTGGAGGGGCAGATGAGGCGGCTCGACCTGGAGGCGCGCATGGCAATCAAGGCATTGGCGCGGGGCACAGCGAAGAGCGAGATTGCTCGTCTTCTTGGAGTGACTGAGGGAACGGTCCGTTACCACGTGGCCCGGATGAAGACCGGCGCGGTGGACGGTCGTTCACGGCAGCCTTTCAAGGCTGAAGCGTTGCGCGAGGCGATCGAGCACTGGCGCTCCCAGCAAACGAGCGTCGCACTCAACCTTGCTGCGCTTCACGAATGGTTGTGCGTGGAACATGGCTATGATGGCAGCCTCCGCTCCATCGAGCGGTTCTGGAAGAGCGCCTATCCAGCCCCGGCGCTCCGTGCGCGGCGCCGGGTGGAGACGCCAGCCGGGGCGCAGGCGCAGGTGGATTGGGCGCATTTTCCAGGCGTTCTTATCGGGAATGTGCCGATCGATCTGCTGGCCCTGCACATGGTACTTTCGTGGAGCCGTAAGGAGGCGATCGTCTGGTCGACAGCCAAGGACATGCTGTCATGGCTGTCGTGCCACTCGGCCTGCTTCACCCGTCTGGGCGGCGTCGCGGCGACCGTGCGGATTGACAATGAGAAGACAGCCATTGCTCACGGGGCCGGCGCCTGGGGCACGATCAACGCCACCTACCGGCGCTATGGCTTGATGATGCGCTTTCACATCGACGCCTGTGCGCCGCGCCAACCCCAGGCGAAGGGCAAGGTCGAGCGCCGGGTTCGCGATCAGCGCATGGCGCTCGAGCCTTACGGCCGATCATTTTCGGATTTGTCCGATCTGCAGAGTTGGACGGATGCTCGCCTCGAGGCCTTGTCGCAGCAGCGCCGGTGCCCGGCGACAGGAACGAGCGTCTCCGAAGCCTGGAGGGATGAGGCGCAAAGGCTGACGCCTGTGCCAGCGACCCTGCCCGAGCCGTTTGATGCCGTCGCCACACGCAGCGTCGGCGTCGACGGCTTGGTGGCGTTCGAGGGGCGTCAGTACAGCGTGCCGTTTCGCTTTGTTGGCCAGCAGGTGGAGATTCGAGGAACGGCCACGAGTGTTCAGATCCTCAAGGCTTGCGAGACCATAGCCGTTCATCCTCGCAAGACGGACTCCCGACTGGTGATCGACCAGGCGCATTACGATGGCCCCAGCACCGACCGGGTCAAGGCGCCGCCGCCCCTCGGGCGCATGGGCGCCAGAATCCAAGAGCTGGCTTCCACCCCGGTCGCCCAGCGCTCGATCGATCTCTACGCCGCCCTTGCGGAGGTCGCCCGATGAGTACACCCAAGCTCGATATTGACCGTACGCGCACCAAACTGAACACGCTCGGCTTGACCTACGCCGCCGGTCATCTCGACTACCTCCTGGCCGAAGCCGTGGCCAAGGAGATCGCCCCCCACGCCTTTCTGGATCGCCTGCTGGAGAGCGAATGCTCTGGACGTGAGGAGCGGCGGGTGAAGGTCTCGTTGAAGATGTCGGGACTCCCGACAGGCCAGACCCTGGAGAATTTCGACTTCGCCTTCCAGCCGGCGATCGAGCGCTCGCGGATCGACACCTTGGCCACGGGCGCCTGGATCCGCAACGCCGAGACCGTGCTGATGCAAGGCCCGCCTGGCGTCGGAAAGACCCACCTGTCAGTCGCCCTGGGGACACGCGCCATCGAACTGGGTTTCTCGGTTCTCTATTATCGCTTTGACGAACTCATGACCGCGCTCAAGGTCGATGCTGGACTGCCGCCCTCGCGCCTGAAGCGTCGACGCTACATGAACATGGCCTTGCTCATCATCGACGAGCTCGGCTTCGAGCCCATGACCCGAGAAGAGGCCAGTCTCTTCTTTCGCCTGATTACCTATAGATATGGCCGCGGCGCCATCCTGATCACCACCAACAAAAGCATCCGCGACTGGACCGAATTGCTCGCCGGCGACGAGATCCTGGCCATCGCCATCCTCGATCGACTCTTGCACCATTCAAACGTGCTCAACATCAAGGGACGATCTTACCGCCTGCGCGATCTGGAAGAGGCTCTCAGGATCGCAAACGCCTGATCAGCCCCACACACCGGCCGATGCAAGGCGCGCGCCGACTCTTACGGTCCGCGCGCCTTGCATCAGCCTACTGCCAGGAGAACGTAAGAATGGGTGTCGCCTTAGCTCGTAAAACTGGCCGTCGCTTGACATATGGCATGAGCCGGGCCGAACTGTTTGCCGCAGTGGACGCTCCGGCGCTGAGACCTCTGCCGGCCGAGCCTTATGCCTTCGCCCTATGGAAACGCTGTCGGGTGGCGCCCGACTATCATGTCGAAGTCGACGGCAACTGGTATTCGGTGCCCTATCGCCTGATCCGCGAGCTCGTCGATGTCCGCATCGCCGATCGCACTGTGGAAGCCTTCTACAAGGGCGAACGGGTTGCCAGCCACGCCAAGTCCCCGGGCCGGCGCAACCATGCCACGCTTGCCGATCACATGCCCAGCGCCCATCGGCGGCACGCCTCCTGGACGCCGACACGGATCAGCTTCGTAGCGGAGAAAATAGGTCCGTCCACGGCAGCCCTGACCACGGCGATCATGATGGCTCGGCCTCATCCCGAGCAAGGGTTCCGCACTTGCCTGGGCATCTTCGCCCTGCAGAAAACCTACGGCGCTGCCCGTCTGGAAGCAGCCTGCCGGCGTGGAAACACCATCCAGGCCCGCTCTGTTGGCTCCATTCGCTCCATCCTCAAGTCTGGCTTGGACCGCGCCTTCGCGGACCCGGAACCCGAGCCCAAACCCCTACGCCACGGCAACATCCGTGGCCGCTCCTACTTCCACTGACCCTCATCATCAGGAGAGAAAAATGCTCGCACACCCTACTCATGAACGCCTCCTCGCCCTTGGCCTGGCCGGCATGGCCAAAGCCTTCGAGGAACAGAGAAGCTCGCCCGATCTTGCGGCCCTAACCTTCGAGGAGCGCATCGGCATCATGGCAGACAGGGAAGCGGCGGAACGTGACACCAAGCGCATGACCGCCCGTCTCAAATTTGCCGCCCTGCGGCAGAATGCTTGCGTGGAAGATATCGATCTGCGCATCCCGCGCGGCATCGACCGCGCCCTTCTTGCCAGGCTTGTCGCCGGCGACTGGATCTCTCGGCACAATAATTTGGCAATTACAGGCCCATGCGGCGTGGGAAAATCGTGGCTTGCCTGTGCCCTGGGCCACAAAGCCTGCCGGGACGGGCGCTCCGTCTCCTACCAACGTGTCCCGCGCCTGTTCGAGGCAATGGCGCTGGCTCGTGGCGACGGTCGCCATGCCCGCATGCTCAAGTCTCTCGCTCGCGTCGAGCTGCTGATATTGGACGACTGGGGCATCTCGGTGCTCACTCAAAGCCAGCGCATCGATCTGCTGGAGATGCTTGAAGACCGCAACGGGCGGGCCTCCACCATCGTAACAAGCCAAGTGCCCGTCGATCAGTGGCACGAAGTCATCGGCGACGATCCCACCCTTGCCGACGCCATCCTCGACCGCCTCGTTCACAATGCTCACCGCATCAACATGACCGGCGAAAGCTTGCGGAAAATAGCTGGCAAGCAAGCGCTTGACGCCGACTAAAAACCAGTGAACTCATAGCAACCGTCGGTCAGGCTTCTGCTGCCCACGATCGCGTGAAATCACTGCCCACGATCAGCGAAATGCGCACGTCTGGCGCGGGAAGTGCGCCTCTGATCCAAAGATCATTGCCGAGCTTATCCGTAAGCGGGCGCCAGCCGCCAAACGCGTGGTGTTCGAGACTGGGCCCCTTTCCGTCTGGTTCTATCACGCGCTACGCTCGGAAAGGGTGCCAGCGATCTGCATCGATGCTCGCCATGCCAAAGCAGCGCTGGACATGGCCGCGAATAAGACTGACGCGAACGATGCCGACGGTTTGGCGCATCTTGCAGAAGTAGGGTTCTTTCGTGAGGTGCGGGTGAAAGGGTTCGACAGCATGCTGACCCGCACCCTGGTGGCGGCACGCACCCGGCTGGTCAGGATCACCACCGAGCTTTCAAACCAGATCCGGGGGCTCATGAAGACATTTGGATTGCTCGTTCCCGCGGGCAAGGGAAGCACATTCGAAAAGAATGTCCGGAGTCTTCTTGTCGATCAGGACGGGCTCGCCCCTATCGTGCTGCCGATGCTGGAAGCCTGGCGCAGCATGCGCATCCGTGCCACCGAGCTCGGACGCCAGCTTGTCGCTGCTGCGCGCCAAAACCAAGCGTGTCAGCTCCTCATGTCGATCCCTGGCGTCGGCACGATCACCGCGACCTCTTTCGTCACCGCCATTGAAGATCCCAACAACTTCAAGAAGTCCCGCTCTGTTGGCGCCTGGCTTGGTCTGACGACCCGCCGCTACCAATCAGGAGAGGTCGATTATGATGGCCACATATCCCGGCGCGGCGATCGTCATTTGCGAGGGCTTCTCTACGAAGCCGCCACGGTGATCCTGACCCGCAGCTCGGCCGACAGCGCCCTGCGGACATGGGGCCTCAAACTCCGCGAGCGGATCGGCTTCAAACGAGCTGCTGTTGCCGTAGCCCGCAAACTGGCCGTGACGATGCACGCGATGCTGAAGGCCGGTGAGTTCTTCGATCGGACCGCCGGCGCCACAGCGTGATAGCCCTAGGAATAGCGTTCGGTCCCCGAGCGCGCTGAGACGTCCCTGCCGGGACGTGGGCAGAGCCATTCCGCTTGATGGGGTGCACCGCTGGCTCAGCAGAGTGCGTCGTCCACATTTGAAGGCTCCTCCCGCGAAGCTCCATCATGCGGCGACCGATGTCGACCGCGAAGACGACCCTGCACCCGGCATACGCGTCTCAGAAACTATAAAGGTGCTTGACTCAACGATCGCGATTAGACGAAACCATCAGCCAAATGAGCGATGATCCCCTCATCAGCCTACCAGCCGTGGCACGCTGATCAGCCTGGCCCCATGCCGGAGAGCACGGCGACCAAGCCGTCAGATACACCACTCCCTGGGACACGATCTTTCCCAGCGATCTGCCGGGCGAGCCTGTCGTCGTTCGAAGGGGGGCTTTTTTGAAGAGGAAACAATATGACCAAGATGGTTAGAAGCCCTGCCTTCTGGCGTTCCTTTCCGATCTTTCGAGACTTCGACGATACGACGATCGCCGCGCTTGCAGATATCTCAAGCTACCGCAGATGGCTCCCAGACACAGTAATATTCCAGCGAGGTGACGAAGGAAATTACATGGCTGGCGTGATCGTTGGACGCATCAAGCTATCTCTGACCACTCCGCAGGGGCGTGAGTTAGTCCTGCAACAAATTGAAGCCGGAGAACTGTTTGGCGAGATGGCCCTGCTAGACGATCGGCCTCGATCAGCCGAGGCCACGGCGCAGGTAGCCACCGAGGGTTTCGTAATTGCTAAGCAGCCTTTTATAGATCTTGTCACACTTACGCCAGGAGCGGCCCCAGCGATCATCCGTTACCTCTGCTCTCGATTGCGGGGCACGACCGAACAGCTGGAAACAATTGCCCTTTACGATTTGAACTCCCGAGTCGCCCGTTTTTTCCTCGGGATCCTGAGGCAGATCCACGGCAATAAGTTGCCGGTGACCGCCAATCTCAGATTATCGCTCACCCAATCGGACTTGGCTGAGATTCTGGGAGCAAGTAGGCCAAAAATCAATCGGGCTGTACTCGCGATAGAGGGGGTCGGCGCCATCAGGCGTATCAACGGGATAATCGAATGCAACACAGACCGCTTACAGCGGATTGCTGAGCCAAGTGAGCTTTAGGAGCTGTGCATGAGGCTGCTACGCGTGAAGCCCATCTTGGCAGGTGTTGCCTCAAGCGCTCTGTCGGCTCTTAGCCTGTTGTCGCCGCTAACTTCATACCTCGACGTCCAGCGTGAGCAGTTTTTTGATACGCTAACTCAATGGATTCCCCCGCCACGCGCAACAGCGATCTCCGTTGTCGATTTCGATCTAAAGTCATTTCGGGAAGATGCGAATAATGTGTGGGATCGCTCAGACGTGGCAAGCGTTGTAGCCAAGATCTCAG